>CAJJBZ010000001.1 GCA_905182535.1 uncultured Planktomarina sp.
CCAAATAATACTCTTGTAGGACTTTCATCTCAGTTGTGATATTTCCATAACCTGCACCCAGAAGATTTTCTTGGTATTGCTGAAAAGTTTTTCCCAGCACGGTTTAGATGATTTTGCATTGCTTGAATTGCACCAGAATCTTTATTGGAACGTAAAAAAGTGAGAATTTCCGTATGTTCGGTTAACGTTGTCTCTTCGCGGCCAGACCACAAAAGTAAGGACGAATGATATTCAAATAACCATGTCAACATTATTTCAGTGATGGAATGGATCAGAGGATTTGCGGCAATAGTAGCAATGCGGGTATGAAATGCGATGTCGGATTTCATAAATGGCTCGGCATCACCAAGGTGCCCTCTCTGCTCCTCAATCAGGGCCGCCAATTCATCAGCATCGCCCACGGTGCATTTTTGCGCGGCAAGCTGGACTGTTCCAATCTCAAGAATAAAGCGTACCTGCTTGAGGTGTTCAATGTTGGCAGGTTCGCTTGACAGAAAAATTTTGGCGATATCATCGAGCTGATTAAATGCAATTCCCGCAGTAAGAGCGTTCACGCGACTACGTCCTCCGTGGGTGATTGTGATGAGGCCTTTGTTTTGCATAGCTTGCAAAGCCTCGCGCACCGCTGGGCGGCCAACACCAAAACGCTCCATTAATGCCCGTTCGGAAGGCACAACATCTCCCGCTGAAAGCTCTCCACTTGCAACCAGTTGACGTAAGCGGCGAAAAACCTGGTCTGACAACTTTAAGCGGACAATTTTGTCGTCAGCCTCATCCATTTTTCTCATTCCAAACAGCTTATTTTGCGGGTGATACTTTCACCAACTTAGTTGAAACACATCACCTCGTGCTACAAGAGTGGTGATAACGCAAGGTCAAGTGATCCTTTCTATGCTGGCCGCAATTTCTTCGGGCTCAAAAACGCGTTTCCAGTCATCGCGCATCAAGATCGGTTTTCCAAATTTAATAGCTTTATTACAAGCGTCCGAAAACACACCGTCAATTTCCTTAAATATTACAGCACCAAGGATGTTCATATGACCCAAAAGAAAGTCTCTTGCTGCCTCCTTGGGCACGCCGCGGGCAACGACTTCGTCCATCGCATCCTTCATAACATCCAAGAGTGATGCGCAGACAGTCTCTGATAAGCCTGGCTCCAGTAAGGCCATTTGCTCAACTGTCACGCGGTGGGACCGCGCTACCGGTGCAAAGATTATTTTGCCCACTTTCTCACCTAAAACATAGTCAGAATCTGGACCTTGCATAAGCGCATTCACGATCCCCTGTTCCGCCGCAACTCCACCAAAATAATCTTTGCGACCCTCCATTGTTTTTTCGTCGTTAAAAATTGGCGGGTGGCACGGGTGGCTTACGAAATACGTTATGTCGTTGCGTTTAGGCAAGTGCCCTGCGAAGGGTGCTGCCGCATCAAGGCAGATAACCATCGCTCCAGTGGGTATTTGGTCAATGATCGATGCTGCGAACTTTTTTAATCGCAGTATCGGGTACCGCAAGGACTACCACATCAACACCATCCAGCGCAGCATCGGCTGCTTGACACTCAATGCCAAGTTCTGCTTTCAACCTTGCGCGTCCCTCTGGCGATACTTCGACATGCACAGTGTTAAAATCAGATTTTGTAAGATTTTTCGACAGCCTGACGCCCATTTTACCACCGGCCCCGAATAATGCTAATTTTGTCACGTGACTTCTCCACTTATTGTTTGCTTCGCCCCAAAAGTACATAATTGACAACTGGTATGATAAGTTACTAACTATGCCAATCTGTCAAGTAACACTTCGGAGATTTGACGACATCAAAAGGATATGAGTTTGGGTTCACTGCCTGAAGGTCTGCTCGTTGCATGGTATGGCGATGACTTCAGCGGCGCTGCTGCTGTGATGGAGGTCCTCGCCTTTTCTGGGGTTCCAGCAATGCTGTTTCTCGATGTCCCCACGTTGTCTCAGCTTGCTAATTATCCGGATCTGCGGGCGATTGGTGTCGCCTCAACCGCGCGTGCATGGTCGCCTGAGCAAATGGCTAAAAAACTGCCAGTTGCCTTTGCGTCTCTTTTGGCACTAAAGCCTGAACTGTTGCACTACAAGATTTGTTCAACACTAGATTCATCGCCTGCAGTGGGGTCCATCGGATGCGCCATCGAAATTGGTGCCACTTTGACCAATGCGTCTGCTGTGCCCGTACTTGTTGCAGCACCACAGATGCGACGCTATCAAATTTTTGGTCATTTGTTTGCGGGCTTTGACGATGAAGTATACCGTTTAGACCGACATCCTGTAATGGCTAGCCATCCGATCACACCCATGAAGGAATCTGATGTAGCGCAACACATATCCGCGCAATCAGATTTGATAGATGCCTCATTATGGTCACAAGAAGATATTGCATCTAATCGTAAACTACCCAGGTCTGATAAAATTCCAGTGATGACAATCGATAGCCTGGATGCGCAAAGTGAGGTCGCAGCGGGCCGTATGATTTGGGAGCAGCGGGCTAAGAATCCATTCATTGTGGGATCACAGGGCGTTGAATACGCACTGGTCCGTCACTGGGTTGAAACTAATAGTTTACCGAACTCGATGCCACCGGACGGCGTAGGACGCGCTCATGGAATGGTTGTAGTGTCGGGCTCGGTATCCCCAACGACTGCAAAACAGATAGCGTGGTCACGCAACAATGGCTTTGCTACCATCCGCTTTGACGTGTCAACGGCCTGTAGTGAAAACATGATGCTGACGGATGAGAAAAACCGTGTCATAAAAGAGAGCCTCGCGGCAATTTCTGCTGGTCTAGACCCGCTAATCTGTACGGCGGAGGGATATGATGGTGCAGGCGCAGCACAATTCAAAAGGGCATTAGAAACCTCTGGCAAAACCCTTGCTGAGGTAAACAAATGTATAGGGCAGGCCTTAGGTGATATATTGTGCTGTATCCTGAACCAAAGCGGCATTAGGCGTGCCGTAATTTCGGGCGGAGATACATCAGGCTATGCCACGCAACGTCTTGGTATTTTTGGCTTATCAGCCTTGGCCCCTACCATTCCCGGGGCATCGCTTTTTCTTGCGCATGCGGATGGCCCTATGGATGGTTTGGAATTGGCATTGAAGGGCGGTCAAATGGGTAGTCCTGATTACTTTGGCTGGATCCGTGACGGTGGAGGAATAAGATGACTCGCATAACTGCGACCTACGATATTGAAACGCCCTTGGGATTAGCGCATGCCGCGGCAGTCATGGCTGGGGAGCAGTCAACCGGTACTTTTGTTCGGCTAGCGAGTGAGACAGATGCACTACGTGAACGCGCGGCGGCACAGGTGGACAGGATTGTACCAACTGGCAGCTTTACGGCTCCCTCACTACCCTGTCGCAAAACTGGTGATGTATATGAACGAGGTTTGGTTACAATAAGCTGGCCGTTGGGTAACTTTGGCGTGTCATTGCCGACACTGCTGTCAACCCTTGCAGGAAACCTATTTGAGCTAGCTGAGCTGTCTGCAATACGACTGGTTGATATTGATTTGCCTTTAGAATTTGCCAACCAACACCCTGGCCCGCAGTTTGGTACGGCTGGTACGCGCCATTTTATGGGGGACCACAAAGGCTCGTTGATTGGTACAATTATTAAACCTAGTGTCGGTTTTACTGCTGACGAAACGGCAAACCTTGTACGCACGCTTGTTGATGCAGGCATCGATTTTATCAAGGATGATGAACTTCAGGCAAACGGACCGGATTGCCCGTTTGATGACCGGCTCGACGCTGTAATGAGTGTGATTAATAGCCACGCAGATAAGACAGGTAAAAAAATACTCTATGCTGTGAATATTACGGATGAAATTGACCAAATGTGGCGGAACCTTGATAAAATGGAGAGTGTTGGCGCGACGTGTGCGATGGTCTGTGTCCAGTCTGTTGGATTAACGGGGCTGCGTGCTGTGCGCGACCGCAGTGGAGTGCTAATCCATGGTCACCGTGCGGGATGGGGGCTTTTGTCGCGCTCACCAGATGTTGGAATTGACTTCGCCGTAATGCAAAAACTCTGGCGGCTTGCAGGGGCTGACCATCTACACGTGAATGGGCTTGCAAATAAATTTACTGAAAGTGACGCCACTGTGGCTAAGGCGGCAAAGTCTGTGCAGCAGCCACTATTCGGCAGTAGAGGACCAGCGTATCTTGCCATGCCAGTATATTCTTCGAGCCAGACAATCTGGCAATTTGCGCCTGCTCGGAAACTGCTTGGCAATGACGATTTCATTTATTGTGCAGGCGGCGGCATTATGAGCCATCCGGGCGGTCCAGCCGACGGTGTGACAAGCCTAAGAGAAGCGGCAGAAGCTACTCGCCTAGGTTTAACATTCAAAGAGTTCGCGGCACCTGGGTCCCCGTTGAAAAGAGCTATGGATCATTTTGATATACCATTTATCAATTTATCTAATTCAGAAATCTGAGGCTCGATGAGCGTCTAAAATTAGGTACTACTATCCGTAGGTTTATTGATTAAGTTTTTAAAGACAGTTTAATCTCATTATAACTATAAGCTTAAAGGGCGGGGGCAGGGGCTGTTGCGGATAATTAGCGAGGACTGTTCGCCAGGCTCTCTAGTGTTGTTATTTTAGTTTCATTAGTATGAGTTATTGTTTGGGGTTAGGGCACCAAACCAGATTCTCAAATTGAACCTGCTTCCACCATATAATTATTTGCAGTGCACATTGATGCGTCATCAGAGGCAAGAAACAAAACCATACGAGCAACGTAAATGGGATCAATGAGATCTGGAAGGCACTGACGTTTGTACTGATTTTCTAGCCCTTCGGGTGTTACCCATAAAGCTTTTTGTCGTTCGGTCATAATCCATCCTGGTACTACTGTATTGACACGAATTCGGTGCTGACCGAGATCACGTGCCATCGTTCTGGTTAGTCCATGTACAGCAGATTTTGCGGTAGCATACGCGGGGAACCCTCCCCCAGCCTCCCACCATGAATTTGAGCCCATATTTATAATAGAGCCACCACCCTTTTTAATCATTCCAGGTGCAACATGTTGAATGGCAAAAAACTGGTGCCGTAAATTTACTGATAGCCTCTCGTTCCAATAATCTTCCGTCACATCTTTCCAATTATGCCGATCATCGCTGGCAGCGTTATTTACTAGAATATCAGCTGCACCAATAAGCTTTGTTAGTTGGCTTATGGAGGCTTTCATGGCTGAGATGTCGTTTAAGTCGCAAATTTCAAATTTAACATTGTCACCTAGTTTTTTTGCAAGGCGTTGACTTGCATCAGCATCCAAATCAATAAATCCAACTTTTGCCCCCTGACTTGCAAATGCGGAAACTATCTCGGCGCCAATGCCTGAAGCACCGCCCGTAACAAAAACTGTTTTTGCTGATAAGCTGGGATAAGTTGCAAGTTTTGTGGACATGTTTGCCTCAATTTTAATATTAATAAGTTGCGCGACCACCGGAGAGATCGAATACTGCACCAGTGGTGAAAGAGTTTTCTGCGCTAACCAGCCAACAGATCATTGAGGCCGCTTCTTCAACTTCTAAAAAACGATTGCGTGGGATTTTCGAGAGCATATAATTTATGTGCTCTTGCTTCATCTGATCAAAAATACGTGTTCGCGCGGCAGCAGGTGTTACACAGTTAACGGCAACATTAACGTCGGCAAGTTCTTTACCTATTGATTTTGTTAGGCCAATAACCCCTGCCTTGGAGGCAGAATAAGCCGAGGCATTAGGATTTCCTTCCTTACCTGCTACCGAAGCTATATTAACTATACGGCCATAATTTTGTGATCGCATACCTTCCAAGACTACTTTGTTGACGTGGAACGTTCCCATAAGGTTAATGTCTATTATTTGTCTAAACTCTTCGACCGAGTAATCCACAACCGGTGCGTTACTTCCAGCTATGCCAGCAGAATGGACTAGAATATCGACACGCTCGAATTCACTAAGCGTCTTAGCATAAGCATTCTGTACACTTTGCCAATTTGAAACATCGACTTCGATAGCAATCGAGCCATTCCCTACTGCGGTGGCTTTTTTTGTCCCGAGATCAAAATCCAAATCCCATATCGCCAGTCTCGCACCATTTAATGCTAATTTCTTAGTTACGGCTCCGCCAATACCTTGCGCGCCACCTGTTACGATCGCATTTTTATTTAATAAGTCCATGTTATTCATACGCCCCCATATATATAAAATATTATTTGTATAATCGAAAAGTTCCGCTTAACCGGTCCAACTAGAGGTTATTTAATGATGGTCATACTGATTAATGTGTGTCCTTCCTCACGTTTGAGCACCGGCAACTTTTAGTTTTACCGTCCGCCATCCTCATCTAAATTTTGGATATTAACTAACTGGCTCATGGCTGCGGACTTGTAAGCTGCTTCTGCCAGTGCGTAGGTTTTCAGGCTTTCACGAACTGACGTCTCAAATGGATTAGTAGATTTTAGGCAATCGATAAAATGCTGTTGTATGCGTGGGATTGAATCCTGAATCTGTGTCCATGGTGCAGAAGTCCAATTGCGTTTATCATCCTCAATGACCTCGTCGCGTACAGTTTCATCTGTGTGAACGCGCAAAATTTCACCTTCAAGAATTTGAATTGTGCCTTTTCGGCCCTCGACCACGCCCAATGTTTGTGGGAAGGAACTCGGCCTGCGAATGGTAGCATAACTTATATCGATTACAGTTGTTGCCGCATTGGTGTGATGCAGCATTATGGTCGCGGCGTCTTCACCAGCGAGATCTTGCTTCACCGATTGGTTGAGGCAGTTTACTGTATCGGCGTCACCCATCAGGAATTGTGCAAGGTCCAGCATATGGATACCTACGTCCATGATCATAAATCGTTCAGTATTCAAGAGGTAGGGCTGGTTGCTATACACATCGATATCATTGCGCCATGACAAGCGTGCAAAGGTTGTTTCTCCTATCTCGCCACTGTCGAGTATGGCGCGAATCCGGCGAAATATCTTCTGAAATCGAAAGTTTTCGTGGACCATGACGCGGACATTTTTAGCGCGTGCATTAGCTTCGATCCGGCGGCATGTTATAATGTCCGAGGCAAAGGGTTTTTGCACGATGATCGAAAGACCCGCAGATACTGCCTGTGCCACTAGTGCTTCGTGGGTATCCATCGTCGTACAGATATCCACAAAGTCAAATTTACCAGAAGCCATGATGGATGCGTTCGTGTGCCATGTAGCAATGTTAAAATCTTCGCTACATGTGCGGGCACGATCTGCGTCAAGATCACAGACCGCTGTGATAGCTGCTCCCTCAACATTCGTCCAAGCATGAAGGTGGTTGCGCGAAAAAAAACCGCAGCCGATCAGTAATCCTTTAAGTGGTGGGGTCATGATGTTGCCTCTCTAAGATATAGAACTGCATAGGCATCAAGCGATTTTCCTGTTTCAAGCGGCGTCACATCTTCCGACATCCCAGAGAGATTACTAGCATCAAGATATACTCCAACAGGATTGGTTAGATTTATCTGGGGTACATCGCGCTGTAGCTTCGAGAGGTTTGCAATCAATGCACTGCGGTGACCGTCATGTTTCCAGACGAGACAGGCTATGTCGTCATGCGTATCGGCACGCAATAAAAGCGCTCCGCCTGCAGCCGCTATCCAGCGGGTGACGTGGTAGAGTGGGAAAAGCTCCCCATCGCCTAAGTCATCCCAAACTGGTCTGGGGTAATCTTGTTTGTCAGAAATCAGGCCAAACGGTCCTGTCGGGGCGCCAAATGCAAAACGGTCTACTGAAAATGGGGCAATACGTGTCAAATAACCCACAATCCACGCTGCAGCAAATAATCCACGTTGGCGTGGATCATGCGCGGCCATTTCCTCCCGTGCCAAGGGATCGTTTTTAACAGGTGCACTGCCATAAGGGTTCAGCCGCATTCCTATTCCAACTGGTCCAACAGAAATTGGTAGCCCATTTGCCAAAGCATTTGCCGAATATAGAACATGCGATAACGTTTCCAACGTTTCCATAACAGAGGCATCATCGGCTGCATGGACCAGAGGCGAAGTGGCAAATGTCATGCCATCCCAATGTGACGTAGTAAGTCTTTTACGATTGAGCTCTGTAAAAAAGGCAGGAGTGCCACCTATTTTGGTCGCTTGGGGGAAATAGAGAGATAGAGCGTCGGTTACTGTAGATTCGGAGGGATGCTGCGGGCGATCCTCGTTGGGCTGAAAACTTTGCTCGTCAATTTTGGAAAATGCCGAGACGCGAGCAACAGAAATCCCAGCGCTTGTCATTAAACCAGATAGCGTTTTCAGCTCTCGCATCAGGTCGGTGGCGTTAGACGCTGTGAAAATCACCTGCACTTCTAAGTCTGCACCCGTTAACTTCATCAATTGCGTGATGGCTTTATAATCTTTTTCATCGTTAGTGGTGCTGAGATCGACCCTCAGTAGTAGGGAAGCAGGGGCTAGACACTTTACCAACTCAGCGAAGTGCAGCGCGCACGCTGCATCTGCCGGTGTATCAAGTGGCAAAGCGAAATACGGCATACGCTGCTTGACAATTTCTGGGAGATTAATTGTTGGCTTAGGCAGAATATCCATACCTGTATCATGGACATTTACCTTTACGCTCTGGTGAATGGTTTCATCTGGAGAGAGCACGTAAGGATAGGGTAAGTCGATCGGGCGATTGTAGGTTTTGAACGAGGCATCAGTCCAGTTGCGTTGATCCTCCATCTCAAAAATATCACCCGCAAAGCTAGTCTCTACTTTTAGCCCCTTCACTGGACTATGTGTGATTGCACGCATATCCATGACGGGCTGGCCCGGAGAAATTTGAAGCGAAATCGTCTTGTCTTGTGCTGGCGCTGAGTAGTGATCAACGCTAACGCGTGTACCAGCAAATCCGTCAAGCGGGTGGAGTATGACAAAGCCACTTCGATTGGTTTTAAAGGAAGCCTCTGCACAAATTGTTGCGTCAGCTACCAAACGGCCCACTGCGTCTCCCTTTATGCAGATGGCAACTGACACTCCCTTACCTGATGTGCCGTAATGTGCTTTGTAAGAAATACTAAAATCTGTGTGAGATTCTGTTATTTTGAGGCCAGAAATTGAGGCAGCCGGTGTCCCCCATCCGGGGGTACGTACCAAAAACGAAATGCCACGGAGAATTTCAACACCTTTCCATCGCACCCAGCGAAGCGACCCAGCAGAATATATGACTTCGAGAGACCCTGCGCTGAGGATGCGGGGTGCGTCTGGAACCACAGGTGTACCTGTCAGAAGAATATCATTAATCATTGGCTCTGCCTTTAGGTTTAACCACTACTATATTTGTATACATAAATTAAAATTATATTTTAATTCTAGCTTCCGCCTGAGGTACAAATCAACGTTTATTAGTTAATATTAAACAAAAAAAAGAAGGTTTGTGGGCTTGCGCCGTTCTTCTACAGGAATAAACTGTACTCAAATAATTCAACAAAACTGTTGATTCCGGAACTTAGTATCGCTCCTGAACATCTAATTTATAGCGAGACACCGGAAGCTGCGAGGCAAACCTGAGGCATAAGATGGCTCGGTCCCAAAAAGGAAATGACTATGTCGAACTACATCACCAATTTGTTTTCACTTGAAGGCAAGACTGCTCTGATTGCTGGAGGGGCAGGCGCCATCGGGCGGGACATTGCTCGCGCCTTTTCTAAAGCTGGTGCGTTCGTTATAGTGCACGATTTGGCTCAAGACAGGTTAGATGAAGTGGCCGCGACATTCATGGCCGAAGGGCTTGTGTTTAACGGGATGCAAGCGGACCTCAGTACTGCCGAAGGTTGTGCAGGTCTCGTCGCGCGCGCAAAAGAAGTAACTGGAACAATTGATATCCTTGTAAACCTGCAAGGCACAAACAAGCGCAAGCCTATCACAGAAGTCACGCAGGAAGATTTTGATCTTATTACTTCGGTCAACCTAAGGTCGGTCTACTTTATGTCCCAAGAAGTGCACCCCATAATGAAGGCACAAGGTGGCGGACGTATTATACATTTTAGTTCCCTTTCTGCGAATATTTCTTTTGATACAATCTCAGTTTACGCAGCGACGAAGGCGGCAGTGACATCGCTCACGCGCAGTCAGGCCCACGAATGGGCGGATGATAACATTCAGGTTAACGCGATCGAGCCAGGCTTCGTCCAGACTGAATTTACTCGACCTTTGTGGGACGATGACTACCGCGCCGAGTGGTTCGCAAATTATATTCCGCAAGCCCGCTTGGCGGTGCCTGAAGATCTCGTAACAACCGCACTTTATCTTGCGGCACCTGCAACGCGATATCTGACTGGTCAAAATATTGTTATAGATGGGGGCGTGTTAACTGGTGCAAGCTGGGTTGAGGCACAGCGCCGTCCAGGCATCAAACGCTAATGGAGAACGCTGATGAGTAGATGGTTGATTGAGACTGACATCCTTGCCCGGCTGTTGGCCGATACGCCTGACGCAGATCGTATTATTCTAGATTGCTCGTGGTATCTGCCCGATGTGGGCAAGCACGCTATTGATGACTTTAATGTGGGCCATATACCTAGTGCGCAGTTTCTTGATTTAACTGAGGTTTCAGATACTGCCTCGCCCTACGTCAATATGCTTCCCGAACCCAAACAGTTCGCAAGTTCTGTAAGTGCGCTTGGGATTGGTAAAAACACCGAAGTGATAATCTATGATGCGGGTTATGTCTCGGCCAGGGTGTGGTGGATGTTCCGCACATTCGGTCACGACCGGGTACGTATCCTCAATGGTGGCTGGCGCAAATGGGTCACTGAAGGTTACGAAATCGAAATAGGATCTGGTACTAAAGTGATTGCGAAGACCTTTCCTGCAAATCTAATAAAAGGCCGTGTTGCCACACTTGAAACTGTGCGGGAAGCAGGGTTGGATGACGCTGCCGTCATTATTGATGCTCGGACTGCCGCACGTTTCGATGGGCACGAGGGATCTGGCTACCCTGGTGTCGCCTCAGGCTACATGCCAGGCGCGATTAATACGCCTTGGCAGTTATTTTTCGAACCCTCACCGTCATACCGCTTTATTTCACCCGATGCTGCGAGGGCAGTGTTCTTAAGCCAAGGTGTAGACCTATCGCGCAATATCATCTCGACGTGTGGATCTGGCGTTACTGCGTCTATTTTGGTTTTCATGCTAGAAGAAATCGGCCATCTAAACTGGGTTCTCTATGACGGGTCTTGGCATGAGTGGGGACAGCACGATGACACTATCAAGCTAGTCAAGCCACATATTTCAAAATGATGTCAGATACATCTGGATTTTTATGATCACGTTGGCCTCTGAATCATCTCGATAATCAATCCATCTTCAGGATTTCGCATATAAATAATGCGTGCCCCAGTATTTGGTCCAGCATCGATCTGAACCTCCTTCCCAATAATTTCGAGTGGCCAGGAAAGCGCATTTTTGAGAGCTAAATCCATATCTTCCACATTCATTGCAATATGCAGCGAGCCGAGATCGCATGGGCGCGGCCTATGATCATGTCGTCGGGTGGGTGCAGAATAACATAATAGCTCGATATCCACCGCCCCGTTGCGCATATAGACGATCTCCACCTCCGCGCCATCAACACCCGTTACTGCGGAGATAATTGCCGGATCGCGTGACGCGCGCGAAAACGTTTTGAATCCAAAAAGATCGCGAAACATCGCCTCGGAACGATCTAGATTTTTTACAGTAATGCCAGTATGATTTACAGTAATTGGCATGGAGGCTCCTTATGCTGAAAAATGCGTGGGTTTTTTAACGGCCACCGCTAACCGATAAGATACTGCCTGTGATGTAGCTGGCAGCATCGGACAACAGAAAAACTATTGCCTCTGCGGTTTCCTGCGCCGTGCCTGCTCGTCCCAGTGGAACACTTTTGGAAAGCCTGCCGACCCGTTCGGCATCGCCCGCCGATTTGTGGATGTCTGTTTCAATAAGGCCGGGGCGCACGCCATTGACGCGAATGTAGTCAGCTCCTAGTTCTTTCGCTAATCCTATCGTTAATGTCTCAACTGCGCCCTTAGAGGCAGCGTAATCAGTAAACTCTGTCGCACCACCCAGTGTTGCCGCCATCGATGACACGTTTACAATAGCGCCACCCAATTCCGCCGTGGCGCGGCGACATAATGCGTACAGCTTCTCGACAGCAAAGGAATGTCCCTCCGGTATTGACTGCAAACGTGTTAGCCCAGCGCGCAAAATCGATGTCTTCAAATCGCCCTATGGGCGGTAGAATACCTGCGTTGTTAACTAGCCCATCAAGTCGCCCAAACCGGTCTTTACATTTATTAAAAATGGTAGCTACGTCGCTCTCCCGTGAGATATCACCGCGGATCGCTTCAGCAATTCCTCCATTGAGCTTAATGTCACGCACAACGTTGTCTGCTGCGCCTTCGTTCGAGCGATATGACAAAACAACACTCCAACCATCGCGTGCAGCAGCGCGTGCAGTTGCAGCGCCTATTCCGCGTGATCCGCCTGTTATCAAAACTACCTTTTCCATTAATTACAAACTCCATTTGATTAAAGTCTCAACGACGTGTCAGCAAAAAAAATCATAGCCGCGACCGACATTTTTTTATATGGGCGTGGTTTTTATATAGGCGTGGTATGGATTCATGTAATCTCTGGAGATAGGCCGCAATTCGGGCACAACGCTTTTGGCTCTGTGAGCGATTTTCTTCCCACCTCCGGGCCTGTGTCCCAGACTTGAGCACCTATTAGGTGTGACCCGATTAGCCAACGCCGCTCCAATGGCTGCTCGCACCAAGCGTGGCTCAATCTGTGCAATGATTGTCAAAGCGATCCTCGCGTAATGCTCTGCTAGCAGACATGCTACCTGATCGCCGTCGCGAATAGTGCAAGCAGCGAAAATGTCGTTATGTTCAGCCTTAGATTGACTCTGGGAATTGGTGTGGCCCATGTGGATTCCGCGGTAACGTTCAGCATGCTCGTTGAGCTGTGCAGAATAATCCACATGACGCGGTCCCGCCCGACGAATTGCGATCATATGAAAAAGCCGATGAGCCGCATCGAAGGTTGCAAAATCTTCTAATGCTTCAGCTGGTATGTTATTATCAGGCAGTTTTGCATTTCATCTAGATCTTCCAATGACAGGTCTGTGACAGATGTCCTAACCGTAGCGGTATCAAGCTTTACGCGAAGTGCATACAATTCATCCAAATCAGCCATCG
Organism: uncultured Planktomarina sp.; assembly: GCA_905182535.1. Classification (GTDB taxonomy): domain Bacteria; phylum Pseudomonadota; class Alphaproteobacteria; order Rhodobacterales; family Rhodobacteraceae; genus Planktomarina; species Planktomarina arctica. Next base: position 13,247 of record CAJJBZ010000001.1, read on the forward strand.
AGGTCGATGAGATTACAATCTGCCGACCCCGCTCTGAAGTAACTAGGCCTTCTTTCTCAATTAGCCTAAGCGCTTCGCGAACAGGCGTGCGACTTAAACCCAGTCGGTCGGCAATCTTCACTTGTGAAAGCCGCGTGCCGGGGGCAAAATAGCCCTTTAAAATTGACTCCTTAATGCGATCATAGGCGCTTGACATGCAATTGCCATTAGTAAAGCTATCGGTAACCTTATGCTTCATGAGAAACAGGATTATCTGACATTTTAGTCGTACCCTTCGTTTCTATTATTACCAATAATCCATATGAGGTTTAGGTATGACGGTCAATTATCTGTATACTGTTTTTATTAGATTATGCCGATGCAGTTTAGTTTTGGTATTTTGCGTCAAGTTGCCTATGCCCGAGTAGACCGTACGAAATACAGTCAAAGTTAATTGCCTGCTGTTGTATTTGAGTTCTTTGGAAACTTGGTAAAAAGTCTGCGGCGTGACATCAAAAAATGCGCTTCGGCAGGCCAAAATAATGTGGCGGCTTTCATGGCAGTTGGCTAGTTATTCATGATAGGTTCAGCAGTCATTTGCCAAATTTATTATTAACCACCACTTACAGGCATACGTTTTACAAGAAGTTAATTTGTTTCAGAAGAAGCTGCCCAGAGATTTATATCCTGATCACCTGACAAGCGATCGATTTCTGAAAGTTCATCTTCTGTAAAGTTCAGGTTCCCAATTGCGCCAACACAATCTAAAATTTGCTCTGACTTTGAGGCTCCAATTAGGGCAGTAGTTACTCTGCCGCCTCGCAAAACCCACGCTAAAGCCATTTGGGCTAAAGTCTGGCCACGACTGGAAGCGATGGCATTAAGTTTGTTAAGTGTTTCAATTAGTTCTGGCCCAATCTTATCCTTGTCAAGGCTTTTTCCTTGCATCGCACGGCTATCATTAGGCACGCCATTCAAGTATTTGGTTGTAAGCATGCCCTGAGCCAAGGGTGTAAATGCAATTGATCCAACGCCTAGGTCCTCAAGTGTATCTAGAAGCCGATCATCTTCAATCCAGCGATTAAACATATTGTAGCTGGGTTGATGAATGATGCATGGAGTACCTAAATCATTTAAGATTTTTACTGCTTCTTTGGTGCGCGGCTGTTGTAACTTGATATTCCTACATACAAGGCTCGCCCTGATTTTACGATGTAGTCCAATGCCCCCATTGTTTCTTCTAGCGGCGTATTAGGGTCGAACCGGTGTGAATAAAAAATATCCATATAATCTAGACCCAGTCTTTTTAATGACTGATCACAAGATGCAATTAAGTATTTACGGCTTCCCCATTCACCATAAGGACCAGGCCACATATCGTAGCCTGCTTTTGAACTAATTATTAACTCATCCCTAAACTCGTAAAAATCAGTTTTTAGAATATCTCCAAACGCTTCTTCGGCACTGCCAGCCGGTGGGCCATAATTATTTGCAAGGTCAAAATGTGTGATGCCGTTATCAAAAGCTGTCTGACAAATTTCTCGTTTGATTTGATGTGGAAAGTCATTACCAAAATTATGCCACAGACCTAATGAAATGGCTGGTAGCTTTAGTCCTGATTTGCCACAACGGCGGTAAATCATTTTATCATAACGATTTTGGCTCGGAGTATATTTCATAATCTTTTTCCACAACATTTGACGTCTTTCAGACGATGCTATGGATATCAATCATATTGTACAATACTTGGTTTACACCTTGTCGTATCAATTATTTGATTAAAAGTTCAAAACCAATTGGTCTCACCATTGTTAGCTCGATGCGATTAGGCTAAATTCTATCTCCGAGCTTAGTAAATACTGGTAGCTGATCGTTATTGTTATAAAATACCGGGATTATCGATGATGTTGGGCATTGCAGAGAGATTTACGGTGAAATTGAAACAGCTATCCAATGACGATCATAACCAGTATAATTGCGAAAATGTGTCGCTGATCCATGACACCCTCTCGGAATCCAACTCTCACATTTATGAGGGCCTTAGTTGGCGTTGTAGTTTCTTTTCAGTCTGACAGTGACTCTTAAAATAAATATTATACAAAAAGTATTAAGAATATTAGTTTATATAACTTTGTTTACTGTTAATTAGAAATTAATTAAAATTAATGCTGGGAGCATAAGGAGGCGCAATGGTCCACCTATTTGACCAAGAACTCGAAGACCGGCTAATACGTTACGCCACGATTGACAGCCAAAGTGATGAAGCGTCTAAGTCGTCCCCCAGCAGCGAAATCCAACTTGATATTCTTCGGCTTCTTGAGGATGAACTTGTCGGGATTGGCGCTAAAGATGTCCGTTTGACAGAATATGGCGTTGTACTTGCGACAATTCCGGGCACGGTTGATGGCCCAACCGTTGGGCTGTTGGCGCATGTGGATACCGCTCCGCAGTTCAATGCTACAGATGTCAAGCCTCGTGTTATACGTGGTTACAATGGTGGAGATATAACGTTTCCAGATGCCCCGGAACTTGTACTTTCTCCGGAAGAATATCCCTACCTAGCGGAGAAGGTTGGTCAGGACATCATTACAGCTTCTGGTACCACCTTACTGGGTGCTGATGACAAGGCTGGTATTGCTATTATAATGACCGCAGTGCGTCACCTGTTAAATCACCCAGAGATTTCACATCCTACCCTCCGCATTGCCTTCACACCGGATGAAGAAATTGGCCGTGGCGTAACTGAACCGCTACCCAATGATCTGGCTGCTGATTTTGCGTACACGTTCGACGGCGCTGCAGTGGGTGAGATCGAATATGAAAGTTTTTCGGCCGATGCTGCAGAGATTAATATTACTGGCATCTCGATTCATCCAGGCTTAGCCAAGGGAAAAATGGTCAACGCACTGCACCTCGCATCAAAAATCATTACAACTTTGCCACAAGCTACGATGACGCCTGAATCTACTGAAAAAAGGGAAGGTTTCATTCACGCTACCCAGATGCACGGCGACGCTGCAGCGATGACTATAAAAATATCATTCGTAAAAATTGCCGTATGCAAACCAAAAGGTGATTTATTGCAACAGGTTTGCCTTGCTGTTCAGGCCACTGAGCCCAGGGCGGAAATCAAATGTACGATCCGCCCACAATATCGCAATATGCGATACTGGTTGGAAACCGACATGAGGCCGGTTGATCTTGCACGCGAAGCCGCCATAAAACTTGGCATAGAACCCGTCTCAGTACCAATCCGTGGGGGAACCGACGGATCTATATTGACCGAAATGGGCATTCCTACACCAAATATTTTCACTGGGATGCAAAATATTCATGGGCCGCTTGAATGGATTTCAATTCAGGATATGTCCAAGGCTACAAAACTTTGCCTGACCTTGGCCGAGTTAGCGGCGAAACCAACTAATTAACACCACGTCCTTTCTTCAGGTCATGAATTTTGAACTGTTGTATACTGCAAAGAAGCAAACCTTTTTAGTAATACCTTCGTTTAACATTCATGACCTGCCAAGGTCGTAAAAATGATTTGTGAGAAGGTCTTTATGCCTGCAGCACAAGCATTCGAGACTTCTTAAGTACCGCTGCTTCATGAGCAGCATTTATAAGGTTGGTAAACCTCTCATCTGCTACCATCTTATCAACACTCTGTCCCCAATGTGTCATGGAGTTGAACCGATATACCACTCTAAGCATCTCATGGTCGTCTTTCATAATTGGGACACCAATACCTATTTCAACATCTAATTTGTCCATCAGTTCCTGAAGTTCTGGGGCTAGTTCTAGAGCCATAGTCACAGCGTTGCGAGGTGCGAAGTAATCGCGGTGAATAATGACTGGTTTATTTCCTTTAGGAGCGCCAAATACCATTCGACCAATCCATGGACCAACTATATCTCCAGCTGGATCGCCTGCTCGCATTTGCATAACCTTTTTATATGCTTCGTCTGCGCCATAGGATTGAAATGATTTTGCACCATCTTCAAGGTTGCTGTACCAGTTCTGCAGATCATAACGGCCGGCGCCTTCTCCGGCGACAACTTTGTACAATGCGGATTTCGCTCCATGTTGACCCATTATGCCTGACAGTGATTTCATACGCTCTTTAAGTACATCTTCTTTACCAGGGTGGGGTGTAACTTCTCTTATAGAAACATAAGACATTTTTTATTCCTCTTTTAAATTTTATAGCATGATAATGGAGGTTTAGCTGGATTTAATCTAGTATGGAATTTGAAATGTTTTTTGCACGCCCTTGCCTGGTAGATCTAGTTTACGCAGTTCACCATTATTACTTGCTTAATTTGGGCTACCCATAGACACCATTTAAAAGATAAAAATCCGGTGGAGCATTTTTATGAAACTATATCTAATTTTGGCACGTAATCTTTTTTCATTGTTTGATGGTACCGGTATTATGACGCGCAATATGCGTAAACCTTCCACACCAGTGTTTGGTTGGGTGGCAACGACCTTAATGAAAGCTGGTAATGCAAAAGTTGCCGTTAGTGCGGTTCAAGAGCTTAGGGTTTCTCAGACTGATTGTGTATGCGAAGTGGGTTCGGGGAATGGGTTAGCCCTTCTTGAGGTAGTGAAACAGACGTCGCAAGCGGTTTATGCGGTAGAGATAAGTGGGATTTTTCGCTCCCAATTGCGCGCCCTGAATTTGGGTCAAAATGTTTCTATACTTGACCGTGACGCAAGTAACCTGAAAAGCGAAATTGATGATAACTCCATCGATAAGCTACTGGGCGTAAACTTAGTCTATTTTTTAACACCGTTGAATGTTTATCTAGATGAATTCTTCCGCATTATGAAACCTGGAGGAATGGGCATCTTCGCTTGCAAGTTTGATAAAATACAAAATTTTGATGAAACCGTAGCGCCTAACAAGTCAGAGGCTGATGTCGTGCAAGCCTTACTCCAATCTGGTTTCAAAGCTACTAGTGAATTTATAGATCTTGGAGATATTAACTCGCGATACACTGCAATAAAATTTTACAAACCGTTTTTCTAAATTACGAATAATAAACTTTTGCTTGTTGCAAAATATTCTTTCAGTTTTCCATCGCCATAGAGTTTCTTCAGCGATGAAGTTACATCGCATTAGTATTAAAATTGCTCTTTACAGGTAAGTCATCTTTTTTGTTAAGATCTCATACATGCCAATACCAATAGGTTTGAAAAATTCCCAAGTAAATTACCAGAGAGTTTCTGACATGCGCACGATTTTAGACCACGTCGCGTATCAACGAAACTTAGCCAGGGACGCTGTTGTGCTTAGGTTTGGCCCATTGGAGGCTGTTATGAAACACTTCTCGCTTTTGGACCTGTCTCCGATACCGGAAGGCAAGACCGCTGCCGATGCTCTTAAAAACACTATGGAACTTGCGCAAGCGGCGGAGAGCTTTGGTTTTCATCGTTACTGGCTTGCCGAGCATCACAACATGCCCGGTATAGCAAGTGCAGCTACAGCAATCGTCATTAGTAATGTAGCAGCTGCAACTAAACATATGCGCATTGGCGCAGGTGGCATAATGTTGCCAAACCACGCACCTTTGGTGATCGCTGAACAGTTTGGTACTTTAGCCACTCTATACCCAAACCGTATTGATCTTGGCTTAGGTCGGGCCCCGGGTTCTGACATGGCAACAGCACAAGCTCTAAGGCGGCACATGAAGTCAGCAGATAACTTTCCAAATGACGTAACAGAGTTGCTTAGTTACTTCAGTGATGCTGGATACGACGGATGCGTACAAGCTATCCCAGGGATGGGAACCAACGTGCCGGTCTGGATTCTTGGGTCCAGTCTTTATGGAGCACAGTTGGCAGCCCATTTTGGTTTACCCTATGCGTTTGCATCACAATTTGCACCGGCAATGCTAGAGCAAGCCGTATCTATCTATAGAAGATCCTTCCGACCGTCTGTATATTTAACCAAGCCATATGTTGTAATTGGGGTGGGGGTTTGTGCTGCAGAAACTGACGAAGAGGCTACTTTTCTTCGGTCATCCCAAATTCTTGCATTTGCCCGTCTAATGTCGGGAAAGCCCGGGAAACTTCCTGCACCAAGGGATCAAAATAATCTCGAAGTACCGATGCATATAATGGCACAAGTTGAACAATCGTTATCTTGCTCGGCTACCGGCTCTGCTAAAACTATTGAGAAACAGCTTTCTGAGCTCATCAAGACCATTAGCCCTGATGAGCTAATGGTGACTGGGATGATACACGACCACCACGCTAGGGTAAGGTCGTTCGGCATAGCTTCAGAGGTTCTCTCCGGGTTGTGTGCAAAGCCAGTAGAAACATAGTCTAAGGTTTGATGCCTTGGGCTTCTGGTCTGCTAAAGTCTTTGAGTATCCAAAAGTCTGCTCTGGGGGCGATGTCGAGGCTATGAAGGTTGAACAGATCTTGCTTGTTTACCCACCCATTCCCGCCAAACCATATAGATGCCAGTTGCAAAGATTATAGTCGATCCAAACCAGGTCCACGCATCAGGAAACTGACCGAAGACAAACCAGCCATAGATGGTTCCCCAAATCAATAGAGTATAATGCACAGGTGCTAAAACTACAGCCTGCGCCAATTCCAACGCCTTAATAACCATGATTTCAGCCAGGGCGGCTAGGGTAGCTAATGCTACAAGCAACAAAATTTCGTTACCCCAAACTGGACTGCGCCACACAAACGGTAGGGGAATAGATAAAAACAAACTCGCTGTAAGTCCGGTATATGCAACCGTCGTCATTGTGCTGTCAGAATTACTAAGTATGCGGGACAATATTTGACGACAAGCAAATGCAAACGCGGCCAACACAACCAATAACACAGTAGGCTGAAATACAGTTAAGCCTGGTCTGATTATGACCAAACACGCTAAAAAACCAATAAAGATTGCAGTCCATCGTCTCCATCCAATTTATTCGCCCAGAACCACTGCCCCTAAAATAGTTACAAAAAATGGTGCTACGAAACTGACTGCAACTGCATCAGCAATGGGTATCACCGATATTGCAATAATAAATACTAGTGCTGAAATACCTGCCAAAAAGCCTCGAGAAATTTGTAACCACAAATGATTAGTTTGCAGTATCGCCACACCTTTAAATATTAATATGATAAAAATTCCTAAAAGAAGACCTAGCTGCCTTGACCATGCAACTTGGATCGGGTGGAAACTATCAGTTAGAATTTTTGCAATTGCATCCACAGCAGAAAATAGGAACATGCCACAGGCAAAATAAAAGATACCAGTTAGGTTCTGATTTAGGAGTTGTCCAAGATTAGAACTTAGCTTTGGCATTAATTAGGCTCCGGATTAGTACATAAAAGTAACGGTTTTAATAGTTATTCTTATTTCAAATCATAAATGTGGTTTCCTTCAAATGGGCTTCTGTCTTGTAAACCTGGTACTCTTAAGAGGTGGATTTTCGGGTTTGCCAGCAAAGCATTGAGCAATTTCCATCCACTGTGTTGCAACATCACCTCTGATTTCTAGGCTGGTATCTTTGATGTTTCTTACCTGCGTCACAACTTGAGAAAATTCGAGTGCGTAACCATTCACTGAATAAGGTGATGCAGGATCATTCCATTCCCAAATTTTACCTGATGGGCTTTCTAGGCTGACATATGGCGCTGGGTGTGGAATTCGTATATTCCTATTTTTGAAGCTCCACCCAAAGGTTGCCACACCGAGGTGGCAAATATTTTTGATGCGATCATGAGCAGGTCTAATTATTCCCAAAGTATCGAAAACTTCCTGTCCATGCGCCCATGTTTCCATTTGGCGGGCAGTGATGCTTGACTTTGCACTCATATCTGGCCCGACCCATCTTAACCGTTTTTTTGGATCAGATTTGGCATAGGCCGCGCTTAATTCATCGCTGTTCTCATTCCACTTTTGGAATAAACGTCTTCCAGACAAATCCTTCAAATACGGGTATTGGCTTTCTAAAATAGACATTGCCCTGATCCAAGCGTTCAGAAATCTGAGTATAGAACACGTCGAATTCGTCAGCGCTTTGCAATGTTTTTAGAGCGGCTACATCAAACATGTACAGATGCCCGATTACATCATTAATAGTCCAAGATTTGAATAGAGTTGTTTGGGCAAAGATGCTCTCGGGTTGGTTAGCCAAAATATTTGCCAACTCACTAGCTTCTGCCAAGTAGTCGTGAGCTTGCTGCATGATGATACCCTCCAATGAAATGTACGTTAAGTCATTCATTGGTGCTTCGCCGCTCTTGCCCGCATCCACGTCATGCCTACTAAGGGTTTGTTGATCGACAGGCTAATTAGAACTGCTGCCAGCGTAGGCTGAAGCACCAGCCTTTGGGCCACAAATTTATTATTTTTTCCCATTAATTCCTTGCCACACGGCTAGAGCTGAAATTTGAATTAGTGACAACGTTTATCAAATTTTAAAAAACGGTTCTAGCTTAACTTTAATTTTAAAACACTATATCAATTTCATATTAAACTCGCAAAGGCTTTTGGTGCTTTTGCATTGGGGCCATATGTCATCAAATATTCGCGCTATACTAGTTTGCCTGCTTGCATACATTTGTTTTGATTTGATGAGTGTCCATGTTCGTATTCTTTCTGTAGTCTATTCCCCACAGGAACTATCTGTATATCGCAACGTTCTAGGCGTTTTACCATCTATTGTTTTGTTAGCTTACACACGCGAATTAAGTTTTCGCATAGGTGACTATAAAATTAAAAAGTGGAAACTTGCATTTTGCCGCGGTTTATTTGTTGCCGCAGCGCAGCTGTTATTTTATACAGCACTGGCAAGCGTAGAATTAGCAACTGTTTCAGCACTTGGCCAAACAAACGCTATTTTTATAGTTATGATTGCTACTTTAGTCTATGGCGAGAGAGCCGGTATATGGCGGTGGGGATCTGTTATTGTCGGTTTTGTGGGCGTACTATTAATTATACGTCCTGGCTCAGAGGTCTTCACATGGACTTCAGTCTTTCCAATAGGTGCAGCGTTTTGTTACGCTGCCTCAATCGTCACTTTACGGAGTTTTGATAAGTCAACTTCAAGCGCAGTGCTGTATTTATATTCATCATGCTCTGCAGCAATTGGCGCAATCCTTTTTGCAGCTGTGACAACAGAATTTACGCCGCTACAATCATACAAGGACGCTGTCTTAATCTTGAGCATGTCAATATGTGGTGGTTTTGGAGTAGTCTTCCTAATGTATGCTTTTCGGAACGCTCCTGCATCTGTTCTCGCTCCTTTTAGTTATTTTGGTATCATCACAGCGCTTGCGTTCGGTTGGTTCATATTTGGAGAACTGCCTATTGATACATTATTCCCAGGTATTATTTTCATTATAGTTTCTGGATTTACAATTCTTTGGCGAGAAAAGGTTTCGAAATAAATAATAATTGAGATTATCAGGTTAGTTTGGTTTCCTTTTTATTGCCGATCGAAGCTTGTTCAAATCAGTTTTAATTTCAGACTCTAGGATATTTAATCTTTTTGAAACGCTTTGAGATTGTTGTGTCAATTTATCCTGTAAAATATTATTTTTCATCTCAAAACCTAATGTTGCTTTAGCAATTTTATTACGTATATCAAAACTGAAGGCAGTGACTTTATCAGTATTTTGTTTGATTTTCATATCGATTGCATTTTTTTCAAATGTGAAATCCTCTTTAATAGAACCGTAGAAATCTTCAAACTTTTCAAAGCTTTCTACCAACCCTAGCTCCAAATCTCTTTTTACAACTTCTAAAGCTTTAGAGGAACTTAAGATGCTGTCACTTACAACATCATCTAACTGTTTCAATTTGCTCATGTTCCTTAAAGCTGCCCTCAAGTTTTTGCGTCAAAGACGCCTCTAAAGCATTATTTTTGTTCTCAAGATCAAGAGCCGCTTCAGACATCAAATTCTGTGTATCAGAGCGCACTGCAGTTATTTTATCATTACTTTGCTTTATTTGTGTATCGATCTCATCCTTTGCAGTGGTGAAGTTGTCGATAAAGGAGCTGAAATATTTTCTATTAGCGCTGTTAGATTCTTCCAATTTATCAGAGTTTTCTGCTAGTCCAGCTGTTAAGTTTTTTCTTAGCTCTTCTGTTGCATTGGATGAGCTTGATATGCCGTCGGCCAAAATTCCTTCTAGCTCATTAAGTTTGTTTTGATGTTCCTTAAAGCTGCCCTCAAGTTTTTGCGTCAAAGACGCCTCTAAAGCATTATTTTTGTTCTCAAGATCAAGAGCCGCTTCAGACATCAAATTCTGTGTATCAGAGCGCACTGCAGTTATTTTATCATTACTTTGCTTTATTTGTGTATCGATCTCATCCTTTGCAGTGGTGAAGTTGTCGATAAAGGAGCTGAAATATTTTCTATTAGCGCTGTTAGATTCTTCCAATTTATCAGAGTTTTCTGCTAGTCCAGCTGTTAAGTTTTTTCTTAGCTCTTCTGTTGCATTGGATGAGCTTGATATGCCGTCGGCCAAAATTCCTTCTAGCTCATTAAGTTTGTTTTGATGTTCCTTAAAGCTGCCCTCAAGTTTTTGCGTCAAAGACGCCTCTAAAGCATTATTTTTGTTCTCAAGATCAAGAGCCGCTTCAGACATCAAATTCTGTGTATCAGAGCGCACTGCAGTTATTTTATCATTACTTTGCTTTATTTGTGTATCGATCTCATCCTTTGCAGTGGTGAAGTTGTCGATAAAGGAGCTGAAATATTTTCTATTAGCGCTGTTAGATTCTTCCAATTTATCAGAGTTTTCTGCTAGTCCAGCTGTTAAGTTTTTTCTTAGCTCTTCTGTTGCATTGGATGAGCTTGATATGCCGTCGGCCAAAATTCCTTCTAGCTCATTAAGTTTGTTTTGATGTTCCTTAAAGCTGCCCTCAAGTTTTTGCGTCAAAGACGCCTCTAAAGCATTATTTTTGTTCTCAAGATCAAGAGCCGCTTCAGACATCAAATTCTGTGTATCAGAGCGCACTGCAGTTATTTTATCATTACTTTGCTTTATTTGTGTATCGATCTCATCCTTTGCAGTGGTGAAGTTGTCGATAAAGGAGCTGAAATATTTTCTATTAGCGCTGTTAGATTCTTCCAATTTATCAGAGTTTTCTGCTAGTCCAGCTGTTAAGTTTTTTCTTAGCTCTTCTGTTGCATTGGATGAGCTTGATATGCCGTCGGCCAAAATTCCTTCTAGCTCATTAAGTTTGTTTTGATGTTCCTTAAAGCTGCCCTCAAGTTTTTGCGTCAAAGACGCCTCTAAAGCATTATTTTTGTTCTCAAGATCAAGAGCCGCTTCAGACATCAAATTCTGTGTATCAGAGCGCACTGCAGTTATTTTATCATTACTTTGCTTTATTTGTGTATCGATCTCATCCTTTGCAGTGGTGAAGTTGTCGATAAAGGAGCTGAAATATTTTCTATTAGCGCTGTTAGATTCTTCCAATTTATCAGAGTTTTCTGCTAGTCCAGCTGTTAAGTTTTTTCTTAGCTCTTCTGTTGCATTGGATGAGCTTGATATGCCGTCGGCCAAAATTCCTTCTAGCTCATTAAGTTTGTTTTGATGTTCCTTAAAGCTGCCCTCAAGTTTTTGCGTCAAAGACGCCTCTAAAGCATTATTTTTGTTCTCAAGATCAAGAGCCGCTTCAGACATCAAATTCTGTGTATCAGAGCGCACTGCAGTTATTTTATCATTACTTTGCTTTATTTGTGTATCGATCTCATCCTTTGCAGTGGTGAAGTTGTCGATAAAGGAGCTGAAATATTTTCTATTAGCGCTGTTAGATTCTTCCAATTTATCAGAGTTTTCTGCTAGTCCAGCTGTTAAGTTTTTTCTTAGCTCTTCTGTTGCATTGGATGAGCTTGATATGCCGTCGGCCAAAATTCCTTCTAGCTCATTAAGTTTGTTTTGATGTTCCTTAAAGCTGCCCTCAAGTTTTTGCGTCAAAGACGCCTCTAAAGCATTATTTTTGTTCTCAAGATCAAGAGCCGCTTCAGACATCAAATTCTGTGTATCAGAGCGCACTGCAGTTATTTTATCATTACTTTGCTTTATTTGTGTATCGATCTCATCCTTTGCAGTGGTGAAGTTGTCGATAAAGGAGCTGAAATATTTTCTATTAGCGCTGTTAGATTCTTCCAATTTATCAGAGTTTTCTGCTAGTCCAGCTGTTAAGTTTTTTCTTAGCTCTTCTGTTGCATTGGATGAGCTTGATATGCCGTCGGCCAAAATTCCTTCTAGCTCATTAAGTTTGTTTTGATGTTCCTTAAAGCTGCCCTCAAGTTTTTGCGTCAAAGACGCCTCTAAAGCATTATTTTTGTTCTCAAGATCAAGAGCCGCTTCAGACATCAAATTCTGTGTATCAGAGCGCACTGCAGTTATTTTATCATTACTTTGCTTTATTTGTGTATCGATCTCATCCTTTGCAGTGGTGAAGTTGTCGATAAAGGAGCTGAAATATTTTCTATTAGCGCTGTTAGATTCTTCCAATTTATCAGAGTTTTCTGCTAGTCCAGCTGTTAAGTTTTTTCTTAGCTCTTCTGTTGCATTGGATGAGCTTGATATGCCGTCGGCCAAAATTCCTTCTAGCTCTGTCTTCAGCTCATCTAAATCATTTATACCCCTAAACCTTCCTCGTAGATCTTCGACTGCCCTATTTAGCGAGCGGCTTTGCTGGATCATTCTCTGAGATATTATATCACCAATTTCATTGTCTAATTGCTCCCGAACTGTCGAGCCCTTCTTAATATCAGGTATATCGGCTGCAAAACTATTTAAACTCCCAGTTATTTTTACATCTAAGGCTTCAAAATAATCCTTAATGTCATCATTCAATTGGTTTTTAAAACTTATAAAGTCTTCTGTTTTTATAAAGTCTTCTGTTTTTATACGATCTGATTGGAATTCTTTAACTACTAAGTCTTCTGTTTTTAGGGTCAATGGCTCTAATTTTGATGGATGCGTGTCTTGCTCAAAAGCAACATCCTTGGTGTCGTCTACCAGTATTTTTTCGACTGGCTCATTAAAAACGCGGTTTCGAATCTCTTTAATGCGAGCTTTTGTACTTTTTGAATTAGCCATTATTTTCTCTTTATTTTTGTCAGTTTTAAGAGCAAAAATCATGCCATCATCTGTGACTACCGCGGTGTTTTAAATGTAAAAATCAAAGCTCAATAATAGACTTCAAAATTTAGTATCTACTCAAGATAGTTATAATTAAAAGTCTCTATTTTTTATTTTTAATTGGTCGATGCAAGCGCAACGCTTTATTAGTGTTCTATTTCCGCTAACCCATCGGATGTGTCCCTTGCATGTGATTAAATCCGTAGTGGGCGAGGTTGATAATTGAACTTTCTATATATCGTATGGAGCTAGGTGGCTCTCCTGCCAAGCCTTTGCAGGGGTAATGCAGCAGTGCTACGTAAGCTGACTTTAGCAACCAGAAGTCGGTCTACAATACTTCAAGTCTCTGAGCCAATTGATCGCGTGTCGACGTAAATGCGGGAGTGTTGCCCATGAACCTTTGTAGTTCATCATTTTGGCGAATTGCCAACAGCTCCTGCTGGCTCAGCCCATATGGGGCGTCTTCAAGGCGCTTGCGCAAAACCAAGTCATTCCAAATTGCTATAATAGTATTTTTATCAGCATCAGTCATAGTTTATTAAACGACAATTATCGAAATTGTTTAGAAACTTTTACCATCTTGCCGTAGTGAGGGGGCTGTTAAACATAATCTCTTGAAGCGTCAGTGAGGCAACATATACGGAAATCCTCTTAATGCTGGTGCTGTTTGAATGAGTGGTCACTGAGTCCATGGCTTTGTTAAGTGAGCATTCCCACCTTAAACACGCTTCAAAGCCCAATAGCTGAGTTCTTGAGTAAATTGGGATTTAGTAACTTGGTTTAACCGCCCAGTTGAGTTCGCATTGCCTGATAAGCGACTGCCGTAGCAGCGTTTGCTAAGTTAAGTGATTTCACCAGAGGACTCAGTATAGGCACATTAAATGTTCTATTATCCATGCCATCTAATATATTGATTGGGAGGCCTTTTGATTCACACCCAAAAATTAAATAACTATCCTGCCGATAGTTGGGTGTATAAAAACTCTTGGCACCATATTCTTCAAAAAAGTATAAACTTTCAAGTGATGGCTTGCGGTCAACTAAAAAGCTGTTCCAGTTATCATATTGACTGAGCTGAACATACTTCCAGTAGCGTGCTCCGGCACGCTTTACAGTCGTCTCGTCTATGGAGAATCCGTAAGGTTTTATGAGGATGAGCTCTAAATCTAATGCTACACAAGTTCTCCCTATAGCACCGGTGTTGTGTGGAATTTCAGGCGTCACCAATACTATTTTCATACGTGGATACATCATTGGCTGTGTGAGCTTTCTATACAATTAGCACAACTATGAAGCCATGCGTTGGCACTTCATTAACCCGGTTATGGGGGCTTTAACAACTTAGTGTTTGGTTCCTTTTGCAAAATACACATGTATTATTGCTTTATTAACAAACGCCTAACAACCACTAAAATATTGACATCTCCATGAAGAATGTCAGCCATAGATATTGCGCAGGCGGTTCGATCCAAACAGGTATCTGCTGTAGAGGTTACGCAGGCGTACCTCGAAAGAATTGAAAGCGTCAATTCAACAATTAATGCAATTGTACAAGAATTTCCTGACGAAGCCCTTTGGCAGAAAAAGTAGTGGATGATCTTGTTGCACAAGGTAAGGAACCAGGCGTTTCATGTGGTGTTCCCGTTTCGATGAAAGTGAATGTTGATGAATTAGGGCATGCGACAACCAATGGCCTGTCTCTTCAAAGGAACCTGATTGCCCAAAGCGACAGTCCTGTTGTTTCTAACACTCGTGCTGCGGGTGGAGTTATTGTTGGACGCAGTAATACGCTTCAGGGATCTTCTAGTAGTGCTGCAACAGCTGTTGCGAGCGGAATGTGTGCATTGGGCCACAGAACAGATATAGCATAATTCGTTGCCTCGCCTTTGCCTGTGGGGTCCATGGTTTGCGCCCCACCTTAGGAAGAGTTCCCGCTTATAGTGCCTCTAGTAATGAGCCCCATAACTCATATATCATCGAGATTTTCCAAAACATGCGGCTTTGACCATCGCACCAGATGACATGTCAGTTAGTTGACCTCATCGTAAAATAGTATCTTATTTAGTTATTCTGGCCATACTCACAGTTCAAAGAGTTTAGTTGATCCTAAAAGTACATCCTAGGATGTCTTAGTATTGCGCCTAGTGCATAGCGGTAATTCCATATTGTATGATGTATCAGGCGGAACCATTCCTTAGGTCTGTTTGAGTAGAGCAAGGAGAAAATTATGTTTAGACAATTATTCAAATCACTGGTTATAGCGCGTCAAGCTTCCGCTACGCTTCAAGTCATGCGGTACATATCAGATAATCAATTGGCTGATATTGGTTTTACTCGTTCAAACTATGTTGAAGGTATGAAGGCCCAAATCTTGGAGGAACTGAACGCGGAAGATGCGAACGCTACTTATGCAGCACCAGTACGTTCCAACCTGCAAGTACTTGTGTAATTCTGAAGGCTATTTGAATTATTCAATAATACTCAAATTTTTTATCCTCTTCAGTTAATTCACAAATAATTTTATTGGCGTTGGGTGTTTTTTAATTTTACATTTTGAATACATCAAAAAGTTTACGCCGTTAATCCAGTTTTAATTTTAGGTATTATAAGGCTTTCTACGGCAGAGGATTTACGGTCTGTAAAATAAATAAAGCTGACATACTCTTGAAAAATAAATGCAAATGAATGTGATTTTCATAAACCACTTGCACTAAGTTGAGATGTTCTTATTTGAGTGCTAGTAAATAGGAGAATGTCATGAGTGATTTCACACACAATTTTGAAGCTGATACAGGTAAAATTCTCAATATAGTGATAAAGTTTTATTCTGATAGAGATATTTTTTTACGTGAGCTTTTATCGAATGCCTCTGATGCCATACACAAAAGAAAATTTTTGGGACATTCCCGCTCAAATATTCTGAATGCTGTGGATGATGAAATCCAAATCATTATGGACCCAAAGAAGAAAACGATTGAAATTATCGATACCGGTATTGGGTTTAGTGAGACAGACCTTTCAGAAACTCTTGGCACGATAGCCCGGTCGGGCACTTCTTCCTTTATCGATGAGCTGGATTCAGCTGATAACTCACATGATGCTGCCAAGATTATAATTGGTCATTTTGGACTTGGTTTCTACTCCGCATTTATGGTTGCGGACCGTGTCGTAGTGACCACTCGAAAAGCGGGCTCAGATCAAAGTCACGTTTGGGAAAGTGATGGAAAAAGTGGTTACTCGATATCAACCAATGATACCATTGGTGAAGTTGGGACATCGATAAAGCTATATCTACGAAAAGATTCAAAGGAATATGCAGATACAAATAAGTTAAAAGCCTTAGTCAAAAAGTTTTCGGATCACATTGTTGTGCCAATCAAACTCCAATCTCAGGACGGTGAGAGTGAACAAGCAAACAGTGCGCAAGCACTTTGGGCGCGCTCATCCTCAGAAATTAGTGATGAAGATTATACTAGTTTTTATAAATCTAATTTTGGCGCATTTGATGATCCTTACATCATAATTCATAATAAAACTGAGGGATCGGTTGACTTTACGAACCTTGTGTTTGTTCCAAAGACTGCTCCCTTTGATCTATTTGAGCCTGAGCGCAAAACAAAAATAAACCTTTATATAAACAGAGTATTTATCAGTAATGATGTGGATGGGATCATTCCAACTTGGCTGCGCTTTGTGCAGGGCGTTCTTGATACAACAAGCTTGGATCTTAATGTCAGTAGGGAAATGGTTCAGAAGTAGCCCAGTAGTCAAAAAGATTTCAAAATATCTGACGAAACGAATTTTGTCAGAGTTAAAGAAAAAACAGAAAAAAGATAGTGCTGCATATGAAGAGTTTTGGTCTCAGTTTGGCAAGGTCCTTAAAAGAGGGACTATATGAAGATCTTGAAAATCGTGAGAAAATTGCAGAAGTAATTCGAGTTTACTCATTTAAACACGATAAGCTTATCTCACTTCAAGATTATCTCGATGGCTTCATAGATGGCCAAGACTGTATCTATTACTTGACTGCAGACACCTTGAAACAAGCGATGTCTAGCCCACACCTTGAAGGCTTCAAAGCTAAGGGCGTAGATGTACTTCTAATGACAGACCCTATCGATGCGTTTTGGATGACGCAGATGTCCTCCTTCAAAGAAAAGTCTTTTGTTTCTATATCAAGAGATAAATATGATTTATCCAAACTGGGTGACGAAGAAGTTAAGGAAGAAGATGACCAACCAAGCAATGGAATTTCGTTGTTAATCAAAGAGTGTCTTGTTGATGTTGTTGAGGATGTTATCCCATCGCAGAGTCTGGTTGATAGTCCTGTACGTTTGGTAGCGGGCGAGGGTGGGTTGGATTTCAATCTTGAGCGTATTCTCAAAGCTCAGAATCCAGATTTTGAGAGTGGTAAGAAAGTTCTGGAAGTGAACTTAAACCATGACTTAATCAAAAAAATCCCGGAGTTATCGGCTGATCTTCAAAAAGTGATGTGCCGTATCCTATTTGAACAAGCCCGTATTTTAGACGGTGAAATGCCATCAGATGTTCAGCAATTTTCAAAGGATTTAACGCAGATTACTGCACAACTCTAATCAGAGCGTATACTTTTTCCATGTGATCTTTTTGACTAGTGATAAAAGTTTGATCCCGCCAATTTTAGTGGTGGGGTCAATCCAGTGCTTTCTAAAATGGCCACTATTAAATTGAGCTATGTAGATGGACTATTTAATGTATTGGTAGCTGGCATGAAACTAACTGGGCCATTTCTTTTTATTCTAACTACCTTGATGATTGACGCCATTGGCGTCGGGATTGTTTTCCCTATCATGCCAGACCTAATGGACCGTGTAGGTGCTAGTAGCACGGCTGATGGGGCGTTTTGGGGTGGGGTAATGATGGCTGCCTATGCAGCGGCAATGTTTCTATTTGGTCCCATCGTTGGTAGTCTTTCAGACGCTTACGGGCGCAGGCCTATATTGATTGCAGCGCTGGCTACGTTGGCAATAGATTACATTATTATGGCTATGACGCAGACCTACTGGGTATTGCTCGTGGGTCGCGTAATTGCAGGGATGGCAGGCGCTACATATATCACTGCAACTGCCTACATCTCCGACATCGCGAAGCCAGAGGAACGTGGGGCCGCTTTTGGCATGATTGGTGCTGCCTTTGGCGTGGGATTTATTTTCGGACCTGCACTTGGTGGTATAGCATCGGGCTGGCACATCACGGCACCCTTCTGGATTGCGGCGGTATTTTCAGCGCTCAATGTAGTTTTTGGCTTCTTTATTTTGCCAGAGTCCCTGAAAAAAGAAAACCGTCGGGCATTTGGCAGACGGGACCTAAATCCCTTTGCAACTATTGTAAGGGCTTTTGTGATTCCAGGGCTTGCAATACCCCTTACTTGTATTTTTGTCTTTGAATTTGCAAATATGGTTTACCCGTCACTCTGGGCTTTTTGGGGGCGTGAGGTATTCGGTTGGGACGGGTTCACCATCGGGCTGACATTATCAACCTATGGTATCTTGATTATGCTAGTACAGGCTGGAATATTACCGCGACTTACTAAACGTTTTGGTGATTATAAAACCCTAATTTTTTCTAGTATTGCTGCAGTGATTGGGTTGCTAGGATTTGGGTTTACCACCGTGGCTTGGGCAGTTGTGGTGGTTTTACCCATCGCCGCCCTCTCTGACATGGCCCCACCTTTGCTGACCGCCTTTGCAGCTAATCGGGTCGGTGATGATAAACAAGGGCTGGTTCAGGGTGTGATTGCGTCACTGGCGTCGGTTGCAGCCGTAGCAGCACCACTTGTTCTTACTGGCGTATTCGAGTGGTTTGTGAACGACGAAGGGGTATATTTTCCTGGTGCACCGTTTATCATAGCCGCACTTCTTACCATCGGTATTGTCCCTTTGTTATTACGGTTGAGGCCGATAAAATAAGTCCAATTAGTTGAATTACCTAATATTTTTTTATCTGGCTGTCTTACTTTGTCCATATTTCACCGAGTGCGTTATTTTAGTTACTTGGCTCTTTCTGGCAAAACAGATATCGGTATGAAGTCATAAAAAGGGCATAAAATGACTAAAATAATCCTAAATTCTCTAGCTGATCTGCGTACCCTCACTGTCGATACGATCATCGATGTCCGGTCGCCAGCTGAGTACGCGGAAGATCATGTACCGGGTGCTAGTCTTTTGCCTGTTTTAGATGATTTTGAACGTGATGAAGTTGGTACTATCTATAAGCAAGATAGCCCTTTCAGTGCCCGCAAAGTAGGCGGAGCGTTGGTTGCGTCTAACACTGCTGCCCATCTGCAAGGATACCTCGCCTCTAAAGATGGCTCCTGGCAGCCACTAGTCTACTGTTGGCGTGGAGGACAGAGATCGAATGCATTTGCTACCATCCTTGATCAAGTGGGCTGGCGAGTAAAACTTCTCAAGGGAGGTTACCAGAGCTACCGTCATGAAATAGTTCAAATGTTGTATAAAATGCAACTACCACACCGTTTGATGCTGATTAGTGGCAGTACGGGAACGGCGAAGACGGCAGCTTCTGCAGCAACTTGTTGCAAAGGGCGCACAAGTACTTGATATTGAGGAAATTGCCGCCCACAGGGGATCACTATTTGGTAGTATAGGCATGTCACAGCCTTCACAAAAAATGTTTGAAACTAAGATTGCCGAGACACTTAACAAATTGGATCCAAAAAAAATTACTTTTGTTGAGGCTGAAAGTAGTAAGGTTGGTGAGCGCTTGATCCCACCATCACTTTGGGCCTCTATGTTGGCTGCTCCGAGGGTCCAAATTACTGCAAAACTGGAAGCACGAAGTCGTTTTCTTTGTAGAGCCTATACCAACCTGACTCAGGATAAAATAGCACTGGGTGTATTGCTGGACAGGTTGCGTCCGTACCATGCTAGACAGCTGATAGACCGTTGGCAGTTGCTGGCACAAACGGACGACTGGGAAATATTGGCTGAAGAGCTGATTACAGAACACTATGATCCGCGTTATACCAAATCGGCCTCCGCTAAAAAGCGAGAGGTTTTCTGTTTAAAATTACTTGATCTGGAAGATGATACGCTAGCCAAAACTGCGGCAGAGTTACATGCAAAGTTTAGCTAAGAGACAAGGTTCCAGTTCCTGTAGTTAAATGGCCAATTATATGCCCAGTGCACCCCTGTCCAATTAGCGCTTCAATAACAGCAGCGCTCTGTTTTTTTGGTACTGCCGCCAATAATCCACCGGCTGTTTGTGGATCATACAGTAAAGCATCGTGGGCTCCGTTAAGTGGAGTGTCAGAGCTATTTGCGGGCATTAATGTTGATGATACACCTGCATCAGACAGCTCTCGCGCACCTGAGTAGATCGGAATGGCATCTCGGAATAGGCTCGCGTCTAATCCAGAGGCCTTGCATATGGCATGCACATGCCCTGCTAAGCCAAATCCTGTTACATCCGTCATAGCGTGAGCTACTGTTGACAATACCGCCGCCTCGCGATCCTGTGGCTGCCCCATAATGGCAAGTGTTGCAGCAACATCGTGCCCTTCCGCCTGTCCCAGCATATCGGCCGCCAGAATCACGCCTGAGCCAATAGGCCGTGTCAGGATCAAAACATCGCCGGGCTTTGCCCCGGCAACAGTCAATGGCATATTCTTACTTGTTCCTGTTACAGTAAAACCAATTGTTAGTTCTGCGCCCATAGTTGTATGTCCACCAACAAGCTGAGCACCTGCGGCGCCCAAAACCTCTGTCGCAACTTGTGTGATTTCTAACAAAGTCCTTTGCTGCAAGCTTGCAGACATTTGAGGTAGTACAATTGACGCCAGCCCAACTTGAGGCTGCGCTCCCATAGCCCAAATGTCACCCAAGGCATGAACCAATGCAATCCTTGTCATTAGTTCAGGGTCATCAATGAAGCTTCGTAAATGATCAGTGCTGATAACCTGAAACTCACCGTTAGGCTGGCGTAGCACTGCTGCATCATCGCCCACACCAGTCAAAACATTATGAGTAGGTTGTGCAATATTATTTAAAGCAGTTGAAAGTATTCCGCGGCCAACTTTAGCGCCACATCCACCGCACAAGGGCTTAGTAGCTAGTATTTCTGCCACTCCAGCTGCCAGCTCGCTCGTCACTGTTGGGGCCACCATCTCTGGAAAATCCCTCAACCTCTTCATAAAGGCCCTATCAATTTTATTTTTCCAGAGCCACATCAACCGCCCGGCTATGGCCACCCCCATTTTTTCAGCTATCGCAGATTTTTCACCCACAGAGATTAGTTTTAGATATTTTTTTTGTGGCTTCCAATGATTGCGTTTTCTTCCAGTGAGTGTCGCGCGCATGTTGTGATGTAATATTGGTGCGGCCCGTACAGCAAAGACGCCTGCTTTGGGCAATAACCCATTTGCCATCAAAGCACAGTCGCCAACGGCAAACAGTGCGTCATCTCCAACGACACCAAGATCAGAACTAACTTTAATAAATCCATCTTTCTGAGGTAAATTTGTCTGAGTGATCCAATCTTGTGCAACACCACCTGCGGCACCGACGCAGAGTGTCGCAGCAATAGGTTGATGCCCATCTAAAAGTACCTGATTTTCAGTAACTCCAACTACCTTTAAGCCAGTTTTAATCACAATACCGAGATTTGCCATAGCCATTAATATCTGATGCTGCACTTTGCTGCCAACACCAGAAATTTGGGATCCTAACTCGATTACTGTTACGCGGGGGGATATTCCTTTTGCTTGCAATGCATACGCCATTGCCATCGCTAATTCACATCCGGCGACACCACCACCGATCACTACCACATCTGGGGTAGTATAGCCTTTTACTACTTGGCTTTTAAATATATTCCATCTGTCCGCATACGCATTCAGGGGCTTGGCACTAATGCCATATGTTGAAAATCCTGGCACATTCAGACCTGCGGTGATGCCTACATTTATGGAGGCAATATCATAACCTACAGGCCCACGTGATCCTAAAATTATTTCATGTCGAGACTGATTAATATCTAACGACCTGTCCATTATCAGTCGCGCGCCCGCATGACGGCATAAACGTACCAAATCAATTTCTAGTTCATCGCGTCTATAGTGCCCTGCTATATAGCCAGGAAGCATGCCTGTATAAGGCGCAGTTGGCCCAGGGTTAATCAGCGTCAATCTTGCGCCAGGCAACGGGTTCATCCCCCAGGCTTTCAAAACCAGAGCGTGGGCATGCCCACCGCCAATCAAAACTAAATCACGTGTGTAAGGCAAAGTTGTTAGCAAGTTTTGTCTCTCTTTTTAACTTTAAAAGTTAATTTTTACTTTTAGTATTAAAATAAACAACGAAATTTAGCTGCTTGAAATCCAGCCAAGGAGTAATGCGATTGAAACGCCAAAAATGGAATGTACTACCAGTGCTGATATGCTCACAGCTAGCGGGTGCGGTGTTTTTTTTCCCATTAAGCCTGCGCCCATTGCTGGCATGAAAAAGAACCACGGTACTACAACGCTAAGCACACCAAAGATCAAACCATCTCTCCATGTGGGGGTCAATATCCCAAAAGTCTCCCAAAGCAGGAAATATAGAACGACATAGAAAAAACCAATGAAGTAATGAAATACCCAACCAATCATTAACTCGTTTGGGTGTGGCGGCATATTTTGTAGTGGATGGTTTAGTATTTTGTGGTGATTTATTACTGCCATTAGCCAGCGCCCGACTATAGCCCAATTTGTTGGTGGCAGTCCTCCCATGCGATGGATTACGCGTTGCCAAATATCTAAAATGCCAACAGATAAAACTGTAACGATAGCAATAGAAATAGCAGAACTCACGAACATTAAACCCTCCAATAAATTTTATTTAAATGCTTTGATAAATCCGCTTATAGTGAATTTTAGTTAGTCTAATATGCTTTTCTCTAAAATTTAAATAATTGTTCCAGAAGCCACCGCTGCAAATTCACATTTCATCCATTTATCGAGAATTTTTATTTCCTGAGGGGTTAATCTCAGCCCTAATTTACTGCGCCTCCAGATAATATCCTCCGCATCGTACGCGTATTCTCTTTGGACGAGCCATAATACTTCTTGAGCTGTTAACGTGGCGCCAAAGTTTTGACCTAAATCTTCCTTAATTTTAGCATCGCCTAAAAGTTTGAAAGCATCAGTTCCATAGGCTTTGATCAGCCGTGTTGCCCATGCCAGTGTTAGAAAGCTATAGTCTGATATAAGTTTTTGGGTGATCTCTGCAACCCCATCGACTGGAAAGTCACCACCAGGCAAGGCAGCACCTGCAGTCCAAGGTTTAGACGCCTCTGGAAAAACCGTTGCAATTTTCTCCAGTGCAGTTTCTGCAAGCTTGCGATAAGTTGTAATTTTGCCACCAAAGATGTTGAGTAAAGGTGCGCCAGTGGACGTGTCCATTTTCAGTACATAATCTCGAGTTGCGGCCGTGGCTGTGCTGGCGCCATCGTTATAGAGGGGTCGTACACCAGAATAGGTGCTTATAATATCTTCATTGGTGATTTGTACTTTCAGATATTTTGATACAAATTCAATTAGGTAGTTTTGTTCCTCAGGAGTGCATATTGGTTTAACGTTTAGGTCATTGTGATCTACATCTGTCGTGCCGATCAGTGTGAAATCTGTTTCATATGGTATTGTAAACGCTATTCGCCCATCTTCTCCCTGAAAAAAATAGCATTTATCGTGACCATAAAGCTTACGGGTTATAATGTGACTGCCGCGCACCAAACGCACGCCTTCAGTTGTGTTGATCCGAACTGTCTTGCGGATGATATCTTCAACCCAAGGACCACCGGCATTGACCAAAAGCCTGGCGCGCACAACGCGGCGTTCCTGACTTTGAGTGTCTTCGAGCGTGACGTGCCAAATGCCATCTACTTGATCAGCTGCTATGACTTTGGTGCGCACATTGATGCGCGCGCCGTGGGCCTGTGCATCGCGGGCATTCAAGACCACCAATCGGCTGTCTTCGATCCAGCAATCGGAATATTCATAGGCTTTCTCAAAACGGTCCTGCAAAGGCGCGCCTTCAGGTCCTGCGCGAAGTTCGAGCGCTGTTGTGCCCTTTAAAATCTGACGGCCACCAAGATTGTCGTATAAAAAGAGGCCAAACCGAATGAGCCAAGAAGGACGACGGCCTTTCAGCCAAGGCATTATAAAGGACAGCAGCTTGGATACAGGCGTATCGCTCTCAAACCGCATGTCTTTGTGAAAAGGTAGGATAAACCGCATCGGCCAAGAAATATGTGGCATGGCCTTTAAAAGTGTTTCGCGTTCTAGCAAAGCCTCGCGGACGAGCCGCAGTTCCCAGTATTCTAAATATCTAAGGCCACCATGAAATAATTTTGTAGATGCAGAGGAGGTAGCCGAGGCTAGGTCATTCATTTCTGCTAGCTCTACAATCAAGCCACGTCCCGCCGCATCGCGCGCTATCCCACATCCATTTATGCCACCGCCGATTACGAAGATGTCTATGACGTCATGATGGTTTCTGGGGCCCAAAAATACGTCCTTCAATAGTTAAACGGGATTCGATATGCACATATCTATCATTATAATTATTAAGCGATCAATAACGAATGCTCGTTTGGGTTCGTTTACTTATGTAATAAGAATTCGCTATTTTTTAAAGTCACTTGGATATGGGAAGCGTGCCAGTGAATTCGATTTTGTATTTATCATCTTGATGCTTTGGGTTGGGATTTGATTACATGTCCTCTATGTTGCTTTTTTAGGGGTAGGTTAAAAAACTAAGTAACTTATTAGAAGTGGGCGTGTTGGTGGCTAATTTCAGACAGCGAGAAATACTTAATCTTGTGCGTAAAGATGGTAAGGTCACGGTGGATGGTCTGGCCCAGCATTATGGTGTGACTGTCCAAACCATCAGACGCGATCTCACGGAATTGACCGATAGTGGCCAGCTAGAACGCGTCCATGGTGGAGCTATTATAGCTTCTGGTGTGGTGAACATGATATACGAAGAACGCCGCCGCCTGAATGCAGAGGGCAAGACGGCAATGGCCAAGAGTTGCGCGCAATCTATCCCCAATGGTGCATCGGTATTTATGAACATTGGAACCAGTACTGAGGCTGTTGCAAAATCTCTTCTAGATCATGAAAATCTACTGGTTGTGACAAATAATCTTAACATCGCTAATACCATGAAGGTGAATAATAGTTGTGAAATCATCCTATCTGCTGGCATTCTGCGCCGTATTGATGGTGGGCTGGTGGGTGGTCTTGCGGCGGAGGTGGTTAAGCAATTTAAATTTGATTTTGCCATACTGGGCTGTTCTGCGATTGATACAGATGGGGATCTTTTGGATTTTGATGGGCAGGAAATCTTGGTCAGTCAAGCTGCTCTGATGCAATCTCGTCAGGTTATGGTTGTCTCGGATCATCTTAAGTTCCAGCGTACCGCCCCCCTTAAATTTTGTTCGCTTAATGATGTAGATAAGTTGTTTACGGATAAGCTGTTAACGCCCAAATTAATGGATGATTGCAAAAAATGGGACACTGCCGTGGTGGTGGCGTGATTGGTGGTACATTTTACTTAAAACTATATTTATGAGTGCTGGGGCATATATGTGAGATCAGATCAAGTCATGCTTGGCCAAAACGGTTCAAACTAGACCAACGTTTTCTGGGGGCTTTTTTCTTTTTATATTTTGAAAGCAGCATTCCTGCTACTTTACGATTAGATAGATTTTGTTAGGGGTTCAATCTACTGAACGCTTATTTCTTATGGGTTTTTGTCTTAACGCGATTGCAGCGCCAAGTAGTAATAATCCTGCTGCTAATAACAGGCTGATCCCGATATTTTTCGAAAGATCCCCCACCAATCCAGCGCCGTAAGGGCCGAGGGTTTGGGCTATCGCAAACACTACGGTAAATAGGCTTATTGCCTGTCCCCAGCTCTCAGGCGGTAAGTTCTGGCGTGTAAAATTAGTCACTGCGCTAGGTGCCATGAAGACTGATAGGCCAAATACTACAGCCGAGATCAGCAGTGATAGGTTCCCGGGCCAAATTACGGGAATAGCCGACCCAATGGCAATACCGCTGAGGATCATTGCCAAAGGCAGACCCGAGGCGTGGCGGGCCAAAAGTGGCCGCCACACGATTGGCGAGATGCAGATGCTAAGGCCCATAAGAACCCAAACTAAGGCAATGAATCCTGAGCTGGCCGCTTGGGCCGTCATCCAAGCTGACAGAAAAGTAAGGTAAACAATGTAACCAAGGCCAAACCCTGCATAGCCTGCCATTTGTGGAAGTATCTGGCGAATTGGCAAGGCCGTTACCTTACTCTTAGCTTGAACTGGCACTTTTAATTGCGTGGCTGCCCAGAGGCTCAGAGGTAAAAAGGTCACGCTGACAGCGCCCACTGCCATCCAGGCCATTGGCCAATAGCCTGAGCCATAATAATCTAGCATGAGGGGCAGGGCAGCCCCAGCTAATACAATGCCTAAACCACCACCCGTGCCAAATAGGATAGCAATCGCCAAAGCATTTTGGCGCGGCTCATTTGCAAACAAACCTGCAGCCAAAACGCCCGCAGTAGAAAAGGACATAGCACCAAAAAACCCTGCCAAGATACGCCAAAGGGTTTGCCACCAAAGCTCTGTGTTCATACCTGTTGCCAAGAGCGCGACTGTGGTAGCTATGAGGCCAAAGGTAAACAAAAGGGTGGGGGAGCTACGTCGGATCAGCAGCATTGTTACAACTGCGCCAGCAATATAGCCTAATGCATTTGCGGTATTCAGCCAGCCCGCCTGCGCATAATTCCAGTCCATTTCTGACTTCATTGCGGGCAAAATTAGGCCATAGGCAAAGCGTGCAAATCCATTGGTGACCGTCACGCCAAGTGCCAGGCCCGCTAAGACCAACCAAGGTTTGTTTGGCGCCAATTTCATACCTGACATCCCGTATTCTGTGGCAAAAACTGCATCATGGTCCTTGATATATCAGTACATGACCCTGCACTGACTTGCGCAGGGTAAACTATAGAGCACGGTAACCCTTTGGTCCACACGGATGTATTTCATACTGCCAGAGTGCGACTTTGCACGTTACCATGTTATTGAATAATATTAATTACATCTTGAAGCTGCGCAGGGTGTGCTCCGTCTGTTTAGTGCCGGTGAAATTGCTGCTTAGCTATGTCTAAATTTTAAAGGTAGCCACGTAAGTTGTACATTGGAGCTAGTACGAAAAAGGTGCTGTCGCGCGTTGGCTATATGCTCTGACGAACACCTTGGTTCATAAATTTGTATTTGGGTAGTAGTCCAAATTTAGTGATGCTCACGTTATAAGATCTATCTCGCTTAAGTACCTGCCGCCATCTAATGTTTCAGGAGTTTGTCACTTGTGCAGCTTTCCGGCAAAACGTTGTAAAGTGGCCTGTTTATTCCCATTCAAACATCATGCATTTTGTAATGTCAGCGTATAGAAAAGATGTTAGATGTCTCCTAAATATAATTTGGAGATTGTTATGCCGCAAGAATCAAACACTAACCGTCGCGTCGTCCTCGCACAGCGCCCAAATGGTTTACCAGATGAGAATACGCTAAAAGTGGAAGCCACAGTATTGCCACAAGCTGGGCCAGGGGAAATGCTGTTGCGCACTTCCTATCTTTCACTCGATCCGTACATGCGTGGTCGTATGAATGACACAAAATCTTACGCTGAGCCGGTGAAGTTGGGCGAAGTGATGACCGGACAAGTTGTAGCTCAAGTAGTTGATACAAATTGTGACGGCTTTGAGGCTGGTGATTATGTCCTCGCGGGTAGTGGATGGCAGGATTATGCAGTCTCAGACGGTGTGGGCATCCGCAACTTAGGTAAAAGCCCTGAGAACCCCTCGTGGTTTTTGGGCATTTTGGGAATGCCTGGATATACGGCCTATGCTGGTCTGTTAAAAATTGGAGAGCCGAAGCCTGGTGAAACTGTTGTTGTAGCGGCAGCTTCAGGGCCTGTTGGAGCCACGGTGGGGCAGATTGCAAAACTTAAAGGCTGCCGCGTAGTTGGAATTGCGGGAGGGCCAGAAAAATGCGCCCATGTAGTTGAAAACCTAGGGTTTGATGCTTGTATTGATCACAAGGCTGATAATTTCAGTGATCAACTTAAAGCTGCCTGTCCGGATGGAGTTGATGTGTACTTCGAGAATGTTGGTGGCCGGGTGCTTTATGCTGTTTTACCACTTTTGAACGCCTTTGCCCGGATGCCAGTTTGTGGCGTTGTGTCTTGGTACAATCTCACTGGCTTGCCTGAAGGCCCAGACTTTGGGCCCGCCATCATGCTCTAAATTTTTCATAAGAGCCAATGCCGGGCTTCATCATTTTTGACAGCGGTGCACCTTCGGTGTGTTCGGGACTTTGTCCGCGACATGTCTGGATGGCTAGAATCTGGCCAAGTTCAATATAAAGAACAGGTGATTGACGGGCTGGAGCATGCACCTGCCGCACTCAACGACTTACTGGTAGGCAACTGCTTTGGAAAGATGGTTGTGAAGGTAGAACAATAGCTACTTGAGCTATGACTTATTGGGGTATGAAGTCACATGATATCCTATGTGGTCTTATTTCTTTCAGCTTTGATTGCAGCGACGTTGGTGCCTATGCAGTCAGAAGCGGTTTTGGTTGGCTTGCTGATCGCCGCTGATAAGCCATTAGTTTGGTTGTTGGTTGTGGCCACGACTGGCAACGTGCTGGGTGCAGTTATTAACTGGTATTTGGGGCATGTCTTGGTGCAGTTTCAAGATCGGGCCTGGTTCCCCGCCTCCGAAACCCAGTTATTGCGCGCCAAAAAGTGGTATGGGCGCTACGGTCGTTGGTCACTCCTTGGCAGTTGGCTTCCTGTTGTTGGTGATCCAGTCACAGTGATTGCAGGGGCCTTGGGGGAGAGACTGTTTCCATTTGTTCTGATGGTCACCCTGGCGAAGGGCGCACGTTACCTTTTTTTGGCGCTTATTACAGTTCCGTGGCTTTGATAACCGTTGATTAATACTAGTGTCACACACTGGAATGTAGCTAGTCCCTGTGTTGATATCCTCTTGGAAAGTACCGTTGATGAATTTTATAATGACAAGGTCCTTTGGGCTGTTATCGGCTATTTCTACGGTAATAATTTGGGCGGGATT
This sequence comes from uncultured Planktomarina sp., assembly GCA_905182535.1. Lineage (GTDB taxonomy): Bacteria > Pseudomonadota > Alphaproteobacteria > Rhodobacterales > Rhodobacteraceae > Planktomarina > Planktomarina arctica. The sequence goes on from CAJJBZ010000001.1 coordinate 42,527, forward strand.
TATGCTGGTCACACGGTTTGCCGTCCAAGGTAGTTTCACTGTTGAAGAAATTTTGGTTCTGCGGCTCATTCCCAGTACTATAGTGATGATCCCTTGGATGTGGAGGTTGGGAGTTCTGCCCTATGGTTTGTCCTGGCCGCGGGCAGCGATGCTGATGGTTGGCGCCAGTGCTGTATTTCCTTATATTATTTCTAAGGGGCTGGCATATGCCCCGGCATCAGATGGGGGAGCATTGGCACCTGGGATGCTGCCGTTTTGGGCCGCTTTGGCAGCGTATGCTTTAGCTGGAGAGATACCTGGTCCCCGCCGCAGAATTGGATTGGCCATGATCCTTGCTGGTGCGATGGTGGTCAGCCTTTGGTCAATCTTGAGTGGAGTCACTGATGGAGCTTGGCGTGGTCATCTTATGTTTTTGACAGGCTCTGGGCTTTGGGCAATCTATTCAGTTATTTTCCGCCAAAGTGGTTTGACGCCGATGCATGGCTTGGTGATTGGGCTATTCTGGGGCACATTAACCATCATACCACTGTTACTTTTGACTGGAAATGTGAGCTTTGCTACAGCCAATTGGGGCGATATCGGCATAATGGTAGTAATCCAAGGCTTTATCATCGGCATTCTAGCTACGCTTTCATTTAGCTATGCGGTAAAGTTGCTGGGGGCTGCAGAGTCTGCGGCATTTGGTGCACTGACGCCAGTCCTTACCTTGCTAGGTGGAGTCATATTTTTGGGTGAGTCTGTGGGGCTGTTAAAGGTTTTTGGCGTTATATTAGTGGCTGTTGGAGTGTTTTTGGCTTCTGGTATTTTGCGGAAATATAGCGCTGCACCTAAATCTGGAGACTAATCTTATTCCGCCGCGTAACCTGTATCTTTGATTGATTATTAATATCTCTAGGGCAACTATTTTCTGATAGACAGTAATGAAAATTTAAATTTATAAACATATCAGAATCTTACAATAGGCTACAAATATGTTGAGCCGCCATATTGGGCTATTACACGAGATAAGTTCCAAACTATCATTATGGTAAGGTGCAAGGTTTCGCAAATTTCATCACATAAAATTTTGGAAAATTATAAAAAAATAATATCTTTAAAGTTAAGGTTTTTGAAAGTTGGTGAGCATTATTATGAATGGCTTTATCTTCGCACCTTAGTTTCCTGAACATTAGATTTATTGATAATCGCCCAGTAAAAAATTTGAACTATGGCCTAGGTAATAGAAGCTTAGGCCTAGTGATTTTACCTGATGAGTGTACACGTCAACAGTTAAGATATAACCTCAAACCTAAATTTATTTTAATAAACTTTTTCTCTATACCAATGGATTAACGTTTCCGCTTCAACAGAATGTGCTTTGGTCAAGTTTTGGGCTGTCTCGACGTTTCCACCTAAAATTGCTTCAAGAATACTATTATGTTGATCCCAAATGACGTGGTGCCGATCAGCTGTGATAACATAGAAGACCCGGCTAAAGTGCAGCAGATGCGGCTCCAATGTGGTCTGAATAAACATGTTCCCAGAAAGGCTTCGGATCATTTTATGAAATTCAATATCATTGCGAATTAGATCGGCGTGCGTTTCCGGAATGTTGTTGCCCTTCATGAGCGTCAAGCTTCGGTCTATTAGTTCATGAAGATCGTTGATTTGATTGTGGTCGTCCTCATCAAATTTGTTTGCCTTGGCCCGCATTGCTGCTAATTTTGCAGCAAGACAGTCTAATTCATTGCGTACTTGCAACAAACTCAAGAGCTTATGTTCGTCTAATTCGCTTACCGCCACACCCTTTTTACCATAGGGTGATAAAATTCCATGGTCAGACAAAATCCGGAGCGCTTGAATGATTGGTTGCCTTGAGACGCCCATTTGTTCGGCGAGATCATCTTGGGCTAGCTTTTCTCCTGGTAAAAATTCACCAGTTAAAATTGCATCAAAAAGCGCATTTTTGACGCTTTCTACGAGATCGATTTGCTGTGTAATTTTTTCCAATAACCTACTCACTTCTTTATTAAATTACAGTTGAGTTAATTTGATTGTTATATTTATTACAATTTACGATTGGTAGAATTTAGATACTGTTACAATACTCGCTTTGGTTTAGTAGTCTTTACGAAATTATTTTGATGTAAATAATTATATGAAGTATTTTATAGACCAAATTTCTTAGTTAATAATATTACACATGTTACCGCTAACATAGAGTTTGACTGATTAGAATGTAATTATTTGTATTAGTAAAGCTAAAGCCTGAATATTTTTTAGATGTTTAGGCTATAGCCAAAGTCTTTAAAAAAATTTTACTAGTTCTAATACACTTATCGGGCTTTGACACAATGCTAGAAAGGCTATGAGGTTGGCAGAGCATCTAAATTACGGTCTGTTTGCTTTGTCTGATCTAAATATAACTATTGCCGTAGTTGCAGTATTAGATTTCAGTTTTATATACTGTTCAGATAGGCCTGATAGTCCCGTGGTGTATCAATATCATGAGATCCAGCGTGGGTGGTGGCGCTAAATTCATGCAGGGTACTGCGGAATTTTTCAATCACAGGTTTTGCGCCGCTATCGCCCGCTATAGTTGTGAAATCTGCAAATGTGCTGCGGTGGAATACTGTGGGATGAGCTGGCTGGCCCTTCGGACCTAGCGGCCGCCAGATAGATGCATCAGGGTAGGTTTTTACTTCTTCAAATACTGCTCTAAAGTCTTGTGACTGGATGTCTGGGAGGTCTGCTAATACCACGCAGAGGTGGGTGACCGAGGATGGCAGTCTTGCCACTGATGCGCGGAGGGTGCCGGACAGCCCCTCGGCACTGTCCTCGTGAGCGGCTAAGGAGAGGTCTAGCCCGTGCAGAGCCTCCCACCGAGGATGCGGTTTTTGGGGTAGGGCTACGTGGGTAGGGATACTCAATTGTAATGCCTGTTCGGCGACGCGCCGCAGCAACGTTTTCCCTTTGATAGGCAGCATCAGCTTATCATTTGGCGCCATACGCCTTGAGGCTCCGGCAGCGCAGATTAGGATCATTGCTTGGATTGATGACTGGGCAAGTCTGCTGTTTGGGGGTAAAGGCTCTATAGCAACGGCTCCATTAGACGCCTAGCTTTGCATCGCTGCCCCAATATTTCAATTTCTACAGCTAGGGTATCGGTGACGCTACTGCGGGGCACCAAAGCAAAGGCTATGGATTTTTCGGCATGATGGGAGTATCCGCCAGAAGTGCAAAAACCTTGGACTTTATCGTCGATGAAGACTGGCTCATAGGCCACCACATCCGCATCCGTTGCTGCCACCTCAAACACCACCAATTGCCGTGTGGGCGGTGTGGTGCGTTCGGCTTCGGCGGATGCTCTGCCGATGAAGTCAGTGTTTTTCTTAAAGCTGATAAAGCGGTCTAGTCCAGTCTCGGCAGCTGTGTAATCGGGTGAAAACTCTGACATCCAAGAACCAAAGAACCGGTCAAGCCGCATTGACATCATTGCACGCATTCCAAAAGGGGCGATGGCGTGGGGTTGCCCTGCGCTCCATAGCGTATCCCACAAGGAGAGTTGGGCCATAGGATCACAGTAGATTTCGAAGCCATGGTCTACCAGTGTAACTGAGTTGCTGTACCAAACAAGTGGTGCTGCCGACTACCATCTCTACCACATCTAAAAATTTGATGCTGCTGACCTGAGTGGTTGTACAGGTTTGCAAAAGTTCAGCAGCTTTGGGGCCAGCAATTTGAAAGCCAGTACGGCGATCAGAAATATTTTCAAGCTGCACTCCGTCTTGCATATTATGCAAAAACCAACGGTGATGGTAATCTTGGCTAGCATAGCTTGCGGTAAGCTGAAATGTGCCCTCTTTTATACAAGAGACGGTGAAGTCACCAATAATTTTGCCTTTGTGCGATAACATAGGAGTGAGCGACAATCGCCCTGGCTCTGGGATGCGACCGGCCATCACCCGATTCAACCATGATCGGGCATTGCTGCCGCTGACTAAAAATTTAGAAAAGTTGTGAACCTCGTTAATGCCCACGCCTCGACGGACTGTTTTTACCTCACGCTTTGTCGCCACCCAAGCGTTGGAACGTCGAAAAGAAGGTGTTTCAAAGTCTGGTTCCCCGGGGTGTGAAAAGTAATTTGGAACCTCTAAACCAAATTGTGCTCCCCAGACTGCGCCCATAGACGTAAATATCTCATACATGGGGGTGCGGCGAACACCGCGGGCGGCTGGAAGCTCTTCATTTGGGATAGCTGACCGAGAAACGCCGTTGATAATTCTCAATGACCTTGGGCACCGTATAGCCCGGGGTGATCCATGAGCCAAAGCGGGCGCAATCCATGGCGAAAACATCGCGCTCTGGTTCTCCCTCAACCATCCATTGTGCGAGTGTTAATCCGACGCCACCGCCTTGGCTAAAGCCAGCCATAACAGCACAGGCTGACCAGTAGTTACGTATTCCTGGAACAGGTCCAACCAACGGGTTACCATCAGGGGCAAAGGTGAATGGGCCATGGATGACCGACTTCACTCCCGCTCGTTCCAGAGCGGGGAAGCGCTTGTATGCAAAGCCAATACTATCTTCGATCTTGTCAAAATCGTCTGGTAGTAGTTCATGGCCAAAATCCCAGGGTGTTCCGTCCACGGACCATGGCCTACAGAGTTTTTCATAAAAGCCAATGCACAAGCCGCGGCCCTCTTGCCGCAAGTAGCTTTCTCCTGCGGGATCCGTCACATGCGGATGCTCACCACCATCATCAATAATAGCGGCAATTTCTGGAACTTCTTCTGTGACGATGTATTGATGCTCCATCGGCAGTAGGGGGAAGTAGATGCCTGCCATTGCTCCCACCTCCCGCGCCCAAAGTCCTGCGGCGTTGACTATATGCTCGGCGTGGATTGAGCCTTTGTTGGTTATAATGTCCCAGGTTCCGTCGCTACGTTGGGTGGTTTGAAGCACTTTGCAATGGGTTTTGATTGTGGCTCCGGCCATGCGCGCCGCCTTTGCGTAGGCGTGTGTGGTGCCAGAGGGGTCAAGGTGGCCGTCTAGGGGGTCATACAGTGCGCCAATCACGCCCTCAATATTAGTGACAGGAGCTATTTTGGCAATTTCTTCGGGTCCGACGATTTCTGTTTCCAGCCCCATATATCGATGCTTGGCCCGCTCTGCGACCAGCATATCAAAGCGATCTTGATTGTCCGCTAGCGTCACCCCGCCCACGTGGTGAAGACCACACGATAAACCGGTTATTGCCTCTAGCTCTTTATAGAGCTTAATTGTGTAGCCCTGCAAAGCCGCCATATTGGTATCACCATTCAATGTATGAAATCCACCGGCTGCATGCCATGTGGATCCTGAGGTGAGTTCTGAGCGCTCCAACAATATCACATCGGACCATCCGAGCTTTGTGAGATGATACAAAACTGAACATCCGACAACACCGCCGCCTATGACAGCTACCCGAGTTGTTGTCTGCATTGCTCTTCTCCTGATATTTGATTGTAACTATGACTGAGCCTTTTTTAAATGAATAGCTATTCACGACATAAATTGGTTAAAACATTATCTCTTTCTGACTTACTATACTCTCGGAGTGTTAGAATAACGATGCCTTGGGGCAGATGTACTAGATCCGACATCAAATATCGCCTTGCGGCAACGTACGGGTCTCGTCATGATAAAAAGTTGTGTGAGTATTCATTATAAAGAAAGTATTAAATATGCGGACCCATGCTCAAGCGGTAGTTATCGGCGGCGGTGTCATTGGATGTTCAATTTTGTATCATCTTACAAAGTTGGGGTGGATTGATGTTGTACTTCTTGAGCGAAATGAGCTGACCTCAGGTTCTACATGGCACGCAGCAGCTAATATTCACGGGCTGCATGATAGCACCAACATCAGTCGTATTCAGCATTATACAATGAACCTCTACAATGAGTTGGAAGCTGAGACGGGGCAAAGCTGTGGTGTGTTTCAACCAGGCAGCCTCTATTTGGCTCAAACCGAAAATCGAGAGCATCAGCTGCGCTTACAAGCAGCAAAGGCAAAGTTCTATGGGATGAACTTCCATGAAGTTAGCCGTGCTGAAGCAGAGCGCTTGCATCCATTGGTCGATTACGATGGGGTGCGCTGTATTATGTTTGAGCCTGATGGTGGTAATGTAGATCCCTCTGGTGTCACCAATGCCTATGCAGCAGGCGCCCGCGCCCGTGGGGCTGAGATACATCGCTTCACACCTGTGACAGGCACAGAGCAGCAAGTAGACGGCAGTTGGATCGTACGCACTCCCAATGGTGACATACACACAAAATGGATAGTGAATGCTGCAGGTCTTTGGGGGCGTGAAGTCGCAGCCTTGGCAGGCATCACACTTCCTTTGCAGCCGACGGAACACCAATATTTTGTGACAGAGACCATTGCTGAAATTGCTGCCATGGAACAACGCTTGCCCTCCGTTGCGGATAGAGACGGGGAATATTATCTGCGCCAAGAGGGGCAGGGGTTGTTAATTGGAGCCTATGAGAAGAAACTGCGCTTCTGGGCCGAAGAGGGCACGCCGCTAGACTTTGCCCATGAATTGTTTGCCGATGATCTTGATCGGATCGAAGAAAATATGATGCGCGCCATTGACCGTGTGCCTGTAGTGGGAACGGCTGGGATTAAGCGGGTGATCAACGGTCCGATGATATGGTCTCCTGATAGCAATGTGCTCTATGGGCCGCATCCCGACCTCAAAAACTATTTCTGTTGTAACGGCATTATTCCGGGGTTTAGCCAATCGGGTGGGATGGGTTTGATGTCGGCGCAGTGGATGGTCGAGGGTGAAAGTCATTATGATATGTTCACTTGGGATGTTGCACGATTTGGAAAATGGGCTGGGAAAGCGTTCACAAAGGCTAGGGTGGGTGATCAATATTCTAAGCGGTTCGCTATTCACTTTCCTAACGAAGAGCGTGATGCTGGCAGGCCGGTACGGGTTAGACCTATTTATGAGATGCAAAAAGCTCTTGGAGCAGTCTTTGGAATAAATTATGGTTGGGAACACCCACAATGGTTTGCAAACAAACCTGGTGTAGCAGACACCAACGGTTTTATTCGCCAAAATTGGTTTGAATCTGTTGGCCGCGAATGCCGAATGTTGCGGGAACATGCCGGCATTATAGACATCTCCAATTTTGCTAAATACCGCGTTCTTGGTGAGGCGGCCGCCGATTGGTTGAATGCGATTTTTGCGAACAATATGCCAAAAGCCGTTGGTCGCTCTTGTTTGACCCCCTTGATAGGTGTGCGGGGCGGTATCGCGGGTGACTTTACTGTGACTTGCATTGCAGATGATGAATTTATGATCATTGGGTCTGGCATGGCGGAGCGCTATCATCAAAGATTTTGGAATATGGTGCCGATGCCTGATGGGGTGACCTTTGAAAGTCTGACGGAAGCGATGTGTGGCTTCAACGTAGCGGGTCCTAAATCGAGGAATTTGTTGCAACGTTTGACCAGCACTTCATTGGCTACGGTGAACTTTCCCGTTTATGCGATCCAAACGCGTTGAGTTGGGTGGCGTCCACTGTCTAGCACTTCGGGTTTCATTCACGGGGGATCTTGGTTGGGAGTTGCATTGTAAAACTGAGGATCAACTACGCCTTTATGAGGCATTGATTGAGACAGGAAAGATTTTTGGTGCTGGGCCTGTGGGTGGGCGAGCACTAATGAGCTTGCGGGTAGAAAAAGGCTACGGCTCTTGGTCGCGTGAATATAGTCCAGAATATTGGCCACAAGAGGTTGGGCTGGCGGGCCTAATCAAACTGGATAAAGATTTTCTGCACAAGAGCGCTTATCTTGCAATTAAAGATAATGTGCCGCGAGAAACGCTTTCAATTGTCGAAATATTGGATGTTACCACTGCGGATGCAACCGGTGGTGAGCCGATCTTTGATAAAACTGGCGCTGGGGTTGGTCGGGTAACCTCAGGGACTTATGGATACGGCGTAAATAAGTCGCTTGCGCTTTGCTATTTGAAAAATGTTAAAGTCGGCGACGAGCTGGATGTCATGGTGCTTGGCAAGCCCCATCGTGCGGTTGTTTTGGCTGAACCGCCCTTTGATCCTAGTGGCGCAAAATTGCGGGGATAGGTTGTAGTTGTGGAGCTTGTGGCACAACATTTTTAAAATATAATTTACAATTGATGGTATGCATCATTTTTTGCATTCTAATTTTATTAGCTGGAGCTGCTTTATCGTTATAATAACTACCATAACTTCTCTCAGATCATACTCTTAATGTGCGAAGGATGGCGAAATCTAATTAACAGTAAAGCGGACTTGATCAGGGCACTTTTGATTTTTAGGTGGGGCTTGGCCTTGGGTTTTTATGTGGTTAATCCGGTTTAACCAACGTTTTGGTACTGCTACAGTTTAACTTTATGTAATTAGTTAGTGAGATTTTTCGTGGGTTTTTATTTAAGTTTACTTTGAATTGCTTTAAGCTTTTTCGGATATCCTCAAATAAAATGGGAATTTACTTATGACTAATACTGTAATTTCTGATAGCCAATATTACATAAATTTGCGGGCTGGTGGCGTTAAGCACAGCTTCACGAATGCCGTTGGTAACCTTGTGAATTGTTATGGTGTTTCGGATGAAGAAGCTAACCATTACGAACTTTTTGTTGGTAGTGAACAAGAAGGTTTGTTAGAAAACCCAGACAAATTAGGTTGGGCAGAGGTGAGCTCTTTTCTAGAAGAACAACCTGATAACTGGAACGAAGTTTTTGGGGCCTCCAATCTGCCCGGGGAGTAATTTATGAATGATGGCGTTATTTACAATGATATGCGAGGTCCTTTGGATCAGTCTGTTTCTAGCTATGAGCAAGAGCTGTTTTATTGTGAGTTCTCTGATGAGCAGATAGAGAAAGTAAGAGTTGCCTTTGGTGGGGATCTACAACGCGCATCAAGCCTTTACCGCGACATTACTAACAAAATAATTATGGATGTCAGCGAGGAAGACTTGGAAAAACCTCTGGCGGTTATTGGTGTTGAAGAGCTTATAAAGGCTGATAATAAAGCTATTTAATTTCAGTATTTAGACTGGTTTTCAGAAGAGTTTTCCCAAACTCATACCCTTCCACGTACTCTGAAGACCGCCCCTCTGGCATCATCACCCTTTCGAGAATGGAATCTGCCACACCGTCCTTAAAATTCTTGATATGAAAGAACGGCCGAATTTTATTATTAGTCAAATCATTCATTTTATATTCCAGAACACACGAGTTGAAGAAAGGCCTGCCTTAACTCTTACAAAATACATATGTTTAAATCTAACTTTATACTTTCTGGCAGAATTATAGACACGCGGGCTTAAAAAAAGTATCACTAAACACCTCTAAATTGGGGTTTATTATATTTTTTCCAAATTTAGTTAGTATTATTTTTTAAAAATAATAATTACCTCTCCAATCCTCAAACCATACTTCGACATATAGGCTCTGTTCAATAAGTGTTCGTCATCCATTAACCACATCCAATCATCGAAATTCACAAGGACTGTCCCACTTTCAGTTGGTAAATTAAATGAATATTTCCAGTTAAAAGTATCGCCGCGTTCCTCACCATAAGCCATACCGTCAACACCTTTTGCAGTACCAACCCATGTGTTTTCACTTGCTTTTTTCAGTGTCCAAACCCGTTGTTCTGTACTATCATCTTCATAAATGAAGTCTTCAGACAGGGTTAGAATTTCTCCATCCCATGCACCCTGAATTGCAACAGTAAAGCGTCGACTCACCTTGCCAAATCTATCTTGAAATTGACCATGCGCTGTGGTTTTGCCTAAAAAGAATTCTTCTAAATTTAATTGTAATTTAGACATTGGTGCATCTTTTAAGGAAGGCGTGGATGAACAAGCTCCCATAAAAATTAGTAATAGAACAATTGTGGCCTTATTAGAATCCAGTCATCGTATCCTCATCAATTTTATTAAAAGTAGATGGCACCTGTTGCAGTCGAAAAGATAGGGTAACACTTAATTTTGGATAAATATATTACTTCGGGATAAAGGAGCCCATTGCTAATTTTTTTGTATTTATTTGCCCAGCTTGGATCTATTCCAGCATAGTTGTTCAGCGCTTGCTATAAGGCCTTCTGGATATTTTATAGTCTGTAGGCATTACTTATAGTCTGCAAACATCACAAAGATAAATTCACTATTAATTTCATGCGCCACCTTTTAGAGTTCTCACTTATAAAAATATAACAGAGCCAAATAGAATAATCATAGTTTTCTAAACCCATCTGATGGTTAGCTCCAAAGTTTCTGTTTAAAGAAGTTTGGATGGTATTTCGACAATATAGGCTCCAAATAAAATTACTTTTGCAATTAAAAATCTTCAGGTAACATACGCAATAATATGAAGGAGCATTCCATCATGAAATACCTCACTATTAGCATAGCTTTCCTAACTATGCTCTCCACAGGTCTTTGGGCTTCAGACAGTGCAGAGGAGCGCATGAATGAAGTTATCGAAATACAATCGAAAGCTGCGGATTTGAAAGTTTTGGAAAAAGCTTGGAATGCCTATCAAGAAGGCGACTACACTTCCGCGTCCAAAGAATGGGAGCCATTAGCTGAGGCTGGAAAGGCTTCAGCTCAATTCAATCTTGCACTGATGTATAGAAATGGCCGTGGTGTTGATAGAGATGAAAAAAAGGCTTCAGAGTGGTATACTTTAGCTTCAAAGCAGGGGTATTTGCCTGCTCAATGGCGACTGGCAACTATGTACTATCACGGCTCTGGTGTGGTTCAAGATTACCAACAGGCCGCCAATTTTTATAGCTTAGCTGCTCGGCAAGGTGATAGTTATGCGCAAAATGCATTCGGCGTTATGTTGCGTGATGGGGTGGGAGTTTTAAAAGATAATACCCTAGCCTATCTCTGGTTCCACATTGCTGGTGATAGTGGTTTTGAACTTGGAGCAAAGTATCGAGACGCAATAGCAATTAATATGACCCAAGAAGAAATTTCAACTTCTCAAAGCATGGCTAAAAAATGCGTTATTAGTGGCTATACTAAGTGCGGTTATTAGTAGCTATAAAAATAAGAAAACTGAGTATTTGGATATAGCTACAGAAAATTTGAAAAATAATTTAATTATAATTAAATTTAATCAACTTAGATCATTCAAACTGATAACGCGGCGTTGGCGCCGAGGAAGTTGGAAACTTTTTCTCCAGCTAGCAGCATAGCGTTAGCTGCAGTGCCAAGGTCAGGATCATTGTTTTTGATGAGGCGCTGGATAAACGGAATTGTCAGAGCTGCGATTACTTTTCCTGAGTAGTCAAAAACTGGCACAGAAATATTTTGTACACCTGCAATAACCATTGAAGGGCTAACACAGTAACCAAAATTTTGTACCTGAATGACGGCTTCCTTAAATACGTCAATTTGTTCCAGTGTAGCAGTATCAATTTGGTCGCAAATATCATCGCACCTCTGTGATGATAATTGATGTATTAGAGCTGCACCTGATCCAGTTTGTGTCACGGGAATTCGCGCACCAAGTCTGACACTCGTCACGTTATTTCCAGGTGGGTCGTTCTGTGCTATTACTAAAATATTGTTCCCGTAAAGGATAGACAAGTGAATTGACTGGTTAAGGCTAATAGCCAAGTCGGCCATGACATCACTCGCGACTTTAGTTAGTCGTTTGATCGGTGGGTGTCGGTGAGATATTTCAAAAAGCTTTAGTGTTAGCGAATAATGTTCACTTGCTTCATCTATACTAACGTATTTTCTTTCTACTAACACGGCTAACATACGGAAAATTTCACTAACTGAGCGCTTAAGTGATTTAGCTATATCGGATTTTTTCATCCCCGCACTTTGTGTTGCAAGCAACTCTAATATGTCCAATCCTTTTGACAGAGCTGGTGCGCTATACTTTTCGGTAGTATCGACTTTTTTGGTTGGCATCTGCTCAAGCCTTTTTTGCGTCTAGTGTTGTTAATTTACTGTTCTTAAAAAAGGTAGTTTGAAATAGTCTCTAAACTGCCCAAATATTTTTTGCATTGCCTTGATAAAAACAGCGTCTCTGATCCAATGACCAATCAGCTGTCAATGCGTGAGTGGCGGCAACCCAAGTTTCTAAGCCACCACCAAGATTGCAAACTGGGCTGTCACTGCCCCAAATTATCCTATTATGACCGAATGCCTCAACTGTATGATCAAAATATGGACGTATGCTATCTAACCCCCACTTTTGCAAATCTCCATACGCAATTAAACCAGATATTTTAGCAATTACAGCTTCTTCGTTTGGCCAGTGCACTTATAAAATCATTCCAAGGAGAAAAGTTGCCATTTTTGATATCTGGTACTCCACAATGGTTTAGGATGAAAATTACTTGGGGGCAGTAATCTACAAGTTGTGCAGCGGTCGACAATTGATGTGGCAACACGCAAAGATCAAAAGTTAAGCCTGTATTTGATAAAAGTTTGATATTGTCACGGAATATTTTGGACTGAGATAGCGCGTCGTTCTGAGTGTGTAAAACTCTACGAAATCCTTTGATGGTCGTGTTATGCTGGGCGATTTCAAGAAACTGACTAAACTCTGGATTTTCTGGCCGAGCTGCGGAAATTGCACCACGCAAAATGCTAGCTGGCTCCTTCATTAATTCTGTAATTAATTCATTTTCTAGATCAATTTGCTTGGGATCAACGTCAACCTCCATGTGTAAACACTCAGTAATTCCAAGACGTTTCGCTTTGACTGAATAGGAATTAAATGTGCTGGGGGCATTCAAAGCAGGGACGGATTTTAGCCAAGGATAGTCGAGGCGATCGGGGTAAATCAAATGTAAGTGTGTATCAAAAAGCATAGAAAACTCCTTTTGCCTTAATCTAAGTAAAGGTTGACTGTATATAAAAGTCAAGTTTAGATACAAAACATGACGGCAATCTCTGTCAGAGTTTTAATAAAACATCCTTGGGAGGATATGATGAAAAAAAGTGTAATCCGGTCATTTCTGAGTGCAACCACCTGCCTCGCTATGATGGCGACATCACCTGTTTTTGCTGGTGATTACGACGGTGTCACCATCGATGCAAAATTGATTGGTGGTCAGCAGTATGAAGGCCTATACGCCCTCATTTCTGATTGGGAAGCAGCCACAGGCGCCTCGGTAAATATTGTATCTAAGAAGAATCACTTTGAATTAGACCGCGAATTTAAATCAGATATTGCGGCTGGCACAACTGATTGGTGTGTGGGTTCGAACCACTCCTCATTCGCTCCACAATACCCAACATTATATACTGACATGGTTTCTTATAATAGTGCAGATCAGTTAGCTGGATTTGTTCCAGCGATGCTAGAGTCGTCAACGATTGGTGGGCGTCTAGTTATGCTGCCACGTGCGCAATTTGACGTGTCTGTATTGTATTATCAGGTATCTCTGTACGAAGATGCTGCTAACCAATCAGCATATAAGGCTAAATTTGGTGTCGACCTTGCACCACCAATCACTCTCGATGAATTCAAACAGCAAGCAATCTTTTTCGCTGATCCGCCCAACTTCTACGGCACGCAATATGCTGGTAAAGACGAAGGTGCCGCAGGCCGCTTCTATGAAATGGTTGTAGCAAACGGTGGTGCGATGTTTAATGCTGACTTTACACCAGCATTTAATTCAGATGCTGGACGTGAATCTTTGCAATGGTTTGTTGATCTTTATGAAGCCGGCGCTGTTCCTCCCGGTACGACCTCCTATTTATGGGATGAGTTAGGAGCAGGTTTTGCATCCGGCACTATTGGCCTAAATCTGGATTGGCCAGGCTGGTCTGGTTATTTTAACGATCCTGAAGCATCAAAGGCTGCAGGTAATGTTGGTATAACTGTTCAGCCAATGGGTTCAGCAGGAATCCATACTGGTTGGTCTGGTTTTCATGGATTTTCGGTGACCGAAGATTGTGCGAACAAGGAAGCTGCGGCCTCTTTGGTCACATTCCTTACATCTGAGGCCAGCCAAATTGTTGAATCTGCTGGTGGATCCTTGCCAACGCGGACTGCAGTTTGGGATGTCACAGTAGCTGCAGCAGAGGGTGATGAATATCGCACAATGGCTCTGAATGCCTTCAAAGAGGGTGCTAAGCATGCATTTGCCGTTCCCCAAACTGAATATTGGATAGAAGCAACAAACCTTATTTTCCCTGAATTGCAGGCAGCTATTTTGGGTGATAAAACCGTTGATGAGGCACTTCAAGATGCTTCAGACGCAGTTGATGAGATGATGCAGGAAAACGGCGTCTATTAAAGTAACCCAAAAAAAATAGGGGCGGCAACTTTGCCGCCCCACCAATACTTTTTTGAAAAGCCCAATATGTCCCTCAAAAAATTACCACCATGGCTTCTCTTGATATTGCCCGCTATCATCATATTGGCAGCAGTAATTTTGATCCCACTATTGTTTTCGCTATATTCAAGTTTCACATCCTATCGGTTAACTCGACCAGATACGTTATTCAATTGGATTGGAACGTTCAATTATGAGAAAGCGGTAAAAAGTAGTGTTTTTTGGGCAGCCTTTGGCAGAACCATCCTATTTCTTACACTAGCGCTAAATCTGGAAATGTTCCTGGGTCTTGGGCTTGCTCTGCTGGTTAGCCGCGTAACGCGTGGCCAGAGGGTGCTTCGCACCGTTATGATGTTTCCCTATGATGTTTTCACCTGTTCTTGTAGGATTTCAATTCAAATTCATATTTAATGATAATGTCGGTTTAGTTAATAACGCATTACAATCTCTGGGTTTAAGTAGCAGCGCAATACCTTGGTTGGTTGATGAGAAACTGGCTATGTTCTCAATTATTTTTGCTGAGGTTTGGATGTCGACTAGCGTGTTTGCTATCTTGATACTTGCTGGCCTATTTTCTATTCCGCAGGATCCGCAAGAAGCTGCAAAAGTTGATGGCTGTTCACCTTGGCAAAGCTTTCGCCACATAACACTTCCATTCATTATGCCATTCATATTCATTGCGATGGCAATTAGGTCGCTTGATGTGGCGAGAGCTTATGACATTGTGCAAGTAATGACTAATGGCGGCCCCGCCCGACGCACAGAGATTCTATGGACCCTTATAGGTCGAACTGGTTATGTGGATGCTAAAATGGGCTACGCAAACGCCATGGGGTATGTGTCAATTTTCTTGGCAATCTTTTTCACGATATATTTCTTTAGAAAGCTAAACGCGGCACGGGCTGAATTGGGAATGGCTAGATAATGAATATCAATAGACTTCATAACCTAAAATCGCTTTGCCTAACGGTGAGCCACCGCATAACACTGTTTCTTGCGATGTCTGTTATCTGTGTTCCGGGCCTGTGGATTGTGTTGAATTCGTTTCGCCCAACGGTAGATATTATGGCTAAGCCGCCGGTTTGGGTGCCGCGCGGGCTCAACCTAGATAACTATCGCGCCATGTTTGGTGGTGCGGGTGAAGGTGGCGTTCCTGTTCTCCAGTATTTCTTTTAATTCTTTAATTATTTCAGGCACGAGCACTATAATTGCCTTACTTGTTGGCATGGCAGGTGGATACGCTTTTGCCCGTTTTCGGTTTAAAGGCAAAAATGCTATTTTTATTGGGCTTCTACTAACGCGGGCAGTCCCAGGGGTGGCTCTGTCGTTGCCTCTATTTATTGTTATGGCTAAAACTGGAATTATTGATACACACTTTGGGCTAATTTTAGTTTATGTGGCCATGAACGTACCCTTTACGATATGGCTGATTGATGGCTTCTTTCGCCAAATACCACCAGATCTGGCAGAGGCGGCGGAAATCGACGGTTGCACGCGCTGGCAAGCATTTTGGAAGGTCGAATTCCCAGTTGCGAAAGCGGGTGTTGCTTCGGCTGGAATTTTTGCCTTCTTAACCTCGTGGAACGAATATGCGCTGGCGAGCCAATTAACCCGGTCAACATTTTCTAAAACGATGCCTGTTGGTTTGCGTGACTTCACTTCTGAGTTCACAATTAATTGGGGTGGGATGTGTGCCCTAGCGGTCCTGCTGATAATCCCAGCTCTTATTCTTACATTTATTGTTCAAAAGCACTTGATATCCGGACTTACATTCGGCGGCGTGAAAGGCTGATCCATGGCACAAGTAACGTTAAAAAATGTTGTTAAAAATTATGGTAAGCTTGAAGTTGTCCATTCCATTAATTTACACGTTGCACACAATGAATTCGTTGTTCTTGTTGGGCCGTCTGGCTGCGGTAAGTCCACTACATTGCGTATGATTGCTGGCCTTGAAAGCATTTCAGGTGGTGATATCATAATTGGTGACAATGTGGTTAATAATCTGCCTCCGCGCGACCGTAATATATCCATGGTGTTTCAAAATTATGCGCTCTATCCGCATATGACTGTAAGGGAAAATTTAGGATTTTCACTAAAGATTGCAAAAAGAGATCAAACTGAAATTGACAAATCAGTTGACGAGGCTTCAAAAATTTTAAGTCTTGAAGACTATATGGATCGAAAGCCTGGCGCACTTTCAGGCGGTCAACGTCAGCGAGTAGCTATGGGAAGAGCCATTGTGCGTCATCCTGATGTCTTTTTGTTTGACGAACCATTATCGAACCTAGATGCTAAACTCCGCGCCCAGATGCGTGTCGAAATTAAAAAACTTCATCAAAAAATCCAAACAACCATCATCTATGTTACACATGATCAGGTCGAAGCGATGACGTTAGCCGACCGTATCGTAATTATGCGCGATGGTAATATTGAACAACAAGGCTCGCCAACTCAGGTTTTTGAGAACCCAATAAACACATTTGTAGCTACTTTCATTGGCTCCCCCCCAATGAACCTTTTACCGGGCAGGGTAGGTAAAAATATGCTGGAATTTTCTGGGGGTTTAATCCTGCCAATACCTAAAGACTTTAAAGATATTGTGAAGCCTGGTCAGGATATCATACTGGGTTTCCGTGCGGATCATATTATGCCGGTTGGACATGATCTTACAATTGATGGAGATTCTGCCATGATTGAGATGTCGGTTGGTGTATCTGAGCCGCTGGGGACAGAAACCTTGCTTTATACGCAACTTGCTGGCCAGGAAATTCTAGCAAAAATGTTGAAGCCAAGAATAGTTAAGGATGGCGAAACCCTCACATTTAATCTTGATTTGGGGCAATGTAATTTATTTGATGCCACCACACAACGAAACTTGAGGTAAGAATGGCAAAGATAGTAAAAGTTGAGATTTATATGGTAGACTTGCAACCCAGCGTGTTGCGAACTGATGCTATCCAATCCTTTGAAAGCCAGCAAACACCTTTTGTAACAATAACCGATAGTGAGGGCCAAAAAGGTACTGGATATAGCTATACAATTGGCAAAGGTGGAACTGCTGTTATGGCTTTGCTGCGCGATGATTTGATACCTCAGCTTATCGGGCGTGAAGCTGAAGAAATTGGAGGTATTTGGCGAGACTTAATGTTCTCAATTCATGCTCTAGTGGTTGGGCCTATATCTTCTCTAGCGTTGGCTGCCATTGATATTGCGCTTTGGGATCTGCGCTGCATACGTGCTCATCAGCCACTGTATCGCATGTTAGGCGGTGTGAAAAAATCTATACCAATGTACACTACTGAGGGTGGATGGTTGCATATTAAGACTGCCGATCTTGTTGCTGATGCTTTGGATGCGCAAGCTAAGGGGTATTCGGGTTCTAAAATTAAAATTGGCCTTCCCACAATTGCACAAGATCGTGCTCGACTTAAAGCAGTCCGTGAAGCGGTTGGCGTGGACTATGAGATCATGGTTGATGCCAACCAATCCTTTAATTTAGCTGAAGCTAAACGACGAGCAACAATTCTTGAAGAATTCAATATTGCTTGGTTTGAAGAACCAATGCCGGCAGATGATATTTTTCAACACACTTTGCTGGCTTCTGGAACTTCCGTACCAATTGCTGTTGGTGAAAGTATGTACAGCCTTAGCCAATTCAAAGATTATCTCACAGTGGGTGGCGCATCCATCGTCCAGGTGGACGTGGCACGCATAGGTGGAATTACGCCATGGATGAAGGTAGCACATTTGGCAGAGGCATTTAATGTTTCTGTTTGTCCACATTTTCTAATGGAACTACATGTAAGCCTCGTTTGTGCAATTCCTAACGCTCCGTGGCTTGAATATATCCCGCAGATCGACGCCCTAACAAAAACGGGCATGCAAATTCAAAATGGGCGTGCTTTCCCCAGTGAAAGGCCAGGTATTGGAATCGATTGGGATGTTGCTGCGATCAATTCCTCAAAAATTGATGTTCATTCTTCGGAGGTTGTGGCGTGAAGCGATATGGCAGTGTGATTGGGCTTAAAGTCGAAAAAATTGACGAATACAAACGTCTACACGCAGAGGTCTGGCCCGCCGTTCTTGCAAAAATTTCTGAGTGTAATATTCAAAATTACTCAATTTATTTACGTGAACCTGAAAACCTTTTGTTCAGTTACTTTGAATATATGGGTAATGATTTTGATGCTGATATGGCGAAGATGGCTGCTGACCCTGAAACACAACGATGGTGGGGTGTCTGTATTCCGTGTCAAACACCACTTGATCAGCGTACTGAGGGTGAACATTGGGCAATAATGGAGGAAGTCTTCCATTATGATTGAACTTAACCAAAGCTGGCCTCGCCCCTCAAAGCCTATGCCGATTGTTATTTTTGGGGCAGGCTCGATTGTAACAGATGCACATATTCCTGCCTATGCGGCTGCCGGATTTGAAATTTTAGGTATATTCGATCCTGATCTTAGAAAATCACAAAATTTGGCGGATCAATATGGGTTTATTGCATTTCAAACTGCAAAACAGGCCGCAAGTCAATCCAGCGTCGTTTTTGATATTGCGACACCACCAGATGCTCATGCTAAAATTCTGGGTATATTACCATTTGGGTCCGCTGTTTTGATGCAGAAACCAATGGGTTCTAATTTGGAAGATGCGACAGAAATTTTAAAAATATGTAGGGCGCGCAAACTGAAGGCTGCAGTCAATTTTCAACTCCGTTTTGCCCCTATGATGTTGGCACTGAAAGATGCGGTTGATCAGGGGTTGCTCGGTGATTTAGTCGATTTTGATGCTTGGCTTGCGCTTGATACCCCATGGGGTCTATGGGCGTTTTTGAAAGATCTTCCGAGGGTCGAGATTCTGCTGCATTCGATTCATTACATGGACTTTATTCGCTCACTGTTTGGCGAACCTTTAGGTGTTCACGCCAAAACCCTTGGCCATCCAAACGACTCTACCTCTAATACCCGAACCACAGCAATTCTTGATTATGGCGATGTGGTGCGCTGCGCACTTTCTATCAATCACAACCACTCATTTGGGCGCAAATATCAGGCCTGTGAGTTCCGCATCGGTGGCACCAAAGGCGCTGCTTACGTGCAGCTTGGTGTTAACCTTGATTATCCAAGGGGTGAAGCTGACATCTTAGAGATCAACACTGGGGATGGTTGGCAAGCAATCCCTCTGCAAGGCTCTTGGTTTACTGAAAGCTTCGGCCACCGTATGGCCCAATTGCAGCGCTTTTTTCCAGTGGTGAGGAGGCCACCCTTATTTCCTCGGTTGAAGACGCTTGGTACACAATGGCCTTGGTTGAGGCTGCATATGAGAGCAGCGGTCTGCCTGCGACGCCGCTGAGCAACAAACCCTATGAAGCGCAAATGAAAATCTCATTTTATAATAATGTCAGACAATATTCGCCCTGAAGGCTATGCCCCATGGGCAAGGGAGCGTTCCGTAAAGTTCACCTATCTTAAACGTATATAAGTTGATGGAATTTCAAACAGCAGGCCGCCTGCTTAGCGAGTAAATTAAAGGAAAATTAGATGAAAAGATTAGCTGGTAAAACGGTTCTGGCTACTGCCTCTGGTGCGGGAATTGGGCTTTCCACAGCTTTACGGATGCGAGATGAGGGCGCACGTGTCATTGCAACTGATATAAATACTGATCAAATTCTTGGTATAGACGGGCTAGATGTGCGCCAACTGGATGTCACCGATAGTGCTGCCATTAGTGCAGTAATTGGAGATATTGGCCCAATTGATATTTTATTTAATTGTGCGGGCTTTGTACATTCTGGCAGTATACTGGAAGCTTCCGAAGCTGAATTAGATTTTGCTTTCAATCTGAACGTTAAAGGAATGTTCCACACCATCCGTGCCGTTTTGCCGGGAATGCTGGCCGTAGGCAGTGGCTCAATCGTTAATATGGCATCTGTGGCGAGTTCTATCAAAGGAGTGCCCAACCGGTTTGCGTATACTGCTACTAAAGCTGCGGTTATCGGCTTAACAAAATCAGTTGCGGCTGATTACGTTACCCACGGTATTCGATGTAATGCAATTTGCCCAGGTACCGTCGATAGTCCTTCACTGCATGCACGGCTTAAAGCTACAGGTGATTTTGAAAAGGCTATGAAAGAATTTGTTGACCGGCAGCCTATGGGTCGTGTCGGCGCACCTGAGGAAATTGCAGCTTTGGCTGTGTATCTTGCCAGTGATGAAGCTAAATTCACGACTGGTACAACGCATGTAATAGATGGCGGTTGGGTCAACTAAGGGAAAATATTATGAAACTTTTGAGATATGGTGCACTTGGTGTTGAAAAGCCCGGAATGATTGATGCTAATGGATCTATCCGTGATTTGTCGGCACACGTTGATGATTTTGTGGGTCTTACACTTTCAGATAATACTCTTTCGACATTACGTAATCTTGATCCTACTTGTTTACCAGTAATTGAGGCCTCGACACGGATTGGAGCTTGTGTTGGAAATGTTGGGAAATTCGTCTGTATAGGCCTGAATTATGCTGATCACGCTGCCGAGAGTGGAATGTCCTTGCCGGAAGAGCCTGTGATTTTTTTCAAGGCAACCTCCTCTATTATGGGGCCAAATGACAATGTAGAAATTCCACGCAACTCGGTTAAAACGGATTGGGAGGTTGAACTAGGTGTAGTGATTGGAAAAGAGGCTAAGTACGTCACCGAAGCTGATGCTTTGAGCCATGTGGCGGGCTATTGTGTCATCAACGATTTGAGTGAACGCGATTTTCAACTACACCGGTCAGGTCAGTGGGTTAAAGGGAAGTCTGCAGACACCTTTGGACCAATTGGCCCCTGGCTAGTTACCCGAGACGAGGTGCCTGATCCACAAAATCTGGCAATGTATTTAGAAGTAAACGGGCATCGCTACCAAGATGGTTCCACTAAAACGATGCATTTTAATGTAGCTACTATTATTGCGCATCTTTCGCAATTCATGTCGCTTCAGCCGGGAGACGTTATTTCGACTGGAACTCCGCCCGGTGTTGGTATGGGGCAGAAGCCGGAAACCTATCTTAAGCCTGGAGATACTATAGTTCTTGAAATTGAAGGCCTTGGCCGTCAGCGTCAATTAGTTGGAGAGAGCAAATGACTCGGATTACTAATATTAGAACCCATGACCTCAGGTTCCCCACTTCGGACAGCTTGGCGGGCTCTGATGCTATGAACCCTGATCCAGATTATTCCTGTGCATATTTGGTGTTAGAAACTGATGGTGCACACGAGGGTTATGGCCTGACGTTCACAATTGGGCGTGGAACTGAGCTTTGTGTTGCCGCAATAGAGACACTATCGGCTCTCGTTGTTGGGCTTGAATTGGAATGGATTACGGAAGACATGGGGCGTTTTTGGCGCCATATTACTGGTGATAGTCAACTGCGCTGGTTAGGCCCTGACAAGGGCATAATTCACCTTGCGACTGGTGCGCTTGTAAATGCCGTCTGGGATCTTTGGGCGCGTGAGGCTGGTAAGCCAGTGTTGGCAACTAGTATCCGAAATGTCTCCTGAAGAAATTGTAGCATTAATTGATTTTCGTTACATAACAGATGCTTTAACTCCAAGCGAGGCATTGGCTATCTTGCGAGCTGCCGAACCTGAGAAGGTAGGTCGAGTAGAAAAACTTCAGGCTGAAGGCTATCCTTGTTATACGACCTCCGCAGGCTGGTTAGGCTATTCTGATGATAAACTGAGACATCTGTGCCGTGAGGCTAAGGAGGCGGGTTTTAGCCACGTGAAGTTTAAGGTGGGGAGCGATCTGGAAGATGATATTCGCCGTTTGACCATAGCTCGTGAAGAGTTGGGTGACGATATGCATATCATGATAGATGCAAACCAAGTTTGGGAAGGTTGATCAGGCGATTGAGTGGGTGAAAGCACTTCAATTTGCACGACCTTTTTTCGTTGAAGAACCGACCAGCCCAGATGATATTATGGGCCATAAGGCTATTCGAAAAGCTGTTGCTCCAATTAAGGTAGCCACTGGTGAGGTCTGCCAAAATCGAGTGATGTTTAAGCAATTTATCATGGAAGGCGCACTAGATATAGTACAGATTGATAGTTGTCGCATGGGAGGATTGAACGAAGTTCTTGCCGTTATGTTGATGGCTGCTAAATATAATCTACCGGTCTGGCCGCACGCGGGTGGTATAGGCTTGTGTGAGTATGTTCAACACATGGCGATGATCGATTATATTGCTATATCTGGAGAGAAAAATGACCGCCGTATTGAATACGTTGACCATCTTCACGAGCATTTCGAAGACCCATGTATTGTAAAAAAAGGTGCTTATCAAATTCCTACCAAACCTGGATTTTCAATTCAAATTAAGCCTACAACATTTGAAAGTTTTACTTTTAATTCATAGCACTATACTTGTGTAGTATTGTCTAGGTTACTTAGGATGATGGTGCGAATTACTGAGTGGAGCCCACCTTTTTAGATTGGCTCCACTAAGTATTTTCGGGTATGGTTAAAGCCTTAAATAGCTATTGATCTTTAGATCAGTTATTCAGTAACTAAATTTCTGAACAACTTAATATAGTATACTATTCTTGATTTCGTTGTCTTGACGGCACAGTTGGAAATCTTCTTCAGACAAGCGGCCTTTTGGAGCACCTGCAATCTTAAAGTTTTCAAAATGATCTTCGCCACTTACTAAAGAAACAAGGGACCTGACCCCTGTCTCTTGTTTCATTGAGGGTTTTATATAGCGGATTGCTGAGCCAATACGTCTGTCACCTGAGCTGTTAGGGCCAGAGCTATGGAATAATAGGCCATGATGCATTGAGGCCTGACCCGCATCGAGTGCTGCAACTACAGCTGTGTTTTCGTCGACATCTACAGAAATTTCTTGGCCGCGTGATAACATATTGTCTTCAGAGTAGGTATCTACGTGCGGAACGATTTTTGTCTTATGGCTACCTGGAACAAATTTCATGCACCCAGTGTCTTCATGCGCTCTTGTAAGTGCAACCCAGCAAGTAGTTTCTGCAACATCATCAAGGCCCCAATAGGTCAAATCTTGATGCCAAGAAACAATTTTGGATGATTTTTTTTCTTTGATAAATAACCCTGCACTCCACACCATCAAGTCAGGCCCAAGAACCGCAGACGCTGCGAAAATGAGTTTTTCATTTCGTGTTAAATTATAAAAAGATGGCAAAAGTCTGTCTGGATAAGCTTTTAACAGGGCTAGCTTTTCCGGGTTGCCAGACAATTCTAATTCTGCAGCTTCCAAATCCGTCCGTAAGGTTTTTGCTTCTTGCTTTGAGATTACGTCAATAGGTGCAATGAACCCCTCCTCGTTATATGTTTGGGATATCTTAGCTTGCTCATTGCCGGATGTTTGCTGTTGTGACATCTTTTTTCCTTTTTAAGGCTGAATAGGTTTACCTTTTACTAAATTTAAGTATTAGTAAAATGGGATTTTAGAATACTATTACATCAATTTTATGGATACTAAATGCGCCTCAATGGTTTTGATCTAAATCAGCTTGTGTGTTTGAGGGCTTTGCTTGTTGAACAGAACATCACCCGGGCCGCGGAGCAGGTTCATCTGAGCCAATCTGCGATGAGTACGATTCTAGGCCATCTCAGGCGACATTTTAATGATCCACTTTTAACCCGCTCAGGTCGTCTTCATGTATTGACACCTTTTGCAAAATCACTGATCGCACCGCTTAATAAAATGATAGCTCAGGCGCATGATTTTGCTGCTCTGCGGCCTGGAGAACTCCAATTGGATGTTGAGCGAGAAATTAGGGTAGTTGCGTCTGACTACGCTATTCGAACTGTTCTTGATACTGCAACAAGGCAAATTCAGAATATTTTTAGGAATGTGAGACTTGATATTTTGCCGTTGTCGGAGCGATCACCGAGGCTTCTTGCAAGTGGGGAGGTGGATCTTGTACTTTCTGGGCAGTCATTTGACATTGGCGTACCACCAAGTACTTGCGTACTTGAAGATAAATACGTCTGTATAGCATGTTCTAAAATGGGGCCAGTTGGTGACAAACTGCTCCCGCAGGAGTTTGCAAACTCTGAGCATGTAGTCGTGCGCTACTTTGACCAGCAAATGACTTTTGAAGATGAAGATGCGTTGCGAAAAGCCGGTGTCGTCCGTACTCGGCGTATCACTACCTGGTCTCATACACAGGTTGCGTCCCTTGTTTGTGGAACTCGAATGTTGGCAACGGTTCCTGCGCGTATTGCATATGACTTTGGCAAACGCTGGCCAATTAAAATCCTTCCCTTTCCTTTTGCGCATGAACCAATACGGGTGTTCGCTTACTGGCATCCGAGCCGGAATCAAGATGCCATACTGTCAGCGCTTGTACACGCAGCCAACTGTACGCCCAGTACGCCTAGCAGTGGGCTCTCAGCGCCCTAAGACATATTTTCTGCCTTGACCGACAGTATCGTTTATATGGGTAGTACGCGCAGTTTTTAAATAACTGTCGATTAGACCTCATCAAATAAAACTGTGATCGCATTATCTTATTCTCATTATGTTTCGAGATGAACCTTTCGGTCTTCTGTAAATGCTATTGTTTTGGGGGATAAAGCTTGAGTATTTTTTTAATATGTTTTTCAATTAGAACTTCAATAACACTTCTGTGTATTAGTATCTGGAAAATCCTATACTACTGCAGATATGTTGGGAGCTTATTTGCTGTGGTAGGCTGAAAATTTTATGCCAGAAGTTGGTAGCTTCAGTTCTAGGTCAGCTAAAACGGTTTGCTATCTTGTCGGTAAAGCTGCCTCCAACTTGTCACATGCTTCATCTGGAAGTAAAAGTTTGACTAAATGATTTACAAGTCATGGTGGGGTTCATTTTAATTTTAGTTGCTGGCTGCCTATTATAGTGAGGACCTGTCAGACTGGCGGATTTTGACAATATTAAATATGATTTAGAATTAAGTAACTTACCAAACAACAATAATAGGTTGCACTTAGATGATTTAGCTCACAGCAAAAGCGAATAACTTCTAGAATCCCAATCACGTTTGCAATCTTTGCTTGCTGATATTTAACCCGTTTAACATACAAGAGGCAATTGTTTACTTTCCTAATTATATGAGGTCAGATTAAGTGCCGTACTTCTTAGAGGACTTCCCCCCATGAGCCGTTTAACATTAGCCGTAGCGACGGTACTGTCTTTGGTCTTCACAACATTGAGTGCACAGGATTATAATAAGGGAGTAACCGCTTATAAGGCTGGTGATTACGCTACAGCTCTTCAAGAGTGGAAGCCATTAGCTGAACAGGGGAATCCATCTGCTCAATACAAACTGGGTTTTATGTATAAGAGTGGAAAGGGTGTCCCCCTAGACTACATCGCAGCAGTTAGGTGGTACCATTTAGCTGCGGTGCAGGGGAACGCTTTCGCCCAATCCAATCTAGGGTTTATGTATAGGTTCGCAAAAGGCGTTCCACAAGATTTTGTGCAAGCCTATATGTGGTATGAGCTTGCAGACACTAATGGCCATAAAAATGCAAAAAAATGGCTGCACAATGTATCACGGGAAATGATACTTACTGATATTGAGAAGGCTCAAACCATGGCTAGCGAATGCTTGGCCATGAGCTATAAGAATTGTGGCTGGTAGTAGATAAGTAGCATTTCTCAACTCACCTAAGCATTTTTTAATACTGAAAGTGGACTAACTAAAAAAGGCACAGCTGATGAGGTTATATGCAATGATCCTGCGATCTTTATGTGAAACAATATTATTATAAGAAATTAGAGCCAGTCTATATTACCTTACTAAAAAAGTGCATCTAGTCAGCATTCCCTGAAACTAGTTCAATTAATGGTCTTTTTTGTGCCTGTCACTCTTGCTTCTCGAAAATTTGGAAAGACATTTATCATGACTAAGGCTATCGACTTTACATTCATCCCTGTGCTTTTCGATAAGGCACACCGCGAGACTTCAGATGGGTTCGACGACGTCTACATTTATGAGAACCTTGACCGTGGGAATATCGAGAGATTTCTGACCAACAAAGGCCGTGAAATCCATTTCTTTGGCGTTCAGGGAGAAGAGGCCGACAACTACCTGTTGCTGCGCGATGACGAAGCTGACGAATTACTCGAAGCCCGACGCTATCATGAGCCTGTAAGCTTTGCTGACATCGCCAGTACGCTTGCTGATGATGAGGGAGTAGACCGATACGAAACTGGAGGTATTCTTCACGCAAGTAACTGTGTTCAGGCGGTCATTGGTCGTAAGGCTTTTACAAAAGGCACAGCCACCATCGGTCCAGAGAGTTATGAGGCTGATGATAGAATGCCCTTTGACGAGGCTATGGTGGACAAGCACGTTATTATGGCAGGAACTTTTGATGATGGTTTGCAGAAAAAATGGGCAGAGAACTCCTACTATCAAGGTTATACCAAGGGTGATGAAGACGATGATCCCTACACACTCCTTTTCTTCGCGCCATCACATGTGTCTGTTTATCTGTTTGCAGCACTTGTTGAAGACTTTGACGCTGGGATGGTTAGTGTATTCAGCGCAGAAGATGGCCAAGCGTTTTTTAAGGGGCGGTGAGAGAGTTATGACTGATGCAAAGAAGCCAGAGTTGATCAAGCAAACCCCTAAAGGGTTTATGATGAGAGTTAAGATGATGGTAGAGGCCTTGTGGAAAAAGAAAGAAAAGCAAGATGACTGAAGGTTGTTTCACACGACTGGATAGACAGAGTATCCTTGATACTGGGCATTTTTATTGAATACATAGGGTTACCCTATATCTACTATTTTATAAGATAAATTTTTTGCCAAAATAGCTTTGGTGGTAGGAGCCACGAACTAAATTTAGTATCTATTATTTTCATACTTTTTTGTACTAACTAATGTAATTGATTGGTAATCAAGCCTCGATATTGACAAAGATTCTGCCCAGCAACCTGCTAGTTTGTACTTCTAAACCACCAAGAATATCAAAATGGTTTAGATGTTTAGATTTGACAAAAAAACAGTCCCACCGAGCCGCTAGTAACTCTGCTTGTTCAAGATAAAGTGGACGTTCATCTGAGCCTACCCAAACTGTAACAGTTATATCTTCCTCCACATCTAAAAGAGCGGGGCTTTCTGAGGCTGCAGTTTCTTTTGTTAAATTTAATTTTGCATTCATACTTGTTAAAATAAGTGGGTTTAAATCACTCAATGGAGATATTGGGATTATATGTGAAATTCTGCTAATTACGCCCGCATCAAGAACTCCCTTGCACGCCATGCGTGCTGCTAATTGGCCCCCTGCTTGATGCCCAGCTATGACGATTGGGCCACTATACTGCGCCGCCACTGCCTCAACACACATTTTAATCTGTTGAGTGATATCGGGTATGGAGGCGTCAGGGCACAGGGTATAATTGGGAATAATAACTCTCACGCTACTTTCCAAAGAGCCTCTGGCCAAATGTGACCAAAGTGACTTGTCAGAACTTAACCAATAACCACCATGAAGAAAGATTAAAGTGGCACGAACATATGGACCTGGAGTAAATATATCCATCGTATTTCTATCAGAACTGCCATACTTTACGTTAAGGTCAACTTTGTTCTCTGCGCTCATACTCTTCTGGAAATCTACTGACTTTTCTTGTGCTTCTTTTATAATTTTGTGTGCATTAGGAATGTGTTTACCAATCTCGAACTTTTTATTATAATTTTCCATTGAAATTCCAAGTATATCTCACCTGGCTCAGGTGCTTGTGATTGCGCATTTTTTTACACTCTCCAAATATACTATAATAGTATTATTATCAAATGGACCCATAGGTCGACAACGGACTAACCCAATTTGTTCAGTTTTAATTATAAGGGCTTCCCACTTGGGCTTGCAAAGGAACTTGGGAGTACACCTCGTCCGGGTTGCAACGGTTTTATTAGCTACGAATTTTGGGGCTAGTGTGAAATTTGTATTGGCTCTAGAGCAGTCTTTTGAGAACGGTCCACCAAAAGAAGCTTATGTTAACAGTCCCTGACATAAGATTAAAAAGCTCACGATCTAATGTGTCTTAGATAGTTCGTTTTCAATAGCTTTGGTGAGCTTTGCTGCCATCGGTTTAGTGGTTGAACCCCACGTACCCACAACCTTACCGTCACCACCAATAAGAATCTTGTTAAAGTTCCACTTAGGAACGAAGCCACTGAGGGCTTTTACATCCTTGAAGAACGGATGTGCTTGGTTGCCTTTAACACTTGTAGTTGTGCTCATCGGCATATCAATACCATAAGTTAATTCGCAAAATGCTTTTACAGCTTCATCAGTATCTAGTTCTTGGTTGAAATCATCAGACGGTACAGCAATCATTTGAAGACCTTGTTCGACGATACTTATTGTATAGGTCTTGCAGTCCTGCATATTGCTTGGTGAAGCCGCAACGAGACGCTGTATTGATGACAAGATAGGGCTTCCCTTTCCACTGCTCAGTGTCAATTGTACCACCATCTATGGACGCAAACTTATGAAAATCAATCTTTCCAGCCCCAACTGTTGAGGCTAATAACAAAGAAGTAAGCAGTGCGAAGCTCAAAGCGGCACCTTTTATAACCGATATAATTAAAGTTCTCATGTCTATATTACGCACCAACTTGCTAAATGGATTTGTTTACTAACGTCTAATCATCTATCAGCGAAAAATTGTAGGTCAGCCGCTGTTTGGCTGACCTACAAGTCCACCGATTTGGTCCTTGGCGATTTTGCTCGCCACGATAAGCGATAGCACCCAACCGCTTGTCACGGCTGTGGCGATGCCCAACCAGACGCCCCAGACACTGAAATCCAGCACGCTGATGAACACCCAGATAAAGAACGCAACCCCAAAACCTTGGCGATAAATGCTGATCCATAGCGTCCAGATTGGCTTCTTGAGCGCTTGTAAAAGCGAGTTAATCGAAAAAAGCATCATGTAGATTGGAAACAAGAATGCGTCAACGCGCAGGTAGCTTGATCCGATGCGTATCACTTCTGGATCATCCGAAAAAAGCGATATAGCCCAGCCACCGGCGAACAGCAGAACGGGTGTGGCCACCACTGCCATCGCGAACCCTGTCATCCAACAAAACCGCAATGCCGCGCGCACACGGTCAAAGTCTTTAGCGCCAAAATTCTGCCCAGCGATTGGCAACAGCGCGCCTGTCATGCCCAATACAGGCAGCAGCAAAATCTGTTCGATCCGCAAAGCGACGCCGTAGGCCGCAACTGCTGCACCGCCAAATTCTTTAAGCGCAAATTGCACGACGAACCCAGACACGAACATGACCATCATCGCCGATGATGCGGGGATCAATTGTGCGGTGATCTGTGCAAAGATATCGTGGATGGGGCGGAATGAGGCCCGCGTTACAGATTGCATCGCGTCAAGCTTTAGGATGCGCGAAATGATGAATACCATCACGGCCGTTTGACTGAAGATCGTCGCAACCGCGATCCCGTTAAAGCCCATGCCGCCCCAGACTCCATCAATGCCGAACATAAGCAGCGGGTTCAGGCCAATATTGACGAAAAACGCCACCGTAAGGGCGCGTTGCATACTGCGGCTGTCACCGTGTGCTTGTAAGATGCCATTGCCGCCGTAAGCCAGAAAGAAACCGGGCAGGGCAAAGATCAACCAGTGGAAATACCCCAAAGCTGCGTCGCGGTATGCGCCCGGTTCAGACACCAGCGTGATCAATATCGGCCCAAGAAACCAACCGACGATCATCAAAACAACCGTGGCGATCACACCGTATATCAGGCCTTGTGCGATGAAGGTTTGTGTTTGCTCCGCGTCTTTGCTGCCCTTGGCGTTACTGACCAGCGCACTGAGCGCGGAACTTAGGCCAAAGCCAACAGCCATCAGGATAAAGAATGCTTGAAACCCAATGGCCAGACCCGCCTGCGCATCGGTCGACAGCCGTCCCGCCCAGTAGACGTCAACGACGTTGTACAGCGTGGCAAACAGCATTCCAAACGCGGCAGGGATAGCAAGTGCGCGAAAGTGACTGGCCATAGAGCCGGTTGTCAGGTCGTCTTTTCGCATTAGGTTTCGCTCGCTTTCAGGCGCCGTTCCAGCCAGCGTACGCCAGCAGATACGATGAGAATTAGCACCAGATACTCTAGTACTAGAACTGTATAAATTTCTAACGGTCTGTATTCGGATACTACCAATTCGTTGGCTTTACGAGTCAGTTCTTGCAGTCCGATGACCGACACAAGCGATGACATTTTCATCATATATACTAGTTGATTGCCGAGTGCGGGTAAGATGCGTCTGATCGCTTGGGGCAAGATGACGTACCGCATCGTGTCGCGGTAATTAAGCGATATTGATTGAGCCGCCTCGTATTGACCACGTGCAATAGACTGGATACCTGCACGGAAGATTTCGGCCTGAAATGCGCTATCGCTTAGTGCGAGCGCCAGCACACCTGCCCAGAACACATTAAGAGTGATGCCGGATAACGCAGGAAGGCCATAGTAAACCCAAAGTATCAGAACAAGAATAGGTACCGCACGCACAATTTCGACATAGGTCCTGTTGAAGATTCGCCAGCCTCGTTTTTTTGATAGGCCAGGAAGGGCAACAAGAAGGCCGACGACTACGGATATTAGAATCGCGGTTAGCGACATGATAATGGTGTAGTAGGCGCCACTGGCCATAAATTTTAGATTTATCCACCCATTTTTCGTTGTTGGGTCGACCACGTACCATCCCCAATTATTTGAGCAACCGGACAATAGTAAAAGAGCAGTGGTGAGGATCAGGAAACGTTTCATTTTAAGCCCCTAGTGGTTCAGGATTTGTTTAATGAACGCGGCAAACCGTCTGGACTTGGGTGCGGTGAACACATCTTCGGGTGCGCCGATCTCGACGATCTCGCCTTTGTCCATGAACACCATGCGGTCAGCAACACGGCGGGCAAAGCCCATCTCGTGGGTAACAACGATCATAGTAATACCCGTGGATGCAAGTTCGGTCATCACGTCTAACACTTCAGCGATCATTTCGGGGTCAAGCGCTGACGTTGGTTCATCGAACAGCAAGATACGTGGCTCCATACACAATGACCGTGCAATCGCGACGCGCTGTTGTTGCCCACCGGATAATTGGCGCGGAAATTTATTGGCCTGATCAGGGATCTGCACGCGTTCAAGATGTGACATCGCGCGTGCGCGGGCCTCGGCGTCAGACAGGCCGAGAACACGGCGCGGACCAAGGCACAAGTTGTCCATTACAGTTAGGTGGGGGAACAGGTTGAATTGCTGGAATACCATACCAACTTTTTTACGTAATTCCAGCTAAACGTCAGTCAACGTAGTCCCGTCGACAACTATTTCACCAAATTCATGCGTCTCGAGGCGGTTGATGCAGCGGATCAATGTGGACTTTCCCGACCCAGATGGGCCGCAGACAACAACGCGTTCGCCAGCGATCACGTTAAGTGATATGTCTTTGAGTGCTTGAAATTCGCCGAAAAATTTGGACACGTTACGCATTGAAATGATGGACATGGGCGAGGCGCCTTTAATTTGTTAGGTAAATCGAAGATATAAAACGAATTTCACTTTTCTCAAGCTGTTTGTATTTCCAAATCGTCAGGCCACCCTATGTCTACTGAATACTTTGGAAGGGAAACCCATGAAATTCTTTAAAGTTGCCGCCACTGCGGTCATCTTGGCCACAAGTGCCGCACATGTATCTGCGCAATCTGCGCTCTCCGAAATTCTGTCCAATGGCGTCCTAAAAGTCGGTACAACAGGCGACTGGAATCCGATGACTATGCGCGATGTGGCCACAAACTCTTATGAAGGTTATGATATTGACGTGATGACAGCGCTTGCCTCTGATCTGGGCGTCGAAGTTGAATTCGTCCCAACAGACTGGAAAACACTAGTCGCTGGGGTAACATCTGGTCAGTATCACATAACTGGTTCTGCATCCGTTTCACCAGCACGTGCGAAGGCCGCTGGGTATTCCAACAGCTACTTCGCGCTGGTGACTGTGCCACTGACATTGACCAAAAATGCTGACCGTTTTACCAGCTGGGATGCTTTGAACGTAAAGGGTGTGTCTGTTGCCGCAACGTTAGGCACCACGCAAGAGGCACAGGTGAAGCAGTATTTCCCCAATGCAACACACCGCATCGTAGAGGCCCCTGCACGTGACTTTCAAGAAGTTCTATCAGGTCGCGCAGATGCATCCATCACGTCAAACATTGAAGCAGCTACATTGGTTGCACAATACGATAACCTTATGATTGTACCCGTCGACGGTGGTAGGTCTCCAACGCCAGTTGCCATGCTGTTACCACAGGCCGATCAGGTCTGGATCAATTATGTGAATACATGGATTGGCCTCAAGCAAGAGCAGGGTTTGTTTGCAGAGCTGGGCGATAAATGGGGTTTGAACGCGAACTAAGCGATCAGTCACTTGCTAATAAATGGGCCATCCGCACACGGTTGGCCTTTTTTTATCTTTTTAAAAGGTGGCCCATGCTGAAAATTTATTCGGTGCCCGTTGCTGTTTATTGCGCCAAGTTGCGGATCATGCTGCGCCAAAAGTCCATTGCGTTTGAACAACTGCAGCCGCCTGGTGGATATGGATCAGATGAATACCGTGCTATTGTGCCCTCTGGAAATCTGCCCGCTATGATACATGATGGGTTTATGCTGTCAGATAGTGAGGCGATTGCAGAATACCTTGATGAGGCATTCCCGGATATAATGATGCTTCCTGACACGATCAAACTGCGTGCTAAAGCCCGAGAGTTCAGCCGCTCCCACGACACCAGATTAGAACCAGCCGTGCGCGCTATCTATCCACAAGTTTCTTTTGCAACCCGCGACGCTAATGCAGTTAAGGCTGGCGGCGCGTTGATTACTAAACACCTTTCTTCATTGGGGCTGCTGCTTTCGATGAACCCGCTGGATACAGATAAGCTTTGGTTGTGTGACTGCGGTTTTGCCGTGACATTCGCTTGGATCAAAGCGTTTGAGGATGTGGTGGGCTTGCCTGTCGAGTGGCCGCAGAATGTTCGTGACTATGCTACGCGGCTTAACCGGTTTCAGGTCGTGGCTGACGAATTGGCGGATTACAGACCCGCAATGGATGCCTATCTTGAAAAGGCCAAACCACCGCAGGCTTAGGCGTGGGTCTCGGTAGTCAACGTACGATGATTTGGAACGTCTGTTGACAGATTGAACAATTTTATGAACGGTTTTAACCGTGTCCAAAGCGATGATAATTTTCCGGATCTCACGAGTGAATTCTATGCCGAATTTATGCTTTAATAACGTGCCAATCCAATCCGTTCTGGTATAGTTAAGCTTTCACTTCTGAGCCTCACATAGACGCCTACACAGCCAGTTCGATCAAACCTATAATCCATTAGTTTAGAAGTTTAATGCTTGTGTGGTGCTTACATTGGATCAGGTGAGTTAGGCTTGGGTGCGGCCTAATAGCCAGAAGTGGAGGGGCTGACCGAGAATATTTTCTTATCTTTGATAGGGGTATGGGGGTGGATAACAGATACTAACTTCATTAGTTTATTTGTGAAGCGTGGGCAGTAAAAACAAGAGGAGCTATTCTAAATGAAATTAATACTGACAGCCCTGACTGTAGCGTCAACCATGTTTGCCAGCACTGCATTTTCTGCTGATCCTGCTGATTTACAGAAGCTTAAGGATACTGGTGCTTGCGTGAAGTGTGATCTGAGTGGTGCTGACCTGAGTGGTGCTGGCCTGAGTGGTGCTAATCTGATGTTCGCTAACCTGGAGCTTGCTAATCTACGTAATGCTAATCTGACGGGTGCTTTTCTGGAGGGTGCTAATCTGGAGGGTGCTAATCTGGAGGGTGCTGATCTGAGTGGTGCTGATCTGAGGGGTACCTACATGGTTGAGGTTCTCTTCTGTAATACAATCATGCCAGACGGTTCAGTGATTTACAATGGATGCTAAATAAAGCAGTTTCGTCGTAAAGGTCGCAATGTACAGGCCCAAACTTAGCCCATGCTGCGCCTTTAGCAGGCTGGAAGAGCCTATTGGGGTGCTGAGTGTAGCGCTCAGCTAAATCACGTAATTGATTTAATGAATGCGCTCTGCACAGCTATGGCCTCATAAAAGAGTGGGGTGTGAGGATAGATTGCGCCAAAGTGACCACCATCAATTTCGTAATACTGTTTTTCGCTTTGAACCCTATTAAACACTTCCAATTGAACCTCTCGCACGATCTGTGGCATTTCATCTTCCTTACCCGTCATCATCAAAACTGGCGCCTGGATGAATGGTGCAGTAAGCAAGGGTGAGAAGGGGACCTCTGTCTTTGGTATGACACGGGTAACTCTATTTTCCCAACCACTGTTCCATTGTCCACCTTGATCTATGAACCAACGAAACGCCTGGATAGGGAGCAACAAAGATGGGTTAGATTCTTGGTCTGAAGAAACAACAGGCATTGGTCCCTCTCGTACCAAGTCCTCCAGTTGATCAAATCCACCTTTATAAAAGATTTCCTTCAGGGTGCTGACGCTTTTTTCCGGATCTTCAAAATCTAGGACACTTATTCCACAGGACGCCGTGAATGAAACAACACCTGCTAAATTCTCGACTAATCCAGCTACTACCAAAACTATCATGCCAGCAAAGCTATCGCCCCACAGAACTATTTTTCCGTTATGCGAACCTTTTTGTGATTTTACGAACTCGACCGCATCTGCCACGCCTCGTCCTTGAACCCATGGGTTTATAGTTTGTCGAACTTTTCCCTCACTTCTGCCAAAACCTGCATGATCATATAGGAAAACGTTAAACCCTTTATCTTGAAACTCGGTTGCGTAGCTTGAGAGTGCCATAGGTACGGTAGCAGAAGTGCCGTGACACATCACTATGCAAGGCGCATTTTCTGCATCCTGAGCAGCATACCAGCGGCCTCTTAAGATTGAGCCTTCTGATGTAAATTCTTTTTCGATAAACATATTAATTACTCACTTTTGCAGGGTCAGGTAGATTTTCAAATAGCTGATCATTTTGCAGAGTAAAATTCTAGTACATAATCTAAAATAGTTGTAAATTAATAAGGTAACACATCGAGTCGTTCTTTTTCAGTAGAATTACGAGTAACACCCATCAACAACTTTTGTTTGACTGAAGCAAACAATAAATAGCAGGGTGATGGCTAATCCGCTCACTAAATATATGAATAAATTATAAACAATCTGCTGGGATTTTTCATGTTGGAGATTATTGAGTGATAAAAAGAGGCAAAATGGCAGACTGCCACTTTGCACTCTGCCATGCCATTTTGAGTTAACTCTTATCTGTAAGTTAATGATAATTAAACAAATGGCTCTGGCGGTAGGGATCGAACCTACGACCAATTGATTAACAGTTAAGCTGTTGTTTTTAAACGATAAAATTAACTATGTTCAGAATACCTGTTAACTTTAGGTGTTGTTGTAAATTATTTACTGATTGGCGCGGTTAGGTGTTGAAACATTTAATTAATTATTTGGGCCTACGCTTTTCCTATGAAGGGGCGGGATAGCCAAGGGCCAGTGGCGCACCGTGGTGAAGGTTTACGGCAGAGGGGTGTGGTGTGGCAGCTTTCGTTGTGAAGTCGATGCAATATTTACACTGGATTTAATAAAACCTTACGTATTTAATATTCTTACAAACTCAACAAGGGAGATAATTCAATGTTATTTAAGTTTGCTTGGCAACATTCTACATCAGCTAGAGACACTACTATCAAAAAGTTCATGGAAACGGGCGGTATGCCCCCAGAAGGCGTAACAATGCTTTCACGCTACCATAACGTTGATGGTTCTGGTGGTTTTGCTATCGCAGAAACAGACAGCTCGGCCGCTCTGGCAGATTGGGCATTGGACTGGAATGGATTGATAGACGTCACCATAACGCCAATTATGGATGATGAAACTATCAGTGGCGCGCTAGGAAAACATTTTAGTTAGGCCAGTCATGAATATGATACTAAAAGGCCCCTTATGGGGTCTTTTTTAAAGTTTCATTCCCAATAGCCACATCTACACCCACACCCAGCCCCTGTTGCGCCTCTGGCGGACCAGTATGGCCAAGAGGGGGATGTGGGGTTGGTTTTAAGTAGCGAAATGGAGAGTGTTTTGTCATCAGGCGCGGTTACAAAGTAGCGCTACACGTCTCAAGTAGTTTTGTCTGATAGCGCCTTCAGGTTGACTAGGTTTTCTTAAAATGCAAAATAAATTTTAGAGTGGATTTGGGAGCCTGATAATAACAATGCTTGATGGAAGATATATAGAAGCAAAAATGTGTCCTATTGGTCTCGCCTCTTTTTTATTGGGAGACAAATGGATACCCCTAATCATTCGGGATATAGCATTATTCGATAGGCGGACTTTCAACCATATCCTCAATAGCAATCAGGAGGGAATTTCATCTGGCTCCCTGTCGTCTCGGTTGAAACAAATGTTGCATCTGAATTTATTGCATGTTGAGCGATCAGAAGAACACATTCAAAAAAAACTGTATTATTTGACTGAAGCAGGCATCTCGTTTGTGCCAATACTTTGGAAATTGGCCGCATGGACGCAGGAATTTAGAAATCCATCTCAAGATATCGTTGAAACAGTGAACCGTTACTCAAGCGATACGGCGACGATGGATGATTTTATCAATACTTTAAGAAAAATACATATTGAAAAAACTATCCAACCAGAGCCTAATTGGTGGATTTAAATTGAAATTGGTGCGTGAGTAGAGATGGCGTTCCTGCAGCCTCACACAGCTCAACACAAACCCCACACCCAGCCCCTGTTGCGCCTTTAGCGGACCGCAGTGGCCGAGAGGGGCTGGGATTCAGATTTAGATGAAGATTTAGCTTATGTTTTAATTGACGTTACGCCAGTTTCGGTTCGCCACAGCAGTCCATCTTTTTTTAAGGACACATGCATGGTCGCGTCTTTGGTACCATTAGCGTAATCAGCTTTCATATGCTGCACTAAAATATCATCATTTTCATAAATGCAGCGTTGCTCTCTCATATTAGAGCTTTCCATAATAGCTTTCATTTGCTCAGCAGTAACGAACGTTCTGTCTGTAACTTTACCTGTCGAGTGCCAAGTCATTTGCCAGTCATCATGCAGACATGCCCAATACGCATCAACATCACGATTGTTCCAAGCCTCAAGCATTTTTTCATAAATCGCCATTTTTCTTATTCCGTTCATTCTTGTATTAAAGCCATGTGCCAAATTACAGCACATGGCGTTTATAATCTGAGTACACAGTTTTATTGATTAAATGATGCATCACTCATAACTGTAACAACAGTCGTCTCTAATATTGCACCTGCGGCTGCGCGTTTGGCCTTGAGGCCTTCGTGGCCTCCAAATGCTTTCATGGCTTCAGGCGAGTCAAACTCTATCAAAACCATCATCTTATTGTCATCGTCCTTTTCGGAACCTGCGAAGATAAGCTTAGCTCCAAGAGCATTCAATTCAGCTTCGTTTTCATAGAACATAGCCTTCCAAGGTGCGAAGCCACGGGCCAAATCCTGTGTAAGTTTAACGATCATGTATTATCTCCAATATCTAATTTTACATTATCAAAAACTAACTTCTTGAACATTAAAAATCCATATCAAATTTGAGAGTGGTTTTGGCTGTATACCCAGCGCCTGTCGTAACTTTGCGGAGGAGAGCTGCAAAATGGGTGAAAGGCCCTTGGCTGCAGCTTTCGCCCCAAAACCAGTGCAACTTTTGAGCTGGATTTAATAAAACTTTGCATATTAGTGAGCCTACAAACTCAATAAGGAAAAAATAAAATGTCAGTAACAGTAACAGCGGACTTCCCAATTAAAGCAGACAGGTTAGAAGAATTTCTGGGTATGATGCCCGCCGCCCTAATTGAAACTAGGGCATTCAAAGGGTGTGAGTCTATAAGAGTTCACGTTGAACAAAACACTTCGACGTTATTTATGGTTAACACTTGGGCTTCTCGCGCGGATACCGAGGCGTACATAAAATGGCGTACAGATACTGGATTCATGGACAAGATTGGGGCTTTCTTCTCAGGTGAGCCACTAATCAGATTTTTTGATGAGCATACTGAGATTTAGTTTTGAGTTTGTAGGCTTTATGTCTTGATTTTATTTTATCCAAACAAACAATATTAAGACAAATAGCGTCTAATTTATCTAAAGAGCCTTACGATACTATCACAACATTTAACTAAAAGGTCAGCTAATTCGGGGCTGGCCTTTTTTTGTTTGGTAAGTGAGTCGGAGTTTTTGACATAGAGTGGTTCTTATGTCACTAAATATTGCACGATATTGCATCTGCAATGCCCATTCTGCACGCCATTATCGATCAAAATTACTTTTAAGTTTATAAATATGGCTCCGGCGGTAGGGATCGAACCTACGACCAATTGATTAACAGTCAACTGCTCTACCGCTGAGCTACGCCGGACCACTATTGCGGCTATAGCTTGGAGAATTTGTGAGGTCTAGTCTAAAAGTTTGAAAATAGTCTTAGAGTAGATAATATTTTGTATCGTGGTTCAGTAAGCCTTGGGCAGATATAATATTGCGTGTGTTCAGATCTATCAGATGGGCCAAAACGTTGCGGGTTGCGGCGGATATAAGTCGGGAATCAATATCTGTATAAATACGTTGTGCCAGCCCTCTCGCGTTGTCAGGCTTTTGTGCTAACATTACTATGATTTGTTTTTCACGTTTATCACGATGCGCTAACAGCCAGCGTACCCGTGATGGCCCGTCCTCGATAGGCTCTCCATGTCCAGGTAGGTAATCTGTTTCCTGGCGAGTCAAAAGGCGATTGCAACTGCGCCTAAAAGCGCTCAGGTCTCCATCAGGAGGAGAGATCATAGAGCTAGCCCATCCCATCACATGATCACCGCAAAATAGGTATTTTCTATAAGAATATACCATATGATTGCCAAAATGTCCTGGTGTCCAAATCCCAGAAATTAGCTCGTTACCATGCTCAAGTTCAGCACCATCTGGAAGCTTAATATCCGGTTTAAATGCTATATCTACACCTTCACCCCCTCCAATTGTACCTAATTTGG
Organism: uncultured Planktomarina sp.; assembly: GCA_905182535.1. Classification (GTDB taxonomy): domain Bacteria; phylum Pseudomonadota; class Alphaproteobacteria; order Rhodobacterales; family Rhodobacteraceae; genus Planktomarina; species Planktomarina arctica. The sequence continues at coordinate 81,972 of CAJJBZ010000001.1, forward strand.
CAAGTGCCTCCATTTCAATGCTGCGTCCGGCGAAACTGTCGCCATATGCATAGATTTTAGCACTGCTGCTTTTGCTAAGTGCTTTAGCCAGTGGCGAATGGTCTAGATGGGAGTGTGTAACTAAGATTTTTGTGATTTGCGTACCGGGTTCAATTGCATTCAATATGTTTGCCAAGTGGTTTGGGTCATCTGGCCCAGGATCAATGACTGCAATATCGGTATGGCCTACGAGATAGGTGTTTGTGCCGGTAAAGGTCATCTGTGATGGGTTGGCGGCCATTATTCGGCGTATTGCCGGGGCGATTAATTCAACCATTCCTTCTGCGCTCTCAACTTGGTAAAGTGACTTCATGATAGGCACCTACTTAAAAAGATTTGCGCCCCGAACACTTTATGGTCGCGCGGCCGCTATTTTGCTTTTGCCGATGTTGACGGTTCAAGCTGGCTGTTGCTGCTGTCTTTGTGCAACGGCATTTTGAAGATGTCACGGTGCAAATGACCAATAACCTTTTGTTAGAGATCAAAATGGTGCTCGATGAGCTGAATGATCGCTCAATTGATGATGTGGCCCGCACTATGGCGCAGTCTCTGAATTTGAATTTGCGCCAATGGGACGGTGTGCCCAGTGGTAACGCTCCGGTTTTTTATGATATTTCAGGCCGTACTATCACTCCTTTAATTTTTGAAAAATTACCGAGGGTGTATGGCATAGATTTATCTGATTTGGATCAGGTAACCGTGGGTATGGAGAGCGCAAAGGGCCTGATTGAAATTGTATTTGCTCGCAATCGAGTTTCAGCGTCAAACCCTCATCAGGTACTTGTTCTTATGGTGTTTACTGGAATTTTTATGACAGTAATTGCTTTTTTCTTTCTTCGCAATCAATTGCGCCCAATAAAAAGGCTATCATTGGCGTCGGCGGCCTTTGGGCGTGGGCATAGCGTGGCATTTAACCCGACAGGCGCCATCGAAGTCCGGGCGGCTGGGTATGCTTTTTTAGATATGCGCGATCGAATTGAGCGACAAATAGAACAGCGGACAATGATGCTTAGCGGAGTCAGCCATGATTTGCGTACCCCCATCACGCGGCTACAATTGGGGCTAGAACTTTTGGATGGGCCTGAGGTGCAAGACCTCAAAAAAGACGTAGATTCAATGCGATTGATGGTGGATTCTTTTCTTAACTACGCGCGGGATTCGGCGGCGGATCCTGTGGCTGATGTAGATCTTGTGGACCTTTTGACAGAATTGGGGCTGCGGCTTTCCCCCTCTGTGAAGCCCCGGGTTGTCGGCAGCCCCCGTCTTCTTGCCCTACGCCAAGTTCCAATTGCCCGGGCTTTAGAGAATTTATTAACTAATGCCCTGCGCTATGCGGACCGTGTGCAGATTTTGATTAGATTTGAGTCTCAAGGTATCAGTATTTTTGTGTCAGATAATGGTCCTGGAATTCCCGCTGATCAACGTGATCTGGCCATCAAGCCGTTTGTAAGGCTTGAAGCTGCGCGCGGTCAAAGTCATGGTAGTGGTGTAGGCCTTGGCTTGGCTATAGCAGCCGATGTCGCCAAGTCTCATGGTGGTTCTTTAATTTTAAATGATTGTGCCGAATTGGGCGGTTTGTCTGTAGAAGTAAGATTACCCCTTTAGGCTTATCTAAGCATATTGATTATCATCCAATGCAACTTTGAGGCATAGCTTTTGTACTTGTAAAAATTAGGGTGCATGGATGAATACAGGGTTTTGTTAGACTAACTTGACGGTTTTTCTGCTGATCCCTATTTGCTAAATGACAACATGTTCTCCTTTCAAATACTTAAAAACACCTCCCGGAATTATCCGATTGGCAGTGATGTATTATGCGTGCATTCTAGGCTTTCGCATTTCTGGTATTTTTCTGCTCGCTGACATTAGTTTGATAACACCCAGCTAACGACAAAGATGGACGGATAGAATATCGCTGCCAAAGACTAAAGGGAATTCAAGTGAGATTCTAATCAGTTTTTCGATCCATCTTGGCTTGGCGACCGCACTGGCGGCTCTGCCTGTTACATCTACCTACCGTGAGAGGGTCCAGAATAAAGCACGGTCGTATAATGGCTTGGTAGCGACGATGCGCAAGTGGTGCGACATGGCCGGATTGCAGTTGTGCTCATCGCATGGTTTACGCAAAGAAATTTGCCGACGCATTGTAGAGACAAATGACACACCTCACGAAATTATGGCTGTACTATGGCTGTAAGAGGTCACGTTACTTTGGCGATGGCGCAAAAATACTGTGAGACGTTTGATTGCCGCGACATGGCCGACTCTGCGAATTCACGGCAAATTGACGCAAAGGCCGAACCAAAATCATCAAACTATCCCAAAAGCTTCATCAGAAATATATTATAAACCCTAAATATTGCTGTATAGATATTTGGTAGGCCCGGCAGGACTCGAACCTGCGACCAATCCGTTATGAGCGGACTGCTCTAACCAGCTGAGCTACGGGCCCCCTGCGCACTGATTAGCAGAGAATGCTCGGGGGTCAAGCGGGCTTAATGGACACTTTCGTTAGAGACTGATATCGGAACGGAAATTCGGAAAATAATGGTGCCCAAATGACCCAAGGTTTAACATATGCGCAGGCTGGCGTTGATATTGATGCAGGCAATGAGCTGGTGGAGCGAATTAAGCCTGCAAGTAAATCGACACAAAGGACCGGCTCAATGACTGGCCTAGGTGGCTTTGGAGCAATGTTTGATCCGAAGGCCGCTGGGTTTTCTGATCCTATCCTCGTAGGAGCCACTGATGGGGTGGGCACCAAATTGCGTTTGGCGATTGATACGGGCGACGTGTCTACGGTGGGCATTGATCTTGTTGCGATGTGCGTTAATGATTTGATTTGCCAAGGGGCGGAGCCGTTATTTTTCCTAGATTATTTTGCAACTGGCAAGCTGGATGTGGAGCAGGCTGCTCAGGTTATTGAAGGCATTGCCGATGGCTGCCGCTTGTCGAGATGTGCTTTAATCGGAGGCGAAACCGCCGAAATGCCGGGCATGTATGCCAAGGATGATTTTGATTTGGCTGGTTTTGCAGTTGGTGCTATGGAACGCGGCATGGATTTGCCGTCTGGTGTAGCTGTAGGAGATGTTTTGATAGGCTTGCCTTCCAGTGGTGTGCATTCGAATGGTTTTTCATTGGTACGAAGTATCGTTGCAGACCAAGGTCTTAATTGGGACAGCCCCGCACCCTTCGGTGTTGGCAGTCTAGGGAAGGTGCTTCTGACGCCGACCGCACTTTATGTAACGGCATGTCTGGCTGCTCTAAAGGTCGGTGGAGTTCATGCCATGGCTCATATCACTGGTGGAGGATTGACAGAAAACCTACCACGGATTTTTACTGATGATTTGGCCGCTTCAATTGATCTGTCTACTATCCCAACCTTGCCGATTATGGCTTGGTTGTCTAAGGCTGGCGGTATTTCGGAGCATGAGATGCTGAAAACATTTAACTGTGGGATTGGTATGATCTTGGCTGTGGCGCAGGATCAGATCGCTGCCGTTGAATCAGTACTTATTGCTCACGATGTGGAGCCCGTGCGCATGGGCGAAGTGATCAAAGGTCAAGGCGTTCAGTACTCGGGACAGCTATCATTTTAAACGTTGCAATCCTGATTTCCGGCGGGGGAAGTAATATGCTGAACTTGCTTGCGGATATGGAACAACCACATCCGGGACGTTTGAGTTTAGTTGTATCTAGCAATCCAGACGCCGGGGGCTTGGTCAAGGCTAAAGCCATGGGCGTTTTCACTGAGGTTGTTGATTATAGGCTTTACCATAGTAATAGATCTGCTTTTGAGGCCGCGCTGCAAGCCGTATTGTCTGCCCATGAAATTGATGTGGTCTGTTTGGCGGGTTTTATGCGCATTTTAGGTGAGGAATTTGTAAGTGCATGGCACAGACGAATTTTGAATATTCATCCGTCACTACTGCCAAAATATCAGGGCCTCAATACCTATCAGCGTGCGTTAGATGCTGGCGATACGGAAGCTGGATGTACTGTGCATGAAGTGGTGCCCGCCTTAGACGCTGGACCGATTCTTGGACAAAGCCGTGTGGCTATCTTGCCCGGTGATACTGCAGACGACCTTGCTGCTCGTACCTTGATACAAGAACATCGGTTATATCCAATTGTTTTGCGAGACTTCCTTACCCGTTTTGAATTACAATCTTGATCTGGACAGCGATGTCTTTCTTTTTAAGATTTTTTAGCCATAACGTGCCCCAAATAAACTCAAACAGTCGGAATACGCATGAAGACTCTCACCACCGAAGCCGAGCTGGATGCATTTTGCACCATGGCGCAAATGTATCCCTTTGTGACGATTGACACAGAGTTTTTACGCGAGCGGACATATTATTCTAAATTGTGTCTGTTACAAATAGCAGTCCCAGGCGATCGGGTGGACGATGCTGTTTTGGTGGATCCATTGTCACCAGAAATGTCGTTGGAACCTCTATATCGGTTGTTTCGGGATACCTCTGTGGTTAAGGTATTTCACGCTGCGCGTCAGGATTTAGAAATTTTTTGGAACGATGCTAAAGTTTTCCCCACGCCATTGTTCGATACTCAGATCGCAGCTATGGTCTGTGGGTTCGGTGAACAGGTTGGCTATGAAACTTTGGTTCGTAAAATTGTGAAAGAGCAGGTGGATAAGTCATCACGCTTCACAGATTGGTCACGCCGGCCGCTCACCGATGCTCAACAGAAATATGCCATTGAAGATGTAACCCACCTACGTGGCGTTTATTTGTTTTTAAAGGGCGAATTGGAGCAAACAGGACGCGAAGCCTGGGTTGTCGAGGAAACTCAATCACTTACTGACCCAGTAATTTACGATGTTGTGCCCTCAGAGGCTTGGCGTCGGATCAAAACACGAACAAGTTCCAACAAGTTTTTGGCTTATGTTCGCGAATTGGCTGCCTTTCGCGAAGTTTATGCGCAAACCCGTAATATTCCACGAAATCGCGTATACAAAGATGATGCAATGGTTGAACTTGCTTCGACTAAACCCACAACATATGAGGATTTGAGCAAATCTCGTCTGTTACTGCGCGAAGCGCGTAAGGGTGAGATTGCTGATGGAATTATGAATGCGATAACACTGGTGAACGCTATGGACCCAGAAACCTACCCGAAGTTGCCAAAAACAAATGACAAGTTGCAGGTTAATCCAGCTTTAGCCGATCTGCTGCGTGTGCTTTTGAAAGCCAAATCCGAACGCTCAGATGTGGCGCAAAAGATGATTGCTAATACCTCTGAATTGGACGCATTGGCCGCAGGTCAGCGCGACTTGCCGTCTTTAAAAGGCTGGCGGATGGACGTATTCGGGGCTGATGCTTTGCGTCTTTGCGAAGGTAAGGTAGGTTTGGCTGTTAAGGGTAACAAAGTTAAATTGTTCGAGCTTTAAGACCAGCAATCTATGGACCTCCCTTAATTCCGGACTAACTCATAAAAGTTATAGGAGAAACCGATGGCGCAAGCTGATTTTGAAGATCTCGTTGAAACTTTTGAATCTTCTCGACGACTGGGAAGATCGCTACAGGCATGTGATTGATTTAGGTAAAGCTTTGCCTGACATGCCAGAAGCTCTTAAAGTGCCCGCTACCAAGGTGGACGGCTGCGCTTCGCAAGTCTGGCTACATATTACCATTGAGGGCGGTGTTCTGACATTCGTAGGTGAAAGTGATGCCATCATAGTACGGGGACTAATAGCGGTGTTGATCACCCTATATTCCGGTTTGGAGGTTGCAGAAATTGATAAGGTTGATGTGGTGTCCGAACTAGGGCGTTTAGGTTTGAATGAACATCTTTCCTCACAGCGCTCAAACGGCTTGCGTGCCATGGTGACGCGGGTCATTGAAACAGCTGCTGTGGCTTAAGTTTGCTCTACCATCGCATCGAGCGCCACTGCCAGATCTCCAAATCCCGTAAAGCGATATTCATAGATCAATTTCATGCGTCGGGCACAATCTTTCGCTTTTTCCTCGAGTAGTGGGTCTTGGGTTTGAGCTTGATATACTAGCGTTGTGTAATTTCCAAAATACATTTGCAGAAGCTGCGGGTGGCGATCTAAGCCCATAGGGCGCCAAAAAAACGCATCAAACTGGCGTACTAGAAAGTCTGTGAGGTAAAAGCAGGTGAGCTCTTCGCGCGCTTCAAAAATAGTATTACCCTCATAGAAACTATAACAATGTGGGCCGGAGATCATCGACACACCCATATCATCGCATAGATTCTGCAACCGGCCACCGGTTCCACAATCGGCATATATGATGAAGATCTCAGCATATTCGGATTGGTATTTTTCGATTAGTGCCTTAACGGCTGGAACTATTTTATTCGGTTCATTGTGGTAGATTGCCGGCAAGCATTTTAGATCCACATGGATCCAGCCATTGGCCTTGATCTGTGCTAACACCTCACGCGCTAGAGCGCCGCAGGCAATTAAAAGTACCCGTCCGTGATCCCGTAGTTCCAGACCATCAACTGAGAGTTGTTCGTCTGTGAAAGGCTCTGGCGTCTGGCTCATAGGTTGGGATTCCAATGACAGTTACAAAAGTTGCCCAAACATAGCAGTTAGGGCCACGACAAACCATCTATGCAGATGATTTAAGCGCTAGCGGCCATGCGGTTGTGCTTTCGCGCCATAAACTCTTTGGCAGTTTCAACAGCGACAGCTGCATCGCGACAATAGGCGTCTGCGCCAATTGCTTTGCCAAACTCTTCGTTCAAGGGCGCTCCGCCCACTAAAACAGTATAATCATCACGCATGCCTTTTTCGACCAGCGTATCAATCACAACTTTCATATATGGCATTGTCGTTGTCAAAAGTGCTGACATGCCAAGGATGTCAGGGCCCTCTTTTTCAATGGCCTCCAGATACGAGTCGACTGAGTTGTTGATACCAAGATCCACAACCTCAAAGCCGGCACCCTCCATCATCATGCCAACCAGATTTTTGCCGATGTCATGAATATCACCCTTCACGGTGCCTATAACCATTTTTCCAACTCGCGGTGCGCCGGTTGCTATTAACAGGGGTTTTAGGATAGCCATGCCACCCTTCATTGCATTTGCTGCAAGCAAAACTTCGGGCACAAACAAAATACCATCCCGGAAGTCATTGCCTACAATAGTCATGCCGCCAACCAAAGCCTCGGTCAGAACCCGATACGGCGCCCAATCGCGTTCCAATAGAATATTAACGGATTCTTCGATTTCTTCTTTTAAGCCATCGTAGAGGTCATCAAACATCTGTGCCACTAGATCTTCGTCGTTCAATTCAGACAGTATGATATCGTCTTCTTGGTCAGACATGCGCCAACGCCTTTTAATGGGTTTCGTACTTCCCGTATGGGGTTGGTTTTGGCTTTGGGTCTTAACCGATTGCGACACCAAGACCTTCGCAACCGACTTTTTTCTAAACTATCCTGAAGGTTTGTATCTTAATGCCAAAGTTTATGTCTGGAACGCGAACGATAGGTTCATTGACATTATGTAGTGCGCCGCCGCCGGCTTTGCCGCTCACGGGTTGGAAATTTTCCGTCAGTACCATCACTTTCAGATGAAAAGCCGCCCAATGCGGACTTGATAGTTTTAAGCGAGGGGCGTTCTTGCGGCACATGGTTTTCCAAGGCAGTACGCATCGCCCTAAGGTGATCTGAAGTGGTTCCACAGCAGCCACCAATTATTGTTGCGCCACAGTCACGTGCCAGAGTGGCATAGTTGGCCATTAGTTCAGGTGTGCCATCGTAATGAATGTGGCCATCATGATATTTTGGAATGCCTGCGTTGCCCTTGGCAACAATTGGAACTGATGTACCCGTTGCTGAAAACCCTAGCACTGTGCGCAGTAGGTCAGCGGCACCGACACCACAGTTTGCGCCGAAAGCTAACGGCTTGTTTGGGATCTTTGCTAGCAGCTTGACCAAATCAGGCGCGGTTATACCCATCATGGTGCGGCCTGCGGTATCAAAGCTCATTGTGCCCACCCATGCAATATCTGCCAGGGCAAAGGCTTCGGCAGCCGCCCGGTATTCATCTCCAAAGGAAATAGTCTCCACCCAAGCGATATCGGCACCGCCAGCCTTAAGGCCTTCGGCCTGTTCATGAAAAATTTCCACGGCAACCGCATAAGAAAGTGGGCCCATTGGCTGCATGATTTCGCCTGTGGGTCCTACGCAGCCTGCAACGATCACATTTCGACCAGACGCATCCGCCACCTCACGGCCAATTTCTGCGGAAATACGCGACAGTTCGGTGGCGTATGTCTCCGCTCCGTGCAATTTGAGCCGTGATCGGTTGCCTCCGAAGGAATTGGTCAGAAAAAGATCTGATCCCGCTTCGACACTGCTTTTGTATAACGCCTTGATTTTTTCAGGTGCTGTTTTGTTCCATAGCTCAGGCGCGTTACCTGAGGGCAGACCCATATTAAAGAGGTTTGTACCTGTAGCGCCATCGGCCAAAACCCAGTCTCGCTTTTCAAGAAATACTTGTAGTTGGTTGGTTGATGTAAGACCCACAGTATCACCTTATTGTTTACAGCGTCACTTAATCTCGCACAAATAATGGCATTAGCAAAATCCATTTCCATCATAAAGTTCATGAATTAAATACAAATTGTTTAGGGCCGCGCAATAATGGTCATTGTTTTGGGTGCGATGCATGGCTCCAAACAGAAGAGAGGACAGTTAAGTAAATACAGCTGGCAATGTATTGCCTTGCATGCTTGCCGAAAGGCTCTCATTGCAATAAGACGCAATCATTACTGGAGAACTGAATGGCACGTCGCAAATTAGTTTATGAAGGCAAAGCAAAGATCCTATATGAAGGTCCAGAGCCGGGAACGCTTGTACAATACTTTAAAGATGACGCTACTGCCTTCAATGCGGAGAAAAAAGACATAATTGAAGGCAAGGGAGTGTTGAACAACCGTCTGTCTGAGTTTTTCATGACTGGACTAAATACTTTAGGTGTCCCCACCCATTTCATTAAACGACTTAACATGCGTGAACAGTTGATCAAGGCGGTAGAAATTGTGCCTTTAGAAGTGATTGTGCGCAACTATGCAGCCGGTACCATGTCCAAACGTTTGGGTATTGAAGAGGGCACAGCCTTGCCAAGGCCCATCGTTGAGTTTTGCCTTAAGGATGACGCTTTAGGTGATCCTCTGGTCTCAGAAGAGCATATTATCGCTTTTAATTGGGCTAGTCAGCAAGATTTGGATGATATGCTGGCATTGGCTTTGCGGGTGAATGATTTTCTTTCTGGCGTTATGTATGGTGGTTGGAATTCGTGTTGTGGATTTCAAAATTGAAATTGGCCGGGTGTTTGAAGGCGATTATCAGCGATTGATAATTGCCGATGAGATCAGCCCGGACAGCTGTCGTTTGTGGGATCTTAAAACTGGTGAGAAGCTGGACAAAGACGTGTTCCGTCGTGATTTGGGCAGCCTTACGGATGCCTATGCGGAAGTGGCTCGCCGGTTGGGCGTTTTGCCTGAAAATCCAACTCCAATTACCAAGCCGACTTTGATCAACTGACTCTAAGGACAATACTATGAAAGCTATCGTCACTGTGATGCTAAAAAAAGGTGTTCTGGATCCACAGGGAGAGGCAGTTAAATTTGCCCTTCGTGGTCTGGGTTTTTCGGGCGTTAATGGGGTGCGGCAAGGGAAGGTGATTGAACTGGATTTGGCTGATGGCACTGATACTGCGCAGGTTGATGAGATGTGCAACCGCTTGTTGGTCAATGCAGTGATCGAAAGCTATACATTGGAAATTCTGTGATGCGCGCAGCTGTTGTTGTTTTCCCTGGATCTAATTGTGATCGTGATATGGTTGTGGCACTCCGTAAAACTGGTGCAGATGTGACCACAATTTGGCACAAAGATGTTGATTTACCTATAAACTTAGACTTAGTCGTAATTCCTGGTGGGTTCTCTTTTGGTGATTATTTGCGCTGTGGTGCGATTGCGGCCCAATCGCCAATATGCCGGTCGGTGGTCGATCATGCTAACCGGGGCGGCTATGTGTTAGGGGTTTGCAATGGCTTTCAAGTGCTTACCGAAACTGGGCTGGTTCCAGGCGCCTTGATGCGCAACTCTGGTCTAAGTTTTTTGTGTAAAACTGTTCATTTAACTGTTGAAACAGAGGATAGTGTCTTCACTTCTGGCTATGGACAAGGGACCGAAATTCGAGTGCCAATCGCCCATCATGATGGTAATTATTTTGCTACTGAGTCTGAGCTTGCAACGCTGCGCGATGAAGGCAGAGTGGCATTTAGCTATAGTGACAATCCGAACGGCTCTTCTGATGCTATTGCTGGTGTATTGTCGTCCAACCGCCGAGTTTTGGGTATGATGCCGCATCCAGAACGAGCGATGGAGTCAGAAATGGGTTCAACTGACGGGCAGGCGCTTTTCCGCGCGTTAGTGGGCCAAACCATCACCGCATAGGTAGCATGCTTGTCTGACGCCTTTGGGCACCTTAACTCTGTTATTATGTCTGCTGTAACTAATCAATCTGATGCAATAGCCCCGCGTGTTGCTAACCTGTCTTGGCGGGTGCGCTTTGCTTTACTGACAATTTTTATGTTGGCGGTGGGCACAGTTTATATTACCAACCACCTACTCACCGCGCGCTTCACTCAATCTACGCTGCAACGGGCGCAACTTCGGCTTGCGCTTTATTCTGGTAATATGGTCAGCGAGTTGCAGCGCAATTCCATTGTGCCAAGATTGCTGGCAAGTGATGCCGAGTTGATTGGTGCCTTAAGTTCCAAGGATTATCAGCTCACTAGCCAGAGATTACTATCATTTGTTGATGAAATTGGCGCGGCTGCGATTTTGTTGCTCGATGCAGATGGTCGAGTGGTGGCGGCTACAGACCGCAGTCGCTTAGGCGAAACGCAACGTAATTTACCACATTTTGTTGATGCTGTTCGTGCCAGCCAAACAGTATTCACCACTCATAAGCAGGCTATCGGGGGCTATGACTTTGCATATTCGCGTCAGGTGGTAGCTAATAATAATTTGCTCGGTGTTATCGTCGTAGAGGTGGATCTGCGCAAGTTTCAATCGGCTTGGGCAGGGATCTCTGATGCGGTGATTGTCTCCTCACCACAGGGTCCAATTTTACTCGCTACAGAAAAATCTTGGGTTGGGCTGCCTGAGCAGGAAGCTCTTGCGCGCCGGTCTGCCCCGAGTGCCATTGAGCGAGCAATTCAAGCTACACAAGATTGGACCGTTTTACTGGCGGATGTATACGTGCAAGGCAAGGCAGTTATGCGCCAAGAATTGCTGGTCCCGTTTCGTGGCTGGAACATGGTATTGTTTACTACCTATGGCGGAATCAGGCAGCGGGTGAATGCTGTATTAGCTTTAGAAATCATGGGGTTTTCAATATTTCTTGCTTTGACCTTTTATCAGTTGTCCCGTCAGACTTTGACCCGAGCCTTATTCTTTCAACAAGAGTCGGATGATTTACGGCAACTCAACATTCGTCTGAAGCGCGAAATTTCTGAGCGCCAAAAAATTGAAAAAAACTTGCAAGTAGCAGAGCAAACCTTGGCTCAATCGTCCAAGCTAGCGGCTTTGGGGGAGATGTCTGCAGCCGTGAGTCATGAGCTAAATCAACCGCTTGCAGCTATGAAGACATATTTGGCTGGTGCTAAACTGTTGTTGCAACGCAAGCGTTTGGATGAGGCTCTAAGTTCTTTTCAAAGGATTGACGATCTTATTGGCCGTATGAGTGCGATAACGCGGCAGCTGAAATCTTATGCACGTAAGGGGGGGGAGGATTTAGTACCTGTCGATGTCCGCTTAGCATTAAATGGCGCTTTAGAAATAATGGAGCCACAGTTGAAATTGCGTCAAATATCGCTGTCCAAAACCTTTCCTAGTGATCCCGTGATGATTCTGGGTGATCAATTGCGCTTGGAACAAGTTGTGGTGAACCTTTTGCGAAATGCATTGGATGCTACATCGACTGTGACTGCGCCCGAGATTGAACTGCTGTTGCTTGGTGGTGAAACTGCCACTCTGGCAGTGCGCGACAATGGTGATGGTATTTTGGATTTTGATGATTTGTTTGAACCGTTTTTCACTACCAAAAAACCTGGTGATGGTGTGGGTTTGGGGCTGGCCATTTCGTCTGGCATTGTTACAGATTTGGGTGGTCGGCTTGTGGCACGTAACAGTGAAACATCAGGTGCTGTTTTTGAGGTCACTCTTCCAATTTTAAAAAATAATAACAACGAGGACTAACTATGGCGCAGGCTATGAAGATTGCAATTGTAGACGATGAACAAGATATGCGCCAGTCAATTGGCCAATGGCTGGCCTTGTCGGGTTTTGAGACTGAAACATTTGCTACTGCTGGTGAAGCTCTCAAAAACCTTAGCGCTGACTATCCAGGGATCATTGTCACTGATATCAAAATGCCAGGCATTGACGGGATGCAATTTCTCAAAAAAATAAAAAGTATAGATAGTAGTCTTCCTGTGATCATGATCACAGGTCATGGTGATGTGCCTATGGCTGTAGAAGCGATGCGGTTGGGCGCCTTTGATTTTCTGGAAAAACCCTTCAACCCTGATACAATGACCGAATTGGCAAAAAAAGCCACGCGCACCCGCCGTTTGATATTAGATAATCGCCAGTTGCGCCGCGAGTTATCGGCCGGCAGCTCAATAATGGAAAAGCTGATTGGTGCAACTGAGGAGATGGATCGACTTCGCGAGGATATACTAGATTTGGGGCAAGCCGAAGGTCATGTGTTAATTGAGGGTGAGACTGGTACTGGTAAAACCCTCGTCGCTCACGCATTGCATGCGGTCTCAGCGAGGGCACGAAAAAAATTCATTTTGTTTTCTTGTGCTGGTGAGGAAGAAGGAACTTTATTGCGCCGCCTGTTTGGCCCTGCAGGTGAAGAAGACCGTATCCCAGTTATGGAGGCCGCGCGTGGTGGCACCTTGGTTTTGGAAGATATTGAGGCACTTAGTGCTCAGGTACAGTCAAGGCTGTTGAAAGCCATAAATGCGCAAGGTGATCCGTCTGAGACTCGCATTATAGCAATTTGTAATCTGCAAGAGCAGGGTAAAACCTGTGAAAATGTTCTACGCTCTGATTTGTACTATCGTTTGGCTACTCTTAGAATTGAATTGCCACCACTCCGCAGCCGTGGTGAGGATATCCTAACGCTCTTTACTCGCTACGGCGAACAATTTGCAGAAGAATACGGCTGTAATAATCCGGTGGTTACTGCGCAAGAAGCTGCCCAATTGCTGCAAGCGCCTTGGCCAGGCAATGTTCGCCAGTTGATCAATGTGGCTGAACGGGCTGTGCTACAAAGCCGTCGTGGTGCTGGTACAATCACATCGTTACTGATGGCTGAAGGTGATGATGATCGCCCAGCTATGACCACTGAGGGTAAGCCACTGAAAGAATATGTTGAGGCGTTTGAAAGGATGCTAATAGATAACACTATGAGAAGACACAAAGGCTCCATACAATCTGTAATGGCTGAGCTGTCACTTCCTAGAAGGACATTAAACGAAAAAATGGCTAAGTACGGTCTCTCGCGATCAAATTATGTGGGATCATAATTAGTTTCCGTTGTTATCAAGAGATTTCGAGGCCATGTGCATTTAGCCATTGTCTTCCCCCCCGCTTCACCTTTATTGTAACCAAATACCTATGGTTGAAAGATACCTTAGGCGAATGGTTTTTTTAGCAGTCTTTTTGTAACTTTAGTGAAAGTGGCCGGATGTGACGGAAAATGGTCCTTAGGGGCCAATTGTGATGACTTAGATCTTTGGAAAACTCGGAGATTTGGGGTTGATAACGGGCAGAAATAATTCTGTCGGAGATATAAACGCGATGACACAGGCTCACGCCATAGCATTGGATGAAGGCAGGCCACCGAGCCGCCCCCATGTTGCGTGTCTCGCCCTTAATAGACATCCATTCGGTTTTAGCTTTCTTTCAGGAGGCTTGCTGAACGATGCAAGTGGACATAATGGCAAAAAAGATGCTTATCGATGCCACGCACTCGGAAGAAACCCGTGTTGTTGTGGTCGACGGAAACAAAGTTGAGGAATTTGACTTTGAGTCACAAAATAAACGGCAGATAGCCGGTAACATATATTTAGCGAAAATCACGCGGGTTGAACCGTCGTTACAGGCCGCATTTATTGACTACGGTGGAAATCGACATGGTTTTTTGGCATTTTCGGAGATTCATCCTGATTATTACCAGATCCCTGTTGCTGATCGTGAAGCACTTTTAGCTGAGGAGAAAGCCTATGCTGAATCGTTAGCGGCTGAGGTGGAACGTGAAGAGCAAAAACCAAAACGCAATCGTCGACGTAGGGCTAAACCCGCCACGCAAAGTAATTCTGATCCTTTAGTGATACGTGATGTTGTCGCAGTCGACGGTATGGAAACCATTGATTTAAGTGATGATGATACTCAGGTAGCTGAAATAAATGTTCAAGATATTCAAGTGTCAGAGCCAAATGTGCCAGAAACTTTTGTATCTGTGGATGCTAGCTTTGAAGTTATACCTGCTAACAAAGCTGTCAGCGGGGATGCAACGCAAGATACAGTAGAAGTTGACGATAACGTGGATGAAGATGCCGATAGTGAGGATGATGATGGGATTGAATCTGTTGCTCAAGAAGATGACAGTGACGAGGTTCGCCCAGTGCGCAATTCAGGTCTAAAAGATACAAAATACAAGAAGTTATCAAAGTACGTCAGATCATGCTTATACAAGTCGTAAAAGAAGAGCGTGGGAATAAGGGTGCTGCCCTCACAACTTACCTGTCACTGGCTGGTCGTTACTGTGTCTTGATGCCAAATACTGCTCGTGGTGGAGGCATCAGCCGTAAGATAACCAATGTAGTTGATCGCAAAAAACTTAAAGAAATTGCAAGTGAAACAGTTGATATCAATGGTATTGGGCTGATTGTGCGTACTGCTGGTGCAAAACGAACAAAAACTGAAATCAAACGTGATTATGAATATTTGCAACGTATGTGGGAGCAAATCCGGGCCTTGACTCTGAAATCATCGGCACCTGCGGCTATTTACGAAGAAGGCGATTTGATCAAACGATCCATTCGCGATTTGTACAACCGCGACATTGACGAAATTTTGGTTGAAGGTATTGACGGCTATCGTAACGCTAAAGACACAATGAAAATGATTATGCCGTCACACGCCAAAAATGTTAAACATTACGTTGATACTGTGCCGTTGTTTGCTCGTTTTCAAGTTGAATCCTTCATGGATGGGATGTTCAATCCAACCGTACAGTTAAAATCTGGTGGTTATTTAGTCATTGGGATCACCGAGGCTCTAGTAGCTATCGATGTCAACTCTGGCCGCGCAACCAAAGAAGGAAGTATTGAAAAAACCGCATTGACAACGAACCTTGAAGCTGCGGACGAAGTGGCGCGTCAAGTGCGGCTGCGAGATTTGGCCGGCTTGATTGTGATTGACTTTATTGACATGGAAGAGCGCGGCAACAATACCGCTGTTGAAAAACGGATGAAGGAAAAGTTGCAAACAGACCGCGCCCGCATTCAAGTGGGTCGGATAAGTGGATTTGGCCTAATGGAAATGAGCCGTCAGCGTTTGCGCCCAGGCATGCTGGAAGCCAGCACTCAGCCTTGTAGCCATTGTCACGGTACTGGTCTTATACGGTCGCAAGACAGTCTGGGGCTTACCATCCTGCGTGAGTTAGAAGAAGAGGGCGGTAGATCTCTGTCTAAAGAGGTTTTAATCAAAGCTCCTATCAGTATAGCAAACTTTTTGATAAACCAAAAACGAGAGCATATCGGCCAAATTGAGCAACGCTACGGGATGGCTGTGCGCATTGAAGCGGATCCATTCCTAATTAGTCCTGACTATGTCGTCGAAAAGTTTAAGACCGCGACGCGTTTAGTACCTGTGGCCTCTGCCACTGTAAGTTCGGTTGACATTTCTTTGATGGAAGAGATTGATGAGCAGGTACCAGAGGATGATGTGGCTGATACTGTAGAAACAATAGCAGAAGATGAGGTGCCTAAAAAACGGCGTCGTAGGCGTCGTCGCCGGCGTGGTGGAAGCGATGCAGAAAACAATGAGGGTTTGACTGAAAATGGAGCTAATAATGTCGTGCCTGACGACGTTCCAGCAGTTTTACTTGATGCTGCTGCCGAAGCTATGAATGACGAAGAAAAGCCAAAACGCCGTCGCCGGACCCGTGGCGGATCTAAGGCCAAAGTTGCTGTATCTGAGAATGATACTGCTGTTGAGGTTCTCACCCCTTTGGCGATAGCTACTTCTGAAACGGTTGCTGATACGTCCTTGGAAGCATCTATTGAAACTGTAACCCCTGCTGAGATCTCTACTGAAAAACCTAAACGTGTACGCAAACCCCGTAAAACAAAAGCACAACGGGAGGGCGAAGAAGTGGCTTTGGCTTCTAATGAGCCTATGATTGAAGTCCCGATTGAAGCTACTGCCCCAGCCGCAGTCGAAACATTAGAAGCTGTAGCTAAGCCAAAAACGAAACGCGTCAGAAAACCAGCAGTTAAAAAGACTGCAGCGGTTGTAGTTGAGGCCATAAATGCGACTGTAGTTGCTGAGCCTGTGGTGGATGCAGTTGCCGTGGTGAAGGTGGAACCTGCGCCAGAGCCTAATCAACCTGTAGTGCCAAAAAAGCGTGGCTGGTGGTCACGCGGTTGACCTTAGTAGATCAAAAACTGAAAAGGCCCTCTGAAAAGAGGGCCTTTGGTAACAAGAATTCCGTTTAATAAAGTGTTTTCAACCCTGTTTGCGGATTAAAAAACTCAGTTGCCCATTTTTAGAATTTTGCGCCAAGAGATCGTGACCAGCATCAATACAGAAATGCGGTACATCAATGATGGAAGCCGGATCATCGGCGCGCATATGCAGAACAGTACCATTAGCCATGGACATCAAACGCTTGCGCGCCTTCAGCACTGGCAGTGGACAAAGTAGCCCAATCGTATCTAGTTCTTCGTCCCAATCCATTCTAATTGACTTAGGGGGGATGTTTCACTTTGTCCACATAGATATGATGACCTTGTGGATGACCGCAGGCACGTAATAGCCTAAGGAGGGTATAAATAGCCAAAAGGTGCCTTTGATGTTTGGAATTGATTTATGGGATGCAAGTTTGCTGCCTGCAATGGTTGTTGCCCTGATAGGTGGGCTGATTAGCTTTGCCAGCCCCTGCGTGCTGCCCATTGTTCCACCCTATCTCGCCTATATGGGCGGAGTGAGTATGGATGAGATGAATTCAACTGCCCAAGCGCGTCGGCGTACGGTTTTAGCATCTTTATTCTTTGTTTTAGGTCTTTCGACCGTGTTTATATTGCTGGGGTTTACCGCTTCCAGTTTGGGACGGTTATTTTTGTCTAATCAAGATTGGTTTGTGACCGGGTCCGGTTTGATGGTCATGGTTTTTGGTGCACATTTTTTGGGTTTAATACGGATTGGTATCTTTGACCGTGAAGCTCGCATCGATGGTGGTGATCGAGGTGGGTCCGCCTTTGGTGCCTTTATCTTAGGATTGGCCTTTGCTTTTGGCTGGACACCCTGTTTAGGCCCAATCTTAGGGGCGATCCTCGCATTGGCTGCAGATACCGCAAACCCAGCTAAAGGAGTGATTTTGTTGACCATCTATGCTGCAGGCTTAGGTATCCCCTTTATTTTGGTTGCGATATTTTTTCCTTCATTAAAGGGGATCATGAGATGGATGAAGCGACATATGCAACGGATTGAACGGACAATGGGTTTGCTGCTATGGACTGTGGGCTTAATGATGGTCACAGGACAATTCACGCGCTTTAGTTGGTGGATTTTGGAACAATTCCCTGCCTTGGCCGCACTGGGATAATGTAAGTTTGTTCCAATCAATTTGTTAGTAAAGCCTAATATTTCAAGGTATCAAAGGCATAATTTACAAAACTCAGAGTATTTAATTTTTTATTGGGTCTCAAGTAATTCGCGCTGCTAGCTAGACCTTCATAGTGCCGTGGGCATCTAGCGAGATCGGCCTATATTTCTTCTGCTGTAGCTTATTATAAGACCAGAAAATCGGTTCATATGATACGCCTTTAATGGGTATCGGCTGGCTCTCAGCGGGCAAAGAGACCCCAAATATATTCCGTTGGCGTACTTACTCTGTTCGGTATTTGGCCATAGCTAACAGCGCATCGCATATTATACCTGAAGATAGGATTTAGTTGTAGTTAAAGCTTTGTGTTAAAGGTCCTATGGCAGCAGACGGCTCGCGTCTTTACGAGCAAAACTTCGCATTTTAGTACCATGTTCCGCCAAAAATATGGCTGCTCGTTCTGGATCCTTGCGGGATAGTTCAAACACCCAAGACCCTACGGCTTTTTGTATGACTGTATTCTGATCTTCGGTATAGCGCGCAGCCCAACCTAGAGCTTGCTCGCGAATGGCTAAGTTATGTGGCTTTGGGTTGCGGTGTTTAGTCCACGGTAATGTGATAGTGAGTGCCGCACAACGAGACCAGACATGCAGGCTTTGCGTCCACGCTTCAACATTTTGAATCCGTGATGGATCAGAATTTAATCTCCGATGGCCGGCTGAGCAAAGATGATCAGAGATTACAGGACAATCTACGTCAGGTAACCAAGATTGGATTAGTGTCCATGCCTCGATATCGTCTGGGCGAATGCGGGCCTGGGTCAATAGTTTAGCAGCACAAATCCGCGCTTCATGGGCGTTGCAGTCCCAGAGTTCAGCGGCTAACAGTAGACGCTCGTCAAGTGGTAATTTTTGGCGCCAGAGACGCGCTTGATTATCTATAACAGGGTTGGTGAGGCCCCAGTATGCCCGTTCAACCTTGTGATGGGCGCGCATCTGAGTGGCTTTACCTGGCACCTCGTGGATTTGCAGAGCAGCAATTGCATCTTCGAGTAGCATGTATTTTCCGCCTTTTAGTGTTTACGAGGGTCAGGCAGTGGTACACTGGCCTTGTCGTTCTCGAGCAACCATACTGATGGCCCTAGATGTATTAATAGAGCTTAAACGTCCACCCTCTGTGCTGACATAGTTTCCTTAGAGGTGTTATATTTTTGCTATACATAGATTTTGATTTGATAGAACTACGGTTAGCAGATTCTAAGTCGATAATTATCATATTTTAAAGATTTATTCCACAGTTACGGATTTAGCCAAATTGCGAGGTTGATCGGCATCAGTACCTTTTGCAACTGCAGTATAATACGCCAACAGCTGCGCGGGGACAGCATAAATTATTGGTGTGATCAACTCAGGTGCCGCCGGCATACTGATTGTCGCCCAAGTTCCATCCGATGCGGCGTTTAATCCTTGTTGGCAGGACAGCAGTAAAACCTTGCCCGCGCGGGCCATTACTTCTTGCATGTTGGATACTGATTTTTCGAACAACGCATCCATAGGCGCTAAAACTACAACTGGGACTTTTTTGTCGATTAGCGCAATTGGCCCATGTTTTAGCTCTCCAGATGGATAACCTTCAGCATGTATATAGCTGATCTCTTTTAATTTTAATGCGCCTTCCATGGCGAGAGGATACATCGAACCCCTTCCCAAAAAAATTATATCTTGCGCTGTAGCCAATTTTAGGGCCACTTTTTGTACGGCTACATCAATGCTCAAAGCTTGACTGATCAATCGAGGAATACAATTTAAATCTGTGATATATCCCTGATACTGAATATCATTTATTACGCCCTTAGCGTGAGCAATTTTGACGGCCAGTAAGGCTAGAACGGTGAGTTGTGCAGTGAAGGCTTTGGTGGAAGCCACACCAATCTCAATACCTGCATATGAGGGCAAAACTAAGTCACTCTCTCTGGCAATTGAGCTTTCTGCCACATTTACCACAGATAAAATTGTAGCACCTTTAAGAGCCATGTAGCGAAGCGCTGCCAAAGTGTCTGCAGTTTCGCCTGATTGACTTACAAAGATAGCTGTGGTTCCGGGGGTCACGGGTGGCTCACGATAGCGAAATTCGGATGCCACATCCACTTCTACGGGTATCCGGACAATTTTTTCAAACCAATATTTAGCAACGTGACATGCTAAAAAAGCTGTCCCACATGCTACCATTGTAATGTTCGATCTTGCCTAAATTAATATCATTGCTAGGCAACTCAATATTTTTATCATCTGCACTGATGTAGTTCTGTAGAGTGTTTGTAAGTACCGAAGGCTGCTCGGCAATCTCTTTGGCCATGAAGTGCTTGTAGCCAGCCTTATCAATACGGGCTGAATCAATTGTAATTTTTTTATCTCGGTTGACTAATTTATTATTTTTATCAGTAATTTCGAGAGAGTCTCGAGTAAGAACGGCAAAGTCCCCCTCATCCATATAGCTGATACGATCTGTTAATGGTGCCAATGCGATAGCATCAGAGCCCACATACATTTCGCCGTCACCGTGACCGATTGCCAGTGGTGATCCTTTCCGAGCCGCAATCATTAGGTCTTCTTCGCCGTGAAAAAGAAAGGCCAAAGCAAAGGCTCCTTCTAAGCGGGCAACTGTTTTTTGAGCAGCCAGACGCGGGCTATCGCCCTGAGATAGATAATGTTGCGCTAAAAGTGCTACGGTTTCAGTATCAGTGTCGGTCTTATGATAAAGGCCCAATTGCGCCAATTCTTCGCGCAGCTCTTTGAAGTTTTCAACAATACCATTATGAACTACAGCTACTTTGTTTTCACTGGTTATAGGATGAGCATTTTTGTAGAGGGGACGCCATGAGTGGCCCAGCGTGTGTGGCCAATACCGGACTTTCCGGCTAGGGGCTCATGCACCAAGAGATCTGAAAGGTGTACCAGTTTACCTACAGCACGCCTTCGTTCCAGAGTGCCGTTGTTTACCGTGGCAATCCCTGCGCTATCATAGCCGCGATATTCCAGACGTTTAAGTGCTTCTACCAAAATTGGGGCCACCTGGTGTTTTCCTAATACCCCGACTATTCCACACATATTGTTATTCCTTTTTTGTGGCTTTGAGGGCACGCAATTTTTTCATCAGCTTTACCGCTAACCAGGTCTTATTTTCTTGCTTGGCGCGGCCGATGGCTAGGTCGCCGCTGGGGACGTCGCGGACAATCACTGAGCCGCTAGCTGTCATGGCCTCTTGACCCACGGACACTGGTGCAACCAGCATAGTATTTGAGCCAATAAAGGCATCTTCACCGATGATTGTATGATGTTTCATCACGCCGTCATAGTTGCAAGTAACTGTGCCAGCTCCAATATTTGCGCGGGCACCCACTGTTGCATCACCTATATACGAGAGGTGATTTACCTTTGAGCCTTCGGCCAAGAGACTCCCTTTTATCTCAACAAAATTTCCAATTTTGACATCCTCGGCTAACTCTGATCCCGGGCGCAGGCGAGCATATGGACCCACCACGCAGCCGCGAGAGACATGTGCGCCCTCTAAATGCGAAAATGCTCTAATGCGTGACCCAGTTTCGACTGTCACTCCAGGGCCAAAAATCACGTTTTGCTCTACAATAGAATCACGGCCAATAAACGTATCGTAGGAAAAATGAACGCTTTTAGGATCGGGCATGGTAATACCGTTTTCCAAAGCCTCATTTCTGCGACGGGTTTGAAATGTATGTTCGGCTTGGGCCAGTTCAACCCTGCTATTGATGCCAAGCGCCTCCGTTTCGAAACAGCGCACAACTTTGCAGGGAGCCTCATGGGCTACGGCTTTAGCCACAATATCGGTTAGGTAATACTCGCCCGAAGAATTTTCATTATCAATTTCTGAAAGTAATTTGAACAGTAATGGCCCTGCCACTGCCATCACACCGCTGTTACATAGGGTAATTGATTTTTCTGCGTCAGAGGCGTCTTTGAATTCCACAATACGCTGCAAATTGTCATGATCCGTGATCAGCCGGCCGTAGGGACCGGGATCTTTTGCTTCAAATCCAAGCACAGAGAGCTCCGAGTCGGAGAGACTATTGTTTAATGCTATCAAAGTCTCGGTCTTAATAAGGGGTGTGTCACCATAAAGGACGATGACATTACCATCAAAGTCAGCCAAGGACGCTCGGGCTTGATCCACCGCATGGCCAGTGCCTAATTGTTCAGATTGGATAATTATTTCTACGTCAGAATTTTGATTTATAGCTACGCCAGCCACCGCGTCTGCACCATGACCTGCGATGATGATACAGCGTTCAGGGGCCAGTGACTGACCTGCCATCATGGCATGTACTAGCATTGGAGCGCCGGCAATTTCGTGTAATACTTTGGGTAAATCAGATTGCATCCGCGCGCCTTTTCCAGCGGCTAAGATGACGAGAGCAATACTCATAGTGGGATCTAAGTCCTTTATTAAACGATTAAGTCCTTTTAAGGGTATAAGGGAATTCGACAAGCGTTTATGTGCAATTATGCTGGTTGCCAAAATGCGTAACAAAAGAGGCGATAATATGCTCAAACCCTGCGTTGTTTTTGATCTCGATGGCACGCTTGCAGACACTAGTGGCGATTTACTGAAGGCTGCAAATGCGTGTTTTATAGGTCTTGGCTTAGGTGAAATTCTGAATGCGCCCAACGATAGTGGAATTGCGTTGCGGGGCGGGCGGGCCATGTTGACCGCTGGGTTTGAACGGGTTGGCTGGCAGGATATGTCGGAGGTTGATCGTCAATATCCTATTTTATTGCAGGCTTATGGCCAAGATATTGCATCGTTAACTGTGTTTTATCCCGGTGCTTTGGCGGCGGTCGCTGCACTCAGTACTGCAGGCTTTGCGGTCTCTATCTGTACTAATAAGCCTGAAAGTTTGGCCGTCCAGCTGATCAAGGCGCTTGGGGCCACAGAGGTTTTTGATGCATTGGTAGGTGCAGATACTTTGCCAGTGCGCAAACCTAACCCTGCGCCGTTTTGGGAGGCAGTGGACCGTGCAGGTGGGGATCGAAGTCGCGCTTGCTTGATTGGGGATACCATAACTGATCGCAGCACTGCGTCCAATGCAGGTGTACCGTCGGTGCTGGTGACCTTTGGCCCCAGTGGCGCTGATATGGCCTCACTGGCACCTGCTGCCTTATTGCAAGACTTTGCTGACTTGCCTGATTTGGTAGCTCAGCTGATTGGCTGAAATAACAAATCATAAATATCTGTGATATTTGAAATGGTTTGTGGGTCTGTTTTCATCTGCTTGATTTGGGGTTCAGCAATTTTTTAATAGTTTGCGACATCCCGCTGTAAACACCATTGCCTTTGTAGCCACCAAGCCCATTACCTACAATGTGAATGATGTATTTATCGGTAATTTAACCCAGCAAGAACTTATCCTGGACGAGGGCATTGCTGCGGCTTTAGCCGTGCTACAACATGTACGGATTCACCATTATAATGAGTCGGAGGGTGAGGCGGTAGAGGCTGCGATGCTTGGGAAGGAATTTGCCGCCCAAGTAGGTGCTAAATATCGCCTTGCGGTGGCATCAGGTGGGTATGCTTTGGTAGCGGCCTTGCGCGTGGTTGGAGTTAAGTCCGGTGATAAAGTGCTGACCAATGCTTTCAAATTAGCTCCTGTATCGGGGGCGATTGCGTCTGTAGGAGCGGAAGCTGTCTTTGTGGGGGTCGCAGAGGGCTAAGTAATTGATCTCGATGATCTGGTTACCAAAGCCCATCAAGCCGATGTGTTAATGCTGTCACACATGCGTGGACATATCGTTGATATGGATGCTTTGATGGCACTGGCACGGGCTCATAACTTATTGGTCATTGAAGACTGTGCCCATATCATTGGTGCCAAATGGGGTAATATTTGGTCCGGGCGTTGAGGGGTTATTGGTTGCTATTCTTGTCAGACTTACAATCACGTAAATTCCGTTGGGGGTGGGCTCTTAATTTGTAATGACGATGAGATTATGGCCCGCGCTATTCTGTTGTCGGGTAGCTATATGGTCGATGGAAAACACTGGGCAGGGCCACCGCCAGCGGCTTTTGATGCCATCCGTTTGGTAACCCCAAATATTTCCGGCCGCATGGACAATCTCCGTGCGGCTATTTTACGTCCACAATTGCGTCAGTTGGACAGTGCCGCGCGTATCCGGATGTGGTCGATAGCATCTTGGCTAATATGGTAGGTTTGGCGCCTCTGATCAAGTCGGCTTTGCCAGCCGATACGACAGCTGGACCTATGCGACCTATGCGCTCAGTACGCCGATGCCCGCAAGCGACCGTGTGTTGCAAGGTATTATGGATATGCGTTTGCCCTGACTTTCTCACTCGAAGATTGCTCTATGGTAGCTCGAATTATCAGCAAGGGAGTGGCGCTGGTGTTGGATGTAAACGAGCGGGGCTAGGGCTATTAGCAGCGGGCTCGCCCTGAGGCTAGACAATAGTCTTTAAATTTGCAAAAAATGAACAAGCGTTCAATAAAGGGATCGACTATGTTTACAGCTTCAATGCGTTTTGACCTAGGTGAGGATATCCATGCACTTCAAGAGCATGTGCATCGCTTTGCGCAGGACCAGATCAAACCACTTGCTGGTGAACTGGATCGCAGTAATGACTTTCCAGAACATCTTTGGAAGTCTATGGGTGACATTGGTGTTTTAGGTGTGACGGTTGAAGAGGAATTTGGTGGCGTTGGCCTTGGCTACTTAGCCCACACAGTTGTGATTGAAGAGATAGCGCGAGCCTCGGCTAGCGTGAGCCTGTCTTATGGCGCCCATTCCAATCTTTGCGTGAATCAGATTCGATTGAACGGCACCGCAGAGCAAAAACAAAAATATTTACCTAAACTTGTTTCTGGCGATCATGTAGGCGCATTGGCCATGAGCGAGGCTGGTGCGGGCTCTGATGTTATTTCGATGAGTTTGCGCGCAGAAAAGCGCAATGGCTACTATCTGCTTAATGGTAATAAGTTTTGGATTACCAACGGTCCTGATGCGGATGTTGTGGTGGTTTATGCCAAAACAAATCCTGATTCTGGGTCGCGCGGCCTGACTGCGTTTTTAATTGAGCGCGACATGGTTGGGTTTTCCACCAGTGCGCATTTTGACAAGTTGGGCATGCGTGGCTCAAATACGGCTGAATTAATTTTTGAAAATGTAGAAGTGCCATTTGAAAACGTGCTGCTACAGGAGGGGGCTGGGGCCAAGGTTTTGATGTCTGGGCTTGATTATGAGCGTGTGGTTTTGGCTGGAATTGGTCTTGGCATTATGGCCGCCTGTTTGGATGAGGTGATGCCTTATGTGGCGGAACGCAAACAATTTGGACAACCAATTGGAAACTTTCAGCTGATGCAGGGCAAAATTGCCGATATGTATACGGCGATGAACTCAGCGCGCGCATACGTCTATGAGGTGGCCAAGGCCTGTGATCGTGGCGAAGTGACCCGCCAGGACGCTGCTGCGTGTTGTCTTTACGCCAGTGAAGAAGCAATGAAGCAAGCACATCAAGCGGTGCAAGCTATGGGGGGTGCAGGCTTTTTGAATGATGCACCTGTAGCGAGATTGTTTAGGGATGCAAAATTGATGGAGATTGGTGCAGGCACTAGTGAGATCCGTCGCATGTTGGTTGGCCGTGAATTAATGGGAAAAATGTTATGAATAAATTTTTAATCACCTTAATTTTTTCTATATTTTGTGGGGCGGCACAGGCCCAAAGTGCACTGCCGCAAGGGCATATTAACTCAATGGCCTGTCTGGAGAATATGGGGGATAACACAACTTGGAACCAATGTTTGGCGCTTATTTTTGCACCTTGTTTGGGAGATGAGGTTGGCTCTGAGGATCATGTCTCCTGTTTGGAGCTCCAGCGGGTGGAGTGGACTGGTAGCATGCGGCTATTGCAGTCTGATGTGACGGACGCGATCACTTTAAAATCTGCGGAAGATCTTGCTAAAATTTTAAGTGGATGGATCAACTATGTATCCCAAAAATGCCAAGCTGGGGAGGGTTCAATGGACAACCCCTTAGTGGCGGCCAAACAGTTGGGCTGCCAAATCACTGAGCTTGCAGGTCTGACAGGGGAATATGCGGCCTGTTTGGAAGGTCGGTCTACGGCTGAATATTGCGTAGTGAAAGATTAGGAGCTGCTAAAGTGAGTGATCAAATGTCACCTAATCCCCGCGACGTTCATCTTGCAGCTCTTGAGCGTGTGCGACAGGCGGCCTTTGTAGCCGCTCAGGGTGGCGGTGAACAATCACGTGCTCGGCACGAAGGTCGGGGCAAGATGCTACCGCGTGACCGTGTGTCCAATTTGTTGGACCCTGGAAGTTCATTTCTGGAAATTGGCGCCACGGCCGCGCACGGTATGTATAATGGTGCTTCTCCCTGCGCGGGTCTAATTGTAGGCATTGGGCAGGTGCATGGCCGAGATGTTATGGTAATTTGTAATGATGCTACGGTTAAGGGGGGGACATATTACCCCCTGACTGTGAAAAAACACCTTCGTGCTCAAGAAATTGCACAAGATTGTAAGCTGCCTGTTGTTTCTTTGGTGGACAGTGGTGGGGCCAACTTATCCAATCAAGACGAGGTGTTCCCCGACCGTGATCATTTTGGGCGGATTTTTTACAATCAGGCGCGGATGTCGGCGCGGGGCATTGCCCAGATTGCTGTGGTGATGGGCTCGTGCACCGCAGGTGGCGCCTATGTGCCAGCGATGGCTGATGTATCGATCATAGTAAAAGAGCAGGGCACTATATTCTTAGCGGGCCCTCCATTGGTCAAGGCAGCCACTGGTGAAATTGTTACAGCGGAAGATTTGGGCGGTGGCGATGTGCACACACGCCTGTCTGGCGTGGCAGATTATTTAGCGGAAGATGATGCGCATGCTTTAGCTTTGGCGCGGGAAGCTTTGCGGCATTTGCAACCGGTGATACCTCAGCCTTCTCTTACGGGGGTGGCGCCTATGTCTGGCATGGGCAATCTGTTCGATGTTGTACCTGCAGACCTTACTACTCCTTATGATATCCGTGAGGTTATTTTGCGGGTTGTGGATGGCAGCAAGCTTGATGAATTTAAGGCTCGGTTTGGGACGACATTAGTGACAGGATTTGCCCATATTGAAGGCATCCCAGTGGGGATCGTGGCCAACAATGGTGTGCTGTTCTCTGAAGCAGCCCAAAAAGGTGCGCATTTTGTTGAGTTGTGTAGCCAAAGAAAAACACCATTGGTTTTTTTGCAAAACATAACTGGATTTATGGTGGGACAAAAATACGAGAACGAGGGCATTGCGCGCCATGGTGCTAAAATGGTGACCGCCGTCGCCTGTACCTGCAGTTCCTAAGATTACAATGATTGTTGGAGGCAGCTATGGCGCGGGCAATTATGGGATGGCTGGACGGGCATTTCAGCCGCGGTTTTTGTGGACTTGGCCGACCTCACGCACTGCGGTCATGGGCGGACCACAGGCGGCTGGTGTTTTAGCCACAGTCAAACGGGACGCCATTGAACGCGCTGGAGACAGCTGGAGTTCCGAGGAAGAGGCGGCCTTTAAGCAGCCAACATTGGATATGTTCCAGACGCAATCTGACCCTCTCTATGCTAGTGCGCGGCTTTGGGATGACGGTGTGATCGATCCACGTGACAGCCGCAAGGTTTTGGCATTGTCGCTGCGTGCTGCGTTAAACGCGCCGATTGCAGAAACAAAATTTGGCGTCTTTAGGATGTAATAATGAATAGCGAATGTGATACAGTTCTGACCCAGCCTGACAGCTTTGGCCGCCATTGGGTTTACCCGAGTGAGGCGCAGGTGCGCAGTCACGCCAAGGGCCGCTTCCCCCCTGTAATTTGGCTGATCTGCCTTTGGTTTGTCTGCGTGGGCGGATTGGAAATTGTACTTGGCAGCAGCGCATCCTTACTCCGTTTGGCTTATGGTTTGCTATTATTTGCAGCTGGGGCAGGTTTGGTGGTTCGCAACCGCCTAGCCTATTTAGTAGCATTATTTTTGCCGTTAATCTTCCTCATTCGTTTTTTTATTCAGGCCGCGGGCTTTGGTACTATTGTGATCAGTCCTGGACAATATTATGATCTCATCAACGCTTTGGTGACTGTGGTGGTATGTTTTTATATGTTTGAGGGCGATCGCCCCAATTTCATATTTCGTCGTCGCTACCGCAGCTATCGCGCGGAAAGTGAGCTGTGATGATCCGTAAACTTCTAATTGCGAACAGAGGTGAGATCGCTTGCCGCATCGCCCGCACTGCCTCGGAGATGGGTATTGAAACCTTGGCAATTGCTTCAGCTGCGGATGCACGTGCCATCCATGTCTTAGCCTGTGATGAAGTTTTTCATTTGGGCGGTAATACCCCTGAAGAAAGCTATTTGCGCGGGGCGGATATCATTGCCGCAGGGCAAGAGCGTGGAGCGGATGCAATTCACCCTGGGTATGGATTTTTGTCTGAAGATCCGAATTTTGCCCAAGCCGTGCTGGACGCAGGTCTGATATGGGTTGGACCGCCTCCTTCTGCCATTCGGGCGATGGGCCTAAAAGATAATGCTAAAATATTGATGCACAACGCGAAAGTACCAGTTGTGCCAGGATATCATAAAGCTGATCAATCATTGAACGTGCTGCGACAGGCGGCTGAAGAGATTGGTTATCCAGTTTTGATCAAAGCGGTTGCTGGCGGTGGTGGCAAGGGCATGCGCTTAGTCGAGCAGGCGAGTGACTTTGAGGTATATTTGACTGCTGCACAATCAGAAGGTCGAAGTGCCTTTGGCAATGATCGGGTTTTGATCGAGAAGTTTATTCCGAACCCCCGTCATATTGAAATCCAAGTGTTTGGTGATGGTCAGTCTTGTATTCATCTTTATGAACGCGACTGCTCGTTGCAACGCCGGCACCAAAAGATAGTGGAGGAGGCACCCGCCCCATACATGCCTGATGCGGTGCGGGATGCCATGGGCAGTGCGGCAGTGCGGGCTGCTGAAGCGATTGGGTACAGTAGTGCAGGCACTATCGAATTCATCGTCGACGGTAGCAGACCTTTGAGCGTGGATAGTTTCTATTTCATGGAGATGAATACAAGGTTGCAGGTGGAACATCCCGTCACTGAGGAAACTTTAGGTCTGGATCTCGTGGCTTGGCAGTTACGCGTTGCCGCTGGTGAAAAACTTCCAAAGACCCAACCTGAGATTTTGTCTCAAGGGCATTCTATCGAGGTGCGATTATATGCGGAAGATCCCCAAGTAGAATTTTTACCCTCTATTGGGACCCTGCATCATCTGATCTTTGGTCCAGGGTTGCGGGTTGAAACTGGTGTTCAAGCTGGTGATTTAGTCAGCCCATTTTATGATCCGATGATTGCAAAGTTGATAGCGACGGGCCCTGATCGGGCGACTGCTTTGAAGCGGCTCCTACGCGGACTGAAGTTGACACAAATAGCTGGTGTAAAAACTAACCGTGATTTTTTAATTGCGCTGTTGCAACATCCTGAATTTATTTTTGGAAAATTTGATACTGGACTTATTGGCCGCGACTTGCAGGCCTTGATCGAAGTTACGCCCCCAAGCCCGCAAGAATGGGCTTTGGCGGCACTTGTATCGATGGAGCTATCCAATCCAGCGCAAGAACTAGAGTTTCAGGGCTTTAGTATTTTCACACCATCGCGGCAACAGGTGGTCTTACTTTGCCAAGATGAGACAAAACTAATCTACGTAAGCTTGCAAGGTGCGCTAGCCTCAGTTGAGGTAGATGGTACGATTGTGTTATTGCATCTTGTTGCACAAGGGTGGTGTGTTGTAGGAGCGCGTCAGATTGCTACAGTTTTTGCCGCGCGCAAAGTATATTTGTTTACCACAAAAATGAGGGTGTTTGACTGTCCTGATCCACTAGACCGTACGGCCTTGAAATTCAGGCAGGCGGTCTAATTGCTCCAATGCCAGGTAAGGTAATTGATTTAAAGGTTAAAAAAGGAAATAAAGTTAAGGTTGGGGATACTTTAATAGTACTTGAGGCTATGAAAATGGAGCACTCGATAAAAGCGAGTGAAGACGGAGTAGTATCAGAATTATTAGTTTCTACAAATGATCAGGTTGAGAACGGTGCTTTATTAATGGTGGTCAAGCCAAAGTAATGCATTATTCCGAGCCTTCAAAAGAATTTACTAAAGATTCATCAAAAGCTCTAACGAACAGACATCATGAAATAATTAACTCTCTGAGGGTTTAGCCCGTGCTGGCCTTCCACGGATTGAATGTGCCAGTTTTGTAAGCCCAAAATGGGTGCCACAAATGGCGGATGGCGCCAAGGTTGTAGCTGGCATTATGCCAAATGTTGCCAAGCTGTACGCTTTAGCTCCGAATAAACGGGGCTTGCAAGATGCTCTACTGACGCCTGTCCAAGGTGTTTGCATGTTTATTGCCGCCACTGAGGGTTTTAACAGGGCAAATACAAATATTTCTTTGGCTGGAGCCTGTGAACGTGTCAAAGCCTTGATTGTAGAGTTTAAGCACAACACTTCTGCTAGAGTAGCTCTGCGTGGCTATATATCCTGCGTAACCGAATGCCCCTATGATGGTGCGGTTGATTCTTCTGAAGTCGCGCGGTTGGCTGAGATGTTGTACATTGCAGGCTGCGATGAGGTGTCCTTGGGTGACACCATTGGCACTGCACAGCCCGAGCACGTGGGGAAAATGCTAGAAGCGGTGGTGCAAGTGGTACCAACTAAAATTTTGGCTGGTCATTATCATGATACTTCAGGGCATGCCTTAGCCAATATTGATGTTTCGTTAGATTATGGATTGAGAATCTTTGATGCCTCAATTGCTGGGCTTGGTGGTTGTCCCTATGCGCCGGGTGCCAAGGGCAATGTGGATACAGAAAAGGTCTATGACCATCTAATAGAAAAGGGTTATGATATCTTAGGGAACCCTGACCGCATCGCGTTGGCTAATGTGGCACAACTAGCGCGCAAGATTGTAGGACGTTGAGATATGCATTTTGACACACTCCTTCAAACCTTTTAATAGTGTGTGTACGGTTTGGCTGAATCGTCCTGAAAAACACAATGCAATGTCTGAGAAAATGATAGCAGACCTGACCGCTATGGCAGCAGAGCTCCGTCAAAGCGATGTGCGGGTCGTGGTGCTGCTGGCTAGAGGAAAAAGCTTTTGTGCGGGCGGTGATTTGAGATGGATGCAGGCACAAATGATGGCTGACGCTACCTCGCGTGCCGTGGGCGCACGTTCTTTGGCAATGATGCTTTATGCTTGGAATACTTTGCCGCAAGCGGTGATTGGTGGCATTCATGGCAATGCTTTTGGAGGTGGTGTGGGTTTGGCATCGATCTGTGATGTGGCTGTTGGAGTTGAGGGAGCTTTAATGGGGCTTATGGAGACTAAATTGGGTCTGATTCCGGCCACGATAGGCCCTTATGTAATAGCCCGTATGGGTGAAGCCTTTGCGCGGCAGGTGTTTATGTCATCGCGTATGTTTACGGCAGTGGAGGCAGAACGGTTTGGTTTGTTGGCTTATGTGGTACCTGCGGAGCAACTAAGTACTGCTGTTGCGGCAGAAGTCGAGCCGTATTTAAGTTGCGCGCCTGGTGCTGTTGGTGCGGCAAAAGCGTTAGCCCGTGCCTTAGGTCCAAAGATTGACACGGAAGTAATTGAAATGACCATATCAGCTCTTATTTTGCAGTGGGAAAGCCTTGAAGCAACGCAGGGCATTGCAGCCTTCTTTGACAAATCCGCTTCTCCCTGGCTGCCTAGTCCCGATGAGGTTACGGGAATTTCATAAACAACAGGCAGGATTGCGCAATCGGGGCGTTGACCCTTTTGGACGCTAGGCGTACTACCTTACTCTTTATTTTTCTATTGGCAGATAAGGAGTATACTTGGAAAATATTGCACAGGATTACCTACCAATTTTGATGCTGCTGGCTGTGGCAATTGGACTGGGTATTGTGCTGCTTTTGGCGGCAGCTGTGCTTGCTGTTCGCAGCCCAGACCCTGAAAAAGTATCAGCTTATGAGTGTGGTTTTGACGCCATTTGACGATGCTCGGATGAAATTTGACGTGCGCTTTTATTTGGTTGCAATTTTATTCATTATTTTTGATCTTGAGATTGCATTTTTATTCCCTTGGGCAGTGGCCTTTAAAGATATCAGTATGTTATCGCTTTTGGTCGATGATGGTGTTTCTTGGCGGTGCTGACCAGCTGGTTTCGCTTACGAGTGGAAAAAAGGGGCCTTGGAATGGCAGTAACTGACGCAGGTTCCTCTGGCGCAGGTCCAGCATACGCTGGTGCCGACCGACGAACGCGGGACTGCACAGGATCTGAATCGCTGAGTTGCAGGACAAAGGCTTCTTGCTGACCTCAACAGAAGATTTCATCAACTGGGCCCGTACGGGTTCTTTGCACTGGATGACCTTCGGGTTGGCATGCTGCGCGGTTGAGATGATGCACACTGCGATGCCGCGTTACGACCTTGAGCGTTTCGGCACTGCGCCACGCGCCTCCCCACGTCAGTCAGATTTGATGATCGTTGCGGGCACATTAACTAACAAAATGGCACCTGCGCTGCGCAAGGTCTACGACCAAATGCCGGAACCGCGCTACGTGATCTCCATGGGCTCCTGTGCCAATGGCGGCGGCTATTACCACTATAGCTACTCTGTGGTCCGCGGCTGCGATCAGGATTGTGCCTGTCGACGTATCTACGTGCCAGGCTGCCCGCCTACCGCCGAGGCCCTCCTGTACGGTATTTTGCAGCTTCAACGCAAAATCCGTAGAACTGGTACGATTGTGAGGTAAATCCATGATTAAGCAACTTGGTGCAGTCCCAGGCTGTAAATAGTGTTGGAATGCTTGGTGACGGTTGAAGTGTTGAACAGTTCCCCAGATATGCGTTCACCTGGGCTTGACTATCTGGTAGGCGAACAGCGAAAGTCCTCGTGGGTCGGTTTGCCGCCTCAGGGTTTATCTAAATTAGTCTCATCTTCTGATGTTAAGAAAGTTTTACAATGAGCAAGGCAATGCAGGAATTGGGCGCATTAATCGCGGCAAAGAGGCCCGATTGTGTATTGGCTTATGACGTAGACTTCGCTGAGTTGAATATTGATGTGGCTCCTTCTAATATCTTGGGGCTGGTTGAGTTTCTAAAATCAGATCGAAGTTGTCGTTTTTCAAGCTTGGTTGATATCACGGCTGTGGATTATCCGGGCCGCGAGAAACGGTTCGACGTAGTCTACCATCTTTTGAGTATGTACCAAAACCATAGGGTACGCTTGCGTATGTCTGTGCGTGAAGAGGATATGGTAGCTTCTATCATCGAAGTACATCCATCGGCTAATTGGTTCGAGCGTGAGGTGTTCGATATGTTTGGCATTTTATTTTCTGGCCATCCTGATTTGCGCCGTTTGTTGACGGATTATGGGTTTCGCGGTCATCCGCTGCGTAAAGATTTTCCGACTACGGGTTACACTGAGTTGCGGTATGACGAAGTCGAGAAGCGGGTGGTCTATGAACCAGTATCGCTGGTTCAAGAATATAGGCAATTTGACTTCATGTCACCTTGGGAGGGTGCAAAATATGTACTTCCTGGTGATGAAAAAACAGATTTGGCTGAGGGTTAAAGTATGTATGAACTCTTTCGTTATTTAGATGATCATCGAAGAGTGTCATGTGTTGGCAGCCAAGAAGAACAATTTGAGATTTTATCTCAAACTTTTTCAAAACCTTATAGGTTTGGTGTGATCAAACTAGTTATAAACGGCCATATCTGTGGCCAAGAAGGTGGTGCGTAATGAACGTCTCCAATTTTGATGATGTTTTGACTGGTGAGCAAAAAATCCGCAATTTCAATATCAACTTCGGCCCACAGCACCCGGCCGCGCATGGTGTGTTGCGGCTAGTGTTGGAGTTGGACGGCGAGATCGTAGAACGTTGCGACCCGCATATCGGTCTGTTGCACCGCGGCACTGAGAAGCTGATGGAAAGCCGGACCTACCTGCAAAACCTGCCATATTTTGATCGACTGGATTATGTGGCGCCAATGAACCAAGAACATGCTTGGTGTCTGGCGATTGAAAAGCTGACAGGGACTGCTGTTCCACGGCGCGCCAGCCTGATCCGTGTATTGTACTCAGAGATTGGCCGGGTGTTGAGCCACCTGTTGAACGTGACTACTCAGGCCATGGATGTGGGCGCTATGACACCGTTGACTTGGGGCTTTGAAGAGCGCGAAAAGCTGATGATTTTTTATGAGCGGGCCTGTGGTGCGCGTCTGCACGCGGCCTATTTTCGTCCGGGTGGGGTACATCAGGATCTGCCAGACCGTTTGGTGGATGACATCGAATATTGGGCGCATACTTTCCCAGCTGTTTTGAACGATATCGACACCATCCTGACTGAAAATCGGATTTTTAAACAGCGCAACGCCGATATTGGTGTGGTCACTGAAGATGACATCCAGAAGTTTGGCTTTAGCGGCGTTATGGTCCGGGGCTCGGGCTTTGCTTGGGATCTGCGCCGTTCACAGCCCTATGAATGCTATGATGAGTTCGAGTTTCAAATTCCGGTGGGTAAAAACGGCGATTGCTATGATCGTTATCTTTGCCGGATGGAAGAAATGCGCCAATCTGTGTCCATTATCAAACAATGTATCGGCAAGCTGCGCGAAACTCCGGGCGATGTTATGACCCGTGGCAAGTTGAGCCCGCCAAAACGTGGTGAGATGAAGCAGTCTATGGAAGCGCTGATTCATCACTTTAAGCTCTATACTGAGGGCTTTCACGTACCGGCTGGTGAGGTTTACGCGTCCGTTGAAGCGCCCAAAGGCGAATTTGGCGTTTACCTTGTGGCAGATGGCTCCAACAAACCCTACCGCACGAAAATCCGTGCACCGGGATTTTTGCACCTGCAGGCGATTGATCACCTTTGCAAGGGCCACCAGCTCGCAGATGTGGCCGCAATCATTGGCACGATGGATGTTGTGTTCGGAGAGATCGACAGATGACCTTCACAGCAGTTAAATCTGAAATCTTTTTTGCGTCTTTGAACGCTTAAATTACAGGGGCCATATATGCTTCGTCGTCTACATGCAGACCAACCCGCGTCTTTCGCTTTCACGCCCGCCAATCAGGCCTGGGCCGAAGCTCAAATGACTAAATTCCCGGAAGGCCGTCAGGCCAGCGCTGTGATACCGCTGTTGTGGCGTGCTCAGGAGCAAGAGGGCTGGTTGTCTCGTCCGGCTTTGGAAGCAGTCGCCGATATGCTCGGCATGGCTTATATTCGGGTTTTGGAAGTTGCGACTTTCTACTTCATGTTTCAGCTTCAGCCGGTGGGTCAACTGGCGCATTTCCAGATTTGTGGCACTACCACTTGTATGATTTGCGGCGCGGAGGATTTGATTTCGGTCTGCCAAGATAAAATTGCAGCCAAACCGCATGCCATCTCTGAAAATGGGATGTTCAGCTGGGAAGAGGTTGAGTGCCTTGGTGCCTGTGCCAACGCGCCGATGGTGCAGATTGGCAAAGATTACTATGAAGATCTCACTGCCGAGAAATTCTCAGCGCTGATTGATGATCTGGCCGAAGGCAAAGTGCCAACGCCGGGATCACAAAGCGGCCGCTATGCCGCTGAGC
The DNA here is from genome assembly GCA_905182535.1 of uncultured Planktomarina sp. Classification (GTDB taxonomy): domain Bacteria; phylum Pseudomonadota; class Alphaproteobacteria; order Rhodobacterales; family Rhodobacteraceae; genus Planktomarina; species Planktomarina arctica. The sequence continues at coordinate 117,623 of CAJJBZ010000001.1, forward strand.
CAGCGGGCGGTTTGACCAGCTTGACAGACTATGATGCTGGCAAAGCAACCTATAACGCTTCGGTTCAATTGGCAGTAGACTTGGGCGATACAGTCAAGCGGATTGACGGCACCGAAGTGCCTTTGTTTACTCCTTGGCTTAGCAAAGCGACCAAACCAAAGGCCAAACCTATTCAAAAAGACGCATAGAAAACACAGCCGCTGAATCGGTGCCGATGAAACACAAAGGATCTAACACAGAATGCCCACGCAACACGATCATATCCAAACAAAGAAGGGCCGCAATGCGAGTCTGGTGATTGCGGGATCCATGTTGGTCTGGCTGGGCATGCAATGGGTGGCAGTGGAGTTGAATATCTCCAGCCGTTATATGTTGTTGGTGGATTTAGCCGTGATGGCCGCAATGGTTTGGTCACTGGTGGTGACTTTTCAAATTTGGCGCACGCGCCGCGATGCAGATAAAGGCTAACTGACATGCTAAAAGATCAAGATCGTATCTTTACAAATCTTTATGGGATGCATGAGCGCACCTTAAAAGGCGCGAAGGCGCGGGGCCATTGGGATGGCACGGCTACTCTGATCAAAAAGGGCCGGGAATGGATTATCGATGAGATGAAAAAATCCGGCCTGCGCGGGCGCGGCGGCGCTGGCTTTCCAACCGGTTTGAAATGGTCTTTCATGCCAAAGGAAAGCGACGGTCGCCCGTCATATCTTGTGATCAACGCCGATGAATCAGAGCCCGGCACGTGCAAAGACCGTGAGATCATGCGCCATGATCCGCATACTTTGATTGAAGGCTGTTTGATTGCCTCCTTCGCGATGAATGCGAATGCCTGCTACATCTATATTCGTGGTGAGTATATTCGTGAACGTGAAGCGCTTCAGACTGCTATTGATGAAGCCTATGAGGCCGGTTTTGTTGGTAAGAATGCCGCCAAATCTGGCTGGAATTTTGACATTTACTTGCACCACGGGGCAGGCGCCTATATTTGTGGTGAAGAGACAGCCTTGCTGGAAAGCCTTGAAGGCAAAAAAGGCATGCCTCGGATGAAACCGCCGTTTCCAGCGGGCGCTGGTTTGTATGGCTGCCCCACCACTGTGAACAATGTGGAGTCCATCGCCGTTGTGCCCACTATTCTACGGCGAGGTGGCGATTGGTTCTCTGGGTTTGGGCGTCCAAACAATACAGGCACCAAATTATTTGCGATTTCTGGCCATGTGAATCACCCCTGTGTGGTTGAAGAAGAAATGTCGATCACCTTTGATGAGTTGATCAACAAACATTGTGGCGGCATTCGCGGTGGCTGGGACAATCTGAAAGCTGTGATCCCGGGCGGGTCATCGGTTCCAATGTTGCCCGGTTCAGTGATGCGCAAAGATGCGATTATGGATTTTGACTGGTTGCGCGCGCAAAGCTCGGGCCTCGGCACTGCGGCTGTGATTGTGATGGATCAATCGACCGATGTGGTCAAAGCCATTTGGCGCTTGGCGAAGTTTTACAAGCACGAAAGCTGTGGTCAATGTACACCGTGCCGTGAAGGCACTGGCTGGATGATGCGGGTGATGGAGCGTTTGGTGACAGGCGATGCGGATCTGGAAGAAATTGACATGCTGCTTGATGTGACCAAACAAGTTGAAGGCCACACTATCTGTGCCCTTGGCGATGCAGCGGCTTGGCCGATCCAAGGTTTGATCCGGCATTTTAGAGGCGACATCGAAGAACGGATTGCCCATAAGCGCAAGCCGCGACGCGGATTTGCGGCGGAGTAAGAGATGATTTTGACCAACCCATATTGCATCCGCGCAGTGGCATCGATTAAAGCTTTGCTTTTTGTCGTCTGTCTGCTGCCGTCTCAGGGCATGACTAAAGAGGGCTTAGATCAGGAAGTTGAAATCAACGAGGGTCTGATTGCGATTAGCATGGCTGATACTATCCGCACTTCCTGTCCTGAGATATTGGCTCGGTTTATTGAGGCCTTCATCTTTTTGAAGTCTCTCGAAAGCCAAGCACGGGCTTTGGGCTATGACGGCTCTGAAATTAAAGCGTTTATCAACGACGCTGACGAAAAAGACCGGGTTTTAAGCCTTGCTCAAGCTCGTTTGACCACCATTGGGGCTTTGCCCTACCAACCTGCGACCTATTGCACCGTGGGGCTTGCTGAAATTCAGACAGGCTCCGCAATCGGAAAATTGCTGAAAGCGAAGTAAATATGTCTGACCTGCGTAAAATCATCATCGACGATCAAGAGGTCGAAGTAGACGGCGCAATGACGCTGATCCAGGCCTGTGAACAGGTTGGGGTTGAGGTGCCACGGTTTTGTTATCACGAACGACTGACCATCGCGGGCAATTGCCGGATGTGTTTGGTTGAAGTGGTTGGCGGCCCACCCAAGCCCGCAGCCTCCTGTGCTATGCAGGTGCGCGATTTGCGCCCGGGTCCTGAGGGACAATTTCCGGTTGTGAAAACCAATTCTCCAATGGTCAAAAAAGCCCGTGAGGGTGTGATGGAATTTCTGCTCATCAACCACCCGTTAGATTGCCCAATCTGCGATCAGGGTGGGGAATGTGATCTACAAGATCAAGCCATGGCCTACGGCGTAGATTTCAGCCGGTTCAGAGAACCAAAACGCGCCACCGAAGATTTGGATCTTGGCCCATTGGTCGAAACCCATATGACACGGTGCATCTCTTGCACACGCTGCGTAAGGTTCACCTCGGAAGTGGCTGGCCTCACTCAAATGGGCCAGACAGGTCGTGGCGAAGACTCTGAAATTACGAGCTATTTGGGACAAACTTTGGATAGCAATCTACAAGGCAATATTATTGATCTGTGTCCTGTTGGGGCATTGGTGTCCAAGCCTTATGCCTTTACGGCGCGGCCTTGGGAGCTGAGCAAGACAGATTCAATTGATGTGATGGATGCGCTTGGATCCAACATACGTGTTGACACCAAAGGTCGTGAAGTGATGCGGTTTTTGCCGCGCAATCATGATGGTGTGAATGAAGAATGGCTGGCTGATAAATCCCGCTTTGTATGGGATGGTCTGAGTCGCCAAAGGTTGGACAGACCTTACATCCGCGAATCTGGGAAGCTGCGTCCAGCCACATGGCCCGAAGCGCTTGAAAAAGCGGCATCGGCTATGGCTGGCAAAAAGGTTGCAGGCCTGATTGGTGACTTGGTTTCAGTTGAAGCCGCATTTGCCTTGAAACAATTGGTAACCGGATTAGGTGGCACGTTAGAGTGCCGCACAGATGGCGCGAAGCTGCCTGCGGGCAATCGCAGCGGTTACGTTGGTACGGCCACGGTAGAAGACATCGAATCTGCCAAAATGATCCAGCTGATTGGCACAAACCCAAAAGTGGAAGCGCCGGTTTTGAACGCGCGAATTCGCAAGGCTTGGAGCAGGGGTGCCAACATTGGCCTTATCGGTAAGACTGTTGATCTGACCTACGAATATACACATATGGGCAATGGCCGCGCTGATTTGCAGGCCTTGGTGAAGCAAAAGTTTACTGATGTTCTGACGATGCCCTCCTTGGTTGTCGTGGGGCAGGCGGCGCTACAGGGTGAAGATGGCGCGGCGGTTTTGGCCGCTGTTATGGACCTTTGCAACAAAACCGAAAGCAAGCTGCTGGTTCTTCATTCCGCGGCCTCACGCGTTGGCGCGCTGGATCTAGGCTGCACCACCGAAGGCGGAGTTGATGCCGCTGTTGCGGGGGCGGATGTGGTATACAATCTTGGGTCCGATGAAATGGACATCGCTGTGGGTGCATTTGTGATCTATCAAGGGAGCCATGGTGATCGTGGTGCGCATCGTGCGGATGTGATCTTGCCGGGCGCTGCTTATACTGAAGAAAATGGTATGTTTGTGAACACCGAAGGCCGGCCACAATTGGCACAACGTGCGGGCTTTGCGCCGGGCGAGGCCAAAGAAAACTGGGCAATCCTGCGCGCCTTATCCGCAGAGTTGGGGGCTACCTTGCCTTATGACTCATTGGCACAACTGCGTCAGGCTTTGCTTACCGAGGTGCCGCATTTTGCGGAAATCGACCAAGTGCCCAGCAACGATTGGGTTGCGGTCACGGGCGGTAAGCTTGGTAAGGGTGACTTTGGATCGGCGGTTTTAGATTACTACCTTAGCAATCCAATTGCGCGGGCCAGTGAACTGATGGCAGAGCTGTCGGCCAATGCCAAGGCGCGGGCTGCGGCTCCAATGGTGGCTGAATAAGACGATGGATCAGGGATTTTCACCTATGACAACTGAGCGCAGATTGGGGCCTGTTTTTGGCCCTGTACGCAGGAATGAAGCCGCATTATCAGATGTGGCAGAAATTGCGTTTAATTTGAGCATAAACCTGAGCGGCGAGGCTAGTATTTGTCGCAAGGATCCGGTTTACGCCAAATCGAAAAGCGGGTTATTTGAACCGTTAACCTTTCAAGTGCAAGTCACTGTGGCTGACCACAAGGAACGAGGGATACCGAAGGTATGAACGAATTCTTTTCAACAAACCTTGGGATCGCTGTGATCCTTTTGGCCCAAACCCTCGCGGTTGTGGGTTTTGTGATGATCAGCCTGCTGTTTTTGGTCTATGGCGACCGTAAAATCTGGGCTGCGGTTCAGATGCGCCGGGGTCCGAATGTGGTGGGTCTGTTTGGCATGCTGCAAACCGTGGCCGATGCGCTGAAATACATCTTCAAAGAGATCGTGATTCCGGCTGGGGCCGATCGTCCGGTGTTTATCCTTGCGCCTCTGGTTTCTTTTGTTTTGGCCATGCTGGCTTGGGCGGTGATCCCGTTCAACAGCACTTGGGTTTTGGCAGATATTAACGTGGCTTTGTTGTTTGTGTTCGCGGTGTCCTCCCTCGAGGTTTACGGCGTGATCATGGGGGGGTGGGCGTCCAACTCGAAGTATCCATTCTTGGGATCGCTGCGTTCTGCGGCGCAAATGATTTCTTATGAAGTTTCCATGGGTTTGATCATTATCGGGGTAATCATCTCCACGGGGTCTATGAATTTTGGGGATATTGTCGCGGCTCAAAATGGCGATCTTGGGTTCTTTAACTGGTATTTCATCCCGCATTTTCCAATGGTGTTCTTATTTTTTATTAGTGCTTTAGCTGAAACAAATCGCCCTCCTTTCGATCTTCCCGAAGCGGAATCGGAACTAGTGGCGGGCTATCAGGTTGAATATTCCTCGACGCCGTTCTTGTTGTTCATGGCGGGTGAATATATCGCTATTTTCTTGATGTGTGCTTTGATCACCTTGCTGTTTTTTGGCGGTTGGACATCTCCTTTGCCCTTCCTTGCCGATGGTCCGGTTTGGATGGTTGGCAAAATGGCGATCTTCTTTTTCTTGATCGCGATGGTGAAGGCGCTTGTGCCGCGGTACCGCTATGACCAATTGATGCGTTTGGGCTGGAAAGTCTTTTTGCCATTCTCCTTGGTTTGGGTGGTCTTTGTGGCCTTTGCAGCGAAATTTGGTTGGTTCTGGGGGCTGTTTGCCCGCTGGACGGTGGGAGGCTAAACCAATGGCAAATATTGATTATACACGCGCCGTTAAATACTTCTTGCTTCAAGATTTCTGGGTCGCGTTCAAACTGGGCATGAAATATTTCATCGCGCCCAAGGCCACGCTCAACTACCCGCATGAAAAGGGGCCCTTGAGCCCAAGATTTCGCGGTGAGCATGCGCTGCGGCGTTATTCCAACGGCGAAGAACGGTGCATTGCATGTAAGCTTTGCGAGGCGATTTGTCCCGCGCAGGCCATTACCATCGATGCGGAACCCCGCGATGATGGCAGCCGGCGCACCACCCGCTATGACATCGACATGACCAAATGCATCTATTGTGGTTTCTGCCAAGAAGCCTGCCCGGTAGATGCGATTGTCGAAGGTCCAAATTTCGAGTTCTCGACCGAGACACGCGAAGAACTTTTTTACGACAAATCCAAACTGCTAGAAAATGGTGACCGTTGGGAAGCTGAGATTGCGCGCAATCTAGAACTCGACGCGCCATATCGCTAGCGGCATAGGGGAAGGAAACACAATGGGTATCGCGGAACTCGCGTTTTACGCATTTTCAATGTCTACTTTGATTGGGGGCATTTTCACGGTTGTGTCACGCAACCCGGTTCATTCGGTCTTATGGCTAATTTTGGCCTTCTTATCAGCTGCGGGTTTGTTCGTGCTTTTGGGCGCTGAATTTGTCGCCATGCTGTTGATCATCGTCTATGTGGGCGCGGTCGCGGTCTTGTTCTTGTTTGTGGTGATGATGCTGGATGTAAATTTTGCCGAGCTCAAGGCTGAGATGGCGAAATATTTACCACTTGGCCTCCTGATCGGTGTGATCGTGCTGATGCAATTGATGTTCGCTTTTGGAGTGTGGGATTATTCCACAGGTTATGAGGGCCGGCTCGCCGCAGAAATTGGCACTGGCACCAATACAGCTGAGCTGGGCGCCATCATTTATGATGACTATATTTTGATTTTTCAGCTGTCTGGCTTGATTTTGCTGGTGGCGATGATCGGGGCCATTGTTCTAACCCTGCGGCATCGTGTGGACATCAAACGCCAAGACGTGGTGGCGCAGATGATGCGTGATCCGGCGAAGGCGATGGAACTCAAAGACGTTAAACCGGGGCAGGGACTATGATCGGACTTGAACATTATCTGGCCGTTGCGGCGGCGCTGTTTGTGATCGGCATCTTTGGACTGTTTCTAAATCGCAAAAACATCATCATTTTGCTGATGAGCATCGAATTGATGCTGTTGAGTGTGAATATCAACTTTGTGGCCTTTTCGGCCTATCTGAACGATTATGTGGGTCAAATTTTCACTCTCTTCGTTCTGACCGTGGCGGCTGCAGAGGCTGCGATTGGCCTCGCGATTTTGGTATGTTTCTTCCGTAACAAAGGCTCGATTGACGTTGAAGACGTCAACGTAATGAAAGGGTAGGCGTTATGGAAACGATTCTTCTATTTGCTCCTTTGGTGGGGGCTTTGATTGCAGGCTTCGGCCATGGTGTGATTGGTGATAAAGCAGCGCAGGTGTTGACCACCGGCTTGCTGTTTCTCTCGGCTCTTTTGTCTTGGGTGGTGTTTTTAACCTTTGACGGTCACACCGAAAGCATTCAAATCCTGCGTTGGATTGAAAGCGGAACTTTGTCCACGGATTGGGCCATTCGGATTGACCGCTTGACGACCATCATGTTGATCGTGATCACCACGGTTTCCGCCTTGGTGCATCTCTATTCCATTGGCTATATGGCCCATGATGAGCATTTCCGTGAGAGCGAAAGCTACCGCCCACGCTTCTTTGCTTATCTGTCCTTCTTTACCTTCGCCATGCTGATGCTGGTGACCTCTGACAACCTGCTCCAGCTATTTTTTGGCTGGGAAGGGGTTGGCGTGGCCTCCTATCTATTGATTGGCTTTTACATCCGCAAACAAAGCGCGGGTGCGGCGGCGATCAAGGCCTTTGTGGTCAACCGTGTTGGGGACTTTGGTTTTTTGCTGGGGATCTTCGCGCTGTATCTTGTGGCCGATAGCATCAAGTTTGATGACATTTTCCTGATTGGTCCTGAGCTGGCGGCGATGGAATTGCATTTCCTCTGGCGCGATTGGAATGCGGCCAATTTGATTGCGTTTTTGTTGTTTGTCGGAGCTATGGGTAAATCTGCTCAGTTGATCCTGCACACTTGGTTGCCCGATGCGATGGAGGGCCCAACGCCCGTGTCAGCGCTGATCCATGCGGCTACAATGGTAACGGCCGGGGTCTTCTTGGTCTGTCGTATGTCGCCTATTATGGAATTTGCACCGGATACGATGAGCTTTGTTGTGTTTCTTGGTGCGTCAACTGCATTTTTTGCAGCGACAGTGGGCCTGGTTCAAAACGACATCAAACGCGTTATAGCTTATTCAACCTGTTCGCAGCTGGGCTATATGTTTGTGGCTGCGGGCTTGGGTGTCTATTCCGTCGCGATGTTTCATCTTCTGACCCACGCTTTTTTCAAAGCCATGTTGTTCTTGGGGGCGGGCTCTGTGATCCATGGCATGCATCATGAGCAGGATATGCGGAACTACGGCGATCTGCGCAAGAAAATGCCTTACACATTCTGGGCGATGATGATCGGCACTTTGGCGATTACCGGTGTGGGCATTCCTTTGACCCATTACGGCTTTGCAGGCTTTTTGTCCAAGGATGCGGTGATTGAGAGCGCCTATGCGGGCACCAAGGGCGGTTATGCCTTCTGGATGCTTGTGATTGCGGCTTTGTTTACCAGCTTTTACAGCTGGCGCCTGATGTTCATGACCTTCTTTGGCAGCTCCCGTGGCGATAGAGCACACGCATGATCATGCGCTTGAAAGCCCCACTGTGATGCTGGTGCCGCTTGCGGTCTTGGCTGTGGGCGCGATCTTCTCTGGCATGTTGTTTTACAAGCCATTCTTTGGCGATCACCATAAGGTTGAAGTGTTCTTCGGGATTGTAGATGACAGCGAAGCACAGGGCGCAGATCATGCAGACGTAGGCTTCTCTTTGATTGCGCCGGCGCATGCCGCGAGCACGGCCGAGCCTGAGGCGCATGCCACAACCGATCAGAGCGACAAACCGAAAAAGATTCTTGATAAGTTGGGCAAGGGGGCAATTTACATGTCTCCAACCAATACAGTTTTGGATGATGCGCATCATGTACATTGGCTGGTGAAGGTCTCACCTTTCATTGCCATGGCTTTGGGCTTCATTACGGCTTGGCTGTTTTATATGACCAAGCTAGATTTGCCACGGCGCGTGGCGGAAAGTAATCCTGTGCTGTATCGTTTCTTACTGAACAAGTGGTATTTTGACGAAATTTACGACGTGATTTTTGTACGGCCGACACAATGGATGGGTCGCACCTTTTGGAAATTAGGTGATGGCAAAATCATCGATGGTGGCATCAATGGATTGGCAATGGGGATCATCCCGTTCTTTACAAAATGGGCCGCCCGTATGCAATCTGGTTACATCTTCACCTATGCTTTTGGCATGGTTATCGGTATCGCAGTTTTGGTCACTTGGATGACTATTGCGGGAGGTAAATAATGAGCAACCTTCTTAGCCTAGTCACCTTCATTCCCCTTGTTGCAGCTGTAATTCTAGCGCTGCTGTCGCGTGGCGACAGTGAAGATTCTCAGCGTAATGTGAAATACTTAGCACTAGCGGCAACGGTCTTCACCTTTGTTGCCTCGCTTATGGTGTTGTTTGGGTTTGACTCCAGCGATACAGGCTTTCAGTTTGTCGAAGAACACAGCTGGTTGCTGGGCATGCAGTATAAAATGGGTGTGGATGGTATCAGCGTTTTGTTTGTGATGCTGACGACCTTCACCATGCCTTTGGTGATTGCAGCCTCGTGGAATGTGAGCCACCGCCTTAAGGAATATATGATCGCCTTTTTGGTGCTAGAAACTTTGATGATAGGTGTGTTTTGTGCGCTGGATCTTGTGCTGTTTTACATGTTCTTTGAAGCAGGCTTGATCCCTATGTTCCTGATTATCGGGATCTGGGGCGGCAAAGCGCGGATCTATGCTTCGTTTAAATTCTTCCTCTATACCTTCCTCGGCTCTGTTTTGATGCTGGTGGCGATGGTGGCAATGTTTGCGGATGCAGGCACCACTGACATTGTTGTGCTTTTATCCCATAACTTTGGCTCTGAAACACTGGATGTCTTTGGCTTCCAGATTCTTGGCGGCGCGCAAACTTTGATGTGGATCGCCTTTTTTGCCTCTTTTGCAGTTAAAATGCCCATGTGGCCTGTACACACTTGGTTGCCAGATGCGCACGTGCAGGCCCCCACTGCGGGCTCTGTGGTGCTGGCGGCAATCTTGTTGAAAATGGGTGGTTATGGCTTTCTGCGCTTTTCGTTGCCAATGTTCCCAGTGGCCTCAGATCTGTTGGCTCCCTTGGTGTTTTGGCTTTCCGCGATTGCGATTGTCTATACGTCCCTGGTCGCTTTGGCCCAGCAAGACATGAAAAAGCTGATTGCCTATTCATCGGTGGCGCATATGGGATATGTGACTATGGGGATTTTTGCGGCCAACCAACAAGGTGTGGATGGGGCGATCTTCCAGATGATTAGCCACGGCTTTATCTCTGGTGCATTGTTCCTCTGTGTGGGGGTCATTTATGACCGGATGCACACGCGCGACATCGACGCCTATGGCGGCTTGGTGAACCGGATGCCCAGCTATGCGTTGATTTTCTTGTTCTTCACCATGGCCAACGTGGGCTTGCCGGGAACCTCTGGGTTCGTGGGTGAGTTCCTCACCCTGATGGGGATTTTCCAAGTTAATACTTGGGTGGCACTGTTTGCTGCGTCCGGGGTGATATTGTCAGCCGCCTATGCGCTTTGGCTTTATCGCCGAGTGGTTTTGGGGGATCTGATTAAAGAGAGCTTGAAATCCATCACAGATATGGGGCGGCGTGAGAAGATGATTTTCGCCCCTCTCGTTGTGATGACCCTGCTCTTGGGAGTTTATCCTGCGCTTGTACTTGATATCATTGGGCCGTCTGTTGCGGCTTTGGTTGAAACCTATCACAGCAATGTGGCCGCTCATGGTATCGTGAGCACGGCTGCATCAACTGCGTCCTACTAAAGGGAAATTGGGAACATGATCGCGTCTGATTTTTCGACTGTTCTGCCTGAGGTTCTTCTGTCGCTCTATGCGATGCTGGCTTTGGTTGTTTTTGTCTACACCGGCAAGGACAAACATGCGGCCTTGTCCATATGGTTGACCAGCGGTGTGTTTTTGCTGCTGGCCGCCATTATAGGTCTGAGCACTGCGCCTGACACAACCTCCTTCAACGGGATGTTTGTGGATGACAGCTTTGCGCGTTTTTCCAAGGTTGTGATTTTGCTGTCGGCGGCCATTGTGCTGGTGATGGGGCAAGATTACGCTGCCAAGCGTGATATGTTGAAGTTTGAATATCCATTACTGGTTGCCCTGTCGGTGGTTGGCATGATGGTGATGGTCTCTGCGGGCAGTCTGTTGACACTGTATATGGGCCTTGAGTTGCAATCTTTGGCGCTCTACGTGATCGCCGCCTTCCGCCGTGACAGCGCCAAATCCACGGAAGCGGGTTTGAAATACTTCGTGTTGGGGGCCTTGTCCTCCGGCCTGCTGCTTTACGGTGCATCGCTGGTCTATGGCTTTGCCGGCACCGTGGAGTTTGCAGGCATCATGCAAGCGACACAGGGCGGTGATCTGTCTATGGGTCTGTTGCTGGGATTGGTCTTTGTCATCTCTGGCATGGCGTTCAAAGTGTCTGCTGCACCGTTTCACATGTGGGCGCCTGATGTTTATGAAGGCGCGCCAACTCCGGTAACTGCATTTTTTGCCACAGCGCCTAAGATGGCGGCCATGGGCTTGTTTGCCCGTGTGGTGCATGATGCCTTTGGTGGCGTTATTGGTGATTGGCAGCAGGTTGTGGCGGTTCTATCCGTAGTCTCCATGTTCTTGGGTGCTGTGGCTGCAATTGGTCAAGGCTGACATCAAACGTCTGATGGCCTATTCCTCCATTGCACATATGGGCTTTGCGCTTATGGGGTTGGCCTCGGGAACAGCCTTTGGTGTGCAAGCGATGCTGGTCTATATGGCGATCTATGTGACGATGAATATAGGTATGTTTGCTTTCATTCTTACGATGGAGCGTGACGGACGCCCGGTCAGCGATATTGCGTCGCTGCATATGTATTCCAAAAAAGAGCCTCTTAAGGCGCTTTGCGTGGCTGCCTTGATGTTCTCAATGGCTGGTGTTCCGCCTCTTGTGGGCTTTTTTGGCAAGTTTTACGTGCTGCGCGCGGCCTATGAGGCCAATATGGCGTGGTTGGCTGTTGCAGGCGTTGTGGCGTCGGTGATTGGTGCGTTCTACTATATCCGTATCGTCTATTTTATGTACTTTGGTGAGTTGAGCGAGCCGTTGGACGTAAACCCTGCGCGCAGATTGCATATTATCCTGGTGGTTTCAGCCGCTTTGATGATTGCCGGGACGTTCTTCAGTCTATTTGGTATTGAGACTTTGGCGCAAATTGCAGCGGACTCCCTTGCAAATTAATCTACCATTTAGCGTGAGCGCTACGATTGTTGACCGGGCTAGCTCCACTATGGATCTGGCCCGGTCCTATGACGGGGCCGAGGGTTTTCCGCACTGGATTTTGGCTCGCGCGCAAAACTCAAGCGCGGGGTAGGCAGGGACGGTCATGGCTAAGTGCGCAAGGGGCTTTTGCTGCCAGCCTTGTTATGCAACCCAATTGCCCGTCTACGATTGCGGCTCAACGATCTTTTGTTGCGGCCTGTGCGCTGCGCCGGGCGCTTGCTACCTATGTTGATCCCAACCTTCTGGTCCAAAAATGGCCCAATGATGTGCTGCTTCAGGGGGGTAAAGTTGCTGGTATTTTGTTGGAATCCTCTGGCTCTGGGTTAAACGTTGACCGGCTGACCATTGGGATTGGCGTAAATCTGGGCCATGCACCTAAGGATGTGCCCGACGCCAGCTTTGCGCCCGTGGGTTTGGCGGATGTGACAGGCCAGATGGTACCTATAGAAACCTTTCTTGAGGTTTTGGCCGCCGAGTTTGCAGCAGTTGAGCATAAGCTGGTGAGGCAAGGATTTGCTGAGATTCGTGCCGAATGGACAGCCCAAGCTGCCCGTTTGGGGCAAGTGATCACTGCCCGTACCAACCGAGAGACCCATAAGGGCTACTTTGAGGGGCTGGACGAGGATGGAAATCTGCTACTGTTGACGTCGAGCGGTAAGAGGGTCATACCCGCTGCTGACGTATATTTTTAAGGCTTAAGCTATGCTGCTCGCAATCGATTGTGGAAATACAAATACAGTTTTCTCTATTTGGGACGGTGAAAAATTTATTGCCAATTGGCGGATTGCGACGTCCCATATGCGTACGGCTGACCAATATTATGTTTGGTTGAAAACACTCATGAACCTAGACAGTATCGATAATGAGATTGATAAAATGGTCATTTCGTCAACTGTTCCTCGTGTTGTGTTTCAATCTCAGAGTCTTAGCGGATAAATATTTTGGTACGAGGCCGCTGGTTGTGGGGCGCATGGATTGCCAATTACCAATTGCGGTACGGGTCGATTCTGGCACCGCTGTGGGTCCCGACCGTTTGGTTAATTCTGTTGCTGGACATAATTTGTTTGGTGGTGATCTAATTATTGTGGATTTTGGGACGGCTACTACATTTGATGTGGTAGACAGCGATGGCGCCTACATCGGTGGGAGTATTGCCCCTGGGGTAAATTTAAGCTTGGAAGCTTTGCACCAAGCCGCCGCCGCTTTGCCTCATGTAGATATATCGAAGCCGCATAGCGTGATTGGGACTAACACAGTTGCCTGCATGCAATCAGGCGTATTTTGGGGCTATGTGGGGCTTGTGCGTGAAATCTGTGACCGTATTAAAGCTGAGCATGCCCTCCCAATGAAAGTAATCTCAACTGGTGGTCTCGCGCCACTGTTTCAACAATCAGTTCATCTTTTTGATGCGTTCGAAGATGAGCTGACAATGCACGGCTTGACCGTGATCCATCAATTCAACAAGGAAATTTGATGAGCCAAAATCGTTTAATGTATCTCCCTCTCGGCGGTGCCGGTGAGGTGGGAATGAATTGTTATGTCTATGGCTATGGGCCACGTGACAAAGAACGATTGATTGTCGTCGATTTGGGGGTCACATTCCCGGATATGGATGGCTCTCCTGGTGTAGATTTAATTATTCCTGATATTGCCTGGCTTGAAGCCCGGAAGGATCGCATTGACGGGGTGTTTATTACTCACGCCCACGAAGACCATGTAGGGGCTATTGGCCATACGTTTAAACATCTGGGCGCGCCTGTATATGCTCGTGCCTTCACAGCTAATATAGCAAGGCGCAAGCTGGAAGAGCATGGCGTGGCAGAAAATGCCGTGACCGTTATGGGGGTTTGGCCCGATCAAGTGAAACTTGGGCCCTTCAAAGTTGCATTTTTGCCTATCAGCCACTCTATCCCGGAGAGCTCTGGTCTTGTGATTGACACGCCTGATGGCCGCATTGTTCACACGGGTGACTTCAAACTCGACCAAACCCCGCTTGTTGGTGAGGGCTGGGATCCCGTGCTTTGGGGGGAAATTGCCAAGCCGGGCGTGAAGGCTTTGGTCTGTGACAGTACCAATGTATTTTCGCTTTCTCCGGGCAGATCAGAGTCGACCCTTGGTGACAACATCACTGAATTGGTTGCGTCTGCTAATCAGTTGGTTATTGCTACTACTTTTGCCAGCAATGTGGCTAGGGTTAAGACCTTGGCTGAGGCGGGCCGTAGGGCAGGCCGTTCCATCTGCCTAATGGGCCGAGCGATGAATAAAATGGTCGAGGCTTCGCTTGAAACTGGGGTTTTAACCGATTTCCCGCCGGTTATTAGCCCAGAGGAAGCTTTGGATATACCTCGGGGCAATCTGATGTTTCTGGTAACAGGTAGCCAGGGTGAGCGACGTGCAGCCTCTGCGCAATTAGCAAATGGTAAATATCGGGGCCATAAATTGAAGGAAGGTGATTTATTTCTTTTCTCCTCCAAAACCATTCCTGGCAACGAGCGGGGTGTGATCAAGATCATTAACCAACTGTCTGAAATTGGTGTGGATGTGGTTGACGATGATACTGGTGCCTATCACGTATCCGGGCATGCTAACCGTCCAGACCTTGAGGCGATGCATGCGTTGATGCAGCCACAAATTTTGATCCCTATGCACGGTGAGCATCGTCATTTGCGTGCACATGCAAATTTGGGCAAGGCAAAAGGCCTGGCGTCAGTTGTGGCTGTGAACGGTATGGTGATAAACCTCTCTGGCAATAAGCCAAAGATTGAAGAATTCGTTGAAACTGGTCGGATATATATCGATGGTTCTGTGCAGATAGGCGCGTTGGATGGCGTTGTTCGTGATCGCATCCGCCTGGCGCTTAACGGCCACATAATGGTCAGTGTGATATTGGATGATGATGGACCATTGGGAGAACCTTGGTGCGAAATTAAAGGCCTGCCAGAAATTGGTAACAGCCGTGCAAGTTTGACTGAAGTATTGGAAGAAGATCTAAATCAATTCATGATGCGGGCTGGCCGTAAAACCCTAGGTGATGACAAAAAGCTTGAAGATGAACTGCGTCGAATTACACGACACTCAGCGCATTCAGAGATTGGTAAAAAACCTGAAGTTACTGTGGTGATCAGCCGTTTGTCATAAATGCCAGCTTTTTTTCAAAAAATGCCCCTATACTCCACATTGTGATGGTAGGGGCATTTATCAAAAACGGTTACCTAGTAGATGTTATAAATGTACCTGCCTTTTGGACACCAAAAGGCAGGTACATTTTTTTCTCAGATTATAACTCGGTTGCGCCAGACGTTTTTATATCACCCTCTGGCTGTTCAACGGCAAGATCTTTAATTCCAGAGGTTGGATCTGGCATTTCATCATCCTCGGGACTATCACCTGCAGCATTTGGGTTTTTGCCCTCAGAAATCAAACGTTCAATAAAGCTTTGTGAAATAAAGTTTGGCATACCTTCATCGAGAACTGCCGGACCGTGATTGTTGCGGTTTCCGTTGGAGTTGTTATCTCGGCCGCGACCACGACCGCCACGACGATTATCAGGTTGCTCACGCTCTTGCTTTGAAAATTCAGGAACCGCTAGTGTTTCCTGAATTTTTGCCTCCTCAACGAGTTGATCTGCTTGAGTATGCACTGCTTCGATTTTTGGATGTAGCTTTTCGGACTCTGGTTTTTTATTTCGACCACCTCGGGTGCGTTTGACCGTTGGTTTTTCACCTGCTTCTACAGCAGGGGCTGTTTCGGCTACATTACCTGCCATCGCATGTCCTGCACGGGGAACTTCCATTTTAACCAGACGTTCAATATCAGCAAAATTTTTGTCATCACGTGGGGTGCAAATCATCATAGCAGTACCAAGCTTCCCGGCGCGGCCTGTGCGACCAATGCGGTGCACATAGTCCTCAGCATGGCTCGGAACGTCATAGTTGAACACGTGGCTAACATTAGGAACATCTAAACCACGTGCCGCAACATCAGAGGCGACCAGAAATCGTAACGCGCCAGATCTAAAGTTATCTAAAGTTTCCATGCGCTTGGACTGCTCTAGGTCACCGTGGATAGGAGATGCATCGAGGCCATGTTTTTGCATGGACTTAGCAACTACATCTACGTCCATCTTTCGATTGCAGAATATAATCGCATTTGTGCACTTTTGGGCTTCGCTCTCAATCATTCCGCGTAATAGGGCACGTTTTTCAGTACCTTCACGGTCCTTACGGCTAGCTTTGAACATTATCACAGATTGGGTGATTGTCTCAGAAGTTGACGCCGCACGTGCAACTTCAATCTTTGCTGGCGCTGAGAGAAATGTATTTGTTATGCGTTCAATTTCTGGGGCCATAGTCGCGCTAAAAAATAATGTTTGACGCGTAAATGGGGTAAGTTTAAAAATACGCTCGATATCAGGTATAAAGCCCATATCTAACATTCTATCAGCTTCATCGACCACCATAATTTGTACACCGGTCAATAATAATTTTCCACGTTCAACATGGTCTAATAACCTACCGGGTGTAGCGATCAAAACATCAACCCCGCGGTCTATTAGTTTGTCTTGCTCTTTGAAACTGACGCCACCAATCAACAGGGCTTTAGTTAGCTTACTGTACTTTGTGTAGGTATCGAAGTTTTCGGCCACTTGCGCCGCCAATTCACGCGTTGGACAAAGTACCAAACTGCGTGGCATCCTTGCTCGTGCACGTCCCCGCCCCAGTAATGTGATCATTGGAAGAGTGAAGCTGGCAGTTTTACCAGTCCCTGTTTGTGCAATTCCCAAAACGTCTTTGCCCTCCAGGGCAGGAGGGATAGCGCCTTCCTGAATCGGTGTGGGTGTTTCGTAGCCTGCGTCTGCGATGGCTTTAAGAACTTTTGGGTCCAGATTGAGATCAGTAAATTTTATCATGTACGTCCAATGAGATGCGCCGACATAAATGTTTTACGCGGCAAGTGTCGGACGCATGTCAACCGCGCCCATCGGTCTGTTGGTCAGATACCAACGCGGCTGGTATAGGAGGTAATCTGCTTTAGGTCAAACGCGCATGGCTTTCGTACATCTGACTGCGGTGTAGTCACTTTTTGGAAATAATTTGGAGTCTAAGTATCTCTTTAGCCTAAACCATCATTTCCTTGGTGGCGGTTAGACGTATATCCGGATAATCTCTGACTACCCTATCAATATCCCATTGTAAGCGGGTCAAAAATACCATGTCACCATCATTGTCTGTGGCTATATGTTGCTTGTTACTTTGAGCAAAAGTATCCGTTTTGTCCTGCTCCCCTGTGACCCAGCGCGCGGAGGTAAATTGGCTTGGTTCCATACCTACGGGTAGCCCATATTCAAGTTCTATCCGGCTGGCCAACACTTCAAATTGTAATGGCCCCACCACTCCAACTATGAAGCCGGTGCCAATCATAGGCTTGAACACTTTGGCCGCACCTTCTTCTGCAAACTGCATCAGGGCTTTTTCTAGATGCTTGGCCTTCATTGGATCACCAGCACGCACAGTTTGGAGCAGTTCAGGTGCAAAGCTTGGGATGCCTGTGACACGAATTACTTCGCCCTCTGTCAGCGTATCTCCGATGCGCAGTTGTCCATGGTTAGGAATGCCAATGATATCTCCCGCCCAAGTCTACTCAAAGTCTACACGGTCGGCAGCTAGAAACAGCACTGGATTAGAGATAGATATTTGTTTTTTGCTGCGCACATGGGTCAACTTCATGCCACGTTTGAAATGCCCTGAAACAATTTTTACAAATGCCAATCGATCTCGATGTTTTGGATCCATATTTGCCTGAACTTTAAAAACAAATCCTGTAACTTTAGTTTCTTCTGGAGCTATATGGCGCGGTTGTGCTCTTTGTGGCTGTGGTTCCGGACCAAAATCGGCGATCCCTTGCATCAACTCTTGGACGCCAAAAGAATTGATTGCAGAGCCAAACCATATTGGGGTCATTGTGCCGTCAAGCAATGCTTGATTATCAAAGGCTGGTAGCAATTCTCTCGCAATCTCAATTTCCTCAAGAAAAATAGTCAGCAAATCAGCCGGAACATGTTGGGCTAGGGCAGGATCATTCATTGCCATTGATTTTGATGGAACCATCGTAGAAGATGCATATCCAAAGATTGGAAAAATATCATAGGTTCCTATGAAATCCCGTCCGCGGCCAATGGGCCATGAGGCTGGAGTGACATCAATCGCCAAATTCTCTTGAATTTCATCAATAATATCAAATGTATCACGGCTCTCTCGGTCCATTTTGTTACAAAAGGTGAGGATTGGTAAATCACGCATCCGGCAGACTTCAAACAGCTTCTGGGTTTGGCTCTCAACACCTTTAGCTCCGTCGATTACCATAACTGCTGCATCTACTGCTGTGAGCGTGCGGTAGGTATCTTCAGAAAAATCAGAGTGGCCTGGTGTGTCTACTAGATTAAAACGATAATCCTGGAAATCGAAAGACATGGCAGATGCCGATACAGATATACCGCGCTCTTGTTCCATTTTCATGAAATCTGACCGTGTTCGACGAGATTCACCTTTTGCACGCACTTGTCCAGCCATCTGAATAGCGCCCCCATAAAGCAAAAACTTTTCAGTTAACGTAGTTTTACCTGCATCAGGATGACTAATAATTGCAAATGTGCGGCGGCGCGCGATTTCGGGTGGGAGGTTGGGGCGGTTATCTAACATGATTGGCGTATAGGTTGGGATGTTACTATTAGCAAGAAATCCTAGCACTGCGCAGAGCTAAAACTTTATGCTAACAACTGACTGGAAATTAGAAACCACTATTTTTACGAACGACATATTACCAATGTCACTTAAGCGTTCAAACGTTTATGGCTGGTAGATCATTTGTTTGAAAATATTTATACTTAGGTGGCTCTGACTAAAGTGATTTAAATGTGCATATCAAAATAATTTAGATATTTAAAGCAAATTACTTAATGATTAGATCATCTATTTTTTAAAAGGTTAGTATTTGTTTTAGCTGGTCATTGTTAGACTTCATAAATGAGTGTTAGTTATAATAAACGGTTGCAAGGATGACAAACGATGGACATGGGAATTTCAGGTAAGAAAGCCATCATTTGTGCATCTTCGAAGGGGTTGGGGCGTGGTTGTGCGGAGGCTTTGGCGTCAGAGGGCGTCAATTTAGTGATTAATGGACGTAACTCAGAGGTGTTAGAATCTACAGCCGCTGAGTTGCGCACCGCACACGGGGTGCAGGTGGTCACGGTAGCTTGTGATGTGACTACTGTTGAAGGCCAATCTATGATTTTAACGGTGGCGGGTGAGGTTGATATTCTCGTTACTAATGCCGGCGGTCCACCGCCAGGCATATGGTCCGATTGGGACAGAGATGATTTTATAGCGGCGTTGGATGCAAATATGTTGACACCCATTGCCTTGATGAAAGCCTGTTTGCCCGGAATGATTGCACGCGGCTGGGGCCGAGTTGTGAACATAACTAGCCAATCGGTGAAAGCGCCCATTGCAGTTTTGGGCTTGTCCAACGCGGCGCGCACTGGCCTCACTGGATATGTGGCGGGAACGGCACGCCAAGTTGCAGAAAAAGGTGTTAATATCAATAATCTATTACCTGGAATTCATGCAACAGATCGAGCGATTTCCCTAGATAACAGTGTGATGAAGGCACAGGGAATATCAATGGAGCAAGCTAAAAAACAACGCCAAGCGTCCATTCCAGCGCGTCGCTACGGTACTGCAGAGGAGTTTGGTGCGGTTTGTGCTTTCCTCTGCTCTCAGCACGCAGGCTATATTGTTGGGCAAAACATCCTGCTAGATGGAGGCAATACAAACTCCACTATCTAGCGATAGGGTGATCTGTCCTAATTTATTGCCGAGATTACACTGCAAACCCTATCGTTACTTGCGTTTTTACCTGTATGTTTCCGTAGAGGGGGGGGCGAGCATGGGTTGTTGTGGGTGTCGATATGACTGTGGAACAGCTTGATATGGCCCGAAGTTATTAACAGTATCAAAGTGACGATTATGGTTGCGCTAAATCAAATGTTGAATTTCCCGAGGGTTGTATTGAAAGCTTGTGGAACTTACCGCTCGATTTGGCTTCGTTTGACGTCATAGTCTCAAATTGTATTGTGTACTTGGCAATAGTTAAAGAAGCAGTTTTGTGCGGTGCATTCAACTTATTGAAATCAGGTGGCGAGTGGTATGCCTGTGACGACTAGGTCGTGGCCTCTCCATTCGAGGTAAGTGTATTAGATGAGAGCGGTTGCTAATCGCGGCTGCTGGACTTAGATAAGTCCGAGTGTTTTTGTCAGTTAGGTGCGTCTCTTGTCGGATCCAAGGCTTGAAATTCGAAATTTGTCGCGTCACTTTGATGCGAGCAAAGCCGTTGACGGTGTCTGTTTGAGCCTCAGTCCTGGCCAAGTGACGTGTTTGTTGGGCCCATCTGGCTGTGGAAAATCAACCACTCTGCGCATTGTGGCGGGGGTTGAGCGTCAAGATAGCGGTGAGATTCATGTTGATGGTGAATTGGTGAGTGACGGAACTAGCAGCCTACCCCCGGAGCAACGTAATATTGGTATGATGTTTCAAGATTTTGCTTTGTTTCCACACTTATCTGTTTTGAAAAATATAGCTTTTGGTCTGACTGGATCCAAATTAGAGCGCAGAAACCGTGCGCATGAGCTGTTAGAGCGGGTCGATTTGATGGGGTATGGCGAGAAGATGCCGCATGAATTGTCTGGGGGCGAACAGCAGCGAGTAGCTTTAGCGCGTGCAGTAGCACCGCGGCCAAAGATCATGTTGTTGGATGAACCTTTTTCTGGATTGGATGATCGCCTGCGCGATGGCATCCGCGATGAAACTTTGAAGGTTTCTGCGCGAGGATGGTGCTGCGGTTCTGATGGTGACGCATGACCCTTCAGAAGCTATGAAAATGGCGGATGAAATTGCCCTTATGCGTGGTGGTCAGATTGTACAAAAAGGTGCACCCTATACTATTTATAACTCTCCAACTGATAGAGATTCAGCTGCATTTTTTAGTGATATCAATATTATGACTGGAAAGGTTAAAAGTTCTTTAGCGCAAACACCTTTTGGTGAGTTTTTCGCACCGGGCCATGCTGATGGGACCATCTTGGATATTGTAATTCGCCCGCAACACATCCGAATTGATTTTGATCGGGCTGGACAAGGTCCAACACCAACTGATGCGATGGGCCAAGCGGTACGTGCTACAGTTCAGCGGGCACGGTTCTTAGGCCAAAATTCATTAGTTGATTTTCTACTGGAACACGGTGCCATCATTACTGCTTCGGTACCATCTGTTTTTTTACCAAAGCTTGGAACACCATTCTGGTTGCTGGCTCCACGCAAGCATTGCTACGTATTTCCCCGACCGGATTAGGGTGTCGTAGGCTTTTTGTGTCGCGCCTTATTCCAATCCAAATAATCAACAAAGGTTTTGCCTGGTTCATCCACGAAAGCAGCAGGCATGGCACCTAAGCTATCAATTTGATCGACCCGCAAGGTCACAAATCCGTTAATGGTTTCGCTCCAAGCGGCTAAGGTCCAAAGCCTGCCCCAGTAATCCAAGGCCAAGGGCCGCAGTTTGGAGATATCCCCGCCCACACTGAACTTGCATTTTTTGTCGCGCACGAACGGCTTGCCGCAGCTTAGGCATGTGCTGAAAACCGCGGGCGGCATCAGCAAAAGGGTAAGTGGCAAAGGACCACCCAGAGGTAGCTGCACGGTCTTCCGGCAAGACGCCATCGATCCGATGTGACAGGGCTTTTGCCGCGATGGCCAGTTCGTTATCATCGCTCTCGCCCACGGCAGCCAGCCCCAAGTGCAGCGCTTCCAACTCAGTTTTGGTTAGGTTCAGAGCTGGAAGCGTATATGCCGCGGTGATTTGATAGCCTACGCCTCGTTCGCCGCGAACTGGAACCCCGGAAGCTATCAATGTGTCCATGTCGCGGTAAAGCGTTCGCAGCGAAACACTTACAAGTCCCGCTAAGTCGCAGGCCCGATAGAGATTTCCATCGCGCAAAATTTGAATTAACGAAAAAAGTCGATCTTTACGTGCCATACTGCCATAATAATGGCAGTTGAAATACTCAGCAACGTTAAAATGCAATGAACGCGCTTTCTGATGCTTGATAACTGTCTTAAGGATAACCAAGAGTTAATTTAAGGATAGTTGATATGACCCCTGCATTTTTAACAAACATCCCGCCTATGGGCTATCTAGTAATAGCGCTCGTTGTGTTGGTTCTTTTTGGCCGTGGCAAAATTTCCGCCATGATGGGTGAAATGGGCAAAGGCATCACAGCGTTTAAAAAAGGTGTTAGTGATAGCCAGCAAGAGATTGAAGAAGCGGCCTCTGAAGGTGCTAAAGACGTGACTCCAGAAGTTGAAAAAGATAAATCCTAATCTGTATACATCACCTGATGTAAGGAAGGTTCTCGATGTTTGGATTGGGCTGGGCTGAGATTATGGTGGCTGCTGTGGTAGGCCTGATCGTAATTGGACCCAAAGAGCTGCCAGTTGTTTTTCGTAAAATTGGCCAATTTGTTGGCAAAGCAAAAGGTATGGCTCGAGATTTCAGTCGCGCTATGAATGACGCTGCAGATGAGTCTGGTATGAAAGATGCGATGGACTCAATGAATTCGCTCCAAGATGGAGTCCGTAGCGTGACAGATCCCACCACTAAATGGAAGGATTTCGTACCCGGTTCAGAGACTTCTAAACTGTCAGAAGAACGCGCTGAAAAATCTAAGAAAATGCATGACTCCATGGCTGATAAGGCTCAAGGGAGATTGGATGCAGTTAAAGTAGCCAATGAGGCTGCTGAGATCTACTCAGCCCCAAAAGAAACTCAAAATACGTCTTTGGAAAAAGCAGTAGTTAAAAAGTCAGTGCGCTCCAAAAAGCCTGCTAAAGAAGAAATTGCGCAAAAAAATGCGACTGCTTCCACGAAAAAAACAACTAGCAAAACGGTTTCAAATAAAGCAGCAACCAAGTCTGGCAAAATATCATGAGTAGCAAAAATGAAACACTGGACGACTCTTCAGCTCCACTAATTGAGCATCTGACCGAACTACGCACCTGCCTCATTCGCGCTGCTCTCGCCTTTATCGTTGGCTTATTCACCTGTTTTTTTGTTGCTGAATATATTTTGAATTTCCTAGCAGAACCGATTGCGCAGATCTTGCGCAATCGGGGCGAAATTGCGCAATTAATTTTCACTGCGCCACAAGAAAAATTCTTTGTTTTGATCCGTATTTCTGTCATCTTTGGTTTCGGCTTATCCTCTCCCTTTATCGGCTACCAATTATGGCGGTTCGTTGCACCTGGGTTGTACAAAGCAGAAAAAAATGCATTTTTACCGTTTATAATAGCCTCACCTGTTTTGTTTTTGATGGGCGCGGCTTTTGCGCATTATGTCGTAAGCCCATTGGCTCTCAACTTCTTCATTGGCTATGCGGATATAATGCCAACAGTAACAGCGCTGATCACGGGAACTGAACTACAAGCATCTGACACCGCTCTCAAAACCCGATTTTTGGGCTCTGTGCGGGAAACCTTAGATGTGGTGTTAAAGTTTATCATGGCTTTTGGCGTGTGCTTTCAACTCCCTGTTTTACTTACGTTAATGGGGAAGGCCGGGCTGGTCTCTGCGGTGGGTCTTCGTGCGGTACGCAAATATGCCATTGTAGCGATTTTGATTCTAGCAGGCATTGTGACACCTCCTGATGTGGTGACACAAATTATTTTGTTTATAGTCGTCTATGGCCTCTATGAGATTTCAATATGGCTGGTAGTTTACGTGGAAAAAAAACGGAATGCCTTCCTGAAAGAACAAGGTGTTTCGGATGATGATTTATTTGGAGACGAGGATGATAAAGGTGATCTGAAATGACCCAAGACTGCTTGAACAGGATTGCTCTTGCGCTTGAGCGCATGTCGCCGGCGCCACTCCATACTCCCAGTTTTTCCGAAGCGGAGGCCTTTCTATGGCATACTAGCCCCGACCAACTGGAGGCAATAACGCAGGTTTCTCGGGTCGATCTCGATTTATTGGTTGGGATTGATCGGTCTCGCGATACTTTACTTGAAAACACCTTCCGCTTTGCTAGGGGCATGCCTGCTAATAACGCTTTATTGTGGGGAGCGCGCGGTATGGGGAAATCTTCTCTGGTCAAGGCCGTTCATGCGGAGATAGTGCGGCAAGGGCTCCCTTTAAAGGTGGTTGAGCTGCAACGTGAAGATCTGCCTTCGGTGACCCGACTGTTGGCGCTGTTGCGTGGCGCGCCATATAGGTTCTTGCTGTTTTGCGATGATCTGTCCTTCTCGCATGATGATCAGCACTATAAATCTCTCAAGGCGGTTTTGGATGGTGGCATTGCTGGCCGTCCGGAAAATGTGATTTTCTATGCTACCTCAAACAGGCGTCACCTGATGCCACGTGACATGATCGAGAATGAAAGTTCGAGTTCGATCAACCCTGGCGAAGCTGTGGAAGAAAAAGTTAGTTTGTCAGATCGTTTTGGTCTCTGGCTTGGATTCCATTCTTGTGATCAGGATCAATACTTACAAATGATCAAAGGCTATTGCAAAGCCCACGGGCTGTTTCCGGACTTAGATATTCTGCATGCTGAGGCCATTGAGTGGCAAGCAACACGTGGATCACGATCAGGCCGAGTGGCCTGGCAGTTTTTTGTAGATTTGGCTGGGCGCCACGGTGTGGCGCTCTAAACTATAAAGACATTTTTAAATATAATCGTCGGGATCAACAGATTCGAGTCCTTTGCGGACTTCAAAATGCAAAAATGAAGGTGTTCCATCTCGAACCTTGGCAACTTTTTGACCACGTTTTACCTGATCGCCTTTTTGCACCGAAAGGCCATCCACATTAGCGTAAACGGTTAAAAGCCCATCTATATGTTTGAGTATCAAAATTGGCACGCCGTTGGTGTCTTTGGTCACAGCTGCTACGGTACCATCATCAGCCGCAACGACGTCAGTACCTGCTTTTACACCGATATCTATACCTTCATTGTCGCCTTTTTTATAGCTACGAATAATATTACCAAAGGTTGGTCGGAGAAAACGCGTATCTGTTTTTGAAGCTTTGGTTTGACTGCCTAAATCTGTAATAGGGGTTGCGGGTTGGGTGGAGACGTTAGGCCGCAAATCTGTGGCTGGTTGCGCTCGCGTGCTGCTGGGTGGGTTGGGTGTTAAGCTGCCTTGGCCAGGCAAGCTGACGGTCGCAGAGGTTTTTAGGGGTTTTGGTATCAATAGAAATTGACCGGTGCGCAATTCTTTCTGTGGACTAAGCCCATTCCATTTTATCAAATCTTCTACGGTTATATTGTAAAGGCGCGCGATGCTAAAGGCTGTTTCGCCTTCAGTCACTTTGTGGCGAGTTGGCTCAGCGCCTGGAGACTGATCTAAAAGTTCGCTGATTTCGACAACTGTGGGAACGAAGGCTGCACCAGTTGTGGTGATATTTGGTGGCAGTGCTATAATCTCACCATGGCGCAAAATTGCTTCCTGCGAGATCCCATTATAACGTCCCAAAAAATCTGCATCTGTGCTGACCCGCTGAGCCACATCGCCGATGCGATCGCCGTTCTTGGCCATTACCACTTGATAGGTTTGGAAAGTAATGACACCGCGCGCATCAGGGTCTGGTCGGTTGGCGACGGCGCCTTGCGCTGCAAAAGATGTATCTAACAAACCACTAAATTGATCCCGAAAATCAAAGTCTAAGTTACCCGAACACGCCGTTAAGCCCGCAAGAGCAATAAATGGCAGAAATTTATTCAGTCTAAATTTATAGTTCATTTAATACTCCTCGTCCCACACATACTTTTATTAGTGTTATCAGTTATTTTCTTCGCCTATGCCTTCCAATAGAGGCACAAAACGGACTGATCTTAGTTCATCATATTCTAAGCCAGTTTCAGTTTTTACAATTTTAACGAGTGTTTGCACAGTATTTGATTGGCCGACTGGCAGCACCATAATTCCACCAATGCGCAACTGTGACAACAGTGGGCCTGGGGGATCTTCGCTGGCGGCGGTCAGTAAAATGCGGTCAAAGGGTGCTTGGTCTGGTAAGCCTCGGCTCCCATCGGCGATTAATGCAGTGATATTGCTGATATCTTCTGCCTCAAAAATTAAGCGTGCTGCACGCACCAATCGTCCGTGGCGGTCTACAGTGTAGACCCTCCGAGCCAACTGGCTTAAAATTGCTGCTTGATAGCCAGATCCAGTACCTATTTCCAAAACTTTGTCTCGTGGTTGCACATCCAGAGCCTCAGTCATCAAAGCAACGATGGAAGGCTGTGAGATGGTTTGACCGCAGGCGATGGGCAACGGTGTGTCTTCATACGCGCGATCTTCAAATGTACCGCGGATATATTTTCCACGATCAACCTTTTCCATCGCGTTAAGCACGCGCTTATTGGTCACGCCGTGCGACCTTAAGGCAAATAAAAATTGCATTTTTCGTTCGGCCGCACTTATCATTTATCAGCCAATATGCGCGCCAAGTGATTTAGTTGGTCATGCGCTGTCAAATTAGCGCGCATTGGGGTTATAGATACATAGCCTGCTAAATTAATTGCGGCATCTGTGCCAACTTGTGTAGGTGCCTGTTGCGGTCGGCCATGCATGAATAGAAATTTGCGACCATTTGGGGCATTTGTGGCATGAGCACTAAAAGCTCCATCGCCGCGATATCCTTGGGATGCAGACTTCATTCCTAAAACACCGGTGGCAGGCACAGGTGGGAAGTTGATATTGTAAAACAATGAATAGTCATGGGCACGGGTGAAACCAGCGTCTAGGCAGGCTTCAATTGCCGCGACACCATGTGCTGCACTTGCCTCAAAACTATTTTCCAAAATGGAGTTTTCTGGCCCAAAGTACTGTGACATGGCAACAGAGGGAATACCAGCTAAAGCAGCCTCCATTGCAGCGCCAATAGTACCGGAATAAACCGTATTCTCGGCCGAATTATTACCTTTATTGACTCCAGATAGAACCAAATCTGGGAGTTTGGGTAAAAGGTCGTTTAAGCCGGCTAAAACGCAATCGGCCGGTGTCCCTTCAACTGCAAATTTTAAGGGGCTATATTGATGAACCAAGACTGGCTTGGTGTAGGAAATGCAATGCCCAACGCCCGATTGCTCAGACTGTGGTGCAACTGTCCAAACCTCCCCCTTAGGTCCAGCCAATTTTTCTGCTACGTTATACAGTACCGCAAGTCCTGGTGCCATAATTCCATCATCATTTGTTATAAGTATGCGCATGAGCCTTGGATAGAAGGTTGTAGCCAGACGGGCAAGCCTCTTCGGCATTACATTAAGTAATTATCTTCCCTAGGCGTGCATACCCCATTTTGGTATTCTTATATTACACCTAGTGTAGTGATAATACGCTCCGCTTCTATCTCGCAGCTTGACAGGGCTTCACGATCTTCGCCGGGGTAAAAACGCGCTCGGGTGGCCGTGGGCATTGGAGCAGGGGTTACTATTTGTATATTAGGTCCCGTATTCACCGTTTCTGCTTGCCAGCTTCGTGCTAAAGAAATTTGTGCGGCTTTGGTAGCACCATAGCTACCAAAAAACTTCTGGCCCGTGCAAGGATCATCAAAAAATATTGCTGCACCAGTTTCCTGTAATAATGGCGCAACATTTGTGATCAACATACCTGTTGTTTTGATATTAATATTTACTGATTTTTCCCAATCTTGTAATGCGATGAAATTAGCTGGTGAAAGTGGTGCAGCATGGATGGCGCAATGTGCCCAAAGCCGTAGGCCTCCCCAGCGGTCATGTATTGATCGACATAGATAGTGTACTGATTTGACGTCGGTGATGTCCATCGGAGCAAGCGTAGCTTGGCCTCCAATGGCCTGAATTTGGTCATCTAATTCTTCCAAACCCCCAGTCGTTTTGGCCACTGCGATGATGTGAAATTTATGGGCAAGTTTGAGCGCCAAAGCTGCGCCCAGTCCGCGCGATGCGCCTGTGATGAGAATTGGATATGTCATAGTCGGGGTCATGGGGGCAAAACTTGGGTAGGTCAAGGTGTAGGGCTTGCCAAAAGCTAGATCTAGTGATGATCTATTTGTATGGAATATTCAATAGATCTTCAAAGGTTCTGGCACGACCCTTATCCAGATTTAGCAGCAATGCAGGCTTTGGCACCAGTAGTCTATGTGCCACAGTTGGATGCCGCTTTGATTACTCGCCGAGTGGATGTCTTTGCACAGGAAAAACGGGTAGATATTTTTTCATCGCGTCAACCGCGCGGGTTGATGAACCAGCTAATGGGTGAAAATATGATGAGAAAAGATGGGGACGCACATCAAGAGGAAAGGCGTCAGATATTTCCAAGTCTCAGTCCTAGAACAGTAATGCAGGTCTGGAGGGCCGAATTTGAGCGCGCTACTCAGTTGGTGCTTGACGAATTAAAAGATAGGCAAGAGTTCGACTTAGTTTGGGATTTTGCAATGCAAGTTTCGGGCGCAGCTCTGGTGGCGATTACCGGTCTGCGCCAGATGACGCCAACAAAGATGGACGAGGTGAGCCAAGCGATGATTGACGGCTGTGCCAACTACCTCGCGGATCAAAAGGTGACGCAGGCTTGTAATTTGGCCACTGCGGACATTGATGCCCATATTACTGGGATGCTTGGCGAGGTGAAGGCAAACCCTAACACTTCAGTACTCTCCGTCTTATTGCAAGCGGGTCAGCCGATAGATGATATAAAAGCTAATATAAAGCTGGTGATTTCTGGTGGCCAAAACGAGCCGCGAGACGCTATTGCTGGGACAGCCGCTGCGGTGTTGATGCATCCTTTGGCGCGCGAGCAGCTGCGCCAAAGTGTCGAATGGGGGCAGGCGTTTAAGGAATATACCCGTTGGATGTCTCCCATTGGTATGAGCCCGCGCCAAATAAGTGGAGATTGCACTGTGTTGGGATATGATTTCAAACAAAACGACCGGGTGTTTTTTATGTTTGGTGCGGCCAATCGGGATCATTCAGTATTTGAAAGTCCAGAACTGTTCGATCTAAATCGTGATAATGGTCCGGCCATTCCCTTTGGTGCAGGGCCACATTTCTGTGCTGGAGCCGCGGTGAGCAGAGTATTGATCGCTGAGGTAGCCTTGCCAAAGCTATTTAATGCATGACCAAACCTTAAGCTTTTAGAGCCAGTTGAGTGGGGTGGTTGGGCTTTCCGCGGTCCCTTATCCGTTCACGTACGACGAGGTGCCTAAAGATTTTCGGCCAGAAGTAAACTGAAGGCTTATTCATCTGATTTCATTTGAAATCCACTGGAAATTTGATCCGTTGGTATAACCGGATAGTCACCAGTAAAACACGCATCACAATATTGCGGTTTCTCATTGTCGCGGTCGGTACCGTTTACTGCGCGATAAAGACCGTTAAGTGAAATAAACTTAAGGCTATCTACTGTGAGATGCTGACGCATTTCTTCTTCAGTCATAGTGGCTGCTAAGAGTTTTTCACGCTGTGGCGTATCCACCCCATAAAAACAGGGCCATGCCGTAGGTGGGCTGGCGATGCGAAAGTGAACTTCAGCTGCGCCAGCATCTAAAATCATTTCTTTAATTTTACGCGAGGTGGTGCCACGTACTACGCTATCGTCGACCAAAATCACTCGTTTGCCTTTTATAAGGGCGCGGTTCACATTCAACTTTAATCTGACGCCCATATTACGAATTTGTTCGCTAGGTTCGATAAAGGTTCGTCCCATATATTGGTTTCGAATGATCCCCATGGCGTAGGGAATTCCTGATTCTAGCGAATATCCAATAGCCGCTGGAGTGCCACTGTCTGGAACGGGGCAGACGAGGTCTGCATCTACAGGTGATTCTTTGGCCAATTCGCGACCAATTGCTTCGCGGGTTTCATAGACGCTGCGGCCACCCAAAATACTATCAGGACGGCTGAAATAGATATGCTCAAATACGCAAAATCGGGGCCGCACGGGGCGAAATGGATAAACACTTTCAACACCACTATTTGTGATGACAACCATTTCACCAGGATGTATTTCACGAACAAACTCAGCGCCTATTATGTCTAAAGCACAGGTTTCTGAGCTTAAGGCCCAGCCATCACCAACTTTACCAAGAACCAACGGTCGCACGCCCAAAGGATCACGCACACCGATCAACTGGGTTTGCGTCATTGCTACAATTGAGAACGCTCCTTCAACCCTGCGTAAAGCATCTTCCATTCGTTGTGGGATGTTTTGCTGTAGGCTGCGGGCCATCAAGTGGATGATACATTCGCTGTCAGAAGAAGATTGAAAAATTGAGCCACGCTCGATTAGTTCTTTACGGAGAGCTATTGCATTGGTGATATTTCCATTGTGCGCAATAGCTGCGCCACCCATAGCAAATTCACCGAAAAAAGGCTGTACGTCACGAATTGCGGTGTTACCTTTGGAGCCTGCAGTCGAATAACGCACATGTCCAATCGACAGGTCACCTGGTAATTGTTCCATGACTTTGGCGCTAGTAAAGCTGTCACGTACGTAGCCAAAACGTCTTACGGAGTTGAAACCCTGTTCGTTGTCATGGGAAACAATACCACCTGCCTCCTGACCTCTATGTTGTAGTGCATGCAAACCAAGTGCGGTAAAATTTGCTGCATCCAGCGTTCCTATAACGCCGAAGACACCGCATTCTTCTCGCAGTTTATCGTCATCAAAAGGGTTTGTGTGTATTTGGTTCACGCAAAGGCTCCGATCATTGACTCTTCATATTACCCTCTAAGGCATCAAAACTGGCATGTCACTTAAGCATTCCAAAATATTAAATATTTTTAAGTAAAAGCCAAAAATATTAACATCTTGTTCGATACGTAAGAAATTATTTTGCTTATAATTTTCACCATTTATATTGTACGTTAAGCTCCGCAGCCGGCAACTAGTTGATCATATTGTGTTCTTACCCATACAAGGGCGGCTTCTGGATTTTGATCTTGTACATCGTCGACATATCGCTCAAAAATTTCTGCGGAACGCGATGTTTCCAGGGAAGTAATATTTTGGCTGGGCATTACAGTAAAATATATGAAGAATGCAACTGCTACTAAGACGATGCCACGTCCAACCCCGAACAAAAAACCGAGCATTTGGTCGAACCCACCCAAAATTGATTTTTGTACTAGAGACGAAAAGAGTGGCGTGAACAGGGATACGATTAGTAGTGAGATTGCAAAGACAATGGCAAAGCTTGCCAAGATCAATAATTCACAACTATCGCCCAACATATCACCAAGATAAGGAATTTGGCGTACTAACGGCTGCGTAGCATTGGCAAATACAAATGCCAAAACAGCTGCTGCAACCCACCCTGAAATTGCCATAACTTCGCGTACTATGCCGCGCGAATAGGCTAACAAAGCCGATACAACGATCAAGATCGCAACACCACTGTCAACTACTGTAAAACCTTCCAACTTACTTCTCCAACCTTTGCTTCTCAGCTTGATCCAAATAACTCATCAACAAAGCTAGCCAAATCGGTGACTGTTTGCACTGTTATTCCTGCGATATCCTCATTTTTTTTTGAAGCTGGTGCTAATGCTTGACTAAAACCAAGTTTTTGAGCTTCTTTCAATCTACTTTCTGCCTGTGAGACTGGTCTTAGTGCCCCTGAGAGTGATATTTCTCCAAAAATCACTGCTTCTTTGGGCAAGGCGACGTCCTCCCGTGCTGAAACCAGAGCTGCTGCTACGGCCAAATCAGCGGCGGGTTCAGTGACACGCATCCCTCCTGCCACATTTAGATAAACATCAAGCCCAGTAAATGGAAGGCCACAACGCGCTTCTAGTACAGCTAAAATCATCGCAAGTCTTTGACCATCCCACCCCACAACACTACGACGGGGCTGTCCATGGGGTGAGGGTGCCACTAGGGCTTGAAATTCACATAAAACTGGGCGGGTGCCTTCAATGCCGGCAAATACTGCTGATCCTGGCGTTGGGTCGCCGCGTTCTGATAAAAATAGTGCGGAAGGGTTTTTCACCTCGACTAAACCCTTGCCAGTCATTTCAAACACACCAATCTCATCAGAGGGTCCAAAACGATTTTTTACAGCACGGAGTAGGCGAAACTGATGATTGCGTTCACCTTCAAAATACAAAACTGTATCGACCATGTGCTCAACAATGCGTGGACCGGCAATTTGGCCGTCTTTGGTGACATGCCCAACCATGATTACTGAGACGCCTTTGCGCTTTGCATAACTAGTCAACTCATGCGCTGATGACCTTACCTGACTGACAGAACCTGGTGCAGCCTCAATATGATCAGCCCACATGGTTTGGATGGAATCTATTATAACTAAGTCAGGCTTTTCTTCATCCAGAGTAGTAAGAATATCGCGTAGGTTGGTTTCTGCGGCCAGGATAAGAGGGCTGTCGGTCAACCCTAATCGTTGCGCGCGCATGCGCACTTGAGCGGTGGCTTCCTCACCAGAAATATAGATTACTTTAAGCCCATTACGTGCAAAGCGAGCCGCGGCCTGCAATAGAAGGGTTGATTTTCCTATGCCAGGATCACCTCCAACCAATAGTGCGCTAGCCTTTACTAGACCACCGCCCAAAACACGGTCCAGTTCTGCGACGCCAGCTTTAGTGCGTGGTGGTGGTTCCTCGATGGTGGCTAGATCTGTGAGAATGATTGAGCGGCCACGTTTGCCCCCAAGTGTTTTTCCAGGTCCTGCTGAGAGGGGTCCCTGATCGGCCAGCGTATTCCAAGCCTGACAGCTGTCACATTGTCCCGCCCATTTTGTGTGAACCGCTCCACATTTGCTGCAAGTATATGAAACTTTGGCCATCACCAATCCTTTTAGGTTAACTACTCATACACAAATTTGGGTCAAAAGACAGCCTGAAAACCTTTAAGCTGACGGTTAGCGGAGGGTCTCAATAGGGCCATCAGCACGACCGTTTATAAATTGATCCACATGTGGATCCCCACTGTGGGACATATCGTTCAGCGTGCCACACCATTGGATCGCACCGTCGTGCAGCATGGCGACCTTGTCGGCGATAGTCTCGACTGATGTCATGTCATGTGTAATAGTCATTGCCGTCACGCCCATTTCCACTACAATTTCACGTATTAGGTCATTGATAACAGATGACATAATTGGATCTAACCCTGTGGTTGGTTCATCAAAAAAAATGATCTGAGGGTTAGTAGCGATGGCGCGTGCCAAGCTAACTCGCTTTTGCATTCCGCCTGATAACTCTGCGGGAAGGAGATTGGCGACATCTGGGCCCAACCCTACTCGGCGCAGTTTTTCGATAGCTATTTCGCGCGCTTCCGCCTTGGGGCGCTTGAGGTGGCCGCGTTGCAGTCTAAACGCTACATTCTGCCAAACAGGCATAGAATCAAACAAGGCCCCACCCTGAAACAACATTCCAAAACGGCTCAGAAAGTCATCATTTTTGGCCTTTGTCACATCCTGGCCATCAACAAATATTTTGCCAGTATCTGGGGTGATTAGTCCAAGAACTGTTTTTATCAGTACGGATTTACCAGTTCCTGACCCACCAATAATGACCATGCTTTGGCCGCGCTCGACCGTAAGGCTTACGCTGCGCAAAACGGGATTAGAGCCGAATGATTTACCTATGTTATCAAATTGGATCATGCTGTAAAAAACACCGCTGTAAGCAAAAAGTTAGCGGCCAAGATTAAAATGGCTGCTGCTTGCACTGAAGATTTAGTCGCTGCCCCCACGCCGTGTGCACCGCGACCTGAGTTGAGGCCGAAATAGCAGCCCATTAGAGTAGCAATAAAGCCAAAGGCAGCCCCTTTGGCCAGAGAAGATATTATATCTGCCCCAGTTAAAAAATTTATAGTGTTCAATATGTATGTTGCAGAATTGAAACCTAAGGTTTGTGTGGCCACTATAAAGCCCCCAAAAACTCCAATGCTATCTGCCACACCAACTAATATAGGCCCTGCTAGTATGCCAGCAAAAACCCTTGGCAATACCAGATATTTCAATGGAGCGGTGGAAAGTGTTACCAGCGCGTCGATCTGTTCTGTGACTTTCATTGTGGCTAATTCTGCTGCAATTGAGCTTGTGACCCGTGCAGCAATCATTAGGCCAACCAATACGGGGCCCAGCTCTCGCACCATGCCAATTGCTACAATTTGTGGTACGACTTCTGGTGCATTGAAACGTGATCCACCGGAGTAAATTTGCAACGCCAAAGCCGCTCCAGTGAAAATGGCAGTAAGTCCTACAACTGGTAGTGATAAATAGCCTACGTTCAACAGGGCTGATAAAAACTCACGGGGATAAAAGGGTGGCCGGAGGATGTGCGATATTGTACTAAGGGCGAATAGAGCTACCCGTCCCAAAGCGGTAAGTGAATTTATAACCAATCTGCCTAGAGAGCGGATGGTAGATGCTACTAGCGTGATCATTGGCTTATATAGCGGCGTGCATAACGAGTGCCAAGAGACGTTAGAATTTCGTACCCAATGGTTCCAGAAATTTCCGCAAGATCGTCGATTGTTTGAGAAGGACTCAAAATATCTAATGTTTGTGGGTCATGGTCTAAATTTGTAATATTAACACCTATCAGATCCATAGAAACACGGCCAGCAATTGGGCAGGGGGTTTGGGCATCCCAAAGCTGGCCCTTGTTGGACATGGTGCGAACCAACCCATCCGCATAGCCCGCCGCGACCGTTGCAATGCGTGACTGCACCTGGGCTGTCCAGCTGTTGCCATAGCCTACAGTTTCACCTGGGGCTACATCACGGATCTGAATGACTGGTAGTGAAAGATGCACAACGTGATTTGCATCAGTAAACGGAGCACCACCGTAAAGGCCGATACCCGGTCTCGTCACATCAAAATGATAGTCAGGACCCAAAAGTATACCACCTGTTGCAGATAGCGATCGTTTGACGTCAAGCCCGTCGGTCATGGCCCGAAATAAATTGAGCTGCTGGCGATTCATCGGATGGGTTGCGTCATCAGCACACGCTAGATGGCTCATCACCAAACTAGGTTTCAAAGCTACAACAGTGTCTCGCACAGCTTCCCATTCCGAGGGCTCCATACCAAGGCGATTCATGCCTGTATCAAGTTGAATGCCAAAGGGATGGCCTGGGAGCGACTCGAGATGGCGGGCGAGTTGGTTGAAAGAGTTCAGCATTGGAATCAAATGTAAATCATTGATCATTTCGGTATCTCCCCGCATGTGGCCGGAAAACACGCTGATGTTAACATTATCTCCAATTTCGCGCCGAATAGCAGCAGCTTCCTCTGCAGCAGCCACAAAAAAATGGCGTGCGCCTGCGTGATAAAGCGTACGCGCCACTCGGCCCGCATCCAAGCCATAGCCATCTGCTTTGACCACTGCTGATGTTTCTACAGTTTCTGCCGTCAAACCATTCAGGGTAGCCCAATTTGTAGCAACGCCCTTAAGGTTGATTGTTAAGTTTCCTGTACTCATGTGGTGTTTTGACCCTGGAAGTTGAAGATTGATAAGAAAAATTTATGCGCCTTTTTGAACTTTTCGTCAATCAAGACATCTTCTAGAATTCATTTCCTTGTGTTTGTTGCCATGGTTTTATTAGATTACCAAAGCGAGTGAATTGACCCTCAAAGCTTAATTCGACAGTCCCAATTGGGCCGTGCCTTTGCTTGCCAATCACCACTTCTGCTTTACCATGCAATCGTTCCATTTCTTCCTGCCAAATACCCATTTTATCGAGTTCATGGTCACCAGGTTTTTCGCGCTCTTTGTAATACTCTTCACGGAACACAAACATCACTACGTCGGCATCTTGTTCAATCGATCCAGATTCGCGTAAATCTGATAACTGTGGGCGTTTATCTTCGCGGTTTTCAACCCGCCCGTGACAGCTGTGACAGCGCAATTACTGGAATATCCAATTCCTTAGCTATGGCTTTTAGTCCCATAGTAATTTCGGAAATTTCATTCACTCGGTTTTCAGACCGACCTGTGCCGCGCACCAACTGCAAATAGTCAATAAATAGAGCATCCAGCCCATGGGTCCGCTTCAAGCGGCGGGCGCGAGCGGCCAATTGGCTTATTGGTAAGGCAGGAGTGTCGTCAATGAACAGGGGTGCGGATTCAAGCTCTTTGGCTGCGTCTACTATTCGCCGAAACTCGCTTTCTGTAAAATCACCACGGCGGATTTGGTTGGAGGGAATCTCTGCGACCTCAGATAAAATGCGTGTTGCCAGTTGCTCTGCTGACATTTCCAGGCTGAAAAACCCAACAACGCCACCGTCAATTGCGCCCTCCTCGCCAGAGGCGGTTATGCCTTTTTTGTAGGCTCGTGCGATATTAAATGCCACGTTTGTAGCCAGAGAGGTTTTCCCCATGGAAGGGCGTCCAGCCAATATCAATAAATCAGAACGATGAAGGCCACCTAGTTTTTTGTCCATATCTACGAGTCCGGTTGAAACACCAGCCAAGCCGCCCTCTCTTTGATAAGCGGCGTTGGCGACTTTTACCGCATCGGTTACGGCGGTTAGAAATGACTGAAAACCTTGCTCCGTTTGACCCTGTTCAGCCAAAGCATATAGCTTTTGTTCTGCATCGACGATTTGCTCTTTTGGCTCACTATCTACGTCAACTCGTGCGGCTTTGGCGGCAATGTCATTTCCCACAGTTATCAGCTCGCGGCGAATGGCTAGGTCATAGATCATCTCGGCATAATCTCGGACTGCAAAGGAGGAAATTGCAGCCCCTGCTAGGCGCACCAAATAAGCTGGGCCACCAAGCTCAGCCAAGCCCGAATCATCTTCCATGAATGCTTTGAGTGTCACTGGACTGGCTAAATTGTTTTTTGCAATTCGAGCGCTCGCAGTTTCAAAAATACGCGCATGAACTGGATCATAAAAATGGTCAGCGCGGACAATTGAAGCCACCCGATCAAATAGGTCGTTGTTGGTTAGTATTGCGCCTAAAAGTTGTTGTTCCGCTTCGATTGAGTGCGGCACTCCGATGGATACTTCTGAACCTTTTTCAGATGCCTGCAGGCTTGAAACTTCATTCATATCCATCTCCTCTATGGATCTGGCTTAGAGCAGTTTTTTGAGTTTGGCCATGTAGAATAAGTCTGTGAATATCTTGGGGATTAATCAAGATTTTATAGCTGTCCTCTAAAATTTTAGTGACTAAAATCTAGATGTTGTTGTGGTAATTCGCCATACAACATGAATAGATTCCCCCCCGGTTCTTAGACCCAGACTTATTCACAATTCATTCACAGGGTTTTAGTGGGAAAATTTATTTAGCTACTGCGTGCATCTTGCCAAGCTTCAGGAGATTTTAAAAACGCTTCCACTTCGCTCAATGTAGTGTTTTCAAATGCGCCTTGCTCACGGGCCTCGGCTAAAACGTCCCACCATGTGCAAAGGTAATGCAAGTTAATGCCGTGGTCGCCCAGTGTTTTCTCAGTTGTTGGGAAAATGCCATAATAAAAAATAACTGCGGTATGTTCACAGGTTGCCCCAGTCTCTCGAATTGCATCTACAAATGAGATTTTGGATCCGCCATCTGTTGTGAGGTCTTCTACCAAAAGCACCCGTTGGCCTTCGCTCATTACCCCTTCAATACGTGCATTGCGGCCATAGCCCTTAGCCTTTTTCCGCACGTAAGTCATTGGCAATGCCATGCGTTCGGCTACCAAAGCGCTAAAGGGAATACCCGCTGTTTCGCCGCCAGCCACATTGTCAAACGCTTCAAACCCTGCGTTGCGCATCACTGTGACGGTTAAAAAATCCATCAAAGTACTGCGTATGCGTGGGTAGGATATCAGCTTGCGGCAATCGATATAGGTTGGAGAGGGTTTGCCAGAAGCTAAAATAAACGGGTTATTTGCATTGAAATGCACAGCTTTAATTTCCAGCAGCATCCGCGCTGTTAGACGCGCTATTTCACCTTGACCGGGAAAATTTGTAGGAATCATGAGCAGGGCCCTTTCGTTGATTTAGGGTTAATCGGCCACCTTCCAGTGAAGATCAATACCTGGATCGAAAACAGTGACTGGCCCGGCTCCGGTACTAATATGGCTTGGAAAATTGACTGGTTCTCCCTTGGTGAGGGTGATGCGATCTGTATTTGGAGCCAGGCCATAGAATTTTGGTCCAAAAAGTGATGTGAAGCCTTCCAGTTTATCTAAGGCGCCAGCGCCTTCAAATACTTCAGCCAAGCAGGACATTGTATTGGTGGCCGAAAATATACCCGCACAACCACAGGCACTTTCTTTTGCGTCATCCGCATGCGGCGCGCTGTCGGTGCCTAAAAAGTAGCTTGAATTACCACTAGTTGCGGCGTCTAAAAGGGCCAAGCGATGGGTTTCACGTTTGGCCACAGGCAGGCAGTAATAATGTGGTCTTAGACCACCTGCAAGGATGTGGTTACGGTTTATAATCAAATGATGCGTTGTGATAGTGGCTGCCAACTTTCCCGGATCAGACTTAGCATAGGCTGCTCCTTCGACTGTGGTTATATGTTCCATTACCACTTTAAGATCGGGCACCCGGCGGCGTAAGGGATCTAAAACGCGGTCGATAAACACTAATTCACGGTCAAAAATATCGACGTCAGAATCTGTTACCTCGCCGTGCACACACATGGGCATGCCAATCTCAGCCATTTTTTCAAGAACTGGTTGCATTTTGTCAAAATTCTTTACGCCGCTATCGGAATTGGTAGTTGCACCAGCGGGATAGAGTTTCGCGGCTGTAACCAGACCTGATGCATGGGCGGCGGCAAGATCATCCGGGTCGGTTTTTTCCGTCAGATAAAGCGTCATCAAAGGTTGAAACTTTGACCCCTCTGGGAGAGCCGCCATGATGCGCGCTTTATAGGCCAAGGCCTGAGCTGCGGTGACCACGGGGGGAACAAGATTGGGCATGATAATCGCACGGCCAAAATCGCGGGCGGTTTCAGGCGCAATTCCAGTCAGCATCGCGCCATCGCGCAGGTGCAGATGCCAATCGTCGGGGCGGGTGAGGGTCAAGCTATGTCTCATGAGCTTTATGTAACTGGCCGGCCTTTGTCCTGCCAGTTAAAATTTGCGTTTGGGTTTAACCAATGAAAAATCTCCAGAAATTCTTTCCTGTATGGTAGATATTACCATCACATGTTATTAATGGCTAAATTCGCTGAACCACAGGAGTTGTTTTTATGCTGCCATTTATCCTTGCTGTGCTTGCGGGATTCGCGACTCCCTTTGTTGAGCCAGCTTTGACCAAGCTTGTAAGACCGCGCTTGGGAGATGTTCCAGTGCATGAGGGCGAGTACCTCACTATCACCTTCGTTCTGCTGCTGATAGCTGTTGCTATTTTGTCCATTGTATCCGGTGTGCTGGCTTCTGCATTTACTGTGTTGCTAGGTGGCGCGCTTGGATTGTTTGGTGTGAGGCTGTTTAACGTGCTCAAAGCTTTGGTGGATGG
This sequence comes from uncultured Planktomarina sp., assembly GCA_905182535.1. Lineage (GTDB taxonomy): Bacteria > Pseudomonadota > Alphaproteobacteria > Rhodobacterales > Rhodobacteraceae > Planktomarina > Planktomarina arctica. Next base: position 157,273 of record CAJJBZ010000001.1, read on the forward strand.
CCAAAACATTGATCGGGATGACGGTTAAGCAGCCATCGCGCGTGCAACTAAAGTGATTAGTTTGATCCATGCCCCGAATGCATAACGAGATTGTTGATTTTAGTGTGCTCATTCTAATTGAAGGCGTCTATTGGTTAAGTTAACTTAACTAAGGATCATTCTTATGGCCATCATCACAGACATATCCCCACAAAAACGCTTTGCTGTAGGTTTTGACCGCCCAGTGAAATCTGTATCTAGTTTTTTGTTAGCTATCAGAACGGTTCAATCTCGAGTGCAGCAAATTGAATTGTTCTGCTCTAAATCACACGAAGAATTGGCAGCCCGCGGATTTAGACGTCAAGATATTGTACGCCAGGTCTACCGCGATGTTTATTACGTTTAAATTTTCTCTACCCTACCAAAAATCACTGTCTTTGGTTCGGTGTTTTTTTAGTTTTCAAAAATTTTTTATAATAAAAAGGTTGGCCATACAGGGCCAACCTTTCAATGGTCATGGCCAACAACTTTGTTCGGTGGCTGTTAGAAGTTTTTAGTTGAAGCTGCCATCAATGGCTTTACAGGCCGCAACCAAGCCTTTGACTGCATCTACTGATTTGTCGAACATGGCCTGCTCATCTTTATTCATTTGGATGTTGATCACACGCTCAACACCACCGGCACCAATCACCGTCGGAACGCCAACATACATGCCTTTGAGACCAAAAGCACCATCAACATAGGCAGCACATGGCAACACGCGCTTTTGGTCCCGCAAGAAGGATTCGGCCATTTCGATTGCAGATGTAGCTGGCGCGTAATAGGCAGAACCAGTTTTTAAAAGCCCAACAATTTCAGCACCACCGTCTCGTGTGCGCTGTATTATTGCGTCAAGTTTTTGTTGTGTAGTCCATCCCATGTCTACCAAATCTGGCAGTGGAACTCCGCCAACCGTTGAGTAACGAGCCAATGGAACCATTGTATCCCCATGACCGCCTAGCACGAATGCTGAAACGTCGCGCATGGACACGTTAAATTCAAGGCTCAAAAAATGCCGGAAACGAGCGCTGTCGAGCACACCTGCCATGCCACAAACCATATTGTGAGGTAGACCTGAAAATTCACGGAGCGCCCAAACCATCGCATCAAGCGGGTTAGTGATACATATGACAAAAGCGTTTGGCGCATTATCGCGAATGCCTTCACCTACAGATTTCATAACTTTTAGGTTGATGCCCAGTAGGTCGTCACGGCTCATACCTGGTTTGCGTGGAACTCCCGCGGTGACAATGCAAACATCCGCGCCTGCTATGTCCGCGTAAGACTGTGTACCTGAAATGTGTGTATCAAAACCTTCGGACGGGCCCGATTGCGATATATCCAATGCTTTGCCTTCGGGCATGCCTTCTGCGATATCGAATAAAACGATGTCACCGAGTTCTTTTAAGGCTGCCAAATGTGCCAATGTACCGCCGATCATGCCGGAGCCAATAAGAGCTATTTTAGGTCGTGCCATGGAGATGTTCCTCAAATGTTAATTCGCAATTCAGGTACACCCAATTACGCGCAGTGCCAAGGGAGCACATGGATGATTTTATGGATTTGAACGGCGCATTGTCTCTAATTATCGGCGAATTGTGTTGCACTGGCTCAGGATTCTTGCAGGTTGACCACATGGAATATAATTTCACTTTTTTTGTGATTGCGGGCGCGGCCATGCTATTTTCCGGTTTTTCGAAAGCGGGCTTTGGATCTGGAGCAAGTTTTGCCGGTGCGGCGGTTTTAGCAACGGTGGTGGACCCGGCCGTAGCCTTAGGGGTGACCCTGCCACTGTTCATGCTTACGGATGTTGTCGTCCTTCCATCATATTGGCGAAAATGGTCGTGGCAGGCTTCCAAAACAGTGATCATCGGCGGGTTACCTGGGGTGATGGGAGGTGTTTGGCTGTATAAGTTGGCCGATGCCGATATGCTGCGCATCTTGCTGGGGATAGTGTCATTGGTCTTTGTGGCTTGGCAATCGTTAAGGTCCTTGGGGTTTTTCAAACCGAGGGATCGCGAGTATCCGGCCTTGGCTGGAGTATTCACGGGCGTTTTGGCGGGTTTTACCAGCTTTGTTAGCCACGCAGGAGGGCCACCTGTTGCGGTATATTTACTATCGCAAGGCATGCGTAAAACCACTTATCAGGCCAGCACCGTTTTGATTTTCACCTTGATTAACATTTTTAAATTTGTTCCTTATGCGTTTCTAGGAATGTTTACTCTTGAGACTTTGTGGATTGATGCAATTTTAGCGCCCCTTCGTTTTGATTGGAGCGTTGCTTGGCGTGAAGGCTCATTTTTGGGTGCCCGAGAATTTGTTTTTCGGCCTAACTTATATCATGCTAACTCTGACAGGTACCAAACTTTTGTGGGATGGGCTTACATAGTGCAAGATTGTCGGCGTATTGATCAACAGAGGTTAAAATGTGCGGCATTGTGGCAAATGTGGCTTGTACTTTAGCTGCCAAAGATGGAAAATATACGCAACTTTATTGCGAGTTTGATATGATTTTACGTCCCTACCGTTCTGTTCTCTATATTCCCGGTGGCCGTGAACGCGCTCTTGAGAAGGCACGAACCATGTCTGTGGATGCTATTATCTTTGATTTGGAAGATGCAGTGGCGGTTGATGAGAAAGTGGCGGCGCGAGCCATATTGGTGCAGCAGCTTGCGAAGGGAGGCTATGGATTGCGTAGCCAAATTATCCGTATTAACGGGTTGGGCACGCCCTGGTTCACTGATGATATTGCAGCTATTTCTGCAGTACGGCCCCATGCGGTATTATTACCAAAAGTGGATAATGCCGCCATGATCGCAGATTTGCGTGTTGAAATGGCGCTACACGTGGGATTTAAGGCCACTCAGGTTTGGGCGATGATGGAGACCCCGCGCGGAATTTTGAATGCTGCGGAGATTGCCGATGCACCTGGGATGGGTGGAATGGTGATGGGCACGAATGATTTAACCAAAGATATAAATGCACGATTTGAACCGGCACGTGGCCCAACGCGTGCTGCGTTGGGGCTTTGTGTATTGGCAGCAAAGGCGGCGGGCCTTATTATTCTGGATGGAGTTTATAATGCCTTTAAAGATGATAACGGTCTGCACCGTGAGGCCAGTCAAGGCCGAGATATGGGTTTTGATGGCAAAACCCTGATCCATCCGGCGCAGGTGGCGTTAGCTAATCAGATTTTCGCACCATGTCAGGGGGAGATTGAGCTGGCGAAACGGCAAATTCAGGCCTTTGACGCAGCGGCGGTACAGGGCCTGGGTGTTGCGGTTGTTGATGGCAAAATTGTAGAAAACTTGCATGTTGAAACCGCGCACGCCACATTGGCAAAAGCGGAGGCCATTGCCAAATTGGAGATGCAAGTATGAAACTTTATCGATTGTTGACCGGAGACGACTCGTCTGAATTTTGCCACAAGGTTACCGAGGCTCTGTCGAATGGCTGGGAGCTCTACGGCAGTCCAATCCATGCGCATGATGCGACGGTGGGGGTGATGCGCTGTGGCCAAGCGGTAATCAAAGATGTTGATGGCACATATTCCTCCAATATGAAGCTCGGGGCCCAGTGATGAAAACCAATTCAGGCTGGTTTTTTGAAGATTATAAATTAGGGCAGGTGATAGAGCATGCCGTGCCGCGCACCGTGGGTGTGGGCGAAAGTGCACTTTATCACGCGCTTTATCCATCGCGGCATGCTTTGTATTGTTCCGATGTCTTTGCGCAGTCCTGTGGCCTGCCATTCACTCTTGGACGACCTTATAGCCTTTCATGTGGTCTTTGGAAAAACTGTGCCGGATGTCTCACTAAATGCTGTAGCCAATTTAGGCTATGCTGAAGCAAAGTGGTTGCTACCAGTATATCCAGGCGACACACTAATTTCACGCTCGACTGTGATTGGATTGAAGCAAAACTCAAGTGGCGCAACTGGTATCGTTTGGGTGCGTACTGAGGGTTTCAACCAATCTAACCTGATGGTGATGTCATTCGTGCGCTGGGTGATGGTGCGCAAAAATAATATCGAAGTACCTGCGCCGCAAACTGTGGTACCGGAGTTGCGGGATGTGGTTCCTGTGGCGGAACTCGTGCTACCATCTAACTTAAATTTCGGATCGTATAGCACTGTTTTATCTGGAAGCCCCTATCGTTATAGTGATTACAAAATTGGCGAGGTTATTGACCACGTGGATGGTGTCACCGTTTCCGAATCCGAACATATGATGGCTACACGTTTGTGGCAAAACACTGCTAAAGTACATTTTGATGCCACAGCTCGCCCGGATGGGCGGAGGCTAATTTATGGTGGCCACGTTATCTCAATGGCCCGGGCCTTATCGTTTAATGGTTTGGGAAATGTGCAAATAATGGCGGCTATTAATGCCGGTGTTCATGCCAACCCCTGTTTTGCTGGTGACACAATCAGAGCTTGGAGTGAAGTTTTGGATTTAGCGGAGACTGCTACACCGACTGTCGGTGCAATTCGTTTGCGGCTTGTGGCGACTAAAGGCAGTGGATCCGATCTTTGGGATTGTGATGGCAAGTACCTTCCGGATGTTTTACTGGATATGGACTACTGGGCCTTCATTCCCCGCTAGGTGTAACACTGGCTTTAGATTTGAGCGTACGCATTGTTTATACTGGAGACTTATGATCACAAAAATAATGATATTTGCTGTGACGCTTAATCACAGGTGCTGCGATACCTTAAACTATGGCAATCTAGGGTTGACCATGGCATGAACGGCCTAAATGGATATTATACTTGCAACAAAGGATTAATTTATGGCTGATGCTAAGCAGATAAAGATGGCAATGATACTGTGATCGAGGGTTTCTATGCCTGCGGTGAGGCAGCCTGTGTATCTGTTCATGGCGCTAATCGTCTGGGCGGTAATTCACTACTTGATTTGGTGGTTTTTGGCCGAGCTTCGGGCAAATGCTTTTGCATCCGCTAATTATGTGATCACAAGTTGGTTTGGTGATGCAGTAATGGTACTTTCGCTATGGGCGTTGTGGTATCACACACTAGGCGGTCTGCGTCACCTTATTTGGGATACCGGTCGCGGTCTCGAGTTGGAGGCTGCGGAACGTATGGGGTGGGTGATGATCATTGGGTCATTGGTGCTTACTGCAGTAACTATATTTTGTTTTTAGAGGGGGTTGAGCATGCCTTTTTTGACTGACCGTAAACGCGCTAACGGCATGGGTTCTGCGAAGACTGGTACTGCCCAATTTTGGGGAATGACCATTTCGTCAGTAGCGCTACTAGTTTTGGTTCCCGGATTTATTTTTACAGTAGGCCCGATGATTGGTGAGAATCACGAAACGGTTACTGACTACTTCTCGCGACCTTTTCCGGCTCTCGTGGCGTTGCTTACTTTTATAGTAGGTCTTGTGCATTTTAAAAACGGGGTTACCGTTTTGATCGAAGATTATGTTCAGGGACTAGCCTGTAAAATATGGATCATCGTAATGACCTGTGTTTCCTACGCAGCCATTGCAACAGCTATTTTTGCCATCGCGCGCATCGCACTTTAAGTTCTGAGGAATACACCCATGGCTGCATATGGATATGAAACCCACGATTATGATGTTGTGGTTGTTGGGGCTGGTGGCGCAGGTCTCCGTGCAACTCTGGGCATGGCTGAGCAAGGGTTGCGTACTGCATGCGTGACCAAAGTATTCCCAACTCGGTCGCACACTGTTGCCGCTCAAGGTGGAATTGCAGCGAGCTTGGGTAATATGGGTCCAGATAGCTGGCAGTGGCATATGTACGATACGGTCAAAGGTTCTGATTGGTTGGGTGATACCGATGCGATGGAATATCTGGCCCGTGAAGCTCCAAAAGCTGTCTATGAGTTGGAACATTATGGCGTGCCATTTTCTCGGACTGAGGAGGGTAAAATCTATCAGCGCCCCTTTGGTGGTCATACGCTTGATCATGGTAAAGGCCCCCCAGTGCAGCGCACCTGTGCAGCCGCCGACAGGACTGGCCATGCGATTCTACATACGCTTTACGGACAATCTCTCAAAAATAATGCTGAATTTTATATCGAATATTTTGCTATTGATTTAGTTATGTCTGAAGATGGGGTGTGCCAAGGCGTAGTATGCTGGAAGCTCGATGATGGTACTATGCATGTTTTTAAAGCGAAAACAGTAGTCTTGGCTACGGGCGGCTATGGTCGGGCTTATTTTAGTGCCACATCTGCGCATACCTGTACAGGTGATGGCGGCGGCATGGTCGCTCGCGCTGGTTTAGCATTGCAGGATATGGAATTCGTGCAATTTCACCCTACTGGCATTTATGGCTCAGGCTGCTTGATTACAGAGGGCGCACGCGGGGAGGGTGGCTTTTTGAGTAATTCTCAGGATGAGCGCTTTATGGAGCGCTATGCGCCTAACTACAAAGACCTAGCCCCAAGAGACTATGTCTCACGCTGCATGACCATGGAAATACGAGAAGGGCGCGGTGTAGGCCCAGCTGGGGATCATATCTATTTAAACCTAAACCATCTTCAACCGGAAGCTCTGGCCGAGCGTTTGCCTGGAATATCTGAATCAGCTAAGATTTTTGCTGGTGTTGATGTAACTAAAGAGCCAATCCCAGTTTTGCCTACCGTGCACTATAATATGGGTGGTATCCCTACCAATTTTTGGGGTGAGGTTCTCAACCCAACTAGTGCTGATCCAAATGCAACTGTTTCAGGCCTTATGGCTGTGGGGGAGGCGGGCTGTGCCTCTGTGCATGGTGCCAACCGTTTGGGCTCAAATTCCTTGATTGATTTAGTGGTATTTGGTCGTGCCGCGGCTATTCGTGCTGGCAAAACTGTGGATGCTGCGGCTCCTGCGGCGGCGATGAATCTGCCATCTGTAGACAAAGCGTTTGATCGTTTTGACACATTGCGTCAAGCCTCTGGGCAATTACCAACTTCTGATCTGCGCCTTGAGATGCAAAAAACTATGCAGGCTGATGCAGCTGTATTTCGTACTTCGAAGACTTTGGCGGACGGTGTCGAAAAGATGACTGCGATTGCAGAAAAAATGCATGACATTAAGGTCACTGACCGAAGCTTAGTTTGGAACTCTGACTTGATGGAGACTCTCGAGTTGACCAATCTGATGCCTAATGCGATGGCTACAATTGTAGGCGCTGAAGCCCGAAAGGAAAGCCGTGGCGCACATGCGCACGAAGATTTCACTACGCGGGATGATAAAAATTGGCGCGTACACACCATAGCGCGTGTGGATGGTGCTAAGGTGGGGCTAAGCCATCGCCCAGTAATAACCGCTCCGCTGACGACTGAGGATGAAGGCGGAATTTCTATGGAACAAATTGCTCCGAAAGTGAGGACGTTCTAATGCGTCTTCTAGCGATGTGTTTCGGTTTCGTATCACTCAAAGTGAGCGAAGTTAAGGCTGAGATTTTGGTCAATCAACGTACGACGGTTGGTTCGGCTTCGCGGGTCATTTCACGTCAACAAGTTATTCATCATAGTAATAAAATCACTCGGCGTGCTGCGGTGCTGGCCTGTATAACTGACAATTTGTCATTCGGATTTCGCTAATGATAAAAAATCCTAAAGTGATCCTTGGCTTGGTCAAATTACATACTTCGCAAAGCGCTGCAAGCGCTCACTGAGTGGAGAAATAAAATGGTACAACTGACGCTCCCTAAAAATTCCCGCATCACCCGCGGCAAAGTCTGGCCAAAGCCTGAGGGTGCAACCAATTTGCGCGTTTTTAAAATTTATCGTTGGAACCCAGATGATGGGAAAACCCCTCAAGTTGACACATACTTTGTTGATTTAGATACCTGTGGGCCGATGGTTTTGGATGCCCTTATAAAGATTAAGAGTGAGATTGATCCAACATTGACGTTCCGCCGTTCGTGCCGAGAGGGTATCTGTGGCTCTTGTGCGATGAACGTAGACGGTATCAATACCCTAGCCTGTATCTATGGCATGGATGAGGTGAAGGGTGACGTAAAAATTTATCCGTTGCCGCATATGTCAGTAGTGAAAGACTTAATTCCCGATTTGACCCATTTTTATGCGCAGCACGCGTCAATCATGCCGTGGCTTGAAACTAAAACCAACCGGCCTGCAAAAGAATGGCTCCAATCTATTGATGATCGCAAAAAGCTTGACGGTCTATACGAATGCGTGATGTGTGCTTGTTGTTCCACTTCTTGCCCCTCCTATTGGTGGAATGGGGATCGTTACCTAGGCCCCGCCGCACTTTTGCACGCTTATCGCTGGATTGTGGACAGCCGTGATGAGGCAACGGGTGAGCGTTTGGATCAACTTGAAGATCCGTTCAAGCTTTACCGTTGTCACACTATCATGAATTGCACCAAGACCTGCCCCAAGGGCTTAAATCCTGCGAAATCAATTGCTTCCATCAAGGAAATGATGGTGGAGCGGTCGGTTTAACTAACATTGACCTAGCTACCTTTATTTTATTGGTTCGAAAAATCAAGGCAATTCCAGATATAATAATACCGCCCCCCAGCAAGGTTTGGATGGTGGCAATCTCTCCTAAAAAAAATCGCCCACCGGCCATAGAAAATAATGGCAGGGTAAGCAGATAGGGCGCTGCTTCGCTGACTGGTATGCGCCTTATTAACGTATACCACATATAATAGCCCAAGGCCGTCATAATTAGACCTAGGTAAGCCACAGTACTCCAAACAACCCACCCAGCAGATTGAATTGCTTGCAGCTGCCCAGTCTCAAAAAATGCTGACATTACAAACAACTGAGGAAAAGCTAGAACTGCTACCCAAGCCGTTATCGTAAGCCCCGAGATATCTTTAAGGTGACGCACCATGGCTTGACCCGTGGCCCAAGTAAGTCCCCCGCCAATCACCAACACCACCGACCAAAGTGCGTTGCCGATGCGTGGCTCTCCTGTGATTTGATATACGCCAAAAAAGGCAATAGTGATCCCAACCCAGCGCCGCCAACCGGGCGTTTCTTTGAGAAAAATTGCACCAATTATAACTAAAAACGGAATTTCGAGCTGTATTATCAAGGCTGTTGCTGAGGCTTCTAGGCCTGAAAGCCCAGTGAATGTGAGACTATATTGCAAAGTGGCCGATATGAAGGAAATCAGCAGTAACATACGTATTTGCCCACCGCTTGGTTTGATAAACCAAACCAAGGCTAAAGCTGTGACGCTAAAGCGAAAGGCCATAAGTAAGATGGGTGGAAAATGCGCTATAGCGGCCTTGGCGAAGACCAGTCCCAACCCCCAAACGAGGGCCACACCCAGCCCAAGGGTCATATCCATCAATCTTGCATTCATACCGCATTCTAACTGCCCCTTGGGCTATGGCAGAGCCATTAACGGCACTTCGTAAGGTCGTTTTTAGTCGAAGGCGGCCTGTAGCGCTATTTCCACCATATCGCCAAAGCTGCGCTCCCGATCTTCGGATGGCAGGGCCTCATGGGTGAGCAGATGATCTGAGATGGTGCAGACGGCCAAAGCGCGACGATTGTGGCGGGCCGCCAGATTGTACAACTCCGCAGTTTCCATCTCGACAGCGAGAATGCCGTGGCGGGTCATTTGCTCGCTGAGATCTGGACGTTCATCATAAAACACATCTGACGAATAAATTCCGCCCACATGGGCATCGATGCCGCGCCCGCGCGCAGCGGCCACAGCGGCCTCCAGCAGGCCATAATCGGCGCAAGGTGCAAAGTTGATCTCTTTGAACATGCCAATGGATGGGGTGGAGAGGGTGGAGGCGGTCATTGCAATCACCACATCGCGCAGTTTGACCTTAGGGCTCATGCCACCGGCAGAGCCGATACGGATCAAAGTTTTGGCATCATAGTCTTTGATCAGCTCATTGACGTAGATAGATAGACTCGGCATGCCCATGCCAGATCCCTGAATGGTCACAGGGTTGCCGCGCCATGTACCGGTATAGCCCAGCATGCCCCGCACTTGATTAATGCACTTCGGATGGTCTAAAAAGGTTTCCGCCGCCCATTTTGCTCGTAAAGGATCGCCGGGCAGTAATACTGTATCCGCAATCTCTCCTGGTTTGGCTCCGATGTGTATAGTCATATGGTTACCTTGAATATTTGATGAAAGGGGTAAGCTTGCCAATGCGATCATAGAGCTGCCGCGCATTGGTATTGAAATTTTGTGTCATCCAGTAGACTGATGGCGTGCCATTGGCGTCAGCTGCGGCATAAACAGCTTCAATTAATGCTCGGCCAATGCCTTGGCCGCGGACATGGGGATCGATGAATAAATCTTGTAGGTAACATACGTCTTCTGCCCGCCAATTATGCGGATGGTAGATATAGTGAACGATGCCAATAGCGATATTGTCCAGTTCAGCTACTAAGCCGTTTTGCATCATATGCTCGAGATCTATTAACCGTGAGAAGGTGAGGTCATAAATCTCAGGCGTAACATCACTATCATAAAATGTGAGATAATCGGCCCACATTCTTGCCCAAGAATCACGATCAGTGACCTGTAATGGACGTATAGTTAGCGTCATATTTGGCTCCTCAGGTTCAGGCCGAATGGGCTCCGTCGGCCAAAGACTTGACGAAAGCCAAAACCTCGGCCGAAGATTTTCCAGAGCCAATTTCATCTACAATTGCTGAGCCTACGACAGCACCATCGGCCACAGAGGCGATGTCACGGGCGTTTTCAGGTGTGCGGATGCCAAAGCCCACAATGATTGGTAGGTCGGTGGCTGATTTGATGCGCTCGACCTCTGGCGCCACATCTGCAGCTTTTGCGGCTGCAGCCCCGGTAATGCCATTAATGGATACGTAGTAAACAAAGCCTGAAGTGTTGGTGAGTACTTTCGGTAGGCGTTTATTGTCGGTTGTCGGTGTGGCCAGGCGGATGAAGTTCAGGCCGGCCTTTTGGGCTGGAATGCACAGCTCATCATCTTCTTCTGGTGGTAAATCTACTACAATCATACCGTCGATACCGGCTATTTTTGCCTCATCCAAGAATCGTTCAACGCCATATGAATAAATTGGATTGTAGTAGCCCATAAGTACAATAGGAGTGGTACTGTCTACTAAGCGAAAATCTTGGACCATTTGCAAAGTTCTTTTGAGGCTCATACCCGCCTTAAGCGCACGTTGTCCTGCCAATTGAATGGACGGTCCGTCGGCTATTGGATCTGTAAACGGTAGACCCAGTTCAATGATATCTACTCCCGCTGCAGGCAGGCCCTTCACCACCGCAAGTGATGTATCATAATTAGGATCACCGGCCATGACGTAAGTGACAAACGCTTTTTTACCAGCGGCTCTTAGTTCTGCAAATTTTGCGTCAATCCGTGTCATATCCAGCCCTTTAAATTTGTTACCTACTGACATGCCGCAAAGGCAAGCAGAGTTCAATATACTTCGATCAGACTGGAAGCGTTAATCTGTGTTATTCTACTTTGTATGAGCGGATGCGCAGTTATGCTTGCTCTAGCCCCTAGGCGCAGATAAGAGCCCAATTAGAAATTATGGAGTGCATCATGGGTTTTAGAATGGGTATCGTTGGCTTGCCAAATGTGGGGAAATCTACTTTGTTCAACGCGCTAACAAAAACAGCATCAGCCCAGGCTGCAAACTTCCCCTTTTGCACCATTGAACCGAATGTTGGTGAAGTTAACGTACCGGATGCTCGGCTAACTAAATTGGCTGATATAGCGAGTTCCGTAAATACAATACCGGCTCGTATGACTTTCGTGGACATCGCAGGTCTGGTCAAAGGTGCCAGCCAAGGCGAAGGATTAGGCAACCAGTTCTTGGCCAATATTAGAGAAACAGATGCAATCGCCCATGTGGTGCGCTGTTTTGAAGATGGCGACGTGGTGCATGTGTCCGATCACGTAGATCCTTTAGCAGATGCCGATACGATAGATACTGAGTTGATGCTGGCAGATATGGAAAGTGTTGAGAAGCGCTTGCAAAATGTTTTACGTAAGGTGCGAGGTGGGGACAAAGAGGCGCTTCAGCAAGAACGCTTGCTAACGGCCGCCATGGAAGCACTGGAACAAGGCAATCCTGCACGCACTGTTAAGGTTGATGAAGATGACGAAAAACAGTGGAAAATGCTACAACTGCTCACAACAAAACCCATTTTATATGTTTGCAATGTGGGTGAGGCCGATGCAGCCAAGGGCAATGCACATTCTGATGCTGTGGCTCAAATGGCTGCGGCACAAGGCAATAGTCATGTGATAATTTCCGCTCAAATCGAAGAAGAAATTAGCCAGCTGGAGGACGATGAAGCTGAAATGTTTCTGACGGAAATGGGTTTGGAAGAAGCTGGCTTAGATCGGTTAATTCAAGCTGGTTATAAGCTTTTGGCTCTTGAGACCTATTTTACGGTTGGGCCAAAAGAGGCGCGCGCTTGGACTATCAAAAACGGTACCTCTGCGCCCCAAGCCGCTGGTGTTATACACGGGGATTTCGAACGTGGATTTATTCGTGCCGAAACCATAGCGTTTCAAGACTTTGTCGATTTGGGAGGAGAATCTCCAGCTAAAGAAGCAGGTAAAATGCGCTCTGAGGGCAAAACTTACATCGTACAGGATGGTGATGTGATGCACTTCTTATTCAATACTTAAAACACCTATCTATGCGTTATATCGGGAGTAGCTGTTGTGGCTATCAAACTAATTATCGATACAGATCCTGGCATTGACGACGCTATGGCGATATTTTATGCAATTGCTGATCCTGAGATTGAGTTAATCGCTTTGACCACGGTTTTTGGTAATGTCACCACTACTCAGGCGACAAGAAATGCTTTATTTTTGTTAGAAACTGCTGGGATTGATATCCCAGTTTCTGAGGGCCTTCATAAACCTCGTGAACTTCCGGCTTATCCACCTAGCTCCCATGTGCATGGGGCAGAGGGCTTTGGTAGTCTGCCAATTGAGCAACCGAAGGGGCAGGCAGTTTTAGAATCCGCACCAGAATTTTTAGTGAAAATGGCCCGTGCGCACAAGGGCGAGTTAGTGCTATGCCCAATTGGTCCGATGACCAATATCGCTGCTGCACTGGATCTTGACCCAGAATTTTGTAATAATCTCAAACGTATGGTGATCATGGGCGGAAGTCTCAGGGCTGGTGGTAATATTACTCCGGTAGCGGAGGCTAACATTTATCATGATCCGCATGCCGCTGATTTTCTTTTTCGCCACGGCAGCAATATTACTCTCGTCGGGCTTGATGTAACTAACCGCGTAATTTGTTCTCGCGACTACTTTAGAAAATTGGCTGAGCAGAGTCCCATATTGGGCGGTATGATTAACGAGATGGCTGATTTCTATATAGATTTCTATGAAACAGTGGGGAAATTTGAAGGCTGCGGCATGCATGACCCCTCGGCCCTGATAAACTGTGTGGCACCTGATCTGTTCGTGACCGAAGATCATAAGTTAAGCGTCATTTGTTATGGAGGACAATCTGGAGAGACTATTTCAGAACCAAGTTCTGTGGGTGAAGCGGTCAAAGTCTGTGTTGGCGTAGACGCCGACGCGGTAAAGAATAAGTTTTTTAAAAATGTTGCAAAACTTGAGTAAATCCTGCTTGTCCCCAGCGCAACTCCCCGTTAAACGGGTTCGGCGGAGACGTGGCCGAGTGGACGAAGGCGTCCCCCTGCTAAGGGGATAGGCCTGAAAGGGTCTCGTGGGTTCGAATCCCATCGTCTCTGCCAGATTACATTAACCCCTATAATAGCTTCATTTATATGACTTTTATGGGGGTTAATATCGGCATTTTCCCATACGTTACCCCACACATCTAATTCATTGTTTAGCCAGTCTGAAGGAATTGTCTTCATTCTTGTATGTTCTGAGGAAGTTATTGGAGCCAGAAGTTAAGACTCGGTATTATTAACCGATTTAACTATCCTTGGGTGTAGACGTGATCTGCTTAACTAGTCCTACTACCCTAGGAAGCTATGTCGCTATTACCTTTAAAGATTATCTGAAAAGTATTCTGGCCTTTCACATTACACTGTTTACACACGAACCTCTAGCGGGCATCTTGAGCTATAGTTTCTTCGCCTATCACACGTTTAAGGTTAGAAAAGTTACCTATTAGTGATGCTTGCATCGGCTACAGGTAATACTCAGATGGTGTTTGGAAATTATACTGATGGGCCATACTGGCGTTACCTATTATTGCGTGTTGTTAAACTTAGTTATTCTATTTCAATAAGATCGAACATCTTTAGTTGAGAAACTAACCTACATAAGTTATTTTCACTGGTACTGCTTCAAATAGCAACTGCCAGAGTCTGTATATCGTAGGAACCGATCGGTGCCCTTTATCCGAACCAAATAACTTCCCTCAACTAAAACAATGTTCTTCGGTAGGTGTTTCAAGCAAAGGTCTATGAGTTCTTGTTTGGGTATTGAAACCCTTTTTGGTTGGAGGCCGTTCTCGTTTTCAGCAGAAACCTGAGTAGTGAGCGCCATAAGGAACGCTGAATGGGTTAGTGAAAGCCTCATATGAGATACTCCAATTTATATTAAACCGATAAAAAATTTATGGTAACCGGGGGTTAAGAGTTATTAAAAGTAGGTTCCTATGCTGTAAGTGTGGGCCGGTAGCGGGCCAACATAATTCATTCTCATATGAACTCTAGGGACCTTGTGACGTCATCATAGAACTTCGTATAGCTTAATTGGCTTGGGTTATAACGGGGGGGGCAATTGCCTTGGGAATGGGGAGCGCGTGTGGCTTTTATATTGGCTCTGGCGGGCTGGGCTTACGTACTGCCTAATAGTATGAAGTGGAGGGGCTAACCGCCCCAAACTGATCTTTATTGCTATTCTATTCCTATGAACCTAATTTTACTACTAATCGCTACTTTGGGCGAAAAAGATGACTTGACTAAGGAGCAAAGCCAGAAAACTTAAATTAGGTTCGACGCATATTACGAAACATCGAAAACGAGTAGATCAGAAGTGCCGCCCATATCATTGGAAAAGCTATCGTGTAGGCTTGGCCAAGCTCTTCATTAAAAACAAAAACTGCGACCAAGAATATTAATGTTGGGGCAATGTATTGCATGATTGCAATGGTCGTCAGCTGCAGGCCCTTTGCGCCATTAGCATAGAGTAATAACGGCACTGCCGTAATAAGACCACAGCCCAACAGCAACCAGGTGTTGTGTGTCATATTCAAATCAAAATGATTTTGGTCCTGCGAGACGAGCCATGCAACATAAGCAAGTGCAGGAACAAACAGGATGAGTACCTCCAGCAAAAATCCCTGGTTTGGACCAATCGGTAGCTGCTTTTTACACAATGCATACAAACCCCACGTAACTGTCAGTCCAATCGATACCCATGGTACTGATCCGTTTGAGACAGCCAGATAAACCACAGCAGCAGCAGCCAGGGCAATCGCAGCCATTTGAGAACGTGTCATTGACTCGCGCAAAAAAATCGCGCCGAGGCCGACACTGAACAACGGATTTATATAATACCCAAGGGCTGCGTCGAGTGTGCGATCTGTCGAAATGGCCCAGACATAAATGCCCCAATTGATCGAAATCAATGACGCAGTCAAGCAACCCATTGCAAGCGTTTTGGGATTCAAAATAGCGGCACGAACATCTTTAGTTCGACCCATATATATTAGTAAAATACTTGCAATCGGTACAGACCAAATCACACGATGCGCGACAATTTCTGCGGATGGAAAGTGCGCCAACATCTTCATATAAATTGGTAAAAACCCCCAAAGAAAATAGGCGCCAAAAGCAAAACTAAAGCCAGACAAGGTATCGCCACTGGTCGGCATGGTGGGCTTTTGCATGAATGCTCCGGTGCTGGGGCTGTCAGAGGCAGCAGAGCTACACAATTTCCTCCAGCTATGACTGTATAACAATAACAACATATTGAAAATAATCAAACAAAAACAAAATTAGGAAGAAAACCAATACTGACCGACCCCTATACGTTGTGCATTTACAGCCGCTACCGCGGTATCTCTGTTTGTTGCCCGGAGCCTTACACCTAGGACAGATGTATCTTTCTCGTACAGTCCATGTATAGTCGTTTCCTCTCACCACAGTGATTATGTTATCCACCTCAAGCATTATATTGTGCTGATAAAACTTATAAGTAATATTTAGGTGGTGGTCAGAGATCAAATTAAGTTGGGTTATAATGGCTTTAATAATTATAGGTTTGTCTCATTGCTTTGATGAGTTTGTCCCAATAAGTTTTGGTCACAATTAAGAACTATCCTTGTTGTGGTTGTTATCCTTGGGGAGCGCTTTATCCCATGGATTTTTCTTATCGCGTCATGGCCCTTTCTTTATAGGTAAGCTATAGTAAATTTTTGTTATTTTTAAGAGTAAAAGGGTACTAAAATGTTTATTCGATGTGCATTTTTTAAAGGAAAGATTAAGTCAGGAATGGAAGACGCTTTTCACGCTTATTGGCGAGAAAATCTTGTACCACTTTGGAGTGCCTTTCCGCAGTTGTTGGAGTTACGTGTATTGAATGAAGTGGAAAGTGACGATATTGAGAACCCTTTTCCTCTCGTACTTGTGATGAAGTTTGCTACTCGTAATGATATAAAGGAGGCCCTTGCCTCTTCGACTCGTTGGACAAGTAAAGAGACATCAAAAGGATTGTTAGATATGTTTGACGGGGACGTTATCCATACGGTTTTTGCTTCAGACCAATTCGACCCAGTCATCGACAAAGGCGCGTAGCTAAACAGACGGGTCTTTTAGGGCCTAGGCGGGTGGCTATAGTTTTGGTGGACGCGACTTGGAGCATAAAAATTATTTAATTAGTGCTGTATTCAATACTTGACTTTTTCGTTTGAAATGTAATTTTGTTTAGTGAAATATTCAGAGGTTTGTAATGAAAAATTTTAAATATCCACTGATATTGGGGCTTGCACTAGCTACTTTAGCTCTTCCATCTTTTGCTCAGGATTC
Organism: uncultured Planktomarina sp.; assembly: GCA_905182535.1. GTDB lineage: Bacteria > Pseudomonadota > Alphaproteobacteria > Rhodobacterales > Rhodobacteraceae > Planktomarina > Planktomarina arctica. The sequence goes on from CAJJBZ010000001.1 coordinate 174,255, forward strand.
TTTTAATAGTATTAATCTGGCTGGTACCGTAGTCGCAGATAACAAAACTGGATTGTCGTATAGTGCGAGGGGATGCATTACTGAAATCTCCCAAGTTGCATTTAAATCCGGCAAGGCTACTAAAGATCAAGTTTTGATTAAATTAGATGATCGAGCTATAACTTTAGCTGTTAAATCTGCCATGGCTCGAGTTGGTGACCTTGAGGCCGCTGTTGATGAACGTGAATTTTCGATTGCGTCAGCCAAAGCTGAAATTGTCCGCGTAGAAGAAGAACTTGATTTTGTTGGCCGAGAATTTGAGCGCACGCATGTACTGTTTCAGCGAGGACTAGTGAACGAAACTACCGTAGAGGCGGCAGAACGCCGTAAGATGGATGCTACCTTTGCTGTCGATCGAGCTAAAGAGGCACTTGAGCGCGCGGTGTCGAGCAAATCCCGGGCTTATATTGCCCTAGAAATTGGCAGTTAGAGGTTTTGGCTCGTAAATTGGACCTAGATGAGTTGACAGTTAGGTCTCCGTTCAGTGGCGTTTTGTTAAATTTTGAACCCAAAGTTGGCGATTGTGTTTTAAAGGTTTATTAGCTGCACAAATTTATACTCCAGACGAAAAAAGTGTTGAAACATTTGTTTTCATGGACCAGCTCGTGAATGCTAAGTCTGTTGGTGTGGTCGTTGGAAATCCTGTAAATGTGATCCGGATAAATGGTCAAATATGTCCAGGTATTTTCTCTTTGGTGGGTACCGAGGCCAATTTAGAAACTCAGAACGTGAAGATAACACTTGAGTTAGATGCGTCCTGTGCCGCAACAATGTTATTGAACGAGGCGGTTAGTATCAAAACATTGCCGATAAGTGAGTAGACATAATAGAGGTTTTTGATGGTGCTAACACATCCGCCTCCTCTTAAGCGCCTAATCAGAGCAGAGTATGATGTGAATTAGAGGCCGACGCAGTTTTGGCCCGGCCTCTAGAGCTGTTAGACTAAAGTTTAACCGTAGATAATGTCCGACATGTTAAACATTAGGATGCCGTTAACGATTGCAAATCCGAGTGGAGCCAAGTAGCCCTCAGCCGTTGCCGAGACGCCTTCTATTTCAGCCCATTCGCTCTTTATTGTCATATAACCAAAGACTGTTGCGATAACGCTTTGAACAAAACCAAATGCGATAATAGGCCAAGCGCCTTGTGGGCCTACAAGTAGTACTACAGCTCCTACTACCACATTTGCACCGACACAGCTTCCTGCAAAACGCGTCATAAATATTGCGCGATCACCAAAGCCATATTGATCTACAAAGCCCTTACTTGCGAATAAACAACGAAAGGCGTAATAGCCGCCGCCTATTAGTGTTAAAATGAAAAGTCCTAGATTTAAAAAGCCACCGAATGCTTCTACCATTTTTCTCTCCTGATATTATCACGGCAAACTCCCGCGAAGCTTATTATTCCAGTTTGTCACTGATGGGTGTAATGTTAGCGGTAAAAACTATATTTAATCTAGTAAAAAGTTGTTTGATTAGATCTAAATGAGAAACTACTGTAGCAAACTAAAAGTTTTTTAATCCCAACTTATCAGTCTTAGATATCAATCTAAGACTGTGTTGAACCATGGCTACAGACTCATTACGGGGCCCCAGTACATTGTGATGGAGGTCATTATGCATGGGTGGGCTCTAACAGTTCTAACTTTAACAGAGGTTCGGTTGGAGTACCGAGCACTAGATTCTGAGCAATTATATTGATGAATTGAAGTCTGATTATATAGTGCAGTTCATAGTTGCCGGATCTTGAATAACTACTAATTAAGAAATTATTATTTATATGATGATGAAAAGATGAAAGCTGTGTAACAATATACGAAATATAGACTTTACAGTCTGGCTTGAACCGTGAATGTATCAAGACATGAAATATCTAATAGTGTCACTAGTATTCCTATTCATTGCCAACGCTGGTGTAGCTCAACAGGCCTCTTCATGTCCGGACAAGGGTTCTGAACCTGGCTTGTTCTGTTTGCCCGGCACCACCTGGGATGAAGTTTCTAAGGCCTGCGTTGGTATGGCATAATAAAGCCTAATTGGTCTTGGTTGGATTGCTGTAAAATGTAGCTTTAATAATTATCTGAGAACAATTTATATTGTTCCCTTGGTGTCTCTGCTTCCGTCGCCTTAATTAACCAGAGCTTCCGTTCGGATCATTTTTATAAATTGACGACACAATTTGTTCTAAAGCACAATAAGATTTACATCTCTGGCTGGCGTTTCGTTCAATTTGTTTGGACGCCTGGTGTTTCGGGGTCATTGTGAGTATTTAGATCACTAACATTAACATTATGGTAATCAATAAACATAAAACTGTCATATTTTTTTCTCAAATATCACCAAAATGTTTACCTCATCATCCACCTTAAGCATATTTAATAACACAAAAATATGTAGATTTAAGTTGGATAGAGCTCCGTCGATAGATTTGTCTAATATTCTTTTACAGTGTGTTATGGCCGCTATCTAGGCTCCAGTTGCTTTGGTTGAAAAGGACACTTTTGTTGCAGCTCTATATCGCGGCGTTGGTGGCTTTAGGTTTTTATCGACAAAACTGGGTGGAAGTCCCACAATTCGTAGCTATGATAAAATTGTTATGCTGCTACAGAAGGGCAGTTGGGCAAAGTAAACACGTGACGCAATATGATTTAGTGCTTTGGGTGGCCCCTATGCATTCTTCGTAGGGCAAAACCGTGCGATACCCTTTAACTCGAATGGAAAAATAATGACAAAAATAACATTTCTGGGTCTAGGTGTAATGGGTTACCCTATGGCTGGTTACCTTATGGCTGCGGGTCATTCAGTCACCGTGTATAACCGCACTTCCTCGAAGGCTGAATCGTGGGTGAAACAGCACGCTGGTTTAATGGGTACTACACCAGCGCTAGCTTCTGATGGTGCGGAGATGGTTATGGCATGCGTGGGCAATGACGATGATCTGCGTTCAATTTGCCTTGGCCAGGATGGTGCCTTTGCAACTATGTCTGAGGGCAGCACCTTTGTGGATCACACCACAGTATCAGCGGCGGTAACCCGTGAATTGTATGTGGCTGCAAAGACAAATGGTATTGCTTTTGTGGATGCCCCGGTATCAGGCGGCCAAGCTGGTGCCGAGAGTGGCCAATTATCTATTATGTGTGGAGGTGACCAAAAAGATTATGATTTGGCTGAGCCCGTCATGAATATTTATTCTAAACTGTGCCGCCGGATTGGTGATAGCGGCACAGGCCAAATGACCAAAATGTGTAATCAAATCGCTATTGCGGGCCTTGTACAGGGATTGGCGGAGGCGTTGCATTTTGCCTCTAAAGCTGGTCTCGACGGAGAGGCAGTAATTGAGGTGATTAGCCAGGGTGCAGCCGGAAGTTGGCAGATGGCCAACCGTTACCAAACTATGTTGCAAGACCATTTTGATCATGGCTTTGCTGTTGACTGGATGCGCAAAGATTTGGGTATTTGCTTGGCCACTGCCGATGAGAATGGGGCCAGCCTGCCCGTGACGGCATTAGTTGACCAATTTTACAAAGATGTTCAAAAATTAGGTGGTGGCCGTTGGGATACCTCTTCGTTGTTTAAACGCCTTCAGATGGTCTGATGCAAAAGTAATAACTGTGGGCAAGGTGTCTTTGTTCTTAGTCAAACAATATTTAGATAGCGTCATCATTCCGCGCTGAAAATCTAGTTTTGCGGGCACATTAAGGTGGGGTTGAAGCTATACGTAACGGCGAAAGAGATTATCAGATATTCACGGTCAGTGGGCGCCAAGGGCGTCAAGAGTACTACGTCTCTGAGAAGACGACAAATACTTTGCTAAAAGTCCACCTATTGTGATGGATGCTAACGCGACAAATGCCGCAATGCCTAGGGTGGAAATGCCTGAAAGTCCTGCACCAATAGTACAGCCACCGGCCAATACGCCCCCTAGGCCCATGAGGCTTGCGCCAAAGAAATAGTTTTTAGTTTGTTGAGGGCTTTCACAGGTCGCAAGGGCGTACCATAACATGTGCACGAGCATTCCATATGCACAAGTATCACTTACACCAGCAGGCCAGCTCCAAACCCTACTGGGATCGAGGAGGAGGCAATAGTCCAGAACAACCAATCTGCCGCTGGAGAGGTGAAGGACAAAGACTGCATGGCAATTGGATCAAAATCATCTTGCAAAATGAAGCCAGTTCCCAGCCACGCAGATGGCACTAAAATGCCCAAAATGAGGGCCAAAACTGCCTGTCGCCAATTTATACCGGACTTGTATGCGAGCAAAAATACTGTGATAGATAAAGCCCCAGCCCAAAAAGTAGCTCCGCCAGGTAAAGCAGCCAAAGAGGTCGTCTGCCCCAGTGATATGGTTACTGATCCCAGCCAAACGCGAACGGGCGCAAGTACGCCTTTTAATGTGGCATGGGCCACAACGGAAAAAACGATAACTACGCTGAGTGCGCGCAGGTTTCCAGTACCCGCTAAAATAGTTAGCCGTGATATACAGCCACGAGTGCACACCATACCAATGCCAAACATTAGGCCGCCTAAAACTATGGCAAAAATCGGAATATCTTGAGCAAGTAAACGATGATCACTGAACCTGACATAGTCATACGCTACCAAAAGCTGAGTTCCCAGTAATGCTGATCCCAAAGCTGTAAACCATATGCCGCGGGCAACAGGCTTAGCGTCCTTGTCGCCTACAACCGCACTCCTGAAGCAAAACTTAAGGTGCTGCGCTAGCGCACCAAATAAAACGCCAATGATTAGTGCAAAAACGAAGGAGGTCTGCATAGGAGTTATTATTTCAAAGCCAAACTGCTCAAACATTAAAATTGCCCCGGTTAATTGTAATAATTAGGGGAGTGTCAGTGAATTATGGATCATGCAAATGGAAACTCTGCGATATTAGTCTGCGATACGTTGAGGTGCCGGAATAATATTCTTCAATTTTATTATGAGGGGAATTTTAAAATGTCCTAGATGCTTAGAGCAGGATTTTGATCCTAAAATGTAGGATCATTAGAAAAGTGAAGTTATCGTATGTTTACCTGACAGTACCAAAGCCATAAATAAGCTGTCGCAAGCCGATGGCAGCACCAATCATTGTGCAGGCCATGGTGATTGGCGCGCTAAAGGCTAATACAGAAAATGCTGACAGGCCTTGTCCAACACTGCAGCCAAATGCGATCACAGAACCAATCCCCATAAACATGGCCCCCAAAATCTGACGGCGCAATTCTCGTGGGTCGTCACAGGCTTCCCACCTGAAATGCCCCTTAATCAGACTTCCGGCTAAAGCACCAAGCAAGACACCTAATACTGATCCCGTTGCAAAACTGATTGAATTTCCAGAGGCGGTCATTAGATAGATCATGCTCTCACCTAAGGGAGCTGCAAATGTATGTGAGACAACTGGCAATTCTTCAAAGCCGGAGGTAGCCACCCACTGCGTGCCAACCCAACCTGAGGTGATGGAAAGCCCGACAAGGATGCCCCAAAATACTGACGCGCGGGCGCGCCACATAGCTCCGCTTGCTACCGATCCTACAAAAATAAATAGACCAATCATGATCCCAGTTAAATAAATAGGTAGGTTAGAAAACTGAGAGATAGCGGTTGGGACACTGGGTGGGTTTAAGGCTGGAATTCCGGCTCCAAAAACCCAAATCCGAACATAGGCTAAAGGGCCACTGATAGTTATATAAGCAGATAAGCCCATCACGATGGCTATGATGAAGGCTCGAATATCCCCGCCGCCCAGACGCGCCAACGCGCCGTAGCCGCAGTTGCCTGCTAGGGCCATTCCATAGCCAAACATCAACCCGCCAAAGATACTCGCCAGAGGGTTCCAGGCAAGTGAAAGGTATAGCGTGGCCTTTAACTCAATAAAACCTAGTGCAGATAGGCTATAGGTACTAATTATCGCTATACCGACGGCGATGCCCCACATCCGAAGCCGAATAGCACTACCGCCGTAATACAGATCTTCAAGTGCACCAAGCGTGCACAATCGGCCTAGGCGAGCAGCAAGCCCTAAAACAATGCCGCCGGTTAACCCCACCAATGCAACAAGGGAGGTTTCAGGCAGTATATCAAACATATCAGGTACTTAGGATTCACGACAAAAGAGGTCGTATACGACCTCTATGATCTGTTTTGAGCGGTTATCGCTGAGGCTGTAATAGATAACTTTACCTTCACGTCGTGGCGCAACCAGTCCTTCAAGCCGTAGACGGGACAGCTGCTGTGAAACAGCGGCTTGTCTCACGGAGAGTAATTCCTCTAAATCTGTCACTGATTTTTCACCAGAAGCGAGATAACATAGGATCATTAATCGCCCTTCATGACTAATCGCCTTCAAGAAATTAGCGGCTTTTGTAGCATTTTCAGCCATCTTATCCATATCGCTTGGACACATATTTTCGTCAAAAACGGGTAGCACCATGTTATTAAGCCATATTCCTGGTAAGATTTTGATGCTTCATCGCACAATTTTCTGTCATGTCAACAAAACTCATATTATTTGGCCCAAGACACTTTTGAGTTAGAAATCATCTCTGCCAATAAGCCCCAAAAAAAATCTTCCCCCGGATAGCCCTCAAGGCGGGATACTTCCAAGCCGTCGACCATTAAAATAAATGTTGGGGTGAAATTTAGGCTACTGGTAAAGTTCAGATCGTCGGTCTGTGTCGCGTGGATGTCTATCCGTCGCAGCGGAGCCGTTCGCCCTTCGGGTGTTTTGGGGTAGATAGGGCCAATCTGCTCATTCCAGCGCGCGCACCATACGCAACCAGCCTCCTCAACCATAATAAGGCGCGTTTCTGCACCTGAATCGGGAGAAAAACAAAACATAGAATGAGTGCGAGAGCTTTGAGCCACATTTATAAATTGACCTTTCGTATTCATGAATTGTAATGTGAATTTGTAGAATTACAATATAGGGCGCACGCGCATGTTCGATATTTCTATTATTTCTGCATTATTTGCAGGTCTACTGTCGTTTGCTTCGCCCTGTGTTCTGCCGATTGTTCCCTTTTATCTGAGCTATTTAGCCGGGGTGGGCATGAACCAAATCAACAGTGATGCGCAGATTGATCGGAACCACGCGGCGGCGGGCTGTCCTTGCGGCGATATTTTTTGCTGCTGGTGTGATAACTATTTTTATGGGGCTTGGAGCCGCGGCCACGACCTTCGGGCAGGTAGTACGAGAGTATTTCGATATCCTTCGCTGGTTTGCAGCGGGGATAATTATAGTAATGGGATTACATTTTCTTGGCGTAATTAAAATTGCATTACTCTATCGTCAGCTGAGTTTCGATACAGGAAAAATGTCAAAGTTGAACTTTTTAGGGTCCTACGTTGTTGGACTTGCCTTTGCGTTCGGCTGGACGCCCTGTGTTGGCCCGGTGCTGGCTGCAATACTATTCGTGGCTGCTGGTGCTGAGACTTCGCTAGATGGTGCTCTGCTTTTATTAACCTATGGCTTAGGAATGACATTACCCTTTATTTTGGCAGCTTTTTTTATTGGGCCTTTTATGCGTTTGATGGTCAAGTTTAGACACTGCCTTGGTATTGTTGAGAAAGTAATGGGTATATTTTTGATTCTGTTTGGACTGTTGATAGCTACTAATTCCATGAATTACATAGCTCAGTGGATGTTAGAACTTTTACCTAACTTTGTTGTTTTAGGTTGATGGAGGGAAAAATAATGAAGCAATTTATGATTGCGCTTGCTGCGGTTTTGATTAGTGGCACTTTGGCTTCAGCTGAAATTGGCGATGACGGCCTTCACAAAGCATCTTGGATGCGTGAAACCTTCAAAGATTTATCTGAGGATTTGGCTGACGCCAATACTGAAGGCAAGAGGTTGATGGTGATTATTGAGCAACGTGGATGCATCTACTGCAAGAAGATGCATGAAACTGTTTTTTCTGTTCCAAAGGTTGCGAATTATATAGAAGATAATTTTTTCGTAGTACAGATCAATATGTTCGGTAATGTCGAGGTGACAGATTTTGATGGTATATCGCTGCCGGAGAAAGACATGGTACGCCGTTGGGGTTCTTTGTTCACACCAACTATTTTATTTTTTCCTGTCACGGTCTTAGACGATTGGTCTGCTGCGCAGGCAGCTGTTGCTACCATGCCTGGGGCTTTTGGTTTACATACTACCTATGACATGCTGAACTGGATAGTTCAGTTTGGTTATGATGGTGATGAGAGCTTCCAAAAATACCATGCCCGCAAATTTTCAGAGCGGGGTTGAGGGTCGATTAAATGAAAAATTCAAATAATGAATTCATTGTTATGAATTTGTTGTTGCTTGAAAAGCAATTTGTATACTACGGTACATCTAATACTAAAGTGTTTCGGGAGGACGCATGAAAAATATTTTTATGATCACCGCGGTATCGGTGTTGAGTGTGACAATCGCTTTTGCGGAAACCGCGCCAAGCGATGTAACGTTCAATGATGGTGCCGTTATGGCATCACTTGTTGGCGCACCTGGTGACGCAGCCGCAGGCCGCAACACCTTTAAAAATCGCAAACAGGGTAATTGCCTTGCTTGTCACATGAATGACGATATGCCAGCGGAGCAATTTCATGGTGAAGTTGGCCCCCCACTTTCCGGTGTTGGCAGTCGTTGGGAAGAAGCTGAATTACGCGGCATTGTGTCTAATGCAAAGATGATGTTTGACGGAACAATTATGCCTGCGTTTTACGTTGACAGTGGTTATGAGCGTCCTTTGAAAAAATTTGATGGCAAATCAATTTTGACAGCTCAGCAAGTTGAAGATGTGGTTGCATATCTTTTGACCCTTAAAGACTAAAGATCTGCAGCAGATCAGGGAGATGAAAAATGGACTTTACTAGACGAAATATATTGGCCCTCGGTTCAGGCGCATTCGCGGTTGTAACGTTTACTGGTATGCCAGCCTTTGCTTCGAAAACTGATGATGCAATTGCCGCATTCACAGGTGGGGCCGACGTAACTGAGGGTGGTATCGACCTAACGGCGCCTGAAATTGCTGAAAACGGCAATACGGTTCCTGTCGCCGTTTCTGCTCCTGGCGCTTTATCTATTATGCTGTTGGCAACAGGCAATCCAACTCCATCTGTGGCCACATTCAACTTTGGTCCTTTGGCCGGTGCGCGCCGAGGCTCTACACGGATACGTTTATCAAAAACGCAAGACGTGGTCGCCATTGCTAAGATGGAAGATGGCACCTTCTATAGGGCTAGTGCGACAGTAAAAGTAACAATCGGCGGCTGCGGCGGCTAAAACAAGCGGATAAGGAGAAGTACTGATGGCGAAAGGTGTTAAACCCCGCGTGAAGGTCCCAAAAACGGCGGCTGCCGGTGAAGTAATTACGATTAAAACTCTAATCAGCCACAAAATGGAATCTGGTGTGCGTAAGGATGGTGACGGAAATGTTATTCCACGATCCATCATCAATAGGTTTGTTGCAGACTTTAATGGTCAAAATGTGATCGACGTCACATTACAGCCAGCGATTTCAACAAATCCTTATTTCCAATTTGATGCGATGGTTCCAGAGGCCGGTGAGTTCAAGTTCACTTGGTATGACGATGACGGTTCTGTCTATGAGACATCAAAAAAGATAAAAATAGCTTAAGCGTTTGGTCTAGGGAGGACTGGAAATGGAATTCAAGACTTTACTAACGAGCGTGGCGATTGTCGCATTCTCAGCTGGGGTTGTGTCTGCCCAAGAAGATGCAACCTTGGCAATTGAGGGTGAGACCATTTTGACAAGTGCAGCTGCTCCGGCTTTTGCCGATAACCTAGATACAGTGTATTCTGGATGGTTATTTCGAAAGCTTGAAACTCGCGCACTGCAAATGGATGATTTTGATAACCCCGCCTTTGTTTTTGTTGATCAAGGTATTGACCTATTTGAAAAAGTTGATGGTAGTGAAGGGAAAGCTTGTGCAAGCTGCCACGAGGATGTGGAAGATTTTGCGGGCCTGCGTCCGTCAATGCCTCGCGTTGAAGATGGTACTTTGGTAACAATGGAAAACTTGGTTAACGATTGCCGGACTGAGCGTATGGGAGCGGAGCCTTGGAAGTATACTGGTGGTAAGATGACCGCTGTAACGGCTCTGATTGGTTTGCAATCGCGCGGTATGACAGTAGACGTAGCAGTTGATGGCAATGCGGCTCCGTTTTTTGAGCGTGGTAAAGAACTTTACTATCAGCGCGTGGGTCAATTGGATATGTCTTGTTCAAATTGCCACGAGGATAACTATGGCACTATGATCCGTGCTGATCATTTGAGCCAAGGTCAAATAAACGGCTTTCCAACTTATCGTTTGAAAAATGCAAAACTGAATTCAGCCCATGCACGTTTTAAGGGCTGTATGAAAAATATTCGTGCAACGCCTTTTAAAGTGGGTGGTGATGAATTCAAAGCTCTGGAGCTTTATCTTAAATTGAGAATATCTTCTAGTAATATTAAAACAAAATCCGCAACTAAGTAATTAATATTTAAACCTGCGTTCAATATTGGGCGTGGGTTTTTTTGTATGATAACAAATTCATTATCGTGCATGTGTAGTGCGGTTGTTAGGATTATAAATGATATCTCGTCGTGATTTTTTGCAAACAAGTATGGCTGCTGCTGCGCTTTACGGTGGATCTGGTTTTGGAAATTGGGGCCGGCTTGCGGCGCAGCAATCTCTGACACAAAGAAAACTGCTTGAGTTTGATACATTTGGAAATGTGTCACTGATCCACATCACGGATATCCATGCGCAGTTGAAACCAATTTTTTTCCGTGAACCTGAAATTAATATTGGTGTGGGTGATAACCGTGGGCAGGTGCCTCATGTCACCGGTTCTGATTTTCGAAAGTTATATGGCATAGATGATGGGAGTGCGTCGGCCTACGCTCTCAGCTATAATGACTTTACTGCTTTGGCACAGGGTTACGGACGTGTTGGCGGGCTAGACCGAGTGGCTACAGTGGTTAATCACATCCGCTCTGATAGGCCTGATGCGCTGTTGCTTGATGGTGGTGATACTTGGCATGGCAGCTATACCTGTCACCATACTGCAGGTCAGGACATGGTTAATGTGATGAATACCTTGCGCCCTGACGCAATGACGTTCCACTGGGAATTTACATTGGGTAGTAATCGCATCACTGAAATTGTCGAAAAATTACCATTTGCGGCCTTGGGACAAAATATTTTTGATAGTGAATGGGATGAACCTGCAGACTTGTTTCCTCCGTATAAGTTTTTCGACACGGGTGGCGTAAAAGTCGCTGTGATAGGTCAGGCTTTTCCTTATATGCCCATCGCTAATCCCGGATGGATGTTTCCTGAGTATTCCTTTGGTATCCGAGATGAGAATATGCAGGTGATGGTAAATGAAGTGCGAGCGCAAGGGGCCGAACTGGTTGTTTGCCTAAGCCATAATGGTTTTGATGTAGACAAACAAATGGCCGGTATTGTGAAGGGAATTGATGTAATTCTTTCTGGCCACACGCATGATGCTTTGCCTGAACCTGTTTTGGTAGGCTCAACTATGTTGATTGCATCTGGATCAAATGGCAAATTCGTTACACGTTTAGATTTAGATGTTAGAGATGGTGAAGTTAAAGGGTTCTCTCATAAATTAATCCCAATTTTTAGCGATGTGATTGCACCTGATCCCTGAAATGGCGAAAGTTATAGATGCACAGCGTTCACCATTTGAAAAGCAATTAAACGAGGTAATTGGTCAAACTTCCGACGACCAAACTCTATATCGTCGGGGTAATTTCAATGGTACGTGGGATGATCTGATTTGTAATGCACTGATTGAAGAACGTGAAGCTGACATAGCTTTGTCGCCGGGGGTGCGTTGGGGGCCGTCAATTTTACCAGGGCAAGACATTACTCGTGAAGATATTTGGAATGTGACCGCTATGTCTTACGGTGAAGCTTACAAAACTGAAATGACTGGTGAATTTCTGCATATTATTTTGGAAGATGTAGCAGATAATCTGTTCAATCCAGATCCGTATTACCAGCAGGGCGGTGATATGGTCAGGGTAGGTGGTCTAGGGTACCGCATTGATATTAATAAGCCCCAGGGCCAGCGCATCACTGAAATGACACTGTTAAAACCGGCGACAAAATTGATCCTTTCAGGACTTATAATGTGGCCGGTTGGGCCAGTGTTAATGAAGGGACTGAGGGGCCTAAAATTTGGGATGTGGTCGAGGATCACATTCGTAAACAAGGCACCATCTCTTTGGATCCAAACAACAGTGTCGAGGTTATTGGAGCCTAAAACGCTCCACATAATTGAAGGAAATTAAATGTCGAAGATTGAAACATTAAAACAATCGCGGCGCGCGTTTTTGAGCGGTGCTGCTGCGGTTGGGGCTGGGGCGATGGCCTCTGGCGAAGCACAGGCCCAGACAGCTGACCCGCTGATCACCCAACCCCAAGAATGGTCGCAGGGCTTTGGCGACGGTGTGGACGCCACGCCGTATGGCTTGCCAATTAAGTATGAGGGCGGAGTGGTTCGACGCAATGTGGAATGGCTGACCGCTGATCAGGTGAGTTCGATTAACTTCACGCCTATCCATGCTTTGGATGGTACGATTACTCCTCAAGGTTGCGCGTTTGAAAGGCACCACTCTGGGGCTATTGATCTTTCAAAAGCAAATTATAGGCTTATGATCAATGGCTTGGTTGATACTCCGTTAGTCTTTACTTATGAGGATCTCGAAAGATTTCCACGTGAAAATCATATTTATTTTTGTGAGTGTGCCGCCAATACTGGTATGGAATGGGCTGGGGCACAATTAAATGGAGCACAGTTTACACATGGTATGATCCATAATATGGAATATACTGGCGTGCCTTTGCGGCTTTTATTGGAAGAAGCGGGCTATGATACTACTGGTAAGTGGGTATTTGTTGAAGGGGCGGATGCCTCGTCTAATGGTCGCTCGATTCCAATGGATAAAGCCTTAGACGATGTTTTGGTGGCGTTTAAAGCCAATGGCGAAGCGCTGCGCAAAGAGCACGGCTATCCTGTACGCTTGGTTGTGCCCGGCTGGGAAGGTAATATGTGGGTTAAATGGATCCGTCGTATTGAGGTTACTAATTCCCCAGTGGAATCGCGGGAAGAAACATCTAAATATACCGATACTTTAGCTGACGGTGTCAGTCGGAAGTGGACATGGGCGATGGACGCAAAATCTGTTGTAACATCGCCAAGTCCTCAAGCGCCCATTAAACATGGTTCTGGACCTTTAGTTATAACTGGGCTTGCGTGGTCGGGTCATGGTAGGATTACCCGTGTAGATGTGTCGAAAGACGGTGGTAAGACTTGGGAAACTGCTCGCCTTGCTAAACCGGGTGAGAGAATGGCTTTGACACGTTTCTATCTTGATATTAATTGGGATGGCTCTGAAATGCTGCTGCAGTCGCGGGCAATGGATGAAACTGGCTATGTGCAGCCAACCAAAACTCAACTGCGCGACGTCCGTGGACTTAATTCTATTTATCATAATAATTGCATCCAAACCTGGTGGGTTCGAGAAAATGGGGAGGCGGAAAATGTTGAAGTATCTTAAATCAATAGTATTTGCATTCGTATTTTGTGCCGTGGCGGACTCCGCCTTAGCTGAAAAGCTGGGTCTTGGACGTGCTGCTCTGCCAGCAGAAGTCGCCGCATGGGACCTAGATATTAATGCTTTGGGTGAGGGGCTTCCTTTTGGTTCGGGTGATGCCCTAGTTGGAGAAGAAATATTTTCTGAAAAATGTGCTGCGTGCCATGGCGATTTTGCGGAGGGTATCGACAATTGGCCAAAACTGGCCGGTGGTGTTGACACTCTTGACCACGAAGACCCTCTGAAAACAGTTGGTTCCTACTGGCCATATTTGACCACGGCTTATGACTATATTAAGCGCTCCATGCCCTATGGAAATGCGGGTAGCCTAACTGATGATGAAGTTTACGCGATTGTTGCGTATATCTTATATTCGAACGACTTGATTGAAGAAAATTTTGTGTTGTCAGATGATAACTTTTTGGCATTTGAAATGCCAAACGCCAAGGGGTTTGTGGTGGATGACAGAGGAGCGACGGAATATGCGATTTGGTCTGACGTGCCTTGTATGAAAAACTGCAAGGATACGTGTTGAGATCACCATGCGCGCCTCGGTGCTGGATGTGACCCCGGATTTAGACGGCGCACCTGAAGCTGTGACACCTGTTTATGTAGTTACAGAAGTGCCTGAGCCTGAGGCTGCTGCGGTTGATCTCGAACTGGCAGCCGCTGGTGAAAAGGTTTTTAAAAAATGCAAATCTTGCCACCAAGTGGGCGAGCGCGCTAAGAACAAATCAGGCCCTATTCTGAATGGTGTGGTAAACCATGCGGCGGGTTCTGTTGATGGGTTTAAATATTCCAAAGCGATGAAGGCCGTTGCTGAAGGCGGTTTGATCTGGACTGAGTACGAACTCGCAGCCTTTTTAACTAAACCAAAAGCTTACCTCAAAGGCACTAAAATGTCATTTGGAGGCCTACGAAAGGAAGCGGATCAAATTGCAGTTATCGAATATTTAAAAACCTTCTCAAGATAGGGAGGGCAGAAAGTTACTAAAAACCAGTTGTGAGATAAGTGTTCAGGAAACATCAAAAGAACCGGGTTAAGTTCTGAGAAATAATGAAACTATTAGGCTACCACTAAATGAGAAATTAACTGTATTACTAATAACTACTAGTGAATACTAGATAAAGGAGATTAAAGGATGATAACTAAAACGCTTGCTGGGTTTAGCTTATCCTTCCTTATTTTCTCCGTGGTGATGGCTGATGACTTTGCTGTGGTTTACCCATTTGAGGGGGACTTTGACGACGCAACCTTTAATGTTGAAAATGCTATTTTAGATGCGGGTTTGGTAATTGATTACATTAGCCATACTGGCGATATGCTCAACCGTACCGGTCCTGATCTGTTACCCACATCATATTTGATGCTGCAGATGCCTCAGGGACAGGATCGGGTACCATCGGTGTATATGGAGGCTAATCCAATGAATATTGCACATTGCCCCTATTCTATATTTGTTGCGGATCAAGAGGGGAAAGTTGTGATAGGCTACCGTAACTACCCTGATGGAGTAATGAAATCTGTTCAAGCCATGCTCGAGGGTATAGTACAAAAAGCGGTTGGGGATTAATATGAACTATCAGGAATTTTTCAAATCTTCACTCGATATATTGCGCGAAAGCGGTGACTATCGTGTATTTGCCAACCTAGAGCGCCACAACGGTAGTTTTCCACAAGCAACATCGCGGGCTAACGATACTAAGGAAGTGACTATTTGGTGCTCGAACGATTACCTTGGAATGGGGCAACACCCAGACGTTTTGAGTGCTATGCACGCGGCAATCGACAATAGTGGTGCAGGTGCGGGTGGGACACGTAACATTTCTGGCACCACTCATTATCATGTGCAATTGGAGCAAGAGCTGGCGGATTGGCACGACAAACAAGCGGCGCTATTGTTTACCTCAGGATACGTCTCCAATTGGGCTGCTCTGGGTACATTAGCTGGGCGCATTCCTGATTGCTTGGTCCTATCAGATGCACTAAACCACGCCTCTATGATTGAAGGCATTCGCCACTCTAAGGCTGAACGTCAGATATGGAAGCACAATGACCTTGCGGATCTTGAGGCCAAATTAGCTGCACAACCTTTGGATCGGCCGAAGCTAATTGCCTTTGAGAGCGTATATTCTATGGATGGTGATATAGCACCCATAGCAGCGATTTGCGATTTAGCCGATAAATACAATGCGATGACTTATCTTGATGAGGTTCATGCAGTAGGTCTGTATGGGCCGTGTGGTGGAGGCATTGCTGAGCAAGAGGGTCTGATGCAACGTCTAACTGTGATAGAGGGTACGTTGGGTAAAGCGGTCGGTGTGGTCGGAGGCTATATTGCGGCATCCGCTGAACTGTGTGACTTTGTGCGCAGCTTTGCCAGTGGGTTCATTTTCACTACAGCTTTACCCCCTGCGGTTGTTGCGGGTGCTGCGGCCTCGGTGCGACACCTCAAGCATAGTCAAATTGAGAGGAAAATTCATAAAGAGCGCGTCGCTGAGGTGCGGGCTCGCTTTGATGAAATTGGTATTCCGCATACTACAAATGCTGGGCATATAATCCCGGTTATTGTAGGAGATGCTATGAAGTGTAAATATATATCTGATATCTTGATGAAGGATTATGGAATTTATATCCAACCCATTAACTATCCCACTGTCCCGCGTGGGACTGAACGGCTGCGCATCACTCCGTCTCCAGTGCATTCTGTCGTTGATATTGATGCTTTGGTTTCGGCGTTAAGTGATCTGTGGACGCAATGCGAATTGGCGCGCAAACCTATGGCGGCTCAATAAAGTGTCTACCTTTTACCTAAGCACTTATGTGCAGTGATTTTTAGCGCGCCAAACGCGTGTACAGCTTCGACGAAGATACGGTTATTCGAATTCCATCTGCTCGAACACTTGTCCCGCGTTGCGGGTGGCTAACTCGTTAAACGTATCTAAATGTGCATATGGGCTTTGGTCTACATAATATGCTTCCGCTAAACCTCCACCATTTACAATGTGTGCACCAATCTTGCCGCGTAGATAGGCAAGGTAATCTCTGGTATAGCGCCGCACCTGAGCCATATTGGTGGGATGTCCGTGACCAGGGATCACGTAAGTTGCCTTCAGTGCTTCAAACTCAGTGTCCCAAGTATCTAGCCAATCTGCAGTAATAGTATGCTCAAATATTGGCAAAAGTCGCTCATGAAAGGCTATATCACCAGCAATAACCAAGCTTAATTCAGGTAGCCATATCACTATATCGCCGGGGCTGTGTGATGGGCCCAAATGCAGAGCTTCGATATGTATACTACCAAAACTAACACTATAGGCGTCGTCAAAGGTTTCATCAGGCATGACGGTTCGGGTACCATCAGCGCGCTCCTGTAGACGATTTTGTGCACTGTTCAAATTTTGTGCTCCGCGGTGTTTGAATTCTTCTGCTGCGTCCACGTGTGCGACAATTTTAACACCTTGATCGGCCCAATAAGAATTACCCAACATGGCATGACCTTGCCCATTTTCATTCAACACCAAACGCACTGCCTGATTTGTCACTAATTTGATTTCATCATGCATCGCACTGGCCAAAAGATATGAGCCACCGCCATTAATCACCACAACGCCGTTTCCGGTGACGATGAAACTCAGGTTATTATTGTGGCCGGCATTATCATAGGTAGATGGGGCAGTGGCCCCAATCGCGGAAAACACATTTGGGATAAACTCAACAGGCTTCGAATAAAGTATCGAACTTGGATATTGATCGGGAATGTTTTCACTGGCGAGAGCAGGGGTGGCCAAGAGGCAGCAGGTGAGAAGAGTTTTTATCATTCTATATCTCTGGGATGAAAATGTAGCCATCGTCTGTTTTCTCAACAAATCCAATACCGCCTTGATTTATATGAAACCCGATTAAGGACATTTTTT
This sequence comes from uncultured Planktomarina sp., assembly GCA_905182535.1. GTDB lineage: Bacteria > Pseudomonadota > Alphaproteobacteria > Rhodobacterales > Rhodobacteraceae > Planktomarina > Planktomarina arctica. The sequence continues at coordinate 191,833 of CAJJBZ010000001.1, forward strand.
CAGAAGCTAATTGATCTTCAAAATGAACTCGCGTTGCTGCCCCAAGATCACCATCTTGATCTGAGCCAGACACCCATTGCGGTCGTGCCAAGGCGATATGGTGATTGCCAATACTGTCCCCAACTACCATAGTAGCCGTGCTTCCAGAGCGAATTTCGAAGGCCATATGTCCCGGTGTATGGCCAAAACTTGCGCGCGCTGCGACGCCAGGAAGAATTTCTTCTCCATCATTGAAAAAATTAATTTTGTCTTCAATGGCTTCTAAACGCCGTTTGGCTCCCACAGCCATTATGGTCCTATCACTAGAAATTGAATCTACCGTGTTTGGGTCCATCCAATACTCCCACTCCGCTTTACCGATCATATAGGTAGCCTCGATGAACAGTGGATCATCAAAATCATCTAATAGTCCCCAAAGGTGATCTGGATGACCATGAGTGAAGACGACGTCAGTTATATCTTCTGGGGCCAATCCCAGGGAAAAAAGGGATTCAACTAAGTGGCCTGCAGTTGGTTGGAAATTTGGCCCAGAGCCCACATCAAACAAAATATTGCGATGGCCATCCCGCAATAGGGTTATATTGCATGGAGGATTAAGACTGTTTATCGATTGGTTGTAGGTATTTAAAATTTGTGCCAGCTCATCTTGTGGCATTGGCCCAAAGGCGAAAGACCCTGGCAAACTTAAATAGCCATCGCTGACTACATCTAGGGTCATCGCTCCGATAGAGACTTGTGAATGTGCAGCCTGTGGCGTCCAAAGCGCGCCGCTCACCACTGCGGCTCCACCTGCATTTTTCATGAAGTTACGTCTTGATAGTGTCATAGCTTTGTGCCCCCACAAATTCCACATACTGAATGTGAATGATGGTTAGCCATTTTACAAGCTTAAGTTCTACTATTGGGCGTTTAGTTATTCCTTGCATTGGAAAAATTGGCGGCATCTGCTGCAGCGCTCCATACCGCTTTTGCTTTATTAACAGTTTCTTCATATTCGGCTTCGGGATCGCTGTCATAGACTACGCCGCCTCCAGCTTGAGAATAAAGCAGTCCATCTTTTAATACAGCGGTTCTAAGGGCGATACATATATCCATATCGCCACCGGCTGAGAAATAACCACACCCACCGCCGTAAACGCCGCGTTTTTCAGGCTCCAACTCATCAATAATTTGCATAGCCCTTACTTTTGGTGCGCCTGAAAGCGTACCGGCGGGTAGACCGGCTAAAAGAGCTGCAACAGCGTCATGCTGTGGGTCTAATTCACCCACTACGTTAGAAACAATATGCATAACATGACTATAACGTTCGACTGTAAATTTTTCTGTAGGACGTACAGTACCAATTTTTGCAACTCGGCCGACATCATTGCGTCCGAGATCTAGCAGCATTAGATGCTCAGCCAGCTCTTTGGGATCACCCAAAAGCTCCAGCTCCAACGCTTTATCTTCCTCTGGGGTGCCGCCACGTTTGCGCGTGCCAGCAATTGGGCGAATTGTAATTTCATTATCCATCAAGCGCACTAAAATTTCAGGGCTGGCACCAATTATTTGAAAGTCCCCATAGTTAAAGAAAAACATGAAGGGCGACGGGTTCACCCGCCTCAGTGCGCGGTACATCGCAAAAGGTGGTAGGTTGAAATCTTGCGTCCAGCGCTGTGCTGGGACCACTTGAAAAATATCACCTGCTTTTATGTAGTCTTTGGCCTTTTCAACAGCCTGCAGATAGCCCTGTTTGGTAAAGTTTGACACTGGTTCACCAACATGGACGGACCCGCTTAGATGACGTTGTTCTGTACTTACAGGCCGTTCTAAATCACGCAGCGCATCCATTACTCGTTCGGCAGACTGCGCATAGGCGGCACGTGTGGAAAGGCCTGATTTGAACCAGGCAGGCGAAACTATTGTGACCTCGCCCTTCACTCCATCCAGTACTGCTACCACGGTAGGGCGCATCATCACCGCATCTGGAACACCTATTGGATCTGGATTAATGTTGGGCAGGTGTTCAACCAATCGGATCATGTCATAGCCAAGGTAGCCAAACAGCCCGGCCGCAGCTGCAGGAAGATCTGCAGGCATATTAATGCGACATTCGGCGATCAACGCGCGCAGCCCGTCCAAAGGATTGCCATCCTGCGCCACAAAATTCTTTGGATCAAAACGCGCCTCGCGGTTCAGTTCGCTTGTGTTGCCATGACAGCGCCAGATCAGATCTGGCCTGAGGCCAATAATAGAGTAGCGCCCACGAATTTCGCCGCCTGTCACGCTTTCAAGTATAAAACTATCTTTTTGCGCATCCGATAGTTTGAGCATGACCGACACAGGGTGTATCAAGATCGGCAGCAAGACGTGAATAAACCAGTTGATGCTCGCCAGACTCATATTTTGTGGCAAAGTCCTCGAATGAAGGTACGAGTTTCATGCAGGTTATCCACCGCCCAACAGATTACTGTTGACTGAGCGCAGTGTTGTTTGGTTGATGTTCACATCCACCGCTTCACGTGCCGCATTGCCAAAGGCTTCAAAGATATCTTTGGCCAGCGCTGCATTGATGCGATCCCCAAGAATATTTTGAAGGGATTTGACCTGATCGTTATCTAAGTCAGCTGCATGTTCCGCTCGAGGAATTAATATAATTACGTCTGAGGAGCCTTCCACTATTGTGGCTGTCCCTACGGGCGTTTCAAAGGCCTTGAAAACTAATGATGGCGGGGCGTCATCAACTGAGGCACTGCGCGCCATATTATCTTCAGCATTTTCGACAAGACCAAAGCTTGCCAAAGGTGCGTCGATGGAAACCTGTGGAGCGATGACTGTGGCCATTGCTACAAGCTGTTGCTGTACGGTTTGCGCAATCCAAGCCGTAATCACATCCTCCCGAACAATCTCAAGCTTCTGAAATATTGCTGGTACACCGGTGTCAAAGCGTATTGCAAAAAGGCCATTATTACTCAGAGGTGCCAGAGTTGGAAAATTTTCAGTGGTTAAAGTTGCTGCTGCAATCTGAAATTCTTCATAATCTGAAATTCCACCTTCGGTAGCTATGTGCCAATCTATGCTGCCCAATTCCATCTGTGTTTCGGCTGCCACATCCTCTAATGTGGCACCACTTGCCAACAAATCGTCCACTTCTTCTGACATTCCAGCAATGTTATCAATTGCAACATCGAGAACTGCATCTTTAAGTAGCTGTTCTCGCACCATTTTGAAGGTTTGAATATTACCATCTAAAATAGCATTTATTCGAAATATAGCTGGGCCCAAATCTGTGTTAGCTGGGCCAGTCACACCGGGCTCGGTCGAGCTAAAAACTAGTGGACCTGCCGCGCCCAAGGAAGTTTCTGTTACGTCGCCAAGATCAACATCTTGTAATGTTAAGCCACGATTTTGCACAACTTGATCAAAGCTAGTCGTACCTTCGGTTATGGCGTCTATCGCGTCTTGGGCCTCTTTTTGTGTAGAGAAGATCAAACGTTCAACCAAACGGCTGGGCTGCTGAATGAACTCATCAATTCGTGTGTCATAAGCAGCGCGCAATTCTTCATCCGATACTACTATATCCTTGGCCAATATAGTAGACCTATCCAAATGTAGGTTATGGTTTTTCTGAGCTTCCAAAACAACAAAGGGTTTTCTAAATGAAATTTTACTAATTCAGCCTCAGTGAAAACTGGCGTGCCTGTGACCAAATCATCTTGTTGCAAACGAGCCCAAGAAAAATCTCGAGTTTCGGAGATATACGACGCAATAACCTGACTATAGGTTGAGGGCATCTCGATGCTCGACAAAACTGCTTGCTGCACAGCATTCCGTATTGTGTCCTCACGCAACGAGGTTTCAAAATCCGCCTCGTTTAAGTCGTAGCGCTGTAAAGCCTCAGTGTAAGTAAGCCTATCAAATTGACCATCCAGCCCTTGGAATGCTGGAATTTCGATAACCTGCGACCGCACTCGTTCATCTCCTACGGATAGTCCCAAATCAGTGACGAGCTGATCCAAGGCGCGGGTATTGATTACCCTATTTAGAGCCTGCTGATCGAGGCCAATTGCCTGCACTTCTTGCTGTGTTAGAACCCTACCAATTTGCTCTTGAAAACGGCGGATTTCACTCTGTAAGGCGTCATTGTAGGAACTAATCGTTACGTTTTTTTCGCCCACTGTTCCAAGGTTTCGCTGGGTACCATTTAGTCCCGCGGCCCCAAACCCGATCATACCAAACATTAATAAACCAATAATAACATATGCTGCGAATTTGCTTGCACCTGATTTTTTTTTCGTGGCCATTGGGGCTATCCCTTTAATTAAGTTCCCAATGCTTAGGACAACAAGTCCAAAGCAGCAAGCTGGTTAGTAGGTTACATTTGCTAATCTATCAAATAAAACCGCGATACCAGCAGTATCTATATTAGCGAATGCAATTCGGATCTGACTTTTGCCACTTTCGTCACCCTGAGGTACAAACATGGTGCCAGGCAGTGCGAGGACTGAGGCATCATCCACCAGGTTTTTGGTTAAACGGTCAGAAGCCATAGTGAAAGGATGTTTTAGATATGCAAAATATGCTCCCAACCCCAGCAGCTCCCAGCCTTTGGCGGCCAAATTAGGAAAATTCTCTAAAATTGCCTGACGGCGTGCTAATATTACGCGACGCTCATTTGCCAGCCAGTCATCCAGGTTTTGCATGCCCCAAAGTGCTGCTTTTTGACCAAGTTGGTTGGCACAGATGGAGACGGTATCGAGAAACTTCTCAATCTCCAACATGCGTGCTTCACCCGCCACAATGGCGCCAACACGGTGACCTGTCATCCTGTATGCTTTTGAAAAGGAATAAAGATGTACAAGGGTATTGTCCCAGTCTAATTGTTGAAACAATGCATGTGGCGCACCGAGTTGACTATGAAAATCTCGATAAGTTTCGTCTATGATTAGTGCGATACCATGAGATTTTGCGATTTCGTAGAAGGCCATAATCACTTCAGGAGGATATTCCACACCGCAAGGGTTATTCGGAGTGACCAAAATAATTGCTCGGGTGCGAGGTGTGATTAATGCACTGGCATCGTTGGGACTTGGAACCATATTGCCACTACACGGCAGAGAAACTGCCTTAACACCCGACATATCCAGCCACATTTTATGATTGAAATAGAAGGGTACTGGTAACAATACTTCATCATTTTCACCACAAAGCATCGCAATAGCTGCAGAAAATGCCTGGTTGCAACCTGAAGTAATGCCTACCTGTGCGGGTAAAATAGTTCCGGCATAGGCTGCACTCCATTGTTTGGACACTTCTGAGCGCAATGCAGGCATTCCGAGTACTGGCCCATAAATATGTGTGTCGTCGTCTTGTAGTACTGCCGCCATATGAGACAGCATTGGCGCAGGGGGCGGATCGACAGGTGCAGCTTGGCTGACATTAATTAGTGGAATGTCAGAAAAGTTTTTATCTATTAGCCAGCCGTAGGCCTCCATCACTGGGGGTGTGAAGGTCTTTGCTGTCCGCGATGTCATGTAATCTGTACCAATATGTGTTTCTTTTTGCCCTTGGATAACTTGATTGGTTTTTCAAAATCTGAAACTTGTAATATTAAACCTGCATCATTGAGTGGCGCATCGTTTAATTTTGCACCATCTTCGGCAATTAAACGTTTTGCCTCTTTGCCGGTATTTACCAGTCCAGATTTTATCAAAATCTGGACAACAGAGATGCCGTCTCCCACATCTTGAGTGCTGAGAGTCAGGGTCGGGAGATCATCGCCCACCCCGCCATTCTCGAACACTGCTAGCGCTGTGGCTTCTGCTGCTTTGGCGGCTTCAGCGCCATGTAACAGTGTGGTGACTTCATTCGCCAATATGATTTTAGCACTGTTGATGTCGGCACCTGCAACGCTCCAAGGAGGTCACAATCTTCGATTGGCAATTCGGTATAGAGCTTGAGGAACCGTCCAGTATCTTCATCTGTTGTGTTGCGCCAAAACTGCCAAAACTCATATGGTGATAACATATCCGCATTTAGCCAAATTGCGCCATTCAGTGATTTCCCCATTTTTTTGCCGTCCGAAGTAGTCAGCAATTGTGAGGTTAACCCATAAATTTCGTGATCCAAAACTCGGCGGGTGAGATCAATACCGTTAACTATGTTTCCCCATTGATCTGAACCTCCCATCTGAAACAGACAACCATAACGCCGATTCAGCTCTAAAAAATCATAAGCTTGAAGGATCATGTAGTTGAATTCGAGGAAACTTAGGGACTGCTCGCGATCAATGCGTGATTTTACGGATTCAAAGCTTAACATCCTATTAACAGAAAAATGGCGGCCAATATCACGCAAAAACTCAAGATAATTAAGGTTGTCCAACCATTCTGAATTGTTCAGCATCAAAGCGCCATTGGGTTCATCATCATAGTTTATATAATTTTCAAAAACCCGTTTTATTCCCGCTATATTATCATTGATCTGATTGTCGGTCAGTAACGGCCTTTCATCAGCTCTGAAGGAGGGGTCACCGACTTTGGTTGTGCCGCCACCCATCAATGTAATCGGTTTATGTCCAGTCTGTTTATACGAATTAATCACGACCCATATAGAATGTACCTATTTTGCCGTAGCATCAAAGCCTATATAGGCGGGAGTCACACCTTTACTAAGCGCATCGTCGAGGCCTTGATAGTCTGTGCAATCAGCCAAAAAGCCACGTTGCATCATTACTGCCATAAATTCTGATTTTGGATGATATGCCATTGATCTCTTGTTCCTTGAAAGGCCTCAGTTCAGTGTATAGTCAAAGCCTTTATGTAGGGGAAGACTATGAGTCAGAATAAGCCAATTTGGGTGACAGGTTTGATGTCTGGTACCTCACTCGACGGCGTAGATGCAGCTTGTGTGCTGACCGATGGAATGGATATTCTTGAGTTTGGCCCCTCATGCTATCAACCCTACACGCCGGAGGAACGTGAGATACTGCGTAGTGCTCTTGGCAAATGGCCTTTGGACCCGGGCTTGGATGCTGTTACCACTTTGGTTAAAGACGTGCATTATAAAGCCCTGCAACAGCTTCCCAAGGCGGATTTGATTGGGTTTCATGGGCAAACTCTAGCCCATGAACCGCAATATGGTCGAACACATCAGTTAGGTGATGGCGCAGGATTGGCAAGATTGGTGGGTGTGCCAGTGGTTTGGAACTTTCGCCTTGAGGATGTGGCATGTGGAGGGCAGGGTGCACCATTGGCCCCAATATACCATTGGGCGATGGTGCGATATGCTAAGATATCTGCACCCGTGGCTGTCGTAAACTTGGGTGGAATAGGTAATTTAACACTGGTCGATCCTAAACAGCCACCGGAAATGGGAATTTTGGCCTTTGATACAGGTCCAGCCAATGCACCTTTGAATGATTATATGACTTTCAAAATGGGACTGGCATATGATGATTGTGGATCGCTTGCAGCACAAGGCTGTCCTGATTTTACTATCTTGGATCAGTTTCTACGTGATAATTATTTTGTGCAGGCTGTTCCAAAATCTTTGGATAGGGGGGATTTCCCCTATATTGCAGGTCTGGTGGCGGATTTGAGTGCGCAGGATGCAGCTGCAACGCTAACGGCCATTATTGTGGCTGGTGTGGTGGCAGCACTTGACCATATGCCAGTGGTACCACAGCAAATGTGGATAACGGGTGGTGGGCGCAAAAACTGCGAGCTGATGCGATTGCTGAAAGTTGCTTTGCCCATGACCGTTCATGACATCGACGAGATGGGATTTGATGGAGATATGGTTGAGGCGCAAGCTTTTGCATATCTAGCCGCGAGGGTCGCACGGGGTTTTCCGACCTCATTTCCACGTACGACAGGCGTGTCCCAGCCACTATACGGTGGTACAATCAGTCCCGCTTAACTGCTTAGATTGGGATTTCGAAACCTGGTGTAATCAACTCAAATCCTGCAACGATTATGACTGACGGTGCACCCTACAAGCGTATATTCGCCCGTGCTGTGTGCAGCTTGCCAGTACCCTGCTTCAACTAATAATTGTGGAAATTGCCCAGCTGCTAAATCTGGTCCCAAAACTGCGTCATAGGCTGGGCCATCGAGGGTTGCTGCGCGGCGTAAGATCAGTGGTGAGCCTGAGTAATAGTGCCAAACTTCACCGGCATCCACCCTATGCCAAGCTGAGGAAACCCCTGCTTTTAGTAGGAAATATATGCAAGTTCCTGATGGGCGCCCGGGCGTATCGGCTGCCCAAGTTTGCCGGAACCATCCCCCTTCGGGATGTGGTTCTAACTTGAGATGAGCTATGATCTGATCAGCGTTCATTGTTTGAGTATCGAGCGGCCAGCATAAATTGCAGTATCGCCCAACGCTTCCTCGATGCGTATCAACTGGTTATATTTAGCCAACCTGTCGGACCGTGCCAAGGAGCCAGTTTTGATTTGACCGCAATTTGTAGCAACGGCCAAATCTGCAATTGTGGCATCTTCGGTTTCGCCAGAGCGGTGGCTCATCACATTGGTAAAGCCCGCACGATGCGCCATTTCTACGGCGCGCATGGTTTCTGTCAAAGACCCAATCTGATTAACCTTCACGAGCATTGAATTGGCAGAACCGCGCTCAATGCCCATTGCTAAACGTTCAGGGTTGGTGACAAAAAGATCATCTCCGACTAACTGACAGCGATTTCCGAGGGTATCAGTCAAAAGTTTCCAGCCGTCCCAGTCGTCTTCGTCACAGCCATCTTCTATGCTGATTATTGGATAATCATCTGCTAACGCGGCTAGATAGGCGACGTTTTGAGCACTGGTGAGAGATTTGCCCTCGCCCCTCATTTGATAGATGCCGTTTTTGTAATACTCGGTGGCTGCACAATCTAATGCTAGATAAATATCTTCGCCCGGTTTGTAGCCCGCCTTTTCAATTGCATGCATGATGAAATCTAATGCGGCACGCGACGAAGAAATATTAGGCGCAAAGCCACCCTCATCACCTATGCCGGTTGACAGGCCCGCTGCTGTTAATTCACCTTTTAGTGTATGAAATACTTCTGAACCCATGCGTACCGCATCACGCATGTTTTCAGCTGCAACCGGCATGATCATAAACTCTTGGATATCAATTGGGTTGTCCGCATGCTCACCACCGTTAAGAATATTCATCATTGGCACTGGCAAAAGATGTGCATGCACGCCGCCAACGTAACGATACAATGGTTGGCCGCAATAACTGGCTGCCGCTTTGGCCACAGCAAGAGATACGCCTAAAATTGCGTTTGCGCCTAAACGGGCCTTGTTTGGCGTACCATCCATTTCTATCATGGCTTCATCTATTGCTACTTGCTCTTCAGCCTCGAACCCGATCAGAGAGTCTGCAATCTCGCCATTTACATTCTCAATCGCAGTCAGGACACCTTTGCCCATATAACGAGACTTGTCCTCATCGCGAATTTCTACGGCTTCATAAGCCCCGGTCGATGCGCCCGATGGCACAGCCGCACGGCCCATTGTACCGTCTTCAAGTGTTACATCAACCTCAACAGTTGGGTTGCCCCGGCTATCAAGAATTTCGCGTGCATGGATATCGATTATGGTGGACATGAAAAGCGCTCCAGTAAATTGTGCTGCGCAACGTTTAGCGATGTCCGCACTTGGTTGAAAGAGTGTTTAACTTAATTACTCATCGCCGTCGAGTTTCACGCCATAGAGCGTAAAGCCCTGAGCAGACTACGATTGCAGAACCTATCAGGGTCCAGCGGTCTAAGGTTTCGCCAAAATACCAGACGCCAATGGCGATACCAAATACCAACCGTGAATAACGAAAGGGCACCACGGCAGAGACATCGCCCAGCCGCATGGCTGTAACAATACAATAATACGCACCCACACCGATAAAGATCCCTGCTAGAACTAATAGGGTCTCCTGTGTGGTTGGCATGAGTAACCCGGGATTGAAGGCAAGCAAGATCAGACCTGCGGGAATGGTGGAACCGAAGCCGAAGATGGCCAAGACCAAACTCGGCGTATGCTTTGGTACTCGCCGCGTGGCTACATCACGCGCTGAAAGTCCAATAACTCCAAGCAAGGCAAGTAGGGCTGCGGCATCGAAGTTGGTTGCCCAGGGGCGCAGAATGACTGCCACCCCGAAAAGGCCTATAAAAATTGCAGACCAACGCCTGATACCAACCTTCTCGCGTAGCAACACTGCGGCCCCTAGAGTTACCAGCAATGGGCTCACTTGGATAATTGCAGAAATTGTAGTAATCGGGACCAGCGCTAGAGATAGTACAAAAAATGCTGTGCCAAACAGTTCAGATAAAGTGCGGCCAATGACCCAAGAGTTGAGTGCAACCTCTTTAGTCACAGCTTGGCCATTTAGGCGGGCCAACAGATAAAAGCACGAGGTGCCACCCAAACCAATCATGATCATGATCTGGCCCGGCGATAATCGCGACGTTAGAAATTTTATTATAGCATCTTCGACGGCAAAACCTGCCATGGCGGCGATTATAAAACCTATGCCAAGTAGATTTTCGCGGACATTATTGTCACTCATCTACGGCGCGCTTTATAGGCACGCCGTACAGCTCTAAACGATGGCCTTTGAGAATGTATCCTAAACGTTGAGCAATTTTTTCTTGAAGAGCTTCAATTTCAGGATCTATAAACTCGATCACCTTACCACTTTGCATATCAATCAAATGATCGTGATGGTCTCTGTCAGCATCTTCATAACGAGCACGGCCATCGCCAAATTCAAGCTTTTCAAGAATGCCCGATTCTTCAAATAACTTTACGGAGCGATATACTGTCGCAATCGAGATTCGTGGGTCCAATTTAGAGGCACGTGCATAAAGTTCTTCTACATCAGGGTGGTCTTGAGAGGTTTCCAAAACTTGGGCTACGGTGCGTCGCTGCTCGGTCATCCGCAAACCACTTTGCGTGCACCTCTGAATAATATTTTTAACCATATTCACACCTGTTTAACATTTTAAAGCTTTATTAAATAAATTTGGATTAACGCCCTACTCGCTTCGCGAGCGAAGCGACGGTGAGGCCTTGTACGATGATCGAGAACAAAACCACAATATAGGTGACTGTCAAAATAAGCGGTTTCCATTCGGAATCTGGCAAGGAAAGCGCCAAAGCCACAGAAATACCACCTTTTAACCCACCCCAGGTCATAATGGGAACAATTCCCTTAGAAAACCTGCGAAATGGGCGCAGAAGCGCTATCGGTACAAATACTGCAACTAACCGCGCTAAAAGAGACAGGCCAATCGACAACACGCCAGCCAAAAGCGCATCCATGGAAAATGCAATGGCGAAGACTTCGAGGCCGATCATTAGGAACAACACGGCGTTTAAAATATCGTCAATCAACTTCCAAAACGTATCCACATAATCACGGGTCTTCTGGGTCATAGCATGTGATGTAAGCTCATCACCGATCAGTAACCCCGCGCAGACAGCCATGATAGGTGCAGAGACATGCAACCAAATAGCCAGTTGGTAACCACCAAAGGCTAGCGCCAATGTTAGAAGCACTTCAACCGAGTAATCATTAATTCTTGTCATTACCTTGTAAGTAGCCCAGCCAAGAACAAGACCTAAAATAGCTCCGCCGAAGGCCTCTTTTATAAACAAAGTGATGGCATCTGCGACGTTGCTACCATGCGCACCTGCGGCGGGAAATGCGATGCTCACCAAAACTAAAAATACTACATAGCCAACCCCATCGTTGAAGAGGCTTTCACCGGCGATTTTGGTTTCGAGAGACTTTTCTAGATTGGCCCCACGCAGTACGCCTAAAACCGCCACGGGGTCGGTAGGAGAAATCAAAGCGCCAAATACTAACGCTATCATCAAGGGCGCGCCGGTGATCCAGCTGAACCCAACCCCTGCTACAATCGTCGATAGTGCAACGCCAATGGTGGCCATTAACAGTACCACTCGCCAATTTGCGCGAAGATCTACAAGTTTTACATGTAGCGCGCCGGCAAATAGCAATAGACCAAGCATACCCTCCAACAAGGCATTGGAAAAATTAAAGCCCTTGACTGCACGGTACATAGTAGAAGAAAGTTCTAAGCTGGGCCAAATAAAATTAATTCCAAGCGAGAATAGTGATACGCTTAGAGACACAATTAAAATTCCAATGGCGGAGGGTAACCGTAGGAAAATAGTATTTATAGAGGCAAAAGCAGCGGCCAAAACGATCAGAGTGGAAATGATTTGTAAAATTGTCATAATTACTTGTGACATAGGCTGGCGGCGTTTTCCACACAGGCATTCTTAAGTACCGCAAAAAGTTTGATGAACAACCGCATTCGCGTTTGGAACAGCTATGAACTCTGGATTTTGTGGCGTTATAAAAGGAGCCAAGGGCCGCATTCAAATCATGATTCAGAAGGGCATGGATAACGATGGACAGGTGCTGCAAGGCTTGGTCAACATCGCGGATAAGCGTATTGTAGAAATTCGTTCAGGCGAGAAGCGTCATGCCAACTCCCAAAATCGGGGTGTTCGCCAATATGTCGCAAGATTTCGTCCGATCCAAGCGCGCGGAAACTTTGAGTAAAATCAGCTCCTGTCTGATCCATCATTCCCAGTAATTTTTTTATGAGCTTGGCACTTTCAAAACTGGGTTTTAAACCGATTTTCTTTGAAAAAACCTTTGCATACTCAACTTCAAATAGACCAGAAAAACCCTGCACAATTTTAGTATATTTTTCAATTGCGGCATCGGTATCATTTGCCAGGGGTAATAACGCTGTAGCCAATTGTGCCATATTCCAGGCTGCCAAATTAGGCTGGTTGTTATAGCCGTAGCGCCCTTGGTGATCAATCGAACTAAACACTTTTGTAGGCACAAAATCATCCATAAAAGCGCACGGACCATAATCAATGGTGATGCCCCCCACGTGGCTGTTATCGGTGTTCATCACCCCATGAATAAACCCAACTCCCATCCATTGGGCAATTAGGCGGGCCTGAGCGGCGACAGCTATTTTTAGAAAATCTTCAGTATTTTTAGCCTTTGGACAGTGGCGAGATATAGCATGATCCAAAAGAGCTTGCAGAGCCTCTATATCGTTGCGGGATGCGAAATATTGGAAAGTGCCAACACGAATGTGGCTACTGGCGGTTCGGCAAATCACTGCGCCGGGTAGAGGACCGGGCTCACGTTGGATGTTTTCTCCTGTGGCGGCAGCGGCTAGCGCGCGGGTAGTAGGAATGCCAAGTGCATGCATGGACTCTGATATCAGATATTCTCGTAAAACTGGGCCGTACCAGGCGCGTCCATCGCCGCCACGAGACCAAGGGGTGCGGCCAGAGCCTTTGAGCTGGATGTCTACCCGGCCCAAATTGCTTAATATTTCGCCCAAAAGTACCGCACGCCCATCGCCCAATTGTGGATTCCAATGCCCAAATTGATGTCCCGCATAGGCTTGTGCGATAGGGTCTGCACCTTTTGATACTTGATTTCCTGCAATAAACTCTGGCCAATCTTTACCAAACTTTATACCCAATTCATCTGCTAGTTCGGTATTGAGAACTAGGCCGGCTGGAGCGTCTACAGGTGTAGGCGTTTGTCGAGCAAACATTTGCTCGGGCAGGCCTGCGTAGCTATTGTTCCATGTGGCATGCATTAATTTAACTCTTTGTTCATCAGGTGATAATTTGTGCGCAGAGAAAAGCCACATCGGCTATACAACTGATGCGCCGTTTCGTTTGCATTAGCAACTTCCAGATGCACCGATCTAGTGCCGTTGGCTTCGAGCAACTTACAGACCGTCAGGAGGCTTTCAGCACCGAGGCCTTTGCTGCTAATTGGCGGACGAATGAAAAACTCATCGATTAAGGAATAGGCGCCGCCAAATTCAATAGAAAATCCATGTGAAATAGCGATATGACCAACAGGTGCCGCCCTTGGCCCAATCAAATATAAGGCTCCCAAAGGCGTCCCATCCAGTAGCTTTGTGGTGGCTGCCTTACGGTGTGGATCCGAGGTGGTCAGGGATACTTCCAGGTGGAATACCGCAACCAAAGGCGCAACCCGCTTCAAATCATTTATCCCTGCTAGTGTCAGGACTGCTGCCATTACAGGCGCGCCACTCTTTGAGTGATCAAGTTAAAGTAGCCAGTGGCATCAATATTTCCTAGAAACAGAGCGTTGGCATCCCGCTCAGTCACACCCCACCAATCGGCAACGGTCATACCGCGCGTTAGCTCAGATTGTGTCTCAATTTCGACATTGATATGTCGTCCACTAAATAACTCGGGTGCTATTAGATAGGCGATAACGCAAGGATCATGTAACGGGGCGCCTTGGCTCCCATATTTGTCACTGTCGAAGCGCTCAAAAAAGTCTACCCATCCCGCAACTATGTTACAGGCTCTACTATTCTTAGCACGTAAATCTGCAATCCAAGTTTTATTGGTTAGTGCCTGATGGGTCACATCTAATGGGGCCACCACGAGATTTATTCCTGAGTTAAATACAATTTGGGCGGCATCAGGATCCACAAAAATATTAAACTCTGCTGCTGGGGTGATGTTGCCTACCTCAAAATAAGCGCCGCCCATCATGACAATCTGTGCTATATTCTCGGCTATATCGGGAGCATTTTGCAAAGCGGTGCCAATATTGGTGAGTGGGCCAAGCGGACAGAGTGTTATGGATTTAGGAGGTGCTTGGCGCAGGGTCTCTATTATAAAATCTACTGCGTGTTGAGATTGGAGCGGCATATGCGGTTCGGGTAAAAAGGCTCCATCTAACCCGGTTTCACCATGAACATGTTCGGCTGTGACCAATCCACGGCCCATTGGGCTATCACAGCCGGCAAAAACATTTAGATCAGCTCGGCCGGCAAGCTCACAAATTTGGCGCGCGTTGTAGCTGGTGCGCGCCAGCGGGACATTGCCTGCCACACATGTGATGCCCAAAACGTTGAGCTCTGGCGAAGCTAAGGCCAGTAAAATAGCAACCGCATCATCTTGGCCGGGGTCTGTATCTATTATTATGTCACGGCTCATAAACTTTATCCTAAAAGAATTGATATTCTAATTTTTACTTTGCAGTGGGATTAATCAGTCCCACGGTAAGGCTGTACATATTGCAAAGCCATGTCCCAAGGGAAAAAGATCCAGGTATCTTGGCTAACTTCTGTGATAAAGGTGTCGACCATGGGGCGGCCAAGTGGTTTGGCGTACACTGTGGCAAAATGGGCTTTGGGATAATTGGCTCTTACCAATTCTATGGTTTTGCCGCTGTCGACCAAATCATCAATAATCAATATACCACTGCCATCACCCATCAAATCTGCGTCAGGGGCCTTTAAAATGACTGCCTCGGCTCTATCCTGATGGTGGTAGCTTTTCACGCTGACGGTATCCACATTGCGTAAATATTACTATTGGTGGCCTTGCTGGCGCCATGCCGCCCCGTGTAATGGCCACGATCGCACGCCATGAGCCATCTTCTGGACCCTTACCATCGAGACGCCACGCCAGAGCTCGTGCGTCACGGTGCATTTGATCCCAGCTTACGTGAAATCCCTTTTCATGTGGCAGTATGTCTGGCATGGTTTGTCCTAACTTTAATTAATCTTGATACTACCTATTCTGGTAAATCGAGACCTTTCATTCCTATAACGTGATAACCTGCATCTACATGCAGTATTTCGCCGGTAACACCTGACCCAAGATCTGATAATAGATATAGGGCAGACTTTCCTACCTCAGCCTGCGTTACAGTGCGACGCAGTGGGCTGTTGGTTTCATTCCATTTCATAATTTCGCGAAAATCACCGATGCCGGAGGCCGCTAATGTTTTAATTGTGCCTGCGCTGATGGCATTAACGCGGATATTGTAGCGACCTAAATCTTCAGCTAAATACCGTACTGACGCCTCTAAAGCTGCTTTTGCAACGCCCATTACATTGTAGTTTGGCATTACTTTTTCCGCTCCGTAGTAGGTGAGCGTCAAACAGGATGCGCCAGGGGATAAAAGACCCTGAGCGGCTTGTAAAATTGCCGTAAAAGAATAAGCTGAAATGTCGAGCGTCATCAAAAAGTTGTCACGTGAGGTGTTGATGTACTGACCACGCAACTCTGATTTATCTGAAAAACCAATAGCATGAACTATAAAGTCAATTTCCCCCCACTTTTCTTTTGTCTCAGCCATGAGTTGTGCGATTGATGCTGGATCGCCTACATCGCATTCTTGCACAATTGATGCATCAATTCGTGCGGCGAGAGGCAGGACCCTTTTTTTCATAGCTTCGCCTACGTAGGTTACCCCAATGTCTGCCCCTTCATCATGCAAGGCTTCTGCGATACCCCACGCAATGGATTTGTCATTGGCTAGCCCCATTATAAGGCCTCGTTTTCCGGTCATAAGTCCCATTGGACTTTCCCCCATCAAAGTTTAGATTATGATCGTCTAGGCGAAGAACTGCCACGCATCAACCTAAAGGGTACATCTGATATGGAAAAAAGAACTGGTATATTCGAAGGCAATGATCCCTTTGAACTTGCACGCAGGTGGATGAGTGAGGCTGTGGCTGGTGAATTGAACGATCCGAATGCAATGGCTTTGTCCACAGTAGATGGCGATGGCATGCCAAATGCGCGCATTGTTTTGTTGAAGTCCATTGAGGACAACGCATTCGTTTTTTATACAAACTATGAAAGTAAGAAGGCCCAAGAGGCCTTTGGTGCTGGCAAGGCTGCCTTTGTAATTCATTGGAAATCCTTACGCCGTCAAATCCGCTGTAGGGGGGTAGTTGAGCGCGAGGATGGGCCTATTGCTGATGAATATTTTATGAGCAGATCGCCTTTGTCCCGGGTTGGAGCTGTGGCCTCTGATCAATCAAAAGTTCTAGTCTCGCGCAGCATTTTGATGGATCGTGTAGCCACTTTGAAGGCCGAATATGGTGATACTATGCCGCGTCCTGCTTTCTGGGGAGGGGTTCGGATACGTCCTCTAGAGCTGGAGTACTGGGCCGACGGTGAAGCTCGTTTGCACGATCGGTTTCGTTGGATGCGAAGCAGTCAGGACGCGGATTGGAATGTTGATAGGCTATACCCTTGAGATCTATTATTATGAAAACGTCTTACGAGACCGGTGTTATATGTTTTTTCGGTTGGTTTGGTAAAGTTTTAGCCTTTGTGTGGTGATAAAATGGGTTTGCGGAATAACCATCTATTAAAAAAAATGGGGTGAGATAAGGCGAGTGATGATACGTTTGGTGTGGGCTTCGGCTGTAAATATTTTGTTCAACGCTGCGATTGTTCTGGCTGATTGCGCTGACAGTCATGTTCACCTGTCTGGGACGTGGGGCACAGCGCAATTTGCGGTTGAGGTGGCCGATGACGATACCGAGCGCGCTAAAGGATTGATGTACCGGGACGTCATGGGAAAGTTTTCTGGTATGTTGTTTGTCTATAATCAACCGCAAGAAGCTGCATTTTGGATGAAGAATACAAAGATATCTTTAGATATATTGTATTTCAACTCGGAGGGACGCTTAGTGGATGTCCATGCAAACACAATACCTGGGGATCTTACGCCTCTGCGTAGTTCTCGCCCAATACAGTATGTTCTTGAGATTAACGCAGGTATGGTAAAAACGTTAAAGCTGGGCTCAGATACTGTTTTAAACCATGTCAGCTTGGATCAAGGTACAAAAACCACGCGCTGTAAGTGAAAAGACCCTTTTCATTCTCAATCCAATTGCCTAAAGAGACGCTAGTGTCGGGGCGTGGCGCAGTCTGGTAGCGCACCTGTTTTGGGTACAGGGGGTCGTGAGTTCGAATCTCGCCGCCCCGACCACTTTTGCAGATATATTTGGGCTTTTTTAGCCCAACATAGACCTTTGCTATTTAGGGTTTTCGATTCTGAACTCACAGGCCACTTGGTGATTTTTATAGTTACCATCACTCCAAAATTAACAAAATTTAATAAGAAAAAGCTGCATATATTATACTCCATTTTTTTTGGCACACAGAATTTTAATTATTTAGGGACCGAATCTATTACAAATTATGCGTCAAGGATTTTTTCGACATAAAATCATCAAAAAATCGTTGACCTCATTGTGAAATGCGGATCAATTAGTACATGCAGCTGAGGGACACACTAGATGTAGTGCTCCAAACTAGGCGGTGAGGCCGCTGGACCTTCGCAAGGTTCAGTCATGAGTGTGCTGATTAGATGTAAATAAAGCCGTATTTAAACGGCAAATGAGGCAAAAATGAAAATTGAACGGCGTTTTACAAGTCCCAACGAGGACGCATACAGCTCTATAGAATTCCAAAAAACTACTAGTGAGATTCGCAATCCTGATGGGACAATAGTATTTCATTTGGCCGACCTTGAAGTTCCATCAGATTGGTCACAAGTTGCTGCTGATGTTTTGGCGCAAAAATATTTCCGTAAAGCTGGCGTGCCATCCGCCACTAAGGCTATCAAAGAATCAGGCATACCAAGCTTTCTTCGCCGCCATGTGCCAACTGATGATGCGACTTTTGGCGGAGAAACATCCGCCAAGCAAGTTTTTGACCGTTTGGCTGGTGCTTGGGCTTATTGGGGCTGGAAGGGTGGATATTTTTCCACAGAGGAAGATGCCAGCGCCTATTTTGATGAGATGCGCTACATGTTGGCTACTCAGCGTGCGGCCCCCAATTCACCCCAGTGGTTCAATACTGGCTTACATTGGTCTTATGGAATCAATGGCCCTGCCCAAGGTCATTATTATGTTGATTTTAAAACCGGTAAGCTGACAAAATCAGAGTCCAGTTACGAACACCCTCAGCCGCACGCGTGTTTTATTCAGTCTGTGTCTGATGATTTGGTCAATGAGGGCGGCATCATCACCGATACCTGAAGCCCGTCTGTTTAAATATGGCTCAGGTACTGGAACAAACTTTTCCTCCCTACGCGGTTCGGGTGAATCCTTATCGGGTGGTGGCAAGTCATCTGGTTTGATGGGTTTTTTAAAGATTGGCGATAGGGCTGCCGGCGCTATCAAGTCTGGAGGGACTACGCGCCGTGCTGCTAAGATGGTAATTTGTGATGCTGACCACCCAGATATTGAAGATTTCATTAACTGGAAGGTGATTGAGGAACAGAAGGTTGCTTCGATTGTTGCCGGCTCAAAAATGCATGAAGAGAAGCTAAATTTACTGTTTGCGGCAATCAAGGCATGGGACGGTAATGCCGAAGATGCCTATGATCCGAAAGTCAACCCAGCCTTGAAAGAGGCTGTTTGGGCGGCTAAAAAGGTTTCAATTCCAGAGACCTATGTGAAACGGGTGTTAGATTACGCCAAGCAAGGCCACACCAGTATTGAGTTCCCAACCTATGACACAGATTGGGATTCCGAGGCCTATAACTCAGTTTCGGGTCAAAATTCTAACAATTCAATTCGCGTAACTGACGCATTTCTCTATGCAGTGCAAAAAGATGCAGATTGGGAACTGATAAACCGGAACAATGGTGCGGTATCGAAAACCATGAAAGCACGTGACCTTTGGGAACAGGTGGGACACGCAGCCTGGGCATGTGCTGATCCAGGAATTCAATACCATGACACAGTCAATGCTTGGCACACATGTCCAGCTGATGGGGCTATTCGTGGATCAAATCCTTGTTCCGAATATATGTTCCTGGATGATACTGCCTGTAACTTAGCGTCCATGAACTTGCTCACTTTTTATGAAAATGGCGAATTCCAGTCCGACGATTATGTGCACGCCACTCGGTTGTGGACCGTCACTTTAGAAATTAGCGTTTTAATGGCGCAGTTTCCATCAAAAGCAATAGCTCAGCGTTCTTATGACTTCCGCACTTTGGGTCTTGGCTATGCAAATATCGGCGGTTTGCTTATGAATATGGGCTTTAGCTACGATAGCGATGAAGGACGTGCGCTGTGTGGAGCTTTGACTGCTGTGATGACTGGTGTTGCCTATTCTACATCAGCAGAAATGGCTGGTGAATTGGGACCTTTCCCCGGCTACAATAAAAATAAGGAAAGCATGTTGCGTGTTATTCGCAACCATCGACGAGCTGTTTATGGTGAAACAGACAGCTACGAAGATCTTGCAATAAAACCAGTCGCTCTGGATTATGCCAATTGCCCAGACCAAACTCTTGTTGCGCTTTCAAAGTCGAGTTGGGACATGGCAATTGAACTGGGTGAAAAGCACGGTTACCGCAACGCACAGACTTCGGTTATTGCCCCGACAGGCACAATCGGTTTGGTTATGGACTGTGATACGACCGGCATTGAGCCCGATTTTGCCTTGGTAAAGTTTAAAAAACTTGCGGGTGGCGGTTATTTTAAGATTATTAATCGCTCCGTTCCTGCAGCTTTGGGCAAAGCAGGGCTACCGCAGCAACCAGATTGAAGAGATTGTGGGCTATGCAGTTGGCCATGGTTCCATGGGAAATGCGCCCGGAATCAACCACACATCATTGATGAGGTGGTATCAAGATCTGAAATAGACAAAATTGAAGCAGCTTTGCCTTCTGCGTTTGATATTCGATTTGTGTTTAACCAATGGACCTTGGGAGCGGATTTCTGCACGAATGTTCTCGGCATCCCAACGGATAAAATGATGGATCCAAGTTTTGATCTGTTGACGCATTTGGGATTCAGCCGCAAAGATATTGAGGCTGCCAACGATCATGTCTGTGGCACGATGACCCTCGAAGGTGCACCTCACTTGAAAGAGGAACATTATAGTATCTTTGACTGCGCAAATCCCTGTGGAAAAAAAGGAAAACGTTATCTCAGCGTAAATAGCCATATTTATATGATGGCTGCGGCGCAGTCGTTCATCTCGGGCGCGATTTCCAAAACTATCAATATGCCAAACGATGCCACTATTGAAGAATGCCAAAAAGCCTATGAGTTGAGCTGGTCGCTTGGGATCAAAGCCAATGCGCTTTATCGTGATGGTTCTAAACTATCACAGCCTCTGGCTGCAGCACTCGTTGAAGATGATGAGGAAGCAGAGGAAATCTTAGCCAGTGGGTCTGCTCAAGAAAAAGCAACTGTTTTAGCAGAGAAAATTGTTGAAAAAATTGTGGTCAGAGAGATTATCCGCCGTGATCGTGAGAAAATGCCACAGCGCCGCCGCGGCTATACGCAAAAAGCGGTTGTAGGAGGCCACAAGGTTTATCTGCGTACGGGCGAATATGAAGATGGCCAGTTGGGTGAGATATTCATCGACATGCACAAAGAGGGTGCAGGCTTCCGAGCGATGATGAATAACTTTGCGATCGCGGTCTCGGTAGGTCTGCAATAATGGGGTGCCGCTAGATGAGTTTGTTGACGCTTTCACCTTTACCAAGTTTGAGCCAGCTGGAATGGTGCAGGGTAATGATAGTATTAAAAATGCCACTTCAATTCTTGATTATATTTTCCGGGAACTTGCGGTGTCATATCTTGATCGTACCGACCTTGCCCATGTGCCGCCAGAGGGCGCTTCATTCGATGATATTGGCCGCGGTGAATCAGAAGGTGTTTCTAACCTGCGCGCTGTTGAAGACGCTAAAGCCGCTAAGGGCATCGAGGTGCTCAAGCATATGGTTTCCACCGGCTATCACCGCAACCGTGTGCCACAAGAGTTTGTGGTTTACCAAGGAGGTCAGGCCGTTACCTCCATGGGGGGACGGGGCTCTGGCTCTGGATACAACGCTTGATGCTGCGGTGGCCGTAACCACTCGGGTGCCAGAGGTTGCGACTGCGGCTTTGACTCCGATGGATCATCGCACCAAGGCAAAAATGCAGGGCTATGAAGGCGATCCATGCGGTGAATGCGGCAATCTTATTCGAACTGGCAATGGCACCTGTATGAAGTGCAATACCTGCGGTGGTACATCCGGTTGTAGTTAAAAGCGAGTAGGTGCGAGGTTTGCTTATTTTAAGAATGTTGGGCCTTAGAGTACGAAAATTAGTAGCGCAATGAAAAGATTGAACTGCGAGACTGGGGAGCTTTGGCTCCCCAGTCTCTTATTCTGTAAACCTTGATTTTTATTCGCGACCATAAGCCTTTAGGCGGGCCTGAAGCTTGAATTGGTGAGGATGTCCAAGTTCCAGTGCGAATACATACGCTAAGGTAAGAAAAAAACATTCTGCGTCTTGGTTGTCTGCTAAATTAGCAGCTTTAGTGTAGAGATCAATTAAGAGAAAATAATTACTTTTGGCGTGAGCCGCCAAGATTTCAGTATTCAAGTCTCTGCCGTCGCTAGCCACGATATTTCGATATTTTGCGTGCTACCCAGTCGTGATAGCAATGGGTCGGCTCATCCATCACCGGGCTAAACCGTCCACCGTCAAAGTTAGGAGCATATCGACCTGATTGCATGCCTTGTACCACAAAGATGTCTTCTTCAAACACCTCTCTCCACTGTTGGGTATTTTTGGCTCGGCTTTTTGACTCTGTTGCTTCAGCTGATGCATAATATATTGCTACATGTTCTCGGGTCTTATTCGTACTTTTAGGCTCTAATATAATTGCATAGGTATGATCTCGATGAACCCCTAATAAAACATTTGGATAGAGCGATATATATTCAGATGCTGTGTTCCATTTTTTTTCCAAGCCAGGAAAGTCGGGGAAGGCGGTGGAGCCATCTTCGTCTCTAAACTGCCGGTAGACCAACGTACCTTGACCAGAATATTTTCCATATTTTACTATGTTATAGTGATCTTCTAGCCGCGAATAGCTGTTTAGGCCGGGATGAATCCATGGGAGGTGGTAGCTCTCACAATAATTTTCTACCGCCAGCTTGTAGTTGGCTGTCAGTTCCAGCTCAAACTTGCTATCAGCACCACCATGAAAGATTGGATAGTCAAATTCTGACCAACGGTCAATTAGATGTGCATGTACATCGGTAAAATTGGGCGCATCTCCTGAGATGTTTATAAAAACTACGTCACGCCATACCTTGCTGCGCACTTCATTGAGGCTAAGTTCTTCTTTAATTATACTGGGATGGGTGTTGCGGCCTGGGCCACCTACATGCGGAGTGCTGACTAGCTTGCCTTTAGTTGAATAGCACCAAGAATGGTATGGGCAGCGGATTGTGCCCTCAATATTTTTGGCTTCACTAACTAATTGCATTCCACGGTGGCTGCAGATGTTCTCGAAGACCCTAATGTTGCCATCTCTGTCGCGTAGTAACAACAACGGTATGCCCAAAAAACTTATTGGCTTTGCGTCGCCTGGGATCGGCACGTCGGCTCCTACGGCGAGACCTGCCCAAGTAGATTTCAAAACAGCCTCAGATTCCTCACTGAACACTTGTGGGTCAGTGTAATGAGCATTAGGCAGCCCACTTGCCTTATCCACAGGACGTTGAACTGAGACGATTTCGGTTGGGGTAAAGTCTTTGGCCATGAAAATCTCCACTATGTCTTAGTGGTAAGCTATAATTTGAGTTTTAACTTTGCCTATCGCGACAAAACCGTCCTCACTACGACCTCAGGGGCAGCTGAATTGTAGATTATACGTAAAAAAGGCCCGCATCCTGATGCAGGCCTAGTATTGGTGCGCATAAAATTGCGTCTAACCTCGTGACAGAGCTGCTACTCCGGTTCGTGCGATCTCAGAGAGACCCAGGGGCCGCATCAATTCAGAGAAAGCATCGATCTTTTCTGGACTGCCCACCACTTCAAAAGTAAAACTATCTAAAGTACTATCTACTACATTTGCGCGAAATACATCGGCCAAACGCAGCGCTTCCACGCGTTTTTCACCCTTACCACTAACCTTAAATAGTGACAATTCACGCTCAACAGACGGGCCCTCGACTGTTAAATCATGCACTTTATAAACGGGTATAATCCGACCTAGTTGAGCTTTGATTTGTTCAATGATCTGAGGCGTACCACTGGTAGCAATGGTAATTCGGCTAGTATGGCCTTCATGATCCACCTCAGCAACGGTAAGACTTTCGATATTATACCCCCGACCAGAAAATAAACCAATGACACGAGCTAATACGCCGGGTTCATTAGCGACAAGCACGGCTAGGGTATGGCGCTCGATCACATCTTCATGGCTGGAACGTAGATTATAAGCAGACTTGGAGGTTGAGCCTTTGGCGATGTTCAATTTGTTCATGTAATCTCTCCCTATACCAAAACCGAGCCAGCGGCGTCTATTGCACCTTTTATAGCGGCATCTCCCAGTAGCATTTCGTTATGCGCTTTGCCTGATGGGATCATTGGGAAGCAGTTTTCATGCTTCTCAACCAAACAATCAAAAATAACTGGGCCATTATGGTTCAGCATCTGCATAATTGCATCGTCCAGATCACTGGGATCTGAGCATAGAATACCCTTGGCTCCAAAAGCTTCAGCCAATTTTACAAAGTCGGGCAGGGATTCTGACCAGCTTTGCGAATAGCGCTCGCCATGTAGTAACTCCTGCCACTGGCGGACCATACCAAGACGCTCGTTGTTGAGAATGAATTGCTTGACCGGTAGGCCGTATTGCATGGCAGTGCCCATTTCTTGCATGTTCATCAACCAGCTGGCCTCACCGGCCACGTTAATAACAAGACTTTCAGGATGGGCTACTTGCACGCCGATGGAGGCAGGGAATCCATAGCCCATAGTTCCCAAACCGCCAGATGTCATCCAACGATTGGGATCATTGAACCCCAAGTACTGAGCGGCCCACATCTGATGCTGACCCACTTCTGTCGTGATATAGCGATCATGGTCTTTGGTGAGCGCCTCAAGACGCTCAAGCGCATATTGCGGCTTGATGGTCTTTATATCTGGTTTGTAATCCAAACAACGGATTTTGCGCCAAGCATCAATTTCTGACCACCAACCTTTAAGACTTTCCGAATTGGTTTTACGGCCGCGGGCCTTCCAAACTTTGAGGAGGTCTTCCAACACATGTGCCACATCACCCACAATTGGTATATCAACGCGGATCACTTTATTGATTGACGATTGATCAACATCAATATGGGCTTTAGTTGAACCTGGGCTGAAAGCGTCTAGGCGTCCAGTAATTCTGTCGTCAAATCGCGCTCCGATGTTAATCATCAAATCGCAATCATGCATCGACATATTAGCTTCATACAGCCCATGCATTCCCAACATACCTAACCAATTTTTACCGTTAGCTGGATAAGCACCAAGCCCCATCAGTGTTGATGTGATTGGGAAGTTAGTGGCCGCCACCAATTCACGCAATAACTGACTTGCGAGTGGTCCAGAATTAATTACACCACCACCTGTATAAAAAATTGGTTTTTTGGCGGTCTCCATAGCTACAACCAATTGAGTGATGGCGTCGATATCGCCTTTCACTTGCGGCTGATAATGGGACTTTCATTTTTGCAGGTCCCTGATAAATGCCATCAGCAAACTGTACATCCTTGGGTATATCCACCAAAACTGGGCCCGGCCGGCCGGCGGTTGCCACGTGAAATGCTGTATGCAGAGTTGTGGCTAGGTCATTAGTGTCTTTGACCAGCCAATTGTGCTTTGTGCAGGGGCGGGTGATGCCTACGGTGTCGGCCTCTTGAAAAGCATCGGACCCAATCATAAACGTTGGCACTTGTCCTGTCAGTACAACTAGCGGAATGCTATCCATTAACGCATCAGTTAGGCCAGTGACCGCATTGGTTGCGCCGGGGCCAGAGGTTACAAGCACTACCCCTGGCTTTCCAGTGGAGCGGGCATAGCCTTCGGCCGCATGCACAGCCCCTTGCTCATGGCGTACCAAAAAATGACGAATACTACTTTGTTGAAAAATTTCATCGTAAATTGGTAAAACTGCGCCTCCAGGATAACCGAAGACGGTATCAACACCTTGGTCAATCAAAGCTTGAACAACCATTTTTGCGCCTGACATTGTTTGGGTCATATTATTTCTCTTTCATCATTGCCATAAAAAAGCCCCCGGTTCGCGGGGGCGCAGTACAGAGACGTAACACTATTAGTATAGGCGCCCTTTTGTTGTACGACCATATTGAGCAGTTTGGGTTTCATACGACGCCCTCAGGACCGTATTGTAAGTTTATGAGGCCATAACAGCGGGGTCAACCAAGTTTTTTAATTTTCTCTTTAAAGGTTTTGAATCTAGCGTCTATCTTCTTAAAATAGCTTTTTAGCGTAAGAATTGCAATTTACTAGTTGTTTTAGGTCTGTCAAATTGCATACTTTAGCATTTTGTTTCTGGTAATATGATTGCCATATTAATAAGGTTTCTGTATCTTAAAGGGCGTCGTGAGTATTTTTACCTCTAAAAAGCCCCAGGCTAAAGGTACGATTGATTGTGATCGATCAACTTTTTTTATTGGGGCGCGTTTAAAGCAGTTAACTTAAAGTGCAGTTTTATAAATTGAGCATTAACAGAATAGTTTTAGGCCAGTAAGTTTACTTAAAAAAATAAAAAGTAATAATTCTACTACTTTCCATGCCTGACGCCCCGTTAATCATGTGGCAGTCTGCCGCAGATGGAAAATACAGTATACTAAAATATTATTTTAAATCAGTTCGATTAGACTTTTTTTGAAGCTTCATTTCTTTGGATTGATTGGTAATATAATGGATTAGCAATTTGCACCACATTTTTCTACTAGCCGCGTGTGATTATCGTGCTAGTAATTACTCATTGGTAATCAGAGTTTACCAGATTGGATTGCTTGGGAGAGCCGATCCAAGTTTTAGACATAGTTCGGGAGAAAACTACATGGAACGTCGTAAATTTTTAACAGCCGCAGCTATTGGTGCTACTGGAGTTGCTTTAGCCGCTCCAGCTGTTGCTGGAAGCCACGGAAAAACAATGACAATTGTATCTACTTGGGGCCGTGACTTCCCAGGGCTTGGAACATCAGCACAGCGGTTTGCTCGCAGGGTTGGTGAAATTTCAAATGGTGCTCTGAATGTTGAGTACTTTGCAGCCGGTGAACGCGTCGGTGCTTTTGACTCATTTGACGAAGTAGCCTCCGGTAACAGTCAGGCATACATTGCAGCTGATTATTACTGGATCGGTAAGCACCCTGCGTTTGCATACTTCACCTCGGTACCGTTTGGTATGTCCACTCAGGAGTGGACATCTTGGATCCGTTTTGGCGGTGGTCAAGAACTTTGGGATAAAGTCTCTGGTGGGTATGGTATCAAGGCTCTTCCAGTTGGAAATACTGGAACACAAATGTTTGGTTGGTTTAATAAAGAGATCGAAAGTGGAGACGACTTTAAGGGTCTGAAAATGCGTATTCCTGGCCTTGGTGGAACAGTTCTTTCCAAGCTTGGTGCGTCGACTGTTTCCCTGCCAGGTGGTCAAATTTATGAAAACTTAGTTTCTGGCGCGATTGATGCGACAGAATGGGTTGGTCCATGGAATGATTATTTCATGAAGTTTTATGAAGCGACCAAATACTATTATACAGCTGGTATGCATGAACCGGGTAGCTGTTTAGCCCTCGGAATGAATGCTGAATGGTGGGCAGGTCTTAGTGACTTCGAACAGAATGTCATTCATGCTGCGGCGGCTGAAGAGCATGCACACGCTCATGACGAAGTGATGGCTCGTAACGGAGAATTCCTGACCAAGTTGCAAGAAGAGCAGGGCGTTCAAGTCCGTCAGTTCAACGATGATGTTTGGGACGCAATGGCGGAAGGCGCGCGTGAAGTGTTTGCCGAAACACGTGACCATTCCGCCTTGGCAACTGAAGTTGATGATGCATACCAAAAAGGAATGCGTGAAATTGGTGGTATGATCGCTCAGTTTGAAGGTACATATCTAAACCAGCGAAATCGTTCTTTTGACATAGGCTAAATTCGATTTAAACTTAGAGTGCGCCAGTACACTGGCGCACTCTATCTATTAAATGTTTCATCAAATAAAAGGTGATTAGATGACTATGCCAGATCAAATGGCAGGGGCTGGAAAATTTATGAGTTCATCCCTGTTAATCAGAGCAATATCTTGGTCTCTTTTAGCCGTGTTGGCTGCCTTTTTAATAAATAACGTATTAGAATTAAGTCTGGGCGTAGAAACCAACCTGCAGTTAGATAATCCAATTCCCATGATCGTCTATCTCATCTTGATAGCTGTTGCGGTATCATACGCGCTTAGAACGCGGCAGAGATCACTACGTGTGGACGCGGATCAAAATTCACAAATTTAATGTATATTTAGTAAGATCTCTTTTTTGGGGGATTTTTTTAGTAGGCGTGGCGGACGTCGTGGTTGCCTTCATGCGAGTTGAAGACTTTGCTGATGTTTTTTTCTGGGAGAAGCGATGGATAAAAACCTTGGCCGATCTCAATTCCGAGGTCCATATGTACACGTACCATTGATGATTATGGGAATACTGCTCGCAACAAGAACTAAAACTCTAGGGTTTCATTGGTTAGCACTATTAATAGTGGTTGGAGAACTGATGATTGTAATTTTCCGTTTTATTTTTTCTTATGAGCAGGCATTTATGTCAGATCTTGTTCGTTTTTGGTATGGAGCTTTGTTTCTTTTTGCTTCTGCCCATACATTATTAGAAGAAGGTCATGTACGTGTTGATATTGTTTACGCAGGCTTAAAGGATCGAAAGGCATTGCAAATTTTGTTGGAACGTTATTGCTCGGGCTTACAACCTGCGGTGTGATATTAATTGTCGGAATGAATGGAAAACAATCAATTATTAACAGCCCAATTATGAATTTTGAAATTTCACAAACAGCATCTATTGGGTTATTTGTGAAATACCAAATGGCCGGTTTCTTGGGAGTTTTTGCGATTACAATGTATATTCAGTTTGTCAGTTATCTGTTGTTCGCATGGGCTGATATAAAAGGCGAACCAGGCAAGCGCATCATGCAGCCAGTGGGGCATTGAGGTTATAATGGAATTATTTTTTCTCTTTACTCTGGTCGTTATCATGGCAATCGCGTTGGGTTCGGGCTATCCAGTTGCATTTGCCTTGCCCGGATCAGCAGTAATCACCATTAGTCTCGCTGCGATCGCTGGTTTCTTCTTTGATGGGAATATATCTGCATACTTTCACTCCGGAGGCCCGTTTGAGTGGCTGTCTGCTGGTGTATTGAATTTACGTGGCGTCTATTGGGAAGTGGAACGGGATACTCTCATTGCAATCCCATTATTTATTTTTATGGGAATAATGCTGCAACGTTCAAAAATTGCTGAAGATCTATTAGTAACAATGGCACAACTTTTCGGTCGCATTCCTGGTGGCCTTGGTATCTCTGTTGTATTCGTTGGCGCGTTGTTGGCAGCGACAACCGGCATTGTTGGAGCGACAGTTGTTGCGATGGGTATGATTTCATTGCCTGCAATGCTAAGAAATAATTATTCACCTTCACTGGCAACTGGAACAATTGCCGCCTCTGGCACGCTTGGGCAGATAATACCGCCGTCGATTGTATTAATCATACTTGCTGATCAACTTGCTTCCGCCGCAGATCAGGCTGGAAGCCTTCGTAAAAGTCTTTACAAATCAGCCACAGGCGAATTTCAAATGCCCAGTGTTTTTGATGTGACGTCTACCAGTGCCGGTGAAATGTTTTTGGGAGCATTTGTTCCGGGTTTGCTGCTCGTGGCAATCTATATGACTTATATTTTGGTATATGCATTTTTCAAGCCCGCGGCTGCCCCAGCCGTAATCTATGATGGCAAGTTTGACAGAAAATTTTGGGGAAAAGTCTTTGTAACTCTTGTACCACCGTTATCATTAATATTCCTCGTCTTGGGTTCGATTATATCTGGTATTGCTACCGTAAACCAAGCTGGCGCCATTGGCGCCGCTGGCGCGTTGGTTATGGCGGGATACCGGTTAGTCGGCTCAAATAAATGGACCTTTGTCCCTGCATACCTATGTATCTTGGGAATGCTAGTTATCGGCTATGCTCTTCAAAACTATGATATGAACATCAAAGCGGCAGATTCAGCAATGGATATGCGAGGCATCTGGATCGGCGTTATCGGAACTATTCTCATGTTTGTGGGTTTAGTCTGGAGCGGTATCAGGGTGTTGAATATCGAAGATACGTTGCGTGGTGTTATGATGGAGACATCAAAAACAACTGCTCTTGTTTTTATTATTCTTCTCGGTGCTGCAATGTTAACTTCGGCATTTCGCGCTTTCGGTGGTGAGGAATTAGTCCGCGACTTTTTAAACTCATTGCCTGGCGGATTTTGGGTCCAGTTTATTATAGTAATGATTGTGATATTTCTTCTTGGATTTTTTCTAGACTTCATCGAAATAGCTGTAGTTGTGGTACCAATTGTTGCACCTATTTTACTTGCAGATCCTGGTGCTAATATTACTGCTGTTTGGCTGGGCGTTATGATTGGTTTGAATATTCAAACTTCGTTCCTCACACCACCTTTTGGGTTTGCTCTTTTTTACCTGCGCGGTGTAGCACCGGCAGTGGTCAAAACAGTTCAAATGTATCGTGGTGTCGTACCATTTATCTGTTTACAATTAGCTGCATTAATAATTGTCGGTGGTTATCCACAACTCGTAAATTATCTGCCAAATAGATCAAACTACCTTGCTGAGACAGCGCCTCCACCACGCAACCCAAGATTTCAATTTTGTCTTGATACATTTGTGATTGATAAACTCAACAATGAAAATGGGGCTACAGTGTCTGCTATAGAGGCTGCTAAATTCTTAGATATAAACGGACTACCTAAATCACTGAAAGCGTTAATTTCTGGCTCAGTTGAAAGTTCAGAACTCGCTATCTCATCTCTAACTGATATTACTAATACTCATACCGCTGTTGTTTTGGTCGAAGATGAATTTCGTCCACGTCTTATTAAGGTCAGAGGTCTCGAAAAGAGAATACGTAAGGCAACCGAAAAAATGGACTTAGCTCAAAAAGAATTTGGTCGCTTAGATGGAGGAAATTTCACGACAGAACAGGATATTTTACAATTAGAAATATCTAACCTAGAGGCTGAACTTGCCCAACTTCGATTAGAAATCCCAGTTTCTTGGAGCGCAGATTATGAGATATTCCAAAAGCTGACTGGCGCGGAATCGGCAGCTCGCAATGGATACCGCCGAGCGGCGGATGACGCCTACGAATCTGCAAATGAAGTCGTATCAGTTTTTGCGGCAACAGAGGCTTACATAGCGTTACAACGTCCGCTTCAAGAATTGGAAAAAGTGATCGAAATGGCCGAATTCTCTGATGCTGAACAAGCTGTAAAGGCTATGGAGCGAATAGTGCGTGGTATTGCCGGGGCTGACGATGTCAAAAAATATCTGGGCAAAGTTAAAAAATCTTTAGGGAAACGTAAACTTAACCGTGAAAAAGCTTTAGAGGACTTTCAAAAAGTGATGAAAGTCTACAGGGATCAAATCGAGTGGCGTTCTGTGGCTGAAAGTGGACTGCGTGGGGATATGGAAAGCTACGTGAGCGCTCTTCGTGGGACAATTGGAATACGTCAGCAGGGGTCTCTCAACAGAGAGCAGGCTCTCTATCTTGCGTCTTGCACAGCGGTTCATCGAGACCTGTCTTTGAATTTCTAGAATCTACTTTTCAATACATCAAAGGGCTGCCTTCCGGGCAGTCCCTTTTGCAAATAGGATGAACAAGCGGGCCCATTATGATTAAAAAATACATCTGGCCGTTCATTGAACCCTTCTTCAATAATAAGGCTGCTGAACCTCTTCTTGTCTTAATTGGAAGTATAATACTCATTGGCGTAGTGGTTTATACAATTTTACAAACTATTTCATAAGAAACTGATAAAAAACGGAAATAAAATATACTAGCGATAGGGTATTAAAATGTTGAAATCTTCTCTTGGTCTAAACGGCGGTTTTACTGCGCCGCACAGGCTTGCTACCCTTGCTGGACGCGACATTTTGGCGAAAGGTGGTACTGCGATAGAAGCTATGGTGGCTGCAGCAGCTACTATCGCGGTAGTCTACCCACATATGAACGGGATCGGCGGGGACGGATTCTGGATTATTCATCAGCCGGGCAAATCGCCTGTTGGGATTTCGGCCTGTGGTACAGCCGCGGCGCTAG
Source organism: uncultured Planktomarina sp. (assembly GCA_905182535.1). Classification (GTDB taxonomy): domain Bacteria; phylum Pseudomonadota; class Alphaproteobacteria; order Rhodobacterales; family Rhodobacteraceae; genus Planktomarina; species Planktomarina arctica. The sequence goes on from CAJJBZ010000001.1 coordinate 223,873, forward strand.
CAACGCCAGAGTTTTATGCTTCCAAAGGGTATACAAAAGAAATTCCAGCAAGGGGTGGGCTGGCTGCTTTGACGGTACCAGGTACTATCAGCGGCTGGGACACTGCACTATCGTTGGTGCCTAGGGAGCGTCGCCTTCCTTTATCGCAACTGCTCGCTGACGCTATTGGTCATGCTAAGGAAGGCATAGCTGTCACTGGAAATCAGGCAGTTTGTACTTCTGAAAAATTGGTAGGTCTGCGGGATGTGCCGGGTTTTGCAGAAACTTATCTGATTGACGGCGTGCCGCCGCAGGCGGGCGATCGGATGGTTCAAAAGAATCTTGGTGAGACGCTGGAGCATCTTTCAACGCACGGATTGCGGAGCTATTACGAGGGTGAATCGGCGCGAACACATGCTGCTTACCTTGAGAAAAATGAAAGTCCGCTGCGTGCATCTGACTTTGCGGGTTATAGGGCACAAATTGTGAAGCCACTGGTGATCAAGACATCGTACGGACAGCTATTTAACATGGTAGCTCCGACTCAGGGCGTTGCTTCCTTGATGATCCTTGGATTATTTGATCGTCTGGGTGTGACAACCGGCGAAGGCTTTGACCATCTTCATGGGCTGGTCGAGTCCACTAAGCAGGCTTTTATGCAGCGCAACGTTGAATTGGGTGATCCTGATTATATGACTGTTCAGGCACAAGATTGGTTGCAGGACGCAAAACTTGATGAAAAAGCTGCGCAAATTGATAAGACCAAGGCCCTTGACTGGCAGTATAACCCAGCAGAGGGTGATACCATCTGGATGGGAGCTTCAGATAGTGATGGCACGGTAGTCAGTTTTATTCAAAGTGTTTATTGGGAATTTGGTTCAGGCCTAACTTGTACTGACACCGGTGTTTTTTTCCAGAATCGTGGTGCAGGCTTTTCGCTAGCGCCTGGACCAAATCAGGTAGGTCCGTACCGCAGACCATTCCATACGCTCAACCCTGCGCTGGCGCATCTGGGCGATGGCCGCGTGTTATCTTACGGGACGATGGGCGGTGAGGGTCAGCCACAAACACAATCTGCTGTTTTTACGCGTTATGTCCAGTTTGGGATGGACCTACAGGCAGCTGTGACTGCGCCCCGCTGGCTGCTAGGTAAAACTTGGGGTGATGACAGTACAAGCTTAAAGCTGGAAAGTAGGTTTGATGAAGGTTTGATTAATGATCTTAAATTAGCGGGCCATGATGTTGAAATGCTACCTGAATATAGTGACTTGACTGGCCATGCAGGCGCTTTGGTCCTTCATCCAAGTGGTTTAGTTGAAACTGCTACAGACCCACGTGCAGATGGAGCCGCGTTGAGTTTCTGATTGGTGGATTAACTCACAAACACAGATTATTACCATTATAGTTAGGCTCATAGTTGCATCGGTGCTTTCAGGTATCCTCGCTGGCGTTCTCGGTGTTGCTGGAGGTATTGTGCTTGTTCCGGACTATTTTAGATTCTTAGCACCATTAATTTTTCTCACGAATTATCGATGCATATGACCATTGCTACGTCTCTCAGTACAATTATTTTCATTTCTCTTGTATCTGCGCGTTCACACTATACTCGGGGCAATGTTGAGATTTATCTACTGATAACGTGGATGTCGAGAATCTTGATTGGGGTGTTTGGTGGACTGCTATTTTGTAGCCTCTTTGGCTATAGCTTTTTGAATATCAAAAGATTTTTTTGTTATTAAATTTCATTTAAAATTATCAAATTTTGAAATCATCATGACTGATTTGGTACCTATGGGGAGCCACGAATTCATATTAATTAAAGTTTTGATTTGATTAAAATATAATAAATTATTGATCTATGTAGTTTTTAGTGCGGACAGTTTTTTAAAAAATGGTCAGGAATCACTTTCATGCATGACACTTGGCATTGATATATTTGCTACTTGCTGAGTAATTGACCTTACCTCCATAGGATTAGTTTCAGTTTGATAGCTGTCTGCTGGATCAATTGGTGTCCACTTCTGATTACGAAAAATTTCAACTCCAGAGAAACGGGCCTTATATGCCATTTTATCACTGCCAGGCACCCAATAGCCGAGGTAAACATAGGGAAGGCCGGCTGCGCGCGCGACGGTTATATGGTCGAGAATCATAAATGTGCCGATTGAGTCTTTAGACCTGTCCGTATCAAAAAAACTGTAGACCAGTGACAGGCCATCATCAAAAATATCCGTTAAGCAGACAGCGTTCAGATCCCCTCTTGCGTGTAATATTCAATCACCGGCTGGTGACGGGGGTTTCTTCAATCATGGCTGCAAATTCGAAGATATCCATATCTGCCATCCCACCCTCAGAGTGGCGGGATTCAAGATAGCTGCGAAACAACTCATATTGGGTTTCTGTAGCCCAAGGCGCATTGGGCTGGCGTTGCAGATGCGCATTGCGCTTTATGATCCGACGATGACTTTTACTGGAAAAAAAATTGTCCACATCAATACGAGCTGAAAGGCAGGCGGTGCATGCCACACATGCTGGGCGGTAGAGTACATTTTGCGATCGTCTGAACCCCTGTTTTGAAAGGGCATTGTTCAGGTTGCTGGAATCCGTGCCCTGAAGGGAGGTGAACAATTTACGTTCCATACGGCCTTCAAGATAAGGACATATCTGTGGTGCGGTTACATAAAACTGTGAAGTTAAGGGAACTATTTGAGTGCCACTTTCACTATAAAAATAAGACATTCCATATCCAGTAGCACCTCTATTTGATAAATCTGTACCACCTGATATTGCTGTTTGACCATCAGTAGAACTGGTTATGTTTTTATATATTGTAGATACAACAAAGCCAGTTGCTAGGCTGTTATAACAACATGAAGAATAATGTAACAGTATTTTACTGCTTGTTGATTTAGGTGTTATTTTCATTAAATCAATAACAAAAAATGTCTTAATAGGTTTTAGATGACCAAATGGACTAACCCGACCAATGGCAAAGCCCGTCACACTCCGGACTAAAGTTGTGGGGGCTTTTACTAGTTGCTCACCAGCCAGTGCGGTGGCCATTCGTGACTTTATTTTTTTGTGTTGGGCGGTCACTAACAAATAAAGTGGCCAAGTGTTGCTGCTTTGGAAGGCGATAAATGCTGCAATCTGACTTATTTGTAATCAAGGTTTTCAGCAGCGGTAAGGGTGGTTTTTGTGATGACTGTACTAATTATATCAATATATTCTTTGTCCGTGACCAGTGCGTATTTTACACGTTTTAGATTTTACTCATCGTTACCCCATTGACCTTATGTCGGTTGCTCCTCAGTTTGAAGCAATGGCAGTCTTCAATTTAATTAAACAGGTTCCGCTCGCATATGATGTCGTGTCTGGACAATCGCTAAGTGCCGATTGGGCAGCAACTGGGGATCTTGCCGAGCTCTTAGAGGGTATAGGTGGATGTAGTCCATATCTGTTTACTGTCTTGCGGCAGGAGCAGGAATGGATCTCAAACGCAATATATGAAGAGTCGCCACTGATAGGGCTTCTGCCCATAGATCTAGATTCTGCAGCGCCTGAAGTTGTGAGCCAAGTTTTGCGGACATCAAAGCGACGGGTGGCAGGTTTTTTAGCTATGGGAGAGTTGTCTGGAGCCTATCCGCTCAGCCAAACAACTCAAGCTCTTACGGATTTTGCCGATGTTGCTGTACAAGTGGCCTTCACTTCAGCTCTGGCACCCTATCAAATTTCAGGAAAGCTACCGTCAGACACAGGCTTTTTTGTTGTGGCTATGGGTAAAATGGGTGCGGGAGAACTAAATTATTCCTCTGATATTGATCTAATTGTAATGTTTGATGATCGGAATATGGATTACCTTGAGGCCTCAGCTCTTCGCCAAGTTTTAGTGCGAGCTACGCGAACAGCGACTAAAATCCTAAATGACGTTACTGAATATGGATATGTATTTAGGACTGACCTTCGTTTGCGGCCGGATCCGTCAGTGACGCCGATCTGTGTAGGTATGTCTTCTGCACTAGATTATTATGAAAGTTTAGGCCGGACTTGGGAGCGTGCAGCCTTCATTAAGGCCCGAATATGTGCGGGTGATCGTGTAGCAGGTGCTGCGTTTCTCGAACAAATAGTACCATTTGTCTGGCGGCGACATCTAGATTTTGCTGCCATTGAAGAGGCTCACGCACTACGTTTGAAAATCCGTACTAAGACGGGTGCGCGCGGCTATATAAAAGTACGCGGGCATGACGTGAAATTGGGTCGTGGTGGTATTCGGGAGGTTGAATTTTTTACTCAAACCCAACAGTTAATTTCTGGTGGGCGTGACCCTGAACTACGGTCGGCGCAAACGCTCACAGCATTGGATCAGTTGGTTACTAAAGATTGGGTGCCCAATACTACTAGCGATCAACTACAAGCTAGTTATAAAGTATTGCGGCATACGGAACATGCTATTCAGATGATCCGCGACGCACAGATTCAAAGCGTACCGCAATCAGAAGAGGGCTTGGCACGGGTAGCGGGGCTTTGTAGCCAGTCCGTTGATGCATTTTTGGGAAAATTGTCGGCGCATTTAAATGCAGTACATGAAATAACAGAAGCCTTTTTTGCTCCAACATCAAGAGTGGTACCTGACGTGGCTCTAGAAGAGCATCATGATATCACGCACCATTGGCCAAGCTACGCTGCTATGCGTTCAGAACGGGCTACAGTTTTATTTGATACCTTGCGCCCTGAGATATTGTCACGTCTGCAACTCGCCCCTAACCCTAGAGAGGCTTTGATCCAATTTGATAATTTTTTAAAGGGGTTACCAGCTGGAATTCAAGTATTCTCTCTTTTTGCAGCTAACCCTAAATTAATAGACCTCTTGACGGATATAGCGGTTAGTGCCCCAGCCTTGGCTCAATACTTAGGTTTAAATTCTGGTGTATTGGATGCAGTGCTGAGTGGTGAGTTTTTTGCGCCTTGGCCAGATCAAGATGTATTGCAGGTACAGCTTTCCTCTGCACTGATGAGCGCCTCTGACTATGAAACCGGTTTGGACGTGGCACGTATTTGGACCAAGGAATGGCATTTCCGCATTGGGGTTCATGTGCTGCAAGAGTTCATTACGCCAGAGCGGGCATCACAGCAATATGCCCAACTGGCGCAAGCCGTATTGGCGGTATTGTTAGAGTTTGTGCATGCCGAGTTTGCAAAAAAATATGGCTATATAGCAAAATCAGATACTACTATACTGGCTATGGGGTCACTTGGGGCAGGAAAGCTAAACTCGGTTTCAGATTTAGATCTAATTTTGATCTTTGATGCTGATGCAAACTCTTTATCGGATGGAGCTAAGAGTTTAGTATGTCGGCAGTATTTTTCACGGTTGACCCAAGCTTTTATTACCGCTTTGACTGCGCCCACGGCCCATGGGACTCTCTATGAGGTTGATATGCGTTTGCGTCCGTCTGGCCGTGCGGGGCCTGTGGCCACATCTTTGACTGGATTTGAGGCCTATCAACGAACTGAGGCGTGGGTTTGGGAACATTTGGCCCTGACACGGGCGAGAGCCATAACTGGTAGCATGGATTTTCGCCAAAAAATCAATATTCTATTACAGACTATTCTGGACGAAAAAGGAGATTTTACTGCTGTAATGTCCGGCTTGCGTGACATGCGTATGCGGTTAGCTGAAACCAAATTGCAACGAGGTCTTTGGGATATAAAGCGTGGTCCGGGTGGCCTTCAAGACATTGAACTTTTTGGGCAGAGTGTTGCGTTGGTCCAAAACTGCCGCGACCTTTCTACAGTTGCACAATTGCGCAGTGGGCAGAACGCAGTTTGTTTTAAAGCGGCTGATCTCGATGAATTGGCGCGATCTCACGATTGGCTGTCGGATTTGCGCCTACTGCACAGGCTAATGTGTGGCACTGATAATTATGATGCTGACTTTGGAGAAGGTGGGCGTGCTAGATTATTGCGGATAACGCAATTTGATTCTGATAGTGAGTTTGATCTCGTTGTTGTGAGAAAGCGTGTGGAGTGCGCAAAAATTATCGATTGTATTCTTGTTGAGATTGAAGGGCACAAATATGAAAGTTGAAAATGTAGATCCTAAAGGCTTAATACGTGAAAGTTACAGGATTGAATGTATTACGCCTCCAATGTGCAAAACTATTTTCTTTGATTGGGCCATCCAAGTACCTGTGAGTGCGGATCCAGCTAAGCATATTGCCTTCTGCATTTCACATTATGGAGCCGACTTACCTGACCATCCGATGACAGCGGTCTTACAGGCAGCCCTTGCCCCTGAACCTAAAAAGATCAGGCGCGGTGGTAGAGCTGGGCGCGTTACCGAAGCAGGTCAGCGGCGTGACGGGCTATCTGTGTAATTTTATCCCAAGAGCCTGAGTCCACGAGCGCCTCTGGCGCAACCCAGCTACCACCTACACAAAGCGTGTTGGGCAGAGCTAAATAGTTTTTGACGTTTTCTGGTGTAATTCCACCAGTTGGGCAGAATTTGATTTGCGGCAACGGCCCAGCTATAGATCCTAACGCTAGCGCACCACCTGCGGCTTCTGCGGGAAAAAACTTCTGGAAGAAAAACCCTTGTTCTAGCAGGCGCATGGCCTCTGTTGCTGTGGCGGCCCCTGGTAATAGTGGTAGGTCAAACTCTTGTGCCGCCGCGACCAAGATTGGCGTGGCTCCCGGTGACACTCCAAATATTGCACCTGCGGATTTGGCATTACGCACTTGTGTGGGGGTAAGTAGTGTACCAACTCCAGCTATAGCGCCCTCTACCTCGGCAATTGCTGCAATCGCCTCAAGTGCTGCATCTGTGCGCAGGGTGATTTCCAAGGCGGGCAAGCCACCGGCAACCAAGGCTCGTGCCAAGGGCTGGGCATCTTCGAGCCGCTCGATTGTTAAGACTGGAATGACGGTTCGCGGCGGCGCAGACTCTGGCTATTATTTCTGAATGGGTCATTTGGTATTTCCTATGTTACGATGCCCGCGCCCCGGACGGCAGGTCCAACGTTATGCCGGAATACAGAGAATAGCTCGCGTCCCAAGCCTTCTTGATGGTCCGACAGGTCAGGGTGTACGATCTTTCTATCTTGCCAATTTTCTGCTAAGGTTTCTAGAGTTCCATTTACTAAATCCAAGCGTAAGATATCGCCATCTTCAATTTGAGCAATTGCTCCACCGTCGATGGCTTCAGGCGACAGATGAATCGCGGCAGGAACTTTTCCTGAGGCGCCCGACATACGGCCATCAGTGACCAAGGCCACTTTGAAGTTACGGTCCTGCAAAATTGCTAAAAATGGTGTGAGATTGTGCAGCTCCGGCATGCCGTTTGCCGAAGGACCTTGATAGCGCACGACCACAATAACATCGCGGTTGAGTGCGCCAGATCGGAAGGCCTTCTTTACCGCATCTTGGCTTTGAAATACGGCAGCCGGGGCTTCAATAAAGCGCTGATCCTTTGCAACAGCGGAAACCTTGACCACAGCAGTTCCGAGATTACCCTTTAAATTTTGTAATCCGCCACTGATTTGAAATGGATCTTTTGTGGGGCGTAATATCTTTTGGTTTAGGCTGTGTTTTGGCGCATTTACATAGCCCACTTTACCATTTTTGAGTACCGCTTGGCGGCTGTAATGGCGCAGACCGGGACCCATTATAGTTTTAACATTTTCATGCAACAAGCCGGCATCCAGTAGTTGTGATATCAAATAGGGCAGGCCGCCCGCGGCGTGAAAATGATTCACATCAGCTAAGCCGTTTGGGTAGACTTTGGCCAAGAGCGGTACTATCGCCGAAATATCTGCAAAATCCTGAGGCACCAGGATTACCCCAGCGGCCCGAGCCATGGCTGGTATGTGTAGCACAAGATTGGTCGATCCTCCTGTGGCCATCAGGCCCACAATCCCATTGACCCAAGCCTTTTCGTCAAGAATCTGTGACGTAGAAATATAGGTATGCCCCAGAGCTGTGTTGGCTAGAACTTGTTTGGTGCCTTGAATGTTTAACTCATCGCGCAGCTTACTGTTTGGTGGGACAAAGCTGGCACCGGGAAGGTGTAGCCCCATAAACTCCATCAACATTTGATTAGAGTTTGCAGTGCCGTAAAAAGTACAGGTTCCTGGACCGTGATAGCTGGCCATTTCGGCGGCCATCAGTTCTTCACGGTCACACACGCCATCAGCAAACTGCTTGCGAATTTCAGTCTTCGCGTCATTGGATATGCCGGAAGGCATCGGGCCAGCGGGTAGAAATATAGCAGGTAAATGGCCGAAGGTGGCGGCAGCAATTACCAATCCGGGTACGATCTTATCGCATACTCCTAGAAAGATGGCTGCATCGAAGGTATTATGCGAAAGTCCAATCGCAGCTGAAAGAGCAATGGTGTCGCGTGAAAATAAGCTTAGCTCCATGCCTGGCTGACCTTGGGTTACGCCATCGCACATGGCTGGCACACCGGCTGCAACTTGGGCTGTAGCACCCAAAGTACGGGCGGCGTCTTTTATTTGTGCCGGATAGGTTTCAAACGGCTGATGCGCTGAGAGCATATCATTATAAGCGGTGATGATGCCGATGTTTGGTGCGCGTTCTTCTAACAACGTGGATTTATCCTGTCCCATTGCTGCATAGGCGTGGGCCTGGTTGCCGCAGCTTAAATGTGCACGACGTGGCCCGTCTTCTGCCGCTTTGGCAACCTTAGTCAGATAGGCGCAACGGCTATTTTTTGAACGTTGCACAATTTTTTGTGTTATGGTGTTCAGTCTTGAATCCAATTTCATTGTGCTCTCCAATAGTTCTTGTTAGCGCTATCATCATAGTTTGCAAACAAAATCAATGCGTATCTGCCCTTGTCCCCATACTTTGCCTGAATTAGGCGGGTAGTAACCACAAAGGGGACAGAAATGCTCAATGACCATGCAGTTATACGGCTAAAGCCAAAAACCAACGCACAGCGTGTACGGCATGGATTTCCATGGATTTATGACAATGAATTAGTTACGGACCGCAGGACGAAGGCTTTGCGTCCAGGCAGTTTGGCCATTTTGCATGATCATGCCCAAAATATTCTGGGTTTGTTCGCAGTGAATCCTAATTCAAAAATTTTTGCCCGCAAGCTATCTGACGACGTAGATATTGTGATTGACGCAGATTGGTTTGCGCAGAAAATAAGACTGGCCTTAGCTCTGCGGGAGCAACTTTATAGCAAGCCCTATTACCGGTTAGTTCACGCTGAGGCCGATCACCTGCCAGGGCTGATCATTGATAGGTTTTCTGATTTGTTGGTCATCCAACCCAATGCTGCTTGGGTTGATGATCTCTTACCTGCTTTAGTGGATGCACTGAAAGTCGTGATGTCTCCCACATCTATCGTTGTTAATGGCGCCGGGCGTGCGCGTATACTGGAGGGGTTGGACGACTCCCGCCGCATGGCATTGGGGGAAATGCCAACAGATGCTATTGCAGTGCCTATGAATGGCGCTGTCTATTTTGCGGATGTGGCTGAGGGTCAAAAAACTGGAATTTTCTACGATCAACGCCCTAATCATCAATTTGTGAAAGGCCTATCAGCGGGCAAAACTGTTTTGGACGTATTTTCACATGTGGGCGGTTTTGGACTTGCGGCTATGGCACAGGGTGCGGCATCAGTAACCTGTATTGATGGTTCTCAACCTGCTTTGGATCTAGCCATTCGTGGTGCTGCAGCTACCAAGTCAGACGTACCATTTGAAACTATTAAAAGTGACGCATTTGACGCGATGGTAGAAATGGCTGCAGCTGGTAAAATTTTTGAAGTAGTCGTATGTGACCCGCCAGCATTTGCGCCACAAAAAGCGTCCCGAGAGGTTGGTTTACGCGCTTATGAGCGTGTTGCCCGTTTGGCCAGTGCTTTGGTCGCGCAGGTGGTTATTTAGTTTTATGCTCTTGTTCACATGCTGCTGACATGTCAAAATTTCGAAAAGCATCTTTAGTTGGAATGGGCAAAGCAGGCCGTAAAGGCCAAATAATACATACCGGATCAGCAGGCATAGACCATCCTGTGCACCCTCATCTTGCAGAGTCGAGCTATTTAAAAACCCTTGTCTTTCGTATGCTGTGATGCGGGTTGTTTTTGACACCTGTGTTTTGGTGCCAAGCTTTCTACGCGCGGTCTTATTGGCCGCGGCAGACGTGGCTCAAGTCGAGGCAATCGTGTCCCCCCGCATTTTAGAAGAATGGGTGCGGGCGGGCAAAACACCTTTGCAGCGGTTAGAGGCTGAGGCTGCGATTGTTCGGTTTCGACGGGAGTTTGAAACATCTATCCGCCCAGACCCGACATCTTTGGCCGAATTTTGGCTACCAGATCGAGATGATATCCACATTTTAGGTTTAGCCGTAGGCCAGCATGCCGATGTTATAGTTACCCATAATAAAAAAGACTTTCCACAGGATGAACTGCGCAGCTATGGTCTTGAACGCATGGATCCTGATGCATTTTTGCGCCAGCTATTGAAGCATAACGCCAACGGGTTAGCGGCAGTTGTTCAACCCATTATGTCAAACATACAATCTGCACATCCAGATGTCAGAGCCCTGGATATTTGGCGAAAAGCTTGGTTGCCGCAATTTGGTCGTCTGATAGAGAAATTATGAAACGGTGCCGGTCCAACGCATTTCATTGGCCTCAATAGCTTTTATACGATCACTGGTCTTTGGATGGCTGAGAAACCAAGCGGGGGTGGAGCCGTTGTTTGCTGTCAGCTTATTGAGCTTTGTGAACAAGCTTTTTTGCGGAGCTACTCCAAGCCCGGCCTTGATCATCAAAGCGGTGGCATATGCATCAGCCTCAAATTCATCCTTGCGCGACATGCCCGCGGCTACCATGCTGACGGCCATATTGGCAATCCAAGGGCCGATGAAGGGTATAAATCGGTTTAAAGTTACAGCAAGAACGGTACGCATGGCATTTTGCCCTGAGAAATCGATCATTCGGCGTTTAGTATGCCCTAGGGCTACATGGCCTAATTCATGGGCAATGACGGAGCTCATTTCTGCAGCACTCACCTCACCATTATTAAATCTATCCAAAAACCCTCGAGTAATATAGATTTGGCCATCGGGTGCCGCCAAGCCATTAACTGGATCAATTTCATAGATATTCACATGTAGACGCTTGAGGTCGAGAGCATGTGCAAGCTGCATAAAATGCTTCTCGAGGGTGGAGTTATTCAAAGGTTTGGACTGTGCGGCCAACGTACGCTTGGTTTGGGTGACTGAGACTAGGTAGCTCACTAGGCCAACTATTACTGCAAACCCTATGGGTATAATAAAATGCATAAGCTTTATATGGCGTAGGTGACGAGAGGTTTCAATCACAGCTTGGATTTAAGCTGGTACATACTAATTATATTTAAATTTTTTTATCATATAGTTATGTAATTAACTTCATTCCTGATGAAATTCCATCCAACGTCATGGGAACCATACGATTTTCAAATATTTTTTGAATCATGGCAATTGACTGGGTATAGGGCCAGTACCGTTCAGGCACTGGGTTAAACCATATTGAATCTTTCCACTGCTCCTGAGCGCGTAACAGCCATTGTTGGCCCGAAATTTTATTCCAATGCTCATTCGCACCACCCACATAAGCAATTTCATAAGGCGACATTGACGCATCACCCACAAATATACATTTATAATCCGGCCCGTAGGTGCGTAAAACCTCTTCAGTGGGTATTTGCTCCGTCCATCGGCGCTCATTGTCGCGCCAAAGGCCTTCATAAAGGCAATTATGGAAATAATAGCTTTCCAGATGTTTAAACTCTGAGCGTGCAGCCGAAAATAGCTCTTCAACCAATTTTATATGTGGATCCATTGACCCACCGGCGTCTAGAAACAAGAGCACCTTTACAGCATTTCGCCGTTCTGGTCGGGTTTGTACATCTAAATAACCATTTTCAGCAGTTTTTTGGATGGTGAAGTCGAGATCTAGCTCATCTTGCGCTCCCTCGCGGGCCCACTTTCGGAGCCGTTTTAAAGCGACTTTTATATTGCGGGTTCCTAGCTCAACATTGCCGTCGAGGTTTTTGAAGTTACGCTTATCCCAAACCTTAACTGCGCGTTGGTGGCGGCTTTCATCTTGCCCCATGCGTACGCCTTCAGGGTTGTACCCATAAGCGCCAAAGGGAGAAGTGCCTGCGGTGCCCAACCATTTACTGCCACCTTGGTGCCGGCCCTTTTGCTCTTCTAGACGTTTTCGCAGCGTTTCCATTAGCTTATCAAATCCACCTAATCCCTGAATCTCAGCTTTATCGGCGTCTGATAGCGTTTTTTCGGCCAGTTTGCGAAGCCAATCGTCGGGTAGATCTACCTGCTCGAGCATATCTTGTGTGCTGACATCTTCCAGACCCTTAAATGTAGCAGCAAAAGCTCGGTCAAATTTGTCTAAATTTCGTTCGTCTTTGACAAGAATTGTACGGCCCAGAAGATAGAACTGATCCATATCATAGGTAGCGAGCCCCAATTTCATAGCTTCTAAAAAACTTAAAAATTCCCTTAAGGATACCGGGATTTTATGTGCTCTTAGATTGTCAAAGAACGGTAAAAACATGCGCGTTAGCCCATACGCAGGATGACTACATTGACAATCAGGGCCAGTAGGCCTCCAATTATGCCGCAGGAGGCACCATATTGCAGCATGTCTAATATTTTACCTTGGCGTCGAATAGCTAAAAAAATACCACAGATAGCACCAAGCACCATGCCAAAAATGGCCGGGTATTGGAGGATGTAAGTCATATGTTGTTCCATTCTTGTGAGTGGGTCGAGCGATAAGCCCATTTGGCAATTATTACATTTTCCGTATCTTGGGCCGTGCGGCCTGTCCAGACTACGGAGGGCCTATCTTTGACTGCGTGCCATAAAGGCCAAACGTTCAAACAAATGTACGTCTTGCTCGTTTTTCAATAGGGCGCCATGTAACCGCGGCAGAGCGTTGACCCCATTGCGGCGCAAATCCTCGGGAGTGAGATCCTCGGCAAGTAGCAGTTTTAACCAATCTAAAACCTCGCTGGTGGACGGTTTTTTCTTCAGACCAGGCGTTTCACGGATCTCAAAAAACTGGGTTAATGCTGTTTCTAGGAGCTGTGTTTTAATGCCTGGGTGGTGAACTTCGATAATCTTACGTAGCGTCTCTGGCTCAGGAAAGCTGATATAGTGGAAAAAACAACGCCTCAAAAAAGCATCTGGCAACTCTTTTTCATTGTTCGAGGTGATGATTACTACCGGACGATGCCGCGCTTTAACCGTGGCACCGGTTTCATAGACATGAAATGCCATGCGATCTAATTCTTGCAGTAAGTCGTTTGGAAATTCGACGTCTGCCTTGTCAATTTCATCAATCAGCAAAACGACTTTTTTATCACTGGAAAATGCCTTCCAAAGCTTACCTTTTTTAATGTAATGGGCAACGTCATGCACCCGCTCATCGCCGAGTTGGCTATCTCGCAAACGGCTAACCGCGTCATACTCGTATAGGCCTTGCTGTGCCCGAGTGGTCGATTTTATATTCCACTCTATCATCTCCATCTTCAGAGATTCGGCAACTTGACGTGCAAGTTCAGTTTTGCCTGTTCCAGGCTCACCTTTGACGAGAAGAGGACGCTCTAGAGTAACGGCGGCGTTGACGGCGACTGCGAGATCATCCGCGGCAATGTATGTGTTAGTAGAGGTAAATTTCACGGCAAGCTTCTTTCATTATTTAGCTTGTTAGTAACATGTACTCTCAGATGATCCAATTGCCGTTTTGTGCGTGACAAATAGGTTAACGTTGGATACATCGCGCTGGAGGGATTGTTGTATTTAGCTGTGGTCCATTTCAATTTGCGAGTTATGTTACATGAAAGCTGAGGTATTCTTGCCCGATGATTATCGCCCTGCTGACGATGAGCCGTTTATGAATGATCTTCAGGTGGAATATTTTCGCCGCAAGTTGAACAATTGGAAAAGCGAATTGTTGTCTGACAGCAAAGACACCATTGAGGCTTTGCAAGACAACACCCGTGCTATTCCAGATATATCTGATCGCGCCAGTGAAGAAACGGATCGCGCACTCGAGCTGCGAACTCGGGATCGTCAACGTAAGTTAGTGTCTAAGATTGACTCTGCCCTTCGTCGGATTGAAGAGGGTGAATATGGCTATTGTGAAGAGACTGGCGAGCCAATATCGCTGCTTCGTTTAGATGCGCGTCCAATCGCAACTATGAGTTTAGAAGCACAAGAACGGCACGAGCGGCGTGAAAAAGTTCATCGTGACGATTGAGACTAGTGACTTCATAGTGAAAAATTCTACCCGCTGAGGTGCCTTTTCAAGAGTCTAATTGGACCCATACAGGCACGTGATCTGACGGCCTTTCCCGACCACGGATGGCGACGTCTATTTCGCATTCTAGCAACAGATCAGCGCAGCTTGGAGTCAATAAAAAATGGTCAATTCTGATGCCATTGTTCCGCTGCCAGCTACCTGCTTGATAATCCCAAAAAGAATAATGCCCAGGTCCTGTATGGAGGCTCTTATGGGCCTCCGTAAAGCCAAGATTTATAATGTCTCGAAATGCGGCGCGTGATTGAGGTAGGTGCAACGCGTCAAGAGACCAAGCTTGGGGTGTTGCTGCATCCTCAGGTTGCGCGATTATATTATAATCGCCGGCCATCAAAGCGGGTTCTTCGGCATCTATAAGCTGCTGCGCGCGGACCTTAAGGCGCCGCATCCAGTCCAACTTGTAATCATATTTACGCCCTGGAGCTGGATTGCCATTTGGTAGATACAGTCCACATACTCGAATTGGGAGTTTGCCTATCACAGTTGCTTCGATCCAACGTGCTTGCTCATCGCTGTCGTCACCGGGGAGGCCACGGGTTATGTCTTCCAGCGGTAACTTTGACAGGATAGCCACACCGTTGAAACTTTTCTGTCCATGCGTTTCCACTCGATAGCCCATGTTCTCAAAATGCTCACGCGGAAAGTTTTCATCCAAAGACTTTATTTCCTGTAAAAGCGCTACGTCAGGTTGGGTCTCCTGTAGCCATACAGTTAATGCCTCTATACGAGCTTTGATACCGTTGATATTAAATGTTGCAATTTTCATTAGGAAATTATTTTTCTATCCGTTGGTTGGACAGGCCAGCTAAGCCGAAGTTGATATTGTTAGCTACATTGAAAAAGATACGCCACAGCCGCAACTTGATGATGCATTGGGGTTATCGATTACAAACCGCGCGCCAATTAGCTCTTCACTGAAGTCAATGACAGCGGCGGCAAGAAAAGGCAAAGATACGCTATCTATGACTACAGATTCGCCGTGGCCGCGGAGCACTAAGTCATCGTCTTTGACTGCATCAAGATCAATTTCATATTGAAACCCCGAGCAACCACCGCCCTCAACCGCCACGCGTAAAGATTTACCTTGGGCTTGAGCGCCAATTTCCGCAAGCCGCTCAAAGGCGCGGTCTGTAACTTTGGGGGGCAGATTTAACATAAAAAATTGCTCACATGACATTACAAGGTACTCGACATATAAGGGGATATAACGCAGCCGACAAGGTGGACATTATGACAGCAAGTTTTGCATCACGCCCTGATATCAGCCGGGGTAGGTTGTTTAAGGAAGAAGAAAGTAAATTTAGAACTTGTTTTCAACGTGATAGAGATAGAATTATACATTCAAGTGCGTTTCGGCGTCTAAAACATAAAACGCAAGTTTTTGTTGAACATGAAGGTGATTATTTTCGCACGCGCCTAACACATTCCATCGAAGTGGCGCAGGTAGCCCGGACGGTTTCCTGTGCTTTAGGTTTGAATGAAGAATTGGTAGAAGCGGTGTCACTGGCGCACGATCTTGGTCACACACCCTTTGGCCATACCGGTGAAGACGAGCTTAATGCCCAAATGAAAAATTTTGGGGGGTTTGATCATAATGCACAGGCTGTACGTATAGTGACGAATTTAGAGCAACACTACGCAGACTTTGATGGGTTGAATTTAACTTGGGAGTGCCTTGAAGGTATAGCAAAACACAATGGCCCGGTTTCTTTACCATATCCACCAGCGTTATTGGAGTACAATGAACATCATGATTTAGAACCGCACACCTATGCAAGCGCTGAAGCGCAAGTGGCTGCTTTAGCTGATGATGTAGCTTATAATAACCATGATTTGCATGATGGTCTGCGCGCGGGGGTGTTTACCGATGCCCAAGCCGCCCAGTTGCCAATTGTTGGTGAAGCTTTTGCCATAGTTGATAAAGTTTACAAAAATCTTGACGCGCACCGCCGCAGACATGAGGCTTTGCGGCGGGTATTTGGGGTGATGGTAGAAGATGTGATGGCGACCAGCTATATCCTGTTAACTGAATCTGGGGCTCAGACTGCGCAGGAGGTTCGTAACCTAGACCACTCTGTGGTGCAATTTTCGCCGAGTCTCTGGAAAAATTTAAAAGAGATTAGGGGCTTCTTGTTTCAAAATATGTACCGAGCACCTAGGGTGATGGAACAGCGTGAAAATGCTGCCAAAGTAGTGGGCGATTTGTTTCAGATATTCATGTCCTCACCAAATATCTTGCCGGAAGAGTGGGGCAGGGTAATGGCCTTAGATGTCACGGATTTTTACCAGGCGCGAGTTGTCGCAGACTATATTGCTGGAATGACAGATAGATTTGCACAACAAGAGCATGATCGTCTGCACTGTGTGCGTTGACGTGACGGTAGAATTTGCTAAACCCAACCTTCACTTTGGGATAATGATATGAACCTTTTTGCTGAAATCCGTAACCTTGTTGTCGCCAGCTTGCAGCATATGCAGGTTCAAGGAAATCTGCCTGCTGGGCTGATCTTTGATGCAGTTACTGTTGAACCCCCGCGTGATTTGGCTCATGGTGACATGGCAACAAATGCTGCAATGGTTGTGGCAAAACCCTCTCAAAAAAAACCACGTGACGTTGCAGACAGATTGGCTGTGCTTTTAGTTGCCGATGATAGGATTGAAAGCGTTGATGTGGCCGGTCCCGGCTTTTTGAATCTACGCCTTGCACCTAAGATTTGGAGCGGTGTTATAGCCGCTATTTTGACCGATTCTAAAGGATATGGACGGTCGGGCACAGGTTTGGGGATTAAGGTTAACGTGGAATATGTATCTGCAAACCCAACCGGCCCTCTGCATGTGGGCCACACCCGTGGTGCGGTGTTTGGCGATGCTTTGGCTTCCTTGTTGGACTTCGCGGGCTACGACGTGACCCGTGAATATTACATTAATGATGGTGGCGCGCAGGTAGATGTTTTGGCCCGTTCCGTCTATCTGCGTTATCTTGAGGCACATGGCCAAGAAGTAGCTTTTGAAGATGGCACCTACCCAGGAGATTATCTCGTTAAGGTTGGACAAGCCCTAAAAGCCCAAGTTGGGGATTCCTATATCGGTGTCGATGAGCATGTGTGGCTTTTAGAGGTACGTGAATTTTCAACTAATGCAATGATGGATCTTATCCGAACGGACTTATTATCTTTGGGTGTTAAAATGGATGTATTTTATTCCGAAAAATCGCTTTATGGCACAGGTCGAATTGAAGCTGCTATCGAAAATTTGAATAATAAAGGTCTAATCTATCAGGGTATTTTAGAGCCGCCTAAAGGTAAGAAGCCCGATGATTGGGAGCCTCGCCAGCAAACATTGTTCAAATCCACTGACCACGGTGATGATGTGGATAGACCTGTGCAAAAATCCGATGGCAGTTGGACCTACTTCGCGCCTGATATTGCATATCACTATGATAAAGTTTCCCGCGGCTTCGATCAATTAATTGATGTGTTCGGCGCCGATCACGGCGGCTATGTAAAACGAATGAAAGCAGCTGTTTCCGCTCTTTCTGATGGTAAAACTACGTTAGATATAAAACTTACACAACTAGTCCGGCTTTATAAAAATGGAGAGCCATTTAAAATGTCAAAACGGTCAGGGACATTTGTAACCTTGAGCGATGTTGTTGAACAAGTTGGAGCTGATGCTACACGGTTTGTCATGTTGACCCGTAAAAACGACGCGCCGTTAGATTTTGACTTTGACAAGGTAATGGAGCAAACGAAAGAAAACCCGGTTTTTTATGTACAATACGCCCACGCGCGGATCTCATCTGTTTTACGCAAAGCTGTGTTGTTAGACATCGCCGTAGACGATGGAACTTTAGTGGCGGCCAACTTGGCTAGTTTGACCGACGTTGCGGAATTAACATTGATAGGAAAATTAGCCGAATTTCCGCGCCTGGTTGAGACAGCTGCACGTGCTAATGAGCCACACCGAATTGCGTTTTATCTGTATGATTTAGCTTCAGAATTGCACGCTCTTTGGAACAAGGGCAATGACAAACCCTCGTTACGTTTCCTGCAAGAGGGTAATCATGCCACAAGCCAAGCAAAAATTGCGTTGCTTCGAGCGACGGCTGTTGTCATCTCAAGTGGTCTAGGTATTTTAGGTGTAACTCCAGCGCAAGAAATGTAATAAATTACTCAATAATGGGTGAAACTGGAGCGATTTAAAGAGATTCAGGGAAAGACCTGGGCATTGAGGCGACATGGCTAACGCGACTTATGAAGCAGTAACGGGCACAGACCGTGCGAATTTCGCATCCTATGTAAATATTGTTGGATCCGTTATCTCTTTAGCGGTTTTTGTGGGTATTTTTGGATGGGGCATACAAACAATTTTGCGTGATAGTTCAGGGGTCCCGGTTGTAAGGGCATTAGATGGCCCCGTGCGTATCGCACCGGAAGTTCCAGGTGGTCTGCTGGCTTCGCATCAGGGCTTAACTGTAAACGAAGTTTCTAGTAGCCAAATTCATGTTGCTTTGGAAGATAGGCTCCAACTGGCCCCGCGTCCAATCAATTTGATGGCTGAAGATCAACCGATCGTAATGCTCTTGGCCAATTCCGCAGAAAAACCTTCCCTTAAACTGGTGTCTCTCGAAGCCTTGGGTGCTACTGACAACATCCCAACTATTAACGAAACACCAAAGGTTTCGGGTGAGGTACTTTCCTCTAGTACGCCGGTAATACCAAATGTATCTGACTTCAGAATGCCCGGTCTAACTAATGCGGCTGCATCTATTGGGTCTGGGCCTGCAATATCATTGCGCCCACGAGTTAGGTCGACTGTAATAGTATTACAACATAGTTTGACGCAGATAGTAGCAGCACCACAAGTGATTTTACAGGGTGCTCCAATGGCCCAACTTGGTGCCTTTGGGAGTAAAAAAATGGCCATGCAAGCTTGGACAAGTCTGTCTCAACGTCATGGTGACTATCTAGTTGGAAAACAGCATGTTATTTTAGAAGCTACAGTAGGTGGCAACATTATCTATCGATTGCGGGTGCATGGTTTTGCAAGCTTGGCAGATTCTAGGCGTATTTGTACAGCATTGATTAGCCAAAATGCGGAATGTTATTCCGTACTGATGAACTAGAATATTAATGGCGGTGTCTCTCTCTCCACTCATTTTTGGCTGTGAAGGGCTCCAGCTTACTTCTAAAGAAATTGATTTTTTTGCTGAAAGTCAGCCTTTTGGATTTATACTTTTTTCTAGAAACCTCGAAAGCCCTTGTCAAATAAAGGATCTCTGCAATGAATTAAGACTTGCAGTGGGATGGCATGTGCCGATTATGATCGACCAAGAGGGGGGCCGGGTGTCCAGGTTGACCGCGCCTCATTGGTTCGAATTTCCCCCGGCATTGGATCATGCTGATCATATTAATTCGGAGCGGTTATTTTGGCTGAGGGGCCGACTAATTGCTGAAAACCTATATAGTTGTGGTATCGATACCAATTGTGCGCCACTCGGAGATATTGCTAGCCCTGCAACTCATCCAGTTCTGCAAAATAGGTGCTATGGTTCTGATAAGGCAACAGTAATAGCCAATGCACTTGCGTTAGATGCGGGGCAACGTTGTGGTGGTGTGTCTGGGGTATTGAAACACATTCCAGGGCATGGGCGTTCAGAGCAGGATTCACACATAGCCTTGCCTGTAGTATCGGACAAACAAGCTGAATTGAGCAACACGGATTTTGATGTGTTTCGCCATTTGACTAGTATCAATATGGGGATGACTGCTCATTTGGTGTTCCAAGATATTGATACTACTGCGCCCGCGACCCATTCCAAATTGATGGTAGATTTGATTCGTAATGATATTGGGTTCGATGGTCTTTTGATGACAGATGATATCACTATGAATGCCCTACAAGGAGATGTGGTTCAGCGCGCCGAAAAGGCCTGGGCTGTTGGGTGTGATATTGTACTGCATTGCAATGGTAACTTCGAACAGATGTACAATCTTGCGGCAAGCAGTGGGCCGCTTACCGATGAAACTAAACGAAGAATGAATCAAGTAATTGCAAACCGGCCGCATCCTATTTCTGTTGACATTTTACAGTTGAAAGAGGAATTTGATTTACTGATGAATGAGTGACATTAATGCAAGAAGAGTTATTTGAGACCCAATCAATTGCCGAGCGAGTGGCTTCAGAAACTTTAATCGTTGATGTCGATGGGTTTGAAGGGCCGCTGGACTTGCTGCTTACAATGTCACGCACTCAAAAAGTTGACCTCCGTAAGATTTCTGTTTTAGACCTTGCTGTGCAGTATTTAAGTTTTATAGCGAATGCTAAAAACCTGCGGATCGAACTTGCAGCTGATTATTTGGTGATGGCGGCTTGGCTTGCCTTTTTAAAGTCAAGATTATTATTGCCGCCAGATCCCTCACAATCTGAACCCTCAGGCGATGAGTTGGCGGCGCATTTGGCCTTTCAATTGGAACGCCTACAAGCCATGCGTGATTCTGCAGCAATATTGATGGCTCGCGATAGGTTAGGTCGTGATCGTTTTGGGAGAGCTATCACTGAAGATGTGATGCGGCGTAAGACAGTTAATTATACTGCTAACCTTCTTGATTTAATGCAAGGTTATGCTCGCATTCGTACCAAGGATGATTTTCGACCGTTCATTATGGACCGCGAGTCGGTGTTTACTATGGAACAAGCTTTGGAACGTATGCGTGGTTTGATTGGATATTCTGGTCATTGGACTGATATTGTGTCTTATTTGCCCGATGGCTGGTCTGATGATCCTAAAAAGTACAGGTCGGCTACCGCCTCGACGTTCGCAGCTGCGCTGGAATTGGCGAAAGAGGGCAAAATTGAAATTCGGCAAGAAGATATTTTTTTACCGATCCAAATAAGAAAGAGGGCTGACTGAGATGGCTGATATGCAAGAGGAAAGCTTGTTTGAGGCACCTCCTATTGCCGAACAAGAGCGTATGGTTGAAGCAATTCTATTCGCCAGTGCCGACCCGGTTTCCTTACGCGAAATGGCAGGGCGGATGCCGCATGGTTCAGAGCCTCTAATAGCAATGCAAAATATTCAAAAGCGTTATAGTGGCCGTGGAGTTGAGATCGTACAGGTGGATCAAGCTTGGGCTATCAGAACCGCTGCTGACCTTGGTTTTTTGATGCAGCGTGAAACAGTTGAAACTCGTAAATTGTCGCGAGCCGCAATCGAGACCTTGGCAATTGTAGCCTATCATCAGCCTGTGACACGGGCTGAGATTGAGGAAATTAGGGGGGTTGCGGTCAGCCGCGGTACTATAGATCAGCTGCTTGAATTAGAATGGATAAAAATTGGCCGCCGCCGGCAAACTCCAGGGAGGCCAGTTACTTTTGTGGTAACAGAACATTTCCTTGACCATTTCGGTCTGGAAAGTGCTCGTGATCTGCCCGGGCTGCAAGAATTGCGTGCCGCAGGATTACTCGAAAATCGCCCAGCACCCGGGACGGAGGCTTTACCTAACAATAAGAATAGTGAAGTCATACAAGAAAATTTATTTTCTGATCCAGAAGATGAACCAATAGATTAATTTTTGCTCAATTTATTATCAGTTTTGATATATTAAAGGGTTTTCTGGCACTTAGATGCGGATATTAAGTTTTAGGAACATCAAAATGATGACCAATACACTCGGAGAAAGAGACGCTTAAAATTATGACTAATGCACCAATTAATGGAAGCATGATCAAGAGTCCATTTTAAAGTGTTTAGATAATTTCAGACCTTGGCCTTGATAGTTTGATTTCAAGTCAGAACCATATAGAACATCTGGTATTTCAGACATTTTTTCATAAACTAATCTGCCAACAGACTGCCCATGCTCTAATGCAAATGGCGCTTCGTGGCATCTCACTTCAAGAACTCCACGTGATCCTTTTCCACCAGCATCAGCATTTCCAAATCCAGGATCAAAAAAACCTGCATAGTGCACTCTAAATTCTCCAACCATCGCAAGGTAAGGTGCCATCTCAGCAGCACATTCAGGTGGAATAGTTACGGCTTCCTGGCTTACCAAAATATAAAAAGCACCAGGATCAAGAATAATTTTCTGGTCATTGGTACGAATTTCGTCCCAGTAATGGCTAGGCGCATATGCCCCAATTTTTGCCAAATCAATTACGCCAGTGTGTGGCTTAGCTCGATATCCCACAATACCACTGGAGGAGGGACGTAAATCGACAGAGAATCCCAAACCGTCTTGGATAACGGCTTCTCCAGAGACCAAAGGTGCCTTGGCATGTAAAGTCTTAAGATCGTGATCAGCTAATATGGCGTGGCCTATGCGAAAGCGTATTTGATTGAGGCGCATGCCTGGGCGCACCAGAACGGAAAAGGATCGTGGGCAAATTTCCGCATAGAGTGGCCCGATGTAGCCTTTCACTATCCGGTCAAATTCTTTACCAAAATCTGTAATTGTCCGTGTCAGTAGGTCAAGCCGGCCTGTAGAAGCTCTTGGCATTGGCTACTGCGTTCATACCTTCAGCGGGCAGACGCAAGGCTTTCCATCAACGGCACCACATAAACGCAGCCTTTTTCCAAAACGGCTCCATCTGTGACAGGTCGACGCGGTGCATTTCAAACTCGGTTCAACCGATCGGCCACCTGTTGAACGTGTCCCGCCCGCTAAGGAACGAAGCGCGCACGCGGTAAGCAACATTGACCCAGACGCAAGATCAAGGCTGAGCTGGTTGCACTTGATCGTCTTGCAATGGTTCGCGATTGAGCAGCGTTGATCTTTTAGAGACCATGGTTTCAATCAGCTGACTTGGAATAATACCTTGGCGCATACTGCCCCCTAAAAGTTCAAAAAACCGCCCATACCATAGGGCAGGGCGGTTGTTTATTGGTCGGGCTAGCAGGACTCGAACCTGCGACCTTCCGTCCCCCAGACGGACGCGCTACCAGGCTGCGCCATAGCCCGAACTAACATGGGTATAGCGAACGCAACGCTGGGAGCAAGACTATAAATCTATGTTTTAGAATTATCAGTTCATTTGTTTAACTAAATTTTTAAGTTGAACAATAGAAGTTTTTTTAGAAAGACATATCTGATCTATTTGCTTTCTTGTTAACTTTAATATTGTTGATGCAGAGCCAGACTTTCCGGTATATTCACTGAGAAGAAAATCATTACCTGCTATATCTACCCCTAAAGTTTGGACAGAATTATCACGCGAGACGATGCCCGAAACAGGGGTCGTTACTAGTTTCTCCAGCTCTGGGAATAAAAGTGGCTGTTCGTCTGGCTCCAAGTTTTTGGGTAGCACAAGAGCCTTGTTCAATTGGTCTTTGTTTGGCTCTAGGAGGGCCGCGTCTTTTACGTGAGCCACCATTGGTATCTCTTCCACGGAAGGCTCGGCCACATCAATTTTGGGGGAAAAGCTTTGCAAATGTGCAACGCCTTCGTCTTTTAAAAGCTTTTGCACGGCTTTGATGGTCATTCCGCGCTCATGTAGTAAAAACTTTATGCCCCCCAGCAGGGTCATATCCGACTTTCGGTAGTAGCGGCGCCCTCCAGTACGCTGAACTGGGCTTACGGCGTCAAATTTACTTTCCCAAAATCGTAAGACATGGGCTCGAGTTTCAAGCCAAGCCGAGACTTCGCTTATAGTTCTAAAGGCATCCGATGATTTGGTCACAAAAATTAACTCTTGTTACCTTTTGCAATTCGGTCCTTCATCAAATGTGAGGGACGAAATGTCAAAACTCGGCGTGGTGAAATATCTGCTTCTTTACCTGTTTTTGGATTACGGCCCACTCGAGCGGTCTTATCACGCAGACCAAATGTACCAAATGATGAGATTTTTACAGTCTCGCCACTAACTAACGCATCGGACATATGAGTAAGAACCGATTCAACTAAATCAGCCGATTCATTACGAGACAGACCAATTTCGCGAAACACAGCTTCGCTCAAATCCATTCGTGTAAGTGTTGTTGATGTCATGTTTTTCCCCTACTAATTTTCTAAGAGTAAAAGAGGCTAGCCAACTTGGCAACAAAAACTAGAGATTTCTGGTGTTTTACCAGCAAATAACGGCCGTTCCCCAAGCTAAACCGCCCCCAATGGCACCCGTGACCACAATGTCGCCCTGTTTTATGCGCTTATCTTGAACAGCAATGGCCATCGCAAGAGGAATTGATGCAGCTGAAGTATTGCCATGGTTGTTTACGGTCATAACTACTCTGTCCATCGGAATTCTTAATCGCTTTGACATGCCTTCGAGAATACGTTTGTTTGCTTGATGAGGCACTATCCAATCCACATCGTCGGTCGTTAGGCCTGCTTGATCAATCGCTTCGAGTGCTGTGGCCGACAGCTTTTCTACAGCGTGGCGAAAAACCTCTTTACCTTCCATTCGAAGATGCCCAGTTGTCTGCAACGATACACCTCCATCCACGTATAGAATGTCTTTGTAACGTCCATCAGAGCGCAAGGTAGTAGCTAAAATACCTCGATTAGAAATATCATCCTCTTGAGCTGATATCAACATAGCGCCTGCGCCATCGCCAAACAATACGCAGGTACCGCGATCAGACCAATCCATCAAATTTTAGACATTGTTTCACTTCCAACGACTAGTATATTTTTAAAACTACCATTTTCAATATACTGCTGTGCAGTTGAAAGGGCAAAAACAAAGCCTGCACAAACTGCTTGAAGATCAAATGCTGGACATGATGCACCAAGGCGGTCTTGAAGCATTGTTGCTGTTGCAGGAAAAATTTTATCAGGCGTGGATGTGGCCAAAATAATTGCATCAACATCATCTATTTTACAGTCAGCATTTTCCAAAGCAGCTAGTGCTGCTTTAATACCCATGTCGGAGGTTGTTTCGTTTTCTGCAGCAAAATGCCTGCGTTCGATCCCAGTGCGGCTCTGGATCCAGTAATCGTTGGTATCGAGCGTTGCTTCAAACTCACTATTTTCCACCACACGTTTGGGCAGGTAATGGCCAACAGATTCTACAACTGCTCGTCTCATGGTTAGTTACCGCCTTTTTTGAGGTCTTCTGTTAGCCCATTCAATAAAGCCACTCGTGCTGCGAGCTGGGTACTAAATTTTGCCGAGCCCAAACGATAGGCCAGGCCAACTGCCGCTGCAACTCCTGTTGCATCAGCTGCACCATGAGACTTTACAACTGTACCGTTGAGTCCCAAAAATACGCCGCCATTCACACGGCGGGGATCAGTGCGTCGCTTCAATCGGCTAAGAGGGCCATAGGCGACTATAGCAGACAATTTAGAAAGCAGATTTTGTTTAAATGTCTCTCTCAATGCATTGCTAATAAAGCTTGCAGTGCCTTCGGCGGTTTTAAGTGCAATATTACCTGTAAATCCGTCTGTCACTACTACATCAATTTTTGCCGAAGGAATATCTCCTCCTTCTACAAAGCCGACGAACTCAAAATTCCCGGTTGCTGCCGAATCGCGGATTAAGTCATACGCAGCTTTTAGCTCTGTGCGACCTTTGTGCTCTTCAGTGCCTACATTAAGCAAACCAACCCGGGGCACGACCACACCAAAACCGTTACTCGAGTAGGAGGCACCCATCAGTGCAAACTGTAAAAGATCATTCTCATCGGCGCGAATATCTGCCCCCACATCTAGCATCACGTTACACCCGTTTGGTCCAACAGATGGCCAAAGAATTGCAATTGCTGGGCGATTTATACCGGGAATTTTGCGCAGGCGAACCATTGATATTGCCATTAAAGCCCCTGTGTTGCCACAAGACACGCAAGCATCGGCTTCAAGTTGTTTCACTGATGTCACTGCGGACCACATTGATGTGCCTTTACCATGGCGCATCACTTGACTGGGTTTATCATTCATCGAAACAGTGCGTTCTGCATGTACGATTGTGCAAAAATCAGAAATTCCATATTTTTTGATTAACGGTGCAAGTTTTACCTCGGGCCCATGAACCAAAAATCGTATATTTGAATATTGCTTTGTGGAAAGCGAAAGCCCAGCTACGATTTCGCTGGGCCCCTTGTCTCCACCCATCGCATCGATTGACACGACAACGTTTGTGTCAATGGATGCGATAGAAGTGGTGTAATCCATCTGTAGGTGTGTTCCCTTCGAATACGGGGCTTACGCCGCGTCTTCGTCGAGATCTACTTCCTCTGTTGCTGCAATCACTTCACGATCATCATAATGTCCACAAGACGCACAAACGTGGTGCGGGCGTTTCAATTCGCCGCAGTTTGTGCATTCATTTGGGTTTGCCGCAACCAATGCATCATGTGAACGTCGCATACCACGACGGCTCCGTGTAATCTTACTTTTTGGGACAGCCATGTCACAACCTCGAGCTAGGGGCGCGCACGCCCTGTTAATACCTAATTTGGCGCGTGATAGCCAAACAAAAGCACTGAGTCCAGCTCAGCACTTATTTAACGGTTAAATACTTGCATTACGCAATATTTCAAGCCCCAAACGCTCATGAACAAGTATATTGCCGCTGTTTTATCTGAAAACGTCAGAAAATACTTTCTAATGCGCAAAATTATTTTAACTTGCCCTTCAGATTAGCCAGCATTGCGAACGGTTTTATTGAGTCGTCGGTCAAGGCCGTGACGCCAGGAGGGCCGAATTCTGCACTGGCCACTTCAGCATTTTCTGCTCGAGGATAGTCTGGCAACTCAAGTGACAGGGCCTCGCTGAAGACGCGTATGATATCGATGGTTTCTCCAAGTTGCTCTTCGCTGTCATCATCCGGAATTTCATTGTCAGGTCCCGTGGCCGATAGTTTGACTGGGGACCTTCGAAATTTTCGAAGCACTGCGGCGTCAATGCGCGTGCGCACAGGTTCTAGGGTCAGACTGCAAGGCTGCTCAACAGTCGCGCCTAAAGTGCCTAATAACTCCCAATCTCCCTTGCTTAGCGGTAAGACAGTGCCAGTGAATTTTGCTTTACGCAGAGTCAAAAGATCGAGCTCTTTTATGAGCTCTAATATTACAGGTTCAGTAAAGGTTAAATCAAAAGTTATTCCCTGATTTTGTAAAAGTGCTTCAACTCGATGGTCACATTCAGCATGGTTTGGCCGCATCTTCTCTCCATTCTTGAATAAAATTTTAGGCTTCGCTACGGTAGCCATAATTCGCATAGGCGACTCTCGCAAGGCAGCAGGAACAGGCATGTTAAATAAATTGAAGACCGCAGTGATGTGTTTGATCCTCAGTGTGACGGTGTCTTGTACAGCAACCTTCCGCAATCATGGCTATACGCCAGACGAAGAGGCCATGGCTAATGTGGTGGTTGGCGTTGATACCCGCGTCTCTGTTGAAGAATCCTTGGGTGGGCCAATCACTGGCGGTAATAGTACAGTCGACAGTTTCTATTACATTTCTAGCCGGTGGTTGCATTACGGTTTAGCTCAGCCAAAACCCACCTTTCGCCAAATTGTTGCAATAAATTTTGATAAGTCGGACGTAGTAAATAATATAAGTCGCTATGAGCTTGCGGATAGCGTCTTGCCTCCTTCGCAAGACTTAAAAGAACTTGCGCAAAAGAAATTTCATTTATAAAACAACTCATGGGTAACATCGGCCGAATTGATGCCGAACAAATTTTACAGCAACCCTAACAACCTTTTTCTGCTTTAAAGAGTAATGCCTCACCATTGATACAGTGTCTTTTTCCTGTTGTTTCTCTGGGTCCGTCATTAAATACATGCCCTAGATGACCTCCGCAAGTAGCGCAATGCTCTTCGCTTCTGGCATACCCTAGGTTGTAGTCTACATCAAAACTTACATTGCCTTTTATTTCACGATCAAAACTTGGCCAACCCGTACCGCTGTCAAACTTATGATCACTCTTAAACAATGGGGTTTGGCACGCAGCGCAGTGGTAGGTTCCTTTGGTGTAGTTTTTGTTTAAATCACTGCTAAAAGCTCTCTCTGTACCTGCCTCTCGAAGCACATAATACTGCATTTGGGTGAGTTCTAACTTCCATTGGGCTTCAGTTTTTACCACCGGAAAAACCTCCTGTTTTTTTGGTGTTTTTTGCGCATTTGCATTACAACTTACTATCATTATGGTAAGTAGAAGTAAAAGTGCTTTTTTCATCTTTTTTTTAGTTTAATATTATAAATTCAAGATTTGTTGCATGCTAGGGTTTGTTTTTGCAAATTCTGCCCCAATTATTGCAATTCTGAAGGTTTGGTTAAAGGTTAGACCACCACTAATGCTATCTAGATTTATTTTTGTAATCTGATATAAATTTTATGCTAGTTTTAAATTACACAATTGCCTAAATGTAACTTAACGTTTTCAAATAAAATTTTCTTTGGTTCTGGAATGCCGGTGAAAATTATATGGCATAATGATAAAAATTTGAGATACGACGCAAGTAATGTACCAATAGACTGGAGACGTTGGTTGCTGTTTTATTGGTTCAGATGGAGAAGTAATTGTTCCCATTATGACGGTGCTTATTTAGATGCTGTAACTGCCCAAAACGCTTGAAGGTGTTTTTTTGCAAAAAAAGTGCCTCAGGGATAGCCTACACTTCTCACAGCGCATTGACGCCACCACCGCAACCGCCTAGCTGCTTCGGATGGCACGTGCACCCTTGATCCAACTCTCCGATATATCGCTCACTTTTGGCGGAAATCCTATATTCTCAGATTTAGGCTTTGTCGTACAGACGGGCGATCGTCTCTCATTGGTGGGACGAAACGGATCGGGTAAATCTACCTTGATGAAAATTATGGCTGGCTTAGTTGAAGCTGATAAGGGCAAGCGAGTCATCCCTCCAGGAGTAAGCGTTGGCTACATGGAGCAAGATCCTGATCTATCTTCTTTTGAAACCTTGGGCGATTTTGCGCTATCTGGCCTTGATATGGCTGAGCATTATAAGGTTCAGATTGCTGCTGAAGGGTTAAAATTTGATCCTGATCGTCCCGTGAAAACAGCATCTGGTGGAGAACGTCGCAGAGCCGCTTTGGCCAAGTTAATGGCCGAAAGCCCTGAACTGATGTTGCTGGACGAACCAACTAATCACCTTGATATAGAAGCAATACAATGGTTGAAAAAACCTTGCGTGAAAACCGCAATAGCTTTGTTGTAATCTCCCATGACAGAGCATTTCTTACAGCTTTGACCCGAGCCACTCTATGGATTGACCGGGGTGCAGTAAGGCGTTTGGAGCAAGGCTTTGGGGGCTTTGAGGCGTGGCGCGATAAAACTTGGGAAGAAGAAGACGACCAACGTCATAAGCTTAATCGCAAGATTAAGGCGGAAGCGCGTTGGGCGGTTGAAGGCATTTCAGCTCGCCGCAAACGGAATCAGGGACGGGTGAGAGCGCTTGGTGAGTTGCGTGCTGAACGGGCTTCGCAAATTAACCGACAATCCACGGCGGCTATGGCTTTCGATTCGGGGCAAAAATCTGGTGCAAAAGTTATAGAGGCAAAAAATCTAGATTTAGCTTTTGGCTCCCTAGAAATTTTAAAAGATTTTTCTCTCACAGTACAGCGTAAAGACCGCGTGGCAATTGTGGGACCTAATGGGGTTGGTAAAACTACATTGATTAAAACTCTGTTGGGTGAACAAGCTCCCGACAGTGGCTCAGTGAAGCTTGGAACCAACCTTCAAATAGCGGTGTTTGACCAAAGCCGCTCCAAACTAGATCTGAATCTTAGCCTTTGGGAAGCTCTTACTAGTGACCCTACCATGGCTGTTTCTGGTAGCTCCGACCAAATCATGGTCCGCGGTACACCTAAACATGTGGTTGGTTATCTTAAAGAGTTCTTGTTTGCGGATGAGCAAATGCGCGCGCCGGTTAGATCCTTATCTGGCGGTGAGAAAGCGAGGCTATTGCTTGCGCGTCTTATGGCTCAAGAGAGTAACTTATTGATTTTGGACGAGCCGACTAATGATCTAGACATCGAAACCTTGGATTTGTTGCAAGACGTATTGGGCGACTATGATGGTACTGTACTGCTCGTAAGCCACGATCGGGATTTTTTAGACCGAGTTGCTACAACGACCATTGCGCTGGAAGAAGGCGGTAAAGCAACCGTATATGCGGGGGGGTGGAGTGACTACCAAACGCAAAAGCCAAATATAGAGCAGGCCATAACTGCAAAGCAAGCAGCAAAGCAAAAAACGAATAAATCTAAAGCTGATGCGGTAGTCCAGCCTGCTATTTCATTTACTGAAAAGTACCGTTTGGAGGCCTTGCCTGCAGAAATTGAACAGATTGAATCCGAGATTTCTCAGTTGGAAGATTTTTTGGGCCAGCCCAATATGTTCACAGATCATCTGATAAAATTTCAAAAAGCGACTGACGTTTTATTGGAACGCCATACTGCTCTGGCGTCTGCAGAAGCTGAATGGATTAAGTTGGAAGAAAAAGCAGGCGGTTAGGGCGCCTCTGCCTACCCTTGCGCCAGCAATATGATGTCTCGCATTGATAAACTAAGTGTCAAACACATCATTTAATTGAAGAAGTAGCTGCTGCGAAGTTTAATAAGATTTCTAATGCATGTGTGAATTGGGCATCACCCACGGTCATCGCCACACGAATATGACCTGCTGCTGCTCTGCCAAAACTTTCTCCGGGCATGACAGCAATTTGTTTGGCGTTTAATAAGCCGTGTGCGAATGCCTCACCACTGAGGCCTGTAGCCCGAATATCAAGCATCATATACATCGCTCCTGAACAGGGCACAGCGCGTACTACGTTTTGGCCACCTATTAAATCCATTGCTATTTTGCGACGACGGCGAAAGGGTGCCGCCACCTCTAGTTCGGCAGCTAGACCTAGATTTAAAGCAAAATCTGCTGCATCTTGTATATAGCCTGGGACCCCATATGTAGTGTGCGTTGCGAGGTTTATCAGATGTTCTACAACGCTCTCTGGTCCACAAATCCAACCAATCCGGCTTCCCGTCATAGCATGGCTCTTTGACATAGATCCGATCACCAAAGTGCGTTTGATCATGTCATTAAGGCTGCGTGGACTGATATGCTTGCCTTGCCAAACTTGAGTGTCGTAGACCTCATCGGATATAAGCCAAAGATCGTGGTCTTGGCAGGTCTTGGCAATGGCCTCCCATGTGAGCTTATCATAGACCACACCGGTGGGATTGTTGGGGGAGTTAACTAACAAAGAATGCGCGCCTGTAGCAGCAGCATTAAGGTCTTTATGGGTGGGTTGGAAATCAAGTTCTGGTTTGCAAATTATCGACCTGTCCACACCGCCGACAGCGCGAATTGTGCCTGGATAAGTTGCGTAATAAGGATCACAATATAGCGCAACATCGCCAGGGTTTAGCACAGCCATATGTGCAAAAAATAGAGCAGATTGGCCTCCGGGGGTAATTATAATATTGGCGGCAGTGGTAGCTATGCCACTCTGTGCCTGAATGCGTTGGGCTACAGTTTCACGCAAGTTGTCGGTTCCTGGCACTGGCGCATAGCCGGTGTGGCCACCTCGTGCCGACTGGCCCATAGCAGCTAGAATATCGCGATGGGTGGTAACATCATGTTCGCCTATAGTCAGTTCGATGATTGGTTGACCAGATTTTTTTAGCGCACGTGCTTTATAAAATACGTCCCATCCATCAGATCCACCTTCGGTGATAGCGGTTATTCGTTTTGCCAAGTCCATGTGTCGACTTGGACTCATTCAGATAGATTCGTCAATTTGGTTTTGTGCAATTGAAACGAATGGTTGAGCCAGATATGTATGAATAATGAATTGTTTTTTTGATAATAAGGATGGGGCTAGTTCTCTAAACTTGGTGCCAATGTTATTCTTAAAGAAAATAGCTTTTCACTCTTTGCGTTCAAAAACTTCAGGATATGGCCTATGACTAAAATTATGCTTTATAACACCAAATCTCGTCGCAAGGAAAATTTTATTCCGTTGGACCTCGGCAATGTGCGCATGTATGTCTGTGGCCCAACCGTTTACGATCGCGCCCATTTAGGAAATGCGCGTGCCGTGGTGGTATTTGATAGCTTATTTCGATTGCTGCGGGAGGTCTATGGGGCAGATCACGTCACTTATGCGCGCAATTTTACTGATATTGATGATAAAATTAATGCCCGTGCTGCTGCCACTGGACGCAATATTTCAAAGATAACTGAAGAGACAATCTCTTGGTATCTGGATGATATGGCATCTTTGGCAGCGTTAGAGCCAAACATTATGCCGCGCGCTACTGACTACATTTCCCAGATGATCACGATGACTGAGTGTCTCATTGCCAAAGGACATGCTTATAATGCTGAGGGGCACGTCTTATTTAACGTGAAAAGCTGCCCAGATTATGGCTCACTATCAGGCCGCTCGATTGATGATATGATGGCAGGTGCACGTGTCGAAGTGGCTCCTTATAAGCGTGATCCGATGGATTTTGTTTTATGGAAGCCTTCAGATTTGGACAGCCCAGGTTGGGATAGCCCATGGGGTCGAGGCCGTCCCGGGTGGCATATTGAGTGTTCCGCCATGGTGCATGAGCACTTTGGTGACAGCTTTGACATTCATGGTGGTGGCAACGACCTAATGTTCCCGCATCATGAAAATGAGATTGCACAAAGCAATTGTGCCCACCCAGATGGTGCTTTTGCTCAGGTTTGGATGCACAATGAGATGCTTCAGGTTGAGGGCAAAAAGATGTCCAAATCCCTTGGCAATTTTTTCACTGTGCGGGATCTTTTGCAGCAGAAAATTCCTGGCGAAGTGATCCGTTTTGTTTTGCTCTCTACCCATTACGGCAAGCCGATGGATTGGACTGCAAAGAAGGCGGATGATGCCATGGCCACCCTGCGCAAATGGCATAAATTGGTTAAGAACGCGCGCCCTGCAGCTTTGGATGGGGCGGTACTGAGCCATCTGGCCAATGATCTGAACACCCCTGGGGCTTTGTCGCGGATGCATGAATTAGCCAAGGCCGGGGATGCGGATGCCGTTTTGGCGGCAGGGCAGTTTTTGGGGCTTTTTGCGGCTGATTGCGATTGGTGGCAGCCTAAACAAGCGAGTGATGACGTCATGGTGCGGGTTGAGGCTTTGCTGACGGCCCGCAGCCAAGCCAAGTTTAAACGTGATTTTGCCAAAGCCGATCGGGTGCGCGCGCAATTAGAGGCTGCTGGCATTGAGGTGGTTGATCAGCCTGGTGGTCTGTCAGAGGCGGTGATCACTGAGGCATTTGATCCGGATTTACTTGGATGAGCCTGCAAGCCTGTGCAAATTTGGTGGCTCGTGCAGATCCAGATCGTTTCGCTGCTGCTATGTCAGCAGCACTTGAAGCGCGTATGGTCTTGCTACCGATCTATGCGGCCACCGCTGAGGTGGCCCGCGCTCCTTGGATGACCCAAGAGCCTGTTATTGCTGAGATGCGCCTGCAATGGTGGCGTGATGTTTTTGAGGAGATTGAGCACGGCCACGCACGGAAGCATCAAGTTGTGGATGCCTTGGCGGAGGTTCTTACCCCAAAAGGGGCTGAGGCCCTTGATAAGATGGTTTTGGCGCGCCGCTGGGATATTTACAAAGAAGGGTTTGATGGACCTGAGCCCCTTTTGAACCATGTACGCGATATCACTATGGGCCCAATGCTTGCAGCTCTTGATGGTTTAGGGCACCTGCCTGACGATCTAACTGGGCTTGAGGTGCATGCAACCCGGCTTGGTCTTGTGCGTTTCTTACGAGGTATTCCAGCTTTGATTGCGCTGAAGGTGCCTGTTTTATAGATAAAAATATACATATTTACAGTGATTTATGTAAAATAGCTTATGCAAAAAAAGCCAGAGACATTCAATCACCAGCACTAATTGAGACCGCAGGTTGCATGCGTGTTTTACGCTTTGTGATGCACAGCCCTGGGGCGGTGGAAATGGGCGCTATACCTGACTTCCCAATATCCACAGCCATGGCACGAGCCTGGCGGGCGTGGCGCTGCTGCTAGGCTGCTCGTTTGTTGATCATCACCAACCACAGCAAGGCCGCGCCTGCCAACAGCAAGAAGGGTACCATCGCATAGTTGACCGCAGCCCAGCCTTGGACCACCGAACCGCCTGCGCAATTCATTAAGCCACCTGAAGCGATAGAGGCAATTGTCACACAGCCGAAGACAATCGCGTCATTCATGCCCTGTACCCGGCCACGTTCATGCGGGGCATGGGCACTGGTTAAAAGTGTGGTGGCTCCGATAAAGCCAAAGTTCCAACCCAATCCCAGCAACATAAGAGCAACGAAGAAGTTTGGAAGTTCCATGCCGCTGAGCGCCACAACGCCAGCACCTCCCAAAATGATCAGGCCAAGACCCATGATCCGCTCAACACCAAAGCGGATGATCAGATGTCCTGTGAAAAACGAGGGTAAAAACATCGCAATCACATGGGCTGATACGATGTCATTGGCATTATTCTTGGTCAAACCACAGCCCACTACTGCAAGCGGTGTGGATGTCATGATCAAGTTCATCAGCGAATAGGCTACCATGCCACATGAAATAGCCACTAAAACTTTTGGATCGTGCAACAGCTCTTTGCGGCTGCGCGGGGGGGTAGGGGCTATGATCTTGGCTTCACTGGCGGTGCCTTTTGGCAGCCGTAGTAATAGAAATAGAAACATGCCAACCAAATTGAGCGCAATAATCGCTATATAGCTGCCTAAAAAGGGAATAACCGAGGCGTCCTGCACTAATTTATTTAGCTGAGGCCCAAGGACAGCAGAGATCAATCCCCCGGCCATGACATATGAAATTGCTTTAGGTCGGAAGTGATCTGATGCAGTGTCTGTGGCAGCAAAGCGGTAAAATCCTTGCGCCGACATGTATATTCCCGAAAGATAAGCCCCCATCAAGAAGATAGTAAAGGAGGCGATGTAAAGACCATATGCAGAAACCGCAGCGCCAAGAGCACCGGCAATGGCCCCTACGAAAAATCCAGTTTTACGGCCATATTTCTGCATCAAAGGTGACAACCAAGGCGCTGTTGTCATGGAGCCGAAGACGATCAGCGAAATAGGTAGGGTGGCAAAGCAAGGATTACCTGACAACATGCTGCCCGCTAGGCCAGCAACGATGAACATCATCGGCATTTGCCCGCCTAAAATAGCTTGGGCGGCAACCAAAACCGCAACATTCCGTCTGGCCTGACTATCGTCGGTTAACTTTGCTGACATGGGGCACTTTCAAGGGCGTTATGGCCCAGTAATAACATGCGCGAAAGAACCGTAGGTTTGCCCGATGTGCAACCCCATATTGTTCAAAAAAACGCCATCTGCATCTTCTGCAGTAAACAGAGGTGGGCCATTTGCAGTCAGCGTTGTAGCATAATGAAATTCATGTGCGCTGAGCGTGCCTGTGAAATGATCGCTCAAAGGAGTGAGTTGGCGATAGCCCAGATGCAGTTTTCGTGTTTCAAAACTGGTTTCCAATGGCAAAAGGCCCAGCATTTCATGGCGTCCGCCCTTCGCGTCGACCAACCCGCGCCCTAGCATCATATAACCGCCACATTCACCGTAGATGGCGGTTCCAGCTGCGGCATGGCATGCCATTGAGGCCTTGAAGGTAGCCGCTGAGGCCAGCTGCGGGGCGTGCAGTTCTGGATAGCCGCCAGGCAGAAAAATATAGCCTGCATCCTTTGGGGCAGGCTCATTAGCTAGGGGGGAGAAAAACGACAGCGAAGCTCCAGCCTCCTGCCAACCGCGCAATTGATGCGGGTAGGAAAACTCAAAGGCCAAATCCCGTGCCACGGCAATGTGCTGCGCCGGTGGTGGGGTGGGGGTAAACTCGGCTTTAATAGCTTCGCCAGTGAGCGCGCAGAGAGCTGGTAAATCAAGGCTCATAGCCAATGCATCAGCCACCCGGTCAATCCAGGAGTCCAGATCTGGGTTTTCACTTGCCTGAACCAACCCCAGATGCCGCTCAGGCAGGGCATAGTTTTCAGAGCGAAGCAGATGGCCAAACACCCGGATACCTGAGTCCATCAGAGCTGCTTGCAGCATTTGAAGGTGTCGTGGGCTGCCGACACGGTTGAGAATCACTCCTGCGACCGTGGCCCTTGGATCAAATCGTGCGAATCCCTGTACCATTGCCGCAACAGAATGCGCGGTTTTGGCCGCATCGATCACCAAGATCACTGGCACCGATAGCATTTTCGCCAAATCTGCCGTGGACCCCCGCCCGGCCAAACCAGCGCCGTCAAATAGGCCCATAGCCCCTTCAACGATCAGGTTGCTCGGTCCAGACAGTGTTTTGATTTGCGATAAGGGCATCGCCCAAGCGTCTAAATTAACCGACATGCAGCCTGCGGCCACCTCATGAAACCGCGGATCTATATAGTCGGGACCAGATTTTGCTGGCTGAAATTGGATGCCTTCACGGCGCAATATCCGCATCAATGCCAAAGTCACGGTTGTTTTGCCTGCGCCTGAGCTGGGGGCGGCGATCATGACACGTGTCATGCGCTCTCTGCGGGACGGCCTCGTCCAAGCGGGTCGAGATTGCGCGCGGGGATGCCGGCTTCCATTGACTGCCAGTCGAGAACTTGGCGCATTAGCACCGAGCGTCCCACGCAAATTATAGCAGGCGGCTCAATGCCTGCGGCTTTAGCATCGGCCACTGCAGTGCCCAAGGTGCTTTCCACAACCTGTTGATGCTCAAGTGTGGCAGAGGTGACAAAGGCCAACGGCTCGGAGGGACTGCGCCCCGCTGCCATCAAGCTTTGCGTGATGTGATCAATATGCTTCATACCCATATAAATAACGATTACTTGACTGCCCCGCGCGATACCATCCCAATTGAGAGAGCTTGGTGTGGCGCCGGATTGGTCATGTCCAGCGACAAAGGTGACCGATTGGTTCACATCCCGGTGGGTGACGGGAATGCCCGCGTAAGCCAAACCGCCGATGCCCGCAGATATTCCGGGAATGATGCGCACTGGGATGCCATGTTGCACCAAGGTCTGCGCTTCTTCACCGCCACGACCAAAGACAAAGGGATCACCACCCTTAAGCCGCAATACACGTTTTCCCGCGCGGGCCAATTCCACCAAATGAAGCGAAATATCGCGCTGTTTGGCGGAGGGTTTGCCGCCACGCTTGCCCGCATATATCAACTCAGCATCGCCGGCCCATTCTAAAATCTCAGCGCCAACTAAGGCGTCATAGACCACCACATCAGCTTGGCGCAATGCGTTCAAAGCATGCAGGGTCAGCAGGCCGGGATCGCCGGGACCTGCGCCGCACAGCCATACCCAGCCCGGTCGCAACTCAGGCCAGCTTTTAGTGGGAAGGGTAGGTGAATCGTTCATATGTATCCTTATGACGAATAACGCTGCGGTTAAATAGAGTGCAAGCGACCTACGCTTTGTGATTGGCGGCATGAAATGCATTGATATAGTGGGAAGCATGAAACATAGCGAAACTCCCCCTCTGCGTCGTGGTTGGACAACCGGCGCTTGCGCCACTGCCGCCGTGCGCGCCGGGCTGTACGAGCTTTGGGGAGGCACGCGGCTTGGAAGAGGTGCAAATCACCCTGCCAAAGGGCGAACAGCCAATCTTCCAGATTGCCCATCATGAAGCCAAAAATGGCTGGATTGAGATTGGTATCACCAAGGATGCGGGTGATGATCCCGATGTCACCCATGGCTCGCTGATCATTGCGAGGATAGCGACATCTACAGGTGGCGTACGCTTTCATGCTGGTGCGGGCGTCGGAACCATCACCAAAGCTGGCTTGCCGATTGGCGTGGGTGAGCCTGCAATAAATCCCGTTCCACGTAAGATGATGCAGGCGCAGGTGGATGAATTGTCAACATTTTATGGTCAAAGCCCGGATGTCGATATCACCATAATAATTCCCGGCGGGGCCCAATTGGCTTTGAAAACTTGGAACCCAAGGCTTGGTATCGTCGGGGGTCTATCTGTATTAGGCACGACGGGCATTGTAAGACCCTTCTCCTGTGCCGCATGGATTGCCTCAATTCACCGTGGCATTGATGTGGCGCGGGCGGAAGGAACCCCGCATGTTGCGGGATGCACCGGGGCCACATCCGAGCGCACGGTGCAAGCACTCCACGCTTTGCCAGAAACAGCGATGCTGGATATGGGTGATTTTGCGGGTGGCTTGATGAAATATCTTGGGCGCCATCCCGTGCCGCGCCTCACGGTTGGAGGCGGTATAGGTAAGATGACCAAATTGGCGCAGGGTGCGCGCGATTTGCACTCCGACCGCTCGCAGGTGGATTTTCAACAGCTAGCGGATGTGATGGGACAACCCAATTTGGCGGCTGCCAACACAGCTCTGCAAGCCTATAGTCTCTCTGGGACAGATATGGCGAATTGGGTGGTTGAGGCAGCTTTGCGCAATTGCCAATCAATATTAAAAACTAATGAAATCGCGGTTGACTGTGTTGTGATTGACCGGGCTGGGCTAATTTTGGCGCAGATATGACAGTTTTAATTTTGGCCGGCACTGGCGAGGCACGCCAAATCGCGCAGTATTGCGCAACGCGGGGCATCCGGGCCATTGGCAGCTTTGCTGGTGCGACACGGCAACCGGCCAAGCTTTCCATCTGTACGCGTCACGGTGGGTTTGGCGGCGCAGACGGCTTTCGGGAATATCTTAAGGCGCATCAGATAACAGCGATTGTTGATGCCACCCATCCCTTTGCCAGCAACATCACCCGCCGCAGTTTTGAGGTTGCGCAAGAAATGGGCCTGCCGTTACTACGGTTCGAGCGGCCTGAGTGGGTGCCAATGGCGGGCGATCACTGGCTCACACTGACAGATGAAACTGAGGCCGCTGACCATATAAAGGCGGGCGCTGTGGTGTTTTTGGCCACGGGCCGTCAAAGCCTGTCCAAATTTGCCAACCTATCGCATGCTCGTCTGATTTGCCGTCAGATTGATCAGCCGGATGGTGAATTTCCATGGTCCAATGGGCAGTATCTTATTGGTCGGCCACCATTTTCTATTACCGACGAAGAGGACCTGTTTAGGCGACTGGGGGTGGATGTATTGGTGGTTAAAAATGCAGGCGGTACTGCTAGTCGTACCAAGCTCGATGCGGCTACGAATGCTGGGAATTTCTGTGTTAATGATTGCCAGACCGTCACCCAGTGGGGCGCTAAGTGTTCAAACCCTGCCAGAGGTTGAAAAGTGGCTGGATAAATGGAAATCCTGACTATAGAAAGTATGGAGGACATAGAAATTGCTGTTCATCTGTTAAACGTCCCTGAGTTTTCTAAAATATTTTTACTATGTGGCCCAATCCCTTTACGACGTGAACCGCCAGGCTTTGCAACGCTGTTTAAGATTGTGATTGGCCAACAGGTGTCTGTGGGCTCTGCGGCGGCTATTTGGAACAGATTGGAACACGCAGGCCTGTCACGGCAAACAAAGGTGGCTCGTGCCAGTGTTGAAGAATTGGCATTGATTGGCCTGTCCCGTCCCAAAATTCGTTATGCGCATGCTCTATCGAGAACCCTAATTGATTATGACAACTTAACTCTTTTGCCCGATGCTGCGGTACTAGATATACTTACTCAGATAACGGGAATTGGCCGCTGGACAGCGGAAGTCTATGCTTTGACAGCTTTAGGTCGAACGGATGTGTTTCCATATGGCGATCTAGCACTGCAGGAAGCCACCCGTTTGGTCTTCAATCAACCTAGCCCAATTAGAAAATGATGCGCGCTATCGCGCAGGATTGGGCGCCATGGAGAGCCGTTGCAGCGCGGCTATTATGGGCCTATTACAAACGTCACAAATTGCGAGAGGTAATAGCATGACACGGGTTTTAAAATCAGTGAGCCAGGATGCCAGAAAGTGGTGATGTGACTTCAGCGGTTATCTTTTTGCATGGTTATGGCGCTAATGGCGCTGATCTTATGGGCTTAGCTGATGTTTTGACAGATCATATGCCGGATACAATGTTCTTGGCACCAGACGCACCAGAAAATACAGCCATGTCACCTATGGCGCTGCAATGGTTCCCCATTCCGTGGATAGATGGCTCTTCGGAGGAAGATTCTGCCAACGGGTTGCGCTCAGCAGCTCAGGATTTGGAGTCCTATCTTGATGGTGTTATGATTGATTATGACCTGCTACCGGAACAAGTAATTATATTTGGGTTTTCCCAAGGCACGATGATGGCGCTGCATGTTGCCCCAAGGCGTGAGGATTCAGTCGCAGGGGTTGTTGCTTTCTCAGGGCGACTGCTGGAGCATGAGTTGTTGGTGGATGAAGTCACTTCCTTTATGCCAGTGTTGCTGGTTCACGGCGATGAGGATGATGTAGTTCCCATAGCCGCTTTGCCTCATGCGGCCGAAGGATTGGAGGCTGCTGGGTTTAAAGAAGTTTATGCGCATGTAATGCCGGGAACTGCCCATGGTATTGGACCCGATGGGTTGGAGGTGGCTTTGGCCTTCATGCGACAACAGCTCGGAATGGAATAACTCTCTACTGATTTTCTACATATAGGGCTTGCCTGATTTAGTTCCCTATATATAGTCATCCCAAGCATCCAGACGGGCGCCTTCTTGGCGCCTCCAATGGCTTACTTTTTGTTTGACTTGCTGCGGGGGCGACGGGCATGGCTGAGAATTTTAGAATAGACCCAGTAAGAGACCCGGCGGTATTGAAACAAAAACCGGCTTTGGTTCTGAACGCTGATTATCGTCCCTTGTCATATTATCCACTATCTCTCTGGACTTGGCAGGACGCTGTGAAAGCGGCGTGGCTAGATAGAGTGCAGGTTTTAGCAGAATATGATAATATCGTCCGTTCACCTACAACAGAGATACGAATTCCCTCGGTAGTTGTGTTGCGAGACTATGTGAAGCCGCAAAATACCGTGGCCTTTCACGCGGTTCAATTTATTCTTGCGAGATGAGTTCTCCTGCCAATATTGTGGTAATCTGGGAAATTTAACCTTTGATCATGTGGTGCCGCGCGTGCGGGGAGGAATCACCAGCTGGGAGAACGTAGTTGCCGCCTGCTCGAAGTGTAATCTCAAAAAAGGCTCACGCAGCCTGAAATTATCTGGCTTGCAGTTGCGCAAACCCATTAGACAGCCACAATCAGAAGAACTCCGTAATATTGGACGAAAATTTCCACCCAATTACTTACACAGAAGTTGGGTTGATTTTCTTTACTGGGATGCGGAGTTGCTAGCCTAAGTTGAACAGCTCGCGCCACCTAAAACGCAAAATTTTGCACAATGTGGGTGGTTAAGAGCTACATCTGACGCAGCCTCTTTCAGAGTATTTCCCAATTCAAATTCTGTGGCATACGGTAGCAGTGTACAGGCTAAAACCGCAGGTTTATCTGCACCCTTGCGTTTTACAACCATTCGTGACGACGCACACATCAAATCATCTGGATTTTTGTTAAGAATATCCCAACACGCTGTTGTAATTTCAGGAACTTCAATCTTTTCATCTAACTCAGGGAACAGAACTGTTTCAACAGAACTTAACGCATCAATGTTATAATTATTTCTGGCAAACAATAATTGGTAACCTGCTCGGCTTGCGGTGTCTGTGTCCCCCGCAAATGTACGACCTGCCACTGCCATGCGTATTCCTGCATCTCGGAGCCAGTTCATACCAACCAAGGTCTTTTTAAAAGCGCCCTTGCCACGTTCTGTATCATGCTGAACTTCAGTGAAGTGATCCAAGGAAACCCGGAGGGTCAACTTTTTTGGGTAGGTGGCGTGTAACTCTTTGATACCCTGTTGCATATGCTTGCGCATCATAGGTCGCATAGCGTTTGTAAGGATAAGCACTTGATACCCTGCGGCCAAACTACGGCGCGCTATTTCTATCATTTCTGGATTCATGAATGGTTCACCACCAGTAAAGGCAATTTCTTGAACTGGCTCATTTAGAGTAGTCAGTTGAGTGAGAAAGTCGCTTACCTCATTGGCAGTGATATAAACTAGAGCGTCATTTTTTGGGCTACTGTTTATATAGCAATTAACACATTCTATGTTACAAAGGGTGCCCGTGTTGAACCAAAGCGTTCGTAGATTTTTTAAAGCGACCCGAGCCCTTGCATCACCCTTGGCTGTTGTAAGGGGGTTAGAAAACTTATTGTGGTTGGCCATAATATTCTGCTCGCCCATAAATAACTTGTTTCAAACTACGCATATAGTTTACGCATACATCAGTAAAAGATTAAGAAAACCCTTTATGTAGACATGCTGACACAGAAGTGATTGGCTCCGATAAGGTGGACAGAGGCTTTGAGCCGTTGTAAGGCACCGTTAGCGCAAACATTCTAAAGGATTGTCAGATGGTCTCCCGAGTAATACCCGTTGATCCCTTTGATCTAATCATTTTTGGTGGTACCGGTGATTTGGCTCGTCGTAAGATCCTACCCGGCCTTTTCCGTCGGTTTTGTTCGGGTCAGATGCCGCCTAACGCCCGCATTATTGGCGCTGCACGCGCTGATTTAGGCAAAGTAGGCTACCAAGACATGATCCGTGATGCTATCCGCGAATTTGATACAACTAGAAATGTTGAAAACTCTCAATTGGACATGTTTTTGGCGCAGTTGGATTATGTGGTAGTTGATGTCCGCGGAGATGATGGTTGGTCTGAGCTGGTCACTTTAGTACGTAAAGATTGTATAAATGCTTATTACTTTTCTGTTGGCCCAAATCTGTTTGGAGATATTGCATGAACTTAATGTGGAGATAGATGGAACACTTGTTAATTCAATTGTTGTTGAAAAACCATTTTTTGATCCAAAAAAACAAATCACTACTTCCAATTAAGTAAATAAACAAATTTACCGCATTGACCACTACCTTGGCAAAGAAACTGTACAAAACCTGATGGCTGTGCGCTT
The DNA here is from genome assembly GCA_905182535.1 of uncultured Planktomarina sp. Classification (GTDB taxonomy): domain Bacteria; phylum Pseudomonadota; class Alphaproteobacteria; order Rhodobacterales; family Rhodobacteraceae; genus Planktomarina; species Planktomarina arctica. The sequence goes on from CAJJBZ010000001.1 coordinate 267,082, forward strand.
TGGTAACTTGTTGTTTGAGCCACTTTGGAACGCACAGTATATCGATCACATCCAAATTACTGTGGCCGAGACGGTCGGTGTTGGTGGGCGTGGCGGTTATTACGATACCTCTGGGGCGATGCGCGATATGGTGCAAAACCACTTGATGCAGCTGTTGTGTTTGATTGCGATGGAACCACCGTCGCATTTTGACCCCGATGCTGTGCGCGATGAAAAGCTAAAAGTGATCCGCAGCTTGGCAAAGGTTGAGCCGCATCACGTGGTGCGCGGGCAATATGATGCCTCCCTTGCAAAAAATAGCTACCGTGATGACGCTGAAAATCCACGAAGCTTTACCGAAAGCTATGTGGCGATCAAAACGCATATAGAAAACTGGCGTTGGTCGGGTGTACCTTTTTACCTACGAACAGGAAAAAAATTAAAAGCTCGTTCGTCTGAAATTGCAATAGTTTTCAAGAAACTACCCCATTCTATTTTCGAAAAATCAAGCGATGAAAAACAAAATGTTCTGGCCATTCAGTTGCAACCTAATGAGGGTATGACTTTGGACGTAACTATAAAGGAACCTGGCCCGGGTGGGATGCGATTGATCCACGTGCCTTTGGATATGACCTTTGCAGATGCACTTGGAGAGCATTCGGAAGAGTCACCTGATGCCTATGAGCGCTTGATCATGGATGTGATCAGGGGAGACCAAACTCTGTTTATGCGTGGTGATGAGGTTGAAGCAGCTTGGAAATGGACAGATCCAATCATTAAAGCTTGGGAAACCCGCAATGATGTGCCGAAGCTTTATGACGTAGGTAGTGCTGGTCCCGAGGATGCGATGGCGTTAATACATCGCGATGGCCGGCGTTGGCGCGAGATTAAGTGATGCAGTTGTCGAGCTACCAAAACGCGACTGAGATGATGCAGGCTTTGGCGGAGAGATTGGCCAGTGAATTATCTTCAGTATTGGTTCAAAATGGTCAGGCAACACTTGCGGTTCCCGGTGGAAGCACACCAGGGCCTTTGTTTGATATTCTAAGTAAGATCAATCTTGATTGGGCCAACATTACTGTTATGTTGACCGACGAACGCTGGGTGCCCACCGACAGTATAAGATCTAATACTGCATTAATCAAAAACCGTCTTTTGGTGAATTCAGCAAGTGCCGCAAATTATGTAGCTTTGTATGAGCTGGGATGTAACCCAAAAGTTGGTGCTGAAACTTTGTCGCAGCGTGTCGCACCATATTTGCCTATTGATGTTTTAGTTTTGGGCATGGGCGCTGATTTGCATACCGCTTCATTGTTTCCCGGGGCTGTAGAATTAGCTTGGGCGCAGAGCTCAGAGGCGGCCGCCGTTGTGTCGATAGTGCCAGCTGGTGGAGACCTTGAGCCTCGCGTGACCCTGAGCGCCAATGTGCTTGCCACAGCCATTTTTACCCATGTTTTGATCTTGGGTCATGAAAAGAAAGCGGCCTTAGCACGGGCTCAGATTTATTCACCCGCCGAGGCTCCGATTGCCCAGTTTCTGCCAAATGCCACTGTGCATTGGTGCCCAAGTTAGGAATAGTTTATGTTTGCGGCCTTGAAAGCAAAATACGCGGCGGTCAGAGATCGCAAAATCACAACGTTGTTTGATGCAAGTCGGGCACATCAGTTTGCAGTACAAACTGATGGATTATTTTTTGATTATTCAAAAACTAATATCGACAGTGAAACCCTTGCGCTGCTGCTTGAGCTGACTAAATTAACAGGGCTTTCGAACATGCGGGCGGCGATGTTCTCTGGTAAAAAAATCAATATCACCGAAGACCGTGCGGTTTTACATACCGCCCTGCGCCGGTCTTCTGGAGCTGTTACAGTTGATGGTCAAGATGTGATGCCCAACGTGCTGGCCACCCGTGCGCGGATGATGAAATTTTCCGAAGGGGTGTGCAGCGGCACTATCCAAGGGCAGGGTGGAGCCTATACCGATATTGTGAACATCGGCATTGGTGGTTCAGATCTCGGACCCGCAATGGCCTATCTTGCGTTGAAACCCTACTCACAAGGACCAAAAGTACATTATGTCAGCAATGTGGACGGCGCGCATGTGACGGATGTTTTAGCAGGACTTGATGCACAGACTACATTGGTGGTTGTAGCCTCCAAAACCTTCACGACCATTGAGACCCTCACTAATGCCGAAACAGCATTGCGCTGGATGGGACAGAGCGTGGCTAACCCCGCGGATCAATTTGTAGCCCTCAGCACCGCTGATGATAAAACTGCAGCCTTTGGCATCAGTCCTGATCGGGTCTTTGGCTTTGAGGATTGGGTTGGGGGGCGTTATTCACTCTGGGGGCCGATTGGTCTGAGTCTTGCACTCGCGATCGGCTCCGATAATTTCACCGCTCTTTTGAACGGTGCGGCGGCGATGGATGATCATTTCCAGTCTGCTGATGGCACTAAAAACCTCCCGATAATGCTGGCTTTGGTTGGGATTTGGCACGCACAGGTCGCAGGCTATACCACCCGGGCAGTGCTGCCATATGAGCAACGCTTGTCACGGTTTCCAGCCTATTTGCAGCAGCTTGAGATGGAATCCAACGGCAAGAGCGTGGGCATTGATGGTCAAGATTTAACTGTCCCCTCAGGCCCAATTGTATGGGGTGAGCCGGGGACCAATGGGCAGCATGCCTTTTACCAGCTGATCCATCAAGGCACCCATATCATCCCTTGCGAATTTATGATTGCAAAGGTTGGACATGAGCCAAATCTGTCCCATCAGCATCAGCTTTTACAAGCCAATTGCTTGGCCCAGTCGCAGGCATTGATGCTTGGGCGTGACTTGGATGCAGCTCGTCGCTATTGCAGCCTCCAAAGGCTTTGAAGGGTCAGAGCTGGAGCGCCAAGCCCGCCACCGTGTATTCACGGGCAACCGGCCCTCCACCACGTTGATCTATCCCAAATTGACGCCCTATTGTTTGGGACAGTTAATCGCACTCTATGAACATCGCGTCTTCGTTGAAGGTGTGATTTTGGGGATCAATTCCTTTGATCAATGGGGGGTTGAGTTGGGCAAGGAATTGGCCACCGCTCTTGGTCCTGTGATTGCAGGCGCAGACCCCGGCCCTGAGAATGACCCCTCGACCTTAAATTTAGTGTCAAAACTGACGCAAAGCTGAGGTTATAGCTCGATTACCTTTTTTTCTAGGGCTGATTTCTGGGCGGCTTGTCCTATGCGCACAGCCCAAATCCCGTCTTGGAGGCTCACTTCCGGAGAAAGCCTGCCCAATACCGCAGCTTGAAACCTTTGGTGTTGATAAAAGGTGGAGCCGTTGTGATCACCGGCAGCCAGCAACGCTGTTGGCACGGGCGTATTTATGCGTGTTGGGTTCATCGGACTGCGGGGGCTGACGATCAATTGCGGGATTGGGGCATCGCCCAGATGCGCAGGCCAGAAACGGCCCGGCCCTGGCACAAGCGCCTCGATCTTGCCCTTTGGGGCCAACCACGCTCACCTCTTCTTGATAACGCGATCCTTCGGCAAACATGCACAGTTCCAGCATCGCGCGCATGCGCCAGTTTCAAAATCCACAATGACATAACCGTTGTCGATAATATCTGATGTTTGACCGTCATAAACCTCGTCCAAATGGTTCACGTTCTGGCCCGCACTGGCCATGATCCGCACGGGTTCTGATTTGGTCAGCAAACGCATCAGATCAAAGAAGTGACAACATTTCTCAACGAATGTGCCACCCGATTTGCTTGTTAAAGCGATTCCAATCACCAATTTTGGGCAGGAACGGAAACCGATGCTCACGGATGGTCAGCATTTTGATACCACCAGTGATTTCTTGGGCCTGTGCGATGAGTGCGGCAACCGGGGGCATATAACGATATTCCATCGCCACCCAAACTTGACTTGGGTAGGACTGCGCAAATGACTGAGCCAGCGCAAGATCTGCCGGATCGGTGAACAAGGGTTTTTCACATAGAATGGGCAGGGCACGTTGGGCGGCAATCTCGATAAGCTGAGGCATGTGGCAATGGTTTGGACTGACAATTACTAAGCAATCTAATGGGTCATGCGCCAAAAGCGTTTCAAGACTGTCGACCATCACAGCTTGGGGCAGGGTTTGTGCCGCAAGCGCCCGCATCTCTAAATCTGGTTCAAAAACCACTGAAATTTCGGCATCTTCTAGCAGAGCAATATTACGAATATGCTCACGGCCCATCATCCCACAGCCGATCAATCCATAGTTCAGTGTCATATCATATCCTTATTTGATGCGGGCTACATAGCGTGCCACGTTTGGATCGTACCAATTGCGGGAAAACTCAAGAGGCTTGCCGGTATTTGCCCAAGCGATTCTTTCGACATATCCAGCTGTGTCGCCGGGACGCAGGCCAAATTGATCTACGCCCCAGTCCGGAACTGGCGCGAAAGTTACGTGATCCTCAGCGCGCACAATCCAAAAGCCAAACCGAGTTTGGTAGGTGTGATAAAGCGACTCTGACACCTCATGACGCGCAACAGAAGTGGCAACAGATCCGTCCAACCAAATCTCCTCCAAAGCTGCGGGACGATGGTCTAAAAATCGTAATCTGCGGAAGCGAAATCCTTGCGTATCGGGACCAAAATGGGGGGATTTTGGTGGCTTGGACAACCGGTCTACGGTGAGTAATTCTGCTGTTGGTAACCCAGCACCAGTGAGCGATTCTAATCTAAAAAAAGAATATAAATTAGAGGCTTGTGGAGAAGAATTTACGTAATTACCTGAGCCATGCTTGGGTTGGATGAGGTCTTGTTTTTGCAACATTTGCAAGGCTTTGCGCAATGTACCAACCGCAACCCCAAACTCTGCCGCCATCTTCCGCTCTGTCGGCAGGCGTTCTCCACCCAAAAGCTGGCCAGCATGGATGCGCCGAGCAATGGCTTCGCTGATCTGCACATAGGCTGGTAACGAGCCAGAATGTGGTGGGGTTTGCGTCATAGATTTCCAGAATTGATACACTATTGATTTATATTTAAATGCGGGTTTAAATGGATTAATGCAAGTAAAGTTTTTTATCTTCTCATGAACATCGTTCCCATTACCTCCGCAGGGCTAAATGCTGCTGAAGTATCGTGGTTTTCAGCACTCTGTTCTGACGACTACCAATATTTGGGCCTGCCAGATGGGGCGCTGCGCTCATCTTGGGAGCATTGTAGTCAGATTGTACAAAAATCTGAGTCCAATGGATTTCGCAACATCCTCTGTCCATCCTCTTATCAGGTAGGACAAGACACCCTGTCTTTCGTGGCAGGCTGTGCGCCGATCACTGACAAGATCAATATGCTGGCAGCCATCCGTTGTGGTGAGATGCAACCCATCATGTTGGCGCGCTCGGTGGCGACGCTGGACCACATGCTCAAGGGTCGGTTGACACTCAATGTTATCTCCTCAGATTTCCCTGGTCAAAAAGAACCAAGCCCTTATCGCTATCAGCGATCTCGTGAAGTAGTCCAAATCTTGAAACAGGCTTGGACCCAAGACGAGATCAACTTTAATGGTGAGATCTACAATTTTGAGGGGGTCAGCACAGAGCCTGCGCGACCTTATCAGAAAAATGGTGGGCCTTTGCTGTATTTTGGTGGTTATTCACCCGATGCTATTGAGCTTTGTGCGGAGCATTGCGACGTGTATTTGATGTGGCCAGAGAGCAAAGAGCGATCTCGCCAATAGGATGCTTGCAGTTAATACTCGCGCCAAGGCGCATGGCCGCACGCTCGATTACGGGTTGAGGGTGCATATGATCGTCCGTGACACGGAGGCTGAGGCACGAGAGTTTGCTCGCGAATTGGTTTCAAAGTTGGATGATGAGACCGGCAGTGCAATCCGTGACCGCGCCCTTGATAGCGGCTCTTTGGGCGTATCGCGACAAGCGCGCAACCGAGATTTGGCCGATATGGAAGGTTTCATTGAACCGCATCTCTGGACCGGAGTAGGACGCGCCCGTTCCGGCTGTGGGGCCGCATTAGTGGGATCTGCAGATCAAGTTTTGTCCGAAATAGAAGCCTATCAGAAAATGGGCATGCGCTCCTTTATATTTTCAGGATATCCACATCTTGACGAATGTGACTATGTGGGAAAATTGGTTTTACCCGAATTGAAAACTTGTTCGCTGCCGCATGAATATGGCCGTGTGCCGACTGAAACGCCTGCAACACCCCTAGGAAATGGACCCCGCCGATAATGGAACGTATTTCTCTTAATAATGACGTCACGCTGAGCCGGCTGATCTATGGTATGTGGCGTCTTTCGGATGACACCGATACCAGTCCATCACATGTTCAGGCTAAAATCGAAGCTTGTTTGGCGCAGGGTATCACGACGATGGATCAAGCTGATATTTATGGCGGATACGAGGCGGAAGAGGTTCTGGGTAATGCTCTCCGCGCCGCGCCGCAGGTGCGTGACCAGATCGAAATTGTGACCAAATGCGATATTGTTGTGGGGGCAGGACGGTATGCCAATACGCAAGTCAAGCATTACGATACTTCGGCTGCTCATATTTCTGCGTCAGTTGATCACTCGCTGCGTTTAATGGACACGGATCACATTGATTTACTGCTGATACACCGTCCTGATCCGCTTATGAACCACCACGAGACGGGTGCAGCACTAGATGCTGCAATAGCATCTGGCAAGGCGTTGAGTGTCGGAGTATCAAATTTTCGCCCTCATGATTGGAATTTGCTACAATCTGCGATGGAAACACCACTTGTCACCAACCAGATTGAAATGAGTGTGCTGGAAAATAGTTCCTTTACCAATGGTGATTTGGCATTTCTGCAAGAGCGTGACATTCCACCCATGGCATGGTCACCCTTGGCGGGTGGTTTATTATTTTCAGATGAAAACCCAGCTTTGTTGTCTCTTTTAACTGAAATAGGAAACGGCGATGCTGCTTCATCCAGTGTCGCATGGCTGTTGGCCCACCCAGCCCGCATAATGCCAATTTTGGGAACAAATAGTTTGAGTCGGATTAAAGCGCTTTCGCGGAGTTGCTCGTTACCGATGGATCGCGAAACATGGTTTAAAATTTATACTACTGCCCTCGGTCATGAGGTAGCCTAAAATTGCAGATTAAATTGGACAAATTGGTTCCTAGACCTGAAGAAAGCTTGCGGGAGTTCAGGGTCGCTCTGGGACAGTTTGCAACAGGGATTACAATTATAACCTGTTGTTATAAGGGGATTCCCATGGGTATTGTAGCCAATAGCTTCGCTAGTGTGTCAATGGATCCGCCGCTAGTTTTGTGGTCACCAGCCAAAGTGTCACGACGGTATAACGCTTTTATAACAGCGCAAAATTATTCCATACATATACTTAGCAACAAGCAAAAGCATATTTGTGACGCGTTTTCTAAGGCCGCTAGAGCCTTCGATGGCTTGGACTGGAAAACTAACAAAGATGGTGTGCCAATTCTATCTAATTGTCTCGCTAGAATTGATTGTCATCAATATGCTCAGTATCCGGGTGGTGACCATACAATTATAGTTGGGCATGTTGATTGTTTTGATTATACGGCTGGTGAACCGCTTATTTTTCAACAAGGGAATTTCAGTAATATAAAGGTTTCAAAAGCTTCAATTGACCAATTAGTTGCAACAAAAGAGAGTGCAGCTATATGATTTTTATGATCGAAATACTAAAACCTCTTCAGTTTTTTAACGATATTGCAGGCAAAGTTGGTCGATCTATTTCGGTAATTGCTTTAGCGTTAATGGTATTTATAATTTTATTGCAGGTATTTTGTCGCTATATTTTAAACAATGCACTCCCGTGGCCTGACGAAGCTGCACGTTTTTTAATGCTATGGTTAACTGGCTTAATGGCTCCAATAGCGTTAAGGCAAAGTGGATTTGTGGCAATTGATACTTTGCACCGGTTTCTACCTCGCCGTGGTGTATCTCTTCTCGCACTTATTTTAGCCTTAACTTCACTAATAGTGCTTTCGGTAGCTGTTCAATTAGGTTGGAAACATGTCAACTCTGGCTGGCTTTTTTCCAGTGCGTCGTTAAAAGTCCCATTGCAATTAATTGGTTTCAAAATGATTAAGATGAAACTTGCTTGGATGTATCTCTCTATGTTTGTGGGAGTGGCGCTCATGATTGCCGTAAACATTGAGATGATACTTCGGCAACTTATAGTTTTGGGTGACAAAAATACAAAACTTAGACCTATTCCTAACCTTGAAATTGAAAAGGTAGAATGATGTTACTTTGGTTTCTACCGTTATTTTTGTTATTTCTTCTCATTGGTTTACCAGTTTTTTTTGGTTTATTAGCTGCGCCCGGCCTTTTATTATGGTTGAGTGGTCAAGAACGAGACATTGGCCTTCTTTATAGAAACGTCTACAACGGGATAGACAGCTTCCCATTAATGGCTATCCCGTTTTTTATGCTTGCAGGGGAGCTGATGAACCGTGGCGGTATTACAAGTAGGCTTGTGGAATTTGCGCAAGCGATGATGGGTCACTTGCGAGGCGGATTAGCTCACGTAAATATTTTATCGTCAATGTTATTTGCAGGTTTATCAGGCTCAGCGGTTGCAGACACATCAGCTTTGGGGTCCATGTTGATCCCGGCTATGGAAAAACAAGGCTATACACGGCGGTTTGCAGCAGCAATTACCGCAGCCAGCTCAGTTATTGGGCCAATTATACCGCCTTCAGGCATTATGATAATCTATGCATATGTAATGGGTGAAAGCGTTGCTGCCTTGTTCTTAGCAGGGATAGTTCCAGGAATAATGGTTGGCCTCGGATTAATGATGACTGTAAAAGTTATGGCTGACCGGTACAATTTTCCAGTTGCTAGTGCGAAGTACACATGGAATGAACGTGGGCAAGCAAGTCTAAAAGCTTTTTTTCCACTTTTAACACCTATTATTATTCTGGGTGGGATACTTGGTGGTATTTTTACTCCAACTGAGGCTGCAGCGGTTGCGGTAGGATATGCCACATTTATAGGTTTATTTGTGCTGAAATCTCTTCGCTTTAGCGATCTTCCAAATGTACTTACAAAAGCGGCAATGACATCATCAGTTGTTTTGCTTTTAGTTGGTGGTGCAATGGCATTTAAAACCGTGGTTAGCCTTAGTCATGCCCCAGAAATTCTTGCTGCTTACATTGTCTCACTCTCAAACAATCCTCTGGTTCTATTATTTTTAATTAATATTCTGCTATTTATAGTAGGGATGTTTTTAGATGCTGGCCCCGCAATTATTATATTGGGACCTATTTTGGGCCCAATATTTATTAGCCTAGGCGTAGACCCTATTCATTTCGCAATAATTATGAGTGTCAATTTAACAGTTGGCCTTGCAACACCGCCTATGGGCCTGGTTCTTTTCGTAGCTTCATCTGTTTCAGGTGAACGTGTAGAAGCAATCGCTAGAGCCATTATGCCATTCCTTTTGGTTGAAATTATTGTGATTTTTTTAATCACCTATATTCCAGCCATTTCGATGACGATCCCACGCTTAACGGGGTTCGTGAATTAACCTAAACAGCAAAAATCTAGGGAGGATAATATGCTAAAAGGTACAATAAAGTCGCTAATATCGGCGGCAATTCTGGTAACTGGTGCTGTCTCAGTACAGGCAGCCGATTTCACAATTCGCGCTACAGCGAATTCGAATGAAAACGATGAAGACTATGATGGTCTAGTTGTATTCAAAAACTTCGTTGAAAGTGCTTCGAACGGAGCTATCGAGGTAGAACTGTTTATCGGTACTCAGCTTTGCTCAAAAGGTGCAGAGTGTTTGCAGGGTGTAGCCGATGGTTCAATTGATGTGTATATTTCAACATCTGGTGGTGCCGCAGGCATCTTCCCATATGTACAAGTGTTAGATTTACCTTATTTAATGGCAGATGATCGGGTTGCAGAGCATGTATTATCAGGCGACTTTACCCGTACGTAGAAAAATGGCTCTGGATAATTCCGGTGGAAAAATTCGCCTAATGACAATTGGTAATACCGGTGGATGGCGTAATTTTGCTAACACAAAGCGTCGCGTTCAAAGCCCTGATGACATGGCTGGTTTGAAGATCCGCACAGTAGTAGCAGATCTTCCACAAGAATTAGTCAAAGCCCTTGGTGCCTCTCCTACACCCATTCCGTGGCCTGAGCTGTTTACTTCCTTTCAAACAGGCGTTGTCGAAGGTTCTAAAAACGGCATAACTGACATTATGGGTATGAAATTTCCCGATGCTGGATTGCAATACGTAACGCTAGACGGTCATGCATATATGGGTGCTCTTTGGTGGATGTCGAATGATAAGTTTATGTCAATGCCAGCTGAAATGCGCACAATCATAGTTGACGGTTTTGCTCAATTGCAGCAGGCAACCTTTGCGTCTCCTAAACGAAAATCAATTCAGGCATACGCTGACTTTGTTTTGGGTGGTGGTGATCTGTATGTTCCAACACCAGCTGAAAAAGGAGCGTTTAAAGACGCCGCAGCTCCGGTCTATGATTGGTTTAAGTCAAACGTCGAGGGTGGCGAGGCAATATTTGATGCTTTAACTTCTGCTGTTGCAAAAGCAGAATCTGAGCTCAATGCAGGTCGTGCAGCTGATATTCAATAAAATTGAAAAACATGTCGCGCAGGCAACACTTGCGCGGCATGGCATGGCATTAGACTGATTTGAATACATCCGTTGATAAAGGAATATTTGCTTTAGTATTTTGAAAACTAGCCTATCTGAATGGGTAGAGCCAAACACGGTAATCATCGATCAAAACATGAGCTTTATTAATTTGTTCCTTTGTCATTTTCTTAACTACTTCTTCCTGACTGATCATTGCGTCAGGATCGTTGCCAATGGCAGAAAGCACATACCAGAGATAGGCTCGTACAAGGTCAATTGCAGGCATTCCGAGTCCAACTTCATAATACCAACCGACACCAGACTGGGCTCCGGGATGACCCTTCATAGCACTCCGCAAATACCACTCAAACGCGCGCTCATAGTCTTGCTCCACCCCCAAACCCATTGCATACATTACGCCTATGAGTTCCTCTGCTTCTGCATTTCCGGAGCGAGCAGCAGGCCACAGAGCAGTACGGGCCTCAACAAACCTTCCCTCTTCCATAAGATCTCGCGCCTCCTCAAGCTCTGCGTCAGCCTGTGTGCTGCTAATAATAAGCACCACTCCCATCAGCAGCGCACCGAAGTGACCTATAATCCTTGGTCGAAAATACCGCATCTTTTAGTTTCCCTGTTACTTATGGCCTCGCCAAGTACTGCTGAACAATATCCCTTATCCGAAAATCAATTTCACCCAATTGATCCACAAAAAGCAAGTATTGGACAACTTTTATTTTATGATAAAGTTCTATCTGGCAACCAAAATATAAGTTGTAGCACATGCCATCATCCGAAACACGGTGGGGGAGATGGTCTGAGCCTTGGTATAGGTGAGGGTGGATTAGGGCTTGGCCCAGAGCGCACTCCTGGCAAAGGTGCTCAGAAAATTCGGAAGCGTATTCCAAGAAATGCAAGTGCTTTATGGAACTTGGGACACAAATCGATAAATGTGATGTTTCACGATGGTCGCCTTGAAATTAGTGATATTTACCAAAATGGTTTCAACTCACCGGCTCAAGAATGGCTGCCAAATGGCTTAGACACGCTAATATCTGCTCAAGCAATTTTCCCGCTTGTTGCACAATTTGAAATGGCCGGAAATCCGAAAGAAAATGAAATCGCCGGAGCCATACATGATCGTATTGATGCTGCTTGGCCCATATTGGCCAAAAGGGTGCGCCTAATTCCTCAGTATGGCGACCTTTTCGTAGAAGCCTTTGATAATATAGATGTTCCTCAGAATATTACCATCGTTGAAATAGCAAAGGCATTAGTCTGCCTTTATTAACCTTGAATGGCGAAGCTATGACAGCCCATACGATGATTTTATTAGTAACGGAACCGATCTGCCTAAAGCAGCTGAGAGAGGGCGAAAAGTCTTTTTTGAAAGTGGACGATGTTCAGTTTGCCATAGTGGGCCTCTTTTGAGTGATCAGAAATTCTATGCGCTTTCACTACCAGCTTTTGGACCTGGTAGAACTCGACGATTTGATCCTGCAGCTCGCGATATTGGACGTATGGGGGAAAGCGATTTGGTGGAGGATGCCTATCGGTTCAAAACTCCGCGCCTTCGGAATGTTGCCTTGACTGCCCCATATGGCCATAATGGTGCTTATCCTACTTTGGAGGGGATTGTGCGTCACCACTTAGACCCAGCAGGTATGCGTATTAAATGGCAACGTAATATGGCTGAACTACCTTTGGTTCCTTGGCTCCAAGATATAGATTTTGTGGTTCAATCAGATCGATTTGAAATGGAGCGACAAAGTAAAAAAATTGATATAACGGCAAAAGCTCTAAGTGATCAGGAAGTTTTCGATATAGTAAGCTTTCTCGAAAGCTTAACAGGAAAATCTGCTAAGTTAGGGACGCTTGGTATACCAGAAAGTGTTCCAAGTGGACTAAGTATCGATTGAAGTTGTGGCAAATACTTCTTTAAATCTGTTCAGAATACCTGCACTATCAGATATTAGGGATTATAGACTTTGAGTGGGTTAGCCTAAAGAATACTTTTCTAAATTGTACTTTACCTATCAGATAATATTGTAATTTTTTTATTAAAAACAAAAAATCTATATTCGATTGTTAAACAATAGTTTTATAGATTTTTATTGAGTTCGAACAAATAAAATGATTTTTTGCAACCGGTTGCAAAAATAATAATCATATGCTTATCTAATAATTGTCGGCAAAATATTTGTTTGACAATTATAAATTATAAATTCGTCTGGGAGGACCTCATGAAAACTGTAATAAAGTCGCTCGCAATTGGCGCTGCTTTGTTTGCATCACCTATTACAGCCCTGGCTGGCAGCCACGGTGATAACCTAAAATACGTTCTTGTAAGCCACGCACCTGATAGTGATAGCTGGTGGAACACAATCAAAAATGGCATTGCCCTTGCGGGAGAGCAAATGGGCGTTGATGTTGAGTATCGCAATCCACCAACAGGTGATTTAGGAGATATGGCTCGTATAATCGATCAAGCTGCAGCTTCCGCACCAAACGGGATTATAACAACCCTTGCAGATTATAGTGTACTAAAAGGTCCTATAATGAACGCAGTAGCTAGTGGTGTTGATGTTATAATTATGAATTCAGGCACACCAGAACAGGCGCGTGAAGTAGGCGCGCTTATGTATGTAGGTCAGCCTGAGTATGATGCAGGATATGCTGCGGGTTTACGTGCAAAAGGCGACGGCGTTGCTAGCTTCTTGTGTGTTAACCATTATATCTCATCACCATCATCCACAGATCGTTGCCAAGGGTTTGCAGATGGCCTTGGTATTAAACTTGGAAACCAGATGATTGACTCAGGTCAAGATCCATCCGAAATTAAAAACCGGGTTTTAGCGTATTTGTCTGCCAACCCTGATACTGACGCTGTCCTAACACTTGGCCCAACATCTGCAGATCCTACTCTATTAGCTTTGGACGAGAACGGTATGGCAGGTGATATCTACTTTGGAACATTTGATCTCGGTACAGAGATTGTAAAGGGTATCAAGGCTGGCGTAATTAGCTGGGGCATCGACCAACAGCCATTCTTGCAAGCTTACTTACCAGTTGTTGTAATGGCCAACTACCATCGTTATGGTGTTCTTCCTGGAAACAACATCAATTCTGGCCCAGGGTTTGTAACTGCTTCTGGCCTTGAGATGGTTGAAAAGTTTGCTGGCGAATTCCGCTAAAACTAAGAAGGGCGGAGCTTTTTGAACAAAAGCTCCGCCCCTTTTTTATGTAAAGACTATAGGGTGAATTTGATGAATAATAAATTATCTATTCCAGATGAACGTGTTAAAGAGATGTCTACTTTTAGAAACTCTCTTATCCGTCCTGAACTTGGTGGGATTATTGGAACCATAGTAGTCTTTATTATATTTATAATTCTTGCGTCTGATAGTGGGATGTTCAGCTCGCAGGGCGTTCTAAACTGGTCCATTGTCTCTGCGCAATTCATGATTATTGCCGTGGGTGCTTGCCTGCTAATGATTGCTGGTGAGTTTGATCTTAGTGTTGGTTCTATGATCGGATTTGCCGGAATGCTAATTGCCATTTTTGGTGTTACATTTGGATGGCCCATGTGGATGGCAATATTACTGACCTTTGCCATTTGCATTGCAATTGGAGCACTGAATGGTTTCATCTGCATACGAACTGGATTACCAAGTTTTATTGTTACTCTGGCCTTTCTCTTCATTTTGCGCGGTTTCACAATTTTTTTACCACAAACTATAGAACGTAAAACTATTATTGGGGGAATTAGAGAAGCAGCTGAAGGAGATTGGCTGGGTGCGGTATTTGGCGAAAAACTATTTATGGGATTTTTTCAGTATCTGGGTGATCTTGGCATTATTAGCGTATTCTCTCGCGGTACACGCGCCGGCGAACCAGTAGTAAACGGAATACCAATGCTCATAGTGTGGGCACTAATACTCGTGGCGTTTGGTCATATACTGTTAACTAAGACACGGTTTGGTAATTGGATTTTTGCATCAGGTGGTGATGCTGAAGCTGCAAGAAATTCAGGCGTTCCAGTGAATAAAGTTAAGATATTGATGTTTATGTTCACAGCTTTTTGCGCAACAGTTTTCGCTACCTGTCAAGTTATGGAGTTTGGTTCTGCTGGGGCGGACCGAGGTCTTTTGAAAGAATTTGAAGCTATTATTGCTGTTGTGATTGGTGGCGCACTGCTTACTGGCGGCTATGGCTCTGTAATTGGTGCAGCTTTAGGCGCTTTGATTTTTGGAGTTGTTCAACAAGGCTTATTTTTCGCTGGGGTAGAGAGTTCTCTTTTTCGAGTTTTTCTTGGTTTGATACTGTTAGGTGCCGTTATACTGAACACATACATCCGTCGCTTAATTACAGGGGAGCGTTAAGATGAATTCTCAAGCTACAATAACCCCGATTATAGAGATGAGGAACATCCGAAAACATTATGGGCCCGTTATAGCTCTAGCCGGAGTTTCGATAAAGATTTATCCGGGGGAGTGTCATTGTCTGTTAGGTGATAATGGCGCAGGAAAATCTACATTTATTAAAGCTATGTCAGGAGTGGTGAAGCCAACGCAAGGTGAGATTATTGTTAATGGAGAACAAAAGTTTTTTAATAATCCACGCGATGCGATGCAAGCGGGTATTGCAACTGTGCACCAACACCTAGCAATGATCCCACTGATGTCGGTCAGTCGGAATTTTTTCTTAGGTAACGAACCAACAAAGAAAATCGCTGGTATCCAATTCTATGATCGGAAACATGCTGATAGTAAAACAATGGAAGCTATGAGCAAGATGGGTATTAACTTACGCGGTCCTGACCAAGCAGTCGGTACTCTCTCTGGAGGTGAGAGGCAAACAGTTGCAATTTCCCGAGCGGTCCATTTTGGTGCACGAGTACTAATTCTGGATGAACCCACATCCGCATTAGGGGTCCGTCAGACATCAAACGTACTCGCTACAATAGATAAGGTACGTAATGAGGGAGTGGCGGTGGTATTTATTACCCACAACGTCCGCCACGCCCTTGCAGTTGGAGATCGCTTTACTGTGTTAAACCGTGGCCAAACTCATGGTACGGCGATGCGTGGCGACATAACTCCAGAGGATCTTCAAAACCTCATGGCTGGTGGTCAAGAATTGGCCACACTCGAGGGTTCTCTAGGTGGAACAGTCTAATATGGGGGTGTTTAAATGAATAAAGTACGTCTGAAATCACTGGAATTAAGGCATCCGTTTTTTATACCACTTTGGCGTCGAGTTTTACTCGTGATATTGCTTGTTTTTTGGTCGGTTATAGAAGGCTTAATGGGCAACCAAGTTTGGGCTTTATTGGTAGGTAGCATAGGTATTTATTCAATTTACGTTTTCTTCTTTGACTTCATTTTACCTAAAGAGATGGCGACAGAAAAAAAAGATTTGTGATCAAATACTGCTCACATACATAAATATGTTGATAATAATTAATATAGAGCTTTGATCCGTTGCTTATAGCTTTTTATAATTAAAATATAATATTAGCACTAGCTAGTTATATTTAAATATACGAACCAAAACACGGAATGAAGGATATCAAAAGGAATGGCAGTCACTTTAAAAGATGTAGCTGAAATGGCGGGCGTTTCTCGCTCGGCTGTATCTCGGACGTTTACCGAGGGGGCTTCAGTTTCTGACAAAGTGCGGCTCAAGGTTATGGAAGCATCTGCCATATTAGGATTTCATCCCAATGCTCTTGCCTCTTCCCTCACAACCGGTCGCACCAAGCTGATTGGCGTGGTGTCTGATAACTTCCACAACCCTATCTTTCTAGAAGTTTTCGATTTAATCACCAAAGGCCTGCAAGAGCGTGGCCTACGAACTTTGTTGGTCAATCTCTCCGATGAGGTGGATCCCGCAAATTCTGTGCGCATGCTGCGGCAATATTCAGTGGATGGGGTGATCGTTGCCTCTTCAACTCTGCCAGTGAGCTTTGCAGAGGCCTTCCAAACTGCTGGCGTGCCAGTTGTACATCTTTTTGGCCGCCACTCCGTGCAACCCAAAGTACATACAGTCGGCATCGACAATTTTGCAGCAGGTCAAATGGCGGCGCAAACTTTGATTGCTCGTGGCTATGACACGATTGGCTTCATGGGTGGCCCAGAAACCGCCACCTCAACCCAAGATCGGTATGCGGGTTTTTTGTCGGAGTTGCGTGCGCATACCAATGTTGCCCATAGTGTGACCTATGCCAAAGCCTATTCATTTGCAGCGGGACGTGCGGAAATGTTGCGGTTGATAGCGGCGGGTCCTGCGCAGGCCTATTTCTGCGGGGATGATGTCTTGTCTATTGGCGCGCTGTCAGCGGCTGAAACCGCAGGCCTATCAGTCCCAGATCAGATCGGATTTATTGGGCTCAATGATATGGAAATGGCGCATTGGGCAAACATCAATCTGACAACCATTCATAACCCCATCAAGCAAGTGGTAGCCAGTTCGGTCGAATTGGTGGTAGCGATGCTTTTGGATCCAACTCAACGCCCGAAAGCGGTGCTGTTTCCCAGTAGCGTTGTAGAGCGGGGCACATTGCGCCCGCTCCACAGTTAGATTTTTATTTAAACATCGGAGGGCGGGCATCGAGCCACGCCCCGTCTTGTTTGCCCGATTGCGCAACGGCAAAGACGGCCGCCATTGAGCGCAAACCATCTTCAGACCGTGGGTAAAGATCTGCAGCCGGATCAATGGCGCGGCCTTCGTTGCGGGCATGAATAGCTTCTGCCAAATCAGTGTAGATATTAGCAAAGGCCAAAGGCATCCCTTCGGCATGACCAACGGTTACTCTTGTAGTGCGGTCTGCTTCTGGTGAAAGGCTTCCCTCACCACGCTCAATAATCTGTAGCCTTTCACCCAGCGGCATATAGAAAAGTTGATTTGGGTGTTCCTGCGACCAACGCAAACCACCCTTTTCACCAAAAACTTGTATTCCCAAACCATGTTGGCGGCCAATGGCAATGGATGAAGTCCACAAACGGCCCACTGCACCGCCATCCATGCGGAAATTAACCATTGCATCATCTTCGAGCTCTCGTACATCTATACAAGAAACCGTATCCGCGCTCAACTTAGTGATTTCTTGGCCTGTAACAAAAGATGCCATATGAAGTGCATGTATACCACAATCGGCAAACTGGGCAGATACACCGGCTTGCGCGGGGTCATAGCGCCAACGTACCCGTGGATTATCGGCATCAGCTGCATCCGCATGGTGACCATGAGCAAACTCAGCATTAACCAACCGCACCTTACCAATATCACCGCGGGCCACCATGGCTTTCATATGCCGCACCAATGAATAACCGGAATAGCCATAGTTTACTGCGCAAATTTTGCCTGTGGTGTGAGAGATTTTCACAATCTCTTCACCTTCCTCTATCGTCATAGTCATAGGCTTTTCACAAAGCACGTGAAAGCCACCTTCCAAAAACGCCTTAGTGATCTCAAAATGTGTAGAATTGGGTGTGGCTACTGTAACTAAATCAACAGGATGCGCCTGTGCCTGCTCGCCAGCAAGCATGTCTTGCCAGCAGCCATATGCTCTATTTCCTAATCCTAAGGTTTTACCATAGCGAATGCCTTCTTCAGGCCGGTGATCCAAAGCACCGGCTGTAAAGTCAAACAACGCATCAAGACCTGCGCCCAAGCGGTGTGCGGGTCCTATTTGGCTGCCATCACCGCCACCAATCATACCCCATTTTAACTTTGTCATTCAGTTGTTCCTTAAAAGCCGATGGATTGAAGATAGGCGCGGTTGAGTTTTGCATCATCCACAGGGGAGGTGTCACCAGATGGATCACAGTCCTGCTCTACTGTGCACCAGCCGTTAAAACCAGTATCCAACAAAAGTTGACGTACTGCTGGAAAGTCCACATTACCATCTCCAAGATTACAGAAGATACCCTCGCCACAGGCATCATAGAAACCTGTACGATTAGCCAAAACGCTCGCTTTAATTTTTGGATCTATATCCTTGAAATGCATGTAGTTAATTCTAGAAATATGTTTCTTCATAAATGTAACTGGGTCAAAACCTGCGTAAGAATGATGGCCTGTATCAAAGCAAATGCCAAGTATTTTTGACCACCTCATCCAATAACCGCTCCAACTCAGGTTCAAAGTCGATGAAACCAGCAGCATGGGCGTGAATGCCAACGGAAAGACCATATTCTTCAGTGCCTATTTTAGCGATTGTGGCGATACGGTTGCGAAAAACTTCCCATTCTGCAGTGTCCATCTGTTCGGCTTCTGCGGCGCGACCCGCGGTAGGCGCGCGACGTGGGGAGATGCTGTCGATGATCACAAGCCGTGTTGCCCCATGGGCTGCAAGGGCTTTGCAGGTACGGATTGAACCATCTAGCACATCATCCCAAGCATCCGGATCATGAAACGCGCGGAAAATGACGCCGCCAATCAGCTCTTGGTCGAACTCAGAGAGGGCCTCTGCCAATATGGCTGGCTCTTCTGGCATATAGCCTACTGGGCCCAGCTCAATGCCTGTGAAAGCCTGCCTTTGCATTTTCCTTCAACACCTGGCGCCAATCAGGATTACGGGCATCATCTGGGAACTCCACACCCCAAGAGCAGGGCGCATTACCAATTTTAATCATCTTATAGCCTCATAAATTTAATAATTTGCAACAGTAACCCATGCCTGCTTGATGCTGGAATCTAGGGCTGCAGTCACAATACGATTTACTTCCATACCCTCTTCAAACGTGGGCCATATTATGCGGTTTTCAGCAATTGCCGTCAGAAAATCTTTCGCCTCGATTGTAATCTGGTCTTGGTAACCGGTCCCATGCCCTGGCCCTTGGCAAAACGGTAGATAATCTGGATGGGCAGGGCCTGTGAGTATTTTTTGAACCCTTTTTCTTCCTCTGGGCCATCCATAGTATATAGATGCAACGCATTTTGATCTTCTTGGTCAAACCTTATCGATCCTTTAGTACCATGTATTTCGTAAGCATATCCCATTTTTCGGCCTGTTGCGACGCGCTAAAATACATCTGTCCCATAGCGCCATTTGAAAAGCGACACATCATTTGCGCATGATCGTCATTGGTGACATCACCGCCAGGGCGGGTGCCGTTTGTCCGTCATAACGACCATCATCTGCTTCATCACGCATAAAAGCATGTGCTGCATTAAACTCATGCCAAGTAAAAGTATCCCATCGTGCCATTGGCTGATCCCTGTGCTCGCCATCCACCGATTTCAGGGTCTGCAAAAAAATCTTCTGTCATCTCACCACGAAACCACGTGACCTCACCTATACGACCCTCGGAAAGAAACTTGCGGACCTGTTGCGAGGCTGGGGTGCGAATGTAGTTGAACCCCACCATGTTGGTAATACCGGCAGTCTTGGCCGCAGCTACCATGGACCTGCTTTGTTCAAGTGATATCCCAAGGGGTTTTTCACATAATACCGGCTTACCAGCAGCAAGGGCTGCCAAGGCTATGTCGTGGTGGGTGGCTTGCGGAGAGGCTATTACAATCGCTTGAATGTCTGTGTCGGCAATCATTTCGTGCCAATTAGATGTTGCTTTTTCAAAGCCGTAGGCTTTTCGGTAGATTTCAGCACTTTCGGGAGTACTGGCACAAATTGTAACTAATCGTGGCCGCAGCTCCGTGTTAAACACACTGGCTACTGATGCAAAGGCAACGGAATGCGCCTTTCCCATGTAACCACCACCAATAATTCCAATGCCTATGTCACTCATGTCACGACTTTCCACGCTGTTTGCAACCGGTTGCAAGAAATTGGTATAGTGGCGCTACGGTCATCGTCAATACCATATATTAATGGAAGGCTGCATCACTCAGCTTGTGGTTTTGATCAAACCTAAAATGATGGAAATGTAGCTTTAGAGTTTTTCTACAATGTGGCTTCAGATTAAGCTGAAGCCACATTGTAGACCTTCTAACGCGTGTTTTCAGTTAAGCGTCGCCGCACATAGGTTTGCACGGAAGCAATCATCGGATCCATATGGGGTTCCTCAAAAAAGTGGCCAGCGCCTTCAACTTCTTGGTGAGTAACTGTAATGCCTTTTTGCTCATGCAGTTTGTTTACCAAAGTAACCGTATCCGCAGGAGGGGCTACGCGGTCAGCTAAGCCATTAATAATTAAGCCAGAAGCGGGGCAGGGTGCCAAAAAACTAAAATCATACATATTGGCTGGAGGGCTTACACTTATAAATCCAGTGATTTCGGGACGACGCATCAGCAATTGCATGCCAATCCAAGCGCCAAACGAGAAACCAGCAACCCAGCAATGCTTGGAGTTGTTGTTCATCGATTGAAGGTAATCCAAGGCCGAGGCTGCATCACTCAGTTCACCGATTCCCAAATCATATTCACCTTGTGAGCGGCCCACACCTCGAAAATTGAATCGTAATACAGTGAACCCCATATTATAAAAAGCGTAGTGCAAATTATACACAACTTTATTATTCATCGTACCGCCAAACTGTGGATGCGGATGTAATACAATTGCGATCGGCGCGTCTTTAGTTTTTTGAGGGTGGTAGCGGCCTTCTAGGCGGCCTTCAGGGCCAGGAAATATCACTTCGGGCATATTGTTCCTTTGGTGTGTTTTGGGCGCATGCTTTACTTGACCTTGGACAAGTGTCAGCTTAGAACCATTCTAAATCTATTTGCGGAGCGCCGCTCTAAGAAGTGAGTTACGCAACTGACGCGAGTAGGTCAATAAATTTGAACAAAATAGGCCTGTGTTGCCGCATGAAAGTGTAATTTAACATGAAACTTTCCACAAAAGGCCGATATGGAATGGTTGCTTTGGCTGATTTGGCATTTTTGGCGCCTACGGAATTGGCCTCACTAACAGATATTGCCCGGCGTCAGAACATATCTTTGCCCTATTTGGAACAGCTTTTTGTGAAATTGCGGCGCAGCGAAATTGGTAGAATCCATGCGTGGACCAAATGGTGGGTATAGATTGGCGCGGCCAGCCCATGATATCCGAGTGGTTGATATTCTTGCAGCCGTGGATGAAACCGTGGATGCTATGCAAAAAGGAGCAGGGGCCTCTGGTGGGGTGTCAGGCAGCAGGGCACAAAGTGTGACCAATCGCTTATGGGAAGGGCTCAGCGCGCAGGTTTATGTTTATCTGCATCAGACACGGTTGTCCGATGTGGTCTCGAACACTCTGTCGCCCTGTCCGGCAGTGCCAAACCTTTTTGAAGTGGTCGACGAATGACCCGCCGAGTTTACCTCGATTACAATGCTACGAGCCCCTTACGCTCCGAAGCCCGTGAAGCAATGCTTGCGGCGATGGACGTGGTGGGTAATCCATCTTCTGTGCACTCTGAGGGGCGTAGCGCTAAATCTATTGTGGAGCGCGCCCGCAATCAAATCTCTGAAGCTTTCGGCTGTGGAGCGCATGATATAGTTTTTACTGGCAGTGCTACGGAAGCAGCTGCCTTAGCGCTTAAGGATCGTGGATTTAGCGCTGGTGATGTTGAACATGACGCGGTTGCAGCGTGGGCGCAGCCTAATTTAAGTGTTACCTCTGGACAAGTTATGGTGGCAAATCCAGCTAAAACAGCTTTGCAATTAGCTAATTCTGAGACGGGAGTTGTGCAAGTTGTGCCGCATGGCGTGGGCTTTTGTGATATGACGCAAGGCTTTGGTAAGCTGGCTACTTCTTTCGCCTGGAGCGGTGCTGATATGGCCTGTGCTTCCGCCCACAAGCTCGGTGGACCCAAGGGGGTTGGCTGCCTTTTGTTAAAGCCCGGACAAGAAGTTATGGCGCAAATCCACGGTGGTGGTCAGGAAATGGGCAGACGCGCAGGCACTGAGAACGTGATAGGCATAGCAGGATTTGGCGCCGCAGCAGAAGCTGCAGCGCGCGATTTAACCGATGGTAAATGGGTCAGAATTGAGAAACTTAGAAATATTTTAGAAAAAATACTGGAAGACAGTGGAAAACCTCTTATTTCAGTAGGAGCAGGTCTGGCTCGGCTTCCTAATACAAGCTGCTTCGCTGCCCCGGGCTGGAAAGGTGAGACCCAAGTAATGCAAATGGACTTGGCGGGATTTGCGGTATCTGCTGGTTCTGCTTGCTCGTCTGGCAAGGTAAAAGCCAGCCGGGTGTTACGTGCGATGGGATATGATGACGATGTGGCCAGCTGCGCGATACGCGTTTCGCTGGGTTTAGATACAACGGAAGATGAAGTAAAACAGTTTGCCGCAGTTTGGCTGGCTGCTTATGAAAGATTTTTGGCACGCAAAGCGGCCAGATAGGGAATATGATGGCGATGGATGACGTTCAGGTCAAAGATGGTGTAGATGCGGAAACCGTTGAAGCGGTGAAGGCTTTGTCCGGTGCATATAAATACGGATGGAATACTGAAATTGAAATGGAATATGCGCCGAAAGGTCTATCGGAAGATATCGTTCGATTAATATCATCTAAGAACGATGAACCGGAATGGATGTTGGATTGGCGTTTGGCGGCATACCGCCGTTGGCTTGAACTGATAGAGCCAGATTGGGCCATGGTTGATTACCCAAAAATCGATTTTCAAGATCAATATTACTACGCTCGTCCAAAAAGCATGGAGGAGAAACCAAAGTCTTTGGATGATGTGGACCCCAAGCTATTGGAAACTTATAAAAAGCTCGGAATACCATTAAAAGAGCAGGCCCTTTTGGCCGGGGTCGAAGCGCCAGAGGGCGAACGTCGAGTTGCGGTAGATGCAGTATTTGATTCAGTCTCCGTTGGCACCACCTTCCAAGCTGAGCTGATGAAAGCTGGCGTTATTTTCTGTTCAATTTCTGAGGCTATCCGAGAGCACCCCGAGTTGGTGCGTAAATATCTTGGCACAGTGGTGCCGGTCTCAGACAATTACTATGCAACACTGAACTGTGCGGTATTTTCTGATGGCTCTTTTGTATACATTCCACCGGGCGTGCGTTGTCCGATGGAACTTAGCACTTATTTTCGGATAAATGCGGAAAATACTGGGCAGTTTGAACGTACTTTAATCATTGCAGATAAAGAGTCCTATGTAAGCTATCTGGAAGGCTGCACCGCTCCTCAGCGCGACATAGCACAGTTGCATGCAGCTGTTGTAGAATTAATTGCACTAGATGATGCGGAAATAAAATATTCAACAGTACAAAACTGGTATCCCGGTGATGAGAATGGCAAAGGTGGGATTTATAATTTTGTGACCAAACGCGCTGACTGCCGCGGCGACCGCTCAAAAGTGATGTGGACCCAGGTCGAAACGGGTTCTGCGGTGACTTGGAAATACCCATCCTGCGTACTACGCGGCAATGATAGCCAAGGTGAATTTTACTCGATCGCAATTGCAAACAATATGCAACAGGCTGACACGGGCACAAAGATGGTGCATTTAGGAAAGAATACTAAATCTCGTATAGTATCCAAAGGGATTAGTGCCGGAAAAGCGCAAAATACCTATCGTGGACTTGTTTCAATGCATCCAAAAGCAAAAAATAGCCGTAATTTTACTCAATGCGATAGCTTGCTAATTGGTGATAAATGTGGCGCCCACACAGTGCCTTATATTGAAGTAAAAAATAACTCCTCACGGGTTGAGCATGAGGCCACAACGTCAAAAGTGGATGATGATCAGCTATTTTATTGCCGCTCGCGCGGTATGGGCGAGGAGGACGCCGTGGCTTTGGTGGTGAATGGGTTTTGTAAGGAAGTGCTACAAGCGCTGCCGATGGAATTCGCCATGGAGGCGCAGGCGCTGGTAGCAATATCTCTCGAGGGGTCTGTTGGGTAATCTAGACTGACCGTTAAGTGATTTTCAACTAGATGTCCAAAATGGCGTAAATAAGTGCTGAAACAAATTAAGGCTGCAGGAAGTTAAAATGTTAGAAATCAAAAATCTATGCGTCCAGCTTGAAGAAGAAGATAAAAAAATTCTTAGGGGTGTTAACTTATCTTTAGAGGCAGGCAAGGTCCATGCCATTATGGGACCTAATGGCTCTGGTAAATCTACCCTCTCTTATGTGTTGTCTGGCAAGGGGGGCTATGAGGTTACTGAAGGCTCGGCACATCTTGAAGGCAATGATATCCTAGAGATGGAACCTGAGGAACGTGCAGCGGCTGGATTGTTTTTGGCGTTTCAATACCCTGTAGAAATTCCCGGTGTGGGCAATATGACCTTTTTGCGTACAGCGGTGAACTCTCAACGCAAATTGCGTGGCGAGCCTGAAATGAGTGCAGGTGAGTTTTTAAAAGTTGTGCGCGCTAAGGCCAAAGACCTAAAAATAGACGCAGACATGCTAAAGCGCCCGGTGAACGTTGGGTTTTCCGGTGGTGAAAAAAAGCGTAACGAAATTCTTCAAATGGCGATGCTTGAGCCCAAAATGTGTATTCTTGATGAAACAGACAGCGGTTTAGATGTGGATGCAATGAAGCTTGTTGCCCAAGGGGTTAATGCCCTGCGTGATGGCAAACGGACTTTTCTTGTGATCACTCACTACCAGCGCCTGTTGGACCATATTAAGCCTGATGTTGTGCATATTATGGCAGCCGGGCGCATCATTAAATCTGGTGGCCCTGAATTGGCACTGGAAGTTGAAAATAATGGCTATGCCGACTTGTTGGAGGAGACAGCCTAATGGTTGCGTCCTCTCCAAAGTTAATATCTGACCGCGCGCTGCATGATGCAGAACTAATCTCTAATTCTGGTGCATGGGCGAAAAATGCTCGCCAATCAGCGTCGGCACGGGCACAAGAACAGGGCCTGCCGCAGCGGCGTGACGAATATTGGAAATATACGCGCCCTGACTTGTTTGTGCAAAAGAATGTAGCACTCATACCGCAAGCACGCCCAGAAATTAGTATATTTGCCGATCAGATGAAGACTGAAATCGAATTTAAAAATGCTAAGTTGGCTGCCGATGATCTTCCTGAAATCGATAATTGCAAAATTGAAAGTCTTTCAAATGCCTGCGCTTTAGATTTGCATTGGGTGCAAGATATTTATGGAAAGCTGGAATTGGCGGGCCAAAACCCAGTTAAGCGGTCTTTAGCGGCCTTGAATACTGCGATGGCCACTGAGGGACTTCTAGTACATGCCAAAGGCCAAGTGAGTAGCCCTATTCGTATCCATTCAGTGTCCATTGGGAGTATTGATGCAGTGATCCATCACGTTGTGAAGGTGGAGGCCGGTGCAAGCGTTACTCTGATCGAAACCGGCCAATATGGTGCTCGGAGCAACGTGGTGATTGAAGTTGAGGTTGCCGATACCGGCAGTTTTCACCATATCCGTATACAAGATGGCCAAGAGTCCCACATGCTAACGCATATTTTTGCTAGTATTGGAGCAGATGCAAAGTTTAAATCCTTCACCCTGACAGCGGATTGTAAGATGACCCGTAATGAGTGTATTTTGGAGCTTGTGGGTGATAATTCTTCTGTAACTGTAGCAGGCGCTTGTTTGGGCGATAGCAATTTTCATCACGATGATACAGTTTTCATCACACATGATGCTGTAAATTGTGAAAGCCGGCAGGTTTTTAAAAAAGTATTGCGCAACGGTGCTGTTGGCGTATTTCAGGGGAAGATACTTGTAAAGGCCGGCGCTCAAAAGACAGATGGGTATCAAATTAGCCAATCACTACTTTTGGATGAAGATAGTCAGTTTCTGGCTAAACCGGAGCTGGAAATCTATGCTGATGATGTTGCCTGTTCACATGGTTCAACTTCGGGGGCTATTGATGAGGAGGCACTATTCTACCTACGTTCACGCGGTGTGCCGGAGCCAAAAGCGGTTGATCTTTTGACTCTATCCTTTATCGCACAAGCTATTGGGGAAATAGAGGACCCAGACTTGGCGCAAGCAATTTTGAGCTATCTCACTGATATTTTGGAAGCGCGGTAACTGCGATGGCTGTCACACGTGATCTTGTGGAGGCGCATCTACGTCCAAGGCGGGTTATGGCTCGATTGCTCGGTATGGGCCAGCGCGAAGACAGGGCCTTTGCAATGTTGATGGGGGGCTGCGTGATACTATTCATGGCGCAGTGGCCCTATCGTGCGCGGCAAGCGCATCTTACAGGCGAAACCTTAACGGACTACATTCAACACGATGCTTTAGGCCTAATTTTTTTGCTGCCCCTTATAGCTTATGGCTTTGCAGCCTTGTTGCGCCTAACCACACGGTGTTCCAATCTTTATGGGTGGCGATCACGCCCTATCGCTTGGCACTATTTTGGGCGTCGCACGTCACGCAGCACAAGTCGATCACCCACTGTTTATCCTGTGGCTTGATGCCCATACAGATTTTGGCGCGCTTTGGTTACTTGTATTTCTATGGGTTCTCGGGAACTCACTTATTGAGGCAGAACAATGAATTTCATGAGCAACCTGTTGCGGTTGAGCCTAACCAACCCAACGGAGGCTGGCGCGTATATTTTTGCCTTAAGGTTTAATTTGGGCGCGGCTTTGAGTGCATTTGCGGTAACGATCATCATGGCAGTAGTTTTGATGTTTGTCTTAAGTGGTTTTAAGCCCACAGCAATGTTTCCTGGTTTAGCACCAATGTCACCTGTTAATTTATTCGCGATAATGGGCTTTGGTACACTTGGCCTCGTAGGCTGCATATGGCTGTCAGCAAGAGCTTTCGGTGGGGCCGGTAAATTCTCTGATGGAATTCTTGTATTTTCTTGGATTCAAATTCTGCAGGTTTTACTGCAAATTTTTCAGACTGCTTTAATGATGATCTCGAACACATTGGCGGGGGTAATTAGTCTTTTTGCCACAGGTCTGTTGTTTTGGATCCTGTTTGGCTTACTTAATTCATGGTTGAACTTGGGCTCGATGTGGAAAGCAGCCCTGTGTTTTGTGCTTGGCGTAATTGGCCTATCGATGGGCGGTGCGTTTATTTTGGTTTCCCTTGGGTTTGGCCCGCAGGAGGTGGCGTTATGAGTTTCGATGTAGCAAAAATTCGCGAAAGCCCCATCATGATCGGAAGATTCAGTCGCTGGAGTTTCTTAAGGTTCTTTAAAAGCCTCAGGTTGTGATCGAGGCTCTTTCCAAATCCGATACCGGGATCAATGACATAGAGGTTTGCATTATCTGTCCAATCTAGCAACTGATAAATATGAGGCAGTGCGCGGTAAGGTTGCAAAATTTTTAAATGCTGCTTCGGAAGATAATATTGTGTTCAATTCCGGCACTACTGAGGGGATCAACCTTATTGCTTATGGTTGGGCTATGCCACGGTTGCAGGCAGGTGATGAGATTGTTCTATCGATCATGGAGCATCATGCTAATATTATACCATGGCATTTTTTACGTGAGCGTATGGGTGTGAAATTGATTTGGGTTGATGTGGACGCTAACGGCGACCTAGATCCTGAGCGAATGATTGCGGCAATGAGCCCAAGCACAAAACTGGTGGCAATCACACAAATGTCTAACGTGCTCGGCACAGTTGTTGATGTCAAAACCATAACCCAGGCAGCGCATGCCCTTGGCGCAGCTGTTTTGGTGGATGGATCACAGGCAGCAGTGCATATGCCGGTGGATGTACAAGATATTGGTTGTGACTTTTATGCGATTACTGGTCATAAACTTTACGGACCCAGTGGTTCTGGCGCGATATATATTCGGCCCGAGCGAATGGCTGAGATGCGACCTTTCATGGGTGGTGGAGATATGATCCGGGAAGTTGGCCGTGACGTGATTACCTACAACTCCCCACCGATGATGTTTGAAGCTGGGACGCCTGCTATTGTGCAGCAGATTGGCCTTGGCGTGGCGCTAGATTATATGATGGATATTGGCATGCACAATATTTCTGATCATGAAAAAAACCTATGCAGTTATGCTCGAAAAAGGTTAGATGGGTTGAACTGGCTCAATGTGCAGGGACAATCGGCGACTAAGGGTGCAATCTTCTCGTTTACGCTCAACGGACCGGCTCATGCACACGATATTTCGACAGTGCTGGATAAAAAAGGTATTGCAGTAAGAGCAGGCCATCACTGTGCCCAGCCTTTGATGGAGTATCTGGGTGTCACTGCTACTTGTCGTGCCAGCTTTGCGATGTACAATAATGAAGCAGAAGTTGATGCACTGGTGGATGGTTTAGAATTTTGCCAGGAGTTGTTCGGTTAGGACAACATTAATGTTTGCGACAGCTAAAAGGCAAAATTCTAATTTTTTTAAAGGTTTTGAATATGCTCCGCTTGCAAACTTTTGAAAATATGTAAATTTACTCAGCGCCTTCGATCAACATCAAATCAGTCTCGGAACATTCATCTCGGACTACTTTAGCTGCTTGGTAGTCATCGCTTAGGTAAAAAGTCTCTGCCGTTTTAAGGCTGTCAAACTCAATCATCATCACTGTACCTGTGGTATTGCCTTCATATCGCTTAGCGTTGGGGCCCCTAGCCAATACTTTGCCGCCATGAGCCTTAATGACTGGTCCAGCCATACCAGAAAATGCTAAAAACTTTTCTTTGTCATGAACACGTATGTTAGCAACCAAATATCCTTTAGGCATTTTATCGTCCTCACTTTAATTGATCCCTCCAGCACCAATATAAATATTAGTGCTGGATATATTACTTAACTATTTAGGGCTACTCCATGCGCCAAAATCTTTTGCATCTATGGAAAATTCATAACCTACGAATTCTTCATCTCCGTTTACCCACCCATCGTGTCCCGGTGCGAAAGTGTAAGCATCGCCTGCGTGTACTGTAATTTCTGAACCATCATCATGGGCGACAGTCATTGAGCCCGACGTTACGACGCCGACGTGGGCAGCTTGGCAGCTATGACCGCCAACAAGCGGCTTAACGCAATCTGACCATTTCCAACCTGGCTGCAACACAATTTTTGTGGCAGTTGCTATTCCCAAATTTACTGATGCCGAATGAGTTTTAGCAGGCGCTTTTACAAGATCAGGATTGCTGAATGATTTACTGGATAATGAACTAGACATAGATAACTCCATTAAGATGATTTTTATCCCATATTACTTTGATAGTATTGAGCTGAATTATATTAGTGCTTTTTGGGTAATGATTATTGATTAAATATAATCAAAGTAGATAATAATAGTCAACTTACTGAATTTTTTCCAACTTTGTATTTAAGTGAAATCCACGGTAAAGATTTAGTTTGCGGATGGGTTTATTAGCTGGCTGTCTGATATTGATGATTTTGGAGCGGGTAGAGGGAATTGAACCCTCAACTTAAGCTTGGGAAGCTCGCGTGATACCTTTTCACCATACCCGCACTATTTTTTCTAAATAGTTGGTTCTCTGGGCGTCGTCAACGGCCAAAGGCTACCGCGATTAGCGTCGCCTGCGCCGCCGTCCGCTGCCATTACCAACGCCACCACCGGTATTGAAATTCACATCTGGCAACGTAACAGTATCTCTGAGCAGAGTGAAAGGATCGCCAGAGTTTGGAATTGCAGAGGCATTGACAAAATGTTCTTGGAACTTTGGCTCGATTGCTGTTTCTATTTTTTCGATCCTACCCACTGTCTGCTCGATTGCTGCACGTTGTGAAATATCGATTAAAGCAATTCGCGCGCCAGTGCCCGCGGCGTTGCCCGCAGAAGTTACTTTCTCAAACGGCACGTCCGGGATCATCCCTAAAACCATAGCATGTTTGGGTGAAATATGGGCACCAAAAGCACCTGCCAAAACCACACGATCCACTTTGTCGACCCCAAACTTATCCATCAACAACCGAGCACCTGAATAAAGCGCAGCCTTGGCCATTTGAATCGCGCGGATATCTGGGTTGGTAACAGTAATTCTTGGTCCACCTGCTAAGCCTCCATCATACATCACATAGCTGTGTGTACGGCCATCCACGACACAGCGTTCTGTACCGGTTTGCTCAGATGAACCGATTAGGCCAGAGGAATCCAATAGGCCCGCCATGCGCATTTCGGCAATGGCCTCAATAATTCCCGACCCACAAATTCCAGTTATGCCTGTATCGTTGGTTTCTTCCCAAAATCCCTTTTCATCTGACCAGAGATCACAGCCAATAACTCGGAACCGTGGTTCCTTGGTGGAAGGGTCAATCTCAACTTTTTCAATTGCACCAGGTGCTGCTCGTTGGCCGGAGCTAATTTGAGCACCCTCAAAGGCGGGACCTGTCGGAGAGGAACAAGCTAAAACTTTTTCTTTATTACCTAATAAAATTTCAGCATTAGTCCCAACGTCTACAACCAGAACTAAATCGTCAGATTTATTTGGAGCCTCTGAAAGAGCAACTGCAGCAGCATCGGCTCCGACGTGGCCAGCAATACACGGCAAAAAATAGGCTCTGGCGCTTGGATGTATTTTGATATCCAGATGATCCGCAAAAAGTCTTAGTGCGTTCGATGTGGCTAATGCAAAGGGAGCCTGGCCAAGCTCAAATGGATCAATGCCCAGAAATAAGTGATGCATCACCGGATTACAGACAAAGACTGCATCCATTATCAATTTTTTGTCAATTTCAGCATCGACAGAAATTTGTGTGAAAAGGGCATCCATTCCATCGCGCACAGCCTGAGTCATTTCCTTGTCGCCACCCTTATTCATCATGGCGTAGGGAGACACGGCTCATAAGATCTTCGCCAAAACGAATCTGCGGATTCATCGCGCTGGCGCTGCCGAGCACCTCACCACTGGTCAGATCACAGAGGTCGGCAGCGATGGTCGTGGAGCCGACATCCACGGCAACGCCGTAGATGGTACCCTCATAAAGACCAGACCAAAGGTGTATGATTTGTGGATTGGTTTCTCCATCGGCATGATGAACGGCACATGTGACCTTCCATTCCCCTTTGCGTAGTACTTGCTGCATTTGTAGTAAAATATTAAAATCGGCCTGCACTCCCTTAAGCTGCCACTGTTTCTCTAGCGCATCTACCAAGCGCTCAAGATCACCAGAAGGATTATGCATGTCCGGCTCTTCAACTTCTACATAGTAAAGCCTTATTGAAGGATTTACAGTAATATCAATAACTTCAGCTCGCTTACGTACTACTTGCTTGTGTACCTGGCTTTCTGGTGGCACGTCTATTACAATATCTCCCTGAACTGTAGCCTGACAGCCCAAACGTCGGCCATCTACCAAGCCTCGTTTGTCTTTATAGCGCTGTTCGACTGAATTCCATTCCGACAGTGCCCCCTTCGCTACGGTTACTCCATGTTTGGAAAAATCTCCAAAACTAGGTGTGATTTGGCATTTTGAACAAATACCTCTGCCACCACAAACAGAATCTAGATCAACTCCCAATTTTCGTGCCGCGGTCAAAATTGGTGTTCCAGTTTCAAACCATCCACGTCTGCCTGAGGGGGTGAATAAGACTAAATGTTCCTGTGTCATATGCAAAACCTCTGCCAAAATATTTGAATAACCTACGCCTCATCTCATCAGGATAAAGGGCTTGAACGGCTGAAAATGGTCTATCAGCGGCACATCCAACAAAAAGAAGGACTTTAGCAGATTACCGCAAGCAAAAAGTCTAATTAATAAAGTTTTAAATGCTTATTATCCGCTACCCCCTTTCCGATCCGGTAAAGCCGTGCGATATGAAATTGCCAAGTGATACCTGCTGTAGGAGGACTCCAATGGAGATTCGCGAGGCTTTAACTTTTGATGATGTTTTACTTGTACCGGCGCAGTCGTCGGTCATGCCGTCTGCGGCAGATACACGAACAAAGGTTACTAAATCAATTGACCTGAATATCCCGTTACTCTCATCAGCGATGGATACCGTTACAGAGGCTAAGATGGCTATTGCCATGGCTCAAGCCGGTGGCATGGGGGTCATTCATCGCAATTTGGACACGGAGGAACAGGCGCGGCAAGTGCGTCGCGTAAAACGATTTGAAAGTGGCATTGTCTACAATCCAATTACATTGCGCCCAGATCAAACTCTCGCTGATGCTAAGGTCTTGCAAGAACGATATCGTGTCACTGGGTTCCCAGTAGTGCAAGACAACCGTGTTGTTGGCATAGTTACCAACCGAGACATGCGCTTTGCAACCGATCCCAACACACCGGTCTCGGCGATGATGTCGACGGACAATTTGGCGATCCTTCAAGAGCCAGCCGATCCGCGCGAAGCCAAAGAAATGATGGCTGCACGACTACCGTAACTTGGACAGTAACGGATGGTTCTGGAAAATTAACAGGTCTTTTGACACTAAGAGATCTCGAACAAGCAGTTTTAAACCCTCATGCTTGTAAAGATCATCTAGGTCGTTTGCGGGTGTCTGCTGCCAGTACAGTTGGAGATGCTGGATTTGAACGTACAATGGCTTTGATTGATGCCGGGGTGGATATGGTCGTAATAGATACTGCCCATGGTCACTCTGAAGGTGTAGCTATCGCTGTAAGACGGGCCAAAGAGGTTGCGGGGAACACGCAGATTATTGCTGGGAACGTCGCCACAGGGGCAGCGACAGAAGCCCTGATTGGGGCTGGTGCTGATGCGGTCAAGGTTGGCATTGGACCAGGATCCATCTGCACGACCCGTATGGTAGCTGGTGTGGGCGTACCTCAGCTAACAGCTATCATTGATTGTGTCGCCGCCGCGAAAGCACAAGGTATCCCAATTATTGCAGATGGTGGGATAAAGTTTTCAGGTGATTTTGCCAAAGCCATTGCTGCGGGAGCTTCGTGCGCCATGGTGGGTTCAATGATTGCAGGCACCGATGAAAGCCCCGGCGAGGTTGTTCTTTATCAAGGTCGTAGTTTTAAATCTTACCGTGGCATGGGTTCCTTAGGAGCCATGGCGCGAGGCTCTGCTGATCGCTATTTTCAAAAAGATGCCGCCAGTGACAAACTGGTGCCAGAAGGTATCGAAGGGCAGGTGCCTTACAAAGGCCCAGCAGGAAACGTTCTGCACCAGTTAGTGGGCGGTTTGCGCGCTTCTATGGGATATACTGGCTGCGCCACGGTCGAAGAGATGCGCCAAAAATTGTAGCTTCGTGAAAATCACCGGCGCAGGATTGAAGGAAAGTCATGTGCATGACGTCCAGATAACTCGCGAAAGCCCCAACTATCGGATAGGTTAGATGACACCTGGGGCGCACGTTGCGGCAAAAATTGAGGTGCTTGACGCTATTCTGTTGGGGGTCGCCGCCGAAAAAGCGTTGACTAATTGGGGACGTAGTAATCGTTTTGCCGGCTCTAAAGATAGGGCCAACATCCGTGATCTTGTTTTTCAAGCTATTAGGTGCAGGCGGTCAGCAGGTGCTTGGCCAGATGCGAGTTCTGCGCGAGCTTGGGCTATTGGTGCTTTACGTGCAAATGAGGTGGACCCCGTACAGCTCTTTACTGGGGTAGGGCATTCACCAACTAAGTTGAGAGCCAATGAACTAACGACCCAGCCAATTTTAGAGCTAGACGCATGGGATATTCAGGACTGGATGGCCCACGAACTTAAAATGTTCTATGGAGATACTAAGGCACGTGAGATGGCTCAGGTTCTGCGGCATCGCGCACCTATTTCACTCAGGGCTAATTTACAGAAAACATCTTTAGCTGAGTTGCAATCAGCACTAGCTCGCGCCGATATCGTTACTAGCGTTAATCCTATTTGTAAAACAGCGCTCACCGTGCACAGTAACCAGCGCCGTGTAGTGTTGCAGGAGGCTTTTGCTAAAGGCTGGTTTGAGCTTCAGGACGCTGCATCGCAGGCGGTGGCTGCGGCGATACCTATTGAGGGTCGTGTCTTGGATTACTGTGCGGGTGGTGGTGGTAAGGCGCTGGCGCTTGCAGCGCTCGCTGACAGCGCGGTTGACGCTTGGGATTCCGATGCTGCCCGGATGAAAGATATTGAAAAACGGGCCGTACGCGGTGGGCATGATATTGAGGTGATATCACCCTCTGATTTAGATCCAATGGCGCAGTTTGATACGGTCGTTTGTGACCTTCCTTGCACGGGCAGCGGCGCATGGAGACGGTCCCCTGAGGGCAAGTGGAGATTAAAAGAAACTGACCTTAAAAAATATTGTGAACTCCAACGCAACATTTTGGCTAAATGTTCACAGCATGTCGCCGCTGGCGGGACACTTGCTTTAATCACATGTTCGATTTTCCAGGCCGAAAATCAATTACAACGTGATTTTCTTATAAAATCTTACCCAGACCTGGGTTTTGTTATGGATCAGCAATATCTCCCATCAGCTGAAAATGATGGTCTGTATTTAGCAATTTTTAAAAAAAATAAATAAATATTATATTTATTAGAAATAATAACCAAGATTATTATATTATGTCAGTTTTTAGAATAATAACAGCATCAATTTTGTAATTGGTTCAGATGCCCAGCTGATATTATTTTTCATACCAAAGGCTATTTATAGGCTCTGTCTGTGACAGCAAAGACCACAGTTAGAAAATTAGCTTTTAAAAGATAGTGCACAAAGCATTTTATAATCAGATTAAAAGCAGGTTCTTGGTATCGATTCTGTCAGCAATGTCAGCTTCGGTCGGCCACATTCAGGCCTAGGCGCAGTAAAACTAACTGAGATGTCCCTAAAATTATAAATTACATCTTTTTTTAAAATATTCTTGATATGTTCTTGTTTTAGCCCCATAAGAAGAACAAGAAGAGAACATTACATCATTGTCCCCCTGATCAGGGTGTGGAATAAGGAGTGTGAAACAATGGCAACGGCAGATTTACTCAAAATGGCACCAAAATCAGGCGACCGTCAAAAAGCGCTAGACAGCGCTTTGGCACAAATCGAACGTCAGTTCGGCAAAGGTTCAATAATGACACTAGGGGATGGCGCTGTCATTCCAGGGATTGAGGCTACTTCTACTGGATCAATTGGGTTAGATATTGCTCTGGGAATTGGCGGTTTGCCAAAAGGAAGGGTTATTGAAATTTATGGCCCAGAATCCTCAGGTAAAACAACTTTAACACTTCACTGTATCGCCGAAGAGCAGAAAAAAGGTGGCGTCATGTGCTTTTGTGGATGCAGAGCATGCACTAGACCCACTTTATGCTCAAAAACTTGGCGTGAATTTGGACGATTTACTCATTTCACAGCCAGACACTGGCGAGCAAGCTCTCGAAATTACAGATACATTGGTACGCTCTGGCGCAGTTTCGATGGTTGTAGTTGATTCAGTTGCAGCTCTGACACCTCGCGCAGAGCTGGAAGGTGATATGGGCGATCACCAAGTTGGAGCACAAGCTCGCCTGATGAGCCAGGCAATGCGTAAGCTCACTGGTAGCATCAGTAAGTCTAAATGCATGGTAATTTTTATCAATCAAATCAGAATGAAAATTGGTGTGATGTTTGGTAGCCCTGAAACCACATCTGGTGGTAATGCCTTGAAATTTTATTCCTCTGTTCGTTTGGACATACGCCGCATAGGGGCATTAAAAGACCGTGACGAAATTGTGGGTAATGCTACCCGTGTGAAAGTTGTTAAAAATAAAGTGGCTCCACCTTTTAAGCAAGTAGAGTTTGACATCATGTACGGTGAAGGCATCTCTAAAATGGGTGAGTTGGTAGATCTCGGCGTTAAAGGTGGGATTGTTGAAAAATCTGGTAGCTGGTATAGCTACGGTGATGAAAGGATTGGCCAAGGTCGGGAAAACGCAAAAATATATTTGCGTGAAAACAGTGCTATGGCGTATGATATTGAAGCTAAAATCCGCGCGGCTCATGGTCTAGATTTTGATCGTCCAAAAGACGAACCTAAAGCTAAAGATAAGGCTGCTGCAAATGATGATGATGACAATGTAGTCGATATATAATTTAACAAAATTTGTTTTTTTAAATCAACACCTCAGAGCGTAAGTTCTGGGGTGTCTTTCTTTGGCGTGGACACTTTGAAAAAGGAGTTGTAAGTCTGCTGTCAATCAAAAAAATATAAGGTTTTTGAAGACAAATGCCCACGTTGAATGATATCCGCTCGACTTTCCTCAATTATTTCAACCGGCAGGGACACCGTGTGTTACCGTCAAGCCCACTTGTGCCGCGTAACGACCCAACATTGATGTTCACCAACTCAGGGATGGTACAGTTTAAAAACCTATTCACAGGCGTAGAGACCCGCGACTATACTCGGGCGACAACGGCTCAGAAATGTGTGCGCGCCGGCGGCAAACATAATGATCTTGATAACGTGGGCTATACACCAAGGCACCATACATTTTTTGAAATGATGGGTAACTTTAGTTTTGGAGATTATTTTAAAGAAGAAGCTATATTTTATGCTTGGGAAATGATTACTAAAGAGCTCTGTATTCCAAAGGAAAAGTTAATAGTTACTGTATATCATGATGATAATGAAGCAGTTGCGTTGTGGAAAAAAATTGCTGGTTTAAGTGATGATAAAATCATCCGTATCGCAACTGATGATAATTTTTGGATGATGGGGCCAACTGGTCCGTGCGGTCCAAGCTCTGAGATCTTTTACGACCATGGCGATCACATCTGGGGTGGACCTCCAGGCAGCCCAGAAGAAGACGGTGACCGTTATGTTGAAATATGGAACCTCGTCTTCATGCAGTATGAGCAGTTTGAAGATGGGACGCGCATACCTTTAGCATCACAATCCATTGATACAGGTATGGGAATAGAACGGGTCGCAGCCTTATTACAAGGAACCAATGATAATTACTCCACAGATTTAGTGCGCAACTTAATTGAAGCCTCGGCACATGCTACGTCAACCGAGCCAGATGGTCCCAATAAATCTCATCACCGAGTAATCGCAGATCATCTGCGCTCTACATCTTTTCTTATCGCAGATGGAGTTTTGCCGTCAAAGGATGGACGAGGTTACGTGCTTCGCCGGATTATGCGCCGAGCTATGCGTCACGCGCATCTGATTGGTGCTGTTGATCCATTAATGCACCGTCTTGTGCCCGCTTTGGTACAGCAAATGGGGGCTGCCTATCCTGAGATAGTTCAGGCACAATCTATGATTGAAGAAACATTATACCAGGAAGAAACCCGTTTCAGAACTACATTAGACAGAGGCCTGAAACTGCTGGAAGATGAAGTGACGGATCTGAGAGCAGGTGGTGCCTTGCCTGGCGCCACGGCCTTTAAGCTTTATGACACATTCGGATTCCCGCTAGATCTCACCCAGGACGCCCTGCGCGAAAAAGGCATGTCGGTGGATACAGATGGGTTTGATACAGCAATGGCAGTTCAAAAAACCAAGGCACGTGCAGCTTGGTCTGGCTCTGGTGAGATGGCCGATGACACAATTTGGTTTGATGTTTTGGATGCCCACGGCGCTACAGATTTTCTTGGCTATGATACCGAACGTGCTGAAGGTCAGATTGTTTCTGTGGTTTGCAATGGTACACAAGTGGAAACATTAGGCCATGGCACATCAGTACAGCTAGTGCTCAATCAAACACCATTCTACGCGGAAAGTGGTGGTCAGATCGGAGACATTGGCCTTATTGTCACAGAAACAGGCACTGTCAATATTACAAATACCCGCAAGATAGCGGACCTGTTTATCCATATTGGCACAGTAACCGCGGGCAGCATCACGAATGGTCAGGCCGCTGAATTGCAGGTTGATGAAATTCGACGTACTCGCATCCGCGCCAATCACTCTGCTACGCATTTGTTGCATGAGGCTCTACGCCGCGCGCTTGGTGATCATGTAGCACAACGCGGATCTTTAAACGCAGATGATCGTCTCCGCTTTGACTTTAGCCATGGTCAAGCATTAACTGCAGCACAGTTGCAGCAGGTGCAAACCGAAGTGAACAGCCTTATTCGGCAAAATAGTTATGTTGAAACTCGAATTATGACTCCTGATGATGCTCGCACGCTGGGCGCTCAGGCTCTGTTTGGTGAAAAATATGGCGATGAAGTGCGTGTTGTGTCCATGGGCCACTTGTCTGAATCTGGCAAGGGTGCTTCCAAGGATATCTATAGTCTTGAGCTCTGCGGCGGTACACACGTTCGCCAAACTGGTGATATAGGTGGGTTTGTTCTACTCAGTGATGGTGCGTCGTCCGCCGGTGTTCGGCGTATAGAAGCACTCACCGGCGCTGGTGCAGATACACATATTCAAAATCAGTTCAAATGTATGTCTGAAGTGGCTATAACACTGAAAGTTCAGCCTTTTGAAGTCGCACTACGGGCGCAGCAACTGTTGGATGAGCGCAAGACCTTACAAAATGAAGTAGCAAACCTGCGACGTGAAGTGGCCATGTCTGGCATTTCAGATATGGCTTTAAATGAGCCTGTAATAGCAGGCGGTAAGGGGTTTTTAGCGCAGGTTTTACAAGGCGTGACCGGTCGAGACCTTCCAGCTTTAGTAGATGCGCATAAAGTCAAGATCGGTTCTGGCGCTGTTTTATTGATCGCAAATTCAGATGGCAAAGCTGCAGTGGCTGCTGGTGTAACCGATGATCTGACAGTCAACCTATCTGCCGTTGATATAGTTAAGATTGCAGTGGCTGAACTGGGTGGCAAAGGTGGCGGTGGCCGTGCTGACATGGCGCAGGGCGGTGCTAAATCTGTTGAATTGGCCGAGGCTGCAATTGCCGCGGTGAAGACACTTATGGAAGGTTAAGACGAGATGCCAAAAGCCCTATGGATTGCCCATGTGAATGTATTGGACGCTGAGAGGTTGGGGGCCTATGCCGCCGCCGCAACACCGGTCATCCTAGCCCATGGCGGTGTTTTTCTTGCCCGTGGTGGGACTTATGAACAATTGGAAGGGCAGGATCACGCGCGAAATGTTGTGGCCCAATTCCCAAGTCTGAAAGCCGCTCACGATTGCTACCATTCTGAAGGCTACCAAGCCGCTATGAAATTAGGTGCGGGTGGGTTTCAACGCAGTTTAATGATTGTCGAAACAATCGCCTCGGCATAAAAGGATGCAGGCAAAACCTGCATCCTTTTTGCCTAAGCCGACCGCGCTGCGCGTTTCCGCTCATGTGGGTCTAAATGTATCTTACGTAAGCGAATTGCTTTTGGTGTGACTTCTACCAATTCATCATTGTCAATGTAAGCAATAGCCTCCTCGAGCGACATTGTAATTGGCGTTGTCAGGCGCACAGCTTCGTCTGTACCACTGGCACGCACGTTGCTAAGTTTTTTACCCTTAAGGGGATTAACTTCCAAGTCGTTTTCACGATTATGCTCACCAATAATCATACCCTGATAAACATCCTCTTGGACACCAATGAAGAACCTTCCACGATCTTCAAGGTTAAAGATAGCGTAGGGAACGGATGACCCATTCTCCATAGAAATTAATACACCGGCACGACGCCCAGGAATAGCACCTTTGTGCGGTGCCCAAGTGTGAAATACTCGGTTCAAAACACCTGTACCGCGAGTATCTGTCATAAATTCGCCTTGATAACCTATCAAGCCACGTGACGGCACATGCGCGATGATACGGGTTTTGCCAGCTCCTGCTGATTTCATTTCAGCTAGGTCACCCTTACGATAACCAGTCAGTTTTTCAATCACTACGCCTGAGTATTCCTCATCAACATCGATAGTAACTTCTTCGATCGGCTCGTGGCGGACGCCATCCTCTTCGCGGAACAAAACACGTGGGCGACTGATAGACAGT
Organism: uncultured Planktomarina sp.; assembly: GCA_905182535.1. Lineage (GTDB taxonomy): Bacteria > Pseudomonadota > Alphaproteobacteria > Rhodobacterales > Rhodobacteraceae > Planktomarina > Planktomarina arctica. The sequence continues at coordinate 307,291 of CAJJBZ010000001.1, forward strand.
TCGAAACCTTCACGTCGCATATTTTCAATTAATACACCCATTTGTAATTCGCCACGGCCCGCTACTTCAAAAGCTTCGCCACTTGGCGTATCAGTCACGCGAATTGCAACGTTTGTTTCAGCTTCATCCATAAGACGCTTACGGATAACCCTACTCTGGACCTTTTTGCCATCACGGCCAGCCAGCGGGCTGTCGTTGATACCAAAAGTTACAGAGATTGTAGGTGGATCGATTGGTAGTGAAGGAAGTGCTTCAGTGATTTCCGCCGAACAAATTGTATCGGCTACAGTTGCCTTGGACATTCCAGCTAATGATACGATATCACCAGCGACAGCTTCATCTATAGCAGCTTGAGAAAGGCCTCGAAATGCTAAGATTTTTGTGCAACGGAATTGCTCAATTTTTGTACCATCACGCGAAAGAGCTTTCACAAATTCACCAGCCCTAAGGCGACCTGTTTCAACGCGACCAGTCAAAATACGGCCAATAAATGGGTCTGCACCTAACGTGGTAGCCAACATCGAAAAAGGTTCTGCTGAACGTTCAGCTTGCTTTGGAGGTTCAACGTGTCGCACAATTAATTCGAACAATGCGGTAAGGTCTTTTCGAGGACCATCCAAGTCTACGTCAGCCCAACCTGCTCTACCAGATGCGTACAATACAGGGAAATCAAGCTGTTGCTCATCCGCATCCAACGCGGCAAAAAGGTCAAAACACTCGTCTAAGGCACGATCCGGTTCACCGTCTGGCTTATCAACCTTGTTTACCACAACGATAGGTTTCAAACCCAATGCCAAAGCTTTAGAGGTCACAAATTTTGTTTGTGGCATTGGGCCTTCGGCCGCATCTACTAATAAAACAACACCATCAACCATGGACAAAATACGTTCCACTTCACCACCAAAGTCGGCGTGGCCTGGCGTATCGACGATATTGATACGCATACCCTGCCAATCAACAGAGGTAGCCTTCGCCAAAATTGTGATGCCACGCTCTCGTTCCAGGTCATTGCTGTCCATGGCACGCTCTGTTGTGGCTTGGTTTTCCCGGTATGTTCCGGATTGTTTTAACAACTCATCCACCAAAGTAGTTTTGCCGTGGTCAACGTGTGCTATGATCGCGATGTTACGCAGGTCCATTGGATGCCTCTTCCTTGCTCTCCGCGGCGCCTATACTGCGCCGTGGAGAAAGGAAAGGATTACTTTTCAGGTATCAACCCCTTTGGTGCAAATCGCAGCACCAAGATCAAAATCAGCCCCATAGTTAGTAGGCGCATATGTGCCACAGATTCAAGCAAATGAACGCGCAAACCATTGTCCTCAGCCATGCCAGAAGTAATAGCTTGCATTAAAAAAGCGCCGATTGGCTCAACCTGAACCCAAAGAAAGAAAATCAAAAATCCACCAAGAACAGAACCAAAATTATTACCAGAACCACCGACTATTACCATCACCCAAATCAAAAAAGTAAAACGCAATGGCTGGTACGAGGCAGGAGTAAGCTGACTATCGAGTGTCGTCATCATAGCCCCGGCCACACCACAAATTGCAGAGCCTAATATGAAAATCTGTAAATGTCTCGCGGTGACGTTTTTACCCATAGCTTCAGCCGCGACTTCATTATCCCTAATAGCGCGCATCATACGACCCCATGGGCTCGCTAAAGCTAACTGCGCCAGCAACAAGACTATGACCAGAACTACAGAAAATAATCCAGCGTAACCGAGTTTAACTACTATTGAGGATGCAGTGATTGGGTCAACTCCGATACTTGCAGCACGTTCTACAAAGCTTGCACTTTCTTGGAGATCAATCTCGTAAGGTACAGGGCGTGGCAGGCCAATCACATTTTTTACACCCCTTGCTAACCAGTCCTCATTCTTCATAATAGCTATTATGATTTCAGAAATACCAAGCGTCGCGATTGCGAGGTAATCGGAGCGTAGCCCTAGCGCCGTTTTCCCAATTAACCACGCTACACTCGCGGCGAGGACACCTCCAACTGGCCATGAAATCACAGTCATAAAGCCCCAGTCCTTGTAATTTTTGCCACCAAAATTAAGGCCGCCTAGATATCCTGTACTGGCCGGATCAACTGCTTCAATAGCGTTAACTCCACCATCAAATACATATCGAAACAAGAAAAACCCACCTATTAAAATCGCAATTGTAGATACGGTTTTGGTGCGACCAGATTTTAGGCGTGTTTGAGCTATGATGGCTGCCGTCACAGTTGCTGCTCCTAAAACTAGCCCTAACATTACATGTAAGCCACCGGCTGCCCAGGCGTCGCCTGTGGGTGGCATAGAGATTAATACTGAAGCAAGGCCGCCGAGGGCCACAAACCCCATGATGCCGACGTTAAATAGCCCAGCAAAGCCCCACTGGAGGTTTACGCCCAAGGCCATAATTGCTGAGATTAAACCCATATTTAAAATGAATAGCGCGGTGTTCCAGCTTTGGATGAAACCCGTACCAGCAATCAAGCATGCAACAATAAAAAACATACTTACATTTTTAACAGCAGTGCTCATACTGATTTCCCTCTAAACAAACCAGTCGGCCGGAATAATAGCACAATAATTAAAATCGAGAAGCTAACAGCAAATTTATAATCTGTAGAGAGCAGTTGAACTAAAGTACTGGGCTCCAAATGTTCTGGTAAAAGATACTTAAGAACCTTTTTAAGTGGGTAGGTGATAAGAACTTCCGAAAATGCGATTACGAAGCCACCTGCGATTGCACCAACGGGATTGCCCAACCCACCAACTACGGCAGCAGCAAAAATGGGCAAAAGTAATTGTAGATAAATAAAAGGCTTGAAAGACTTATCTAATCCGTAGAGCGCACCAGCCGTTGCGGCAAGGGCCGCCACAATGATCCATGTGACCATTACCACTCGGTCTGGGTTGATCCCAGATAATAGCGCTAAATCCTCGTTATCAGAAAACGCTCGCATTGATTTTCCAGTACGTGTTCGGTTTAAAAACCAAAATAGCACGATCACCACGATTACAGCTGTTACTATCGTGATTCCCTGAGTAGTTTTAAATGCCAGTCCCTCTTTTAACCCTGTCATTATTTTGAAGTCTTTGGCGGATATGATGAACCGTTCTCCATCAGCGAAGCGCTGATCATTGGGGCCAATAATGAACCTAACCAACCCATTCATAACGAACATCACGCCCATAGATACAATAACCAAAATTACTGGAGCTGCTTTTTGTTGTCGGTAAAATCGGTATACCAGTCTATCTGTTGCCAATAAGAGTAATGCCGTAGCCGCTATCCCAAAGGGAATAGCTAGTAACGCAGTCGGCAGCGGACCAAGAGAAATACCCCAACTCTGGAATAACCATGTGACTAAGATAGTTACCATTGCACCAAAAGCCATGGTGTCACCATGTGCAAAATTCGAAAATCGTAAAATACCATATATTAAAGTAACCCCAAGTGCTCCAAGCGCTAGCTGGCTTCCATAGGCTATTGCTGGGATGAATACATAGTTGGCCAAAACAACGATCGCAGTCAAAATATCAGTCATGTCTAGCCCCCCAAGAATGATTTGCGCACATCAGGGTTAGACAAAAGTGCTGCCCCAGTGTCTGTGAAGCGATTGCTACCTTGAACCAAGACATAGCCTTTATCTGCTATAGCCAAAGCCTGCCTAGCATTTTGTTCCACCATTAATATTGAGATACCAGTGCGTGCTACTTCAATGATCCGGTCGAACAGCTCGTCCATGACAATGGGTGAGACACCCGCGGTAGGTTCATCCAACATCAAAACTTTGGGTTGGGTCATCAGAGCCCGCCCGACAGCGACCTGCTGCCGTTGACCACCAGATAGTTCACCTGCTGCTTGTTTTCGTTTGTCGCGCAGGATGGGGAAGAGATCAAAAATTTGGTCCATGGTGACCTGTATATCGTCGCGCCGTAAAAAAGCGCCCATCTCGAGGTTTTCTTCAACTGTGAGAGAAGTAAAAATATTTGAAGTTTGAGGTACGAAGGCCATACCTTTTGCAACTCTATCTTGAGGCGACATACTCGTGATATCTTCCCCACCTAAACGAACAGCACCTTTATGGATGTTTAGCATCCCAAAGACCGCCTTCATTGCAGTAGACTTACCTGCGCCGTTGGGACCAACAATCACCGCAATCTCTCCCGGGTTCACTGCAATTGTGCAGTTATGCAAAATATCTGCACCAGTGCCATAACCCCCAGTCATGTTTTCACCGATTAAAAACGGCTCAACCATCATGCCGCCCCTTTATTTTTTAATCCAGTACCTAGATAGGCTTCAATAACCTGATCATTAGCTTTGATTTCGTTAATTGTACCCTGCGCCAGCACTTTACCTTCAGCCATAACTATAACTGGATCACAAAGACGGCCTATAAATTCCATATCATGTTCTATCATGCAAAATGTGTAACCGCGCTCGCGGTTTAGTCGTAGAATTGCATCGCCAATCGTGTTGAGTAGTGTCCTATTTACGCCAGCGCCAACCTCATCCAGGAATACGATCCGCGCATCAACCATCATGGTGCGACCAAGTTCCAGAAGCTTTTTCTGCCCACCAGACAGGTTACCAGCTTTTTCATCGCGCAAATGGTCAATAGTTAAAAATTCTAGAACCTCATCAGCCTTAGCAAGTAGTGCCCTTTCTTCATTGGCAATACGCTTCCGTCCAAACCAAGTATTCCAAAGAATTTCTCCAGATTGGCGTCCAGGCACCATCATCAGATTTTCGCGAACGCTCATAGAACCAAACTCATGTGCAATTTGGAAGGTGCGTAGCAGTCCTTTGTGAAACAAAGCATGTGGAGGCATGCCAGTTATGTTTTCGCCACCCATGGTGACCGTACCAGAGGTTGGAGGCAACACACCTGCTATCACATTAAATAAAGTTGTTTTCCCAGCGCCATTAGGGCCAACTAGACCAGTTATGGAACCCTCATCTATTTCAAGGGAAGATCCATCTACGGCATGAAAACCGCCAAAATGACGATGTAGGTTTTGAACCTTTATCATGCCAACTCTCCATGGTGCGGATACATAAACAGCCCCACTAGGAAGCAGGGCTGTTTATCTGTTTCTAAAAAAATTTAGCGATACTTTACAGTAACCTGAGCCCCATCGGAATATTGCACCTGTTTGTAATTACCAGCAGACTCACCACTACCAATTAGTTCAACGGCAGTTGCGCCATCATAATTGATTGCGATACCAGCAGCCACAGCTTGAAGTGCAAGACCTAATTGACCTGGGTTGATTGTAAGACCAGGAGCATTTGCAACACTCATTACGTGGTCTTTATAAACGGCCGGATCTGAAGAACCGGCTGCCTGCATTGCCAGCATGATCAAAGCTGCTGCATCATAAGATTCGGCAGCAAATGGAGATGTACCGTCGAAACCTGCCGCAGCTGCCATCGTAGCAAATATACCAGCACCTTCACTGTTAGTACCTGGGACCTGACCAGTAGAGCCATCAATTTCAGATCCAAAATTTTCAACTAATTTTGCTGAAATCATACCATCTGGGAAGTGAAAAGTATCAAACGCACCAGAATCTAGAGCAGCCCGGACGACGCCTGATCCGCCCTGATCCACATAACCAGCTACGACCAACCGATCGCCACCAGCGGCAGCAAGAGCACCAACTTCAGCAGAATAATCAGCCTTACCATCTTCATGAGCAGCGTTAATTGTTACGGTGCCACCAGCGGATTCAAATGCAGCTTGAAAGCTATCAGCTAATCCCTTGCCATAATCATTATTAGTGTAGGTAACTGCTACTTCCTTAATTCCTTCTTCCATAAGAACTTCAGTCATTACTACACCCTGACGAGCATCAGATGGTGCTGTACGAAAGAATAAACCATTATCTTCTGCCGTAGACAAACCTGGAGATGTGGCTGATGGTGAAATCATTACCATGCCGTTAGCTAGAGCCACGTTTGATAAAATAGCGCTAGTCACACCTGAACAATCAGCACCCATAATACCTTTAATTCCATCTGATGTGATCAGACGTTCAGCCGCGGCTGTAGCTGCACCAGAGTCAATACAAGTGGAATCAGCACGAACTGACATTACAGTGGAGCCACCTAAAAGTGCGCCGCTGGCGGTTGCCTCAGCCATTGCCAACTCAGCACCATCAGCCATATCGGGCGTAAGCGATTCAATTGGACCAGTGAAACCAAGTATAACACCAATTTTAATATCTTCTGCGGACGCGAATCCAGCAGTCAAAGCGACAGCTGTTGTCGCTAAAAGCAATTTTCTCATTGTACTCTCCCAAGTTGAATAGTTATCCAGTACTCATGATAAGATGGCTTTGTGCAAAAAGGAAGCAAATTATCATGTAATGTCGTATCTTTAACTAACTCGCTTTTGCAAACATAACTCAACTAAACAGCCGAGAGGCACGTGCGCCTCGTTCTCGGTAAGGTGTCGTGTCATAATGGGCGCGATAGCACTTTGAAAAATGAGAGGGTGATGCAAAGCCACACGCTAATGCCACGTTGATTACAGACATATCAGTCTGCATAAGAAGATTACGAGCCTTTTGTAGTCTCAACTCCATATAATAACGCTTTGGCGATCGATTAAGATATCGGCGAAACAAACGCTCTAACTGCCGGGTTGACATAGCTACATCTCGAGCCAAATTTGAAGGACTAATTGGTTCTTCAATATTCTGTTCCATTTTTTGAATAACTAGGCTCAACTTGGGGTGGCGAACGCCAATACGGGTTGGGATGGACAACCGTTGTGTATCTTGGTCTGTTCGGATGGAAGAATAGATCAGCTGATCAGCAACGGCGTTGGCGAGGTCTTCACCGTGATCGTTTGCGACAAGCTTTAGCATTAAGTCAATCGAGGAGGTGCCACCGGCCGTAGTAATTCTATTACCATCAACTACGAAAACAGATTTAGTTAACTCTACATTTTCGAACTCTTCCGTAAAACTGTCTTGGTTTTCCCAATGGATTGTAGCTCGTCTTCCATCTAATAACCCCGCTCTAGCCAGAGTGTAACCAGCCGTGCAGAGGCCAGCGATGACAGGACCCCGCCGAGCTTCACGCCTAACCCAATTCAACACTCTTTTTGTTGTGGCATTTTGTATATTTATGCCTCCACAAATCATAATTGTATCATCACGAAAGACTTCCTTGAGTTCACTTTGAACGACAAACTCGATGCCTGCAGAACATCTAACTGGCTCACCATCTTCCGACAGTAATATCCAAGTGTAGAGCTCGTACCCTGACATCCGGTTCGCGATGCGAAGGGATTCTACCGCTGCAGAAAAGCACAGCATGGTGAAATCCTTCAACAACACGAACACAAAACGCCTAGGTTTTGAGGGCGGATCTTGAATGTCTACTAGCTGATCAGAAATATCCATGCGACAACCTTTTAACAACCCAGAATAGGGTGAATAAATATTCCTTTGACCTTGAAGTAAGCGAGCGTCAAGACACTTAACTTATCACACATATTTTATTGTGGTTTATCAATAAAAATCTCTATAAAGTGACAGTGGTAACGCTAAATCAATTCCGGAGAAAAATAATATGACCAGCTGGCTAAAATCTGATTGGCGCTTAAAACCACGAGTTCAGATGCCTGAATATACTGATCAGTTGGCCTTGGCAGAAACTGAAAAAAAATTGGGGCAATACCCTCCATTGGTATTTGCCGGCGAAGCTCGTTCCTTACGCAAGCAATTGGCGGCGGTCAGCCGTGGAGAAGCGTTCTTACTTCAAGGTGGAGATTGTGCCGAAAGTTTTCAGGAGTTTTCTGCCGATAACATTCGAGATACATTTAAAGTTATGCTGCAAATGGCAATGGTACTGACTTATGGTGCTAAGGTACCTGTGGTGAAGGTTGGTCGTATGGCGGGACAATTTGCTAAGCCACGGTCTGCATCAACTGAGATCAAAGATGGCATAGAGCTGCCAAGCTATCGTGGCGACATAATCAATAATTTAGATTTTACTACTGAGAGCCGCACACCAAATCCACAAAAAATGCTTCAGGCATACACCCAATCTGCGGCTACTCTGAACCTTTTACGAGCATTCTCAAAAGGTGGCTTTGCAGATATACATCAGGTCCACTCCTGGACATTGGGTTTCACGGAATCAGAGAAAGCTGCTGCTTATCGCGATATGGCCAATCGAATATCTGATGCTCTGGACTTTATGCAAGCCGCGGGCCTGACTTCTGAGAGAAATGCCGAGTTAAGTACAGTAGATTTTTACACATCTCACGAGGCACTTCTATTAGAGTATGAGGAGGCTTTGTGTCGGGTTGACAGTACCTCCGGAAAATATGTTGCAGGATCAGGGCATTTGATTTGGATTGGCGACCGCACCCGTCAACCAGATGGTGCGCATGTAGAGTTCTGCCGCGGCGTTCAAAATCCAATAGGTTTGAAATGTGGCCCTACCACCACCGTGGAAGACCTTAAAATTCTAATGGCGAAGTTAAACCCTGAAAACGAAGCTGGGCGTTTGACTTTGATCGCACGCTTCGGTGCAGGTGCCGTTGGAGATCACCTACCTAGATTAATCAAAGCTGTGAAAGACGAAGGTGCAAATGTTGTTTGGAGTTGTGATGCGATGCATGGCAACACCATCAAAGCATCATCTGGATATAAAACGCGTCCATTCGAAAGCGTACTACGTGAAGTGCAAGAGTTTTTTGCTATTCATCGCGCTGAGGATACAATTCCTGGCGGTGTACATTTCGAGATGACTGGCCAAGACGTAACAGAATGCACCGGCGGAGTACGTGCTGTGACGGATGAAAATTTGTCTGACCGCTACCATACGGCCTGTGATCCACGGTTGAATGCATCGCAATCTTTGGAATTGGCGTTCTTGGTTTCAGAAGAGCTGAGCCAAACTAATAAAACCCGCGCATCACGCATTGCGAGCTAGTATTAGCTGACTAATTTTAGCGAAGGGCGCTCACTTTTGTGGGCCCCTTTTTTTGTGGCAACAGATTTTTAGAGCATCTAGGTTGGCGGCAATGTGGCAACATGTGAAAACTTCAGATCATCGCAAGTCTGGCCGTTTGCTATATCTATGGATCCGAGGGTCAGAGTACAGTTGCCTTCAGAATCGAGCAGTGGCAGCAGGGTGAGAACGGCCTTGGTACCGGTCAAACTGCAAGACAGGGTTATGATCAGCCGTCGTCTTTATTTAAAGACCCCAGTAATCAGCTTCGCCAGCGCGGGTTTGGCTGTGGCAAGCATCAGGTTGGCGATGAGAGCGCCGCGTGCGTCGCCAACCGACAAAGTGTCGAGAGCACAATTTGGCACGCGAAGCTGCGGGGCACTGAGTGGACTAAATGCCTAGATAAAGGCCTGTGCCGACACCGGTGCAAATTGTGTTGGGTAAATTTGATGGTGACATAGCGAAAGATCACTGTTTTGACATCTCCACAATGCTGCAAAAATTGCGTTTTAGGCTGGGTAAATGTGAGTATTCGGGATTGGCTTTGTGGCTATCACATTGGTCACCTAATTCTCGCGGTCTGCTATAAGTGGCCCGTTCGGCTTATTAGCTTTTTCAGAACCACGTTCTTCGGGAAATTAGTGAATATAGTGTTAATAGATTCAATTAAATTTAACAATTTTATTGGGCATTAAATTCCCGTAGACAGAGAGCAGAGTAGTCTGTGAGGGTGAGATGTTAATATCGATGACGGGCATTGCCACAATGAGTGGATCAGTAGGTCCATATGATTGGTCTATGGAATTACGGGGGGTCAACAATAAGGGTTTGGATATTCGAGCTCGTGTCCCCGATTGGTTAATGGGTCTGGACCAAGAAGTACGAAAATCGATTGCGGAAGTAGTAGCTCGTGGATCTTTACAATTTGGTTTGAAAGTGTCGCTTTCAGAGACAACTATTCAGCGACAGATTGATCCCGTTAAGCTAGAGCAAATTTTGAAAAATGCAGTTACTTTGTCAGAACTTGCCAAACAAAAAGGCCTTGAGTTTGCTCCAATTGGATTGTCTGATATCTCAGCCCAAAATGGATTTATGGATTTTGAAGCTGGGGACGCAGTAAAAAAAGAACTAATGCAAATGGTAATGTCCGAGTTACCAAAACTTATTGCTCACTTTCAAAAATCACGGCAGGATGAAGGGCGAGCTTTGTATGCCGTCTTAGCCGGTGGGGTTGTTAATATGGAGAAGCTGTTGACGCAGGCAGCTAAAGCCATTCAAGATCGAGCCACTGAGTTTGAGACAAGCTTCAGGGCGGCTGTATTCCGATTGAAGCAAGATATTGATCCCGAACGGCTGGCGCAAGAAATGGCCATAATTGCAGTCAAAAGTGACGTCACTGAAGAAATCGATCGATTAGCTGCTCACATTGCCGCAGCAAATGTTCTATTAAGTTCGCAAGAACCTGCAGGGCGCAAGTTTGATTTTTTGATGCAAGAATTTAACCGTGAGGCTAATACGCTTTGCTCGAAGTCCAACTCAAAGTCTCTCACAGCGATAGGACTTGAAATGAAAGTATTAATTGATCAGATGCGAGAGCAGGTGCAAAATGTCGAGTAACCCTATGCGGCGCGGTTTGTTGATTATTTTATCGTCACCTTCAGGTGCTGGAAAATCAACTTTGGCGCGCAGGTTAATGACCTGGGATGCGTCGCTAGCCTTCTCAGTCTCTTCTACCACCCGTAAAATGCGGAAAGGTGAAGAGGAAGGCAAAGATTATTTTTTTACTGATGAAGATAAATTCAAACAACAGGTTTCAGACGGTGACATGCTGGAGCATGCCCATGTTTTCGGCAAGTTTTATGGCTCTCCAAAAGGACCAGTTGAGGCGGCTATCAGCAAGGGTCAGGACGTTTTATTTGATATTGATTGGCAAGGCGCACAGCAAATTTCTAACTCGGCGCTTCAAAAACATGTGCTATCAATTTTTATACTTCCGCCTTCAATTATGGAGCTGGAGCGCCGATTAAAGGTTAGGGGGCAAGACACTCCCGAGGTTATCACCAAGCGGATGCAGAAAAGCTGGGATGAGATCAGCCATTGGTCGGGTTATGATTATGTGTTGATAAACGATGACATTGACGCCACAGAGGAAAAACTAAAATCGATTCTGGCCACCGAACGGTTAAGGCGCAGTCAGCAGCCCGGATTATTGGATCATGTGCGGGCATTACAATCAGAATTTGAGAAAAAAAATGATTTATGAGTTGGATGGGCGCGCCCCTAAATTTCCTACTGACGGAGATTATTGGGTAGCCGCGGATGCCAATCTGATTGGCCGTGTTCGGTTGTTATCAGCGGCTTCGGTTTGGTTTGGTGCTACATTACGCGGCGACAATGAGCTTATTGAGGTGGGCGCAGGCTCTAATGTACAAGAAAACTCTGTTTTGCACACTGATATAGGCTTTCCGCTGATCATTGGTGCCAATTGCACGATTGGCCACCAGGCCATGCTGCACGGCTGCACGATTGGGGATCAAAGCCTGATCGGCATGGGGGCTATAGTTTTGAATGGGGCTAAAATTGGCTGCAATTGTTTGATCGCGGCAGGGGCTTTGGTGACCGAAGGTAAGATTATCCCAGACAACTCCTTGGTCGTAGGCGCGCCAGGGTAAAGTGGCAAGGGTACTGAGTGAGGCAGAGGTTCTGGGCCTACTTAAATCCGCGCAGGGCTATCAAGCCAATATGCGACGCTTCGCCAAGGGCTTGAAAGTCTTAGGCTAGGCTTTAGAGCTATGATTGAATTCAATCACATCCTGAACGCCCTACCTTGGCCGTCTTTGCTTGTTGGACCAGACTTGCGGGTTGGCAAATTCAATTCTGCGGCCCAATCCATGTTTAGGTTGGAAGGATCTGACACCCTCTTAGTCAATATCATGCGACACCCCAGCGTGCTTGAAGCTGTTGATGTGAGCCTTACCGCTCAAATTGAGCAGAAAACGCGGTATGTGCAGAGGCAAATCGAGGGTGAAACCGTATTTAAGGTTCATATTCGCCCAGTGGACCCCACAGCTGGAGTGATGGTCTGTTTTGAAAACATCCAAGCCGCAGAGCTATTGAACCAGCAGCGTCGTGATTTTGTGGCTAATGTCAGCCACGAGCTGCGCAGCCCGTTGACGGTCATGATCGGGGTCCTGGAGACCCTACAGGGCCCGGCAAAATCTGATCCGTTGGCACAGGAAACATTTCTGGCGATAATGGCGGCTGAGGCGGATCGGATGCGTCTGTTGATCAAGGATCTTCTGGCCCTCAGTCAAGTTGAGGATTTGCAACGTCAAAGGCCCCAAACGGAAATCAGTATAGCTGCAGTCATTGCGCAGGCCTGCGGCCACGTTGAGCATGCCATGAAGGTTGCTGGTGTGGAATTTATCTCAAGCGCAGGGGCGGCACTGCCGGCGGTGCTGGGGGACCACACACAATTGGTACAAGTCTTCGTAAATCTTCTGGAAAATGCCATTGCCTATGGCGCAGGCTCTCAGAACCCTCGTGTCCGGCTCGACGTTGAAATAGCTGAGTTTGATTTGGAACTTCACATCCCAGTCCTTCGGATTTGCGTATCGGATACAGGCCCCGGAATTCCGGCGCATTTGGTGCCTCGGTTGACCGAGCGGTTTTTCCGAGTGGATGGACACCGTAGTCTCAACGCAGGTGGCACAGGGCTTGGTTTGGCTATTGTAAAACATATTCTACAGCGTCACCGCGGGCGCTTGGATATCACCAGTGTTGAGGGCTCAGGCACGACATTTGCTGTTGTTCTGCCTTTGTGAGCTTTGTCACAAAGCTGTTACAAGAATCGCCTATGACGTCTTCAGATCAATATTGATCTCGCCTCATCAAGATCGGGCGCAATCCACCTAGGAGAAGACGTTATGTCAATCGCAAAAACAACTATTTTCACGCTCGCCGTTTGTGCGCTTGCGGGTTCCGCATACGCGCGCGATAATGTGCAAGTTGCTGGCTCGTCCACAGTATTACCCTATGCTTCAATTGTTGCAGAAGCCTTTGGTGAAAATTTTGATTTTCCAACACCAGTCGTTGAATCTGGCGGATCCTCATCAGGGTTAAAACGCTTTTGTGAAGGTTTGGGCGAGAACACCATCGACATCGCCAACGCCTCACGTGCGATTAAAGAAAAAGAAGTCAAAGCCTGCGCTGAAGCTGGTGTTACCGACATTATCGAAGTGCGCATCGGGTATGACGGCATTGTGTTTGCCTCCGGCATCGAGGGTAACCGGTTTGCTTTTACACCGTCTGATTGGTTTTTAGCTTTATCCGACACTATCTTGGTTGATGGCGCGATGGTGCCTAACAACAACACAACCTGGGCCGATGTTAATTCAGCCATGCCGACGCAGCCTTTGCAGGCATTTATTCCTGGGACCAAACACGGCACACGCGAAGTTTTTGAGGAAAAAGTGATCTTGGAAGGGTGCAAAACTACGGGCGCACTTGACGCTTTGGTCGCGGCCAATGGGGGCAATACAAAACAAGCTGAGAGCGATTGCATGGCACTTCGCACAGATGGTGTTTCGGTTGATATCGACGGTGACTACACTGAGACCTTGGCGCGCATCGAAGCCAATCCGGATGGAATTGGCGTATTTGGCTTGGCGTTTTACCAAAACAACACCAACAAATTGCAAGTGGGCACTATGTCCGGCGTTGTCCCAAGTGTTGAAAGCATTTCATCTGGTGAATATCCTGTATCACGGCCTTTGTACTTCTACATCAAAGCGGCACACCTGGACGTGATCCCTGGTCTGAAAGACTTCGCAGAATTCTTCGTCTCCGACGACATCGCGGGTCCTGATGGTCCATTGGCCGAATATGGTTTGGTCTCTGATCCCAATTAGAAGCCACCCAAGAACTTGTGGCCAACGAAACAAAAATGTAAAGAACGCGAGCGGGGAGGGCGAGTGTCCTCTCCGCGTCTACGTTGCAACTAGTCTGTTAGGATGATGCCTTGGTCTCACTATCATTTCCCTTTGGCGTGATCTTAGTGCTTGCAGTGATTGGCTATTTAGCCGCGCGCCGCAAAGCAATCTCGATGGTGCAAGGGAACTTACGGCAGCTTCAAGCCTTGCCACAAGCCTATGGCCAGACGGTATTTTTCACAACATTCCTGCCTGCAATGGTGATATTGTTAGGATGGGCCTTTGTGGTCCGGATCATGGGGCCAAGTTATGCTTTGGTCTCTGATGGTCAATTTCAAGCCTTTGTAATTTTTACTGCGGCGGCCGGTCTTATGCTATCCTATTCACGAACCAAGCCCAGTCAACGCGCCCGCGCAATAAGTGAGCGGTGGATCATGGGATTGCTGATGGCGGCCTCTGCTTTGGCTATTTTAACCACCATCGGTATCGTCGTCTCCATGCTATCAGAAAGCGCCAATTTCTTTCGCCAACATTCGTGGAGCGACTTTTTCTTTGGCACCGTCTGGGCGCCAAATTTTCGAGGTGGGAGCGAGCTGAGCATTCTGCCACTGCTTTGGGGCACGCTTTATATCAGCTTCATTTCTCTCATCATTGCTGTGCCAGTAGGGCTTTATGCGGCGATTTACCTGTCCGAATACGCAAGCCCCAGCCTACGCTCTGTGGCCAAGCCTGCGATTGAGGTTTTAGCAGGAATTCCAACTATTGTTTACGGACTTTTTGCCCTGATCACCGTCGGGCCGATGTTGCGTGACTTCTTTGCGCAGCCAATGGGGCTTGGCAGTTCCTCCTCTTCTGTCATGACCGCTGGACTTGTGATGGGGGTTATGTTGATCCCCTTTGTCTCTTCCCTATCCGATGACATTATAAATGCAGTGCCACAGGCGATGCGGGATGGGTCTTTGGGCCTTGGTGCTACCAAATCTGAAACCATTCGTCAGGTGGTCGTGCCTGCGGCCTTGCCGGGGATTGTTGGCGCGGTTCTATTGGCTGCATCACGCGCGATTGGGGAAACCATGATCGTGGTGTTGGGCGCCGGTGCTGCGGCTAGGTTTGACCTGAATCCTTTTGAAGCCATGACCACTGTCACCGTAAAAATTGTATCGCAGCTCACTGGTGACACTGATTTTGCCAGCCCTGAAACGCTGGTCGCGTTTGCTCTGGGGCTCTCACTCTTCGTGATCACATTGGGTTTGAATATCGTCGCCCTTGTCATTGTTCGAAAATATAGGGAGCAATACGAATGACTGCCCACAGTACAAAAAAACATGGCTCATTGCTGGTTAAAGATGCGCGGACCCAGCGGCGCAATAACGCAGAGTTGCGGTTTAGAGCCTATGGCCTCACAGCCGTAATCGTTGGCATCCTAGCGCTGATCGTGCTTTTGGTATCTATATTTAGCAATGGAATGTCGGCTTTTCAGCAAACAAAACTGACAGTGACACTGGAGCTTCCCGAAGCCAAGCTGGACAAGAAGGGTCAGCGCGACTTGACGGCTATGAAAAAAATAACGACCATTGGGTATTCCAAGGTTTTGGGTGACGGATTAATCGCGCAATTGGAACGTTTGGGCATTGAGACAGATCTCAAAGCCAAAGAGGTGCGCGAAATTCTCTCGAAGGAGAGTGCTGCCACTTTGCGAGATGTGGTGCTGGCTGATCCCAGTTTGATCGGGACCACTGTGACAATGGAATTCTTAGCTAATGGTCGTATTGATGGCTATTTTAAGGGCCGCGTCGATCGTGCCTCAGCGGAATTGGACAAAAATGTGGAGCCGGGCCAACTCGATATAGCTGACGCTTTAGCCGAGCACGGCTTGATGTACACTCGGTTTAATTTGGATTTCATCCTTGCGCCGGATGCGTCAGATCAAAGACCAGAAGCTGCCGGCTTGGGCGTCGCCATTCTAGGTTCGATTCTACATGATGTTGGTGGTCCTGTTTGTGGCGTTGCCCGTGGGCGTAGCGGCCTCCATATATCTAGAAGAATTTGCACCTAAAAACCGTCTAACTGACGTCATAGAGGTGAATATCTCAAACCTCGCAGCGGTACCTTCCATCGTCTATGGTATCTTGGGTCTAGCGATTTTCATTAATATGGCCCAATTCCATCAATCCTCACCCTTGGTTGGTGGTCTGGTCCTCACGTTGATGACGTTGCCACGGATCATCATTCCAGCGCGGGCAGCATTGAAATCAGTGCCACCATCGATCCGGGATGCCGCCTTGGGGGTAGGGGCATCACGAATGCAAACCGTGCTTCACCATGTGTTGCCATTGGCGGCACCCGGTATTCTCACAGGCGTCATCATCGGGCTTGGACAAGCTTTGGGAGAAACCGCACCACTATTGCTGATCGGCATGGTGGCTTTCGTGCGTGAATACCCGGCGGCCTTTACCTCAGACTCTGGCCTGTTTGGTGAGGCCTCAACTGCGCTTCCAGTTCAGGTGTTCAATTGGACGCAACGGGCTGATCCTTCTTTCGTCGAGCGCGCATCGGGCGCCATCATCGTTCTGCTGGTGTTTTTGCTTATCATGAACGCACTCGCAATTTTCTTACGTCGGCGCTATGAACGGCGCTGGTAGTTTTAACAACACTCCGAAAAGGCCTAACGCCGTATGACTAAATTACCAATTAAAATCTCAGCTCGAAACGTGGATGTGTTCTACGGTGCCACCCACGCGATCAAATCGGTAAATGTCGAGATCGCCGATAAAATGGTGACCTCTTTTATTGGACCGTCCGGTTGTGGAAAATCTACTTTTTTACGTTGTATCAACAGGATGAATGATACAATTGACGTATGTCGGGTGACGGGTGATATATTGATCGATGCGGAAGACATCTATGATCGCCGGGTTGATCCTGTGCAGCTGCGTGCCAAAGTGGGCATGGTATTTCAAAAACCAAACCCATTCCCCAAATCGATTTATGACAATGTCGCCTATGGTCCAAAAATTCATGGCATGGCGAGAAATAAATTAGAACTAGATGAAATTGTTGAAAAGTCCCTGCGTCGGGCGGCGCTATGGGATGAGGCAAAGGATCGGCTGCAAGAACCTGGGACAGGTTTGTCCGGTGGCCAGCAGCAACGTCTGTGTATTGCACGGGCTGTGGCAACCGAGCCGGAGGTACTGCTAATGGATGAGCCATGCTCTGCGCTCGATCCCATCGCTACGGCGCAGATTGAACAATTGATTGACGAGTTGCGCAGCTCCTATAGCGTTGTTATTGTTACCCACTCGATGGCGCAGGCCTCACGTGTGAGTGACAGAACCGCATTTTTCCATCTTGGGGAATTGGTTGAATATGGCGATACAAGCCATATATTCACCAACCCAAGCGACAAACGCACCGAAAGCTATATCACTGGACGGATCGGATAAAACCATGCAAGAACAGCATATTTCAACAGCATTTGACCGAGATTTAGAAGGCATTCAATCAAACATCATGAAGATGGGCGGCTTAGTCGAAGCTGCTATGACAGACAGTGCCAGGGCTTTGAACGACCGCGATGTTGAGCTCGCCGAACGGGTGCGCGCCGATGACAAGAAAATTGACGCGCTGGAGATGCTGATCAATGAAGATTGTGCACGGTTGATTGCCTTGCGTGCACCGATGGCCTCAGACCTGCGGGCGGTGCTCTCAGTTATGAAAATAGCTGGCGCTTTAGAGCGGGTAGGGGATTACGCTAAGAACTTGGCCAAGCGGACTTCTTTACTGATTGGAAGTGCAACGATTGAAGGCTTAGAAGGCAGCTTGTTGCGGATGATCAAGGAAGTGGAGGCTATGCTGGGCGATGTTTTGAACGCCTATGTGGCCCGCGATACCAATTTGGCCGAAGCCGTGCGTCTGCGCGATCATACGGTCGATCAGATGTATAACGGGTTATTTCGCGAGATTTTGACTCATATGATGGAAGATCCGCGCAATATTTCGACCTGTATGCATCTGCATTTCATTGCAAAAAATGTGGAACGTATGGGCGATCATGTGACTAACATCGCCGAACAGGTGATTTATGCGGTGAGTGGTGAACTGCCGGAGGATGCGCGCCCTAAGGGTATTCTGGCCGTCGCGGATGATCTGTAAATGCGCTTAAAAGCCAGCATCTTAATTGTTGAGGATGAAGCCTCACAACAGGCTGTGCTGGTGTATAATCTCACCTCGGCAGGCTATGAGGCTGTGCAGGCCACAGATGGGCATGATGCTTTGCGACTGATTGACGAGAAGCTGCCAGATTTGATCTTGCTTGATTGGATGCTCCCGGGGGTTTCTGGAATTGAGATTTGTCGTCAGCTCAAAGTGCGTAAAGACACGCAGGCCGTTCCGATCATCATGCTCTCGGCGCGTTCTGAAGAAGTGGACAAGGTGCGCAGTTTGGAAACTGGTGCGGATGACTACCTTCAAAAACCTTATGGCATCCAAGAACTATTGGCCCGGATCAAGTTGCAACTGAAGCGCGTGCGGCCAGCCACAACAGGTGCGGAACTTAGGCACCGTGATCTGCGGATGGATACGGCCGCGCAGCGCCTGTGGCGAGCGGATCGTGAGATTGCACTGGGGCCACGGGAATTTGCATTGCTGTTGGCTTTGATCGAACGGCCCGGCAAAGTATTTGATCGTGGCGCTTTGCTTGATCAAGTTTGGGAGCAAGATTTAGATGTGGAGACGCGGACAGTGGACGTGCATATTGCACGGTTACGTAAAGCTTTGATGCAATTTGGTGCGGATACTATGATCCGAACTGTTCGCGGCACCGGCTATGCCTTGGACTAAGGGTTATTATTTATTTAACATAATACTAATTATAACATTTACCTATTAGTAAGGTGGATTATGCATTAGCCTTATCCCCCACATTAATAACAAGAGCCATTAAGCCCTCACTTATATCCTCGATCATTCCACATAACCAACAACAAAATTGGAAATATATCCAACACTGCCCTGAAAATACGGATCCCATGTACTATTGAACCAATAGGTGTAAACCAAGACAGCCAGCTAAATAGTCTACTTTGAACACCTAAAAATTCAATTAAAGACACAACAAGAAATCTTTTAACAAAATAATTTTAAATATATACAATAGTATTGCGATTGAGCAATGATTTGAGTCCAGTACCCAGGAAAGGCGCCCTAAAGAACGCCTTTCTCAAGATAATATCGGAAGGTTTAGCCCTTCATGGTTTTTGCAACTTCAGCTGCAAAATCCTCAACAACTTTTCTCGATGCCCTCGCCTACTTCTAGGCGGACAAAACCAGTAATTTGTACACCAGCTTCCTTAGCCGCCGCACCAACCGTTAAGTCTGGGTTCACAACAAAAGCCTGTCCCATGAGTGTTGATTCAGCCATGAATTTTTTCATCCGACCTACAATCATCTTTTCGATCACGGCCTCTGGTTTGCCACTTTCGCGTGCAATATCCATTTGAACTTGTTTTTCTTTTTCAACCATAGCTGGATCCAAAGACGCTTCGTCCAAAGCAGTTGGATGGGCGGCTGCTATATGCATCGCCACCTGTTTTCCAAAGGATTCGTTGCCTGCAGACATGCCAACCAAAACACCAATCTTGCCCATGCCATCTGCGACAGAGTTGTGAACATAGGACACAACGCAATCCGCAGATACGGTCGACATGCGACGCAAAGACATATTCTCACCGATTGTTGCGACAGCGTCAGTAATCAATTCAGAGACGGGTTTACCATCTACATCTGTTTCTGCCAAAGACTCTGTAGAATCTGCGCTCAAAGCGGCATTTGCAATTTTAGAAACCATAGATTGGAAATCAGCATTTTTACCGACAAAATCAGTCTCAGAATTTACTTCTACAGCTACGCCTGTATCACCGGACACCGCTACAGCTACAAGACCTTCAGCAGCCGTACGACCAGATTTTTTAGCGGCCTTTGCTAGACCCTTAGTCCGCAGCCAATCCATGGATATTTCCATATCACCATTATTTTCAGTCAACGCCTTTTTTACAATCCATCATGCCCGCGCCAGATTTCTCGCGCAATTCTTTCACCATTGCAGCTGTAATCGCCATAATCGTTTCTTTATCTAAAAAAGTAAATGTTTTTATAGAAAATGCACCCGCACCATATCCGAAGTTTAAGCTTCTGCTACCGGAGCTTCAACAGCAACAGCTTCAACGGCAACAGCTTCAACGGCTGACAGCCTCAGTAGCTGCATCTTCGACTGGCGCATCATCCATTGCACCCAAATCAACACCTGCGGCACCTAATTGAGTTGACATACCATCCAAAGCGGCTCGAGCTGCTAGGTCGCAATACAATGCGATAGCCCGCGCTGCATCGTCATTTCCTGGAATGACGTAATCGATACCATCTGGTGGGCAGTTGGTATCAACAATAGCCACAACTGGAATACCAAGCTTTTTAGCTTCTGCGATAGCCAAGATCTTCTTTGTTAACGTCGATGACGAACAACAGATCAGGAACACCGCCCATTTCGCGGATGCCACCCAAGGAAGCCTGTAATTTTGCTTGATCACGTTCCATGCCCAAACGTTCTTTTTTGGTCAAACCCTCAAAGCCAGTTTCCATCTTTTCGTCGATTTCTTTGAGACGGCTAATGGATTTAGACACCGTTTGCCAATTGGTAAGAGTACCGCCTAACCAACGATGATTCATGTAATACTGTGCACATTTCTCGGCGGCTTCAGCCACCGGGTTTTGTGCTTGACGCTTAGTACCAACAAACAAGATTCGGCCACCCTTGGCCACTGTGTCTTGAATCGCCTTCAAAGCAGCATCAAGCATCGGAGCTGTCTGTGTCAGATCCATGATGTGGATGCCATTGCGCTCGCCATAAATAAATTGACCCATGCGCGGGTTCCAGCGTTGTGTTTGGTGTCCAAAGTGAACGCCAGCTTCCAAGAGCTGACGCATTGTGAAATCTGCGGCCATTGCCATTTCCTTTCCGGTTTATGCCTCGGCGGGGATGTCAGAGATTTCTCTCAACCGGCGGACTTTTGAGGATTTCTCCCTCAAAGGCCCAAACCCCACCTGCGAAGTATGGTTGCTTTAGTCGCCCCCCTGCCCCTTGGCAAGCGAAAAGCGCCATAAAATATGAATATTCAAACCGTTTTTATCACTTCAGATAAACCGCACACCGCACACGCACACAGTTATGCAATGCAAAAGAAAAAAGGGCGCACTCTCAGAAGTACGCCCTTTTTAAAAATAAATTAAATATCATTTCCAAGAATGGAAAATGGACCTTATACCAATACGATGTTTGACGCGCTTTCGCGTCCATCGCGGCCAGGTTCGATATCGAATGTTACTTTTTGGTCATCATTGAGACCAGTAAGACCAGCCTGCTCAACAGCAGAGATGTGTACAAAAACATCCTTAGAACCGCCATCGGGAGCGATAAAGCCGAAGCCTTTTGAAGTGTTAAACCATTTGACGGTGCCAGTAGCCATCGTCGTTCTCCTTGTTTAGTCTGCCCACGGAATGCAGCAGTTTGGCTAAGTCAGTGTTAGATCGAAAGACTGAGCCATAAGGACAGTGATGCCGATAGATGTAACGTCGCAAGGAATTATTATACTAATTATAAAGGAATTGCAAGCCTTTACTGATCGATGCTTTGCAACTCAAAGAATCGCAAAAAATACTACTTCAAGACCTCTGACACTCTATGTTTTTAGAAAAGTTACAATCGATTATATTTTTAAATTCTTGATAGCTTTCTACACGTTCGTAATTTCTTGCGGTTTTGAAATTTAATCCACTTGTTTATCGATCTATGCCTTGCCACAAACAGGCATGCAAAAGAATCCAGAAATATTGTGTATAGGCTCGGTGCTTTGGGATGTTATTGGGCGGTCTACACGCGCTATGCAGGCTGGCTCTGATGTTCCTGGACGGATTACCCGGATGCCCGGCGGTGTGGCGATGAATATAGCCATGACATTGAGACGTTTTGGTCTGCATCCCGCACTTTTGTCGGTAGTGGGTCAAGATCCTGAGGGAATCGAGTTAATTAAAGCTGCTGGGGTTTTAAAGCTCAATACACAATTTTTATACCGCTCGCGAGATCTACCCACGGATCAATATATGGCTATTGAAGGCAGCAACGGGTTGATTGCAGCCATTGCTGATGCACATTCGCTTGAGGCAGCGGCTGACAAAATCTTACTCCCACTTGAGGATGGGCGGCTTGGAACTCCAGAAGAACCCTTCTCTGGCTTGATTGCATTGGATGGTAATTTAACCGTAACGCTTTTGTCTCAAATAGCCACTTCCCCCCTATTTAGTAAATCAGATCTGCGCATAGCACCAGCTTCCTCAGGGAAAGCTGAACGTTTATTGCCCTTACTTAGCCACAAAGGCGCCACGCTTTATGTGAATTTGGAGGAGGCCGGCATTCTATGCAACCAGGATTTTTTAGATGCAAAAACGGCATCTCAATCCTTAGTAGCCCGTGGCGCAAATCGCGCCTTGGTGACACATGGGCCAAAAGCCGCAGCCCTGGCTGATGCTGAGAACTGTGTATTAGCTACGCCCCCGGCAGTGCGGGCCTCGCGTGTCACTGGTGCTGGGGACACAT
Organism: uncultured Planktomarina sp.; assembly: GCA_905182535.1. GTDB lineage: Bacteria > Pseudomonadota > Alphaproteobacteria > Rhodobacterales > Rhodobacteraceae > Planktomarina > Planktomarina arctica. The sequence continues at coordinate 329,844 of CAJJBZ010000001.1, forward strand.
TTATGGCCGCACACATAGCAGCCGAATTACGCGGGCTGTCCGGTGTTGCGGCCTTGCAATCGGCCTCAACCGCCGCAGCTACCTATGTTTCCGGGAAATCAGAAGGATAATCTATGCAAATAACCTACAGCGCTGAAATAGTAGCTATTCAAAAAACTACAGGTTTCACCAAACCGGTAGTCGCACTTGAAAGTACGATTATCACGCACGGCATGCCGTACCCGCAAAACCTACAAGTCGCCCGTGAGGTTGAGGATGTGGTACGTGATGCTGGCGCCGTCCCCGCCACAATCGCTATTTTAAAAGGTAATCTACATGTAGGACTAGATGCGAATCAGTTAACAGACTTAGCCCAAGCGCGAGACGTAGCTAAGGTTTCGCGCGCTGACATGGCCTTTGTAATGTCTCAAGGCCGGACTGGTGCCACCACAGTTGCCGCCACAATGATTGCCGCGCACGCTGCTGGCATTGAAGTTTTTGCAACTGGAGGCATTGGCGGTGTACACAGAGGCGCTGAGCTGAGCCTCGATATTTCCGCAGATCTGCGTGAACTGGCTCTGACACCAGTGATTGTTGTTGCCGCTGGGGCTAAGGCCATTCTGGATATTCCTAAAACAATGGAAGTGCTGGAGACCTATGGCGTACCTGTGATTGCCTATGGCCAAGATATGATGCCAGCATTTTGGTCTTCAACAAGCGACATCCCTGCCCCATTACGCACGGACAGCGCCGACGAAATTGCCTCTGGGTTAAGAGCTCGTAAAGCTTTAGGTATTACTGGCGGGAAGCTAATTGCCAATCCAGTGCCAAAGCAAGAAGAAATTTCTGCTGAAATTATAGGCCCATTGATCGAGCTGGCATTACATGAGGCGAGCCGCCAAAAGATTACTGCGAAAGCGGTGACACCCTTTCTGCTAGGCCGAATTTTTGAGCTGACAAAAGGGAAGTCCCTGACTGCGAACATTGCACTCGTAAAAAATAATGCGCAGCTAGCTGCTGAGATTGCAAAGTCTTGCTATAAATTAGCAAACATTTGAAGAATGCGTCTTAATTCTTGTATCCACACCGAGCGCTGTTTACATCATATATATCAGTTAATGGTAGGGTAAAAAATGGACACGCCACCGGAATACACCAGACGCCGCAAAGGATGGGTTGGCGCCATGCGCTCCAACTTTCTTACTGGTCTCGTTATTATAGCTCCAATTGCGCTCACAGCCTGGCTTATTTGGTCGGTTGTGGGCTGGATCGATGCGCGAGTTTGGTCGATTGTCCCGGATGGCTATCAGCCGGACCGCTACATCCAAACTCTCTTTGATATACAGTTAAGTGAACAATATGATATTCGCGGTTTTGGCCTTATTGTGTTTCTGGTTTTCACTTTTTTTGTTGGTTGGCTTGGCAAAGGCTTTCTGGGCCGGTCATTACTGCGGTGGGCGGAGGGCTTAGTTCATCGTATGCCAGTGGTCCGTACAATTTATAGTGGTGTCAAACAGATCGCTGAAACTGTTTTCAATCAAAAAAACAATAGCTTCGATAAAGCTTGTTTGATCGAATACCCCCGCAAAGGCATTTGGGTAATCGGGTTTATAGCTACGACAGCTCGGGGAGAAGTTGCCGATCACGCGCCAGAGGACGACGACCTTGTGTCAGTCTTCGTGCCAACCACGCCGAACCCAACCTCTGGGTTTTTACTGTTTGTACCTGCAAGCGATATTAAAGAACTGCATATGACTGTGGAAAATGCCGCTAAATTAGTGATCTCTGCAGGACTTGTATATCCTGAGGATAAGGTGCCGAGTCTAACTTGATACAGGCATTCTTTACAGGTTTCATTACACTTATGTCGTTGATACTGGCGGTAGGAGCACAAAATCTTTTTGTGCTCCGGCAGGGTATTTTGCGCAGCCATGTTTTTGCCATCTGCCTATTTGCCGCTATAAGTGATGCCCTGCTAATATGGGCCGGTGTGCTCGGTTTCGAACTAATCAGTTCTTTAACAACAGGGTTTGCACAAGTGATGACCGTAATCGGCTCACTTTTTCTTGCTGCTTATGGCTGCATGCGAATTTGGTCAGCTTATCAAGGCTTTTATGATCTTGAGTTGAAGCCGGGTGGGCAAACTCTGCGCAAAGCAATCCTCACTATTGCAGCTTTCACATTTCTTAACCCCCATGTCTATCTTGATACACTAGGATTAATTGGGGCGGTGTCAGCACAATATGCTACCATGGCGCAAAAATACTCTTTTGCTACCGGGGCCAGCCTCGGCTCATTAGTATTTTTCTTTAGTCTTGGCTACGGCGCAAGAGCACTAGCACCAATAATGGCCTCCACAACTGCTTGGCGAATTTTGGATGTTGGAGTTGGAATGGCTATGTGGCTCATCGCAGGAGTTCTAATAGCAACCTAGTCTGTAGCCAAAAAAAAACGCCAGCACGAAGCTGGCGTTGAGTTATTGAGGCAGGTTTCATACAGGCAAGAAACCTATCGAGCAGTAGCGTTCTTATAAACAATCTGTTTGGCGGCTCCAAGCTAAAAGTTTGAAAAACTTTAATTCACGCTGTAGCGTCACGGTGCAACTGTAATAAAGCCAAAGGACATTATCAGAATGACACATCACATCGGGCTTATTGGAAAGTTCTCCATGGCTATCTGGGTAAGTATTTTTCTATCTCTAGGGATGGCATCAGCTGAACCCAAACATGGCATAGCTATGTATGGACAGCCTGCCCTACCACATGATTTTGTGTCTTTACCCTACGCAAACCCAGATGCACCTAAGGGTGGAATTGTAGTCTCGGCGGAGGGGGGGACCTTCACCTCGCTCAATCCGCATGTGCGAAAAGGCTCGGTGCCCTGGCAGCTTAGATTTCTGGCCTATGAAAGCTTGATGGGCCGTTCTTACGATGAACCGTTTAGCCTTTATGGGCTTTTGGCCGAATCGATTGAGACAGATGACAGCCGCCGTTGGGTCGAATTTTCTCTGCATCCGGATGCCCGATTCTCTGATGGAAGCCCAGTAACAGCAGAGGACGTAATTTGGTCTTATGAAACTTTGGGTACCGTCGGTCATCCCCGCTATCATGGTCTATGGAAAAAAATTAAAACTATTACTAAGACTGGTCCGCGTAAGATTAAATTTACCTTCACCGCAAATGATCGAGAATTAGCACTTTTGGTGGGGCTGCGTCCAATTTTGAAAAAAGCCCAATGGGACGATAAGGACTTTCCAAAACTCTGGTTTGGCTGAGATCCCAATTTCTAGTGCACCTTATGTTATTTCTGAATTTGATCCTGGGAATTTTGTGCGCCTTACTCGCAATCCAAACTATTGGGGTGCAGCCATTAGCTTTCGCCGAGGAACCAATAACTTTAATGAAATTCGCTTAGACTTCTACGCCGATGGATCCGTGCAATTCGAAGCCTTTAAAGCGGGAGAATCGTCATCCTTTCGTGAGTTAAATGCAGAGCGGTGGGAAAACTCCTATAATTTCAATTCAGTTACCAATGGGGATGTACTTAAATCTGTTATCCCGCATCAACGCCCCAGTGGTATCACCGGATTTGTGATGAACACGCGCTTACCAAAATTTCAAGATTGGCGCGTTCGCGAGGCTTTAATCACAGCCTTTAACTTTGAGTTTATAAACCAAACCAACACCGGAGGCCGTCAGGGCCGGATACCCTCTTACTATTCAAATTCGGTCTTATCAATGAAGCCCGGAGCTGCTGAAGGCCGCGTTCTGGAGTTTCTCGCGCCCCACGCTGCAGATCTATTGCCAGGAACATTGGAAGGATACACTCTGCCCCAGTCCGATGGAACCGCACGTAACCGTAGGAATATTCGGATTGCCGATGATCTGCTCAATCAGAGCGGTTGGACAGTACGGGATGGGCGGCGGCGCAATGCAAAGGGTAAGATTTTTAATATCGTCACTGTTTTAAAACAAGGCGACACTGAAAGCCAATTAATGATGGATATTTACCAGCAAGCACTCGAACGTTTAGGCATCCAACTCACTACTCAAGTGTTAGATTCCTCTCAGTACAAAGAGCGCACACAAGTCTACGATTTTGACATTGCCTATTATCGACGAGGACTGTCATTAAGCCCAGGCAATGAACAAATGCTGTACTGGGGCGCAGATGGCGTTAAAAAGCCGGGAACCCGTAATTGGATGGGCATGAACTCACCCGCCGCTGAAGATATGATCAACCGTCTGGTAAACTCTAAAAGCCATGATGATTTTCTCGCAGCAGCCCGCTCTTTAGACCGCATTTTAACCGCTGGGCGCTACGTAATCCCAATACACACCAGCGCGATCAGCCGCTTAGCTCATATCAAAGAAATTAAATATCCAAAAAAATTGCCGATGTATGGCGATTGGATTGGATTTCTACCCGATGTATGGTGGTATGAAGCAGACTGAAATCTTGGTAACTGGTTGTGATAACATCAGTATACATTATTGATATGCTTTAAGCATGGGGCATTGGAGAAGCTATGAGACGCTTAATATTGGCTGAGTTTTTGGGAACGGCACTTTTACTAGTCAGCGTTGTGGGAAGCGGTATAATGGGGGAGTCTTTGGCGAATGGAAATGTAGCAATTACCTTGCTCGCCAATGCCATTGCCACAGGCTGCATGCTCTATTGCATAATCACTTTGTTTGGTCCTGTCTCTGGGGCCCATTTCAACCCCATTGTGACCTTAGCCTTTTTGGTGCGAGGTAAGATGGCGCCGTTGACCGCCTTGGGATTTGTGGTGGCTCAGGTTGTAGGAGGTATATGCGGGGTTTGGCTGGTCCATGTTATGTTTGATCAACCCATCCTCCAACTCTCACAAACTGCCCGCACTGGCGTCAATTTGTGGAGCTCAGAGATTTTTGCAAGTTTCGGACTATTGCTTGTGATCTTTGGCGGTTTAGCCCATAATAAGAGGGCTATTCCAGCCATGGTTGGACTGTATATTACTAGCGCATATTGGTTCACCTCGTCCACCAGCTTCGCCAACCCAGCTGTCAGCATCGCTCGCAGCTTAAGCGACAGTTTCTCAGGAATTCTGCCCGCGCATGTACCGATGTTTATTATCTGTCAGCTGATCGGCTTGGCCCTTGCACTTTGTGCCTTATCGTTGCTCTTTCCAAAGCTACTACAAAACTAACTCAGCGATGTTACCCAGAGGATTGTGGCGTCTTCAGAGCTCATAGTTACCACATTATGCCCCATAGAGGCATCATAATAAGCGCTATCACCACGGCGCATCTCAATGGGTTCATAAAACTCAGTATAGAGTTTAACCACACCAGTAAAACATACAAAAACTCTTCGCCATCATGACGTACCCAGCCGTCAAATTCATCGACAGAGCGGGCGCGGATTCGCGCGCGGTAGGGCATCATCTGTTTTTGGGTTAGGGTGTCGGCAAGCAGCTCATGCTCGTAGGTGACGGTGGGCTTTTGCGGACCCTCACCGGATTTTGTCACCACAAGACGGCCATTGATCTGCGTGTTGCACGGGGGAGTAAATAATTGAGGCACTGATATTTCCAACCCAATCGCCAATTTTTTTAATGCATCATATGTCGGTGACATTTGTCCATTCTCAATCTTGGACAGAGTACTGCGCGCCAAGCCGGCCTGAGTGGCTGCCTGCTCCAACGTCCAGTTGCGTGCTTTGCGCAATTCCCGCACTCTGAGCCCCAGGTCAAGCGGCAAGCCATCTTCAGAGCTACCATTCTCGCGGGCAATACGAATGATTGATGAAGGATCATTATCGGTCATAGCTGTGTCTTAAACTGCCTGATGGAAGCTTGCAACCGACGCCTGCGCGCGTTAGCCGCTGATTATGAAAGCCGTTCTCGACCTGTCCCCTGCCCCTCAATGCCCAACTCAGTTCAATCTGACTGAGTATGTGTTGGCTGCGGGACGTGCTACGCCCGAGAAAATTGCCTTAACCGTTTATGAGAATGGGCTACCTAACCATTACACTTATGCAGCACTCACTCAGGCTGTTCTGGGAACAGCCACCGGCCTCAGTGCCGCTGGAGTTGAAGCGGGCGATCGGGTTATGCTGCGCATGGGTAATACGATCGATTTCCCAGTCTGCTTTCTGGCCTTGGCGGCATTGGACGCTATCGCTATGCCGACATCGATAGCTCTATCGCAGCATGAAATATTAACTCTGATTGAAAATACACCACCAGCTGCAATAATTTTTGATCCGGCCTATCCTTGTGATGAATTTGATGGATTACAGATTGAAGTAACGCAAGTACGAAAATTCACCAAACTACCTGCAACCAGCCCAATTATAGGCGATCCAAATCGCCCAGGTTATATAATTTTCACTTCAGGCACATCAAGCCAACCGAAAGCGGTATTGCATGCGCATCGAGCCGTTTGGGCGCGACGCATGATGTGGGAAGGTTGGTACAATCTAACCGCAAAAGACGTAATTATGCATGCAGGTGCTTTTAATTGGACCTATACACTTGGTACGGGCCTTTTCGATCCATGGGCCATTGGCGCTACAGCGGTTATCCCCAACTCACAAAATCCGGCCCAGCTATGGGACATCATGAAATCAGAACGTGCTGGTATTTTTGCTGCTGCACCCGGCATCTATCGCAGATTACTCGCTGCACCTGAAGCGTCTCCTGTGGCATCCCTTCGCCAAGGATTGAGCGCTGGCGATGTTTTACCTATCAGCATCCGTGATGCTTGGAGAGAGCTGACACATACGCCACTCTGCGAAGCCTTCGGCATGACCGAATGCTCAACATTCCTATCGGCGTCGCCAGCCGCACATCGCAGCCTTGCGGTGCAACCTGGCCGTAAAATTGCAATTTTAGGATCAGATGGACCTATCACGCGTGGCGAAGTCGGAACAATAGCGGTGGACTGCCAAGATCCTGGACTGATGCTGGGGTATTTAAGGGGCAAAAACTTAGAGTTGCCGCTTCGCGCAGGCTGGTTTGAAACGGCAGATCAAGCGGTGATGCATAATGATGGAAGCCTCTCCTTCGTTGGGCGCTCTCACGATATAATGAATGCGGGGGGCTACCGTGTAGCCCCCCGCGAAATTGAGCAGGTTTTGGAGCAAATGTCCTCCGTGCAAGAAGTGGGGGTCTGCTGAGGTGGAGGTCCGCCCAGACGTGTGGGTGATTGCAGCTTTTATCGTTTGTGATGGACGCTTGAATAAGGCCTTGTTAATCAAATTGGCGGGCCAGAGTTTGGCGAGCTTTAAACATCCCCGCATTATCCAGAAGGTCAGCCACCTGCCGCGCAATCTCAATGGCAAACTTATCCGGGCAGAGCTGCCCCAATTATGGAACCCTAAGTGATGATAAAACTTGACATTATGTCCGACCCCATATGCCCTTGGTGTTATATTGGCAAAACCCAATTAGATCGAGCCTTGGCTGCCAATCCTGATCATCCTTTCACCATCGAGTGGCATCCGTTTCAGCTAAACCCTAGCATGCCAGCTGAAGGCATGGACCGGCGTGCTTACCTTGAGGGCAAGTTCGGCAGCAAGGCCGCAGCTGTGGAGGTTTATGGCAATATCGAGCGCCAAGCTCAGGCTTTAGGTCTGCCAATCAACTTCGGGCAACGCACGGTATTCCAAACACTATTAACGCACATCGTTTGATCCATTGGGCAGGACTTGAGCAAAAGCAACAGCCTTTGATTAATGCGCTATTTGAAGCCTATTTTTGCAACGGCATAGATATTGGTGATATTGGCGCGCTCTGTGACATTGCCCTAAAAGCGGGGCTTCAGCGTGATGTAACCTCCCAGCTGCTTAACAGTGACGCAGATATACAGATGATTAAGGAGCGCGATGCTCACAGCCGCAAGATGGGTGTAGATGCCGTGCCCACCTTCATAGTAGCAAACCAACACGCCGTGCCCGGCTCACAAACTCCCGAGGTTTGGGCCGCAATAATCGCCGAGCTGCAAACTCAACTAGCCGATTAACCCTTCCGTTTAGCCTCAGCGACGACCAATGCCGCCAGATCCTTAGCAATTGTGAAGGCTCCTTTGATTTTATCCGAGGTACGGGCCCAGTCACGGCGCACCACAAGCTTATTATCTCGAATTTTAGCAAGACCGCGTTGATCTTCCAAGAAAGCCACTAAACCGCCTGGAGAAGCAAATTTCTCATTATGAAACTGAATGGTCACCCCTTTGGGCCCACCGTCCAGCTTCGCAATACCGGCCTTGCGGCACATGGCTTTGATCCGCACGATCAGCATGAGAGTATTAACTTCTTTTGGAAGTGGTCCAAAACGGTCAATCAATTCTGCAGCAAAGCCTTCCAACTCAACCTTGGTGGCAAGGCTTGACAGCCTGCGATATAGCCCCAAACGCACATCAAGGTCCGCTCACATAGGCCGCAGGAATGAGAACAGATACCCCAAGATTGATTTGTGGTGCCCATTGATCATTGTCGAGATTCGCCTCTGTTTCGCCCGAGCGAATTTTGGCAATAGCATCCTCTAACATCTGTTGATAAAGTTCGTAGCCAACATCACGCATCTGACCAGATTGTTCCTCACCAAGGAGGTTTCCTGCGCCACGAATATCCAAGTCTTGACTGGCTAATGTAAAGCCCGCACCTAATGAATCCAATGAACCAAGCACGCGTAGGCGTTTTTCGGCGGTTGCAGTGAGTTTGCCCTTTGGCTTTGTGGTCAAATATGCATAGGCACGAGTCTTTGACCGCCCAACCCTGCCCCTAATTTGATAAAGCTGTGACAAACCAAACATATCGGCACGGTGGATGATCATGGTGTTGGCAGTCGGGATGTCGAGACCCGATTCAACAATTGTTGTCGCCAAAAGAACATCATATTTACCGTCATAAAAGGCATTCATCTTATCATCCAGCTCACCAGCGGCCATCTGGCCGTGACCTACCACAACGCTGACTTCGGGCACATGATCGCGTAAGAAGGCTTCTATATCTGGAATATCTTTAATGCGAGGAACCACAAAGAAACTTTGACCGCCACGATAATGTTCTCGGAGCAAGGCCTCGCGGAGGGTGATAGTATCAAACTCGCTTACATAGGTGCGGATAGCCAGACGGTCGATAGGTGGTGTTGCAATAATCGACAAATCCCGCACTCCTGTGAGTGACAACTGGAGCGTTCTAGGAATGGGCGTTGCCGTGAGTGTCAGCACATGGATGTCAGAACGCATTTGCTTGAGTCGTTCTTTATGACTCACACCAAAGCGTTGCTCTTCATCGATCACCAAAAGCCCAAGGTTTCTAATTTTCACCTGATCTGCCAAAACTGCATGGGTGCCAATCACGATGTCCACTGTGCCACGCGCCAGGCCGTCGCGTGTATCGTTGGCCTCTTTGACACTGACAAACCGAGACAGCTGCCGGATTTCCAACGGAAACCCTCGGAACCGTTCCACAAAGCTTTTGGCGTGTTGGCGGGCTAACAAGGTTGTGGGTGCAATCACTGCCACCTGCAGGCCTGAACAAGCCGCAACAAAGGCTGCGCGCATAGCAACTTCAGTTTTGCCGAAACCAACATCGCCACAAATCAAGCGATCCATCGGTTTGCCAGCCCCAAGATCGTCAATCACCTCAGCAATGGCGCTCAGCTGGTCATCAGTTTCCTGATAAGGAAAGCGTGCGCAAAACGTATCCCACATGCCCAAGGGAGGATCAATAACCGGTGCTTTACGCAAAGCACGTTCTGCAGCCACGCGAATAAGCTTTTCTGCCATCTCGCGAATCCGCTCTTTGAGCCTAGCTTTTTTGGCTTGCCAAGCGCCACCGCCCAAACGATCAAGTAATCCCTCATCATGGCCGTACCGCGATAGCAGTTCAATATTCTCAACTGGCAAAAAGAGCTTAGAATTGTCAGCGTATTCCAAACAAAGGCATTCATGATCTGCGCCAGCGGCGCTGATAATTTCAAGTCCCATAAAACGCCCAACACCGTGGTCCACATGCACCACAAGATCGCCGAGGCTAAGGCTTTGAGTTTCGGTAAGGAAATTATCAGCACGTTTGCGCTTCTTAATTTTGCGTACAAGCCGATCCCCAAGAATATCCTGCTCAGAAATAACCAGTAGGTCGTCGGTTTCAAACCCATGTTCCAACGGTGACACCGCTAAATATGAGCCTACCCCACGTAAACCTGTGATATCGTGAATGTCTATCAGCTCAGAATGACCCTCGTCTTGCAAAAGCCCCGATAATCTTTCGCGAGAGCCGCTCGAGTAAGACGTGATCAACACCGTTTTGGTACTACGTTTTTGCTTTATATAGTCCGAAACCGCAACAAACAGGCTAAGGGCCTCACTTTGTCTCTCTGGCGCAAAGTTGCGGCCGATACGGGCTCCGGCGTCCAATGCATTAAGGCCCGTAGGTTGTGGCAACACTGATAATGACACAACCCTGCGGTCCGTAAGCGCTTCCTGCCATGCCGTATCGTCCAGATAAAGCAGCTCTGGCGGTGCAGGCTTATAGACAGTGTCCAGGCGGCCCTTTTGATCCAGAGCTGTTTTGCGCGCATCATATTGGTCAGCGATTGTATCCCACCGGGCAAGCCGTACCCCAGTAGATTGATCGTCCATAACCACAGAGGCACTAGGCAAGTAATCAAAAAGGGTTTCCATATTTTCGTGAAAAAACGGCAGCCAATGCTCCACACCTTGATGCTTGCTGCCCGCCGAAACAGCTTCATAAAGTGGGTCATCAGTACCGGCTGCACCGAACTCGATCCGGTAGTTTTGCCGAAACCTTCTGATAGAACCTTCATCTAAAATCACCTCAGATACTGGCGAAAGTTCAATATAATCTAGCGATTTGGTGGTTCGTTGGGTGGCAGGATCAAATTGACGAATACCATCCAAAGTATCCCCAAAAAAATCCAACCTTATTGGGCCTGAATTACCTGGTGGAAAAATATCAAGTATGCCACCCCGAATTGCATAATCGCCCGCCTCCATAACTGTGGGTGTTTGCACAAATCCCATACGGACCAAAAATGCCCTCAGGGCTTTTTCGTCCACGCGACTTTGCACAGCGGCACGAAAGACTGCACCTTTCAGAGTGGCACGGGCGGGTACCCTTTGGCACGCCGCGGAAAGCGTGGTCAAAACCACATAGTTATCTGGCATGTTAGTTATAAAACTGGCTAAACCAGCCATGCGAGTGGCACTGATATCGGCATTGGGCGATACACGGTCAAAAGGCAGGCAATCCCAAGCGGGAAACACAAAAACCGGCAAGGCAGGTGCAAAAAAGCCAAGAGCAGCTTGCATGGCCTGCAGGCGCCCAGCATCTGCGCGCCACATGTATTACGCCCCCCAGTACCGCTTCTTTTTCTAAAATAGTTGCGTCAAAGCCTTCAGGCGCACCGCTTATTAAAATATGATTAGACGTCATTTCTTGTATAAAACCTTTTATTGTTGCGTCTCATAGCAACACCTCATAGCCGTACCCCAAAAAACCAGCTAACAGCAAGTTGACTGCTCCTAGCGCTTGAATTTTATGGTGTAATCCGTTGATAAGTTGAATTGTATTCAAACTATAACCTGATCATGACGCAACTTTATAGCAGTCCTATATCCGAGACGCAGGATTGCTATCTCCGGCAGAACTAAAAGGCAAAGCGCTGCAAATACCTCAATCTGATACCAAAACCCCAATACTAGAATCCCGCACATGGCAGAAGATATTACAGAGATCACAAGCACATGTAGTCCTTCGACTAGTTTAACCAATCGGGTTATGCGCCATTTTAAGATTGGACCAATCTGATCTATATCGCACGTGCGTAGCATATCTACAGGAATTCCAATAACCCGAGAGCTATTTACTAATAACTGAAGCAGCAGCAGGGCCCAAAACCAACCACTACCAAAGGCGTCCCATGAAAGAAGTTCAATGATAGTCATCGTAGTCCACATTAAATTGGAATTTGCATTTCGGTCGTGCTACACCTAAGCCGCTCAGAAGAAAACCCAAACTGTTTGTGCAAAAGAGGTCCCACCATGGCGAGTTCACAAAATCAAGCTCCTTTCCCAGCTTATCGTCCCCGCAGGCTGCGCGCGCACCCGTCATTGCGCGATATGGTTCGCGAAAACACTCTGGTCCCAGGAGACCTGATCTGGCCTGTTTTCGTAATGGACGGCCAAGATGACGCACATCCCATACATTCTATGCCCGGTGTCTCACGCCATACAGTAGACCGCCTGCCCATGTTGGCCGCGCATGCCCACAGCCTAGGAATTCCAGCTATATGTATCTTTCCCTACACTAATCCAGGGCTGAAAACACAAGACTGTGCTGAAGCATGGAACCCAGACAATCTATCCAACCGCGCAATAAGGGCGATCAAAGCTGCTGTGCCTAACATCATGGTGATGACCGACATCGCACTGGATCCTTATAATATCAATGGTCAGGATGGGATTGTGCGCGGCGGAGAGATTCTCAATGATGAGACCGTTGAGGCACTTGTCAAAATGGGTGAAGTCCAAGTCCAAGCAGGTGCTGATATTTTAGGCCCATCAGACATGATGGATGGTCGCATTGCCGCACTTCGCGCAATGTTAGAAAAAAATAGGTTTCACAACATTAATATTCTTAGCTATTCAGCCAAATACGCCTCTGCGTTTTATGGTCCGTTTCGCGACGCAGTGGGAGCGAGCGGAGCTCTAATCGGCGACAAAAAAACTTATCAAATGGATCCTGCCAACAGCGATGAGGCTATGCGGATGATTGCCCGCGATCTTCGCGAAGGGGCAGATATGGTTATGATTAAACCAGGCATGCCCTACCTCGACATCTGTCTAAGGGCAAAAACAGAATTTCAGGTCCCAACCTTTGCCTATCAAGTATCAGGCGAATACGCGATGCTGAAGGCGGCTGATCAAAACGGGTGGTTAGATGGGCAACAGGTGATGTTGGAAAGCCTTATGGCATTTAAACGCGCTGGCTGTGATGGTATTTTAACCTACTTCGCTCCAGAGGTTGCTGAATTAATAACACGATAAAAGTGTTCGCCACCAGATGGTGACAGGGCAGACGCTTTACTATAAATTAATATAAAGAACCGAATAAATCGGGCAAACACAGGCGGAACACTCATGAGATCACACAATATACGTAATTTATTAATAGTTTTTTTTGCTTTAAGCGGAATTGTGGCTTGTAGCAATGGCATCGGGTCCAACAACACACCAAAAATGGATGCTCGCGTGGAAGCCACGCTAAGCGCGATGTTTGAAACGTATCCTGGAACTCAGCAACTTGCAGAAAAATCGAGTGGTATGCTAGTCATGCCCTTGACGACGGAAGCCGGTTTCGGTCTTGGTGCTGGATTTGGCCGTGGAGCGCTACGGATAAACGATGCTAATGTAGATTACTACTCTGCTGTAAGCGCAAGTATAGGATTTCAAATAGGATCACAGCAATTCGCTCATGTTTTATTTTTCATGACGGATAATGCCTTGCGTGACTTTAGAACATCCCGAGGTTGGGCAGTAGGCGCAAATGTTGAGTACGTATTTCAAGACAGTGCCAATTCTCTTTCGGCCAATACAACAACGCGTTCAAGCCCAGTTATCGCTATAATGTTTGCGCAAGCGGGCATTCGCCTTGGCGCCACTTTAGACGGAACGAAGTACACCCGAATTATCCCTTAATCTCACTAAAATTTCTGGACTAGCTCCTATTATCGACTTTAAATATTTATGCCATCACACTTTTTAAAATTTATATTAATTATAAATAATAAATTTTTAATTAGTGGTGACCATGGATTGTGCGACCAGTTAAACTCTTAAATGTAGCATGAATGAAAGTAGACTATGGAACGTATTTTTGTATGGCTCGTGCGCATCACTCTAAGCGTTGCAGCCTTTAGCGTTTTAATACTATTTTTTGTCTATTTTTTTCTATCACAGTCTTTGCCAAATTATAACAAAACAGTTCAGTTTTCACATTTGATCGCCAAAACTGAAGTAGTCCGCGATACTGCCAACGTTCCACATATTTTTGCTACCAATGACCATGATACATTATTTGCTCTTGGATATGTACACGCACAAGATCGATTATGGCAAATGACAATGCTCCGACGGACGGCACAAGGGCGCCTTTCAGAACTATCTGGTAAAAAAACCTTATCAATTGATAAGGTTGTGCGTCGCTTGGGGATATATGGTGCTGCACATAATTCTGTCTCTGCACTCCGCCCTAGTACGCAGCTAAAACTTAATGCTTACGCACAGGGCGTTAATGCGCGACTAAAAGAAATTAATTCGGGGGCACTAGGAAGAGGTGCTCCAGAGTTCTTTATATTTTCAAATGCAATAGCACGCTGGTCCCCAGCCGATAGTTTAGCAATTATCAAATTAATGGGCTTACAAATGTCAAGCCATTTAGAAAGTGAAGTTTTGCGTGCGCGATTGTCGTTGATCCTCGATAATGACAGGCTCAAGGATATTTTGCCCGATGTGCCTGGGCCAGGTCAGGCGGTATTAAACGATTTTGCCAGCCTGTTCCCTACCCTGCCGAGGCTTCAAGCTAACGAAAATATGCCACAGCAGGCCTTTTCACCTTTTAAGCCCATCGCCTTATCTGGAGCATCAAATGCATGGGCGGCCTTACCAGGCCGTAGCGCCAGCCGTGGTACTTTGTTGGCCAATGATCCACATCTAAGCCTAACTGCGCCATCTATATGGTATTTGGCTAGGCTAGAACTTGAAACCGGTGGTGTGATTGGGGGGACTATTCCTGGGGTTCCAGTAGTCTTAGTCGGCAGATCAGCACATCTTGGCTGGGGTCTAACGACCGCAAATATAGATGATACTGATGTCTATATAGAAAAAGTAAATCCGGACAATCCAAACGAATACCTATCTTTAAATGAATTTGTGCCCTTTATTAAAAAACAAAGTATTATTAAGATTAAAGATAGCACATCGATTACCATTGACCTTCTTTGGACAGAAAATGGCCCAGTGTTGCCCTCCAACCATTATAATTTGGGCGCTATTACGCCTGAGGGATATGTTACTTCAGTGGCTTGGACATTGCTCTCTGCTCATGACACATCAATTGAAGCAGCTTTTGATATTATGGCGTCACACTCTGTACAATCAGCTATGAAAGCGTCACGTGCCTATGTAGCTCGTCTAACAGTGGCTTAGCAGATAAAAATCAGATTGCCATGCGTACCATTGGTGCCTTACCAAAACGCGATCCTCGGAACCAATCAAGGGGGCGGATGCCTACTGCGGGTTGGCTTTCAGTAAACCGCTGGCAAGGAATGTTTGATCAATCCGTTAATCCGGTGTTCCTCAACCCAACTGGTGGCGTATTAGGAAATACTAACAACAAATACATTGACCGGCCGTTTCCTGAGCATATCAGCTACGATTGGAGCGATACGCAGCGCGTGCAACGCTGGGTCCGCTTAATGCAAAACCGTGAGGCGCATACGCGTGACAGTTTTATAGAAGCACAGTTAGATAGCATTTCTTCCACTGCACGCACAATTCTGCCTTTGATCGGTGCGGAACTGTGGTTTCAATCAAAGGGAACACCTTTTAATAGGCTGCTAGAGCAGCGGAAGGTCGCGCTAAACCTTTTAGCCAACTGGAACGGTGAAATGAATGAACATTTGCCGGAACCTTTGATATATTCTGCCTGGATAAGAGCTCTACAAGTCAGACTGGTTCAGGATGAGCTTGGGCCTTTGTCTAAAGAGTTCTCTCAAGTAAAACCGTTATTCATCGAACGGGTTTACCGCAATATTGATGGCGCCGGACAATGGTGTGATGTTGTACAATCCGAACCCATTGAAACCTGTGCGGCCATGGCACAGTTGGCATTAGATGACGCTTTAACTGAATTGTTAAATACATATTCAAATGATATCAACGGGCTACGTTGGGGCGAGGCGCATCAAGCTACGCACGATCACCCAGTTTTGGGTAAAATCCCAGTACTCAAATGGTTTGTTAACATTCGTCATTCCACTTCCGGCGGGGACAATACTCTTCAACGAGGAAAAACAATTGGTACAGGTCCAAATCCGTACCTGAACGTGCACGCCGGTGCTTACCGTGGCGTCTATGACTTTGCAGATCCTAACAGTTCTGTATTTATCATTTCAACTGGGCAAAGCGGTCACCCACTTTCACGCCATTATGACAACCTAGCTGAGCTGTGGCGACGGGGCGAATATGTACCCATGTCATTGGATGAAAGCTTGGCACGGGCCGGAGCCACAGGCGTTACTACACTCAGTCCAGCTTTGGAAAATATTGGTCCATAAAAACTTTCTTTTGCCGCGCAGTCCATAATACTGTTATTGCGTAGCCATCGTCTGTTTGCCGCTCGGCAGTAACTATACCTTGGTCAAATAATCGCGCCCGTTGCTTGCCTTCAGAGTAGCTCAAAAGTAACTCTGAGGAGGATTTATACGGTGTTAGAGTAAGGGATACGGCTCTCAAAAATTCAGGTATTCCTGCACCAGTGAGGGCAGAAGTCATAAACACATTATCGGCTCGCTCTGCTAAATTCATCAAAGCTTCAATGGCTCCCTCGTCAAGCATATCAGTCTTATTCCACAACTCAATCCTAGGAACATCTTGAGCTAAACCGAGGGTTTCCAAAATGGTCTCAACGTCCTTGGCCTGATCCAACGTTTCAGGATGAGAAATATCTCGAACATGCACCACCAAATGTGCCGCAGTTACTTCTTCCAAGGTAGCACGAAATGACGCTACCAGCTCCGTCGGCAAATCCGAAATAAATCCAACCGTATCTGACAAAATGATATCCATTCCGCTAGGCAGCTGCACAGCGCGCATAGTTGGATCCAAAGTTGCAAATAGCATATCTTTGGCAAAAACTTTAGCTCCGGTCATCTGATTGAATAATGTAGATTTACCAGCGTTGGTATAGCCAACCAAAGCTACAATCGGATAGGGAACTTTAGCGCGAGCAATACGGTGCAGCTCACGAGTCTTACCAACTTTATCCAGCTGTTTTTGCAAACGAACCAATTGAATATCAATTGCACGCCTGTCTGATTCAACTTGGGTTTCACCAGGTCCACCCACAAACCCAAGCCCGCCACGTTGGCGTTCAAGGTGGGTCCATGCACGTACTAAACGGGTGCGCTGATAGCTCAAAGCAGCCATCTCAACCTGAAGCACGCCTTCGCGCGTTCGGGCCCTATCAGAAAAAATCTCGAGGATTAAGCCGGTACGATCAAGAATCTTCACGCCCCAGTCTTTCTCCAAATTCCGCTGCTGCACAGGCGACACATGCCCATCAACCAAAACTAATTCAACATCTGCACCCTTAAACAAGTCACCCAATTCAGCAATCTTACCCTTACCAAATAGTTTGCCGGGGTGCGCGCGAGGCAAACGAACCACCATCTCACCCATAACGCTCAATCCCGGCAAAGCATGGGCCAAAGCCAGGGCCTCAGCCAAAGCATCTGATGCCGCGCGGGGCGAGTAATCTGTTTTGATGTCAGGGTGTAAAACCCAAGCGTGGGTTTTAATATCCAATCCGTTGCCCATCAACGGTTATTCTTCACCATCATAGAGCGAAATGGATTGTGCTGGCATAATAGTTGATATCGCATGTTTATAAACCAATTGGGAGGCACCATCACGGCGCAATAGTACACAAAAATTATCAAACCAGGTAATAACACCCTGTAATTTAACACCATTAATTAGAAAAATTGTAATGGGCACTTTAGTTTTTCACCTTGATTAAGAAATGCATCTTGTAAATTTTGTTTATCTGAAGCCATTGATTAGCCCTCTTGTTTTCTGAGACACAAAAATAATTATACTGTCTGGGTGTTTATGTAGGTGTTTTCGGGGAGATTCTAGTGCCAATACAACTTAGATGGTTACACTAGCGATAAATGTCAGGGTTCAGCAGCGCCAAAAGAGCTAAAACCTCCAGTCGACCAAAGATCATCGCTAAAGCTAAAATTAGTTTTGCATCAGTCCCTAGCTCTAAACCCGTATTCGCTAGGGCACCCACGCCCTGCGCTATAGGCCCAGTGTTCGTTAGAGTAGCTAGGGTAAGTAGCAACGCGTCATCCACGCTGCTACCTGTCAGCGTTAAGCCCAGTGTTATGGCCGCAAAAACCAAAATGAACAGCATCAAAAATACGCAAGCCAACATTGCATTATGATGCGAAGTTAATAGTTTTTCACTCTGACCTGAAATCACCTGAGTGGGGGCTATCAATCGGTCCACTTCAGCCTTGCAGTGCCTGGCCAAAATATAAACCCGCAGAAGCTTTATACCACCAGCCGTTGTGGCCACACCGCCGCCAAACATAGCCAAAGTACCAATGACAAAGTAGGCTTTACTGGACTCAAGCAGTGCGCTTGGGAAATATTCTGATATCACCCCAGTAGTACTGAGAAACGATAGACTGGTAAACAGAAAACCCCATATTGCTTTGACGTAGCCGGTCGCTCCAGTTAATTTGGGCCACTGCATACAGAACAATAAAAGTATGGCGCCCGTTATTAAAATAACTGCTACTTGAAGTTCCGGATCACGAAAAAAATACCATTTCGGGGTTTTAGTAAACCGATTGGAAAAAGTGGCACGCGACAAAGCAAATACCATAACCACCATTAAAATAACTTCACCGGACCAACCGACTCCAGAATGTCCAGGAATTTCGAGGCCAAAGGTCGCTATAGTGGCCATCGCTCGCAAGATTGCAAAGGCGGGGTCACCACTTAAAATTAAGAGCGCTAGTGATGTAGTAGCTGTGATCCAAAGATATATAGGCGCAAGACGAAAGGCTTCACGCCAAAACTTTTCTGCTGGTAAGCGCGTTTTACCCGTTGATCCAATTGTATAAAAACTACTTGCCGAGCCGCGCGAACCCAAATGCTCGAACCCGCCGAGGTTTAAAGGCGCAAACAACGACCATGCAAAAACCCACATCAGAAAACCACTGGCCCAACCCAAACACACGCGCCAAATCACTAAAGTCTCGCTCAAAGCGCCGGTGGAAAAGACCGGTAACCCAGTAGTGGTGACCGTGCTTACAATATCCAAATAAGAATTAATAAAACTCCCAGATGCAGCAACCTCATGTAAGGGAACAGCTAAAAGAATGGGGAACCCAAGGTAAAAAGCGAAAAGTGACCAAAGTTGCGTATGCCGATGAGCAGAGAAATGAGCACCTTTTAGCGAAAAGTTCAAAAATATTAGTGCAAAAAGACCTAAGAGCACAGCATAAAAAAACGTGCGGCCCTGATGCACATTGCCTGCATAAAACCCATGAAGTGATGGGATCATCATCATCAATATAAGAATACCTGGTAGGGAGATTGCCAGCGGTAATTTTTGAAAATGCCGCCACATCTTCAGAAAAAGTCAACGGTAACTTGCAACAGCCGTTCTACTTCGCCTACGTCTGCTGCAAGCGCAAATAACACCACGTGATCCCCTTCCTCAATGCGCAGAGATCCAGACGGTTTAAGGATTTTGGGCCCTTTGCGAACTGCCCCCACCAAAACCCCCTCAGGAAACTCAATATCACGGATATATTGACCAGAAATGGTTGAGGTTGACATAACTTGGGCCTCAATGACTTCACCCTCAGCATCACCAATCGAATACACCCCCCGCACCCGACCATGTCGGATGTGACGCAAAATAGATGACACTGTGGTCGCTCTTGGGTTTACATAGGCGTCAATGCCCATAGCATGCAAAAGGGGCACCATCGAAGGGTCATTGATCAAACAAATAGCTAAGGGACAACCCATTGACTTGGCACGAATAGCTGCCAAGAGATTGGTTTTATCATCATCAGTTAACGCTAAGATAACATCAGAACGCTCAATATTGGCCTCAGCCAACATCTCTGCATCCAAGCCGTCACCGTGCAATACAATAGTTTTTTCTAATAATTCTGCTGCATGTTCAGCATTTTCACGATCTATTTCAATCACCTTGGCACGAATACGGCTACTGCGATTTTCAAGGTGTTTGGCCACAGTAAAGCCCACATTACCACCACCTATAATTACAACCCGGTCCTGAGCATGAGTGGTTTTACCAAATACCTCAAGCGCGCGCTGGACGTCATGCTTTTGTATAAAAATATAGCACGAATCTCCGAAAACAGTTGATCACCAGAGCTGGGTACAAACAGCGTACCCTCGCGCCTGATGGCCACAACAACAGTCGAGAGCGTTGAAAACAGATCGGACAGCTGTTTGAGCGGTGTGTTCAACACCGGACATTTGTCATCAAGCGTGATGCCCAGCATTTGAACATAGCCACCAAAGAAAAACTCAGTTTCAAAAGCTGCTGGCGTCTGCAAACGCCGTAATGCGGCTTCTGCAACTTCTTTCTCAGGACTAATCACCACATCAATTGGCAGATGATCACGCCTGTAGAGATCCGAGTAGATGGCATCCAAATAACTTTGCGAACGCAGACGAGCAATCTTACGCGGAATGTTAAACACGGAATGCGCAACTTGGCAGGTGACCATATTCACTTCGTCAGAATGAGTGGCCGCAATCACCATATCTGCATCATCAGCGCCGGCGCGTGCCAAAATGTCCGGATAGCTAGCAAAACCAACGATTCCCTGTACATCAAGAGAATCAGTCGCTCGACGCACCAGGTCAGGATTACGATCAACAACAGTTACGTCATTTTTTTCACTGGCAAGATGGCGTGCAATTTGCCATCCGACTTGGCCCAGCTCCGCAAATGATCACCTTCATGGGTTAGGCCCCCTTGAGATCAGAAATAATTCTTTCTCTTGGTGTGTCAGACAAGACGCTGCAGGTCAATTATTGGATTTATCACTCATCTAAACCAGATATGAGACTCCCACTTCTGTTTGAAGTCACTACCCCAAGAGATTTCAACTTGCGGTGTAGCGCGGAGCGCTCCATGCCCACAAAGCTGGCGGTACGACTGATATTACCACCAAAGCGATTGATTTGGGTCAACAAATACTCACGCTCAAACAACTCACGTGCTTCACGTAAAGAAAAAGTTGCAACACTGCCAGAAAGGACAATTTGGCCATCTTTGCTGTCAATGATGCCGTTACTACTAGGCAACTCTTCAGGCTCAATTAAATTTTTTGATGGCCCCATAATCAACACCCGCTCAACCACATTCTTTAACTGACGGATATTTCCAGGCCAGACCATGCTTTGCAAAGTTGTAGCCGCAGCATCGCTAAGCGCCCGCTTCGGTAGACCAAGTTTTTCATGAAACTCAATCAAGAAGTGCTCAGCCAGCACGGTAATGTCTTCACGCCGCTCTTCAAGACTTGGCACTGCAATCGGAACTACATTCAACCGATGAAATAACTCTTCACGAAAGGTACCCGCATTAATTTCATGCTGCAGATCACGTGAGGTTGCTGAAATAACGCGAATATCTATCTTTTGTTCACTGCTACTGTCCACGCGAGTGAAACTTTGATCAACTAAAACTCGCAACAGCTTTCCCTGCACCGAAAAAGGCAGATTGGCAATTTCATCGAAAAACAATATACCATTATGCGCTGATTCAAGCAGGCCAACGTGTAAATTTCCAGAGTCTGCTCTCCCCCCAAACAGCTTTAAGTCTGCATTTTCTGTATCCAAAGAGGCACAGTTAACCACAACAAGCGGCATATCTGCACGGTTTGAATTGACGTGAATAAAGCGAGCAGAAGTCTCTTTCCCAACCCCCGATGGCCCTGTCAGAAGCACCCGACCATTAGATTTTGTTACCTTATCAAGATTGCTTTTTAGCGTTTTGTACGCAGCGCACTGGCCAATAAGTTCAAGTGGAGGATGGTAATGGCTGCGGAGGGCCGTATTCTCACTGCGGAGATTAGCTACCTCCATCGCTCGCCGTATGACTACGATTAACTGGTCAATGTTGAAGGGCTTTTCAATAAAGTCGAACGCCCCTTGTTTGATTGCTGCAACTGCTATCTCTATGTTCCCATGGCCTGATATAATTACGACCGGGATGTCAGGATAATTGGCTTTTACCGACTTTAAAATATCTATGCCATCCATGGCACTGTCTTTGAGCCAGATGTCGAGGACGAGCATCGCGGGGCGTTGGTCAGCTATCTGGCGCATCGCTGCGTCCGACGTGCCAGCCAAGCGGGTCTTGTAGCCTTCATCGATCAGAATGTCTGAGATCAGCTCACGGATATCTCGTTCGTCATCTACAATCAAAATATCAGTCATGTTGTTTTTCCTAAGGCTACGCTCTGTGCGGTAGTCTGTTTGAGTTTCGGCAGTTTAATCACCGCTTGCGCTCCGGGCATTGCACCATCTCCAAAAGGCTCAGCATCAGACAATGAAAACGTACCGCCATGTTCTTCAATCGTTTTAACCACAATCGACAGGCCCAGCCCTGTGCCTGACTGTCGGTTGGTCACATAAGGCTCGAGCAAACGTGACCTATCTTCGGGTAGCCCAGTCCCATTGTCGACAACTGTAAGCACCACTGAACGATCAGTTTGAGAAGCCACCACCCGAATTTCACCCTTGCGTTTAGGAGATTTTTTTAATGCTTCTTCAATAGACTCACCAGAATTTTTTAACAGATTAGTGATCGCCCGACCAATCATAGATGAATCTGCATCAATCCAAAGCTTTCCATTTGGCAGGTTTAACGTAAAACTAACATTCGGCTGGCCACTTTCTTGCAGCAGGATCGAGCCACGCAGAAAATCACCAAAATCTGTGGGCCTGCGGTCAGGTTCGGGCATGCGAGCGAACTGTGAAAACTCATCAACAATGCGCCGCAACTCGTCAGTTTGGCGCACAATCACATCGGTCATATTCTCCAGCTGATCAGAATCTTTACCCACTTTTGGCGAAAAGTTTACGTTCTAATAATTGTGCAGCACCACGCAATCCACCTAATGGATTCTTTATCTCATGCGCTAGACCACGCACGACTAGTTGTTGTGCATGTAAACTTTCATCTCGGTGACATCCTCAAAAGCTATCACATAGCCTTCTTCCTCTGATAACTCATTTGTACGCAGAGCAATCCGCACCAAAAGGTTTTCCAGCTTACCGCGCCGTACCAGACGAATTTCGCGTTGTGCCACATCCGAAACCCCAGAACAAAAATCATCTACAATCTCACTGAATTCTGGTACGGAATTCGCCAATAACGATAGCTTTGAAACCTCAGCTAAGTCCAATACTCGCTGCGCAGATTTGTTGAAAAAAATGATATGGCCGGATTGATCCAACCCAATAACGCCAGAAGTTACAGAAGCCAAAACAGAGTCAAACAACCTGCGTCGGCGATCCGCTTGTTCTGCACTTTGGATCAAGTATCGCGTTGACCTTTCAATTGATGGGTCATCTGATTAAAATAGTGCGCAAGCATCGCAATCTCATCATCGCCTTTGATGTTTTCAATACGCGCGTCCAAGATCCCCAGCCCCAACCTTTCTGAGCAGCCGCGGCCATCCGCCCCACCGGGCTAGCCAACCGCTCAGCAAACCAGAGACCGAGCCAAGTCGCAGTCAGAATCAAAATTACAGCAAAAGCCAAATATAAAAGCCCAAAATCAAACAGTAGGCGCCCGCGTTCTGTCTCCAGCTGGTTGTAGTAAGTCGCAGTCTCCGTAGTGTCCTCCAGTAGGCCCAAAAGTGAGCCGTCAATCGTGCGGGTAAGATATAAATAGTGGTTTGAATAATTACTCAGCCGAATGAGTGCTCGCAGTTCATTACCTACTAAATCCGTTACAATCAAAACCTCTGGCCCTTCGGCCTGCTTAATTTGCCTAAGGGTTGGTTTTTCATAGCCAAACAAATACGATGACGCCCCACGTAACCGCAGTTCCCCCATATTGTTGATGATATATACTTCCTTCAGACCACGCTCAAATTCGGTTTGAAGGCGCGTTAATTCAGGACTCAACTGACTGTCAGTATCGATGTTACCGTTTTGAAATCGGTTGTTGTTAAAGTCGTTCAATTGCTGCGCAAAAACCCGTGTATCAGCCATCAATCCATTCCGGATCTGGGTTTGATAAGCTTGGGCTGCGCTAAGTGACGCACCAACTGCACTGCGCACCCGTTCTGAGAACCAACCTTCAAGAGCTTGATTAATCGATAACACTGCAAATATAGCGACCAAGACAGTAGGAAATAGAGCAATCACTCCAAAAGCAGTAGTCAAGCGAAAATGCAATCTCGAACCCGCAGACTCCGCACGTCGATCAGCGGCCAACTGCACTATGCGGCGGATCAATAAAGTTGTAATAAATAAGATATAGACAAAATCAGCCGTTAGGACAAATCTCAAATACCCCCGACCACCCTGAATAGGCTGCATGAGGTAGAATGTGAGAAAAACTAGCATTGGCCCAGTTACGACTAATCCAAATGTTAGACCAGAATTGAATGACGCGCTCTCACGTAGATCAGCAATCCTATCTAAAAGAGAACTGACAAAGCCATGGCGCATTTTGGCTACCCTTTTTTACTACATCGCGGTACTACATTTCGATTCTTTGCCAAAATGCAACGCTTGTTGCGTTTTTACATCAATTTGCGACGACGTGTAACTACAATCTCAAGATCATTAATCTTCTTACTTAAAGTATTACGGTTAATCCCAAGAAGATCAGCGCACTTAGCCTGGTTACCCAACGAAGCAGTCAGTGCTATCTCAATCAATGGGATCTCTATTTCACGCAATATTCTCTGATAAACACCTGCAGGCGGCAAAGTTGCTCCATGCTGATCAAAATATCTCTGCACATGCTGCTCAACCGAATCTCCCAATTTCTGGAAGGGGGAAAGCTCGTTCATACTAATGAAAGGTCCACATTTTTTCAGAACTTCTTGCACTGCAGGGCCATCAAAAATCGCATTTGGCGACTCCATCATCAGCTGTCCCATCACATTTTGTAATTGGCGAACATTTCCAGGCCAGTCAAAACCGCGCAATACCCCCACCCCAGAGGCGCTGAATTCAAACTCAGTAGCTGTCTCAGCAGTGTTAATAAAATGTTGGGCCAAGACCAATATATCCTCAACCCGTTCACGCAAGGATGGTACTGTCAGTTGCAAACTTGAAATTCTAAAAAATAAATCATTTCTAAAACTCCCATTTTGCACATCAGCAATAATATTGGGCCCTGCAATGGAAATCAAACGTGCAGACCGTTCACTTAGTTCGCCCAATGTGTGCAGCACTCTAAGTTGAGCTTCGAGGTTGAGATCCGACACACCGTCCAAAATCAAGGTTCCCGCCCCTGCTCTTTTGATAGCATCGTTTATTGTAGACTGGTGCGCAGTCATCTCTGGATCCAGAATCACAAGTGGCAGGTGAGCCCGGTTAGAAAAATCATGCAGGCTGGCTGCGATCACTGATTTGCCAGTCCCTGGCTCGCCTAAAACTAAAATAGGCGCTGAGGCGTTCATCGTACGCGCAATCAATCGATACAGGTTTTGCATTGTCGGAGATTGCCCAACCAAAGGAATTTCTAAGTCCGGATTTGTCACAAATGCTATACCCGATTGTGCCCGTGGCCGATGTTCCAAAGCCTTAGCCGACCGGCGCATCAATTCGGGCAGGTCAAATGGTTTGGGCAGATAGTCAAAAGCCTTCGCCTCATTAGCGCGGATGGCCGTAACAATAGTATTTTGAGCTGAAATGATAATCACCGGCAAATTTGGCCTTATTTTAGTAATCTTTGGCAAATTCTCCAGGCCATTTCCATCGGGCATGACCACATCAGAAATTATCAAGTCGCCTTTGCCATCCTCAACCCAGCGCATCAGGGTGTTAAGTGACGAGGTCGCATGAACTTTACAGCCCGCACGGGTATATGCCTGAGTTAAAACGGTGCGAATTGTGCGATCATCATCCGCGATTAAAACCGTTCCATCCATGGTGTTATTCCTTATTTTTCTCTTTTTTAACGGGCAATGATATTCTGAAAATTGTTTGACCGGGTCGCGACGCAACACTAATCCAAGCACTATGCTGCGCCACAATTTTTGACACTAAAGCTAGCCCCAAGCCTTTACCATTGCTTTTTGACGATACAAAAGGCTCGAATATATGCCTTGCAAGCCCATCAGGTAAGCCTGGTCCATTGTCCATTATATCAACGTGCAACGGCAAACGCTGGCCTTTGCTATCGGGCATCACCAAGCGCAAGTTAGCATCATAATAAGTCCGTACAGATATTTTTCCCTCATCCCATAAAGCTTCACAGGCGTTTTTGATCAGATTTAAAAATACCTGTACCAATTGATTTGAATCAGCCCAAACATTTGGCAAGGATGGGTCATAATTTTTAGAAATTTCAATATTTCCCGCAAAACCAAACGTAGCTGACCGTACGGCTTGATCTAAGACATCATGAATATTAACTACTCCGCAGTTTGGTGGCGTGACATCACCAAACTGCTCAACCTGATCTAACAGACGCAACAATCCGCTTGGATTCCTCTACAATAAGATCGGTCATCTCATGATCTTCGGTTGGCCGGGACATGGACAGAAACTGTGCAGCACCGGTAATCCCTGCCAAGGGGTTTTTAATTTCATGAGCCAGCATTTCAGCCATACCAATTGCAGAATGAGCAGCCAGCACTGGCGCAGGCCCGTTTCCAGAATTGCCCATTGTTTCATACGCAATGAGTAAAATTAGAATCTGTTGCTCACTCCCGTTGAGCGGGCACACATGCGCTGCGCAAGTGCGCGCCTCAGTGTTTCGGCCATGGGCAGCAACTTCCCCAATCACAATGGGGCGCATTAATGCGCGGGCACGATCTATCCCTGCAGGCAATAAATCCTCACCGCGCAGGTAATTCCAAACATGCTGTCCCAAAACAACTTTAGATGAGATACCTAGAAACTGCTCACCAGCCGGATTGATCTCTCGAATGCTGTTATCACTCCCGATCACCAAACTCGGTATCGGCAGTTGGGTCCAAAGATCTTGAAATCTTATCACGCAGCCACCTTCGCGCTAGGGCGTTCTACCGCCTGCCAAATTAACTTATAAATTTCCGTAAGATCCAAAGAGCGGAGCAAAGATTGCCGCAGTTCTGGCAGGGTGTCCAAACCGTCAAGATACCAACCAAGGTGTTTACGCGCATTTTTCAGGCCCAATACATTACCATAAAAGGCCAAAATAGCTTGGTGATGGCAGATGATAAGCTCGGCCAGCTCCGCACCACTCGGGATTTTTGGCTCAGGCGTACCATAAAGCAATGCAGATATTTCAGCCAAACGCCAAGGCGCACCCTGTGCACCGCGCCCAACCATAATGCCATCAGCACCGGACTGCGAGAGCGCCAAACGCGCGGAGGCGACATCCACAATATCACCATTGGCGATAACCGGGATTGATACAGCCTGCTTCACTTTAGCGATAGCTGCCCAATCAGCTACCCCTTTATAAAACTGGCACCGAGTACGGCCATGGACACTGATCATCTTAACCCCAGCCGCTTCAGCGCGCGCTGCAATATCAGGTGCATTAAGGGAATTGTCATCCCACCCCAGTCGCATTTTTAAGGTCACATCCAAATTGGTGGCTTTCACCACAGCATGCACGAGCTCCAAGGCGAAGTCAGGCGTACGCATTAGCGCGGAGCCTGATTGACCATTAGTCACTTTTTTGGCTGGGCAGCCCATGTTAATATCAATAATTTTTGCACCATTGGCCTCAATCATACGCGCAGCCTCCACCATCCAGTGGACCTCACAGCCTGCGATTTGCACCGAAGTATTGCCAATTCCAAAGCCAAGCTCAGCCCGCTCCCTAACACCAGTCTTTTTTTGGACCATCTCATGGCTTGCCACCATCTCCGACACGACAAGCCCTGCACCAAAAGATTGCACTAAGTTGCGAAACGGCACATCTGTAATTCCGGCCAGGGGGGCCAGTAAGACGGGTGGTTTAACATCTTGATTACCTAGTACTATTTTCACATGGCCCTTTACTACTACTTCTTAAGCGCACATCATATGGAGACGCGACAAGCCCTTCGTCACGTTATATCCGCTTTTTTATACATTTGCACAAAAATTAAGCAAAAATCTATCCAAAACCAAGGATTGCATGCAAAAAATCAAAAGATATAAGCACAACCTATGACAGATGTATCCAAAACTATCGCGATTGTGCTCGCGGCTGGGCGCGGTACACGAGCTGGTGGTCCAGTTCCAAAACAATGGCAGAATCTTATTGGAAAACCACTAATTTTATGGGCTATTGAACCTTTTCTAGTTCACCCTTTGGTATCAGAGGTTGTGGTTGTCCATAGTATCGAGGATATTGATTTACTGTCAAAGCTGCCCCCTGAGGTACGATGCTTTGCGGGCGGACCAAATCGAGACGACTCAGTACGGAGCGGTTTGTCTGCTATTGAGCCGCTAGCACCCGACTATGTGTTGCTTCACGATGCCGCGCGGCCCTGTTTGGATCAAAATCTCTTGTCAGATTGCATTGCAGCCATGCTAACAAAGGGAGCCGCAGCACCTGCTGTGTCCGTTCAAGATACCCTTTGGTTCGGAACGGATCAGGTATTAGGCACAATTGACCGAACACAAGTCTTTAGAGCACAAACTCCACAGTGTTTTGCCTATGAGATTATTCGAACCGCCCACAAGGTCTCTCGGGATACCGCTCATGCCGTAGACCGGCGCGCCGCCGGCCACGACGTCCTGCCGGCCGGAGACAAGATAATATAAAAGTAACGCTGCCCGGTGATTTTGCGCGGGCTGAACAAATTTTGCGGGGTAAAATGAAACTACGCGTGGGCAATGGTTTTGATGTGCATCAATTTGGAACAGGATAGTGTAACCTTAAATGCGGCGTAGAAATTAGTCATACAAAAGCGCTGGCTGAGGGCATTCTGATGCTGATGTAGGCTATGCATGCGGTGACAGATGCCATTTTTGGCGCTTTAAGCGCGGGCGATATTGGACAATGCGTTTCCCCCATCAGATCCACAATGGAAAGACGCTTCCTCTGAGATATTTCTTCGAAACATGCTGTTCTTTGGCTGCAAAGAGCGTGGTTTCAGTATTGAATCATCTTGACTGCACCTATAATCTGCGAATCCCCAAAGATTGGCCCACACGCAGAAATGATGCGTGAAAACATGGCGCTAAAATGCACTAGGATTGATATTGATCAAGTATCTGTCAAAGCCACCACTACGGAACAATTAGGCTTTACAGGACGAGAATGAAGGTATTGCAGCTCAACGCAACAGTGAAATTATGAAAATTGCAACAATGATCGGTACCCTTATGGGGATTGGATATATCCGTCCTGCACCTGGCACTTGGGGCTCGTTTGTTGCCCTACCTTGGGCGTGGTTGGTTCATATTATTGGCGGCTTCCCGCTTTTGCTCATTGGCACAATCACTGCGTTTTTTAAGGGCTGGTGGGCCACTTCCAAGATGACCGAAGGGTCCGACGATCATGACCCATCAGAAATCGTTGTGGATGAACTGGTGGGCCAATGGATCGCCCTGATGCCTCTATCCTTTGCAGCATGGAACAGCGACATTCCAATTCATGTAATGTGGCCTGGCTGGATCGCGGCCTTTGCCCTGTTTCGCCTGTTCGACATTTGGAAGCCATGGATCATCGGCTGGGCAGATCGCCAAACTGGCCCAATTGGGGTCATGCTCGATGATATCATTGCAGGCCTGATGGCTGCAGCAGTTATCGTTTTGGTTATGATATCTTTATCATGACGTTAGCCGATGATATTGTTTCACTAGCTAAATTTTCCAAGTTAAAAATAACCTGTGCAGAAAGCTGTACTGGGGGTATGGTCAGCGCGGCTTTGACCGATATTGCAGGATGCTCTACCATTTTTGAACAGGGATTTGTTACCTATTCCAACACGGCAAAAACCAGAGTTCTTGGGGGTTTTACCGGCAACCCTGCAAGCTCATGGGGCAGTATCCGAACCTGTTGTGGAGGAGATGGCGATCGGTGCGTTAGCTGCTGCTGGAGCCAATATTGCCGTTTCAGTCAGCGGTATTGCAGGGCCCGGCAGCACAGAGTTCAAACCCGAAGGCAGAGTTTGCTTTGCACTTAAGTCATCGCAGATGGCTCATAGCGAAACTGTTGAATTTGGTGCCATAGGACGCGCCGAGGTCCGAAAATTTGCAACAAATCATGCCTTGGAATTAATCTCTAAGGTTTTAAAAACAGCTTATTGATTGCACTGACCTTTCTATTTAAAGCCTAATTTTTACGCATTATTAAAATACTGGCTCTAAATGTGGGGTTCGGAGAGGTTGGGGCTTTTCTTTTGAAGTCGCCTATGAAAAACCTCCAATTCGTTTTGGAGGATATCATGAACGCAGCTGATACAGCTTGGATTATCGTCGCCACGGCATTGGTTCTCTTTATGACCCTGCCCGGGCTTGCATTGTTTTACGGTGGGCTGGTGAGGGGACGGAACGTGCTCAGCGTCTTCATGCAGTGCTTTGGCATTGCATGCCTAATGAGCTTATTGTGGCTCGCGTTCGGCTATTCTATTGCCTTTGGAGACGGCAACTCAGGCTTTTGGGGTGGGTTTAGCCATATTTTCCTTAACGGTGTCAATGCCTCAACAGAAGGAGCTGAGACCATTTTTAAAAGACTGTTTTTATTACATTTCAAATGACATTCGCAATAATAACACCAGCCCTAGTTGTGGGCGCATACCAAATACAGAGATTTGTAATGATTTTCTCTGTGGTTTACCATTCTTACTACGCGCCCGTTGTGCATTGGGTTTGGGGCGGCGGCATTTTATCAGACGGTGGCTTGTTTGGTGAAATTGGTCTCAAAGACTTTGCAGGTGGAGTAGTTGTTCATGAAACAGCCGGGCTGGCCGCTTTGGTCATTGCAGTCTTGCTAGGTCCTAAATCTTTAACACCACCACATAGCCCTATACTCACAATGATTGGAGCAGCAATGCTTTGGGTGGGTTGGTTTGGTTTCAATGGTGGATCACAGCTAGCTGCTGATGGTGGTGCAGCTATGGCCCTAACAGTCACACACATATCTGCAGCTGCGGCATCATTAACTTGGGCTCTGTGGGAGTGGATTAAATATGGTAGGACTTCACTCGTAGGCATGGTCACCGGTACCATTGCAGGTTTAGCCTCCATCACGCCCGCGTCGGGTTTTGTGGGACCAGTCGAGGCCCTGATAATTGGTTCTATAGCCGGAGTTGTTTGTCAAGAAGCTGTCAATCTGGTGCGTAATCGCTTTAAAATTGATGATACACTTGACGTCTTCGCCGTTCACGGCGTCGGTGGCATCTTTGGAACGATCATGATTGCGGTATTTGGTGCAGGCAATTGGTTCGCACAAGTGGGTAGCTTAGCAATTGTAGGTGTCTTCACTGTGGTGGTAACATTCGTGCTCGTTAAGCTTGTGGCAATAGTTACACCACTAAGGGTAAGCGAAGAAGATGAGCATACCGGCTTAGATCTATCAGCACATGGCGAAAGAGCTTACGATCACTCTTCATAAATGGACTTATATCATGCAACGAAGTCCAGTTTAGTACCCTTTTCATGAGTAAAGCGAGTTAGCCCGAGTTTCGAAAGCACGGACAATTCGCTGCATGGCCTCATTAAATACCAAACCAATAACTCTTTGCAAAATTACATTCTTAAATTGAAAATCAACAAAAAAGCTAACCGCGCACCCCGCCGGCACATCCTCAAACTTCCAATTTGATTTCATATACTTAAAGGGACCATCTAAATATTCAGTATCAATAAAAAAATTTTCAGAATGCAAAACTACCTTGCTGCTGAAACGTTCCCGAAACACTTTGAATGAGATGACCAAATCCGCAGCCATTACCGTAGAATCTCCGTCCACAGTCACAGATTTAATGCGCGCGGCAGCACACCAAGGTAAAAATTCAGGATAGGACTCAACATCAGCCACCAAATCGTACATTTGCTGGGCTGAATATCGTAAAATTCTCGTTTCATTATGGGTTGGCATGCTATTTTCCGCTGACTCTGTTATCTAGATGTCGTAGAAACGAGTAGGAAGTTCAAGAGGGCACAATGTCACAAAAACCATATGTCATCGACAGTATGATTTCAGCCAAGTCAATTGCGGCTCGTATTGAGCAATTAGCTGATGAAATTGAAACTGAATTTTCTGATACGGATAAATTGGTTGTGATAGGGCTTTTGCGTGGCTCTTTCGTATTTATCGCGGATCTAGTACGTGAGATCAGCTTGCCGATTGAGGTCGATTTCCTTGAAGTGAGTAGTTATGGTGACGGTATGGAAAGCTCGCGTGAGGTGCGTATCTTAAAAGATCTTCG
Source organism: uncultured Planktomarina sp. (assembly GCA_905182535.1). Lineage (GTDB taxonomy): Bacteria > Pseudomonadota > Alphaproteobacteria > Rhodobacterales > Rhodobacteraceae > Planktomarina > Planktomarina arctica. The sequence goes on from CAJJBZ010000001.1 coordinate 362,230, forward strand.
CGGTACCATTGAAAATAGAGATGTGTTGATTGTAGAGGATATTGTTGACACCGGCCATACGATGAAAAACGTCACTCAACATATTATGCGCCGCCAGCCTAAGCGGATGAAAACCATCGCTCTACTCGATAAACCTTCTCGCCGCGAAGTTGACATTAAAACTGACTTTTTAGGATTTGAAATTCCTGATGAATTTGTTGTAGGTTACGGAATTGACTTCGCACAGCGTAACAGAAACCTACCCTATATTGGCAAAGTCCGTTTTACATAGTCCTATGTTTTTTATTTAAAAAAAGCACTAATAAACGTAACCGAAAGTAGAAAGCTACCAATATTTCAGGGTTATTACTGTATTGATCCACACCAAAGCCACATTAACTCAGAACACTGGTTAAACCATTAGTAGCTATTCGGGCTTTTTGCATTTTAGCGAAGTCATCACCAGCGTGGTACGAACTGCGGGTAAGTGGCGTAGCTGAAACCATCAAGAACCCCTTGCCCTTTGCCGCCTGCTCATAGCTTGCGAATTCCTCTGGTGTCACGAAACGGTCCACACGGTGGTGTTTCAATGTTGGCTGAAGATATTGGCCAATCGTTACAACATCAATATTTGCTGCCCTCATGTCATCCATAACTTGATAGACTGATTGGCGGTCTTCCCCAAGCCCAACCATGATACCAGATTTAGTAAACATAGTGGGATCAAGCTCCTTAACACGCTGCAAAAGTCGCAACGAGTGAAAGTAGCGGGCGCCCGGTCTTACTTCAGGATATAGGCCGGGTACAGTTTCAAGATTATGATTGAATACATCCGGCTTAGCGGCAACCACTAACTCCAAGGCTTCTGACTCACAACGAATAAAATCCGGAGTCAAAATCTCAATTGTGGTGGTTGGTGCCTGCTTTCGGATGGCACGAATGGTTTGCGCGAAATGCGCAGCACCACCGTCTTTAATATCATCACGATCCACAGATGTTACAACAACATGTTTCAAGCCTAATTTTTTAACTGCATCAGCTACGCGTCCGGGTTCAAAAGCATCCAAACCTTCAGGCGGTTTTCCCGTAGCAATATTACAAAAGGTACAAGCGCGAGTACAAACTTCGCCCATAATCATCATTGTTGCATGGCCCTGGTTCCAACATTCTCCTACATTGGGGCATCCCGCTTCTTCGCAGACCGTCACAAGTTTGTGTTCACGCATAATTTTTCGTGTTTCTTGATAGCCCTGTCCAACAGGCGCTTTCACACGGATCCATGCCGGCTTTTTAGGCTGTGGATTATCCGGACCCTTTGCCTTTTCAGGATGCCGTTGTTCAGGGATTTTTAAATCGCGCATTATTAAGTTCCTCAGTTATGACTAATTTAACACAGCCACTTAAAACAACCACCCCCCAGTCACGAATACCAGCCATGCATTAAACCCGTAGCACATCTGGCCTAGCCCGCGCGTTTTTCCATTCGTGCCAGTAAAAATATAATTATTCATGCTTTACTAAAAAAATAACTAAACAAAAGCGTCCGGCATAGCAGCCTTTTTATCGGCAACATATTTTTCAAGAGCGGCTAAAATCTCAGGGTCAAGCGGCGGTTGTTGATAGGTGGCCAATTGAAGTGTCACCCTATCTGCCGCCAGCGCATACGTATCGCGCGCGCCTTCTTCATACCAAGTTTCAAACGGTTTGTAGTCAAACAGGTTTGATCGCCAAAATGCTGCCTTAAAGTTATTTTGCGTGTGCTCACAACCAAGATAATGGCCACTTGGACCCACTTCCCGTATAGCATCCATAGCTTGACCGTTTTCATCACAGACCAACACCAATACCATTTTGTGCAATGTACCAAGCTGATCTGCATCCATCACAAATTTTTCAAACGATGCAACCAAGCCTCCCTCGAGCCAGCCACAAGAATGCAGCATAAAGTTTACGCCACCAAGCAGGGCTGCATTTAATGTGTTTGCAGTCTCATAAGCAGCCTGTGCGTCGGGCAGTTTTGAGCCACAGAGACCCCCACCTGAACGAAATGGCAGGCCCATGCGCCGCGCCAGTTGCCCGGCACCATAAAGAATTTGACTCGCCTCAGGTGTGCCAAACGTGGGCGCGCCAGAATTCATATCAATAGAAGTCACAAATGTTCCAAAAATTACTGGGCAACCTGGCTTCAAGATTTGACTATAAGCAATGCCAGCTAAAACCTCAGCCAGAACCTGAGTCAGAGTACCCACAATTGATACTGGAGCCATGGCACCGCCAACAATGAAAGGTGAGATAATGCTTGCTTGATTATTTTTGGCAAACACTTCCAAAGCGCCCATCATGATACTGTCGAAGGTCAGTGGACTGTTTATATTGATCAGGGAAGTCATCACAGTATTATTTTGAACGAATTCTTCTCCAAATAAGATTTCACACATATCAACTGAATCTTGGGCTCGGCTAGGCTCAGTCACTGATCCCATAAAAGGTTTGTCGCTGTACACCATATGCGCCATCAGCATATCCAAGTGGCGCTTATTTACAGGTATATCCGTAGGTTCACAAACCGTTCCACCAGAATGATGAAGGTATTTTGACATATACCCAAGCTTTACGAATTTTTGAAAATCAGCGATAGTAGCATAACGCCGGCCACCATCACGGTCACGTACAAAAGGCGGTCCATAAACTGGCGCAGTTACTAGAGTTTTCCCTCCAATTTCCACATTACGATCTGGATTTCGCGCATGTTGAACGAACTTAGATGGCGCTGTTTTGCAGAGTTTGCGGGCCAAACCACGCGGGATTCGTACACGTTCGCCTTCAATCGTTGCGCCGACTGAACGCCAGCGTTCCAAAGCATCGGGACTATCCACAAAATTTACACCAATTTTTTCGAGCACGGTCTCAGCATTATACTCAATTAGCTCAAGTGTGGCTTCATCTAATAACTCGTATAATGGAATGTTGCGTTCGATATAACGTTCTGTTTCTACACTTATCGCTGTGCGTTCAGCTCTACGCGCAGCGCCGCCCCCACTGCGTGATCTTCGAACTGCTGTTTCGACCATTATAAAACCCCTATTCAATCTAAATTAAACAATAGTCATATAATACAATGTACGGCGTTGTTTTCCGCCGTTTCGAACGGAAAAACGACATAAAAACTGATTTCTTATCTACAGCTGGGTTGAACCTCTTTCAAGGTCGGAATATCGGAGGCTATGGAACATATGCATGAAAAATTACTTATCATCGACTTTGGCAGTCAAGTAACTCAACTGATTGCAAGGCGTTTGCGCGAATTGAATGTGTACTGCGAAATCCATCCATTTCAAAAAATAACAGAAAACTTTTTAAAAGATTTTAGCCCTAGGGCTATTATTTTGTCTGGTGGGCCAGCATCAGTGATTGACGAAGGATCTCCACGCCCACCGAGTGCGGTTTTCGAGATGGGTGTTCCAGTTTTGGGAATATGTTATGGTCAACAAGTTATGATGCACTGCTTAGGTGGTAAGGTTGAACGCGGTCATGGGACAGCGGAATTTGGCCGCGCTTACGTAAGCCAAAAATCATCCTTGCCCTTGCTTGATGGTTGGTTCTCTGAGGGTGATGAACAAGTGTGGATGAGCCACGGCGACCATGTAAGTGCTATTGCGCCGGGGTTTGAGGTATTCGGAACATCTCCTAATGCGCCCTTTGCAATTACCGCAGATCAATCCCGAGAGTTCTATGCCGTACAGTTCCATCCAGAAGTACACCACACACCAAAAGGTGCTACCCTATACGAAAATTTCATTCATCGCGCTGGATTTACTGGTGATTGGACTATGGGCGCCTATCGCGAGCAAGCCCTACAGAAAATTAGAGATCAAGTTGGTGACAAAAAAGTTATTTGTGGTCTTTCAGGTGGCGTTGATAGCTCTGTGGCTGCAGTTTTGATCCATGAAGCAATTGGTGATCAATTAACCTGTGTTTTCGTTGATCACGGCTTACTGCGTCAGGGCGAGTCAGATGAAGTTATTCAGATGTTCCGTGATAATACAGTATGCCTTTTATTTATGCCGATGAAAAAGAGCTATTTCTCAGTGCCTTGGACGGACAATCTGATCCTGAAACAAAGCGAAAGATAATCGGAAAACTGTTCATCGACGTCTTTCAAAAACATGCGGCGGCTGTAGGTGGCGCAAAGTTTTTGGCTCAGGGCACTTTGTACCCAGATGTTATTGAAAGTGTTATGCTTTTCAGGCGGCCCTTCAGTCACAATTAAATCGCATCACAATGTTGGTGGTTTGCCAGAAAAAATGGGCCTTAAGCTTGGTTGAGCCGTTGCGCGAGTTGTTCAAAGACGAAGTGCGGACACTAGGACGTGAACTCGGTCTACCTGCATCGTTTATTGGCCGCCATCCCTTCCCCGGCCCAGGGCTGGCAATCCGTTGCCCAGGTGAAATAACTCGTGAAAAGCTAGACCATCCTGCGACTTGCCGATGCGGTATATATCGATCAAATCAGAAAACACGGACTGTATGACGAGATTTGGCAAGCCTTTGTGGCTATTCTGCCGGTGCGTACAGTTGGCGTTATGGGCGACAGCCGCACTTATGATTTCGCCTGCGCCTTGCGTGCAGTGACTTCAGTAGACGGTATGACTGCTGACTACTACCCATTTACCCATGAGTTCCTAGGAGAAACCGCTACTCGCATTATTAATGAGGTTAAAGGTATCAACAGGGTAACCTATGATATCACCTCAAAGCCGCCAGGGACCATTGATTGAGTGGGAGTAGATAAAAATGATTTGTATTCAAGTAGATATACCACAAAGTGTATGTGATATTGACGATGAACTTAATGCGATTTATCACAGTAATGACACTGTTTGTATTCGGACTTTTAAAATCAATCGTATGGACTGAATTGAAGTTTTCGTCGTACTGTTACTGCAGGAATGTTGCACAAACGTCTGACGACGGGAAAATAATAGTAACTCTGCGAGCAATACTTCGCACTTAAAAGTTACATAGACGTTACATAGTCTGAAAGGACGATTAATGTTAGCAATAACTTTGACGAAGCTTGTGTGTACAAGCGAGGCGAGTAAAGAGTTTGGCTTTACTGCTGGGATGCTTAAAGGTTCTTTAGCTGAAGGCAGAAAGCCTAAAAGAGGGAGTTAAAATGATACGCATAAACGATATCGAAAAACCTACAAAGAAAATGTATTTCTAGGTTATAGTCAATCGCATAACTTTTGTAGAAATTGGTATTCTTGATGGTGGATCTCTTTTTATGTGGAGGGACTATTTTGGATCTAACGCTAGAATTATTGGTGTTGACTTAAATCCAGAAGCAAAAAAATGGGAAAAAGAGGGTTTTGAAATATATATTGGAAGGATTCTGATAAGAATTTTTGGAAAGAATTTGTAAATGATGTTGGAGAAATTGATATCGTTCTAGACGATGGAGGACATACGTATAGCCAACAAATAATTACAACAGAAAGCTTACTGCCTCACATCAAAGATGGTGGTCTAATTGTTGTTGAGGACACTCATACGTCTTATATGAAGGGGTTTGGTGATGTAAGTTTCTCATTCATTGAGTATGTCAAAGAGCATATTGATAAGATAAATATGAGATTTGAAAGTTTTGAAAAAGATAAAGCGGAAAGAAGATTTTGGAGTGTAGAAGTTGTAGAAAGTATGGTGGCTTTCAAAATAAATAGAGCTGCATCAATCCTTAAGTCTGAACCTATCTTCAATATTGGTTCAACATTTTCTGCAAGGGATTTTAGGTTCGACGATGCGAATGCCTTAATGCCAGTTGAGCAAATCTTCAACAAGAAAAATCCTAAAAATGAGATAACTCTTAAGCAGCTCGAAAATGTTCTTACGAATATCAAAGTCAATCATCCTGATATAAGTAAAAGACTAAAGGATATCTTGGATTGAACCTTTCTAGCGCTCTAATTATGCAAGCTAACATAATTGAAAAAATAAAAAATGAGTGAAGCGATGGATTCAGTTGCAAACAAAAAAAAAATTGAAAGTTACTGCAAGAACGTATTAATAAATACTAGTCCACGTCGCCAACTGGCAAAAGACGAAACAACAAAGCTAGCAAGCTTAAGCAGTTATGAGCCTCCCCCTTTGAAGTGGTCCGCCCCTATAGTTAGGAAACGGAGGACCATAAATGGCCATCAAGAGACCCAAGCCCGAAGAGATTGTCGTGAAGTTACGGCAGGTTGAAGTTCTAATGGGGCAAGGTATGCCCCGGATTGACGCGATCCGTCAGATCAGTGTGACTGAACAAACCTATTACCGTTGGAAGAAGAAGTACGGCGGAATGGGCACAGAACAACTCAAGGAACTGAAGCGGTTACAGAAAGAGAACGAGCGTCTTCGCCGAGCAGTATCGGACCTTACGCTGGACAAGCTGATCCTAAAGGAGGCTGCATCGGGAAACTTCTAAGCCCTTCGCGTCGCCGTGCTTGCATTGATCTCGTGCGCAGTCAGATGAAGGTTTCTGAGCGTCGAGTGTGCCGCGCGTTGGGCCAACATCGATCCACACAACGTCGATTACCCAAAGGCCGTGCCGATGAAGAACGCTTGGTCGCAGACATGATCGAGTTGACCCGCCAGTACGGTCGATATGGCTATCGCCGAGTCGCGGCCTTGCTAAGAGACGCGGGTTGGCAAGTGAATGACAAACGTGTCGAACGTCTGTGGCGGCGCGAGGGGCTTAAGGTGCCAATGAAACAACCAAAGAAGGGGCGGCTCTGGATGAACGATGGATCCTGCGTCCGGCTGCGTCCTGAGTACCGCGACCATGTCTGGTCGTATGACTTTGTGCATCACCGGACCGACGATGGCAGGGCGTTCAGGACTCTCAACATCTTGGATGAACACAGCCGAGAATGCCTTGCGATCCGTGTGAAACGAAAGCTGAACTCGACGGAGGTCATCGACGCTCTGACAGACCTGTTCATCCTGCGTGGTGTTCCAGCCTACATCAGGTCGGACAACGGCCCTGAGTTTATCGCTGAGGCGCTCAGAGACTGGATCAGAGCTGTCGGAGCAAAGACGGCTTACATTGAGCCGGGATCGCCCTGGGAGAACGGATATTGCGAAAGCTTCAACGGGCGAATGCGAGATGAATTGCTCAACGGCGAGATATTCTACTCACTACGCGAAGCTCAAATAATCATCGAACGCTGGAGGAACCACTACAACACGAAACGACCACACAGACAGTATTATAACTATTGACTGGGAATGAATAAAATGCAATGTATTGAACAAGAAATACTTCAAAATACTTGTGATATCGGCGATGAACTTAAAGCTATTTATTACTGCTTGAAACTGGACCGACCGTATTCTTAGAATGTTACTGGTTTTACGTCGGTAGTGCCTCTAAAATTTCCCTCTAACGCATAGGCACAACGGATTGTATCTTGCACTTGTGGTTGTTTTGGCTTTGGGTAAGAAAAATACCGACAAGGCTTTGAACATGACACAAATCAGGGTTAATGGGATGATTGGTGCGATTGTTTCATTCACCTCGATGGCGGTAGCCGGGCGTGCCATAACTGGTCACCTCGATACCTTTGAGATTATGCTTTACCGCTCTATAGTGAGTTTTTTCATCGTAATAACTGTGGCCAAATTAACAGGCACCTATCGTGACATAAACTTTAAGTATTTTCGCCTTCATATTCTTCGTAATATTTTCCACTTTATTGGTCAAAATCTTTGGTTTTTCGCTCTTCCAATAATACCCTTGGCGCAGTTATTTGCATTTGAATTTACCTCGCCTATCTGGGTTTTGCTTTTAGCTCCAATTTTCTTAGGAGAAGTTATTACTCAGCGAAAACTGGCTATTGCGGCTTTAGGATTTGTAGGAGTCTTGATTGTCGCCCGACCAGAAATAAACGGCCTAGACATAGGAATATTGGCTGCGGCAGCGTCCGCTATTGGATTTGCGGGCGCCGCTATTCTGACGCGCAAGTTGACGGTTCATAACTCGCTCACAAAAATATTATTTTTCTTAACTGGTTTGCAAATTCTGTTTGGATTAATTTGTGCGGGATACGATGGTAATATATCTATTCCAAATTCTGTCACATTGCCCTGGCTCATCTTGATTGGTGTTGCAGGACTTGCAGCACATTTTTGCATGACTAAATCGCTCACATTGGCACCAGCCAGCGTTGTCATGCCAGTAGATTTTGTGCGCTTACCGCTAATAGCAGTAATAGGGGTAATATTTTATGGAGAAGCCGTAGATATTTACGTTTTCATGGGCGCAGTTCTAATTTTAGCCGCTAATTATTTAAATCTTAAGCAACGAAGATAAGCCAAGGCCTTTTCCAGTACTTTATATTAGCTTATGACAGAGCTAAAGTTAAGGAATATTCGGCATGATTTATGAAAACAGTAACGTTTGGAAAAATGCCAAACAAAAAAAAGTTTTACTATTTGCCATGTCGGGGCTAGGCAAAACGTATGTATCATCAATGTTGCGTACCCAGGGTGACTGGTTCCATTACTCGATCGATTACCGCATTGGAACCCGTTATATGGGTGAATATATTGTGGATAATTTCAAAAAAACGGCAATGGCGATACCATTCCTTGCAGAACTACTACGCTCAGATTCTATTTCGATTGCCTCAAACATCACCTTTGAAAACCTAGCCCCTTTGTCTACATATCTTGGCAAGCCAGGTGATGTGAAAACAGGTGGTATTCCGTTCGACGAGTATCGCAACCGTCAAAGCCAGCATCATATAGCGGAGCAAGCCGCACTTTTGGACACCCCTGAATTCATACATCGCGCACAGAAAATTTATGATTATCAGAATTTTGTCTGCGATAGTGGTGGGTCCATCTGCGAGGTTGTAGATCCTTGGAATATGCAGGATCAGATTTTAAATTCCCTTTCGAGTAATTTGTTAATGGTCTGGATTGCGGGTACTGAGGCTCATACCACCGAACTGGTGCGCCGATTTGATAAATCGCCCAAACCGATGTGCTATCAACCAGAATTCCTACTTGCATCTTGGAAAGAATATCAAATTGAAACAGGTCTTAATCCGGATAATTTAAACCCAAATGACTTCATCCGCTGGACCTATGCGCGTGCGCTGGCACACCGTCAACCTCGCTATGAAAAGATGGCGGAATGGGGTATTGCACTGAAAGCTGATGATGTGAAACATATCTCGTCACCCAAAGATTTTGAAGATTTGGTGGGACAAGCCTTGGATACTAAAAATATATAATCTGCGTGACCGTGCGCTTAGGAGACTACAATGCCTATTAAAATACCATCAAACCTCCCTGCACATGCAGTTTTGAGCGCTGAGGGTGTGATGGTGATGGATCCCAGCCATGCCGACCGTCAAGACATCCGACCACTGCGCATTGCGTTGCTCAATCTCATGCCACTTAAAATCCAAACAGAAAATCAATTTGCCCGGTTGATTGGTGCCACACCTTTGCAGATTGAACTGACGCTCCTGCGCATGACTGAACACCAGGCTAAAAACACCTCAGCAGACCACATGGAAGAGTTTTATAGGCCATTCAGTGCTGTGAAGAATGAAAAATTTGATGGATTGATCATCACTGGTGCACCTATCGAGCATTTGGATTTCGCCGACGTAACCTATTGGAAAGAGATGGTTGAAGTAATGAATTGGACCCAAACCAATGTACAATCCACATTGGGCGTTTGCTGGGGCGGTATGGCAATGATTAATCATTTTCATAGTATTAAAAAACATGAACTCATACACAAAGCCTTTGGATGTTTTCGCCATCAAAATCTTGAACCAGCATCACCTTATTTGAGAGGCTTTTCGGATGACTTTGTTGTTCCTGTCAGCCGCTGGACAGAGATGAAACAAGACGAGATTAATTCTACCAACGGGCTACGCACCCTGCTCGGCTCCCAAATTACTGGGCCGTGCCTGGTTGAAGATTCGGCCCACAGAGCCCTGTATATTTTTAATCATTTTGAATACGATACCATCACTCTAAAGCAAGAATATGACCGCGACGTTGCAAGCGGTACAGCTATTAATATCCCTGGCCATTACTATCCATGCAATGACCCAGGTCAAAAGCCCTTGAACCGCTGGCGTTCGCACGCACATCTTTTATACGGAAATTGGATTAATGAGATTTATCAGTCCACCCCTTTTGATCGCAATGAGATCGGCCAGTAATGCACAACCTACTTAAATAGTATTCAGGGTTGAAATTCTAGTTCACGTCTTGAAGTTAGGTAATGACTTAAAAACGATTAATAACTGTTTCTTGGTTGCCAATCTTTCGTGATAATTAAATGGGCTGAATAACTATCCATCCTTAATTAACTAATTAGCTCTGCCTCAGAATATAAAACAATGCAGCCGACTGTACTAACTTCCCAATGCTTTGCAAATATCCAAGTATGTAAGCCCTTACCTAAA
>CAJJBZ010000002.1 GCA_905182535.1 uncultured Planktomarina sp.
TTCCCGGATAGGTACCGGAATAGGCGTTGCACCCGTATATTCGATCATTGACCGATAAATCGGAAAGCCTGGGTCCGGGTAAAGAATTTCAGCCCCCACTTCACCAAACATCAAGATGGCCGTAAACATCGTGACTTTTCCTCCGGGTACAATCAACACATTTCCCGGACTCACTTCCGTTTTATAACGGCGATATAGGTCGGCGCTGACGGCTTCTCGAAGTGGCAGAATTCCTGTGGCATCAGTGTACCCATGATGACCATCGCGCAGTGCGCGAACTGCAGCCTCCACAATGTTTTCCGGTGTTGGGAAGTCAGGTTGTCCAATGCCAAGGTTAATCACATCCATACCACTCGCAGCCAGCTGACCTGCACGCCCCAACACAGCAAAGGCGTTTTCTTCGCCAATTCTATCAAAATTTGTCACCGTTTTCATCATTAATCCTCATTCGTCTTTAGGCTATTTGTCGAATCGATAATTCTGCAAAAATCATTTTGATCGGCTGCAGGTGAATGTCTACCAATTATGCTATTGTTGCCTGTATGTGTTGTATAAAGATTTACTATCCATAACAAAAACTAGATTCACGCAACTCAACAGGTGCAAGATCTACTTCTCCTCATAATGTACTGATCTAAGCCGTCTGCGGGTTACACGAGCATTTGTTGATGCTCTTCGAGATATAATTTAGCTCTAGCCAGAGTGGATCTCCAAAGATCTGGTGAAAACCCGACACCTAGAGGCTGCCGAGTATCCGCAGTAAGGTTTGTGATGGACGCATAATACTTTCAGTTTTTTGCGTATCAGTCAGATAGTATCCACCCAAATCGGCTGGATTACCCTCATCTGCCGCCAACTCATCTAGAATAATTGCTTCATATTCTTGTAGTGCCGAAGCAATTGGCGCGAACTTAGCAATCAGGGATGGGTCTTCGTTCTGAGTGGCCAAAGCCTGGGCCCAGTAAAGCGCAAAGAAATAATGACTGCTGCGGTTATCCGTTTCACCTACTTTTGCCCGTGGTGATTTATTATAATCCAGAATACCTTGCGTCGCATGATCAACAGCTTGACCAAGAATGCGTGCCTTGTCGTTATCTTTTGTTTCAGCCAGAAACTTTAAGCTTTCACCAAGGGCACAGAACTCTCCAAGGGAATCCCAACGCAGGTGGTTTTCTTGAGCCAGCTGCTGCACATGTTTTGGTGCAGACCCGCCTGCCCCAGTTTCAAACAAGACCACCACCATTCATCAACTTAACTATGGACAACATTTTTGCTGAGGTGCCGAGCTCAAGAATGGGGAAGAGGTCGGTCAAGTAGTCACGCAGAACATTGCCAGTCACTGCGATAGAGTTTTTACCCACACGGATAGTTTCTAACGATAGGCGCGTAGCTGCACGAGGGCTCAAAATCTGAAACTTATCAGAGACACCTGCCGCTATCAGGAGTGGCGTCACATATTTCAGCAACTCAACATCATGCGCACGGCTCTCATCCAGCCAGAATATAGCCTGACAACCTTCAGTTTTTTGACGATTGATTGCCAATTGCACCCAATCTTCGATTGGCGCCTGTTTCGTAGATGCAGAGCGCCAGATATCGCCAGCCTCAACTTCATTAGCCAGCAACGTGTCACCATTAGCCAGTACAATACGGACCGAGCCGTCATGAGGAATTTCAAACGTTGTCGGGTGCGAGCCGTATTCTTCTGCTTTTTGCGCCATGAGGCCTACGTTTTGAACCGTGCCTGCAGTGGTCGGATCAAACGCACCTGTTTCTTTAAAGTACGCCACAGACTCGTCATAAATTGGGGCATAGGAGCTATCAGGAATAATGCAGTTTGTGTCAGCGGCAGCGCCATCCGGCCCCCACCCTTTTCCACCAGCACGGATCAGCGCTGGCAGTGATGCGTCAATGATGACATCAGAGGGTACGTGCAAATTCGTGATGCCTTTGTCCGAGTTAACCATATACAGAGATGGACGATCAGCCATGTCTCGCCGATAGCAGCCAAAATTTCTTCTTAGCATCAGATCACCAGCCGTTGTTCAGCATCGCACCCAAGACCAGTAATCGGGTTAGCCACTTGCACTAGCTTTTCAAAAACATCTCGGTAGAACACTTCCACTGCATGACCAAAAATGATCGGGTCAGAAACCTTCATCATAGTAGCCTTCAAGTGGATGGAAAACAAAATACCAGCCGCTTTAGTCGTCTTAACCTGTTCAGCCAAGAAGCTATCAAGCGCGCGAGCAGACATAAATGTAGCATCAACTATCGTACCAGCAGAATAGGTCACAACATCCTTAAGGACAGTAATACTCCCATCAGTCGCTACAAGTTCAACACGTGCATCACCAGCCTGCTCTGCAGATAATGTCACAGATTTTTCATTAGAAAAGAAGTCATTGCCTGACATCGTAGAAACGATCGTCTTACTATCTGGGGCCCATTTTCCCATATAATGTGGATTGGACATTGCATAATTTTTAACAGCAGCGGCCGCGCGACGATCCGAATTACCTTCACGAAGAATAGGGTTCACCGCGGAGCCCTTGATCGCGTCAAAGCGTGAGCGAATGGATTTCTGTAGGTCATCCGTTGGCTCTGCAGGGTAGTCAGGAATAGTATATCCCTTTTCTTGTAATTCCTTGATTGCCGCCAGAAGTTGAGGCACCGAAGCAGAGATGTTTGGAAGCTTGATGACATTAGCGTTTGGCATTTTAACCAGCTCACCCAACTCAGCCAGATCGTCCGGTTGGTATTGATCAGAGTCTAATTTATCCGGAAACGCCGCGACGATGCGACCCGCAAGCGATATATCCTTTACACCAACGGAGACCCCAGCAGCGGAGGCGAAAGATTGAATGACAGGTAGAAGTGAAACCGAGGCCAGTTGAGGCGCCTCATCAACTTTGGTGTAAATGATATCTGGGGATGCAATGTTTGTCATGGTTCTGCATAAATCTTTCAAATTTGTAGTCGGCGGTCGACTCGATAGGCTTGCATTGCCGTAATTAGGTCAAAAACGCAATGATGTGGCTCGGGATCGCCGCCGTCATACTAATGAGGTTAATATTTTATTAAACTTCTTTAAAGAGCCACTGGCCTAGACTGACAGCACAGGAAGAAGGCAAAATCGCTCTCTGGTGGTACATAATTCTATCGGATTAAAGAGGAGCTGTAGCATATTAAAAATCAGTATTTATAAGAATTCTCGGAGAGTGCCTCGGGTGATGTCACCCACTCCAACTAGATTCTGAGTCATACTCTTATCTCTTTGCCAGGAAATATTAGCAGCAATTTCTCCACCACATAAGATAAAATTTTATCCTGTGTCTTTAGACTCATAACAAAATGGCAAATGATTTTTCAAGATTACAAGCATACGATATGCCTCAATTATTACCGAGCCCAAATTAATATAAAACAATGACTTATATCAGACTGATCTTTGCAAGAGATATATTTTGGGAAGTTAGGGTAGCTATCAAAGTAGGTAAAATACACCGAGACTGAATTGCTTTTTTAATAGCAGAATTTAATAAAGCTGCCGGCACGTCCGGCGTTTCTAAATCATAAACTTCACGACATGTACCAGCGCAGTCGTATACCATTTGAACCTTACCAAATGAAGATTTTCGGTAACCTAAAAAATGATTTCCATCTTCACTATGCATAAACATCTTACATCCCCCGATAAGTTTATTCTATTGAACTGCAGGATTCGGGGGAGTCATATTCTGAATCAATTTTAGCACAGTGTTGAATCTACAACACCACATAAAAAAGCAGGATAAAATAAAGCTTTAGCACACCCAACAGCCAGAATATTTGACTAATTCTATCACTTCCCGACACCACCTCGAGTACGTGCTGCCCCCCCTAAAGCAAAACTAACTGCACCAGATTACATTTCAGGAGTATTTTAACTTTTTTTATTCTAAATTAAAGTTAATTGGTTTCCTTCTTTTACGGCTAACTTTTTTTTGCGCCTAGCAGTGAGTTTTCTACTACCTAGTTTTTGGTGAACAGTGGCTGCTGTCGTTCGAAAGAGTGGGCTATTCCGAACTTTAGTAATTCTTTCCTTTGCCTGTTTGGCAGATACCACGTGATCCACGACTGGCGATGGATAGCCTTCCGAAACTTCATAATTGCCGAAAAGTGATCCCTTTATTTTCCAAGGCTCATGAATGAATTCATCAGTTACACTACGTAGTTCAGGAACCCATTTTCGGATAAATGAGCCTGTCGGGTCGTGTTCTTGGGATTGTTTAACTGGGTTGTAAACTCGCATTGCGTTTATACCGGTTACACCTGACTGCATTTGAAGCTGGCTATAATGAATGCCGGGCTCATAGTCGGTAAACAAGCACGCCAAGTGATCCCCAGTTATCCGCCAATCAAGCCAAAGTTGATAACTTGCAAAGCTGACTAACATCGCCCGCATACGAAACGTAATCCACCCTTCAGAAGCTAAATTTCGCATACAAGCATCAATAAACGGGTACCCAGTGTTTCCCGTAGCCCATGCTTGAAAGTAGGTTTCGTTATGTTCATCCACACGCAAACTCTCAAAGGCGGGATGCATGCAGTGCGTTTCAATTTCTGGTTGATCCTCAATCTTCTGAATAAAATGGCAGCGCCATGCAAGGCGTGACCCAAAGGCATTAAGATTTCGAGAAAAATGCTTGCTGCTATCACTGTTAAGTTGGGTGCGTCGTTTAGAAATAGACTGTATTACTTCGCGCACTGACAGAGCACCCCACGTAAGGTGGGTCGATAAGCGCGAGCAATGAACTTCGGATAAATTTGGGGCAGATATGTGCTGAAGATATGCTCTGGATCGGTAACCTAGAAAGCTAGTTAAATCTTCGACGGCAGCGTTGCGGCCACCCTTTTGAACATGCCCAACAGATTTTTCCCCAAACATTGGATCAGCCTTGCTGGGCAAATCAACAGATTGGTAGTCGGCAACAGTTTGCAGGGCAACAGGCCTTGGCGAAATACGCTCAGCCATACGTGCATTTCGGATCGCACTCCAATTATCGCGATTTCCAAGCCTGCGTACCACACCGTTCGAAGGTAGCTCATGAATTGTGATGCCATTCATGGCACAAGTAGAATGGACAGCAATATCACGGTCGTAGGTCCAACGGTTTCCAGTCTCTTCATGGGCCCAGATATTAATGATAGAATAATCTTGAGATAATTTCATAAAAACATCGCACGCAGTTCCTATCTTTATGACGAGTGGTTGGCCCAAGCTCGTTAGAGCTTCATTTAGATCTATGAGGCAATCATGGACGTAATGCCAATGCCTGCGCGAGGCAAATGACTGCCGCCAATAACCAGGTTCTATAATGTACAATGGTATTATTGGCGCACCTTGTTGTGATGCAGCCAGCAACGGGGCGTGATCACTAATGCGTAAATCACGTTTAAACCAAACTACGTGGGGCTGCAGCTTCATGGGAACAATTCAGTTTTTTTCCATAGAATTTTTCTAATATCAACCTGGGCAGCAAGCCTCGTCGCTAACAAAAAAATTCCAGCAAATTTTCGTTGTATTAAAAGGACATCAATTGGCAAAACTGGGGGCAAAAACCCGTCTTCCAATAATGCTAGACCCTCAGCCTGTAGCTGCTCAGCCAATTCTAAACTCTTAAAATCCATAGTGCCACCTTTTAGGATCGCTTCAAACACGGAGCAGACCATTCGAATTATGCGGCCACGGTGTTCAATAGAAGTGCTGGCATCAATAAACCCAATACTAGAGATGGCATCCAACAAGCCACCTATGTCATCACTCAACCCAGAGAATACTAACCTTTTATATTTTTCTATAAGGTCTGGATCAATTTGGGTCACGGCACCAAAATCGAGTAAAACGATCTGCTTCGTGTCTGGTTTGTATTGGTAATTGGCAAAATTTGGATCTGTCTGCATTAGTCCAAAATCAAACAGCTCCCTCAACAAAAGTTCCACAAGGCTAATGATTACATTATCACGAACATCTTGCGTTTCACTGTCTAGGTTCTCAATGGCAATACCTGCCATAAAGTCCATTGCTAGTACATTTGACGTTGACCATTCAGCGTGAACAGTCGGTACGGCAAACTGTGGCGCATCTTCCAGAAGCTCTTTAAACTTTGTAAGATTACTCGCTTCTTGGACGTAGTCTGTTTCTTTATGAAGTTGCTGGCGCCCTTCTTCCAAGTAAGTTTCTAGCCTAAATTCTTTTGGAAGAAGCCCAGACATTTTAATTACTACACCTACGTTAGCCACGTCACTATCAATGCTTACTGCAACACCAGGGTACTGAACTTTTATCGCCAGATCACGGCCATCCTTGAGTTGCGCACGATGGACTTGCCCTATTGAAGCCGCCGCGATGGGATGTACGTCAAATTTTTTAAATGAGGCGAGCCAACTGTTCTGAAATTGTGTATTTAAAACTTGCTTAAGTTGTGCAGGTGGCATTGCATAAGCATTATCCCGCAACCGCGCCATTATTTGCGCCAGTTCTGGAGACAAAAGTCCACCAGCATCCATAGAGACCAGTTGTCCAATCTTCATCGCAGCTCCCCGCATTTTTGCCAGCTGTTCAGTTATGCGAAAGATGTTTTGTGGCGTAAGCAGGAGGTCCTTGATTACAGGCCGTTGTCTTTTCACAAGTTGGGACATGCCGCCCAACGCCACACTGCCAGCCACGCTGGCAGTCACTGTAGTGATGTAACCTAACCTCGCCAATCGTCCTGCGGGGACTGCGACTAACCTCTTGTTTAGAAGTTTTTTTTTCATAGCATTACCTATTTATAGGTTTCCCTACGATCACTGAAGTCGCGCACACGCTTACGCCACGCCCTATAACTCCCACTCTTTAGGGTACTTCGCATAAGGGCTTTTACTTCTTTGTCGCCAATACCATATTCTGCTTGAATAGTAGCGAAGCTGGTATGATCAGATAAAGCCATTTCTACAATATCACTGATATGTTCTTCGAGTAGCTCAGGTTTTTTATTCATTGCCATCAGCTAGAGCCTAATTCCACCAAATCAAGATCGTTTTAGATTTAGGTTGCCCTTAGTATATTACAGAAAATACCCAACTTAAA
Organism: uncultured Planktomarina sp.; assembly: GCA_905182535.1. GTDB lineage: Bacteria > Pseudomonadota > Alphaproteobacteria > Rhodobacterales > Rhodobacteraceae > Planktomarina > Planktomarina arctica. Next base: position 7,115 of record CAJJBZ010000002.1, read on the forward strand.
ATCTCAAATTTTTATTTGGTCTCGCGTCTAGAACAAGCCTATGAAATTTAGTATTTTAATTACCAGTGTGGCAAATACAGTAAAAAAATTTAGGGTGCCCGTCGAAATATACCATCAACTAGCAGCATGTGTGGAACCGTTAGCGCAGCCAATCCAATGAAAATTATTTGCAAAATTGGGCCTCTAATAGTCTCTGTTGTTGGCATCAGCCAAAACATTAATATTCCCGCAACCCAACTTATCACAGTAAACAAGCAGGCAAGCAGTACGAGAGTGCGCACGCCGTAAGCCCGCAAACGTAGTTTGATCCAAGTGTAGCGGAGATGACGAACTGAATGTACTGCGCAAAAATATAATGCGAACCCTACCAAAGGTGGCAAAAAATAATAAGCAAGTCCAAGACCTAAAAGTTCAAAACGCCTAATTCGCAGTGAAGGCTGCATGAAGGCTTGTATAAGATACGTGATCAAAACAGCTATCAAACCGAAGCTGGCTATATTTAAAAACTGCCACAATAATTCTGTTTCACTGCCAACTAAATGAACAAAGATTAGCTCGACTTCACTTTGATGAAGAGTGCTAATTCCAACAACGACCAAACCACCGTGAGCAAGGCTTTGAATACCGCGCTGCAAAAACGCACCAGACTGGCTGTCGCCAATTCCAAAATGAACTGCACTGATTGCCAGAAAAAGCAACAAAGCTATCACCGGAAAGGTCAACCAGAATAACACCACAAGGAGAGATATAGCCACATATGTGACCACAAACCCCACCATGGATTTTAGGGTTTTTCCATAACCTAATGCCAACGCCACGGCACCGTCAAAAGCGCCATGTGGCAAACCAATCAGTACGACTGCTGTGAGGGCTATTAATGACTGTGGGCCAAGCGCTATGAATGGCGTCCATGCTGCAATTAAATTAACCACTAGCAACTGCCTCCATTCTAAAAAGAGCACGCACAAAAGGCCAAACTGGCATGGCGGTAATGACCTTTAACCGCAATTTTATATTTGCTTCACCACTAAGAAATATGGCAAATTCATCGCCCGTCAGCCTTGCGGCCATCGCAGCGAATAACGTCGGGGCATAGTGAGGCTGGTTGCGAAGCACAGATAAGAATACCCGATCCATAAACAAATCAATTTTTTTATGAGGTGTAGAGAAACTCAACTCTTTACCACTTGCAACCCGACTAAGAGCGACTGCGATCTGCTTTTGAATAAAACTGAACGCGTAGCCACTTGATGGTCGAATAGCACCACAATTACCTCCAATCCCGTGGTAGTTTGGATCATGGCGTTTCATCAATCCCAAAGGTATGGCCCCTTGTTCAGACCGTAGAACCTCAAAGCGGTTTATTCCAGCACAGTCGGAAAGCCAGGTTGAAATTGCACCCTCATAGAACTCATCCCGTTCTATATTTGGAGAAAGCAAAGTCGATTCTACCAATGCCTCACTATCAGAAAACGGTAAACAGTAGATAAAATGTACTCCACGCGATTGATCGCAACGGAAGTCCATCAAGATGGCGGTGCCATCCTTAAAGCTCCCGGCGTCCGCCCGCACTTCCCAACCTAAAAAATGCTGCACCATCATGTTGGCCCTCCACTTAGGAGGTCGACTGTCAAATACCCGTTCATTTGAAAACTCGGCAATACTCGACATATCATTATGAAACTGTACACCGTTTTGCTTTGCATTCTTCCGGCAATGAGCCAGCCAACCATCACGTTTCACCGCTTTATAAGGATGATGACAGGCCTGCATCTCGACTTCAGTGTCAGCAGTTATCACTGACCATTTATACCAAGTCTTAAATGTCAGAGGTGCAACAAATTTCATCCAATCCATTTGCCAATAGCCCCAAACATGATTATTTTTGGGACTATTAGGTTGGGGGGAAAATAAATGCATAGTATGGTTAGGAAGATTTTCTGATTGTGCTGCAAAGGATAGCCCAGCGCAACCATCTCCAATCACTGCGATTGCAACATTTGATACTGCGGTGGCACCGTCATTGGACATGAGGCAGCCCCACAAGTGTATCGTGAAGAGCAGAATGGTGTCCGGGAAAAGACCGCGAGCGCAAAGGTAAACTTCTTATGGCTTTAACAGAGCATGTGAACTTTGTAAGTCGATTGGTGATCTCACGTCCATTATACCATTGGTGGCCTGCCACTGCTATCTGAACACCAATTTGGCGGTAAACCTGCGCCGCCACTGCAATAGCAAGGTGCGCCCTAGGCGGGAGGTAGACCAGCCCTTTAGTACCGCTCTCATAGTAGGTTTCAGCCAGCTGTAGTAGCCGCGCTACTGCAGTAGACATAGTATCTCGCTCATAGCTTGGCTGGTCGTTTGCTGCAGCCAAGATTGCAGTAGGTGCCATATCGCCTACCCACGTTGCTGGTATATAACGGCGCCCCATGCTTGCATCTTCAAGTACATCCCGTGCGATATTAGTTAATTGCATGGCAATACCTAAATCTACTGCATGCGAGAGAGCGGACCGATCAGTACATCCAAGTATTGTGCTCATCATGACGCCGACAGTACCAGCCACTCGATAGCTATAACGCAAAAGCGCACGTTCATCTGCTATGGAAACGGCTCTTTGGTCCTGAATAAGGCCATCAATTAAGGTTACCAATTTTGGTAATTTTTTTGATGTAATAAAAAATTCGAAATCCGATAATAAAGGGTCATTTGTTAGATAGTCATTCAATAATCCATCACGTATTTTATGTAATCTTTCTGGCCCATTGATAATATCACCATCAGCCATATCGTCTAGAACTCTACAAAACCTATATAAGATTGCTGCATTGGTACCCATTTCTTTACCAAGAAATCTTTTTGCCCAATTAAAACTTTTACCATAAATAGCCAGCGCTTTTGTAGGTGTTAGGTTTTCACTATCTATTTTATTCAAAATATATCACCAAAATTACATAACTGCGCTTGGAGTTCTTCATCAATAAGGTTTTCAACCACCTTTGCCGAACACAGTACGCCCGGCATGCCAGCACCAGGATGCGCCCCAGCCGCAGAAAAATACAAATTTGGGATATGTGGGATCTCGGTTGTGAAACCGAAACCAGGCAGATTGAGTGAAAATTGGAGCAATCGAAAACCCAGCGCCATGCATCGAGCGATAGTCAGCTTTGAAATCTTCAGGGGTCATCCAGAAGTCTTCAGTGATTGTTGTCTCAAGGTCAGGCATTATTGTCTCAGATAAGGCCTTAACAATGCGGTCCCTTAACTCCGGAGCCTTTTCAGACCAATTCACCTGGCCACGTAGGTTTGGTACTGGGCAGAGAACATAATAGCTGTCACATCCCTCGGGTGCAAAGCTAGGGTCAGTTGCTGTAGGTCGGTGCACATAGAGCGAAAAATCGTCAGACAGAATTTTTTTTTCAAAAATATCTGCAAGTAATTCTTTATAGCGCGGTCCCATCCATATTGTGTGATGCGCCACATCCGGATATTGGGCCTTGTGTACCAAAAAAGAGCACATACAACCCCATCGAATAATGAGTAAGCTTTTCAGAGGCCAAACGCTTACGCCTATTACCATCTGCCGGCAACATCTGGGCATAGACGGTGGGCGGATCACCGTTACAAATGACCCTGTCGGCGTAAAAAACTCGACCATCTTCGGCGACGGCACCGGTGGCTAAACCGTTGCTTCAACGTAATCTCTGCAACATCGACATTGAGCTCCACCTTAACTCCAGCACGTAGCAATAAAGCGTGTAGTGCTTCCACCAACTTGCCAGTTCCCCCCATGCAGAAATACACCCCCCATTTACGTTCAAGGTAATGGATTAATGCGTAGATTGACGTTGTACTAAACGGGTTCCCTCCAACCAACAAAGGATGGATCGAAAATGCCTGCCGAAGCTGTGGATGTTTTAGGTGTCGGTTTACAATGCCCGCAACAGAGTAGTAGCTTTTCAAACGAAACAAGCTGGGAATCTGCGTTACCATAGTTCTTATTTTGTGAAATGGGCGACTTGCAAGCTGCTCGAACCCTACCTCAAATATTGCCTTAGAGGTTGCCAGCAGACGTTCATACCCCTTCACATCTCTTGGTTCAAATTTTCTTATTTGTTCGTTGGTATCTTCAATAGACCTACAATAATCAAATTGGCGTCCACCATGAAAGTAAAAACGGTACCAAGGGTCAAGTGAACGAAATTCGACATGATCACTTCGTTTTTCACCAAACAGCTCAAATAACTCATCAAATAGGAATGGCGCCGTAATCACCGTGGGGCCGGCATCATGGCGGAAGCCTCCACGTTCAAATACCTGAGCTCTTCCACCAATAGCCGTCAAGCGATCAACGAGGGTTACTTCGAACCCTTTAGCACGCATGCGTAGAGCTGCTGCAATACCACCGAAGCCTGCTCCGATGACCAAAACGGTTCCTAAATCTGGGGCTCGGCCTTTAGGAAAGTTAGAAGAGGAGTTTAATTTCATAGTTTGAGCACCTTGCCCTAGGAGTTAACCGGTGAAGTTGCCTTTAAACAGACCTGTCGCAAGAGTATTTGAATAGGTAATACTGCTTCAGACAGTGCCATTGGCATTTCCTTGGCCAAGTGAGCAGTTTTACTCAAACACTTTTGCATTCTATGAGCACTCTGTGCCATCGCTTGCGAAGATAAAATCCTGCCTTTCCAGCTTACAAAATCTAAATTTGAGCCTGAACCATACCAATCATCAAACGCTATTAATTGCTCTGATAATAGGCTTTCTCTGTAGATTACAACTACCGCATTTGGCGCACGCCGGGAAAGATCAGAACCCTGATCGACGGCGCCGTCCAATGCCCGAAAGTTCATAATATCGTTAGCTATTTGATATGCAGCACCTAGGCTACGGAAGTAAGTTCCAATTGACGATGACGCATCCACACGTAAGGCCATAGCCGCTACACCCTCCAGAGGAGCAGTCAGAAGTGGAGCAGTTTTATCAGAGGCAATCTCTATATAGCGGTCCCACTCAAGTGCTTTATCCAAAGAAAATTCTGAAGCCTCACCAGCCGTGGTGGTAGCCATATGCTGCGCTAATATTTTAACTAAGAGTGGGGTTTGGGCTCTCTGGCCAGCCTCTGCTGCAAGTTCAAACGCCAGCGCTACGAGCCAGTCCCCAAGGGTTAACGCCACATTAGGTCCGTACTTGGACCAAATTGACGGCCTATCACGCCGAAGTAGATCATTATCGCAAATATCATCATGGATCAAAGATGCATTATGGAGAATTTCGATTGCGGCAGCCCAATGTAGTGCTGCAGCATCGTTTACTTTTAAAATACTAGCGGCATGGAGAGCCATTTTAGCTCTCAACATTTTTCCAGGTTTTTCGAAATGGTATTGAGCTGCTAGGCTCAGTGTCGTTTCATTTTTAAGTAATCTGTCACAAATAAAGCCATGCAGTTTTTTGACCACATCATCTTTAAAATAAATTGAAGGGTTTTTGTTCTGGACTTCAGAAGCTGTATGTTCCCAGGTGTTTGACATAATCCAGTACAACCTCTTCACCAGTAACATAGAGTTTAGATAAAGTTGAGGTGGCCCTAAGGGCCACCTCATTGCCAAATTTAGGATTTAGCTTTGTCAGACTCTGTAACTGCAACGTTCCAGATGATCACACCAAACGCAATTTTGTTTACAACGTCTGCGAGGTTATAAACGATGTTTAGCATGGCAGACGACTCTTCTGGGCCGGCTCCTGTGAAGTAACCGAGGAAATAACCAAGAGGGTAAATAGCCCAGCCGATTGTAACAATCCAACGCATCGTTGAGAATGCAGATTGAACTGATGCTGGAGCTTTCTCTGCAGCAACCTTACCGGCTTCACCAAAGAAGATTTCATACAAGATGTATGCCCAGCCGACTATGCCGACGATAAAGCCGAGCCAAGCGCTGATGTAGCCAGCTTCGCCCATGTAGCCGGCAGCGAGCATAACCAAGGTACCGATCATAAGGCGCCAGAATACGCCGCCTGAAACAGCAGTAATCGCACGAAGGATGAGGTAGAACTCAACCATCAAAAGCGGCACTGTGATCAGCCAGTCAATGTAGCGGTAAACTAGAGGCGTGGCACCAGTTTCGATCCAGACATCACGCATGTAAAAGTAATGAACCGCTGCTACTAGTGTAACAAGGCCAGAAACTGTCAGCGAAGTTTTCCACTTACCTTCAACCCGCTGGGTTTCCATGAAGAAGAATGCTGTAGCCGCAACCAAAGCCATCGAAATTAGCCAAAATGAAATACCGACAAAATCATCGGATTCTAGATTAGCACTTGCCGACGCCAGAGATGGCGCCGCAACTAATGCAGCTGAAGCCATCATTAGTTTAAATCGACCGTATATATTTCCCATTGTCTTTCCTCCTTATAGTTCGACCGGTTTTTCACGGCCGATTGAGCGTAATGCTCATAGTAAAATTTTACTTAGTATTCTTTAGTATGCATTGTTAACATTCTTATTTTAGGCCAACTTTATTAAATTTCAACTATATGTTGTAAAATAATTGGAATTACGTTCAGTTATAACTAAATACACCCAATTTTCTTGGATCAGAGCCACTGCGGCTATGGCTTAATATATTATATTCCCCACCTCTAAAATGAAGATATTAAGCGTGCGTATAATTTAATGCAGATCCTTGCGTTACCAGCTGATCAAATTAATAAATTATAACAATTTCTGTTTCTCAATTCAGTTGCTAAATATTATCTCGTTTGCCAAAGCCGTACCACTTGTCCAAGCTGCCTCTACACCAGAGCCAATGCACCAGTCGCCAGCAAGATATAAATCTGAATTCTCATGCTGCAAGAATGGCAGGCCCAGTGGTGCTGTGACGCGGGCATAAAGCCATCGGTGAACTGAGGCATAGCTAACTTGATCCAAGCCAACTCCAAGACGGTCACACAACATCGGCAACATAAGGTCAACGAGTTCTGCCGGTGTTTTCTCTAAGTTTTGTTTACTGAGTTTAGCTCCGGCATGAGCAACCCAAGTAGATGCATCACTGGCACTGCGATTTGGTTTGCTACTATCTTGTGCGACCCATGAAAGTAACGCATTTTCGTCATCCCAGACTATGCGACCAGCAGGGACACGAACGGCAGCCATAAGTGTCAGACAGGGTGCAAAGCTGACAGGCTTTAGTTTGGCAACTAACGGGTGTTCCAAGCCAAGCAGTGCAGGCACCTGTGGCGCCGGCACGGTGACAACTACTTGCGTGGCCGTTTGCTCACTACCGTTAACCGTAAAAAGCCATTTATTGCCGGCATCCATAATGCTGCCCACTAGTGCGTTCTGTCTAATATCTAGATCGACAGACAATGCTTTTGCTAAGGATGACATCCCCGGAGAGCCCACAATACCAATAAGTTCGTTCGCAGCACGCCAGGTCGCTGCTGAACCAGATGCCACAAAACGTTCCAATACAGCGGAAAACGCTCTGCCGTGCGCGTTTATATATTGCGCACCGTGATCGAATTGCATCCCATCTATCCTTCTCGTTGCAACTCGCCCTCCAATGCCCCGCCCTTTGTCAAAAATAACAGATTTTAACCCAGCCTCCTTTAGCCGCTGAGCGCAGGCAAGCCCCGTAATACCAGCACCAATAATTGCGATCGGGATCATGCAGACAACATTTTTTTAATAATATCAGGCACCTGTTTTTTAACTTTAAAAAATCCAGCAGTGGCATACGGCCAAATTGCAGCGTCCCAGTCACGTTGCCACTCCGCAATTATAATACCATGTTCTGAAAGTTTGGGTTTCGCTTGCTCCAGCCAGTCCCACAACGGACCACGCGTCACGTAGGAAGTAACAATCTGGGTAACTCCAGCAGCGAGGGCCCAATTGAGCAACACATCCGGATCATCAGCCCTGAGATGAATAGCCTCCAATTCAATCCGTGCCGCAGCATCCTCAAGTGCGGCATTTTCAAAATCTGAAACCCTCTCAGAGACCTCCAATGCGGATCGCAAATGGCTAGCACTGAGCGTGGCAGTTGATCGTATATCAAAATCCCCAATATTAAAATCTTCAAGCTGACAATCAAAAATTATTACAAGAGGCTCGTCGCGTGGTTAATGGATAATTTACTGCTCGCAATGGCAACACCGGTGGCAGACCGTCAGGCTCTGTGGCTTCAAGCCCATGCGCTACATTGGCAAAGTCATTATCTTTCAAGTTAAAACGTTGTACTGAAAAGGTGGCGATATTTTTCGCTGTAGCAACGTAAGGTCTGCCACGCGTATGCAGGCCAGCAACCCAACGCCAGCTGAGAGTATTAGAGGCCGCATCACCATCGAGTAGATGCCGAAAGAAGAAATCTGCGCCAAGCCGCCACGGCAGACGCAGTGTGAAAATCCAGATAGAGGCGAACCACATACGTGCGTGGTTGTGCAAATATCCAGTTTTCAGCAATTCCACTGTCCAGGAATCGAAGCAGGCAATTCCTGTCTTTCCAGCCATTGCGCAAGACACATCACTGCGGAGGCCACGATCAAGGTCCCAAAGATCGTAAATCAGAGTTCAGACCGTCACGGTATAGGTCCCAAACCTGGGGCCGCAGCTCAAGCCAACCCTTAAAATAACTCCTCCAGAACACCTCTTGTATAAATTTCTCGGCCTCATCATATCCATGAGCCGTAAGTGCCGATGAAACAACTTCTTGCTCTGTAATCAGTCTGCGAGATATGTAGGGTGAAAGACCCGATACCGATGTATGATTGCCCATACCGATGATCAAAATTGCGGCCAGAAGCGTACGGCTGCCCCATCTCAGGAACGAACAACTGCATGGCAACCAAGCCAGCGGCTCTAGTAGCATCTAAACTTAAAGGCATTTTTATATCCTATATTTCCGACAATCAAATATTACATGCAACACTAATTTCAATACGAAGCAGATAGGATAAAATATTAAAAGTTCCTGCATATATGTAAAATGAGGAATGAGATCATACTTCGACATTACAAAGATGCATTAATTAAATGTATTTTTATTGTCGGCCTACACTCAAAGGTCGACTTTTTAAGTCTGTTCGCAGATGCCTTACTGGTCTAGCGGCTTTTTGCTGAAAATATAGGACTGATAGTTAATTGACTTTTGTGCAAGGCGTCGAGACGTAGACAGTGCTACCTTATTTTTGATACTCTAGAGTAATGTTACGCCGAACCGAGTGAAATTAGATGTTAGCGTTTTGCTAGTAGCCGTTTCGCACAGAAAAAGGACGGACGATGTTTGATGAAGAAGTAATTATAAAAGAAGAAAAATCGCCAATTAAAATAAATATCATTAGACGACTATCTAATTTATTTTATCAAAATTCCAGCCTTTTAATAGCTATTGCTCTGGCAATAATCTTTACCGGCTACCTATTTTTAGTAATGATGAGCAAATCTACAGGTTTTGAATTGTCCGATGGCAACATAAAATCTTTGGGAACTTACTTTAGAAACAAGTACTTATATTATCTTATTTTTTGCAGCACGTACTAGAGAAATGATAGAAGCATACATCAGTTTCAATCAGATTTGGGATACACTTTTCGGACTTATATACGGCTTAATGTATGTTATTTGGGTGTCAGTTTTGTTCAAATCATTTTCCCACAAGGCTGGCATTTTGAACCTATTTCCATTCATTCAAGTACTTTTTGATTGGCTCGAGAACTATACGCTAGCCGCCTTAGCCAACCAATATTTAGCCGATGGTGTGTTTTCTTCAGTAAACGCAAAACTGGCTTCAATCTTTTCTATTTTTAAATGGGTGTTTTCTGGATTGACGCTCACGTTAATTTTAATTGGAGGTATTCTAATGATCGCCCAAGCAATTAAAAATAAAAGACAATTTTAGTGCGCAAAATGACTTCAACAAATGCAGCTGAAAGCCAACTGTATGAATTCTAGATATTAGTGTTAGAGAACATTTAAAAAAAGGGAATAAATTATGTCAGGCGAAGAACAAAAAGAAGCGCAGAAGTTTTATAAAAACCTTCGTTTAAAAGGTAGTAAGTACCAGTTTAAGAACACTCTTGGCATACAAATTAAGTGCTTTGGAATTGCCTTTCCTAACGGACACGCAGAACTGCACGAAAGGGACATAATAGTTGGACTTATTGAGATGGTTGGACCAGCCCCTTCTTTTGAAGATTTGGTAGCCCGTCTCGGCTTAGAAGCCTTCGACAAGGTGGATGCTGTTTACGGCTTCGCAGAACCTTTTGAAGATGTTTGGGACGAAGCCATGGGTGTAGTTAAATAAGCTATGATAAAGGCCTACTAATTTTAAAAAAATACCTTCCAGTTCCTAACTGGTCACATCACTCAACCCATTATGACCAAACGTCATAAACTGAGCACTAATTATATCCCATCTGTTCGCAACTCGTTGTTCCAACTGTTGGAACAGATGTTTTTTACTGATTGCAGCCGTGGGGAGCATTATCAGACAATATGAACTACATCGAAATTTTGCCTTACTGAACACCCCGATGTAGGGTACGGATCGGCTAGGGAACTCTTAGAGTACCGAAATTTAGTAGAGAGTAGAGAAAAATGAGATTTGCGCCAGACTGGGTTTTAGCACTTACCTGCTCGGTAATCGCCAACAGGTATATTGGCAGCCACATCCCAATAGAAGCGTTCAGCAATAAGCTATCTCAAGGCTTAGAAGAACAATATGTTGATCTTACAAGTGACAAACTAAGTGAAGTTTCTGAGGTGTTAATGAGATTTTTAGTTACTATTGAAAGTGACGATCACCCGGCAATTTTTGATGCTTTTATTTTTACAAGCGCAAATTTTGATGCGAGTGGCAAAAAGCGAAGAATTAAGGGCATGTTTGCTTCAGCACTTGAAGCTACAGAGAAAGAAACAAATATCGGTGCGGTTTTGAAACTCTTCAAGGCATTCGTATTTAAATTGAGATCAGATCCAGATTTAGCCCCAAGCAAACCCTGGCAACTGGACAAGGTAAAAGGCATGGATGAGTTATCAAAATTACTATATGTGGACGTATCAATTGAAGATGCATAAAAAAATATGAAATACGTAATTAATACCCAGCCGATAGTATGCCTTCCAGTAGATGGAACTGACGCAAAATTTCCAGTTCGACGCATTTATTGCATTGGCAGGAACTACGCGGCCCATGCAATCGAGATGGGCCACGATCCAGATCGTGAAGAACCATTTTTCTTTCAAAAAAATCCTAATAATTTGGAATTTTCGGGGAAGTTTCCCTACCCAGCAAAATCTAACGACGTACATCACGAGGCTGAGTTGCTTGTTGCCCTAAAGACAGGCGGTACAGATATTCCAGTAAATAAAGCGCTAGACCATGTTTTCGGCTACGGGTTGGCGCTAGACATGACACGCCGCGACTTGCAAAACATTCAGAAAAAAATGGGTCGTCCTTGGGAAGTGGGTAAGGCATTCGAAAAATCTGCTCCATGCGGCCCAGTCCACCCCGTGTCCGCAGTCGGCCACTTAGATCACGGCCATCTAGAATTAAAAGTGAACGGCGTGGTGCGTCAGGAAGCTGACCTAAATCAGATGATCTGGAAGGTACCCGAGATGATCTCATACTTATCTGAGTACTACGAACTGGCGCCTGGCGACGTGATCTTGTCGGGTACACCGTCTGGCGTTGCTGCCGTGGAGAAAGGTGATGTCATGGTATTAACAATTGATGGGCTAGGAAGCCTCGAAGTAAAAGTTGTCTAGAGCTTATAGCTTCCGTTTGTTAGGAGCGGTATACTTCCCCTAATATTTGTTTCTCAGCTCGTGACGCTTCGTAACCGCAGCGCTCAAGGTCCAGGCAACCGCTGAAGGCATGCTTAGCCACCAAGTAGCTATTGCGTTGTTTGGCAGCCGCTATTATTGGTGTCTGCCTATTTCTAAATTGGATTTGTCAGAACCAGACCATAGCTAAATACGCTAAATTTTTTATTACTAGTTATATTTAACTTTGCTACACAGCTTTTAAACCAGATTTTATTAAGTACATCACTCAATCTAACGAATAGGGAAGCCTTTCATGCAAACCACTCTCAAGACACTTATTGCTAGTCATGCAGGCGAAAATCCAGCTATCGGCGCACCAGGGCGGAATTGGCTAAACTATGATGAATTGCGGGCTCTGTCAGCTGAGGTTGGAAAAAGTTTGAATGCTATGGGTATTGATGCCTCCGACCGGGTCGCTATTGTACTCCCAAATGGTCCTGAAATGGCGACAGCTTTTGTGAGCATTGCGCAAGCAGCGACTACAGCGCCGCTCAACCCAGGCTACAGACAAGAAGAATATGCTTTTTATTTGGAAGACCTGAAAGCCAAAGCGCTTTTGGTGGCCGACGGCTATGATGGCCCAGCGTACTCTGCCGCCAGATCACTGGGAATGGACGTTATCCGACTTTGTGTGCCAGCAGACGCGCCGGCGGGCTACTTCACTTTATCATCCGAAATTGCGGCCACACCAGCCACCAAAGAACCGACCGCCGATGACATAGCACTGATATTGCACACGTCAGGTACTACGTCGCGGCCCAAAATCGTACCCCTATTACAATCCAACGTGGCCGCATCGGCGCTACACATACAGACTTCTTTAAAATTATCACCGGCCGATCGTTGCATGAATGTCATGCCACTTTTCCATATTCATGGGCTCATAGCCGCTGTGACTGCATCGGTGGCATCTGGAGCTTCAATATGGTGCGCACCAGGTTTTGACGCGCTGAAAATTCTTTGGGTGGATGCGCGAAGCTCATCCCACTTGGTACACTGCAGTGCCAACAATGCACCAAGCAATTCTAACGCGCGCAGCACGTAATTCAGACGTTATTGATACCGTTCCCCTGCGGTTCTTGCGGTCATCTTCAGCGTCCTTGCCTGCGCAAGTAATGGTCACGTTAAACCAAACCTTCAGAGCCCCCGTCGTTGAGGCCTATGGCATGACCGAGGCCGCACACCAGATGGCGTGTAATCCGTTGACGTCTGGCACCCAAAAACCTGGTGCCGTTGGTGTCCCTGCAGGGCCAAAAATGCGGATAGCCCATGAGGCCGAGGACCATCTTATTGATGGCACAGGCGAGGTTGTCATCTCCGGGCCCAACGTCACACCAGGGTATGAGAACAATCCAGAGGCAAATGCAAAGAACTTCTTTGAGTTTGACAGCGTAAGGTGGTTCCGTACTGGTGATCAGGGTGCCTTTGATGCTGACGGCTACCTGCATCTAACCGGGCGACTGAAAGAAATTATCAACCGCGGTGGCGAAAAAATAAGCCCCCTCGAAGTCGACGGCGTCTTGCTGGATCACCCGGACATCGCGCAAGTAGTAACTTTTGCAACACCCCACGCTAAACTAGGCGAAGAGGTTGCAGCAGCCGTAGTTTTGACTGATGGGTCGAGCACCACCGAAAAAGACATTCGCGCCTTTGCTACTGAGCGGATGGCCGACTTTAAAGTACCGCGAAAAATCATTATTTTGGATGAAATCCCTAAAGGTGCCACTGGCAAAATGCAGCGGATTGGTCTGGCTGAAAAGCTGGGCTTAGTGGAAAAGGCCTGAACAATATGAAAATTTGTATTTTTGGGGCTGGGGCCATCGGCGGCTATATGGGTGCCAAACTGGCACAGGCGGGCGCCGAGGTCAGTCTTGTGGCCCGCGGGCCACATTTGGCTGCTATTAAAGATAAGGGTCTCACCTTGGCTGAAGCCGACCGAGATCCTGTCACTGTGAAAATTAATGCTAGCGAAAACCCCGCCGACCTCGGACCCCAAGACTATGTAATAGTCACACTCAAGGCACATTCAGTCCCCGCAGTAGTGCCTAAGATGCAACCACTTATTGGGGAGAAATACAACGATTGTGAGTGGCGTAAACGGTGTGCCGTGGTGGTATTTTCATAAAATTGGGACAGACCTCGAGGGCACTCGCTTGGAGAGCGTAGATCCAGATAACACGCAGTGGGACGGCTTCGGGCCAGATCGAGTGCTTGGCTGTGTCGTCTATCCGGCAGCCGAAGTCTCCAAGCCAGGTACAATTAAACATATTGAGGGAAATCGCTTTTCGCTTGGCGAACCTGACGGCAGCAAATCCGAACGGGCGGTAGCCCTGTCACAGGCTCTCTCAGCTGCAGGCCTCAAGGCCCCAGTCCGGCCACGGCTGCGTGATGAAATTTGGGTAAAGCTCTGGGGCAACTTATCGTTCAACCCAATCTCAGCCCTTACGCAGGCGACATTAGATGTTTTGTGTACCGACAGTGGCACGCGGGCCGTGGCAAAAGGTATGATGCTTGAGGCGCAAGAAATCGCTGAGAAGCTTGGGGTAAAGTTTCCAATCGACGTTGAGCGACGTATTGATGGCGGGGCGGCTGTTGGCTCGCACCGCACCTCTATGCTGCAAGACCTAGACGCGGGACGACCCATGGAAATTGACGCACTTATTGGGTCGGTGCAAGAACTTGGGCACCTGACTAAAACGCCCACGCCCACTATTGATACGGTACTGGCACTTACCAGACTAAGGGCACGTACCGCAGGGTTATAAACCGTTTGACTAAAGGCGCATTAAAATAGCGAACGCGTCATATTAAATAGCCAGACGATTAATTTCACAACACATAAGGGAGCTATGAAATGAAGTGGGGCAGAGGTCACATAGCAGATGGTTCAGAAATCATCGGGGTAATAGACAATCACGAGTTTCATCCGCGTGTAGGGCTCGGATCAGAGATCTCTGCGGGCGCATCTGTGCCCATATCTGAGGTAACCCTGCTCGCTCCGATACGGCCAGGAAAATTCATTGGGCTCTGGAACAATTACAAAGCTGCCGCTGAAAAGGGTGGCATGGAACACCCTACTCACCCATTATATTTCTTTAAGTCGGACAGCTCACTATCTGGCCAAAACGCTGATGTTGAATTGCCAATTTCGGCCGGTCGTGTGATTTTCGAGGGGGAGCTTGGTATCGTGATTGGCAAAACCTGCAAGGAGGTTACGGCCGAGAAGGCCGAGGAGGCTATCTTTGGCTATACCTGCGTCAACGACATTACTTCACTCGACGTACTGCATGCAGACCCCTCTTTTCCACAATGGACCCGCGCCAAGAGCTTTGATGGCTTTGGTGTAGTCGGCCCCGTCATCGAAACCACATTGAATTGGCAGGAGTTGACAGTAAAAACGTTAGTGAACGGGAGGGAGCGCCAGTCATATCTCACGTCAGACATGATCCTGTCACCAGCTGAAATTATAAGCTGCTTGTCACAAGATATGACGCTTAACCCTGGTGATTTGATCGCGTGCGGTACCTCCTTGGGGGCCCGTCCAATAAAGCCCGGCATGGCTGTTGAAGTGGTAATTGAGGGAATTGGTAGCGTCTCTGTGACGATGAAGGCACCCGCTGCAAACTAATGATTAATAGTCTAAGGCAAACAGCTTTCAGGTCTTCTCGTTAGCAATCACAATCAAGCCGCGGCAATTTCTTTTTTGGGATCATAGAACGGGCGGCCAACAATGCTGGCACGGATTAAGCCAGAACTGGCCAAGACGTCGACACTTGTCCCAATGTCAGCGTGCTCCGCAGAAACCATAGCCAGCGCAATATTTTGTTCGAGACGCGGCGAATACACTGCAGAAGTGACGTTGCCTACTGCGACCCCGTCTTTCTGAATGGTCCAGAATGTGGTATTCGGCCCTTTCAGTGGAACGCCTTCAATGATGAGGCCAACTTGCTTGCGGGTGACACCTTCCTCTTGAATGCGGATCAACGCAGCCTTACCGATAAAATTAGCGTCCATGTCTAGGTTCATAAGCCGGTCGAGCCCAAGTTCGAAGGGATTGGTACTGATGTCGGCGTCGGCGTGATACGAAAGCATCCCCCCCTCAATTCGTCGGATAGACGATGTGTGGCCAGGCTTCAGACCAAGTGGCGCCCCCGCTGCCATAATCTTTTCCCACAATTCATACCCCTGTGCACTGTTCCTCAGATAGATTTCATATCCCAACTCGCTTGACCAGCCAGTACGCGAAACGACTAGGGGGATACCGTCAAGTTCTACTTCACGTAGCCAGTAGTAGCGCAGGTCCATGATGCTATCACCGAACAAGGCCTGCATAATTTTTCCAGATTTTGGACCCTGCAATTGCAGTGGCGATACGTCTGGCTCCACAATAGTGATATCTAGGCCAGAATTAATGGCAACACCCTGTGCCCAAAGCAAGATATCACTATCAGCTAGTGATAGCCAAAAGTGATTTTCGGCTAGCCGCAGCAAGATTGGATCGTTTAATATTCCGCCATCAACATTTGTGATTAAAATGTATTTACACTGCCCGACAGCCATATTCGATAGATCGCGTGGGGTAAGTATCTGGATGAATTTAGCGGCATCCGGGCCAGTTATTTCCACCTGACGTTCAACTGCGACATCGCAAAGGATGGCGTCGTTCACCAAATTCCAGAAATTCTGCTCTGGATCTCCAAAGTCACGTGGGATGTACATATGATTATAAACCGAAAACGACTGTGCCCCCCACTGAACTGTTGCATCAAAATAAGGTGATTTACGGATTTGTGTTCCAAACCCAAAGTCGTCTGACTGCATGACGTGTACCTTGTCTATATTAATTGGCCCAGTGCTAGGGAGTAAACCAACTACAGTCTGCTCCATCAAAACAATATTAGACTGTAGGGCTTATAGAAGTAATCAAGTTTACGACAATTTCTAATTCAATGCCGTCGCTGGCGCGTGTGGATGGAATTTTAGAAGCCATGAGGCCTTCCCGGCCACTTGACAGCAACCCTAAGCGCCCGAGAAGCCCCTGCCAGAAAGTTGCTTCAGTGTGAGGTATCATTGGACCCAGGTAGTTTGTTCGGCTAGATTCTGGCGTACCCGCAACGGCTTCATCACCGACACCAAACGCGTTTGCTGCGATGCAGTACACCCCTAAATCCCGTTCATTAACGTCGACAGAAAACCTAAATTAGCGAATATCAGATAGAGGAATTGCCTTCCTTTCTGGCGCCAGCGTCAGCTTGACGTGTCTTGCAGTGGCGGCACCAGATCATTAATTTTGCAGCCACAAATCAACGAAATCAAAGTGGCTTCTTAGTATAGTTTGAACTTTTCAAACACAATATTGCAAGCACAACCCTGACGGCACCCAATAGGTGCTACAAAACAGGACCGCCTTGAATAATTTGCCCCGGCCTGGGCCTTTCCACGGACCTGTGTATCAGATAGCAGCAACACTCTGGGTAAGTCTGACATACCACAGACTAGTATCACAAAGATGTCTTCAGGTTCTAATAACAAATCCGATAAGAGAATTTATTGCGTGGTTGGAATTAAAGGAAAATAAAATGGCGCTCGACAAAACCAAGACTGCGACAGAGCGTCAAGCCGCTTTAGATTACCACGAGTTTCCCCGTCCCGGGAAACTTGAAATTCGACCAACAAAGCCAATGGCAACGGGGCGCGATTTAGCCCTCGCCTATTCCCCAGGTGTGGCAGATGCTTGCGTCGAAATTGCAGCTAACCCTATGGAAGTTTATAGATATACAAACAAGGGGAATTTAGTCGCTGTAATTACAAACGGAACAGCAGTTTTAGGGTTGGGCAATATCGGGGCACTGGCCGCAAAGCCAGTGATGGAGGGCAAGGCGGTTTTGTTCAAAAAATTTGCCAATATCGATTGCTTTGACATCGAACTGGATGAAACAGATCCAGAAGCACTGGCTGATTTAGTTTGCAAGCTTGAGCCTACATTTGGAGCCGTTAACCTTGAAGATATCAAGGCCCCAGATTGTTTTATTGTTGAACGAATTTGCCGTGAGAGAATGAACATTCCGGTGTTCCACGACGACCAACACGGCACGGCAATTGTTGTAGCAGCAGCTGCCACTAACGCGTTGCAAATTGCGGATAAAAAGCCAACGGATATTCGTATTGTTGGCTTGGGTGCCGGCGCCGCAGGCATTGCTTGCCACACAATGTTACACAAAATGGGTGTGCCGATTAGTGCTCATTACACTTTTTGATAAAGGTGGCGTGTTACATCCGCAGCGCACGGATCTATGCCCAGAACAAATGCAATTTGCCACAGCTGATATCAGTACCACCCTTGAAGAAGCGCTCAAGGGAGCGGACTTATTTTTAGGGCTATCCGGTCCTGGCCTATTGCCAGCTGAGCTAGTTGGAGCAATGGCACCTAACCCCATTATTTTTGCGCTCGCAAACCCTACTCCAGAAATTATGCCCGATGAGGCGCGTGCCGTGTCACCCGGCGCGATGATTGCAACGGGCAGATCAGATTTCCCCAATCAAGTTAATAATGTGCTGTGTTTTCCTTTTATCTTTCGTGGAGCACTGGACGTTGCAGCTAGCGATATCAATGACGAGATGAAACTTGCCTGCGTTGACGCCATCGCGTCGTTGGCACGAGCAATAACCTCCGCAGAAGTTGGGCAGGCCTATCAGGGAGAGAAGCTTAACTTTGGTCCCGATTACCTGATACCAAAACCATTTGATCCAAGATTGTTACCTACAATAGCCCTCGCAGTCGCGAGGGCTGCCATAGCTTCAGGTGTGGCGCAGAAAGAAATCGATCTAGACGCCTACAAGCGCACTCTTGAGGCTCAGGTATTTAGGTCGTCACTGATCATGCGAGATGCATTCGCCGCTGCACGTAAGGCCAAGCGGAAAATAGTTTTTGCTGAGGGCGAAGACGAGCGCGTAATCCGTGCGGCCCAAGCAATGGTCGAAGATACTGTGGATACGCCCATCTTAATTGGGCGCCCCGAAATTATTGAGGCGCGGATTGAACGCGCTGGCCTAAGTATTGTACCTGGCCAAGATTTTGAAATTGTAAACCCCGAGAACGACGTCCGCTACCGCGACTATTGGCAGACCTATCAGAAGCAAATGGCACGCAGCGGTGTCACACCTGATCTAGCCAAGGCAGTGTTGCGAACTAATACTACAGCCATCGCTGCTGTAATGGTTGCACGAGGCGATGCCGATAGCTTGATATGCGGAACCTTTGGCCAATATTTGTGGCACCTTAATTACGTCAAGCAGATGCTCGCTAGTGAGAATTTTCATCCTGTCGCAGCGCTGTCTTTGATGATCTTGGACGATGGGCCCCTATTTGTAGCAGACACGCATATCAATACGGAGCAGACTGCTCAGACGCTTGCTGAAACTACAATTGCGGCGGCCCGTCACGTTCGACGCTTCGGTATTGAGCCACAAATTGCTCTGTGTTCAGGTTCACAATTTGGAAACCGTGACTGCGCGTCGGGACGCGTGATGCGGGCGGCCCTTGAGATACTTGACGCACAAGATCATAATTTCAGTTACGAAGGTGAAATGAACACCGATGCCGCTCTTGATCCTGAACTCAGGGCCCGCCTCTTCCCCGATAATAGATTATCTGGGAAGGCAAATGTACTGATCTATGCTAATACTGACGCAGCAGGAGCAGCACGCAACCTACTTAAATCTGTGGCAGGTGGGCTTGAGGTAGGGCCCATTTTAATGGGAATGGGAAACCGTGCCCACATAGTTACCGCGGGTGTTACTGTCCGGGGCCTACTAAATATAGCTGCCCTAGCCGGGTCAGATGTCTCTAGTTACGGCTAAGAACTAGTGCAGACAGGTCAACCCACCTGTCTGTACTAATCCTGTTTATCAAACTCCTATAAAATACAAAGTAGCTAGTATTTAAAAGTGAGGATTTGTGTCTCTGCTCAATATTGAAAGTTTCTCAGCTAGGCATAATTAGGCAATCTATTAAGCTTGGCGGTATGGGTCCGTGAGGTTCGTGACAGGAAGTAATTTCGAATTAAGTAATTCCAGTCACGGCTTTAGTCACAGCATTTTCGTTCAATTGGGCCCATGCATTTGAAACAAACTCAACTCTTTATATCATTTCCAATAATTCACTCT
Organism: uncultured Planktomarina sp.; assembly: GCA_905182535.1. Classification (GTDB taxonomy): domain Bacteria; phylum Pseudomonadota; class Alphaproteobacteria; order Rhodobacterales; family Rhodobacteraceae; genus Planktomarina; species Planktomarina arctica. The sequence continues at coordinate 27,102 of CAJJBZ010000002.1, forward strand.
GATGTGCCAAGACGCCATAAATTGGGATCAATTGAAACCCCACAGGCAATAGGTTAATTAATCTATATGTCGGAGAAAGTTATAATCATCGGAGCCGGCGCCGCAGGGATTGGTGCGGGGCTGGAACTGCAAGCGCTTGGCATTCCTTTTGTCATCATAGAAGCTAGTAACCGCATTGGCGGTCGCGCCTACACAGATAAAACGTCACTGCGAAGCCACTGGGACCAAGGCTGTGGGTGGTTCCACTGCGCGGATGTAAACCCTCTTGTCCATTGGGCAGACAGATTACGCTCAGTTTACGACCGTAATGATCGCAGTAAAAATGCGTTATTCTGGGTTAAAAATCGGTGGCTAGACATGGCCGAAAGTGCTTCAGTCCATAGCAGCATCAATGACAGGTTTAATACTATTTATGCGGTTGCAAAAAAAGGCTTAGACGTTCCCATCTCCGATGTTCCAGCAAAAGCAGGTATTGGGGAAGCTATTGCCGAGGAGATGGTACGGCTGATGTGTAGCGATGACACTAAGTATGCCTCCGCTGTGGGTTATGGTGATTATAATGATACTGAAGTGAACTGGGCTGTAACTTCAGGTTATGGGGATTTAATTAATCGAATGGCGACCGGTTTGCCAATCCATACGAGAACAGAAGTTGTGTCTGTAGAGTATCATCGGGGCGGCGTGAGAGTGCAAACCAATTCGGGACAGATCGATGGGCGCGCGGCCATTGTGACAGCTTCAACGAACGTGTTGAGATCAGGGAAAATTTCTTTCCCCTCAGGCCCAGTCCAGACGCTACTGGATCTGGTAGAGGATGTGCCTTGTGGAACGTATGAGAAAGTGGCCTTAGCGCTCAAACACTATCCACTCGACCCCAAAGATAATGAAGCTTTATGGGTGCACCAGCACTCAAGGGAAAGTCCAATTTATTTTCAAATTATCCACGGTAATCAACCAATGATGATCGCGCATATCAGCGGCGATCAAGCCCGAGGTTTGATCGCCGCTGGACCACAAGAAATGGCTGATTTTGCAATTCAGAAATTAAAAAATATTTTTGGGTCTCATGTTCAAGATTTGATCTGTGGCACTGCGGTTACGGGGTGGCAAACTAACCCCCTAATACAGGGCGGTTACAGCTATGCCCGCACAGGTGCGGGACAGAACCGGCGCAAAATGATTACATTGGATACCGGTGTAATTACTTTTGCCGGTGAGGCATTTTCACTGCCGTGGTATGGCACTGCCCACGGTGCCTATGAAAGTGGAAAATGTGCAGCGTCGCGGTTACAGGTACTTTTAAATTTAAAACCCGCTAGTTGAGGGTGAGACACCAATTCCTGAGGATACCTAAATTCAATTACGCTGCGTGTGAATGTGACAGAACCTAAGTCCGACTATTTTCAAAGTCTGCCCATGCTTTTTCAAATGTTTCAAAGTCAAAAAGAGCCTCGCGGGCAGGTTTCAAAATTAGCTGCTCTGTTGTAAGCAGTTTCTCGATGGAGCTCTCTAACGTTTTGATTACCTCTTCTGGGATGACAACCGCACCATGCCGGTCAGCGTGAACCAAGTCACCCTCGATAACCTGCATACCAAAAATTTTAATTGGAGTTCCTATTTCTTTAACATGTACAAAACCATGGCTTGGGCCAATCGACCCAGCTACAACAGGATAGCCAGCTGGATTATCACTAAGGTCACGCATTACGCCGTTCGTTAGCGTGCCGGATAATCCAAAACCTTTGTGAACTGTAGTATTAATTTCTCCCCAATATGCACCGATACAATCAGGGAAATCTAAATCCTCAACCACTGCAACAGCCGGCATCGGGGCGGAGGCCATGTATTTATAGTAGTCCATACGGCGTTTCTTGATAACTTCCGGCGCCTCAGACGGGGGCAGCACAGCAGCAATTTTAGCGGTTCTTGCATATCCGACGATTGCCAGTTCGTGAGGTGAGCTACAAAGGACTGTGCCGCGAGTGAAGGCATCGAAGCCCCTTTTGCCTTGGGCTACCTCGATTGCGTTGCAAACAGTTGGCGTATCGACAGCTCGTAATACTTTTAGCAGGCTTGGTGTCATTGAAACAATTACCTCACTAAGCTAGCGCCCTCAGACAGGCTTGTTAATTTCGCATACGCAATATCTGGATCGACAGCACCAAACCCAGCAAATGTGCCAAAGCCACAATCAGAGCCGCCAATCACACGGTCTCGACCAACAATTCCAGCAAATCGTTCAATCCGCTGGGCTATCAGTTCTGGATGTTCAACAAAGTTAGTCGTCGTATCAACAACACCAGGTACAAGAACCTTACTATCCGGAATTTCCGATTTGCGATCGCGAAAAACCGTCCACTCATGCGCGTGACGTGGATTTGAAGTTTCAAACAATAAATACTGCGCTTTAGTTGACATAAGTGTTGAGAAAACTTTGTCCATTGGGATATCGCAGCAATGCGGTCCCTCATAGTTCCCCCAGCAAATGTGGATACGCACCTTATCTTCAGGCACATTCTTCAAGGCATGGTTCAGCGCCTCTACATGGGAGGCGGCAACTTTAAGGAACTCATCATCAGTCAGGTCTTGAAATAGCATATGCCGCGACAATGCTAGGTCAGGGCAATCCAATTGAAGGTCCAGGCCAGAAGCGATAATCGTTTCGTATTCCTCACGCATCGCATCTGCGAGTGCAGCAAGATATGCATCGCGAGTCTTGTAGTGATCATTTTGTAAAAAAAGAGATATTACGCCAGGTGAAGCCGCATTCATAAAACCACGTTCCACCCCATGTTTAGACATTGCACCTTTGAGATTGTCTATGTCCTTTTTCAGCTCACCTTGGCCTTTTGATTTGACCTCACCTGTACACATTGGACGCGCGTATTGTGGGGTACCACCATCGTCGGCAAGCCGTTTTAAAAATCCTGGGAACATCTTTAAATCACCCGGTGCATTACGAGGGCTATCGCCAGAAAAACCTGTGTAGCGGTCTTTGACATAGGTCGCATATGAGATTTTTGACGTCTCGCCGTCACTCACAATATCTATACCAGCTTTGACTTGCTTGGCTACGGTCTCGTCCACCGCGACTGTCATCGCAGTATCAAATTCTGCTTGATCAAACGACTGTTCATTCTCACGCGCAAAAATAAAATCTACAACGTTTTGTGTACGCGGAAGGCTGCCAACATGAGAGGTAAGGATTTTGTTCATCATTTCTCTTTCAAAAACAGTTAAATAAGATTGCTATAAACCCGTCCAAGTTGGACCCGCGGGATCATCATTAGACATAACCCGATAGAGGCTAGCTTCACCAGCCATGGAAGGCTGTAAATTATGTGTGAACCCTGACGGAAGCAGGCAAGTATCACCAGGATTTAATGTCACAGCCCCACCATTCCATGAGAGTTTCCAGTGACCTCGCATCGGCATCAGCACAACGGAATATCCAATGGAGATGGAGACGTCTTCCAAAGACCCTCGAGTAATAAACTCGATATCAAAGCCAGGTTTGTCAGGCAGTATAGCATCAGAGCCAATAACCTTCGCAGGAGACTTCCCGGCGAGCCCCATCAAGTCGAGATACCGCGCAACGTGGCGCGGGATCACGTCCAAGGCTAAGGGCTCCGGCATGCTGTGCAATTCAGCATCACTCAGAACTTGCATCGGGCCAACACCGCTAGGCAGCTGCATACCTTTTTTGGTATCGTAAAGCTTGCCATTATCACCCAATATCAAACCATGCTTAGCAGCATCTTCGATGACTTGAGGGGCCCACGTCACACCACCACCGGCGTCGTCACCACCGAGAACGGCCATGATCATTCCATAGTCAATCCCAATATTTTCAAAGCCCCTAAAAATACCAGTGGGAATATTAATTATGTCGCCTTCCTCCAGTAAAACCTCACCGGCGTCGCCCCAACGTCCCCAAAAAAAACGCCAGCGGCCCTTTAGCACGAAGAAAACTTCAGCAGCTTCCGTCGCCGGCCCGGGCTTCGGGCTGGCCTGCAGCTCCAATATTAAACCCCGGTGTGTCCTGAATATGGACATGCTGGTCCACACTTTCACTGACACCGCCACCAATGATCGTAAAATTCTCTTTTTGATCACTGCCTGGCGTGTGTGCGTCGATAAACGCTGTCTTACACGGAACCAAATCACCGTAGCGTACAATACACGCTTCCATTTCTGCTGGTGTCATTTACTTACCCTGTCTTCATTGCGATCTGTTTCCAAATCGAAGTTTCATCATATAGTGTATACTCACGGCGAATGCCCCAAGGACCAAATTCGACATGACTTGCACCCATAACATGCACTTCGGCTCCTGAAGGTTTACCGAAGGCTCCCCATCCATCATGCTTGCCGGTCAGGCTCCAACGGATCGCAGCGCGTGGTGACATCATTGGGTCTTCGCGTCCTATTTGATGTTCAATTGCAAACGTTGCTGAAGGAAACGCAGCACGCAGCTTTATCCAAAAATCATCGACACCATCAGTTGATACCAATTCCACACCACCAGGGTAAAACCCTGTTATGGCGCGATCATACTCTGCAGGAATAATACTTAAATCAGCACTCATGATGCGCCAAAAATATCAGCATATTTTGCGCCCCATTCATTATCGTTGCCGCGGCCTGTGTAGGGACCAACTTTATCGATTGAAGGATGGAAAGGTTGCACACAGTTTTCCACACCACCCTCCTGCTCAATCAGGTCAACCGCGTATTCTTTTGGGTCCCAACCCAACTGACGCACAACGGCTCCTTGATCTCGTATCAGCCATTCATCATTGATTTGATTATTGATCGCATGGCAATCCGCAATAACGCGGTAGCGCAGCTTGGCGCCTGTCGGCTTACCATAAATCCCAGCACCCAAGTGCGTCGCCGTTGTCAAAATACGGTGAGACGACAACATGCCCTCCTCCGGGCTTCCCGACCAAATCACATCTTCACCGAGTAGACGCCTGTCAGGGAATTCAGCGAGGGTTGCCATCGTAGCACCTACAACGCCTACGTTTCCAAATACTATTGAGCCAGGAGACCTCACTGGAATATCTTCAGAATAATAGTGGTTTAGCGTGGAAAGCCCACGGTTTTCCCAAATTTCTTTAGTGATACCCAATATGTAATCAGGAAAATCGGTGAACTGATCTGAAAAGCCTTTCATGACGTCCATCCTTCTGGAATTTTAGCAGAGCTACGAACAATCAGTGGGCTATCAATTTTGATATGCCGTGGCGCAGATGCAGGGTTTCTAATTTTTTCAATCATCAAAGTAACCGTTTCTTTGACCATCACGTCAGCACGTTGGCGTACAGTTGAGAGATCGTAAGCAGCCCATGATGCTGGTGGGACATCGTCATAGCCAACAACACTGACATCATTCGGTATGTGTAAATTCAATTCACCACGCAGCACATCCATAACGGCAAATGCCATATGATCTGTAGCTACAAATACTGCGTCTGGATGATCAGATTCCCCAAACATCTGACGAGCAGCTTTTTTTGCACCTTCCACTGTGAACTGACCGAGGGCATGTGCCGCGAGAGCTTCACCTGCTTCAGCCAATGCACTGCGGAACCCAGCCTCTCGTTCACGCTGGGTTGATGCGCCCTCCCACCCACCGATATAGCCGATACGCTTATGGCCAGCTGCAAGAAAAAATTCAGCCACAGATTTACCACCAGAAAAATTATTTGATGTGACAGCAGAATGATTTGCCGCATCCTGAGATCGATTAAACAAAACAACGGGTACCCCTGCGGCTTCACAGCGTGCGGTCAAATCGCTCGAAAGACCGACGCTGGCAGTGATGATACCCTCAACTTGATAATCAAGTAATTCATCAATAACTTGATCCGTTGATAGCGTATCATTTGTAGCCATAAAAATAAGGACGTGGTAGCCTTCGGATTGCAAGTAATTTGAAAGTTTTTCCAGCGCTAGAGGATAGAAATAATTATCCAAATACGCTACTACCAAACCAATGATACGGCTTTTTCCCGTAATAAGTGAGCGAGCCAGGACATTTGGGCGATAGCCCAGCTCTTGGGCTGCCTCACGCACTTTCAAAATAGTTTTATTGCTAGCCGAAGCTCCAGGCGTAAAGACACGGCTGACTGCAGACTGGCTAACCCCAGCACGCTTTGCTACTTCTAATGAGGTCACTTTATCCATCAATCTGCAGTCCAGCCACCATCAATAATTATATTCGTACCAGTCATCAGTGCGCTAGCGTCTGACGCCAGATACACAACCGCGCCCATTATATCAGTCACTTCTCCTATACGTCCAAGTTTGATCTTTTCCTTAATCCACTTAACCCTTTCAGGGTTAGAAAACGTAGGTTCAGTGAGGGGAGTACGCACAAAAGTGGGGCAGATGGTATTTACTCTAATCTGATGAGGGCCTAGCTCAATCGCCATGGCTTTAGTAAAGCCCTCCACAGCATGTTTGGTGGCGCAGTAAACAGCGCGCTCAATCCCACCAACATGGGCCATTTGGCTAGATACATTTATCAAGCTTCCCGGCCTTCTAGCCTCAACAAGGCCTTTGGCCACTGCTGTTGTCAAAAAATAGGCCCCTTTGATATTAAGGCCAGCGACGACGTCATAGTCGTCCTCAGTCGTATCAATCGCCAATGAATGTAACGCAGCACCTGCCGAATTTACTAAAATATCAAATGGTCCTGAAGCCCTAACTGACACTTGAGTGGCGGCTATATCTGAGACGTCCATCGCCATTGCATTTGCTACTAGCCCCATGGCCCTAAGTTCAAGCACTGCTTCTTCTAACTTGTCCACCGAACGCGCGGCAAGAGTGACTTCAGCACCAGCTTGCGCAAGGGCCACAGCACAGCCAAGGCCAATACCGGATGAGGCGCCAGCGACCAGTGCTCTCTTTCCATCTAAGCGGAATGATGGAGTTTGTGGCAGGGTCATGCCACTGCCTCGTCTGCAATTGGAATGGGGCCAGTAGCGCGCGCCTTATTGAATTCACGCAACCTCGCAAAGACGTCGACTCCCAATTGGGAATAGACGTCTAAAAGATCAACTAATACCCAATTTTCACGAATTTTGCCTTTTTCCATCCGCCAAAAATCTAATGAGCGAAGCTTGATTTTCTGACCATTGGGCACAATACCCATCCAACCATCACGCGCCATAGTTTGCGCCATATCTGGCCAACCAGTAACCGCCACATAATCACCTTCAGCAAAGAAATGGGCCAATACTTCATCCTTATATTGCCCGCGATCAGGCATGGCATTCAGGAATGGGATTTGATGCCAATTGCGAAAGCCTGAAATACCACGCGCCGTTCCGATCCCAGCGGGCCCGTACCATGACATTTTTGGATGCCAGTATCGCTCTAGTTCCATTGAAGCAACTGGCTCAATAGGGTGACGCGACAGAGCAACCAGCATATCGATTACATGTGTCAGACTTTGATTAGATTGCGCTGTATCATCTGGACGATCCACTAACCCATCCTGCGTCATGGGCGTAGGCGTCGCCCATTCACGTCCCAAGCTGGGTGCCATAGGCCAAGCGTTTGCCTGCATCATCAATTCTGGAATATCCCAGATAGCCTGAACCTCGACAACCTGGCCGTTTGAAATCTTATAAAACTCATGGAACCTCATGTGAGCAAGATGGCCCGTTGGTGGAATCTCGAGGAAGGGCGCCACAAATGTTCCAACGTATGATCCACAGCAACCAACCCAGTCAGAACCTTCAGGCGTAGTTCCTCTGACAATTATTGCGTCACGACGTTCTACATCCGGAAATGCAATTTGAAGTGGCTTAAAACAGGTGTCATACAAACTATCAGTAGTTAGGTCGCCAAAGGGGTGACACATTCGAACGTCACATGTGGGAGAGAGTATATCTACAATTGCCTGACGTAACTGCGTCTCATCCAAATCCCGAATTGCTTTTAAAAACAGCTCTATACTTTCTCTATTTTTCTGCGCGCTATTCATTTATTCTCCAACTTTACGAAAAGCTGCTCCTTCGCCATAAGGGACATTAATTCCACCATACCGTCGAACTCGGATATTACATTGTTCCGCATGCCCAACAAAACCTTCTAACATGCATAATCTACTACCATATTCACCTACCAGTGTAGCAGCCTCGTCAGTTGTGATCTTTTGATAAGAGTGCGTTTTTAGGAACTTCCCAACCCATAGGCCACCTGTGTATCTGCCTGCTTTTTTTGTTGGGAGTGTGTGGTTCGTACCAATAACCTTATCTCCGTTTGAGACATTTGTCCGCGCTCCAAGAAACAATGCACCATAGCAAGTCATTTTTTCCAAAAACCAATCATCACGATCTGTCATAACTTGGACGTGCTCAGATGCGATATCATCCGCCACTGAAAGCATTTCATCATAGGTGTCGCACAAAATCACCTCTCCATACTCGGACCAACTAACCGATGCTGTATCAGCTGTTGGAAGGATGGTGAGAAGGCGATCAATCTCACGCAGAGTATCTTCTGCTAGCTTACGAGAATTTGTGAGCAGGATCGCAGGACTATTGTATCCATGCTCCGCTTGGCCAAGAAGATCAGTTGCACACAATTCACCGTCAACGGTCTCGTCTGCAATTACCATTGTCTCGGTGGGGCCAGCAAAAAGATCGATCCCAACACGACCAAATAGCTGCCGTTTTGCTTCTGCGACAAACGCATTGCCCGGACCAACAAGCATATGCACAGGATTAATTGTTTCAGTCCCAATAGCCATTGCACCAACCGCCTGAATGCCACCCATCACAAATATTTCGTGAGCACCACCAAGATGCATAGCCGCGATCACAGCAGCATTTGGCTTGCCATTAAAGGGCGGTGTGCAAGCAACTATGCGCGGCACACCCGCGACTGACGCCGTAGCAACAGACATGTGAGCAGATGCAACCATAGGAAATTTACCACCAGGAACATAGCAGCCAACCGATTGCACTGGTATATTCTTATGACCCAAAATTACGCCAGGCATCGTCTCGATCTCAATATCAAGCATGCTGTCGCGTTGGGCTTGGGCAAAGTTGCGCACTTGTTTCTGGGCAAAGTTAATATCAGCCAACTCACGCTCGGTTAACGATGCTATTAACGCCTCAATCTCATCCTCAGTTAGCTTAAACGAGGCTGGGCTATAACTATCAAATTTCTCAGACAAGGAACGCACTGCAGAATCGCCCAAATCTTCTATCTGTTTCAGCGTACTCTCGACAATGGCCTTAGTTTTAGCATCATCTTCAGCCCGCTCCGTATCAGGTTTCCCACGCTTTAGATAATATACAGTCATCGGTCTCTCCTTGGTGATGGTGGTGCTTTTTCACCACAGTCAAATGCCTCCCAGCCTTGACCATTAAAAACGTCTACGCCCAGTTGCGCCAACACATGTGGAAAATCCACCATTACCCAATTATCAGTAATCTTGCCACGTTCTACTTTCCAAAAATCCATGTAACGAATTTGTATCTTTTTTCCTGATGGCTTTACGCCCATAAAAGTACCCGAGTGAACAGCTTCTTGTCGTCCAAATGCTGCAGCCCATTCGCCCATATAAAGCCGAGCTTCATCAACACATACCTTGTCAGAGAACGCTGCTTGGAAAGGCTTTTGCCAGTTATCTTGAAACTCACGGACACCCTCTTTGGTTCCGCAGCCGGTGTTGCCCATCCAACGAAAGCTCTCATCAAAAAACTCACCAATATCAACAATACGATGATCATTGAGGCCATCAACCATTCCCTCAATGACGGCACGTGTTTCTTCCGTCTTTGACATGTTGGTATCCCTAGTCAGGACGGCTTGTTCTGGTCTTGGTCCGATCATCCTTTTACTGCTCCCGCTGTGAGGCCACTAACTATTTGACGTTGAAAAAACATAACTAAAAGAAACAAGGGCGCAGTAGCAGATACAACGGCTGCAACCGCGAACATAACGTTACCTTCTACTTGAGTAGTTCCTAAAAAGCTTGCAATTTTTGGGACCATTGTCTGACTGCTTTGGCCCAGCAATGTGGCTGTAACGGTGAAATCATTGTACGCCAGTAAAAATGAAAATAACCCAGTAGTAATAACGCCAGGCCACATAACAGGTACGATTACGCGTCTGAATGCTTGGAACCGAGTGCAGCCATCAACCATCGCACTTTCATCAAGATCTTTGGGTATATTCAGAAAAAAGCTATGAAGCATCCACAATGTAAACGGCTGGTTTATAGCCACTAAAACAATAATAGCTGTCGGCAGGTGTCCCCAAATATTCCACTCAAAGAACGGTAGTAAGTACCCTGAGACCAGTGTGATGTGGGGCATAGCTCGAAACACTAAGGCGAGCATCAACAAGTAAAATGCATATTTTTTGCCCGACCTGGCCAATGCATAGCCGCCCAGAGTGCCTAGTGTTAGAGATATTACTACAACAGAAATCACAACAATCATTGTATTTAGTGCAGCGGTCCAAAATGATTTGGTTACCCACGCACCAAAATAGCCATCTCCAGTAAAAGCACCACCAGTTTCTATCTGCGTACGCACCCCACTGATTGCATAAGTCCAATCCGCCTTGGAGAAGAAATCCCCCTGAACTTTAAAAGAGCCCCACATAGTCCAAAGAAATGGGAACCCTGCAGCTACAACCCAACACAGTACAAATACCCATATTACGATATTTAGTGACTTTGGGCGCCGATGAATAAGCTCAGACATTACACGACCTTTCCCTTGAAGTCCCGCCACGTCCTGAACAAAACAGGTATCAATAATACGGCAACACCCAAAATAGTTAGAACTGAAGTTGCTCCCGCAGAGCCAAAGAAACTGCCTTCACCGCCTGCTAGGTCATTAAAGATAATCCAAGACAGAGAAGTCGCGTTAGCTTGTGCAGAGAAGCCAACGATAGGTTCGAACACACGGAAATTATCCATCAGTTGGATTAGCGCTATAAAAACAATCAGTGGCACCAAGTGTGGTAGAACTACATAGCGCGTGCGTTCCCAGCGAGAGGCACCATCAATCATGGCAGCTTCAATCGTCTCTGCTGGAACGGTTTGTAGACCTGCGTAAAATATAATGAAGGCGAAGGGCGCGGAGTGCCAGACTCCGTACACTATCAACATTGCCCAGGTTACTTAGGTGAAGCCTTCAACGACAAATTTGGATCTTCAAAAAGCCACTGTAACGTGGAACCTAAAATCCCCTCAGCATCAATCATCCAAAAAAGTATCAGCGAGCCGATTAATGGTGTCACTATCATTGGAAGAAGCGAAACAAAAATAGTTGGCCCCTTGAACTGTTTGGGCAAACTATTGACGCCCAGCGCGATGCAAAAGCCAAGTAGCAACACCATTGGTGTAACCACAAAAGTATAAGTAAGAGTGAATGCCAGAGCACGGTAAAATGGTAGGTTGTAAGCTTCACTTAAAAAGACTCCAAAGGTTGGGCTATTAGTCCAGGCTGTAGATAACTCCGAAACAGCAAGGTGATTGCGGTTTTTATAAGTTCCAAATCCATTAAATTTCCCCAAAGGGCTATCTTGTTTAAGCTGAGAAGTTGCGTCAACATCGACTTGCATTTCAAGTTTGCATCCAAATGGGCCACAATTTTTAACTTCTTTTAAAACTGTAGTGTGCTCGATGTGTAGGGATTGGATGAACACTGATCCAATCGGCAGTGCGATAAACAGCATCATCGTCACTAATGACGGTAGAATAAACCAAAAAAATGTACGGTTTTTCATTTTGAGTGCCTATTAATGTAATGTAGTAGGGGAAGAGCGGTGGCTCTCCCCCAGGGCTTCCTTACTTAAGGAAACCTTTTTCTGTTGCAGCCGCAGTATATGCCGCTTCAACGTCCATCAAAGCTTGCTCTGCACTTTCAGATCCCTGTAGGAAGTCTGAAATTTCAGCGCCAAGCGCCCCATGTAATGTGCCCATAAATGGGAGCATTGGATATGGTGCTGCACCACCTGCTGCGGTTGCCGTAACTCCTGCAGATGCAGCCGATGGCGTATAGCCATCACCGAGCCAGACAGTCGCATCATTGTTTGCCTTTATAACATCCGAGGATATGCCATGCATCATAGCAATGAAGGTTGCTTCCGCATCTTCATCAGAAATATTTGCCGAAATTGCGATGCCGTCCCACCAGAGTGTTGACGCTGGACGTGCATTGTTACCCCAAGTTGGCGCACCAGTAAGTACAGTTGTGGATGTTACAGCCTCAGTTGAACCTTCACCATCCAAGACAGCTCCACCACGACTACCCCACAATGTTGCCAATGCTATATTTCCAGCTTCCCACTCAGCCTGAGTGGCATTAGAGTCATATGTCAAATAATCTGGATTTGAATAAGCAACCAAAGACTTGAGCATATTCAATGTTGCAACGCCATGATCATTGTTGACAGCTACTTCAGCTGTACCCGGCTTAAAAAATTCTGCGCCAGTACCCATGTACATGTTGACAAACTCTTCCGCGAGGTTCCAACCAGCTTTGGTATTCAAAGCTACTGGATAATCCATTAAACCCGCAGATTTGATTGCTTCAGCCGCTACTAAAACGTCTTCATATGTTGCGGGGATACTGCTTACGCCAGCTTGCTCCAACATGTCAGAACGTGAAAATAAATGCTGTGCGTTAGCCATAAAGGCAACAGCCATAATTTTGCCATCTACTGTGACCAATTGGCTTGGCTTCAGACCTGAACCGTGCTTTTCGACCAGAGCATCCAACGATTGCACCAGGCCATCATTCATCAATGTGACCAAGGTAGAGTTACTTGCAATAATCGAAGTGTATTGCGCAGGATTAGCTGTCAGTGCTGCAACCATAATATCTTTATGGTCTTTGGTGAGGTTAGCTTCGACCATTACGCCGTCACCAGCACAAGTACTTGCGGCAGCAGTTACGGCTTGGATGGCGGGGAAGTCATTTGAAAGAATGCTAACATTACCCGAAGAAATTCCACATCCTGCCATTGCCGTAGTGCCAAGGAACATGAATGCACCAGCTACTGTTATTTTATTTAGAAACATTTGTTTCTCCCAGTTGTAGTAAGATACGACAAACTTTGCCACATCTTGGTTAATCCCCACCATGGGGAACCTTAAAGGGGATCAGCCCCCAATCCGCGCACCCGTTTGAACATCAAACAAATGGCAAATTTCTTTAGGTACAGAAATGCGAACCATGTCACCAATTTCTCACACGATAATCCTTATGTGCCTTGACCGAAACTAGCTCACCATTCAACCGCACAGTGATCATTGTCGCATCACCCAACAACTCCATTGTATAGACTGCCGCGTGAATATCGCCGCCCTCATTTACTATGCTCGCATCCTCAGCACGAAATCCAAGCTGAGCAGGCTGGCTGGGTGCAGTAAACCCAGAAACGGTAAGGTCGCTCGAGCTAAACTTGTTATTCACAACGTCACCCTGAACCAAATTCATTGCAGGGGACCCTATAAAGCTTGCAACAAAAGCATTTTCAGGTCGGTCATAAATATCTGTAGGACTACCAACTTGCTGAACAATTCCACCCTTCATAACAACCACACGATCTGCAAGGGTCATCGCCTCAATTTGGTCATGCGTCACGTAGATAGTTGTAACCTTCAACTCATGACTCAGATTCTTTATCTGAGCGCGTGTAGACACGCGAAGTTTTGCATCTAAGTTGGAAAGCGGCTCATCCATCAAAAATACATTTGGTTCACGTACAATCGCACGGGCCAGTGCCACACGCTGTCTCTGACCACCTGAAAGTTCTGCCGGCTTTCCTGTGTAAGAATTCGTCCAACTCTACCATGGAAGATGCACGCATCACCCTATCATTGTGCTCTGATTCTGGAATTTTTCGTACTTTTAGTGGGAATCGGATATTTTCATACACATTCATATTTGGATAAAGTGCGTAAGATTGAAATACCATCGACACATCTCGATCCTTTGGATCAAGATCATTCACTCGAACCCCGTCGATGAAAATATCACCATCAGTGACCTCTTCAAGGCCGGCAATCATACGCATTGTTGTAGTTTTTCCACAGCCCGACGGGCCTAAAAGCACAAGGAATTCTTCATCTGCAACTGTGAGGTTGAAGTTTTCTACACCTACAAACGAGCCCCAGCGCTTGGATAAATTACGCAATTGAATTTCGGCCAACTCGCCCTCCCATAAACGATCAGAGATGATTTTGAACGATCTCTAAGAAAGTTATCCGTTGATCTATTGTCAGCGCAAGCAATTTCTGCAAGCGTATGCAAGATTATACTTAAATAAGAAATCATAACCTCTATAAGATAAGTAAATAAGGGAACTAACGTTGAATTTTCAAGCTGAAAAAAAATTAGTACGGGACTTTTACAAGTCCTTGGATGCGGCAAGTGGGGAGGGAATCACTTCTGTCTTGAAGAGTTTCACTGCGGCCAACTACGAATGGCGTGCGTTTCATCCCTTTAACTTGAAAACTGATATTCAGGACGTTTCAGACAATTTCTGGCAACCCTTCCGCCATGCAGTCACTAGCATACAGCGTCGAATGGACGTCTTTTTTGCAGGTGACAACTTCATTGATAGCGGGTCGTCCGTGTGGGTCTGCTCAATGGGACACCTAATGGGCCTGTTCGATAATCCCTGGTTAGGCATCCAACCAACTGGTAAAATGGTTATGCTGAGGTATGCAGAATTTCACCAAGTGGTGGATGGTAAAATTACCGAGACAGCTTTCTACTTTGATATTCCACACTTCATGATTCAAGCTGGATATGCACCATTTCCAGAACAAACAGCAGCCCATATGGTCCAGCCTGGCCCAGCACCTCATGATGCCCTTTTGTTCGAGGATGCGGTTCCAAAAGCAGGGCAAAGGACGATGGCCGCCATAAACTTTATGATAGAGGATCTTGGACAGTGGCAAAGTGGCTTACCGCTAGTGGAGGAGCTTTCACGAAGTTGGCACGACGACATGGTTTGGTGGGGACCCGCGGGGATTGGTGCAACCTACACAATTGCACGATATGCCGAACAACACTCGGCTCCATTTCGCGCCGCATTCACTGACCGATCTGGTACGGACCATATCGCACGCATCGCCGAAGGAAACTATGGCGGCTTCTTTGGGTGGCCAAATTTCATAGCAAAACCAACAGGCGGATACTTAGGGCTTCCGCCCAGTGACAAAAGTAGCGAATTTCGTGTTATCGATATTTATCGACGCGAGGGTGACAAACTCCAAGAAAACTGGATATTCATCGATATGCTGCACTACCTAAAGCAACAAGGCATCGATATTTTGGGACAAATTAAGACAGTAGGCTAGTCAGTTCCATCGATCTAAATTTTAGAACTACTGATTTTATGCTCATTGAACTGATACTCCCCCTTTGAAGTGGCCCAACCTTTTAGTCAGGAAATGGGGGGTAACTATGGGAGTTCAACGACCTAGGCCTGTAGCCCAGTGGGAGACTATGCAGGCTTAGGTTCTAGATCGGCTAAGGCTTCTGAGGCACTAGCTGGTCACTACTGGGCTCATACCCACTTAACGGATTTGAGCCCCACTAATAAAGATAAGGCTTCAATACTAAAGGCCAGCCAGTCTGGGCAAACCACCCAAGATTAGGGCTCCCTGGACCCTCACCCGGCCTATTAGGCGTTATGGATATACCTAACTAGCCCCACGGCCACCATAATTAGCGTTAAAGATTCATAAATTTATAAAGTTTAGCAGCTAGGAGGATGTTAAATAATTCGATTGACATACCATACTATTTTAGTAAGGTAATATTAATTCTTAGCCACTTCACCATAAAATGAAGAAGCCAACACTCAATAAATTCTGAGAAGGTTTCTAAATGCCAAACCCGACAACAATTCGAGATCATGAAACGTACTCTGAAAGTGAAATTGATCTCATATTAATTGAGGCTCTTGGCTCAAGAGCTTCCGAAGAGGTACCGAGCGACATATCTTTCGAATGGTTGCTAGATTATTCACATATCAACATTGAGGGTTTAGTATGAGTACCTCAGCACCTCTTCAAACTTCTATAGAAGCAGATTTAGAGTCAGTTGTAGATAATTACAGCAGTTCAGTCAGGGTTAGAAAATTGATGTCCTTCCATTCGGTCGAGGAGCAGATGGTGCCTATTGTAAATAAACTGCCAATATATGATGCTAAAGCTCTAACCAAGGGGGTGGATCAAGCCCAGATCATTTTGGGAGATCAAATCTACACACTACGCATTACGCGTGCAGGCAAGTTACTACTTACCAAATGACAATAGCTCAAAAAAAACGCGGCGGAGCTCCCGTTGGCTTTTTGACCGAGCTTGATGGGATAGGGGCTGCGTCTATAGTCTACTTGCGAATGTGGCATAACGGACCCGATAGCCAAGCAGATGTTTGGGCAGACCTGTCATCCAGCCTCGGCGCTGATCATGGTCGCAAAGCCCTAAAAGCCTTTGAGGCACTGTGTAGCTTGTGTTCACAACATGGGCGCAGGCCACTGATGCTGCACGCAATAACCTGTAAATGTATTGGATCAGATGAATCCTGTTTTGCCAATTTTATCGCAACTGCAGCAACAGGTGAGCGCGAGGATGCGATGCTGATCTCTACCCTCCTAGTTAGAGCAGATATTGGACCGATCATCACCTCTTTGGCAGCTGACTTCGGTTTAGCGCTTATGCTGATGAACCTTCGAGCCCCAAAAGACCTTGATGATGATACGAACAACCGCCAATCACACCTAACAACATTACACTGAAAAGTTAAGTTACAGACGCACAGACTTACAAACAAACTTCTCTGATTGATCCACTTCGAATGCTAACGCATGAGTGGT
Source organism: uncultured Planktomarina sp. (assembly GCA_905182535.1). GTDB lineage: Bacteria > Pseudomonadota > Alphaproteobacteria > Rhodobacterales > Rhodobacteraceae > Planktomarina > Planktomarina arctica. The sequence goes on from CAJJBZ010000002.1 coordinate 43,980, forward strand.
CTTTGCTAAATCGGTATGATGGTTTCAGGAGCCATTGGAGATAGCACACTGCAAGTATGTGGTAGTTTGCTATTTCAGTGTCTCATCCATTGTTCAAATTTAATTGGAACTTCTTGGCGCGACTAAAAGACGCCGCTACCACAGCATTGCTCGAGTGCAACCCGGCTTATTTTTTCAATGGTATACAGTGGGCGATCATACTGAGTGAGATACCAAAGCATAGGTAGCTGATCTCTCTGCAAGACCCCCAGCCAATCCGTTTAAGGCAACCTGACTTGGGCAGAAGGGAGTTTTGAAGTTACTTCTGCAAGGGAGGATACGGCTATTAAAGATGCGTTTCGTAAGGAAGGGACCAAGCCTATTGGCCCTTGGATCTTGCTACAAAGTTCGGCGCTCAATCCCGCTTCCAGCAATCTTTGCAGGCGTGCTTCATGAGTTTTTCTGCTACCTAATGCGCCTATAAAAAACGGCTGCGCATTTGCGGCACTCATAAGAAAATTATGTTCCCACTCGTGATCGTGAAATAACAGCAACACCGCCGTATGGGCGTCCATTGGCAACTCCAACGATACGTCCGGCCTAGTCATTCGGTGGGTACTTTTAGGATTCAAATCCGATAGGCAAGCGATATCGTCCACGTCTGGCGAGGCGACATGGAGCTCAAAGCCCATACTTTCTGCCAAGGTAGCAGTACTGCGCAGAATTGGGCCGCGCCCAGCTAAAACTAACGCTGGTTTGGGCGCATATTGAAACCGAAGGGCACCACCGCCGTCCAGTATCAATTCAGGATCTGCTGCAAAAGACATTACAGTCATCTCACGTGCACGCAAAGCTTCCAATGCCCCACTCAAAATCTCCAATTTAGGCGCAGGGTTAATGATAAGCTCAAGTGCACCGCCGCAGGGCAGCTTGAGATCCATATATGGCGAGCCAGCGCCGTAGCGAATGTGTTTGATCTGACCGTTCCGGATGGCATTGAGCCCATGCAGCATGATGTCACGATCAATACAGCCATTGGACAGATAGCCAGTCATAACACCAGATTGCGCCACAACCGCCAAAGACCCAACCTCACGCGCCGCGCCGCCCTCAATCGCAAGGCTGGTCACCAGCGCACAAGGTTGGCCCGAATGGATCAGCGCCACGGTGGTTGCTAGAATGTCTTGTGCATGCTCAAAATAGGCTATGCTGCTCTCAGGTGGCATCATCTTCTCCAACCAAATCAGCAAAGCTTTTAAAAAATTTCGTCGCTAATTTTTTAGAAGTACCCTGGATCAACCGGCTACCTAATTGCGCCAGCTTGCCACCAATATCTGCAGTTGCTGTGTAGTGTAGCAGAGTGCCGTCTAGATGTTTTTCTAACTCCACCACAGCTCCACCCTTAGCATAACCCGCAGCTCCACCATTGCCTTTGCCAGTCAGCGAAAACCGCTCCGGGGGGGCATCTGGACTCAGCGTGACGTTACCACTGAATTTAGCTTTTACGGGACCAATTTTTAGCACAACTTTAGCTTCTAATTCGGTGTCCGAATGCTTGACCAGCTCCTCACAGCCTGGGATGCACTGTTTAAGAATTTCAGGATCATTTAATGCAGCATAGACGACTGCTTGAGAGGCCTTGATTATAATTTCGTCTTTGAGTTCCATATTGGTAGTCCTATTTTCAACAGTAAGGAAATTTGATCCTAACCAATAACTCGGCTTGATCTTTTGTTAAGATGGAAAAAATATACCCCCATTTTGTAGGCTATAATTTTAAAGCATAGCATCGAAGGAGGTCAACTTTCTATGAGATTCAATCGCGCAGAAGCGAGGTCTTCCAGCGTATCAATATCAGTAATAAAACAGGCGTCGTCTGTCACAAACTGATGGACGCGTTCTGGACAGTTGCGTGTCAGTTTGCGGCACCCAAGATTAACTGGGTCTTTCAACATAAGCGTCCGTTGCGCAGCAGGCACCACAATCGGATTACCCCGAATGCCACCTACTACTGGAACAGTGATCCGCCCATCCGCTTTAGCGTGATGCGCGGCAAGAAGGTCTCTCAGGTGACCAGACTTAATATTGGGCTGATCACCCAGCGCTATTAGATAGGTCTCTGCTGTTGGTGCACAGCGCAACCCAGCATCGACAGAGGTCATTTGCCCCTTTTCAAACTGGCTGTTATAGACGAAATTGACTGGTGCATCACTCATGGCAAAGGTTACAGCGGCCTGCTGATGCCCAGTCACCACAGTCACCGGGTGATCCGATACTTCGGTACAGGCAGATATAACACGACACAGCATTGTATCATTGCCGATGGACAACAATAATTTGTTTATCACCCCCATTCGACGCGATAGCCCAGCCGCAAGAACAATCACCGCTATGTCAGACATCGGCGCAATCTCGATTGAGGGAGCCAGCGCGACGCAATTGGGTGATCTCAGCCAGAATTGACAGAGCTATTTCATCTGGTGTGATCGAGTTGATACTCAAACCGGCAGGAGCTTTTACCTTGTTGAGGTTTGTAGAAAAATTAGGATTTTCCATCTCCAACTTAGCTGAAATGGCTTCAAATTTTCGCCGGCTGCCTACGAAACAGACATAGCGAAAATTAATAGATAAAGCCGCACGCAACGCATCAATATCTCCCTGACCTTGGGTTGCCACAACCACAAAGTCACCTGTTTCAAAGTTAAAACCGTGGGTGGACTGAGTATTGATGTCGACAACTGGAGCGGCATGAGCCGACACCTTGAAATCAAAGCGTGTTGCGAGCTCAGATAACGCCATGGCAACCAAGCCAGTGCCGCAAATTACTAGTTCAGGCAAAGGCAAAATGGGCTCCACAAACACATCCATCGTGCCTTTAGAAGGGCAACCATTGTGGGCAAAATGTACGCCGTCACGCAATTCACCGGTAGCGACCCCTTCGCTGTCCAACAGTTCTTGCGGTCGCAGGGAAATAAACTTCGGTTCGCCCGTTTTGATGGCTTCACGCGCAGCTTTACCCACTGCGCCGCGAGCACAGCCACCACCAACCCAACCCATAAGGATTTTTCCATCAGGATCGAGCAAGGCTTTGCAACCCGGTTTAGCAGATGTGGCGTCAATGGTGCGTACAACTGTAGCCATAGCAAAGGGCAGACCTTTGAGTTTCAGAGACTGCATTTCCGCCTCCAGCTGGGTATGCTCTGACAGCGATAGGTTCATAGTCGCTCCAATGCGCGTTCAAGGCTTGCAAGATCGGCGAGTGTGGCTGCGGCGGCGAATGCATCAAGATGCGGCAATGCGGCGGCCATGCCTTTGGCTACAGGCTCATATCCTTGCCAGCCTTTTAGCGGGTTCAACCAGATGATCTTGCAGCCACGTCGCTTCAATTTGGCCAATGCATCTCCTAAGACCTCTGAGCTCTCACTGTCATAGCCATCCGATAAAATCACTACCACGCTGCGTCCATCGACAAAATTGCGCGCATAGCTGTTGGCGAAGTGCTTAAATTTGCACCAATCTTTGAGCCACCGCCAAAACCATCTGCGAGTAAAGTAATCCGGTTCAACGCCCGCATCGGATCATCGTCTCGCAATGCATTGGTAATACGCACCAACCGAGTATGAAACAGATAGGCATCACTAGAACTATCTGCCCGCATTAAGCCCGCAAGGAAGGCCAAAAACGGACGGGCATAATTCATCATCGATCCAGATACATCACAGAGAGCCACAATTTTCAAAGCAATTCATGCCCATTTACTTTTGGCCAGATGCAGAGGTTCTCCACCAGTCGCTAAGCTGCGCCGTATGGTACGACGCAAATCAATTGAACGGCCTCTTTGGGCCACCTTGCGGCGGCGCGACCGGCGGTCTCTCAACGCTTTTCCCAACCGAATTGCTACTCGCTCTGCGATGCGGATATCTTCAGAAGAGACTAGCTCCCGCAGATCTTTCTTCATTAAGTTATGCGCCCTAGAGGCTAGTAGCTTACCAGTGCCTTGCGCATAGCTTTCATCGTCATCCTGCGAATCTTCAGGTTCGTGAATAGACCCTTTGCCCGAGGTGCTTCGATTATTATCTGTACGGATACTTTTGGTACCTTTCCCCGCAGGGGTAGCCTTGGAGGGAATAACCTTGTGGCGCACACGACCTTCGGCCATCCAGAAAGAGTCGAACAACATATCAAACTGTGCAATGTCTTCCACTGATCCTGCACAAACAGACTTAAGCGCCAACCTAGCTTCAGAGTGGACAATGGGGTTGACGCATGACAAAGCACGCAGCGCCAATTCTGTTTCTGATACTCCAAGGTGAAACCCATGCGCGCGCAAATGTGCCATAAACCCTGAAACTCGTGCCACAGCACCCGGGTCCGATCCAGTAAAGCGGGTAATTTTGCTCATGCTGCTTTGCCGGCTATACGAGCTGCTACTTCCATGGGTACCGCCGCCCGATCCGCCTGTGTTTTCAACAATGTCGCAAGAGCAGCCTGTAGGACGGAAGGGTCAGACGTGAGATCCTTAATACCAAGCCCCGCCAAAGCGGCGGCAAAATCCAGCATTTCGGCGATACCAGGCACTTTTTCCAATTCTTCTTGCCGCAGCTTCTGTACAAATCCAACAATCTGTTGGCCAAGATACACCTCGATTTCAGGACAGCGCGACGCCAAAATGGCCAGCTCAGTTTGGCGGTCCGGATAATCAATGTGCGCATAGATACAGCGTCGGCGTAGCGCATCAGACAGATCACGCGTACCATTGGCGGTAAGTATCACTAAGGGCTTTGTAATTGCAGTGATCGTGCCCAACTCAGGTATAGTGATCTGAAACTCGGATAGAACTTCAAGCAAATAGGCCTCAAATTCCTCATCAGCGCGATCAATCTCGTCGATCAAAAGTACAGGTGACTTGTCCTGCCGGATAGATTTGAGCAGTGGTCGTTCCATCAGATAATCTTCAGAAAAAATACGGCTTTCAACAGCCGCGCCAGTTTCACCCGCCTCGGAGGCTGCACGAATTGACAGCAACTGTCGCTGATAGTTCCACTCGTAAATAGCTTGTGACGCATCCAGCCCCTCATAACATTGGAGTCGGATCAACTGGGTATCTTTAATCACAGCCAAGGCTCTTGCAACTTCAGTCTTACCCACACCGGCGGCACCCTCTAAAAGCAGCGGGCGGGCAAGAGTGATGGCGATATGAAGCGCCGTAGCAAGATCATCAGATGCAACATAACCAGTTTTCTCAAGCTATATTTGTAAATTTTTCGAGGTCATCATGGTTTTGTGCGGGGCACCCAATGGGTGCCCCTCCCTTTCATTAATCGTGCAGGCCAAGGTCGTTGGCAGTCTTCCAAATACGCCAGTGATCATGAGGCATATTGGTGTGACGGTTGCCAAAAGGCCGGAAGGCATCTTGTACTGCATTCGAGAAACACGGGACGCCACCAACATGTGGGCTTTCCCCCACACCCTTCGCCCCTATTGGGTGATGCGGAGACGGCGTCACAGTGAAGTCGGTTTCAAAGTTTGGGACTTCCCAAGCAGTTGGAAGGAAAAAGTCCATCAAGGTTGCCGTTTTGCAATTACCCATATCATCATAGGCAATTTCTTGCCCCAGAGCTACCGCAAGTGCCTCGGTCAAACCACCATGGATCTGACCTTCGATGACCATAGGATTAATCCGTGTGCCGCAATCATCAAGCGCATAGAAGCGATTAATTTTGGGGACACCAGTGTCCACGTCTATATCCATCACGCAAACATATGCGCCAAAAGGATAGGTCATATTGGGTGGGTCATAGTAGCTTACCGCCTCAAGACCTGGCTCCAGACCGGGGATAGCTTGATTGTATGCCGCATAGGCAATTTCCCCCATCGTCTTAAATCGCTCCGGTGCGCCTTTTATCACAAACCGGTCTACATCAAACTCGACGTCATCGTCATGTACTTCTAGCAAATAAGCCGCAATCATTTGGGCTTTTGCGCGGATTTTACGCCCTGCCATGGCCGTTGCAGCGCCAGCGACCGGTGTAGAACGTGACCCATATGTGCCCAAACCATAAGGGGCCGTATCGGTGTCGCCCTCCTCTATAGTGATCGAGTCAGCTGGAATGCCAATCTCAGACGCAAGAATCTGCGCAAAGGTCGTGGCATGTCCCTGGCCTTGGCTGATCGTACCAAGCCGTGCAATAGCAGAGCCCGTTGGATGGATACGGATTTCGCAGCTGTCGAACATGCCCATCCCAAGGATATCGCAGTTCTTTACCGGCCCAGCTCCCACAATTTCCGTGAAGAAGCTCAAGCCAATGCCCATGATAGTCCGGGTTTCACCGCGCTTAAAAGCAGCCACGCGTTCAGCTTGCTCTTTGCGCAACCCTTCATAATCCACAGCCTTAAGAGCCTTGTCCCACGCCGTGTGATAATCGCCACTATCATATTCCCACCCAAGCGCCGAGTCATAGGGAAACTGCTCTTTTTTGATAAAGTTGATCCGGCGCAGCTCTGCTGCGTCCATGTTCAATTCAATAGCAAGAACTTCGATCATACGCTCAATGAAGTATACAGCCTCCGTAACTCGGAAAGAACAACGATAAGACACACCACCCGGGGCTTTGTTCGTGTAGACACCATCCACACCAAGATAGGCGATTGGAATATCATAGGAGCCTGTACAGATACTCATGAAACCTGCTGGAAATTTGGTTGGATCAGCACAGGCGTCAAAGGCACCGTGATCTGCGGTAACATGACAATGCAAACCAGTGATCTTACCTTCTTTAGTAGCCGAAATTTTACCCTTCATCCAATAATCACGCGCAAAGGCAGTAGACATCAGGTTCTCCATCCGGTCCTCAACCCATTTAACAGGAACACCGGTAACAATTGAGGCCACAATTGAGCAGACATAGCCAGGGTAAACTCCAACTTTATTACCAAAACCGCCACCTATATCGGGAGATACAACTCGGATGTTGTGCTCTTCTATGCCAGACAGGAGTGAAGCAACTGTGCGCACCACATGCGGCGCTTGGAATGTACCGTAAAGTGTCAGCTTGCCATTCACCTTATCCATACTCGCAACAGAGCCGCATGGTTCTAGCGGGCAGGGGTGGGTGCGATGGTAATACATTTCTTCAGTGGCAACGACATCAGCGTCGTCGATGACAGCATTTGTGCCCTCTTCATCGCCTGCTTCCCATGTGAAAATATGGTTGTGGTGTTTGCGTGGCCCATGTGCACCGGGCGCTGTTGGATCGAGATCCTCGCGCAAAACCACATCAGACTGCAAAGATTTGAACGGGTCAACAAGGACTGGAAGTTCTTCATATTCGACCTCCACGAGGTCAACGGCATCCGCTGCGATATAACGATCTTTGGCCACAACAAAGGCCACTTCTTGGCCTTGAAAAAGCACTTTTCCATCGGCCAGAACCATCTGCTTGTCACCGGCCAGCGTTGGCATCCAGTGCAAAGACAACGGCTCAAGGTCTTTGGCAGTCAGTACAGCCACAACACCATCCAGCGCCATGGCAGCATCAATGTTGATCGATTTGACGCGAGCATGTGCATATGGCGAGCGGACAAAGTCGCCTGTCAGCATCCCAGGTAAATTTATGTCATCGACATAGTGACCTTTGCCTTGAGTGAAGCGAGCATCTTCGACGCGTTTGCGTGAGGAGCCTAGACCCTTAAGGTTTGTGACGCGTTCTTCGCGTGTGACTTCGTCCTTCATTGGGCGGCCTCCTTGGCTGCATTCAGTTCAGCGGCTGCCGACAAAATGGATTTCACAATATTTTGATAACCAGTGCAGCGGCAAATATTACCAGAAATGCCAAAGCGCACGTCTTCTTCGGTTGGATTCGGGTTTTCCTGGAGCAAGCGGTGCGCGCGGGTGATCATCCCCGGTGTGCAATAGCCGCACTGTAATCCATGATGCTCTTTGAAATTCGCTTGTAACACATGCAAATTATCTGGGCTTCCCAGCCCTTCAATTGTGGTAATCTCAGCGCCTTCAGCCTGAACCGCAAACATGGTGCAAGATTTAACTGATTTGCCGTTAATCTCAACCGTGCAAGCGCCACAATGGGATGTTTCACAACCAACGTGTGCGCCGGTAAGTCCAAGTTTCTCACGGAGCACATAGATCAGTAGTTCGCGGGGCTCAGCGAGTATTTCTTTTTTCTCGCCGTTAACCGTCATTTTTATGATTTGGTTTGTCATATTATCTTCCCCTTACGCCCTTGACCAGGCACGTGCGATTGCACGTGAAATTATGATCCCAGCGACGTGTATTTTAAATTCAACGGGACCACGATTATCTTCAGTCGGGTCAATATCCTGTAGAGCGGCAGCAACAGCAGCTTTCATGGCGATAGCATCGCAGGATGTTCCCACCAATGCGGCTCCGGCGGCTTCAGACAGAACTGGCACATCGCTCAGGTTCGTCATTGCTACAGATGCACTGGTAACTTTGCCATCCTCTTTGGCAATCAACACCGCGCAGGCTGCAGTCGCATAGTCACCAATTTTGCGTTTTTGCTTTTCGTAGGCAAAGCCAGAATTAGTCACGGGAAAACTAATTTGAGTCAGAATTTCTCCATCTTCGCGTTCCGTCATGTAAGCGGCTTCGTAAAATTCGCGGGCCTTCACACTACGGGTACCATCCGGTCCAACCAGAGTGAAAGTCGCATCAAGGCACTGCATGAGGCCAGGCATATCGTTGCCAGGATCGCCATTGGCGACATTGCCACCAATCGTGCCCATATATCGCACTTGGGGATCAGCAATCTGAAGCGCTGCTTCGTGAATGATTGGAGCTGCCGCCAACAGCGCCTTATTGTTGATAAGGTCGTGTTGGGTGGTCATTGCACCGATGGTGACAGTGCCAACTTCGACTGTTATTCCTTTCAGGTCTGCAATGTCTTGCAAATCGATCAAATGTGGCACGTCGGCCATGCGCAGTTTCATCATTGGGATCAGGCTGTGCCCGCCCGCGATGACGCGCGCATCATCTCCATGTTCTTCCAAAACAGACAAGGCGCCTGCTAGATCAGAAGGTCGGTGGTATTCAAAAGCTGATGTGATCATACGGTGTCCTCCCTGACGACGGTATACTTCAGAATACAACAGGGGCAGCTCAATAAGCGCCAGAGCAAACATCCGAGTTGCGGGAGTCCACGCACGAAATGCGAATAGCGAGAATGAAATGCGTTAACCGTGTAGCGAAACTACACTACAAATTAAATCTTAATTATAAACCGAGGCGTGCGCGCACATTTTTGAGATAGGATCGGCTAATAGGGACATGATCAAGATGTACATTGCCATCAAAAAAACATTGGCCATTGTCTTTGTTGCGTTCGAAACTCGTAACATGGTCTGTGTTAATCAAATAACTACGATGACCCTTCACAAAACTTAAACCGTTAAGTTTTGTCTCTATACTGGTTAGCGACCATGGGCAAAACAAGCACCCTGTATTATGATATAAGAGAGTATAGCGGCCATCAGCCTGAACCGCCGCAACCTCATCACTGTGTACAAAGTGCGTCTGCCCAGTACTTTCATAGGGAATTCTGACAATACTTTTGTCGTTAGAATTAGCAGTTAAAACTACACCACTTTCCATGACGTATTTTGAGACATCCCCATCTTCGCGGAAACCCTGTCCTACAGAAAATGTCACACCCACAAGTAGAAACGCGCCAGAAATTATAAACGATGTCAGTGTTACGCCAAACGCGAGCACTTCATTGCTCAGCCATAATCCAGTAGACAGGCCACCATCCACTTTCACAAAATGTGTGCCAGCCATAGCAATAAAATGAACCGCGACAACAGTGCTTCCAAAAACGATAGTTGCTACTAGAATGTTACGCTTGCCACGTTCACTATAGCTTATCCAAAAAGACGCCACGCAAAGAATCAAAGACGCGATAATGGATATTACAATACCCAAGGTAGAGTAAACAATTTTCACATCCTGGATACCTGACATTCCCAGATAATGCATTGCAAGAATCCCGCAACCGGCACATAGCCCCGCACTTATTATTTTTTGGGGCGTGCGATCTCCAAAGTGTACGAGAAGTAGTGCAATTCCCGTCAATAGGATGGCGACCAAAGCGGAAACCATAGTGATTAGAGCATCATAATGGAAAGGCACTGGTAGGGTCATCCCTAGCATGGCAACAAAATGCATCGACCATATGCCACCCCCTAAAGCAATTGCTGACATCGAAACAACCAGTTTGCGATGACCAATTTCTATAGCTGATGCACCCCGAGTTAACGACAGGCCAGTGAAACCTGACATCAAAGCAATAGCTAGTGATGCTAACAATAAATAGAGATTGTGGCCGTATTCCATCAATTTTTATCATATAGTATTGGCATAAGTTTGCAAATTGGATGTAAGATGCCGATCTACTCTAACTAACTAAGCTTCCAATGTGATTGAGGCCTACCTATTTAATTTGTATGGTTGCCGCCATCAGTTGGCTCTCGTCATAGACATTAAACACATTGCATTATCCTTGGCAGTATAAGGATGGGCCTCATCTTCGATGCCACTCCTATCAAACTTAGCCAGCCACCCGGTTCAATGCCTTGCACAGTCAGCCGGTATGGAGATAGAGCTAAGCAACCACTAAAATGCTCGCTCCGTGCCACGTAGCGCACATCAGAAGCCAGCTCGAGAGATGGGCTAAGGTGGATTAAACCCTAACTGGCGGGCACCGGGCTTATGCACGATGCATTGCACAATTTATGTTAAGATTTTATTAGGAAGACAGAGGGTCGCCTCTATTGTTTAGTAAGAGTTATATGAAACTTCACTTACAGAAATTAAAAATTAACGCAGTCGGAGGGCAAAAGTTGCCAAAACTACAATTCCTAAAGCGCTACCTGCGCCAAATGCTAGCGCAAATCCAATATAATCCGCCAGTCCACCTAGCGCTATAGCACCCATCGCTGTAGCGCCTATACCAACCATCGTCCAAAGGCTCATCACCCGCCCACGAAGGCTGTCATCTAGATCAATTTGGATAGCTGTCTGAATTGATATTCCAGACAATGTGCCAGAAAATCCTAGATAGGAAATGCATATAAGTGTGAACCCCCATGAATTTGAGAGACCTAATAGAGACACCAGAGCAATTCCAACCAATGCACTGGCAAGTACATACTTTGGTAATTCTCCAGAAATTTGACTTGGCATAAGGGCTTTTGCCATTCCAGCAAGCAGGGCACCAAAACCTGCGCTCGATGTTAATAGTCCGAGCCCTGCTGCACCCTTGCTAAACAAGCCATCAGCAATAACTGGCAGAATTTCTAAGGTACCACGTATCAAAAAAGAATAAAGAACCGTGATTAAAAGAGCTCGGCATATAAAGGGGCTTTTTAAAACATGCCTAATTCCAGATTTAAGCGCACTAAAGAAAGCTTCATCCTTAACTCCCGATGACAATCGTTCTCTGGGACGCAGCAGACCTATTGCAAATAGAAAGGGTAGATAGCACAACATTTGGACTAATAGCGCTAAACCTACCCCCCAAACTGCAATCAGCCAGCCACCTAGGGCCGGGCCAGTTAGTCTTGCCAAATTGAAATTGATTGCTCCGATTGTGATGACCGACGAAACAGAGGTGCGATCAACCAGTCGAGGCGCCAGAGACATTCTAACGGGCGTGTGAGCCGAAACGACTAACCCCGACAGACCCGACAACACTGACAAGACCACCTCATTTAAAATTCCAAAGGTAAAAAAAAGATAAAACCCTAGAGCGATCATAAATGAAAGTAACTGCGTTACCTTCGCCGCTTGCTTAACCCGCACTCTATCGATCAATACACCAAAAAACGGCCCGATGATCATCGATGGTGCAAAATTTATAAACGCCACAAAACCCACGAAGGTGGCAGATGACGTCAGGTCCCAGGCGAGCCAACCTATGGTAACTCGTTGCATCCAGAGAGCGTTCGATGCAAATAAATTTCCGCCAAGATAAATACGGAAATCACGAAAACTAAGTGCAGATAGATTCATTCCAAATCGGTACCGTAATGCATTCATTACTACAATGCAGATCAATGTGAATTGGGAAGCAAAGCATTACGCGGCAAAGATCAGTCATACGCTTTAGGATAGTTTCTAGAAAGCCAGGAAAGTCGTGCATTGGGCACAAGACCAAAATTGTAATAATTGCAACCATCGGCAACTTGAAGCGCTGCGTCCGTCCTTGCAGCAAAGTCAGCACGATCAGAGACCTCTGGGTAAAAAAGTTGGAAGCCCGCGATCAATGTTTTGTTTGCTCCAATAACACACCTGACGTTTTCCAAATTGGAGAGTATTTGCTCCTGAGATGTTGTATAGGCGCAATACACGATCCCATCAAAGTATGTCGCAGCGGTGCTAAGATCAACGCCACGCCACCAACTATTGATGTCGTCAATCAGCAGAATGCGACTGTCAGGGTGCGCGGCAGCACGAATATCTCTGATCAGTGATACAATGGGCTCACTGCGCCATTTTAGATAGTCAAACAGGTCAGGATGGTCGGAAAATGCATTACGCTTGGTGGCTGGAAAGTCTGGAAATTGTGTTTCGGGAATTTCACGCTCAAAGGACTGGTCTAGAAGTCGGTGCGTGACTTCCTGCCCGGCGTCTGCGTCCACCCCATTGCTCTTTGCCCGTTTTTGGCAATGTGCGCAAAAGCACACGCCAAGTAAAAATAAATCCTCAGGTAGCAGCCCCAGTCCATCTTTTTCGTAGTGAAACCCGTGATCAAATTCCATAAAATCGGGACTTTCCAACTCGACCCGATCGGGGCGATAACGTTCGCTTATTTCGGCAACAACGCCGATCACGTAAGCCCGCGCCGCTGGGCTCGAGGGACAAAGCCCATAACTAAGGGAATCGCCATGCGCAGTGCGTAAAACGTGTTCAGAATGTGCCATCCCCAGACGGGAATTATGCATACAAACCGTCCAACATGAAACCTTTGGCTCACCCGCATCCCGAAGACGCGTCAATTCAGCCAAATAGTCGCCTTCACTGGCGACTATTTGGCTTGCAAAGGCTTGATCTCAGAATTTTTCCAACGTTCCGGTTCAACTGTATAATAAACAGTGCCATCTTGTGGAAAGTAGATCCTACGCTTCGGGTTCCCCGGACCCAGGAATTTCCAAGCATGATGGGATGTTGCAAGACTGATGGTATTGACTTCGCAGTCTACAAAAATCTGTAAAGCGGCATCAAGACCACAATCATGCAGGTCCCAAGGATAGACCCAAACAGATTGCTGGCTCATTGTTTAGCCACAACGTATTTACCGTCCTTAATCGTTCCTATTGGTACTATATTTTTATTGAAAGGGACGGTTTCCCCAAGCGCATCTACCAGATCAATAACTTGATTTTTTAAAGTGACGATACTTGCGTCACCCGTTTTCCCAATTGTCAGGTGACCCAAATCATCCCGCCTAATTGCTCTGGCAGGATTAAGGGAGGCTGCCTTGATAACATCGACCAAGGACATCCCAAGGGCCAAAAATTTTGTCATTGTATATAATAAATCACGAGCAGGTCCATCGATACAAAGTGCATGAATATCTGACGAAATAGTATCCGGTGGAAACCCTGCTGCGATCATCGCCTGACCAGTTTGCCACGAGAATGAACCCATTCCATGCCCAACATCAAAAAGAACTCCTCGCTTCCGCGCACGCAGTACTGCATCTTTCACGCGTCCGTCAGATTGAACGGGACTGTTGGGGTATGGACGAAAGCAATGTGTAAGGACGTCACCAGGTCGGAGAAGGTCAACCACATCTTCAAACCGGGGCGGGGCTTCGTCGATGTGGGCCATCAGCGGCAGGCCAGTTTTGTCGGCAACGTCTAGAGCGATTTCAAGAGGCGCGATGCCAGAGGCACCACTAGTATGATGGCCGACACGGACTTTGATACCAATGATCAGGTCTTTGTTAGCTAGGGCAACTTCAGCAGCCTCGCGAGCGGCCATCAAACGCATATCCCAGCTTTCACCCACCATAATATTTGATGAAAAACCGAAGATTCCAGCAAATGACACATGCAAATATACAAGGACCCGTGTATTGGCCCGTTCAATCACATGTGCCCGAAATCCCGCAAAATTTCCAGGTCCCGCGCTGCCTGTATCAACCAACGTTGTCGTCGCCGATTTTGCTGAATAAGCATCGGCGTCGACACCTAAAGAGGTTCCACCCCAGTACACGTGAGTATGAAGGTCAATTAGGCCTGGAGTGACAATGGCACCCGTGACGTCGTGGCGTTCTGCGCCTTCGAGTCCAATGCCAAACCCCGAAACCCGCCCCTGGGTGAATGCAATATCTTCGATACAATCTCGACCACTCAGTGGGTCGATAACTCTGCCGCCTGCCAATACTAGATCATGTTTCACTTCGTGTCCCCGCGATTGTGGCCACAGACACCTCGGTCTGCAACTCGAGTGTCTAGTGACTAGCCTTTATATCTCCTATTATTCTCTCTATTTCTGCCAATAATTCAAGGGTACGGCGTTGAAACTAGAATAATGGCCCATAAATTGTAAATGTTTTATGGACATATTGCTCAGATATTAGAGAAATGTGGGGGTGCTGGACGTAACGCCAAAGTATTGGCTATGATTGCAACAGATATTGGACTAAAATATATTTTTGATAGGCAGGAAATGTAGCTGGTTTCTCAAAGGAAAATTAGTGATTAATTTGTCAGGTTCGCGCGTCATAATAACGGGTGCAGGTGGCGGAATAGGGTCGACGATGTGCGACACGTTTTCTGCGGCTGGGGCCGAGGTCGTCGGGTGCGATTTAGCCAGCGCCGAATTCCGCCCAAACTGCGCTGAAACGTTCGAATTTGACTTTCTCGACAGGGATGCCGTCAGCCGCGCCGCTGATGCTATACTTTCAAGGGGCACACCATCGATTGTCATTCTCAATGCAGGCTGGACGAAGGCCGCAACGTCGGCGTCTATGACAGAAAATGATCTCGACCATGAAATGGCAGGAAATTTCACGGCATCAGCACTTTTTTGTCTGAAGCTCTTGCCAATGATGCGGACTTTACAGGGGGATCGTAGTTTCGTATTTACCGCCTCCGTCAACGCATTGGTGCATTTTGGTAATCCGGCTTATTCGGCTGCAAAGGCAGCCGGGATGGCATGGATGCGTGCATTGGCTGTTGAAGAGGGAACAAATGGAATTCGGGCCAACGCGGTCATTCCCGCTTCCACACAAACTCCAGCCTGGAATGTACGCATGAAAGCAGATCCAGGAATTCTGAACCGGTTATCTCGACTTTATCCACTGGGGCGCATCGTAACCGCGCAAGAAGTCGCGAATGCGGCCCTGTTCCTCGCATCACCGCTTGCCACTGGCATCACCGGTACTTCGATAACTGTTGATGCCGGGCTGTCTGCAGGCAATCTACCGACAATGGAAGCAATAGCAGAAGCCGCCAAAGAGTAATAAATGCGTGCAAAACTGCAATCTCAATCGCCCGATAATTGTTTTCCCACCAACTTTTGGTATGGAAGGGCTTTCAAATTACTGGTGCATAACCCGACGCTTTCCACATTGTAACTTGCAGCAGCTATCGGATCGTAGGCGTCTTTGTGCGAAACAGCCGCTTTGACTACGACATAATCTGCATTTTCCGGCCGAATGCCCTGGGAATGTAGCTGACCAAGGTCCATGGGTGGTGTTTTTCTACTTGTAAGCAGAATTGTTACCTGTTCGTTTCGCAACACGGCGCAAAGCCCCATGTCGATATGAATTCCCACCATCGAAGCGAGGTGGGAATTCTTGTTCTCTAGATCAAACTGACCATCGCTGAGGTGACGGATCATGCCGTCAAATTTGATTGGGGCCCCATGATGATTGTCTAATTTAGCACCAATCAAGAGGCTAACCTGATCACCAACTTTTAAGGTGTGACATTGGCTTGCAGCTTTAGGATCATTGAGGATGGCAATGATGTTTTTACGGCCAGAATCTAACAGTGGCGACAACAAACCGGTTCCGTCACCCGGCGTGCCTCCACCAATGTTATCGGCAGGTTCAACCAACAAGATGGGCCCAGAGCCACGCGGTTCGGTGTCGATGCGTTTCAAAACCATCTCAAGTGCAGCTTCTTTAGGATAAGCGCCAGACATGTTGGCTTCAAATACTAACAGCAATTCATCAAGATAGCCTTGCGCGACCGAGGCGACACCACTGGTGCAGCAATTCAAACTGAATCCGCAATCCACAATGTCAGCGTAGGAATATCCACCCATTACATTGATGCATAGTATGTCTGGATCCTGAAGTTCGATCGCGCGAGCCCGTGTCAAAACTGCTTTCATTGGGTCAGATGCTGTTGCGAGACCAGTTGGCGGAATAACGTATGGTGTTCCAAGATGATGTTGGGTCGCCTTTTGGCCACGCATTAATATTCCAAAGAGGGTGGCGGCTTCGACTGCCGCTTTGCGGGCATCAGTGTGAGGGTTCATTCGATAAGAATACAAGCAAGTGCTCAAGTCAGTCATGTCTTTGGACACATTGGCATGAAAATCAATCACGGCCACGACGGGAATATTGATACCCTTGGCCGTCAGTCGAGAGTGAATTTCACGAAAGAGATCTCCTTCAACATCGTCTGAGCCTTCACTTACCATTGCCCCATGAAGAACTAAAAATATGCCATCTATGTCAGCACAATGTTTTTCAAAAGACTCAAAGAAGTGTTTGTAAAAAACTTCAATAACCTCTTGCATGACGATACCAGAAGGGTTTGCCATCATTTGAATGGCAGGTATAATTGACCACTCTTGGGTGTCTGCATAGTCCAGAAACCCATCCGCCGGTGAACCATTGCCAATGTTATTCGAAATTACATCTGGGCCAATAGATATACCGCCTTCGCAGAATTCTTTCAGACCCGTTTTATGGTAAAGAAATGAGTGAGTTTCGTGGAAAAGTCCAGCCAGCAATACGGTCTTATTTTTCATCCCAAACGGCCCCTCTGTGGCGCTCAATTCGCCTAGATCTTTTTATCAAACGCCAAATCCTGATCAAGCTTTGCTTGATAAGCTGCACGAGTTTCTTTATCAACTTCAGCACTTTTTGCAAAATATATAAACCCTAGCGCTCGTCGAGATCTGGTCTTGGATCGGTTCTTGCCAGCCCAATGTATGGTGTTGCAGTGATGCATTAGGAATGTTCCAGCCTGACAAGGGAAGCCGACTGTATTTGCCTTGTCAGTATCAGTACCGAAGTCCGTCATTCCTTGCGAAAACCCCAGCACGTTTGACCGCCCGTGGAGGCGTAATCCTGATTTGTGAGACGACCGGACATAATGGAGGCAACCATTCTCATGATCAACTTCCTCCAAAGCCAACCAACCAGTGACGGCCTTTAAAGGCTTGATGTGAAAATAATATCCATCTTGATGCGCCGGCGTGGCCTTGCCAATTCCTGGCGGTTTGTTGAAATACTCTACGTTGACGCCCTTTACGTCCTCACCCAGCGCTGTTTCTGCCATCGTGCGGATAGCGCTGTTTCTTAATAAGTCATCAAAATACGGATCATGGTCGTGCATGTTCATCATTTGCTTGATGCTCGTGCGATCGTTGATGTCTTCATAATACACTTCGTTCTTGCCCATACTTTGCACTCTATCAGCTAAAAACCTGTCAAGTTCGATATTGATCTCGGCCATTTTGGCAAAATCAAACAGCGGTTCAACTGTTAAATAACCATCACGGTCAAAACTGTCTTTAACGTCTAAAGCTGCCACAGACTTAGATAAATGAGCCATAAAATTTTTCCAATAAATGATAATTTTGTTGCACAATTCAAACTTAGATTGTTCTGTAAGTCTTGTAGGTAGATCGACAAAAATATAGGAATATCGATAATTTAAGCTAAAAATGGATTAATATATTATGAATACCAGTATCCAAGCCAACCAGTTAGCTCTTGGAAAGCATCAGTTTGGGCGTATTGACCAACGCATGAAAGTCGGACCAGTGACTTGGCCGTTCCATGATTTGTTTTGGGTTCATCAAGGCCAAGTTGAGTTGGAATTTCCAGACTTAGAGTGCAAAGAGCTGCTTGACGCGCCGGCAGGGGTTTTGATCTTACCCAACACTGCATTCTTGGGGTACGCCGTAGATGGTTTTGCATCCGCTTCTGTGTGCCACTTCAAATATTCGGGGCGTGATGTCGTCAGTTTTTGTGCGCCAGGATACCTAGTTGTGCGCCGGGACGAAGGCTTACATGTCCAAAACCAGGTACGACTGGCAATGGAGTTGTCACAAAGTGACGCTTCAGAGACGATGGACAGGCGACAGCGGTTACTTCGATCGATCCTCGACGGGTTTGAGTATCCAGAAAAACGACTACGCAAAGCATCTTTGGGCCCAAAAAACCGATTGACGGCCTCATGGAAGCAAGCAGCTGACCATTTAGAAAGTATGCGGACATTAAGTGATGTTGCCCGCCTTGCTGGTGTAAGCGAAAGCGGGTTTCGAAAACAGCACCGCGAAAATTATACCAAGTCGGCGGGAGATTATCTACGCGACCTGCGCCTAAAAAAAGGTGAAGAATTGTTGGCTACAACGGGGTTTTCAGTTTCTGAAATTGCACACCTAGTTGGATATCAGCATGGGGAAACCTTTTGTACGGCATTTCGAAAATCACGTGGACTGACGGCAGGGCAGTACCGCCGCTGGTCCAAACCATTCGCATAATTAAAGGGCTTTCAAATGAAACTAGCGCACGAAATTTTAATCTACGCAAACCCACATCCTCTATTAATTAGTAGGCAAGCAATCTTTCCAGGCATTGTACAATTACCCGACGAAAGTCTGCTCGCCATGTTTTCGATAGGACAAGCGTTTGATGCCGCAGATCATCGAACCTTTATTAGCAAAAGCTTTGACCTGGGAAGATCCTGGACAGCGCCAAGCCGAATGAACGACCACGAATTTCAGCCAGATCAGATATCCGAAACTCTCAAACCGCTCTTGTTAGGTGACGGCAGCTTACTTGCAACTGGCTACGGATTTGTTCGCCCAGACGATATCACACCGATTGTGGACCCAGTCACGTTTGATGTACTTTCGCTAAAACATATGGTCAGTAAATCATCCGACAACGGAGCGACATGGGACAAGCCTCGCATCGTAGATATCGGTGGTAGGGCCCTAGAAATATCAGGCCCATGTATTCAGCTCAAATCGGGGCGCATCCTTGCGGCAGCCCCCCCGTTTCATCTTGGTGTCAATGGCCATGTAGGATGGATTATTTACAGTGATGATGGCGGTCAAAATTGGGATCGCCTTTCAACTTTTTTTGAAAGTCCAAATGGAGAAATTGCTGCTTGGGAATGTAGATTGTGCGAAACATCATCCGGGCAACTAGCCGTTTTATTCTGGGCTTACGATAATGAAAAAAAGTGCAATTTGAACAACCATATTGTTATTTCAAATGATGGGGGGAAAAATTTTGGGCTGGCGGTCGACACTGGCATTCGCGGCCAAGCCTCCAACTTAATGCCGTTTGGAGAGGGTAAAATTCTAACGATCCACGCGCATCGTGAAAACCCAGTTGGGCTATGGGTTCGCAAAGTTAATATCGAAAATGGTGATTTTGAAATTGAAAGTGAAGTTAACTTATTTTCTGATGACACTTTGGGCAGTGACGCTACAGATATTCGCAAACAATTTGGCAGCCTGAAATTTGGACAGCCGTCGTTGTTACAGCTTTCAAATGGTCAGGTATTGGCAGCTTGCTGGGCGTTTGAGAATTGTCAGCATGTAATAAAGGGCTTCATGCTTGATCAATAACCGGTTTGGTCATTATTTTTATAATACCCCCACTTTCAGACCACAAGCCGCGCAAAGTGCAGATCCATGGCGCTATGGTCGCCTGCGTAGTAGGCGATTAGCACATCGTCGTCTGGCAAATGTACGGCAAACGGCAATCCAAAACTCCACATTTCCATACCAGCTAATAGGTCCCCGGTATCCTGGGTGTTCGAATCTTTTGGGAGCGGGTGCTGATAGATGAGAACTTCGCTTTTTGGATCAAACGGCGCATCAATAGCTGGGGAAATACGGGCACGAATACACTGACCTCCAAAGCGATCCACCCATGCCAAAACTACCCTCCCATCTGAAAGCATGGCCGGCGGGCCAGCCTGGTCGGCGAATCCAAGATCCAAAGGCTCTGACCATGAATTCATGTTATCTGTGCTGATGCGCCGATGAATGTTGAGGTACTTTTGTGTGGTGATGTCATACGTCCACGCAAATGTCGCAACACTACCGCTAGCACCCACGCCACAACGCAAGTCCCAATTAAAAACGCCCGCCGTAACGTCTTCAGCAATTGGTGCGGTCTCGGACCAACTTCGCCCATTGTCAAAAGATTGAAATAGGACAGCCCTTTGACGCCATTTTGACGTATCATAATAGTGCTTGTTAGTTTCGACGCTCATAGCCAAAGATCCATCCGCGAGCTTTAAAATTGGGTTGGTCAGGCTGGGTGGCCCAATGTCGTCTGACATCGGAATTTTTCGCCAGGAGGTCCAGGTGGCCCCTCCATCATGTGAATCTGCCAATAGGATTGCCATAGGAAGGCATCCCTCGGTCTTCGCATTAAACAAAGGCATTCCAGGGTGCGAGGTGCGGTCGACCCACATGACAGCTGCCAGAAGATGATCTGCGCTAATTTCCGTCAGATAGCAAAGTTTTAATGTTCCAAGCTGCCCATCAACAACTGTGTCTATGAATGGATTGGTGGGTTTGCTCCAAGAGCGACCATTATCGTGGGAACGGGAGAATTCGATTTGTTCTTGGTCGCTGTCTTTGTTATCTCCCACCCGGTACGTGGCCAACAAGTCTCCATTATGTAGAATGGTGACAGTCCCAAAGTTAATGCAGGCTCGCGCTGTTCCTACTTCGGCCGAGCTGATCACTCCAGTTTCGACAATCTTCATGATTTTTTTACTTTTAGATCATCTGGAGTTGGCTCATTAGAGGCCTTCCCTGGCCAGCCCATCAACAATTTTGCGTTCTTCTCAGCCTCAAGAGCCTGGTCTGGATCTTTGAAAACTTGCATGACGCATTGGGGCTTTTGGCGATCAATAACGTCATACACCAGACTATAACCCAATTTATCCATGATCGGTCCAATCCATCCAGCGCAATGGTCGCAATATCGCGCCATCGGCTCAGCGTCATTGTCCATTACTTTGCCAAGGCTCGGACAGGCATTCATCCGCAGTTCCAAGCGGTCTTCATGTAGTTCTAGGTCGAGGTCACAGTTTTCCTCGATACGGATGTGTTCCCAGTAGTCCCGCATGCCTTCCAGGCCATACTCGCGAAAGGGTTCAAGAGTATGGCGCTCTTGATTTCGGCTAATTTCCAACCAATAGGCCTGCAAGGCGTCGTCGCCCTGTGTTTCAAGAAACTTAAAGACCTCGTTGTAGAATTTAGTAAAATGGTCGCTAGGTATCATTTGCGTCTACCAATGATTTGCCGGCACGCACCTGGAGCGATAATTTCCGTTTTGATCTCGAAAGGGCTGCCATCGGCCATGGCATTATTGGTCTTGATAGTTTGATCACAAAAGTGGTCTGAAACCTGCGGTGCAATTTTTTTAACGTGGTGATATGCTGTGCAATGCTTCACCGTTAGAACCACCTCATCGTCTACAATTTCAATCTGATAATCCGAGCCTTCACGGGTAAAAAAATGCCGCCAGTGCTTGACCAGCTCACCTGCGTTGCCGGCGATTAAATGACCACGAATATCAGCGTAAACGTCCTGTCCAACGCGGGTAAAAATCTCATCCATAATTTCGACACCGTAGTTTTCGATAATGAAATCAATTGTGGTGTTGGCTGCGCCGTGAAAATCCATATGGACGTTCCCAACTTCGTTATAACGAAGTGGTTTATCGTCTTGTTTGATCATGGCTTACGCTCATAAACTTGCTTGCCACCAACATAGGTGGCATTTACCGCAAATGTACTAGGATCAAGCAATGAAAAGTCAGCCAATTTCCCAGTTTCGACGCTGCCCATCTCGCGTTCGAGCCCAAGCACACGGGCCGGAATTAGCGCACTGGCGATGGCCGCGCGGGTCAAGCCCGCTCCACTAAAAGTCAGAAAATTCAACATGGCCTCATGTGAGGTCAGGGAAGATCCACAAAGGCCACCTCTGTCATCCTTTACGGCTTTGCCCTTCTCACTGGTCAGCCAATAGCCAGGGTACGCTTCAAAGCGCGCGCCCTCACGGCCCGCGAACTTGATAGAATCAGTTTCTAAGAAAACGCGGTCCGATGGCAGCTGTGCTAGCAGCTTCACCAGCTTGGGATGAACATGAATTCCATCACAGATTAGCCCCAACGGAAGACCAGATTCTGCGATCAGCGCATCAGGCAAAGAAAATTGATGCACACCGCTACCGTCTGGCGGTAGGGAGGCGGTGACATTGTACATATGCGTAACTGCATCGATACCCCACGATACATAACGCGAGATATCATCCGCCAACGCACAGCTGTGACCTAGGTGCACGGACACGCCGACCTGTTTCATAAGTCGTATAAAGGCTTCCGCACCTTCAAGCTCAGGAGCCACTGTTACGGCCAGCAGATGACCGTCGGCGGCATCAATTATTTCATGGGCAAGGTTAAGTGTAGGAAGCCGCAAGTTCTCTGGGTTATGCGCACCAGGTGCTCCGAAACAAGGCCCTTCGCTATGGATGCCCAATACGCGTGCGCCATTTGCTTGGCCACATTGTCCAGCCAAATCTGAAAGTACTGATGCCATCTTTTCAGGAGCCAATGATCCAATTGTTGGCAAAAAGCCAGTTACGCCGTGAGCTGGCAAAAGGACTGAGCTGTCCGCAACACATCCAGGCGTTGGTTCATGATAAAAATTTACATCAAACCCGTGCTGCAATAGGTCGATCATGCCCGGGAATATAATTTGCCCAGCACCATCGATAATTCGCCAGTCCGTACCAGTAGGTGAAGCAGGATCCAAAAGCGCGGAAATTCGATCGTCTTCTATCACTAAATCTTTGAGTACTGGCCCCGTTGGAGTTATGATTGTAACGTTCGTCCATTTTTGTTTTACTTGCATGAACCTACCAATCCTAATATGTTATTATATTAACGATGTAGGCTGAAACTTCAAGGTGCAATAATGACAAAGAAATGCGTCTGTGTGACGGGCTCGACCCAAGGAATTGGATTTGCAATTGCAGAGGCGTTCGCCAAAACAGGTGCGCGGCTTGTAATCAATTCTCATGAGCCCAATTCTACATCAGTTCGCGCCTTGGCAGAACTGACAGAATGCCATTTTGTCCAGGCAGATTTGTCAAGCGCTGAGGGCGCCACCTCCTTTGTCGAGCAGGCACATCAAAAATTAGGTTCGCTTGATACGCTGGTCAATAACGCTGGAATTTTCAACGATAGTGACTTTGGGACACTCGATGAAACACTTTTTGACAGTGCCTTTAACTTGAACGTTAAAGGCTATTTGTTCGCAGCGCAGGCGTTTTGTGCAAAAGTTCGAGCTGATCAGGACGGTGCCTCGATCATTTGTATTGGGTCTACAAATTCAGTCTCTGCCGAAAAAAATAGTGTTATTTATGACAGCACGAAGGGCGCTATATTGATGATGGTACGCTCGCTAGCAGTTTCGTTAGCTGACCGGGGAATTCGCGTCAACGGGGTCGGACCAGGCATCATTCAGACACCTCTGACCCAACCCGGACTTGATAAAGGTAAGACCTGCACAGTCCTAACTAGGCAAATTCCACTAGGTCGGATCGGAAAACCAGAAGATGTTGGGGGCGCTGCAGTTTTCCTTGCGTCACCTGAAGCACGCTATATAACCGGGCAAATGATTTATGTAGATGGTGGAATTATTGCGCGCCAAATATCATGGGACGAACCAGTTTGACCAAAAATCTATCCCCACGCCACCTACAGCTACGTGCGACGCTTTTTAGACGCTGGAAAACCCGTGGGTTAAAACCGGGCGCTAGAATTGAATCTCAAAATGAAATTGTCAAACTTTCAGATTTTTCACTTATTACAGTAATGAAAACGCTCAAAGACCTCGAAGCAGAAGGCGTAATTCACAGGCAAGTTGGTAAAGGATCGTATTTGGTCACAACTCCCTGGGCCGAATTGTACTGGCGCATTGGATTTTTCTATAATCGCGATATTGTGGGTGGGGGAATTTTTGACAACGCGTTTTATACGCGCATGGTGGTCGCAATTGAAAAAGGCGTTGTTTCCGACGGGCACGAGTTCGTACTGGGCAGTTTTACTCATGAAACAATGCCAATCAACCTTTGGGACGCGCTGGATGCAGTCATTCTGACGGGGATTACCGATGAGACTAAAACTCTTGGGCTTGCGGAAACGACAAGCCAGGTTAGCCTGATAGACCTATTTCCAGACGCTTTACCATTTCACAGCTTTCGGCTTGATTTCACGACCCCATTTAAGGACATGTTTAAGGAATTTCGAGGCAAGCCCTACAAGTACCTGTATTTGGATTCAGAAATTTTGTCCCGTGAACAAGCCGTCCGTCGCAAAGGATTTCATGACGCGCATCAGGCAATTGATCCAGACGCAGAAATTTCTACAATCACAGTAAATCAAGAAGTTGGGCTTGACGATACAGATGAGCTTTTGGCTGCGATTGCTGAATTCAAGCCTGACGTTGTTTGCGGCTATGTGCACAGAAATTGGCGCGATCTAATTCAGGCCCAATTTTCTCACAATATAGAGGTCTACGGGTACGCATTGGATTCAGAGAAACCAGGGTTTGTCGTTAAGACAGCGGAATGGATGGACCAGGTTCTGCCCGAAGTCTATGAGCACCTCACGAACCGACAATCCAAAAAAGAGCACGGCGTATACCCGGCAAAATTTGTTCACTGACTAAAAACCAACAGGAGTACACATGTTAAAAATAGTTACCGAAGGCGCAAAGTCCAACCTTCCATTTAGTCCCGCAATAATCGCCGGCGACCTCATGTTTGTGTCGGGGCAAGCTTCAGTTGATTCTGAAATCGGTACGATTATTTCAGGTACCTTCGAAGAAGAAATGCGACGGTCGATCGAAAATTTACGCTCGATTTTAGTGGCAGAAGGCCTGTCGTTAGATAACGTGATAAATATAAAATCTTATGTAGCCCAGCAAAGCGATTTGCCCTCATACAACAAGATATATGCTGAATATTTTACAGCGCCACTACCAACACGAAGCACAATCATGGGTGTTCTCGGGACAATGTTAAAGTTTGAGTTGGATGGCATCGCTTGTGTTTCTACAACGCGCCAGCAGGCTTCATAAACGTAACACCAGTTTAAAAGTAGGTCAGGAT
Organism: uncultured Planktomarina sp.; assembly: GCA_905182535.1. GTDB lineage: Bacteria > Pseudomonadota > Alphaproteobacteria > Rhodobacterales > Rhodobacteraceae > Planktomarina > Planktomarina arctica. The sequence goes on from CAJJBZ010000002.1 coordinate 69,400, forward strand.
ACCATCAATCACATCATAGTCATCGGTAACTATCGGAATAAAACGCCATTTATCAAAGGCAGTACAGGGGTGTGAAATACCCGAACAAATCATGTCACCTACTTGCCAACTCGTGTCCGCGCCCAAGCGGACATAAGCGTGTTGATCATTTGTATTGAATATCTCGCATTCGCCGACGTCCATAAAACCTGAGCCTGGTCGAAACCGTTTAAACGGAACTGGAAGGCCAGCATCAAATGGTACGTCTCGCTTTCCCATTGTCAGGAACCCCAAATGTGGTTCAGGAATGGACTGGACGTATGACCAGACTTCCAACGCAGGACGAAATTCCGAATACCACTGACGATTTGGATCAAGCCGAGCATTTTCTTGTGCGCTTCGGTATGCGCCATGATCGTTGGTCAGGTAACAACCACTTCGCAACAAAACCCGGACTGGTATCGAAATATCAAGAGACTTGAAACGCTCTGCAATGATGTCAAAGTGGGACGAACCGCCGCCAGTCAGGATGAACTCATCTAGGTCATGGTACGCCGATTGTGGAATGGCGCGAACAATATCAAGGATGAGATTCGCGTAGATAGCCACAGGTGTGGCGCTTTTATCTAGCCCCGGGATTGCACCCTCAAACGCACCAACACCGCAGAACTTAAATCGGTCAGGACGCTTTGAGATTTCACTTATTACCGCCAGTGCTTGGCTTCTATCACGTAAACCGGTGCGACCACCCATTGCTCCCACTTCAACCAAAACACCAATCGGCCGATTTTGGGATATACCGCGCAGCGATCGCTCAATATTTTCAATTTGACCAATCGAATCCACAAAGCAGAAAAACTCAAACTCTGGGTCGGCATTGATCTCAGATACAACAGTTTGGACGTTGGATTTGCCGATCAATTGATTGGCGAGAACGATGCGATCTATTCCGTATTTACGCATGACTTGAATTTGATTGACCGTTGCCGCCGTGATACCCCAAGCGCCACACCTTATTTGTTCATCAAACAACTGTGGGCTCATGGTCGTCTTACCATGAGGTGCCAATGATAAGTCATTTATGCTTAGGTAATTAGCAAATAGATCAGCGTTGTAGTCAAGATTTGCACGCTTTAGCACCATCAATGGTAAGGGCATATCTTCACGAAGAACATTCCAATTTTTATCTGCGATCTTATCAAGCGCGAACGGTTCGCTCGTTCCTGGGATACCCTTGGTGCGCCCATCAAGAAAAGTTTGCCTTATTGAGTCCATATTCAATGAATTAAATCCCATCAAAGGCGGACAACATCTTATCTGCATACTTCGTAAGCGCCAAAACATCAGCACCAATGTTGAGTAAATTGTAGCCCATGTCCACATAGGGGGCGACCGAAGCAGGGTCAGCCACAGTGGCTGCAATCTTGTTGTGCTTTCGTGCTGCTGTCGCAACCTGTTTCCGCATACGGACAATCTCTGGATGGTTCAGTTGACCGGGTATGCCCATGGCAACAGACATGTCACCAGGACCAAAGAATAAGGCGTCAACTCCCTCCAATGCGGCAATTTCATCAATATCATCCATGACCTCTGGATCTTCAATTTGGTACAAGGCAAAGCGTTCGCGATTTGCTGTTTCAAGATAGTCTTGAAATTCTACGCGTGTGAAGAGCGCATCATTGTTGCCGCCGTCCACTGGACGCTTTCCAACAGGCGCAAACTTTGTCATGTCACGCACGTTTATGGCATCAGCTAAGTTCATCACGTGCGGTACAATTAAGCCAGCCGCATCCATCTCTAACGGCCGGATGTAGTCGCTGTAGCTGCCACGGGATACCCGCACTATAGCGTCTACATCGTAGATTTTTGCTGCACGAATTTGATGCTCCATCGATTCATAGCTGCCAGAACAATGTTCACTGCAAAGCCAGATTGCATCTGGTTGCGCCATCGCAAAAATCTCAGCTACTTTTGCATCGTTGGTGTTCAGTTTCAGTACGCGAGCAACTTTGCCATCGCGAATGGTGCGCAAAACCCGACTTTCACGCATTCTATAGTCAGAAGGTTTACCTGCGGAATATTGTTCTTGTGACATGATTTTCCTCGTTCAATAAAGATAATTATTTGGCAGTGTATCCGCCGTCGACCGGAATATTAGTTCCTGTAATGTATGCGGACGCGTCAGAAGCCAAAAATATAATTGCGCCCTTCAAGTCAGTATCGTTGGCCATACGTCCTAATTGCGTTCTGGCGGAATAATTTAGCAATGAATGGGGCCGGTTGGCCAGCTTCGTAGCCACCCGGCGAAAGACAGTTAACGCGAACATTTTCGGGGCCAAGGACGCTCGCGGCCCAGCGGGTAAAATTGATCATACCACCTTTTTCGAAGAAGTAGATTGGCGAAGGGTCTGGCATCATGTCAGTGCCCAGGTAGTTATCCATTTCTACGCCGACAATACCCATCATTGAACTAATATTGATGATCGATCCTGACTTTTGTGCCTTCATGTTCTGTGCAAAAAGATAGGTAATCTTGAATAATGCGGAAGCATTGACGTGAAGGCTGATGTCATAGGCATCCAAGTCATGCGCCCACCCATCATGCGCCGACCGCGTGACCGCGTTATTTACCAAAATATCGCATGTTCCACATTGCTTTATTATATCAGCGTGAACTTTCTCAATGGATGCGTCCAAGGAAAGATCAAGGTGCATCGCGGTCACATCATAGCCGCGATCGCGCAGCTTTTGCGCGACTGCTTCCAGTGCTTCGACCCCGCGCGACGCAATGAAAGTTTTTGCGCCAGCTTCAGCCAGCGCCTCAACAATTTGGCGTCCGTAAAGTCCAGCTCCACCAGTAACAAGCGCAATTTTTCCTTTGAGTGAAAATGTATTTAGAACTGACACGGTGGTTACTCCAAATCTTTCAAGTAAATTATTTTTCCACCTTGTTCGCGGCTTTCAATGCCAGCGATGACAAGTTGCATAAGCTCACGGGTTTCTTTCCAGGGCACGGGTGGGGTACCCAACCGCAAATAATCAACAAAGGACGCCAGCTGGGCTTTGAAGGCGTAGAAACTGTCAGCCATCCGCAGCTGCACACCGCCATGCGTACCGGCAAGCGTCATCATTCCGGCTCCCCCCGCCAAATTGTAAATGTTGACTAGATTGATATCGATGTTGTCGCGATGGCGCAGGTGCAAAATATTTCGTTCAACGTGACCTGTATTCTGGACAGAGATAAAGCCTGGCCCAACGATTGGATAGACTGCCTCCAATGAGTGTATTCCATAGGTTTCCCAACTCTTGGCCATCGTGAAGTTAACGTATTCTAATTTACCCAGCTCATGCGTCGCCTGGTGGTATGGCGCGAATTCTTTTGCGAAGCGCATCGCCGAAGAGCTAATCAACGGATGGCCAGCATTCACCCAATCTGAAAATATGGCTAAGTCACGCCTAGTGTTACACATTGGTTTGTCGACAAAAATTGGTATGCCCGCTTCAACAAACGGCCGGCAACGCTCGACATGCTCTTCGCCTTTGTCTGTGGCAACGAGCACCGCGTCAACGTTGCCTATGACGTCTGTTGCGTCGGATACTACAGTATCAATCTTGGCAACCTTCGCAACCAATTCCGCGTCCGCTGGATCATCTGTCCAAACATGCGTGACCTCCGCACCGTCAATCCCAAGAGTGTGGGAGGGTTGTTTGGAAATATAATCACGAATACCGGGATAGGGGCATTGTGCCAATGCCACCGCATCGTAACGACCATTAAGAATGATACTCCAAGAATACGGGTGACCGTTTCCCTCGGTCATACCCAGCATTGCCAGTTTAATTGGAGCTCTTACTATTGGAAATTTTGGCATCGCTACTTTCATACTCACCATGCGGTCCATCCACCATCGATAGGAAGTGTGTGCCCAGTGATGTAGCTTGCCGCGTCAGATAATAAAAAGGCAACTGGGCCGGCAGTCTCATGATTCTGGCCAACACGCCCAAGCATCGTATCACGTTCAAGGTTTTTAATAAATTCATCTGGTAAATTCAGTTTCTCAACATTTGGGAAGGGGCCAGGCGCAACCGCATTTACACGAATGTTTTGGGGGCCAAAATGAGATGCCAGATAGCGTACCATCTGAATCATTCCCGCTTTTCCAGCCCCGTACTCGATTGGATTTCGCGTAAGGCCATGGGGATAGTTGGCCTGGTTGGGAGAAACCAGGCCAAACATGGATGAATACATAACAATACTTCCCGCACCCTCCATGTACTTCGCAGCTTCACGAGCCATCAGGAACGGGCCCGTAAGGTTAAGATTATTAGCAAGGTCAAAATCGTCACTGGTCAGGTCTTGGATTTCTTTTCCAGAGGCGCCTGATGTTGCGTTGACCAACCCATGCAACCTGCCAAAGTGATTCACACTGGCAGTTACATAGTCAACGATTGATTTTTCGTTTCCTATATCAAGTGGCAAGCCAATAACCTTGGCATCGTGTGAATTGACGCAGATTGATTGGATAGCTTGATCCAATTGTTCTTGATTAGTGTCACCGATGCAAATATTTGCACCTTCAGCGAAGAGAAGTTTGCAAAGAGGTACGCCCAGATATCCAGCCCCTCCAGCAATCAATATCGTTTTTCCTTTTAGGCTTTTCAAAGGTCCAATCCCACTCAATAGTCCAGCTCAATAATTCTGCGTTCATCCCATGACTGCTTAGCGGAAAGTGCAAGCCGAAGGTTCAATTCTGCGTCTTCCAATGTAGCCAGATGGCACGGCCCACCTTCCAGTGCATCCATCATATAATTAGCTTGCATTGCAAAGCGCGCTTGATGCGCTTCCATAGGTACCAAGCCATCCATGAAGTCACAAGTTTGGGCAGGAATAGCTGCATCGCTGTTGCGATAGATCAATTTGGAGTGGTCGAGCATTAAATTGCCAGTCGTACCTATAAATTCTTGCTGGTTGGTGTTTGGCTTTTGAAATTGGTTAATAACGATGTTTGCCATGGCCCCACTTTCAAAACGGACGTTGATCAGACACGTGTCTTCAGTCTGCGTACCCTGCAGGACCAACCGGTCATACATGCAACTGACGTTCTTGGGTCTACCTACTATCCAGATCAACATGTCAAACAAATGGCTTGCCGCATCTAGAATTGCACCACCACCCATCTCAGGCCTTGCATAGTATGTAGATTGAAAATCAGGTCGATATTTTGGAAACTCTTGAGAAGAATTCATATAGATGAGTTTTAAGTCACCAATACACTCGCGGCGCAACTGCTGCAACTCGTCCGCTACCCGCCGCGTAAACCCCACCCGGGCAAGTAAGTTTTTGGCCCTCACTTTTTCAAGGACAACGTGAACTCCTTCCATGGAAACCGACAATGGTTTTTCGACCATAAAAGGTAGAGTCTGCGGCGATACACTTTGTCATCAAGGGCAGATGGGTATGGGCGGGTGCGCAAATGACGGCTAAATCAAATGACTTTAAATCCACCTCATCTATTCGCTGATATTTATTAACCAATGCGAATTTTTGGGCCATATCCGTGCTCTTTTTATCATCTGGCTCGACAACAGAAAGCCTGGCACGCCCAGTTTGGGTGTAGCCCTTGATATGTCTCAGTCCAATGCCGCCGGCACCAATAATCAGCACGTTATGGATGAAGTTCTCCTAGGATTTTTATTTTAAAATCAGTCTAACAGCAGTTTGACTCTTAAATATAACTTGTTATTATGTTAATAGGATATTTAGGCATGTCAACCAATATGGCATACTAACTATTAGGCGAGATAAAGAGGTCTTGGGGGCGGATTCGTGCATAAAAGTAAAGATGATGGAGACGTTCTTAGTCGCTGCAAATCACAGCTTTCTACAGCTGCCATTGCTGACGCTCTCGATTCTTTTGGACTTCACAATCAGGTTTTGCAGCCAGGACTTGTTGCATTGGACACGTCACAGATTCTGTGCGGTTTCGCCCGCGTCGGCCTATACATGCCTATTTATCACGACGACGAAGATGTCCGTGTATATGAACAAGAAATTGCACTTGTTGATAGCCTTCTTCCTGGTGAAGTGGCAGTGCTCGTTTGCCATGGAAACCTTCGGATCTCCCCTTGGGGGGAGCTATTATCTGAAAGGTCAACGCATCTTGGTGCGGCTGGTTGCCTGACGGATGGATGTGTCCGCGATTCTCCACAAATTAGGAATTTGGGTTTCCCAGTCTATGCCGGTGGGACAAACCCTTCAGACACCAAGTATCGTGGAAAAATGATGATGTCAGATGTCCCTGGTGAGATTGGTGGAGTTTCAGTTTCACGAGGTGACCTAATATTTGGTGATCCAGATGGAAAAATTCTTTCTACTGCTGATTTCGTGGACAGGGTCGTGGAAAAAGCACTTATTAAAGTAAGCACAGAAAATACAGTGCGCGATGAAATTCGTATGGGCGAGGCGCTAGTAGATATTTTTGAACGCCACAAAATTCTTTAAATTCGATATCTAAAATGGAGGGTAGTTAAATATTATTTTGGATAAAAACTGAGGGTCAAGGAGCTAGTTTATGATATTTTTGGTCGACCAAAGATGACTATCTTGACTCCAAACATCACTGATGGTCTGCTAGATACTTATAATTCTGAGGGGATTAAGCAAATGGCGGCGGATGGCACAGCAACAAATATAGCCAGCGAATTGGCGAGCGATGTCCATAGCGGGCTGTTGCGTCCCGGTGACATGTTCCCCTCGGAACGTAACCTATGTGAACGATTTGGCGTTGGCCGGAGTATTGTCAGAGACGGAATGACCATTTTGCATGGTATGGGTCTCGCCGATCATACCAAGGGAACCCGCCCGCGTGTAGCAATTCCCACATTGTCACGTGTGATGCTTGGTGCGTCTGACGCTGCCCAGTATTTTTTTAAAGATAATGAAGGCCGCGCGCATTTACAGCAAGCTCGGCTCTTCCTTGAAACAAGCATGGTGCAGTATGCAGTTCAGAACGCCTCAAATGCCCAAATTGCAAAAATGGTTGGTGCCGTAGAAGAATGCGACGCGAACTTGGATAATATTGCCAGTTTCCGGAATGCGGATGTAAAATTCCACCACGCATTAGCCGAAGTACCAGGCAACCCAATTTTTGTAGCCCTGCATGAGACGTTTGTGGATCGCTTAATGAAGAGAGCTCCAATTAAGGATAACCATTTGGCCCACAATCAAATCAGCAACGAAGGGCATAAAGAAATTGTTTCCGCTATTTTAGCCAAAGACACAGATGCTGCAGTTCGGTCTTTAACGGAACACTTAGTGCGAAATAACGAAACGTTTTTACATCGTTCTCTCACCAACAAGATTGTAAAAACTTAACAATACCAGGCTAATAAGCCATAACCAACGGAGGAATAATGTTTGATAAAATTTTAGGAGTTGCGCTCGCAGCGGCCTTGCTTAGTGCAGGACCAAACCCTGCGACAGCGCAGGCCATTAACAGCGAACCACTGTCGGATCCCCGAGTTCGTCAGGCGATTGCATATGCAATTGATATGGATACGATTGTTGAGACCCTTTTCGAGGGCAAGGCGATTGCCGCTGACAGTATGTTGCCTAATGGACCGTTCAAGCCTGACGGTTTAAACCCGTACGCCTATAACCCGGACAAAGCGCGTGAGCTTTTAGCCGCTGCAAACTGGGACTCCAGCCGAGAACTGGATATGGTTTATTACTACGGCGACCAACTGACCGCTGACCTGATGGCCACTTTGCAGGCCTATCTGGGCGATGTGGGTGTCAAGATGACATACCGCAAATTGGAAGGCGATGTCGGCGCACAACTTACAACAAGACCAACCAATCCGGTCGATGGCACTTCCAACATTGCCTGGGATTTGGGCTACGGTGCTGCCGCGGCAACGGCTTTGCAGGAGTATTATAACCCCTACAAAACCGGTGGGACCTCTCACACGCCAAGCGACCCAAACTTGGATGGCATGATTGATGCAATCAATGCGACGGCCGATCCGGACAAACAGCGCCCTGCCTATTTCGAACTTCAGAAATACTGGAACACGAAATTGGACACTCTTCCTCTCTATTATCAGCAACTCTTTATATATGAGAGCAATAAGCTTAATCGGAATGGCGGTAGCTATGGTAACGAACAGTACAACTATGATACTGGCATCGTTAATTGGACAATGGAGCCTGACGCAAACGGCAAACAGATTATGCGAACAAACACAGCGCCTCCGCAATTCTTCGAACTTCCATGGGCAAACCTGGGTATTTGGATCACCTCGAAAGTTGTCTTTGATAAACTGTTGTCTGCAGACGGGTCTCTTTCTGTTAATGGCGGTCAGCTTGCTGAAAGCTATTCAGTTGGTGCAGATGGCATGTCCGCCAGCTTTACTCTTCAGGACGGTCTTACATGGCATGATGGTTCGGCTTTGACCGTTGGCGACGTTGCATGGAGCATCAAAACAGCGTTGCGGGTTCCACAGATTCATGCGGTTGTAGAAAACACGTTCACTTCCATCGAAGGTGGCCAAGCCTATCGTGATGGAGATGCAGATGACATCAGCGGGATTTCGACGGATGGCAACACGATCACGTTGACCATGTCCAAACTTGATCCAAATATGCTGTTGACGTTTACTCAGTTTGCAATCTTGCCTGAGGCACATCTTGGTGACGAAGACCCGTTGCAGTTGCAGCAGTCATCGTTCTGGCAAAAACCGATTGGGTCTGGTCCGTTCAGAATCGAAGAAGTTCAGATGAACGACTTTGTGCGTTACGTTCCATTTGAAAACTATCACGGCGGAGTTGCTAAGATCGACGAGATCATTGCTACCCCTAGCCTTGATGGCGACGGTAACTTGTTGAAAAATGCTGGTGCTGGACAAATGGACTATGGCTTTACCAAAAATGTTGCGGATGTGGCCGCACTTGAAGCAATGGCCCACATGCGGGTTATTGCAGCAGACATTCCGTACACACGGATGATATGGTTCAATAAGTTCCCTCGTAAGTAATTAGAGTGATCCAAGAATCGGGGGCGCAGCGCGTGTTGCGCCCCCGGTCGAACTGCTTCTCAAAAATATGGAAAGCTAAACATGCTTATATATATTATTCGTCGTGTGCTGATTTTTATCCCCATGCTTTTGGTGATTAGTTTTCTGGTCTATGGCGCTTTAGAACTGACCCCTGGCGATGCAGTTTCCGCATTGATCAACCCCGAAGTCTCCGGTCGCCTGACCGAAGCCCAGTTCAACGAATTGCGTGAAGCTTATGGTTTGAACAAGTCTTTTCTCGCGCGGTACGGAATTTGGCTCGCCAATGTCTTTCAGGGCAATTTCGGGCATTCCCTAGCGGGTGGCGTACCGATTTCGACAATATTTCTGGACAGATTGCCTGCGACGCTAGAGCTGTCAGTGGTTGCCCTTTTGTTTTCCACTATTATGGGCTGCATCCTGGGTACATTTAGCGCTCTCAAGCGTGGCTCGATTGCCGATAGCAGCCTTACTGTGGTTGGTATGTTGGGTGTATCGATCCCTGAGTTTTTCTTTGGTCTGGTTGCCCTTTTGATATTTGCACTGAATTTGGGTTGGCTGCCTGTCGGCGGCCGCCTTTTGCCTGGGTATGATTCAATCTGGGATCGGGCTCCCCACATAATTATGCCTGCTATGGTCCTGTCTTTGATGATGACCGCCGGCGTGATGCGTTACGCGCGTTCGTCAATGTTGGATGCGTTGAGCAAAGAATTTATCAAGACGGCGCGATCAAAGGGTCTACCAGAATGGCGCATCAACTTGATGCATGGATTTCGCGTAGCCCTGACGCCTGTTGTGGTCCTCATCGGGTTCCGCCTTCCTTTGCTGATTGGTGGTTCAGTGATTATCGAGCAGGTCTTTCAATGGCCTGGAATTGGCAATGCGTTTATCGCAGCAGTTCGCGGCTCTGACTATCCACTGGTGATGATGATCGCCCTATTTTCGGTATTTTCCGTGCTGCTGGCTAGTTTAGTGATTGACGTGCTGACGGCTTTGATCGATCCGCGCGTTCGATTAAATTAAGGGGGCACTAAATGGTTTCACGTTCACTTAACAAAAAATTCGATAAAATTCTGGCTCGTGAAGAGGCGGGAAATTTAACTTCCAAGACTGGTAACAGATCCCTGCGGAAAATGATGAATAATCGTTTAGCGGTTGTCGGTCTGATCTTGTTCAGTATCATCCTTTTCACCGCAGTTTTTGCACCGCTGATAACCAGCGCTGATCCCATGAAGATTAACCTTCGTAATATGTCGCAACCACCATCGTGGGAACACTGGTTTGGCACCGATAAAACTGGTCGTGATGTCCTCGCGAGGGTCCTCTATGGCGGTCGAGTTTCAATTCTTGTGGGCCTGGGGAGCGGCATTATATCTGCGATTATTGGCGTTCTGATTGGAGCCTACACTGGATACAAGGGCGGGTGGTTGGATGTAATCGCTTTGCGTGTTTCCGAATTATTCATGTCTTTCCCACAAATCATTCTTGTACTTCTGTTGGTCTCAATCATCGGTCAAAGCCTAATCAATCTGATGATTATTTTCGTGCTCACCGGATGGGGTGGTATGTATCGAATGGCGCGGGCGCGAATGCTTTCGCTCCGCGAGGAAGAATACGTGCAAGCCTTACAAAGCTTCGGTCTGTCAACTCCAGTTATTTGCTACAAACATATCCTGCCCAATGCCTTGGGACCGATCATGGTGAACATTACGCTGTCGACTGCAGCCTTTATTTTGGCCGAGGCTGGCCTAAGTTTCCTGGGTTTAGGTGTGCCTGCTCACATTCCGACCTGGGGCAATATCTTAAATGTCGCTCAGGAAATCCGCGTTTTGCAGAATTACTGGTGGATGTGGTTACCAGTAGGCGCGATAATTTCGCTTTTTGTTCTAAGTGTTAATTTCATTGGGGATGGTTTGCGTGATGCAACCGACCCGTCGCAGCAGGGTTAGTATTATGCAAGCAGCACATGACATAGCGCTCAGCGTCAAAGACCTAAAAACTTATTTTTACACCAACAATCGCTGCAATAAAGCAATCAACGGCGTATCTTTTGAAATCCGCAAGGGCAAGACATTATGCGTTGTGGGCGAAAGCGGTTGTGGGAAAAGTGTGACGGCTTCAACTATCATGCAATTGTTGCCAGCACTTTCCCGTATCGAGCAGGGACAAGTTACATACCACAGCGACAACGGCGACGTTGAAATTGAAAAGCTAGAACGCGATGGGCAAGAAATGCGCGCAATTCGTGGCTCTGAGATTGCGATGATATTTCAGGATCCAATGACCGCGCTGAACCCAGTTTATACAATTGGTTTCCAGATTGGCGAAAGCCTGAAATATCACACTAATCTGAATTCGAAAGAAATCCGAGAAAGAACCATCGATCTACTCCGCGATATGGGGATATCTCTTCCCGAAATGCGGGTCGACGATTATCCGCATCAATTTTCTGGCGGGATGCGCCAGCGTGCGATGATTGCGATGGCCATGTCCTGTAATCCGAAGATCTTGATCGCCGATGAGCCTACGACCGCACTTGACGTCACCATTCAGGCGCAGATTTTTGAGCTAATGGAAAAGCTGAAGACCGAACATGAAACGGCGATCATGCTGATCACCCATGACATGGGCGTGGTGGCAGAATTGGCAGACGACGTTGCGGTCATGTATATGGGTAACATTGTAGAAGCTGGAACCGTAGACCAGGTTTTGCGTAATCCTGTACATCCATACACACGTGCACTGCTTGATTCCATTCCGGTTTTGGGCAAGGGTAAAGACCAGATTATTTCACCTATCTCCGGCTCAACCCCAGACCCTTATAATCGTCCTATCGGATGTCAATTTGCCCCACGCTGTTCTTATAAAACCGACGTATGTGACGTAATGCCCGAAGAGGTTAACGTGGACAAGACGCGCCGTGTAATGTGCTGGAATTATAAGGATTTGTTGCCAAATGGGGAATGATGACGATCACATACTAAGATTGCGTGGGGTCAAGACCCATTTTCCTGTAAGGGCAGGTCTTCTGAAGCGCACAGTAGGACACGTGAAGGCCGTCGATGGCGTTGACTTAGATGTTCGTCGTGGAGAGGTTTTGGGCTTAGTAGGCGAGAGCGGTTGCGGTAAGACCACCTTGGGCAAGTCAATTTTGCGGCTAGTTGAGGCGACGGAGGGTGAAATTTCTTATTCGTCGGGCGACGAAGAAACCAATTTGGCGACTTTGAACAACGACGAGATGATCCCGTTCCGCAAACGCCTTCAGATTGTTTTTCAGGACCCCCACTCATCTTTAAATCCTGCCTTCACGATATTTGGATCGCTTCAGGATCCATTGAAGAAATATGGGGTAAAGACTAAAAAAGAGCGACGCAAAATCATAGGTGACCTGTTGGAAGCTGTGAACATGCGCCGCGAATACATGGACCGCTATCCGCACGAGTTTTCCGGCGGCCAGCGCCAGCGGATCGGCATAGCTCGGGCTCTAAGCGTCGAACCCGAACTGATTGTCTGCGATGAGGCGGTCAGTGCGCTTGATGTTTCTATCCAAGCACAAGTTCTTCAGTTGTTGATGAAGCTGAAAGAAGAACGAAACCTGACCTATATTTTCATCACTCACGATCTTAGCGTCACGGAATACATTTGCGATCGGATCGCCGTTATGTATCTTGGGCGCATTGTTGAACTGTGCCAATCTGAAGATCTGTATTCTAATACGATGCACCCCTACACAGAGGCGCTTTTGTCGGCCATCCCAGTGGCTGATTTGGACAAGCAAACCAAACGGATTGTCCTAGAGGGCGACGTGCCAAGCCCGGTTAACCCACCGAGCGGCTGTCCATTTCATCCAAGATGCCCCAAGGCTTTTGACAAATGCAAATCTGATGTGCCTACCCTGAAACGCTATGTCGTTGATGGGAGAGACCATTTTGCATCCTGCCACCTAATTAAAATTCCTGAAACCCCATAGACGGTTGATCGCCAGATTATGAAACCCATAGGATCCAAATAGCCATGAACGGAAAATATAATGCCAAAATTTGATCTGAGCGATGCAAAGGGTGTCATTCCCGCACTGATTACACCCTTTGATGAAAATGAACACTTTGACGAAACGCGGATGCGCAGCTGTGTTGATTTTCTGATCGAGCGAGGTGTTGGTGGGCTGTATACAACCGGAAGCACCGGCGAGACGTTCTTGATGTCACCTGATGAACGTGCATTTGTCGTTGAAGTTGTTGTTGATCAGGTTGCAGGACGAATTCCAGTGATAGCCCATGTGGGCGCAATTGGTACCCATCTGTCGGTGGACCTAGCCCAAAAGGCGCAGGCCGCTGGTGTAGATGCGATATCCTCTGTGCCGCCTTTTTATTGGCCTTTTACACCTGATCAGGTAGTTAATTATTATACAGACCTGACCAAATCGACTGACCTGCCCATGGTGGTTTATAATATACCTCTTGCTGGGATGTTGGGCTTTGACCAGATCGCAAGGCTTGCTGCCATTCCAGGTGTTGGCGGAATTAAATACACGGCGCCAACGGTATTTGATTTTTTACGCATTAAGGAAGAAATCGGTGCGGACTTTCGCATTTTTTCCGGGTCCGATGAATTGGCAATGGCTGGTCTTGGGTTTGGTGCGGACGCAATCATCGGGTCTTTTTACAATTTGATACCTGAGGTTTTTATTGCTCTTTCTGAAGCTGTTGCCAAGAATGACATGGCTCTTGCAAAAGAGTTGCAGGCAACAGCAAACGCGATCATTTTCTTTTCGCTGAATTATTCGGCGACCGCCGTCATCAAGCGCGGTATGGCATGGCAAGGGGCGGATGCAGGGTATTGTCGAAGGCCATTTGATAATTTTTTTACCAAAGGGGAAGAGGAAAGTCTAAAAACCGCGTGGCGTAAACTCAAGCAAGATCGAAATATTAACGGCGTCGCGTTTCTAGACGTCCTCTAATCCAGTTTCTCGAGGCCCTTGGAAATGGGTAAGGGTCAACGCCTCTACACAAAAGCTAAGACCCTCATTCCCGGAGGGAATATGCTATTATCCAAACGTCCAGAAATGTTTTTGCCAGACCAGTGGCCGGCATATTATAGTCGCGCTAAGGGCTGCAGTGTCTGGGATTTAGACGATGCAGAGTATATTGATATGTCGATCATGGGCGTTGGGGCCAAATGTCTTGGGATATGCGCATCCCAAAGTTGACGAAGCCGTTCGAAACAGCATCGGCGACGGAAATCTGTCCACACTCAATGCGCCCGAAGAAGTCGCTTTGGCCGAACGCTTGGTGGACTTACATCCTTGGGCCGATATGGCTCGGTTCGCGCGAACCGGTGGAGAGGCAAATGCCATTGCTATACGTATTGCACGCGCAGCTAGTGGCCGCGACAACGTAGCAATCTGTGGATACCATGGTTGGCACGACTGGTATTTGGCAACAAACCTGAGCGATACTGGCAAACTGGATGACCATCTACTTCCAGGGCTGGATCCAACTGGTGTTCCCCAAAACCTAAACGGTAGCACGCACCCATTTCGCTATAATGATTTTGAGGGGCTTGTTTCGCTTGTTGAAGAAAAAGACATCGGCACCATTAAGATGGAGGTGATGCGGAACCAGCCACCTAAAGGATTATTTCTTCAAAAGATCCGTAAGCTTGCAACAGACCGTGGCATCGTTTTAATCTTTGACGAATGCACGTCGGGCTTCCGGCAAAATTTCGGTGGTCTGCATCTAAATTTTGGCGTGTCACCAGACATGGCGGTCTTTGGTAAAGCACTTGGAAATGGCTACGCTGTGACCGCAGTTCTAGGCAAACGCGATATTATGCAAGCGGCCCAATCGACTTTTATATCCAGTACATTTTGGACAGAACGTATCGGTTCGATTGCTGCTTTAGCTACACTTGATGTGATGGAAGAAGAGAAACCGTGGGATGGGATTATAGCTGTTGGGAATGGTATTACGCAGCGCTGGCATGAGTTGGGTGCAAAGTATAAATTGCCAATTTCAACTAGCGGCATACCGTCTCTGAGCAGCTTTACGTTTAATAGTCCAAATAATTTGGCTTACAAAACTCTGATAACCCAACAGATGCTGACACAAGGGTTTCTAGCGGCAAGCAGCGTCTATGTCTGCACAGAGCATACTCAAAAAATCATAGACGACTATTTCGCGGCGTTAGAGCCAATATTTGCGCTTATTCAGGAATGTGAGGGCGGTCGGGATATCATAGATGAGCTTAATGGACCGGTTTGCCATAGCGGCTTCAGTCGCCTCAATTAGGTTAGGCCGTGTCAGCCGTCTTTTAAAAAAGGGAAGTTAGATGTTTGAACGACAAGTTTATATTTCTGGGACCATGGTTCCAGAGTCGCAAGCTCGAATATCCATTTTTGATAGCGCAGTTATGTTAGGCGATACGGCTACGGAATCTACGAGGACGTTTGGGCATCATCCATTCAGGTTGGCAGAACATATAGATCGGCTTTATAAGTCTCTAAAAGTAATGCGAATTGATCCTGGTATGGATGCCACTGAAATGTTGCAGACGACTCAAAACGTGCTCCAGGCCAACTTGCAATGTTATGCCCCCGACCAGGATTGTTGGATTGTCCACAACATTTCTCGTGGACTGTCGGTTCCAGGTTCTGACCCAACCCTAACCGGCAGCGGCGCTACAGTTATGATTTTCACCCAGCACATGTGCTTACGCAGTTGGGCACAATTTTACACCGATGGCTGCCACGCAGTGACGTCTATGAGCCGAGCAGTTCCGACCCAATCGCTGGATGCCCGGATAAAAAATCGAAGCCGGCTCGCTTATACGTTGGCAGAATCCGAGGTCAAATTAGTTGATCCTTTGGCGCAAGGCGTAATTCTGGATATCCACGGTAATGTTTCGGAAAACAAAGGCGGAAACATATTTGTCGTATCTGGAGGCGTTCTTAAGACACCAACAACAGCCAATTGTTTGGCCGGCATGAGTCGCGCTACTGCATTAAAGCTTGCGGATGGAATGGGTATTCCTGCAGTCGAAACTATTCTGCAGCCGTATGATTTAGCAACGGCTGACGAACTATTTTTCACCAGTACTCCCTATTGCATCATGCCAGCAACGCGTTTTAACGGTTTGCGCGTTGGAGATGGAACGGTTGGTCCAGTCACGATACGACTTCTTAACGCTTGGAGCGAAATGGTCGGCTTAGACATAGTGAAGCAAGCACAGGATCAACTATGACTAGGAATCTGAATTCCATCACAGACCACAAGCCTGCCCAAGACCCCGTTGGTATAGATCGACCTACTGGCATTTGGGGCGCGGTCTTGCTACCACTAGACAACAGTGGGGGGATAAACTGGACCGCTCTGACTGAAGAGTTAGAAATCCTTTGCGAAACCGATCTCGCAGGGATCTACAATAACGGATCTGCTGGTGAATTTCATAATCAGACAGATGCTGAGTTCGACAGGATTGCAGATACCGTCTCTGACGTTGCACGGAAATTCGGTAAGCCGTTTCAGATTGGCGTAAGTTGCACGAACCCGCGTGTCGCTAAGCAACGGCTCGAGCGTGTTCGTGAACTTGGGGCTACTGCAGTTCAGTTCACACTTCCCGACTGGTGGCCACCTTCATCATGTGAAGTTTTTCGATTTGTAGAAGGAATGCAATGTTCCGCCCAAGATACCCCGTTAGTAATTTATAACCCACCTCATGCCAAAGTACGGCTTTCGCTTAGTCAGCTTTACGAACTACGATCAGTTGCGCCTGGGCTGGTCGGTGCAAAACTATCAGGTGGTGACAGTGATTGGTACGAACAACGTCGTAAACTTGGATTGGATTTTTCGGTGTTTGTGCCTGGCCACACAGTTGCATTTGGTCGACCACAAGGAGCTGACGGATCCTATTCGAATGTTGCATGCCTGAGCCCAAACGGCGCAGTTCGACTGTGGAATTTGGCTGGCTCTGATCCCGATGCGGCACAAGCTCTCGAAATTCGTATCCAAATTTTTCTGAAAAAATTTGTACTTCCATTGGCAAAAAGAGATGGTTTATCTGATCCCGCTCTGGATAAATTATTGACCGCAGCCGGTGGGTGGGGGCCAGTCGGCCCAGCGTTATTATGGCCGTATTCTTCTGCTACAGCTGATGACGTTAGTGCAATTTCTCGCGCTGCTAGGAAGTCTATTCCAGAACTATTTTGACCGTGTCATCAATTTTACTACAGGAGACAGGACTAATGCAAAAGATACTTTCTATCAGGACAGCATCAATTCTGAAAAAATTGAAAGGTGGTTTAGTCGCATCCTGTCAGCCAGTAGATGGCGGCACCCTGGATCATCCAAAGATCGTCACGGCCATGGCACAGGCTGTAATTTCCGGCGGTGCAGTTGCGGTTCGCATTGAGGGCGTCGAAAATTTAAAGGCAGTAAGACAAGTAATCACCGCGCCAATCATTGGAATTATAAAATCAGACAGCAACTCGTCACCGGTGCGCATTACAGTTTTCCTAGATGACGTAAAAAAACTAGTTCAGGCTGGTGCCGACGTTGTGGCTTATGATGCGACCGATCGCTTTCGTCACGATAGTCGTGATGAAATTTTGAAGGCCATACTTGATGCAGGCGTAATTGCGATGGCCGACTGCTCAACTTTGGCTGATTGCGAAAAAGCACGGGACGATGGTGCAAATATTATAGGCACAACGTTATCAGGTTACACGCGAGAAACAGAGAAAAACAGCAGAAATCCTGATTTTGAGCTGATCCGGCAAGCTAAAAAATTGGGTGTCTTTGTTATGGCCGAAGGCCGCTTTAACACGCCAGAATTAGCCTCACGTGCTATTAGGGCCGGCGCAGATGCTGTCACTGTTGGCACCGCACTAACAAGGCTTGAGATTATAACAGCGCGTTTCGCAAAGTCTATTCATTGCGCTAACAAGAAAAGCAAACTAAACGGATTTGCCGTTGATTTGGGAGGCACAAAAACGGCAGTAGCAAAGATTGAATCCGGAAAAATATTCAATGTAATTGAACGCAAAACGATTGGTACTGCAAGTTATGGCACTCATCTTAAACTTATTGCCGAGATGCTCTCTAAATTGGGTTATAGGAAGGGCGATCAGTTGGGTGTGGCCGTGACGGGGCGTGTCGATGAGGAAGGAAGATGGTATGCTGTAAACCAAAGTACATTGGGAAAATTTTCATCTGCACCCCTTCAAACTGATTTGATCAAAAATATTGGGCCTAGCTCCGTTATCAATGACGCTTTGGCGGCGACACTAGCCGAGCATCAATTGGGGTCTGGTGAGGGTCACCAAAATTTTGCTTTCATTACTATTTCTACTGGCGTTGGCGGTGGGCTAATTTTGAATGGACGTTTACACACGGATGCCAGCGGTCTTCCTGGCCATGTCGGATTTTCTTCCTCACTGTTTGGCAATAAGCTCTGTAATTCTGGTCGATATGGCACTGTCGAAAGTGTTGCCAGCGGAAATGCAATTGCATCAGCTGCAGCCGCGATAGGATATCCTGATGCTGACGCCCGTGCAGTTTTTAAGGAAGCAAACGCTGGCGTGGCTTGGGCCGTTGAATTAGTGGATAGATCAGCAAGCGCGATTGCCGAATTGACGGCTGATCTTGTCACAATCCTTGGGATCACAAAAATAGCGTTTGGGGGAAGTATTGGCCTGGCTGACGGCTATCTAGATCGCATTCAGAAACACTTGCATGCCATGCCAAACTTGTTTCAAGCTCAACTTGTTACCGCAGACTTCGCTGCACATGGCCCGCTAATGGGTGCGCTACTCAATACTAATAGAGAAAAAACTGATGAAAATACTCATTTTACCTGATAAAACCGCAGCCGTATCCTCTGCTGCAAGAACGCTCGCTGACAAAGTCAGAGACCAACCAACTGCAATTCTTGGGCTCGCAACAGGGGAGACAATGATTCCGCTTTATCGTGCGATATTAGAAATCTCGGTAACCGAATTTCTATCATTTTCCAAGATTTCAACGTTTAACTTAGATGAATATGTTGGTCTTCCTTTTGACCATTCAGCTTCATTCCGTACGTATATGCAGAATTGGCTATTTCAACACGCAGATTTCAATCCAGAGCTCACTCATTTTCTGGATGGCGATGCCAAGGATCTAATTTTGGAAACCAGTCGTTATGAAAAACTGATCGCTGATGTTGGTGGCATTGACTTGCAATTGCTGGGAATCGGCGAAAATGGCCACATTGGTTTCAACGAACCATCTTCGAGTCTGGCTTCAAGAACCCGCATTAAGACTTTGACCAAAACTACCCTTGAGGCAAACAAGATCCACTTCAAAGACATAAAAAAAATGCCACTATATTCACTGACAATGGGCGTCGGCACAATTTTGGATAGCCGCCAGTGCGTTCTTTTAGCGACTGGCTCAAAGAAAGCATCTGCAGTTGCGCAGATGATAGAGGGTCCAGTAACCGCTACCTGCCCTGCGTCAGCACTGCAATTTCATCCAAACACTCTAGTCATTCTTGATGACCAGGCTGCCCGTGACCTCAAAATGCGTGACTATTACGAATATGTTCATCCTGGAATAAATAATGTTACGTAGAGAGACGAGAAAATGCCCCATCCAATTTGTTTTCGCAAAGACGCTTTTCGATGGTGGGCTCGAACCGAGGTTTAACATCCTTATAGAAATT
Organism: uncultured Planktomarina sp.; assembly: GCA_905182535.1. GTDB lineage: Bacteria > Pseudomonadota > Alphaproteobacteria > Rhodobacterales > Rhodobacteraceae > Planktomarina > Planktomarina arctica. The sequence goes on from CAJJBZ010000002.1 coordinate 89,134, forward strand.
GAGAATGGGCGGATAAAGAGCCTTTGCGGTCTCAATGAAAAAGACGTTCCTCTTAATGCACTCAACGCCCCAATCGTGGCGCCTGGTTTTATTGATATCCAAATCAATGGTGCGATGGATCGACAATTCACAGATGATCCAACGCTTGAAGCCATAGAGGCGATCGCAACCGGAGCCCGCCAAGGCGGCACGGCCCACGTTCTTCCAACTTTCACGACGGCACCTGGCGAAACATACCTAACGGCACTGAGGGCCGTTGAAAAAGCAGTTACAATAGGTGTTCCCGGGGTTTTAGGAATGCATCTTGAGGGTCCGTTCTTAAGTCCTAAAAGACCAGGCATTCATTCCGTGGACAATATACGACCATTAGAAGATCAAGACATCAAAAATTTAGGTGAATTCAAGGGCGGTAAACTGCTCGTAACAATAGCACCCGAACACCAAGCCGATGGGATGCTCAAAAAATTGGTAGCAACGAAAGCGATCGTGTTCGCTGGCCACAGTGATGCGACAGAAAGCCAAATCAGGATTGCGGAAGTAGGTGGTTTAGTAGGAGCCACCCATCTCTTTAACGCAATGTCTCAGATGACAGGGCGTGCGCCAGGTATTGTCGGTGCTATCTTATCGTCAACTTCGCTTGCGGCAGGAATTATCGCTGATGGACACCACGTATCTTGGTCAAACCTAGCGGTCGCCGCACGATTATTACCAGATCGACTTTGCCTAGTCACGGACGCAATGAGTACGCTGGCAGGGAAAAACACCCAATTCTGTATTCATGGGAAAACCGTCAGGTTGAAAGATGGCAAAATTACGGATGATAATGGTCGATTAGCAGGTGCACATATTGCCATGGATGAATGCGTTCGTAACACAATTCGATATGCGAATGTTACGCCGGCGAGGGCAGTTGCAATGGCATCCAAAAACCCAGCAAGCGTGCTGGGATTACATCAAGAACTTGGTTCGATCAAGGTTGGGTACAGGGCATCACTAACAATTTTCAATAAAGACATGGAGACATCAGCCGCTAAAGAACGGCGAAATAATCAAAGCAGAAATGCCCGTCTGAATTACAATTTTGAGCAAGAACTCACACATGATAAAATGCAGTGCTACTTCTAGATTTTATTATTGCCTATAGACGTCACCTTTTCTTAAGCAATCCGTCAGGCTTTAGGTGGCCGTGGCCCCTGCAAACAGGTCCTATCAATTACTCCCATCGAGATGGTTGCAATCTAAGAAGGCACCAGCAAAGACTAATAAACTATTTTCCTGTAAACGTTGGCGTTTGTTTTGCTAGAAATGAAGCAATTCCAGCTGGTCCGTCACTAGTTCGCATCGCGTCAGCTATGGAGCGCGTCTCGCGATCTAGCTGGGTTTCCAAGCCATCAGAAAATGCTGTATCGAGCAGTCGCTTGACGCCACCATAAGCCGCAGTTGGTCCAGCCGCGATGTGTCTTGCTATTGATTGCGCTTCTGGCAGCACCTCTGCTGGCGCAACAACTTTGTTCACGAGCCCCCAATCTAGCGCCTCTTGCGCTGTAAGAACACGGTTAGTGAGCATTAATTCTTTGGCGCGCAACAGACCAATATGTTTTGCCAGATAATAAGTAGATGAGCCATCAGGGGTTAGTCCTGATGCTGTATACGCCGAGACAAACTTGGCCTTTTCAGATGCGATCACATAATCACCGGAGAGGGCCAGCGAAAACCCACCGCCGCCAGCAGTGCCATTCAGTGCCATAATGACCGGCGCGTCGATATGGGCGAAGCGCGACAAACCTGCATGCAACATCGTCGCCATTCGGGTCAGATGAGCATGTTTATCAGGCGCTGCATCCATCTCAGCTAAATCGCCACCGCCGCAAAACATTTTACCAGCTCCAGTTATGATAACAGCACGAACATTGGCGGCGCCACAGCGAACGCTAGCGTCAAACAGTTCCTCTGCGAGCTGCGCGTTCAGCGCGTTAGCGGGGCTGTCTTTTCGATCAAGCGTAATAGTTGCGATGCCATCGGCAAACTCAAATTTCAATGTTTCATAATTCATTGGTTATCCTTATGTAGCGGCAGATTTGATGTGAGAGAGCATGCCTTCTAGGCGTGTTCGGATGAGAATTTCCGCCTCTGCCATAATCTCATCAATCAGTTCTTTACAGGTTGGAATATCGTGGATCAGCCCAGCAACCATGCCACAGGACCAGGCGCCTACATCCATATCACCGTCAATCATCACCTTAGGATATACACCCGCGACATCGGTCAGAATATCCTCAAAGGTGATAGCGCTGCCCTTAGCTTTTTCCACGGTCAGAACACGTTCAACGGCTGGATTATTCAGTACGCGTTCGGTATTACGCAAGGGGCGCATTATTAAGCGGGTATCGAGTTCGGACGCCGCTACAATAGCGTCTTTGACGTTTTGGTGAATCGGTGCCTCTACTGTCGCCATGAACCGGGTGCCCATGTTCACGCCATCGGCTCCCATTGCGAGCGAGGCCACCAATGACCGCGCATCAGCCTGCCCACCGGAGGATACGAACGGGATTTCCAGCTCATCTGCAGCACGGGGCAAAAGGATCATGTTGGGTATGTCGTCCTCACCCGGATGCCCGCCACATTCAAAGCCATCTACCGACACGGCGTCGCAGCCGATTTCCTGGGCTTTCAGGGCGTGGCGGACCGAAGTGCATTTGTGGATTACCTTGATACCCGCGTCTTTAAGGTAAGGCATGACCTGCACCGGGTTGCGACCTGCAGTTTCGACGACCTGTACGCCACCTTCGATGATGGCTTTTACGTAGCCGGGGTAGTCAGGCGAACTGACAGTTGGCAAAAAGGTCAAGTTAACCGCAAACGGCTTGTTCGTCATCTCATTACACCTAGCTATCTCATTCGATAGATCTGCTGGTGTTTTCTGGGTAAGGCCAGTAATGGTCCCAAGGCCGCCAGCGTTTGAAACTGCAGCTGCCAGTTCGGCAAAACCCACGTAATGCATACCACCCTGAATAATCGGGTGCTCTATACCAAAAAGGTCTGTTATCCGGGTCTTCATGTATGTCTCCTGGCAGCTTGCCGCTCACGTTCATAAGATACTGTTAGTACAGCCCTAGCATCACGCGCACCCATTGCCTGCCCGCAATCTGGGCAAGTTATTTGCGGTTGCGTAAGATGCCCACAGCCTTTGTGCACAATCTGAACTGGCGCATCACCATCACCAAGCCAGAAGTCGCCCCACTGCTTTAAGGCAATGATTACCGGCCAAAGGTCGCAGCCCATTGTCGTCAGACGATATTCACTGCGAGGCGGATGTTCAGAATAGGCTTCACGCCGGATGACCCCTAGCGTTTCCAGCTTTTTCAAACGTCCTGCCAAAAGGTGTGACGACATGCGGGTCTGACGCAGAAAATCATCAAAACGGCGCGTCCCTAGAAACATTTCACGCAGGATCAGGATGGTCCATTCATCGCCCACCTGGGCCACAGCGCGTGCGATAGAGCAAGATTGCAGGGGAAGATCGGCACGGCTCATAATATGTTACTTTAATTTATGAATTCACTCACTTCTATTTTTAAAGTTACTTTTTGTCAATGCCTCGCATTGCAACTAGACCAAGCCAGACAAACCCCCAAGCATCCCTTGTCAATAAGTATCACGACGCCAATGCATGACCCCTGCACGAATGATTATAAAACCAATTTATTTTTTAATGGGAGCAGATAACTTAATTAACTTTCATAAAAACACTAGCCGCTTGTCTGTCAAACCTAAATAGCACTAAACATAATTAAGCATTTCAGAGGGGACCCAAAGCCGAACTGAGCAGCCACCATATGGGATCCATCTCTCTCGACTGAAGTCTGGGAAACACCACTAGTTTAAAAGATTCCAGCAAAACTGGATTGCTTTTTAGAGCAGAGGAGTTAATTCTTGACTAGCTTAATAAGGAAAATAAAATTTTGTCCACAAAATCTGATAGACCAGGCAACCGCTTAATGGACCGGCCTGAATACCGGTTGAAACAACAACCATTAACCTGCGACCCTGAAACTAGTGTATTTGATGCCGTTTTAGCGATCTATCACGATCAGGGCCGGTAATAGTCATCGACAATCTAAAAAAAGTAATAGGCGTTTTCACTGAGCGCGATGTTATGAACAAGATTGTAGGTAAAGAATTGGATGCGCGCGCAACCCTCGTGAAAGATATTATGACTGCAAATCCGCGAGTTGCAAACGAGACCGATGATTTAATTGACTGGCTTCGGATAATGTCAAACGAACGGTTTAGGCGACTGCCCGTAGTAGATGAAAACGGCCATATCAAAGCAGTGTTTACGCAGGGCGACTTCGTCTCTTACACTTGGCCAGACTTGATGTACCAGGTGAGATCATTGGCAACAGCAACTGTGAGTAAAAACTGGGCCACTTTTCTGATAGGTGGGGGTATAGCATTATATTCTTTGGTAATGGTTGCAGTAGTTAAAACACTAAGTTGATCCAAAGCGATTATTAATTAATAATATAAAGTCCCACTCAAAATTATAATTTTGAGTGGGACTAATAATATAGGTGATTCCAGCTAACTGCGCAGGTGACAACAAAAATTACACTGCAGATGTGAACAACACGAAAGGTCAAAGTCATGAAGCTTAAAGCGATTCTCTTCGGATCCATTGGCACTCTGATTGAAACATCTGAAATTCAGAGACGTGCATTCAACCAAGCGTTTTCAGAAGCTAAACTGGGTTGGGACTGGGACGTCGAAATATATCGGGAGATGCTTGCCAAGTCAGGAGGTCTCCTAAGAATACAAGATTTTGCTAAAAAAAACGGCACACTAGTAGATGTGAACCAGTTGCATCAACGCAAAACTGAGATATTCAACACTTTTATGAACGAAAAAAGCATACCACTTAGATCAGGCGTATCAAATATTATCAACTATGCAAAAGACCACAGTTTAAAACTAGGATTTGTAACTACTACATCTGAAGCCAACGTTAACGCAGTATTTCGTACCCTTAGTGATAACATTATGAGATCTGATTTTAACTTTATTAGCAACGGATCCATGGTCACAAAACCAAAGCCAAGCCCTGATATCTATCACAAAGCCTTAACTAGGTTATGTTTAGATCCGCAAGAGTGTATCGCAATTGAAGACACAGCAATCAGCATGAAAGCTGCGTTAACTGCTAATATCCGATGCATTGCTTTCCCGGGAGAATTTGCACAAAAAAATGATTTCAATGGCGCACTATCCGTTACAAAAAAACTAACTCCTGATATTTTACACCCAAACGACTAGGAAGCCTGCCAAACGTTATACGGCATAGATAGCAATGTTTGGCGACCTCTCTTGCTGATATTCTGGGCGCCACCGCCTACGGGTGGAGGTCCGTACTAGTAACACAAGCCGGGCTTTTTGTAGGCACAGATATGATGCCCGGCATTGATCGATCTGACCTGAGAGCAGACTGGGTCCTAGAAAGAATATAAATGGTGAGGATATCTAGGACAACTGCATTTAATTGAGGATCGTCATTCAGCAGAGTTGTTGCACCAGGCATCAGGCCATTGGGAAATATAACGGGAGTTTGAAATATTCTGTCTGAATGTAATTGGTACTTATAGCTTGGGGCCAAAGCGGTTCGAAAATGGCTTCTCGTTTGATGATAAAAATAATAACTTTCGAACTTTTTTAATATTAAGCGTAAGTATTCCATATATATCTAGAAAAGGCTTAATATACATATCACCTATCGTCTTGGGTCCACTCTCAGTCAATCCAAGGCCGTAGGTAATATCTTTCTCGGCTTCGGATAAATGAAGCGACCCAAAGAGCCAGTCCCAAATTGCTAACGCCGCACCAAAATTTTTATCGTGATGCTCTTCGGCAACTGAATGGTGCAATTGATGCTGGGCTGGTGAGATGAAAACATGTTCCAAAAACTTCCAATATCCAATGCTTATGTGTGAATGTCGAAGATTAGACCCAGCCATATGAAAAAAGAAGACTAAAATATTTACACCAACAATCGTATAGAGATCCACAATATTACCGAAGGCAAAGATAAAGGTAGAGATGACAATGCCCTGTGCGACAGCACTACGCAGACCATATAGTATTCCCTCAGCCGGATGTACGCGATAGACGGTAATAGGCGTCATAGTCTCAGCTGAGTGGTGAACTTTGTGAAATGCCCACAATACGGGCCAGCGATGCATCCAGCGATGTAAAAAATATTTAGTAAAATCGTCAGCAATAAACATACTCAAAGAAAACAGCGCCACCACAAAGGTTTTATTAGCATCTGAAAACTGCCCCGAATGAACGATATTTTGCCGATGGAGCTCATAAAATATAAAAGTTGCAATCGCGATCTGGGTGATGAGTAAAGGCGAAACCAAAAGTGAAAAGGCTCGATTAATGAAAAAGAGTTTATAGTCTATTCGCGCAGACTTTGAAAAAAATACTTTGTGATTAAATATTTGAGCGTGGGCAGTTTTCAATGCACTACGGCGCACTGCTACCAGCCACACGTAGGCAATAATGAGGGATAACCCGAGATAGCCTACAAATATTCTTTTTTTGGGATCAATGAAGTCAGATAAAAAATCATTGAATATCTCAGTATATTCCATCTTCACCCCTACATGACAGTACTGGGGGGCCAGTATTTTCTACCCCCCCAGATATGGGTTTTAGTCAGTCTCTGCGTTACTTTGATCGCCAAGCATCTCAGCGAGCGCTCCCAAATCGGCCAACTGGTCGTTAACACGAGATGCTACTGAAAACTTATCAACCATTAGCTGCTGTACCTTGAGAAGTTGTAGTTGATAGTCATTCCAAGTCATGCGTTTTTCACGCTTGAAGTCACCGCTTGATGTTACGTCCGTGACATATGAGTTATCCAAGGTTACTGGACCAAATAATATCAAATCATTCATCGTTCCAGCGGTCTCTCCCAAGTTATTACGACCACTCTGAAGCGCCATTGAGAAGCCCTTCAATTCGCCCCAATGCTTAACATAACCTTTGTATTCCTTGGCTACATCTGCATCGTCCTCCTGCATTTTATTGATATCTTTGTAGGCTGAGCCGGCATACTTAAACACGGCTTCAGCTAATACCTGCTCCCATTTAGATTCAATAGTAGACGCATGCGCTTTCAATGATGAACGCTGCGCATTCGTCAGTACAGCGCCTTTTGCCGATGTGATCAGTTGGCGACCGTCAAAATAAGCCTGCATTATGGTTTGGAGGTAACTTGTGCTTTTTGTCCCTGACCGATCGAATGCAGCAGCGTAATATGCAGGGCCAAACACCATTTCTGATTTCAAATCAACAACACCATCACCATTGACGTCAGCCGAAGCCATGTCTTTACGTTTCGCAATACCGTAAGCCTGATCAGCAGTTAGAGAAAGTGTGTGTGCCGCAGCACCAAAATAGCCAAAGCCTTCATCCCAAACGTGCTCTTTGCCCGTATATGGCTTTCCATCCTTATAAGGCTTATTGTTTGGCTTGGTATTAGCCTCAAGTTTTTCATCTAGATAATTATCCACCGCTTGGCTGTAAGCCATAGCGCCCATAGTAAACTTGGAAATCAGTTGTGGCCAGTTATATCCATTTTCTGCGTCAACGCCCTTATTGGCGATAGATGCACGATCAATCATGTGCAACGCGACTTCACGTCCCTTCATTGATCCTGGCCATGCCATCATTGCCCCGTTGTAAAACTTTCCTTCAATGTTCTTACCAGAGGAAATCTCGTTTAGTGTTCCCTGTTTAATAACAAACGCGCCCTTAGTAACGGGTGCCAGAATAGCTTTATTTTTGTCTGATCCTGAAAAATACGACAGCATTTCTGCCTTCAGAGTAGCAGAGTTGGCCCCACCGTCACCACGACCAGCCAGAACTTTAAGGCTATCATGCAATACGTGGCGAGCAACTTGACCTGAATAGGACACCGAGTTGTCTTTATCGCCGCTGTAGCCCTGCAATGTTACTGGAAACGGACCATAACTCGTAGAATGGCCACCTGCATGCACCAAAGATATTGGGAGCACCAAAGCTCCCATAATAGTTGAGTATTTAAGTATATTTTTTAACATAACAAGTCCCCTTTAACTACCTGACTAAAACAGTCTGATTTTAACTGAGTATTTTAGTCTGATATATGCAAGTAATTGTCAAGTTAGTTTTTAAAAGTATTTATATTCAACAGCCAATTTGATTAGTCTACTTAAAATGTTAGACAGCTAACATCAAGCCTCACTTGGAGCTATTTGTTCCAACTGAGGTAAAATTATGATCAATTCGGTAAAAGCAGATAGGGCTGCTGAAGTATCGTGCCCTTCACACAGCAGTATCATTTCTGCCTGTGCCAATCCCAACCGGCTACTACGCAATGCTGAGATTGAAGCCATCAAGCTATGTTCATGTTCAATTAAGTACTTAGAACAACCCACGCACTGGGGTAATTAAAGGAAAAAACTGAACGCCGTGCAAATCGCATTTCTTGTAGTGCCAATAAAAGCCTGTCCCCAACACGAGCCCCCACTTAAATACCAAAATGTTTTCCAGCAGCTTTTGAAGCCAAAATCCAAGTATGCGAAGCCGCAACCGCATATGTTTGAAGGTAAAAACGTGCTATCTCAAGCAGTGCAACTTCGGTCTGATCTAGTCCTGCTGAATTAAGATGAATTTCTCTCTGGCCGAGCTGTCGGCTACAGTTTCTAGCTTTTCGTGCAGTCATTTTGGATGGTTCAGGTTTTGCTCTTTGGGCATTTCAAGAAATGAAGCGGTCGTCATGGGCAATAAAAAGTTTGGAAAACAGCGTCTATTTTAGTGGGGATCCAGGCTATGATGCCCATTACAAAACAATCGGCAACCGGCCAGGCCCGTTCGATGTTGTTTTCATGGATAGTGGCCAATATGATAAACGCTGGCGAGCAATACACAATATGCCTGACGAAGTGACCAAAGGGTTTAATGATCTAGGTGGCGCTATCTGCTACCAGCGCTTTGGGCTATGTTTAACATGTCATTGCATAACTGGTTCGACCCTGCCGTTGAACTAGCGGTGAGATCCAGACAAAGTAAAATACAAATGATCACACCACGTCTCCGCGAACTGATTTCATTGGACTACCCACCACTGTTTGATGAATGGTGGAAAGCCGTAGACTAATAGCCTAGCTGAACGATGGGTTTTTAAGGAAAAAGCCAATACTAGACTCCACATCTAGATACTGTAAGCATCTAGAAATTTTGTTTTACAGCAACTATGCATCCACTCAACTCAAGAGATTGTAATTGGAAAAAAAAGAAAAAATTGATCTTTTTGGAGCAGTAGCTTTGATTAGTCTCTCTGCTCTGCTGGGCTTAAATCACGTTGTTATAAAGGTTGTAAACACTGGGCTTAACCCAGTTTTTTTTGCAGGGTTAAGATCCTTGCTAGCATTTTTTTTCCTCATCATTTACTTTAAACTAACCAATAAGAAGCTAGAGTTCTCAAAAGATACAATGGGTATTTCCATTCTAGCTGGAATTATTTTTGCCTTAGAATTTCTGTTATTATTTCTTGCCCTTGATTTCACAAGTGTAGCCCGCAATTCAATACTCTATTATTCAATGCCTATTTGGGTCACGGTCTTCGGCCACTTTTTTCTGCCAAATGAGAGGCTAAATTTCTTTAAATCTGTTGGTCTAATTTCTGCTTTTGCGGGTGTATCACTTGCAATCTCAAATAATGATGAGACATTTTCTATTCACAACTGGCAACTAATTGGAGATTTTCTTGCTATAATGGCAGCAATCCTGTGGGCAATGATTATCTATCTTGTGAAGGGCACAAGTTTCAAAGAAGTCCCACCAGAAATGCAGCTCGTTTGGATGGTGATGGTATCTGCGCCAATTTTGCTAATAGCCTCTTTATTTTTTGGTGATTTAGTTCGAGATTTTCAAATGGTTCACATATGGGGTTTATTGTTTCAGAGCATAGTTGTTGTGGCAGGTGGGTTTCTATTTTGGCTGTGGCTTGCATCAATTTATCCAGCCTCTAGCGTTGCTAGTTTTTCTTTCTTAAGTCCCATTTTTACAATATTTTTTAGCTGGGCACTTCTTAACGAGACAGTTAATTTTACGTTTATTGCAGCAGCTATCTTAGTGATATTTGGCTTAGTCTGCATCAATAAGAAAGTTCAAATTAAACATTAAATACTCTAAAGAGGGCCCAGAATATTTCTAAGTGTTTCCCAATTTTTTGAATACTAAGCCCATCACTACACCTCGCACCCCCACCCAGCACCCGCTGTGTCTTTAGCTAACAGAGTGGCTTGCCGGGCAAATGGGGCTAGGTTAGGGTAGTTTTCTTGGGACATGATGTTGGCCAAATTACTTATGACCCGCAGGAGCTGATCGTATAGTCGCCACTGCAATTCCACCTAGCACTAGCAAGCCTGCTACCAACAAGCGCAAGGTTAGGGGTTCTGCTAAAAATACTACACCACCACCTACTGCAAGGACAGGCACACTTAATTGTGCAACGGCTGCAATCGTTGTGGGCAGTTGAGGGAGTACACGGTACCATACTGCATAACCAAAACCAGACGTCACTGCCCCTGCAAATATTGCTGAGACTATGCCACCCAATGGCAAGTCACCGTTCGCAAACACCAAAAACACCGCGACGATTGGAAAACATAAGATGAAATGACCCGCAGTTGCCTGCAACGGATCACGCAGCGCCTGCCCTAGGATTGTATAAACAGCCCACCCCACTGTTGCGGCGATCATGGCCAAGGTTCCCGCCAATGGCACACCTTCCAATTCACTTGGCCATAATAATATTACAAGGCCAATCAGCGCAAACACAGCCCCGGCCCAGCGCATTTTAGACACTGTTTGGCCCTGGAATATAGCCCAGCCAAACATCATAATTTGTAATAAACCGAATAAAATTAATGCACCCATACCTACGCCAAGACTTAGGTAAGCAATTGAGAAACCAATCATATAAGTTGTAAGTGCTAAGGCTCCTTTCCAACGTTTTCTGATGCTTTCAATAGGTGATTGCCCTTGAATGATTACCAGAAAGCCTAGAGACAAAGCACCCGCTCCAACCCGAATGACCGCAAAGGTTAGCGGGTCCATACCATAAGTATTAACACCCACGCGAGTTAAGATAGAATTGACCGCAAAGGCGACCATCGTGAGGCAAACCAGACCAATTAGTTTCATCTATCCGGTTTGAACGGTGATACTATAGATTGCAATCCATCAAAACTGACTAAGGGCTACTGTGGGCCACTAACACCGTTCAATCACCATGGTTGCAAACCTAAATAATAAATCAGCAAGGATTATTAGAGCGCAGTTATCTGCGCCAGGATGGCTGCCTGAACAACGGCTGAAACGACAACGTCTAGATGGTCATACCAAGGCGCGTATTGCTCGAGGGCTGGTATAAGGTATCCAAGCTTGATTATAATCTACTCGAGACAGCACTTCTGGTATTAATGAGAAGGCAGCCAAGTCATAGAATGATGCAAATTAGAAGATCTGATGAGGGAAGAAGTGGGATGAGCAACCAATGCTAGAGGCTACAAATAAGTTGAAATATATCCCATTCGAAAACTTCAAGATTGGGCAAAAACAGAATTTTGGTGCCTATGAAGTCACCGAGGAAGAAATCATAGAATTCGCAAGTAAGTATGACCCCCAGTTCTTTCATCTTGACCACGCGGCCGCAAAACAATCTCTGTTCGGTGGGCTATGTGCCAGTGGCTGGCATACTTGTGCCATGACAATGTCAATGATGGTAACTAACATGGACGCAAATGGTCGGTCACTAGGTTCACCAGGAATCGACAGCCTTAGATGGCTTCGACCAGTTTTCCCAGGAGACGTATTATCAGTGCAGATGGAAGTTTTGGATACGATTCCCTCAAAAAGTCGTCCAAACATTGGCGTGGTTGTTAGTAAAGTCTCTGTAAGTAATCATAAAGAGGACGTGGTGATGGAATTTACCAGCAAGGGAATTTTCTCCAGAAGCGAAGACGGATTAGGAGGAGAAGAATAAAATAAAATTAGATTTTCAACATATACAACATGTGTCTGAGGTTGTTAATCTAATAGATGAATTCTACACGGGTACCCTAGGATTATCCGATATCTCCCACCCTCCTCCCAAGACCAAAAGAGAACAAAGCGTTTAGTTATAGTCATAAGATAAAGTTTGCTGCTGATGGTCAAATGCAGATGGACCTCTATTGCTTCAACCCCTGATATAAGAACGGCCACTAAGTGTTTTTACTTAGGCCTCCCATTTACTGTTTTAAATTGTACTGGCAGGTTCTTGTATTCGACATTTATCTTTGGATGATTGGCTAGAGATATGTCAGTGACTTTTAGCTCTGCACTTAGCTAGCATTGCGCCTAATGCATGGCGGCAATTCTTTATTGTATGATGATATTAGGGCTAACATCGGCCATAAAAGAAGCAGAGAAAGGAAATTATAATGCTTAGAGAAATATTTAAATCAATGGTCGTATCCCGTCAGGCTTCCGCTTCATACGAAGCTATGCGGTACATGACAAACAGCCAATTGGGAGACATTGGCTTTACTCGTGATAACTATATTGAAGGTATAAAGGCCCGTATCTCAGCAGAGCTGGACGCAGAAGATGCAAAGGCAATGTCAGCAGCGCTAGCGAAAATTAACCTACACGCCACAGCTTGATTTAGGCTCTGGTTTTAATGATGCTAGAACCCTCAAAATATTTACGCTGGCAACGGCGACGTCATAGAATAATTCCCCCAATGGGGCTATATTATTTTAACGTCAACGACTGAGCCCCTAAAACCTGCCTAACGTCTTAATATGGCTGCATCCTTGAGAACGGCTGGTGAAGGGATTGGCGGCATTAGACTAAGTGACTAAGCTGTAGCCAAGTGATACTTCTAACAGAGCGACAGCTCTCAGTTAGGCAGCATGGTTTAGCGACGTGGATTTACCTAACCCTGAGCTTCGCTGAAGGTCGTCTCTGGACTATTTTTGCAAACCAAACATCATTAAGTCTTTGCCACTCGCTGTAGTCGCCCTCAGCATCAAAGGCTTCATCGTGATCTACCGACTTCAGCCGGCTATCATCAATTCCTTAAAAGAGTATGCATCTCAGTGAATGGTGTTAAGTCACTAGCTTTCCATAGTTTCGATGGTTTGCACTTCCGGTTTTGTTTCCAAGTAGGATTGTCTGGTTTTGTGGAAATCCCAATAGTTTTTGAGATTGGGATGTACAATTTTCCAGTTAAATCTAGGAAACCTAAGATCCAGGTACTCCAAACATGAAAACACGCTGATATCTGCTATTGTGAAGTGGTCTCCTACAAAAAATTGTTCGGCGCCCAGATAAGAAGACAAATATTTCATACCTTGATAAATTTTGGTTGCTTGCCTGTCTATCCAATCGCCACTCCGCAGTTTTTCCAATCTGACATTCTCTAAGAAGATAAGGACTAACGCATCAGAAACTCCATCTGCCACTGCCTCCACTAACTTCGCACCAACATTTTCAGTGGGCGATTCTGGGTAGAAAAGAGGATTTGGAAAGCGATTGTCTAAATATTGAACAATAACTTTACTATCAAATAGTGGTTCGTTTCCATCCTCAATCAGAATTGGGATTTTGCCAAGTGGGTTCAGATTTTTCGTGAGTGTGTCTCTGTTCCAAGGGACATCTATGATTTCTTCAAATTCAACATTTTTCTCGCGCAGAACTACTCGTACCTTGCGTGCGTATGGACTAGGTGTGGCGATAATGAGTTTCATAATTTAGCAACATAGGACCACCTGATAAATTATTCTAGCAGTAGCGTGAGCAGTTATTAAATATCTTTTAATATATATGACCTTTGTTAGAAGCAGTGACACACGGTTTTTCTGGTGAAGTTAATAAAACTTGAGTGTACTTAAGAAAAACCCAGAAGGTTCGCCAAACTGACTGGAACACACTATGAAAGTACAATGGTTGTGGGCGTTGCTGCTAACTACACTACCACAGCCGAAGTATTTAATGTCCAAACAGAGAAATATGGAATTATAAATGAAAAATAAGAAATTAATTGAAAAAGTGGCTACCGTTATTATTTTACTGGGGCTGGGATGGGTGGTTTATGTCAACTTTGGTTTATTCTGTTGCACTTCTTTTTGACAATGGCATAGAGAATTTTTTAAACTACTTGAGTAGTATCACAGCAAAAATTATATTGGTTTAATAATAGTAAATCGGAGCATTGTATATGAGGCTGCCACTGACCCCTTTAACACTCAGAGCAGCATTATTTACGCTTCTAACTCTGTTGATAATTCCAAAAGATGCATTAGCAGAAACTGTTCAGATTGAGTTTACCGAGTTTGACACATTTAGTATAGAAGTTGTGCATATTGATGTTGGAGACACTGTAGAATGGTTGCCAAAGAATTCCGGCCACAATGTGGAGTTCATTGCGGGACCTCAGATGAATGCGCTTCCAAAAAACTCTAAAATGGACGATTTTCACTCTGTGGTATTCAAAACTCCTGGGATTTATTTGTATGGTTGCACACCACATCTAAATATGGGCATGTTGGGTCTAATTGTAGTGGGTAACGATTTACATAATTTAGAAAAACTAGGTAATGTTAAATTATCTCGCATTGCTAAATCAGTATTAGAAGATTTAATAAAAATTGCTAAATCACATTCTGAATAATCGTAGTCGGTTTCAAGATAGAGTTTTCAACGCAGTTCTTCAGGAATAAAAGAATAAAATGAAACTTGAATTTCACCATATAAACTTCGTGTCTGAGGATGTTGATCGCCTACACGATTTCTACACGAATACTCTAGGACTGTCCAATATTCCTATTACATCTTTCCCAAGACCAGACGAGACCAAAGAGACTGGTTATAGTGGCAAGATAAGGTTTGCTACTGATGGTCAAATGCAGATGCACCTCGCTGAAAAGAACTTGGATGTCGCTTTCAAACACGGTGAGGTAATTAATCCTGTAGAGCGAGGGCATATAGCGTTCCGGACGGATGACATAGAAGCCTTCATGGCAATGTTAGATGGCAAGGGTATACCTTATTCAAACTACGGCACTGCTTTCGCCAAAGAGTGGCATCAGGTATTTTTTCACGATCCTGAAGGAAACATTGTTGAAGTGCATCAAGAGGTAATATCTGAACAAACAATTAATAAAACCACGACCCAAGGAATAGATGATGGTGAAATAATAACAGACCGAAGTGTTTGGGGTGGTTTGTTTGGAGGAGGCTGAATGAAGTTGTACTCTAGTGCCGGAGAGAGCCTGAGTTGTGCCACTACTACTTCCATGATCATCCATGGTGTGCACCCCCACATCAAGACTTTGAGCACCAACATAAACTGCGCTATTTCGACTTCAGTAATCCACCATTTTGTCTTATTGAATTCACTGTAGCTAAAACTGTAGCGAGGCGTTTTTCATCTGGTGGATGAGTGCCCCAGAATGACAATTTTCCAGCTGATGTGCGAGTGCTTTCCGGGCGTGCGAAAAACTGTGCGCCTTTTACCGGATCGTATCCCGCTAATTGCGCAATGTAGGTGCCCAGTGTGTCACTTTCTAACTCGTAGGCTTGAGAGTATGATTTAGCACCTATCGCGGCACCAATTCTGCCCAACTTCCATCTGCATAATATGCACCTGCTGATGAAGAATAAGCACTCCCATAAGCCGTGATCGCACCCAAGATAATGGCACCAGTCAGAGCCTGTTTTTTTTGTTTTTCGATGTGCCGGCCAATTAAGTGACCAAACTCGTGGCTCATAACAAATGCCACTTCATCATCACTTTCTGTATCTTGTAGTAGCGGCATCGACATTCGAATTGACGGGGTACCTTTTCTATAAGTAAAATACGCATTACGAACAGACATCTTAGTATCAATACTAATATCAACGTCACAGATAAAGTTTTTGATGTCAGATGTCACCTCTTTACAAACCTTCTGACCCGCCGGCTTTACACGTAGCATTACACGACTAAACCGATTTTCTGCAGCAGTGGAAGATAGTGTAGTGCGAGAAGTATTGCTCCGGGCATCTTTAAACATTTGAGCGCCACCTGCTCCTGATTTGGCAGCTTTAGGAATTTCGAACGTTGTTCCACATCCACTCAACAACCCTACACTAACGATTACTGCAACCAAAGCCCTACGCATTTAATCTTCTCCATTAGTATCAGAGTCAAATTGGCAGACCACCAAAGTCTTTGCAAACAACAATCGTGTAATGAAGCCTCCGGCAGAAAGTTTGGAGGGCTTACAACGCATCTGAGAGGCCAACCTAAAGCAGGGGCGGCAGATTGAAAAGAAGCTAGTAGCCCAGAACCACGAAGCGAAGGTAAAGCTTAAGGTTCTGGGCTAGCTTAAGCGGCTAGAAAACCAGTGGGGCGCTGCGCGCCTTATGCCTGAGAGATCAGGAATGCATATAAACAAGCTAGGCTAACAGCCTATTTTAAAAAGTATCTGATCTGACTAACTTATATATTTTCCAAAATAATTGTAGGAACACAAACCAAGAAAATAAAGCCTAACTTAAAAAGATCCGTTGTTATTTTGCGTTGTAGCCAGCAGAACATTAAATGCTCAATGACAAATTTTTATTGCGTCTTCGTACTGACAAAATTAGGATTACCCCAGCTAGTGAAGATGCCCACATCAGTATCAATAATGGCATCTCAGTACTTCCAGGTACTAGAATTGCTCCCGCCACTGTTGAGAGACCCGCGCCTCCAGCTATTGAGATGGATCCGCCCAAACCGGAAGCCGCACCAGCTAAATGCGGGCGTATGGACAACATTCCAGCTGTGGCGTTCGGTATACATAACCCATTGCCCAAGCCAACAAAAACCATAAAACCAAAAAAGCTTTCTACGCCGCCATAATCTAAATATGACAATGCTACGGATAATGTCATCCCAATAAGTATAATATTCAATCCATATAAGATCATTGCATCGATACCAAATCGTACTGTATAGCGTCCTGAAATGAAATTTCCTGCAAAATATCCAATTGCTGGCGCACCAAAATAAATACCTAATTTTTCGGGACTAAGGTTAAATACAACAGAACCAACAAACGATCCACCACCAAGATAAGCAAAAAATGCACCGCCACCAAAGGCTGATGCCAAGCAATAACCCCAGAAACGTCTCGAGGCTAGTAATTCAGGGTATTCCTTAAGTTGCTTTTGAAACCCTTCCGTGTTCGGTAGAGCTGTCTCGCCTTGATCAAAATAAGTCACAATCCAAATCAAGGTGCCAACGCCGCCTATCATCCAAAAGTTTGCCTGCCACCCAAACCAATTATCCAAAAACCCACCCAATGCAGGAGCAAACATTGGTGTAATCGCCATTCCCATAGAAATGTAGGCTATCTTTGAGCCGGATGTTTGTGTGTCAGTAGTGTCACGCACTATTGCACGGGACAGTACCATTGCGCAGGCGGCAAACGCTTGAATGGCTCGCAGGGACATGAAAACCGCAGTGCTTTGAGCAAATACACAGGCAAAACTGGCAAAAATAAAGATACCTAGAGACCATAATAACGCTGGCCTACGTCCAAATTTATCCGACAACGGGCCAACTAAAATTTGCAAAACTGCGCTAGAACCCAAATAAATTGCCACAGACAATCCCATGATCGCAGTTGTTGTACCAAAATGCAGTGCCATACTCGGTAGGCTCGGTAAAAAACTGTTCATTGCCAGCATCGAAATGCTGGCGAGAAGTACCAAGGTAAACATACTTGGTTGGGTCTTACTGTCAAAAAAACGCGATTGAGGAAATTCCACCATTGCAGCGCGCTAATCCATTTACAAAGCCTTGTCCATGCAAGGCCTAAGCTGATAGCAGGTTTCATCCAATTAAGCTTTTGTTTGACCTCCATTACTGATCGTCGCCCATGTACTAAGACGTATTTTTTCATCAGATAATGCTACATAATAGTTGTAATTTTCTTCGCTAGTGCCGTTCCTAAGGTTTGATGAGCTTCTTTTTCAAAATGCACACCGTCAACTGGTGATGTCGCAATGACGTCACCAGCATCAAAGAATTCGATGCCCCACTGGGATAGCAATTTCTGAATATAAATCGCCTAATTGCTCTGAAAGACGATCAGCGCCATAAAAAGAGGCACTGAAGATGCCTGTTACAACAATCGGTGGCGGCGCAATTAAAAGGGTCTTGTACCCTCTATGCCTACTTTGAAGGTCAGTACTTTGTGAAATTGCCAATAACCCAGAAATTCCTCCTAAAATGTCGCGTGCAGAATTTCCAAAAAGTGCTTTGCAGTCATTTGTGCCCAGCATTATTGTTAACAGGTCGATAGGTCCGTGAGTGGAAAGTGCAATTTTTAATCCCATCCATCCATTCATAAATGACCCCATTATTGGGTCATCAAAACAAGTTGTACGACCAGGCAGCCCTTCTTCGATTAATGACCATTTATCTCCAAGCACCTCTTTTGCTACGCATGGCCACCTAGTTTTAGCATCAAGCCGGCGATAATCTCCTTGGGCTACTATTGGGCAAGTGCCGTGGGTATTGCTGTCACCGAAGGTCAATAAAGTCGGCATAAGAAATCCTTAGAAGTTTTTAACATTAGCTACTGTACCAATTCCAGCATGCGCACGGCACCCTAAGAACGATAATATTTCCATTTTTTTAGCATTGGGTTTGGATCAATCGTGGTAGGGTGCGCTTCACGTTTTCCCCATGGTTCTCATCCAGACCTCGCAGGTTCCTCCTAGTCATGTTTCCCAACGGGGGCCACAGTCGCGCCAAAATCTGAACCTGCGCTCCGGCCCACATCCAAAAGCCTAAAAACCCAAACTTAGAATTCTAGTCCTTATTGAGCTTCAGACCTGTAGGAAGCCCATCCATGCTACTGAGGTTTTTTTGTTCCCAGTATGACTGAATCCCGTCTGGCCCTTTGTTGTCGTGCCAGTTTTCTATCGCGGCACGTTCTCCTTTATAGTCAAATAGAGGGACACCGTAGCCACAGGATGTTTGTACAAGATCAAATTCCAACCTGATGATTTGTCTTGTACCAAGAGGTGTAACGCCACCGTAATATTTTGAAATCAACTCCTCAAACTCAGGATTTTCCCAACCTACCGAGGTGCCTGTGCCATACAGCCGCATAATTTGTGGAGGCCCAGAAAAGCTACAAAACATTATAGTTAAGCGACCGTCAGCAAGCATATGTGCAGCGGTTTCATTGCCACTTCCAGTTCTGTCCAAATAGATAACAGAATGATCATCTATTATGCGCAGTGCCGAGATCTCACGTGGGGAGATATTCACTCTGCTGTCTGCTGTCGCAGAAGAAACAAAAAAAATATTTTATTGTTGGATGAAATCCCGCAGGTCTGAATTGAGTGCTTCGAACTGTTTAGCCATCTTGATCACTTCCATCGACTGTAGTTAAAGGCATCAATAGATTGTATTGCCTACAGATGACAGTTGGTCCAAGTTTTTGCAATTACCGCGTTATCGTATGCAGCAGAATGAGCTCGAAGCAGCCTTATTGCTCTATCCTAAATATAAACCCGTGGGCCACGGTCTGCACTCCTTGAAAATCAGGCACTTGGATCAAGGTACTCGCTAAGGCGTTGGGCCCAGTGTAGAGGCATCACATTTATTAGAAAATTAAATTAAATTACTGATAATAAATGATATTAATTTTGGTTTTGTATAAAAAACTACTACATAAACCTTCAAACCCTTGGGCTACACCTAACGCCAACCAGCAAAAATTAATATAGACCTTAAAGTGGGTTTTGTCTGGTAGTGAATTAGCTAGAATTGACGATAATGCATTTTGCATCTGATCCCTGTGCATGATAAGTCTAATAAAAAGATATTGTCCACTTTATATCAGGTCAGGAATATATATTATGAATTTAGAAGGTATTTTAAGCATCATTTTTCAGCCCACTATCTGGTTTTTTATTCTGGTTGTAGTGATCTTACGGTTGTCGATCAAATTTGTGCCCCAGAATATGACCTACCTAATTGAAAGGTTTGGTAAATTTAACTCAGTACAGCATGCAGGGCTTAATTTTATTATTCCCTTTATTGACCGAGTTTCTGCCAACCGTTCGCTGAAGGAACAGGCTGTCGACGTCGACAGCCAAAGTGCTATCACCAAGGACAATATTTCCCTCAGTGTTGACGGGGTCCTGTATTTCCGGGTGCTCGATCCATACAAAGCGACCTATGGTGTTGACGATTATGTATTTGCTGTGACCCAACTGGCGCAAACGACGATGCGCTCAGAATTGGGTAAGATGGAGCTGGATAAAACTTTCGAAGAGCGCGATTTACTCAACACGAACATTGTTGCAGCTATCAATCAGGCCTCCGCGGCGTGGGGGGTCCAAGTCTTGCGTTATGAAATAAAAGACATAGTCCCGCCGCAATCAGTAATGCAGGCTATGGAGGCTCAGATGAAAGCAGAGCGTGTGAAGCGCGCGCAAATTCTGGAATCAGAAGGTGACCGGCAAGCTGCGATCAACCGTGCTGAGGGCAAAAAGGCCTCAGTGGTGCTGGCGGCCGAAGCTGAAAAAGACGAGCAGGTTCTGCGTGCCGAGGGAGAGGCCAAGGCCCTTGTTGCCGTGGCCGATGCTCAGGCTAAAGCCTTGGTGATGGTAGGTAAAGCTGCTGATACCCCCTCTGGACAAAAAGCAGTTCAGCTTGAGCTAGCGACCAAGGCAATCCACGCTAAAGAAATGATAGCCAAACAATCATCTCTAGTCTTGTTACCCGACGGCGCTACTGATGCCGCTACCGTTGTCACTCAGGCCATGGCAATCATCCAGAAGATCTCCGCTACCAATGCATCTTCCGTTGCAACGCCATCTTCAGAGATCCAAGGCC
Source organism: uncultured Planktomarina sp. (assembly GCA_905182535.1). Lineage (GTDB taxonomy): Bacteria > Pseudomonadota > Alphaproteobacteria > Rhodobacterales > Rhodobacteraceae > Planktomarina > Planktomarina arctica. The sequence goes on from CAJJBZ010000002.1 coordinate 110,117, forward strand.
AACCATCCCGTAACACCGACACTTCCGGCCCCTGGGATAAATAAGGATGGACCCGCACAATTTTCAATTACCGCTGGAGCATTGGCTTTTTATTATCGGAATTGGCCTTTTGGTCATTGAGATTGCCTTTTTTGGCTTTGCTACCTTTGTTTTGTTTTTTGTGGGCATAGCGATGCTCATCGTTGGCGCGTTGATGGCGTTTGGGGTGCTGCCAGTTGGGATCGATATTGCAATTGGTGCAGTATCCTTGCTGTCAATCTCTGGGGCAGTTCTACTATGGAAACCAATGAAAAAAATCCAATCATCAAAAGAGGCGGCCAAGGTGGAAGTAGGCTTTGTTGGGCACCGGTTTCAGGTCCAAACGGATATAGCGCCAGACTTACCGGGCACCTACACCTATTCTGGCATCGCGTGGACCGTTGTCAGCGATACTGCTATCCAACGATTTACGCAGGTCCAAGTCATAAAGGCAGATGTTGGCCAACTCACCGTAACGCCGGCAGAGGTGCTCTCAGACTAGGCCGCCCTACAGCCTTGGCGACCCAATTACGCCACTTAGTAGCCCCCGCAACCATAGCTCTCACCAATACCCCGTCCTACTCACGCCTACCTGGTCGATTACCGGCGCAGGGCGCTCTACTGCCCACGAAAGGTCTAGGTTCCCTTTTTGAGCGATGTCTGAATAACAATTCGTTAAAATTAGCAAAATATGCAAATAGTAATGCTTAGAAATATTAATACGCTTGCTTTCAGTTAATTGCTAAATAACAATGTGGAGTCTTTATGCCCAGTTTGAGTTCAAAAAATAATAGACTAGGCGCTCTTTATTTAGTTGGAGAAATTGCTGCCACATTTTTGCTAGCAAGCATAGTCAAGGTTCTGCAACCTGATTTCTCAATATTTATAATTTTGTTTTTTAGGTATTTATTTTGCCTACCACTGCTAGTTGCCTACGCTATTTACACCCGGGGAGAGGACTTCCTCAGCATTAAAAATATCAGGGGTCTAATTTTACGAACAGGTTTTGGCTTCCTAGGCCTTTTAATGTGGTTTTTAGCGATCTCCAAAATTGATATCAGTCTTGCTACAGCTCTCCTAATGACAATGCCGATTTTCATTACTGGTCTTTCAATCGTAATTGCCAAAGAGCAGGTTTGTATAAAACGCTTAGCATCAGTTTTAGTGGGGTTTTTTGGTGTTCTTGTGCTCTTGTTTCCAATAAATCCAGAGCTCAATTTATGGGGCGCTATATTTGCTCTGCTTGGTTCACTATTTGCTGCCTTAATGTTTATATATTTAAGAATACTTGGCCGAAGCGATCCATCAGTCTCAACTGCTATTTGGTACAACTCTATAGGTTTAATTTTAGCTGGAATTTTTACTAGTTTCTTGGGTGGATTTGAACCAATTATCAATCTCTCTGATCCTAACCCGATGTACATTTTTATAGCTTTTGGTGTTCTAGCTAGCTTTCAACAATTCTTTCTTGCTCAAAGCCATTTTCACGCAGAGGCATCCACTCTTGCGCCCCTTCACTATTTATCTATTCCGTTTGGAGTAGGGGTTGGTATAATATTTTTTGGTGAAATTATTACAGTAAAATTTTTGATGGGCACTACCATTATTATTGCCTCGACCTTTTACATCTTTCTGGAGGATCGTTTGAAGTAGGTACCAAAGCAACATTAATAAGGGATCATTGAGCGTTAATTATCATGTCACCTAACAGGTTTATTTATGGCCATTTCTTATTGAGATCTTTTGGTGAATAATCTTAACGAATGGGTAGAGCAACAACATTTCCACCACGTATATTACCATTAGGTAAAACTACCGTCACAGCTTGGCCTGGGTCCCAAAAGTCTCTGTCTACCATCGATTGGCCAATATTTTTTTTCAAGCGTGGCGACCATATCCCTGATGTAATTTGCCCAACCTGTCGTTCAGCAGAAAAGACAGGCCAAGGCGTTGAGCACGTCGGACACGGATCACCACCAAATGTAATACCTCTAATTTCTCGGTTTACACCCTCAGCAGCAATCTTTTGAAGGGCGGCTCGACCAATGTAATCGATCGAACCATCCACAACACAAAACTTACCATGGCCAATTTCAAAAGGATTATTTTCGCGTGTCATCTCATTACCGTATGAAAACAATCCTCCTTCTATTCTCTCAATTAGGTTAGGGCAGCCTGGTGATATATTAAATGGAAGGCCAGCTTCCCAGATAGTGTCCCAAAGAGCTGAACCCAAGTGACCACCTTGCAGATAAATTTCAAAGCCACCTTGCCGAGAATAGCCTGAGCGCGCCATCAATTGGCGCGTACCTTTGAATTCAATCCAGCCGTACTTGAAAAAACCAATATCACGTATTTTTTCCCCAAAAATAGAAGCTAACAAATCTTCCGCTTTTGGCCCTTGGATGGAAAGCGTGTTAATATCCGGCTCAATTATATCAACATCCATGCCACGCCCAAGTGCTAAACCCATTGCGTAGAGGAGGACATCACTATCAGCTATTGAAAGCCAGAATTGGTCCTCTGCTAGCTTGAGCATGACTGGATCGTTGATCAGTCCACCTTTAGCATCGATAATAGGAACATAAAAACAATCACCTATTTTAGCTTTGGCGATGTTGCGAGGGGTCATCCATTGCACGAGTGCAGCAGCATCAGGACCTGTAATTTGGACTTGGCGCTGAACTGATACATCCCAAATCTGTACATACTTTCCGTAAGTGCCAGTAGTCTTCCTCTACCGTTGGGCCAAAGCTTTGGGCAGTAGCATGTGATTAACGACAGAAAAACCACGGACACCGGCTTGTTCCACCCGATCAGTGTATGGTGTACGGCGAATGCGGCGCGACATGTTTAAGCCATTCATTATGCTGAGCTCCACATTGAATATGAATTTGGGTTTAGAATTACGGGCATGTGGTAATTACCTGTCGGGTCTTCCATCGCAAATCGTAATGCAATCTGGAAGACTGTCACCGGTACTTTGCGCGCCGCCCAATAGGTTTCTGTATTAAATACTAATTCATATGTTGCTTGAGGATCAATCGCATCTGCAGAGATATTTTGTAATAAACGGCCCGCGTCATCCATGAAACCTGTAAATAAAATCTTGCTGGTATTCAGATTGGTCAATGTGACTGCAATACCTCCCGCGTGAGTGCCGTCCGTGCCATTGAGGGTATGTGATGAAATAATTGCCATTATTCTATCGAAGCCTTGTCGCGTTTGTCAGAAGTTGCAGCAACAATTGGACTAATCACACCGCGGCACTTTACGTTAACAATTGCAGTTTTGCCACTAGCCATAGCTCTTTTTAAGGCGGGCGCTAATTGATCACGAGTTTCAACTAATTCTCCATGCCCACCAAGCCCCTCGCACATAGAATGGAACGGAATATCGCGGAAATCGGTGGCAAAGTGTTTGCCGTTTGCAAAAAGACGTTCCTGTTGTTGGCTGATACAATCCAATCCTCCGTTATTGTCTATGACAATAGTGATAGGCAGGTTATCTTGGAAGGCCGATTCAATTGATAGTCCACCTGACAAGAATGCGCCATCACCTGAAATTACAACTACGTTACTATCTGGGTGTAACGCCTTTGCTGATACTCCAAAGGATACACCAACTCCAAGCAATGAGTAATTGCCCGGATGCATGATCCCAGCCAGTTTTTGCCCACGCCAACCAGCCATATTTACAGCAATTTCTGACCAAAAATGTGTATTTCCACCATCAAAAATAAGCCAATCATTTTCACTGATTTGCTCCTGAACATCTAGTGACAGTTGCAGTGGGTGCATTTTTCCAGGCTTGGCTGTTTCTGCGTCAATATGAGTGTACCAGTCATCCACCCAAGCTGCACGTCGTTCGCGCTGTAGGTCAAACCATGCTGGCCAAGTCTCACCTAACGCCAGCAAGGCGTCAAAAAACGCGCCGGGGTCAGATAGAAGGACTTCGTCGGCTGCTTGGTTGTACTCCAACTCTTCGTGGCTTCCGTTGATACAAATCAGTGTCTGGTTAGCAGGAAAAAAAGGTGGATTGCCAAAATTCATCTGATTATCTAGGCGCCCACCAATTAATAAGATCAGATCAGCCTGATGAATGGCGGCCTTGGATGGATGATACTGATGGAAATCGGCTAGCCCCATGTAGGCTTCACATTCTTCTCCTAGCAGTTTGGAATGGTAGGGAACATTAAAAATTGGTAGGCGCATCTGTTTTCCAACCGCTTCCAACTTATCTTCTGACCGCGACCACCAAATGCCATGGCCTCCAATGATAACTGGGCGCTTAGCCTTTTTGACCAAATCGAGGACTAACTCCAATGCCAATGGGTCTGGCCACGCGCGTGGAACTGGGCGATCGTTACGGTTGAAGGGGCGCTCATGCAGCCCCGCATCCGGTGCGAATGATGAGAACATGATATCGACTGGCAATGATATATGGACCGGGCCTGGGTATCCAGTTGTTGCGGCTGTCCAAGCGCGGCTAACAAATTCGCTGATGCGTTCTCCATCAGTAATCTGGACCGAATATTTGACCAAAGGAGCCGCAATTGCCACATCGTCTATTTCTTTGAAACCACCGGCACCTTGTCGTTTTAATGTAGAGGAGCCAGTAATAAAAATAACCGGGCTGCGTTCACCACCTGCTTCCAGCATTGCTGGCACAGCATTAGCGAAACCTTCTGGCCCAACGAGGCATACCACAGGTTTACGTGTTATCCGCGCGTGGCCATCAGCCAGGTGGCCAGCAATCTGTTCATGCGGTGTATTAATCACTGGCATTTGACATTCCATAAACCCCTCTAAAGCAGGATTACAGAAACCACCAGACAGGGTAAAGACGTGATCTACACCTTTTTTCTTGAGTGCATGGGCGAGTAATGCGCCCCCTCTAATGTTTTTGCGCTCAGTCATTGTAATTTATTTACCTCAGATCTTTGCCTCAATTTGTATTGCTGCCATTTTTTTAGGTCACGCTGCATTTGATGGGGCGCCTGTTTTGTTGAAAATGACATTAGGCCAAATGCCGGTTGTAGAGTTTAGGCCCAATTGAGCCAGCACGACGCTGATATCATCTGCAAAGCATTTCAAGAGCGCGTTTAATCCATTAGGACCCTCTGCACCTAAGGCTAACAGCGTTGGCCTACCCAACATTACAAAATCTGCACCAAGTGCCAGTGCCTTCACGACATCCTCACCATTGCGAACGCCACTGTCAAATAGCAGAGGAAAGTCTGGGCCCACTGCCGCCCGGATTAACGGTAAAAGCCATATGGCTGGTGGTACACTATCAAGCTGCCGTCCGCCGTGGTTTGAAACGTATATTGCGTCTGCTCCAAGACCTTGCAGCCGGTGGGCATCCTTAGCTGATGTTACGCCTTTTACAATAAGTTTGCCTGGCCATTTTTTTCGGAGAATTTTAAAAAACTCCCAATTAGCCCCCCCACGACCGGCCTCTCGGCTAAACTTCGATATCCCACCACTATCTATATAGTTTTTTGGGCTTGGCACTCCTGCAGATAAGGTCGCAAGCGACCACTTTGGATGGGTTGCAAAATCCCAGAATGCGCCTGATGTCATTGAAAACGGGAGATTTAAACCATTACGTAAGTCGCGTACCCGGCGTGAGACTTGTGGTACGTCTACGGTTAACACAAGCGTCTCAAAGCCAGCATTAAATGCACGGTCGACCATAGCCAGTGTCGCCTCAATGGACGTGCCAAAATACAGCTGGAACCAAGCACGCTTGCCTGCCCAGCCTGCCATATCCTCCATCGAACTGGAGGCTGCAGATGATAGGCATAGCGGAAAATCGAATTTGTTTGCTGCATCAGCTAAAAACTTATCTGCGTTGGGGCACACTAGATTACACATCCCCATGGGTGCCACGCCAAATGGCACACTGAATTCACTACCCAAGATCGACGTAGAGAGCGAACGGTGTGAAACATTTTCCATGACGCGAGGCTGTAGCATGATATCGTCAAAGGCTGTTTCGTTACGTGCTACACCTACCTCACGACCTGCTGCCCCTTCAATGAAGTCATAGACGAGTCTTGGGAGGCGTTTCCCCGCTAAACGCCTGGCATCCTCAGTTGAAAATACATGACTCTTTTTTTGGCGCACGTTATAAATTGCCCCCATTGGCTATTATTGTATTATCCTTTTACAATAATTTAATGTGGTGCGACCAATCTAAAAGCATCCGGAACTCATACGTAAGTTCTATGTGAGTATTAGCACAGTGCGAAAAGCTGATTAAGGCCTGCCTTTTTAAAGTTTTTGAGGATAGTTGCGTGCGGGACTGATCGCTGGGCAGCGTCAGCGGCTCTCTCGGCTGAGCACTATTACTTGATCAACACGGTCTTTCAGTTGGTTGGAAAAAAAATCTACAAATTTCAGTGCTTCGCGTGATAAACTTTCACGCTGCGCTGTAACTATGGTGACGAAATATGTTAAATTTTGTTCTATTGGCCGAAATACAACTCCCCCCATTCGGACAGCTTGCTCAGCGGAAAAGGGATCAGAAATAGCAAGTACAGATGCCTCGCGGACAAGCGCTCCAGCAAGTGGCATATTCGCCACCGTTAGGCGTGAGCGAGCTCGCAGTTTGTCCGATAGCCTCGTCTCTATCGACATCATAGCATCTGGATAGGTGTCTCCAAAGGTTACAAAGGTCTCCGTCTCAGCAAGTTGGTTCAGATCAACAGAACCATACTCACCTGCCAACCAATGATCTTCCGGTATTAGGCATACATAAGGTACGGATGTTTGATATAAAATTTCAACACCCTGGTGGTCTGCTTCACGACCTACAATGCCAAGATCGATCTGGCGTGTCTGTACGGCATCTAAAATGGCTGGGGTGTTTCGCGATTGGATCTCAAAACGAATTTCTGGATTTACATTGTACAGTCTACCAATAGCTTTTGGCAGTTCAATCGTAGAAATCGACTGTATCGCCCCAATGGAGATTACACCACCTTGCGAAGTACGAATTGACTTTGCCAATTCTTCCAAGCGATCAATACCAAAAAACATACCCTCAACACCTTCGTAGAAATGTCGACCTTCAACCGTTGGCGTTAGGCCTCGTCCCACACGGGCAAACAGTGGAAAACCAACTGCATATTCAAGATCAGCAACTAGCCGGCTAACACTGGGTTGCGAGATGTGCATCATTTTGGCTGCTCCTGTGATGGAACCCGCCCTAATTGTTGCTCTTAATGCTTCTAACTGGCGTAGATTCACCCTCACACCCCATTCGTTAATTTATGTAATAGACCTCATTCATATCTTTTAGCTATGTGTATTTTGTGTGCCTAAAGCAATGCCTAGAATAGAAATTCTGTCTTTCAGGGGTCTCAAGACTACGTTTTGCCAGAGCTATTTTTGAGTGCAGGGTGTGCTGTAAAACAGAGGTATGACTAATCTGAATAAATAAATAAATAAATAAATACTTTTTACCTGCAATTTCGGTTATAGTTGAAATTCAAACTACTGGGGTTTAATTTCGAATTGAAAAATACTCAAATAAGAAATGCAACAATCTGAAATATGTATGACGTTTTATTAAGTAATTTTATAACTATTTAACGAATACTAACTGCAGGTTTCAGGGTCTCAGATCAAACAAAGATTAAGTGTCACAAGGGAGTGAATGATGACTAAAAAGTTTATAGCTCAACAGCAAAATAAATTAGCAAACGGGATTATTGGTCGCCGTCAGTTTATGATGTCGGTATTAGCAACGGGTCTGGCAGTGCCTGCAGTTTTGAGCCTAGCCAACAAAGCGGAGGCAGCAGCACCAAACCGCGGCGGCTTATTCAGAATGGGTCTTGGCCACGGCAGTACTACTGACTCACTAGACTCGGCTACCTCTGAGAACCATTTCACTTTGGTGAATGGTTATACGTTTGCAAACCATTTGACCGAAGTTAACAATAATGGCGAGCTGATTGGCGAATTGGCCGAAAGCTATGAGTCATCAGATGCTCAAAAATGGGTGTTTAACCTTCGGCAGGGTGTTGAATTTCATAATGGCAAAACCCTGACATCTGAAGATGTCATTGCCTCTTTTAATCATCACATGGGTGAAGACTCCACTTCTGCTGCAAAAGGCCTTTTAGTAGCAGTCAAGTCAGTAACTGCAGATGGAAAAAACCGAGTAATTTTTGATTTGGAAGCTCCAAACGCTGACTTCCCGTTCATCGTAAGTGATTACCATATTTCTATCCGTCCTGCTGGGGATATGACGTCAGGCATCGGAACCGGTGGCTACGTTGTGCAATCGTTTGAGCCAGGCGTGAAATGTGTTTTAAAGCGCAACCCGAATTATTGGAAGGAAGGGCGTGCACATTTCGATGAGGTTGAGCTGTTATCAATTGTTGATCCAACAGCGCGTCAAACTGCTCTAATGAACGGTGACATTGACGGTATGGATCGTGTTGATTTGAAAACGATTAATTTGTTTAAGATGAACCCAAATGTGAATATTTTGGAGACTACGGGTACTGCGCACTATACTTTCCCAATGCGTTTGAACGTTGATCCTTTTGGCGATTATGATCTAAGAATGGCGTTGAAGCATTCAATTAGACGCCAAGAGCTTGTTGACAAAATTCTACTTGGCTATGGAGCTGTTGGTAACGACCATCCAATTTCTACAGCTAACCGGTATCACAACTCTGACTTACCACAGCGTGAGTTTGATGCTGATAAGGCCGCATTCCATTATAAAAAATCAGGCCATTCAGGAAAAATTCAGCTTTCAGCAGCAGACGCAGCATTTTCAGGAGCAGTGGATGCGGCACAATTGATAGCAAACTCGGCATCTGAAGCGGGTATTGAGATTGAAGTGGTCCGCGAGCCAAATGATTGCATACTGGTCAAATGTTTGGAACAACGACGCTAAAGGTTGGTGTGCATGCTATTGGGGTGGTCGTCCAACTGAAGATTGGATGTTCTCTGCAGCTTATACAAATGACACAGAATGGAACGATACCAATTGGAAAGGGACCGATGGTTCCAAGCGGTTCAACCGTTTGGTAAAGGAAGCACGGGCTGAGCTTAATGATTCAAAGCGTAGAGAGATCTACTATGAGTGTCAGCACCTTATCAGTGACGATGGGGGTTCAATAGTTCCATTGTTCAACAGTTACGTTGGCGCCAACAGTAAAGCGGTTGCGCATGATGAACAGGTTGCGGCTAACTGGGATACTGACGGCGCAAAATGTGTCGAACGTTGGTGGTTCGCTTAACTTTATGCGTTATGCTTAGGCTGGAAACTTCTGGCCTAAGCACCAATCTTTAAGGTAATAAAATTTTGCACCCGGTATTAAAAACTGTTCTTGGCCGCCTCGCCATGGGCGTGATCACTTTGTTTGTCGTATCTATCATAATATTTTCAGCAATGGAGCTATTGCCTGGTGATTTTGGGCAGGCAATTTTAGGTCAGGCTGCGACTGAAGAAACTGTAGCTGCCTTCGCCGCGAACTTGGATTAGATCAACCTGCAATCGTGAGGTATGGACAATGGGTTGCCGCAGTCCTCCACGGCGACTTGGGAACATCTTTTTCTGGGAGGAATGCCTCAGGTGTGAACCGCTCGAGAGAGGTGGTAGATTTGGTAGTGCCACGATTGCGGAACACCTTATTTTTAGCTTCAATGGCGGCATTAGTTGCAGTCCCATTGTCGCTTGTGCTCGGAATTTCAACAGCCCTGTATCGCAATTCGTTTTACGATCGTTCAGTTAACATGGCCACTTTAACGACTATTTCGTTTCCAGAATTTTTTGTTGCTTATATTTTAATACTTTTCCTATCTTCACTATATTCAGTGTTTCCGTCCCTTGCTAATGTTGATGCCGATACCCAGTTTGGTGAGCGTATTTACCGGGCGGCTTTGCCAGCGCTAACTCTTACATTAGTCATTGTTGCCCACATGATGCGGATGACCCGGGCTGCAATAATTAATTTATTGGCTAGCCCTTATATTCAAATGGCGCGTTTATCTGGGGCTTCGCCGACAGAAGTCATATTAAAACATGCTTTGCCTAATGCCTGGGCTCCTATCGCTACGGTTATTGCGTTCAACCTAGCCTATTTAGTTGTGGGAGTTGTGGTAGTTGAAGTCGTTTTTGTGTACCCTGGTATTGGCCAATTAATGGTAGACGCAGTAGCAAGCAGGGACATCCCAGTTGTTCAGGGCTGCGCTTTGATATTCGCCATGACTTACATCCTTCTCAACTTACTTGCCGATATTATTGGTATAGTTACCAATCCAAGATTGCTGCACCCAAAATGAAACCAGAACCTAACACTTATTCAGCTTTAGGCGAGGTTGCCGCAGTACATGAACGGCGCTCTCTTTGGACACGGATTGTAATAGATTTGCGCAAAGCCCCATTTACAGCGCGCTTTGGCATGGTGGTTATTTTAGCCTATATGCTTGTTGCAATTTTTGCGCCAGTTTTGGCGCCTTATGGAGAAGCAGAAGTTTTCCCTGAACCTTATGCGCCGTGGAGTTCAATCTATATTTTCGGTACAGATCAAATTGGTCGGGATATTTTTTCACGGATGATTTATGGCGCAAGAAACACCGTCGGTATTGCAGTTGCAACGACGTTTCTGGCATTCCTCATTGGTGGAGCTTTAGGCCTTGCTGCAGCAATAAATAGAAGTTGGCTTGATCAAGTCCTCAGCCGCTCAGTTGATGTTTTAATGGCTATTCCTAGCTTGATATTTGCTCTAGTTCTTTTGTCTATTTTTGGATCAACCGTCACTAATTTGATTTTAATTATTGCGGTATTAGATAGCACTCGAGTATTTCGACTGACCCGTGCGGTGGCGCTGAATGTAGTAGTGATGGATTATGTTGAGGCGGCGCGCCTGCGCGGCGAGGGGCTTGGCTGGATAATGCGGCGGGAAATTTTACCAAATATTATGCCCCCTCTAATAGCAGAATTTGGTTTGCGGTTTTGTTTCGTCTTCCTCACCATTGCGGCCCTGTCGTTTCTTGGAGTTGGGATTCAACCTCCAACCGCTGATTGGGGCTCAATGGTACGTGATAATGCATCGCTGATTATGTTTGCCCAGTATGACCTTAAAGTTGGCTTGACCCCGTTGCTCCCAGCAGCAGCTATAGCGCTGTTAACAGTAGCTATAAACTTTGTTGTGGATTGGTTTCTGCATAAAACTAGCGGGTTACATGATGAGTAATAGGACCAAAAAAGGTGACGTCTTACTGTCAATTAAGGGCCTAAAGATACAAGGATTTTCTGACGAAAAATGGCATGACATTATTAATGGTATCGATCTCACTCTACATGCGGGTGAGGTGCTTGGCCTTATTGGTGAATCTGGAGCGGGCAAGTCGACGCTAGGGCTTGCTGCAATGGGTTATACTCAACCAGGATGTCGTATCACAGAGGGCGAGATCATATTTGATGGTGTCGATTTAGCTAAATTGTCAGATGTTGAAAAGCGCAAGTTCTGGGGTGATCGGATGACGTATGTTGCCCAATCAGCGGCGGCGTCCTTTAACCCTGCGCGTCGGTTGATCGTCCAGACTACAGCTTCAACGATACGGGCCGGTATCAAAAATCGTCAAGACGCTTATGATGACGCAAAGCAGTTGTATGACGTTTTAAATTTACCAGACCCTGACAATATTGGTGATCGTTATCCTCATCAGGTTTCAGGCGGACAGTTGCAACGGGTGATGACAGCTATGGCAATGTCGCCTCGCCCAGATCTATTGGTATTTGATGAGCCTACCACAGCACTTGATGTAACTACGCAGGTTGAGGTTTTGGCCTCGATGAGATCGATAGTGCAAGAGTTTAATACAGCGGCAATCTATATCACACATGATCTGGCAGTGGTGGCTCAGATGGCTGACGTTATAAAAGTACTTCGCTACGGTTGTGAAGTTGAAGAGGCGCCCACACGCCAAATGTTGAGCGCACCTAAAGAGGCCTATACTAAATCACTTTGGTCGGTACGGGCACTTGAAAAACCACAACAAACAGCAAAAGCCTCAGTGTTGTCACTCAAAAATATTGATGCAAGCTATGGAATTCAAGTATTAAAAGGCGTAGATCTACAAATTTTCAAAGGAGAAGTTTTAGCATTAGTAGGCGAATCTGGTTCTGGTAAGTCTGTTACCAGTTTAATGCACTGGCCTTTTGCCGCAGTTGTCTGGCACTGTGAAGTTTGATGGGGAGGTCTTGCCGCCGGCGCTTGTAAATCGCAGCAAAGAGCAAAAACGCCGCATTCAAATGATTTATCAAATGGCCGACACGGCCATGAACCCACGACAAACAGTGCGTGAAATAATTGGCCGCCCACTAGAGTTTTATCTTGGAATTCGGGGGGCCGAACAAACCAAACGAGTTATTGAGCTACTCGAGATGATAGAGCTGGATGCCAATTTTATGGAGCGGTTGCCTGGAGAATTATCTGGTGGGCAGAAGCAGAGGATCTGTATTGCCCGTGCACTGGCTGCTGAGCCTGAGTTTATAATCTGTGACGAGGTAACTTCGGCGCTGGATCAGATTGTTCAGGAGGGGATTCTTAAGCTCCTAATGCGGCTACAAGAAGAGTTGGGGCTGACTTACCTTTTCATCACCCATGACATTTCAACCGTCAACGCTATTGCAGATCAGGTTGTGGTGATGAACCAAGGTGAAGTAGTGGAGCAAGGCTTGAAAACTGAAGTTTTCCAACCGCCACATCCCGACTATACAGCTTTGCTGCTTTCATCCGTACCAGAGATGGACCCTGACTGGTTAACAAACCTTATCTCTAAGCGTGTAGTATAATTAGTTTTAAGAACTAGCGCTGATGTCTTTTTATGCTCTCTGAAACCACTTTTTCAAAAACAAGATTATTATTTTCATAAGCCTCTAGTTGGGCTGTTAAGTGGAAATACTCAGAATCTGAGGTCATATTGGCATAGGTTTCTGTGCGTACCGACCAATCGTCTCGACTATTTTCATAAGTCCAGTGGGTTCGCCCACTCGCGCTTAGCGGATCGTCAGGGTGAATGCTCCACCATTCGCGTGCGACAGATCCATGCACAAGGCCGTGATCAGAATCTTTGGTGCTCCCAAAATCATCTATAATTTCTAGCGATACAATACCACTATTCATATCAATAACTTGACGTCGTTCATTTTGTGTGGGCCGAATTGTTTCAACCTGCCACGGTTGATCTGCCTCTGGGGTAGGAAATATCCGTTCGTCTTGATCCCCGCTTTTCCGAATAGGAATATTGATTTCTCCAGCGTGTAAAGTAAGTTCAACTGGAACTGGCGACGGCCAAAGCAAGGGCCAATAACAAGTTGAGATTGCCACGCGGACGCAATGGCCGGCAGGGACCCGATAGGCCATCTGATCTAAGTCTAAAGAAATTTCAAATTCCTCGTCTGGGACTAAAGGTTGTGCAACTGTATGCCCATTACGATGGCAAAGGTTCAAAACTCCATAAGTCATTCGAGTTGATGCCCCATCCGGGTGAATGTGGTTCAGGCGTACTGCAATCTGAGCTATCGGTTGATCTGAGCTGAGCCTTAGTTTGACTGTTGGAGACCCTATAATATCACAGCGTTCTCCTAGAGGCTTTGACGTAAAGCAGGCCGATAGGGCATCATCATACCGTTGATCCTCTGGCATTTCTGGACCTAGCCAAATTGCGCAATATTCACCTGCCGCGCCGCCACAGTTTTGTTTAGAAGACACTTTGGTATTTAAGCTGGATGGAAGATCTTCCAGATGCCCGCCTGGCTGCATATACCAACGCCTATTTGGGAAACCAGCGGGCCATTTGTCTTCAGTAATCCAATGACCACTGCGTTGGTCGTACCAGCTTTTTGGGCGGACGCCATCCATCAAATATGCGGTATAGGCTGGGTCTTGCATAACTCCAGTCTCTTGGCCTTTTAGCCATTGGTCCCACCACCTAAGAGCTTCTTGTAAAAATCCAATACGTGGTTCGGGCACAGCAAAATGTGGATATTTGTGTACCCAAGGCCCAACAATGCCCTTTACTGGTGCAGTAAGATTCCGCACCAGATGTGAGACAGTATTTTTATATGCATCACCCCAACCCCCAATTGCTAACGTCGCTGCGGTTATGGACTCATAATTCTCACAAACTTGAGCCATGCTGCCAGTAGGCGTCCCGGTTTTGGTGGCTTAACCAAGCTATTGGTAAAAAGGGTTCAGCCTCAAGCCGCTCCAGCCACATATTACGCCAATCTTCTCCGACCAAAGCCGGGTCTGGCGCGCGCGAGGAATAGGACCACATTGTAGCACCCCAGCCAAGGTTTTCATTCAGTAGGCACCCGCCTTTATAGTGAATATCATCGGCATATCGGTCAACCGTTGAGCACAGAGTAATAATTGCTTTAAGGGCAGAAGGTTGTCTCGCCGCTACTTGTAGTGCGTTAAAGCCGCCCCAGCTAATGCCCATCATTCCAACCGCACCGCTGCACCAGGTTTGCTTGGCTAACCATGCAATTATTGCCTCAGCATCTTGTAATTCCTGCTCAGTATATTCATCTTCCATGATGCCTTGGCTGTCACCATTGCCACGCATATCAATCCGGACACAGGCGTACCCACGTTTAGCAACATATGGATGGGTAAGGCTGTCTCGGGCAGTAGTTCCATCACGTTTTCGATAGGGCAGAAACTCTAAGATAGCGGGAACCGGTATTGTTTCGGCATTATGTGGCAACCAAATACGTGCTGAAAGGCGGCAACCATCTGCCATTAAAACAGTCATATCGGGTATTTCGATGATTTTGTTTAAGACAGTCATTTTCCACCCAAGTTAACGACTAAGTTTAGCTTACATTGCAATAGATCAGAGTTTCATTATCAAGAAAACCTTTGCTTAAAGGATTAGATAATTTCTGGAATATTCAATATGTTTAGCAGCAAACTGACCTTGCTTAGAAAGTGCTGATTAGGATCCTTATTTTGTATGGGCCAGCTGGCGGCACTAATCTTGATGCCTAAGTTGAAATGCTATCTTAAAACTTACTAATAAGGTTCCACCTCATAAGACGGTGTTTAACAATGTCCCAATACCATCAACAGAAATAGCCAGAACATCATTCAGCTTTAAATACAGCTTTGGCGTGCGGCTGCCGCCAGTACCGTCTGGAGATCCTGTTGCAATTACATCACCAGGCTGGAGCATAAAGAGTGATGAGGCATAAGAAATTTGTTCAGCAACTGAAAAAATCATTTCATTACCTAGGGCAGATTGAACAGTTTTACCGTTCAAAACGACACTTAGGCGTAGCTTTTCGGGCTCTGGCAACGCGTCCGCTGTCGTTATCCAAGGCCCCCATGCACTAGAGTTGGCGAAATTCTTACCCGCATAGATTGAATGTTTTTGCCACTCTCGAACTGAGCCGTCGTTAAAAGGTGCATAGCCTAGAACATATTCCATTGCCTCTGCAACCGACACATTACGTGCAGGTTTTCCGATCACAACCGCAATCTCTCCTTCATAGTCAAAGCTGTTTGCAGGTTCACCATGTGGCTTTTCCAACACCCCACCATGACCAACAAATGCTTCACGCTCCTTGCCAAATAGGATGATATTTTTGGGATCGGGCGGTGCAATTCCATCGACTGGGTATGGTTTGGGATAGTTCATGCCTACACAGATAACTTTGTTTGCATTAGGGATGGGAGGAAGAAACTTAATTTTCGCGCAAGGCACTGCCGATGAAAAGTTTGAGGGGATTTTTAACATTTCAAGGCCGTTGGCGTGAAGCAAGTCTCTCAGCGTTGGGTGTCGGGCGATAAGTGCTGCGTTTACTGGAATTACAGTTTTACCTAAAAAAATTCCATACAGCTCTTTGCCCTCGTAAAAAAAAGAACCTATGTTCATAGCGGTGCCTGTAAGAAATCTATTTCACGCTGCCGTAAGATTGCGGTCAGAGTGTCGTTGAAGGGTGTGGGGATACCCAATTCGCGGCCCATTATAGGAATTATGCCATTGATTGCGTCTAGCTCAGATGGCCGGAACGCCATGTGATCCAGTAACATGGACGGTCGCGCATTAGGCATACCAGCACCGAATTGCGAAACATACGCTACTGGATCATTAAAGGACAAAGGCACATTTTTTTCTTGTGCGATTGCGTGGCCCTCAAGCATAGCACCTAATGCTATTCCCCAGTGTTCAGCATTACCCATTAGGCCACCAACAGTAACGTTGAAGGCCGTGCAAGGTGCGCTGAACGTAACATTACATAAAAACTTTTCCCAGATAAGCTGCGTAATATTATCAAACGCTTGGGCTTTAAAACCAGCCTCCTGCCAGATAGACTCAATGTGCTTCAATCGGTCGGTTAGGCCCCCTTGGATCTCACCAATACGGACCAGCTTCATGCTATTGTGATGAGCGTGACCAGGCCCCCTCATTGATGCGCCAAAACCATCAGCAACACCCAACATCACATTATCTATTGGCATATATTGCGCAATACGTTCGCCCGAGCCGAGCCCATTTTGAATAGTCAGAACTATCGCGTCCGGCCCGATTATTGGCGCGGCACTTTGGACTGCTGGTCCTACGCCAGAGGCTTTAGTCGATATTAAACACAAATCGCAGTGTCCAACATCTATGATATTTGTTGTAGCGCGCACTGTCCTAACCGTTCTGTCGCCACTCGCACCTTCGATTCGAAGGCCGTCATTGTTGATCGCATCGATATGAGCGGCCCATGTGTCTACTGCCCAGACATCATGTCCAGCGTCAGAAAGTAGGGCCGCATAAATCGATCCCATTGCGCCAACACCTATCACTGCAATTTTCATGTATGTTGCATCCTTTTAACTGGGAGGCGGATATCAAATCGCGCGCGCAAGTCTTGTTCTATTTCTGGACTTATATGGCGCGGAAAATGCTTGGCAAGCACCTCTGCTACAGTGGCCTGCGCAGAGCTGTTAATATTTGGCTTACCGCTAGCCAGCCAACCGTCTGGGGCCTGGCGATCGGCATGGGCAGGGTATACAAAATCAGATTTCATCCGCGCATACGTGTCTGCGTGACCAAGGAAGTGCCCTTCGCCACTTACAATCTGGGCTATTGCAGCAGTGGAAAGAGTTGCATCACTGACTTCGATCGAGTTGGCAGATTGCAGGATTGCACCCAACATATCGTTGTCTATCACATAAGCTTCCAGCGAGGTGGCCATTAAACCCGCCTGAGTGCCTGCAGCTTGTGTAATTAAATTGGCTCCAGCCTGTGCTGCGAGAGTGACTGAAAGGGCCTTTTCATAACCTGATTGGGCATCAGCCAGCTTGCTATCTGTCGCACCAGCTATTGTAGAATTAGCGAGGTCATAATGGCGCGCAATTTGAGTTGCCGCTGCGGTAAGGATTGACTGTTCTCCGCTGCCGCCAGCCATACCCCCAGAGCGTAGGTCTGTTACCATTGGACGTGCTCCGTAGATTGCCCTTACCTCAGGGTCCAGGGCCCAGGCAAAAACCATCCCAGCCAATGTTTCTGCATTAGTTTGGGCCAGACAGCCTGCAATAGTCACCGGGCTAGATGCTCCCATCTGTCCAAAGGTGTTGACCATCACTGGCAGGCCAGCCCCTATTGCCGCTGCCATTACTTCACAAGCCCCTCCATCAAATCGCAATGGTGGAACCACGTGGTTGATGTTCAGGGATAAAAATGGCTTTTCGCGAAACGCCTCCTCTGATCCGGCAATAGAGTAGCAGATTTGTGCGATATCATCGACGTGGTCCGAGTGACTTGCGCTGACCATAACATGTTTGGATGTACCTGCCAGCGAGGCAAAGGCGGTATTTACATCCAAAACACGGTTGTTCTCCATGTCACCTGCGATCATTGGGCGCGAAAAGAATTGTATATGATCCAGCGTATCCACAATCCGCGCCGCATCATACAAATCGCTCAGTGTGGAGGTCCGGTAGCTACCGTCCAAAGTATCTACAATATTTGGCGAGGCACCTCCCGAACCCGCATGTACCCGTGCGCCAGTCATGTCTAGGTTCTGACCGGCTGCCCTGCCAAAAAGCTGGAAACCACGTTGAAATTTCCCAAGCGCTTCGGTTACAAGTGCTTTCGGGAAAAGTAGCCGTCCCTCAGCGGTAACTGTTCCACCCCGCGCCTGGATAGTATCTATTACTACTGGGGGCGCTTCACTAATTCCGATTTGATCAAGTATCTCAAGTGATGCTGAATGGACCCGCTCAAGATCATTATCACTTAGGGGCTTGAACTGTCCGGCAGTCGGCGGTGTATAGCCCTTGGTAACAGGACTCTCCGGCTTTGTAGTTCTATTTCGTCGACCAGATCGGCGGCGCGGTTGGGTGCCCTTTGTATCATCCATGAGAAGTGTCCACTCTATTTTTTATAATCGCCAACCTAGTATGCCTCGGCATAAAGTCCGTTTTTCTTTTATAACTTCGAATTCGCCGAAACCACAATATAGCTCGTCATCGTCGGAACGGCAGGTCTGACTTTTCCGCCCACTTGTTGAGGCAGCGCACTGTTTCCTAGCAATCAATGTTACCAATGATCTTCATCGCAGCGCCATAAGACCACAATTTATCCATGACGATAATTTCAGGCTGGCCATATCGTTTCATTGATTTTCTGGTAGATTTCAGTGCCCCTCTGCGTTTTTGGTGTTTGGTGCAATAGCTTTCAAACACCTGACCTTCCTGGTTAACCACGCACCACTACTAGTGGCGCTCACTGTAAATTTTCACAAAATACTAATTTTGCAATAACGGTGCCTTACTGCCTTCGTGTATTGAAGCCACTTTACTTTAATGCCACGATTGCCAGATAGTAATTAAGAGGTTTTAAATGTCTGAAGTCATGCAAGGCTTTCCACCCGCGGAACCCAACCGAGCTTCGCTCGCAAACTGGCGCAAAGCACCCTATTGCCATTGGGCTTTTCATCATGTGAGAGAGATTATTCCTTCTGCTGAAATTTCAAACGACCCAACAAAAGTTTGGGAACTGGAACCCAGTACAATGGATACCTCTAACCTGGGCCTTGATGAAGCCATGGCGAGGACAGACTGCGATGCAGTTGTGGTTCTGCATAAAGACAAATTGGTCCATGAGACTTATCGCAACGGAATGACGTCGCGGGATCCACATATTTCTGATGTCAGTATCAAAATCTATGCTGGGCTTGGTGGCTGGAACATTAGTGGAGCGCGGCGAATTAGCTGAAGATGACCTGATTACAAAGTACGTGCCAGAATTAGAAAATACTGCTTATGTTGGTGCCACAGTGCGTGACCTGCTGGACATGCGTGCTGGGGTTTTGTTTGACGAAGACTACCTAGCGACTGAGGGTCCAATTATTGATTACCGATATGCAGCGAATTGGAATCCAGTTCCAAAAGATCATGCACCCATTGACTTACGGTCTTTCATGTCATTGCTGAACCGAGCCTGATGGGCCGCACGGCGGTCGGTTTCATTACGTTTCGCCAAATACAGACCTGTTGGCTTGGGTTTTCGAGCGAGCGAGTGGCATGCGCTATGCCAAACTTGTGAGCGAAAGGCTTTGGAAGCCACTGGGCGCAGAGGCACCAGGGTATATAACCGTTGATCGTATAGGTGGCGCGCGTGCAGCGGGAGGAAAATGCTTCCTTGCTAGGGATTTAGCCCGGGTCGGCATGATGATGGCCAACGGAGGACAGCGTAATGGGAAGCAAGTTGTGCCATCCAGTTGGTTGGAAGATATCGTCAAAAACGGTGACCCCCAAGCTTGGAAAGATGGGGATTTTTATAATGAAATGGGGCAACGGGATATCCATTATCGTTCCAAATGGTACGTGAATCAGGAAGCCGAGCCTTTGATCTTTGGGGTTGGAATTCACGGACAGTTTTTGTTTGTGGACCCTGCTAAAAAACTGTCTATTTCCTGGTTTGCCAGTCAGGACAGTCCGCTGGACGGTCCGCTTTTTGAGAAAACGCTTTCAATAATCGAAAAGATTCGAGGCCTAGTTTCTTAAAACTAGAAAAGTGGATCAATACCTAAATATAGCACTCTTACGTACAATCTGGTTTAGGGATGCATAAAAATAATTTAAACGATCTGGAAATTATGTTTGCACCGGACGTTGTCCTTATGTATAGTTGTGTGGGCCACGGGGCACGCTCTTTGCAAATCAGGTACTTGGTCCACAGTTCTTGATATTTTGGTGCCCAGAAGAGGCTAGTGGTGCCTGTAGCAGGCGTAAAAAACTTTCTGCTCTTCAACTATAGTTAGCTTCAAGTAATCCCCCTCCGCCCTTCAAGTGTTCTGTTGGTGGCCAGTTTTGTGGCCATAGAGACTTGTGGGTGCTTAGAGGTTCATTAGAGGGCGGGAGGGGCTAATAGACAGAAACTTAAATTGTGACTTTGTTGGTTAGTTAACATTCATTTTCAACAGGTCGTTTGGGCGGGTGCATTAATTAAGTGACGTAATCCAAGCCTTATTAATAATATTATTGTATATAATTACAATTTATGTGTTGGTATTCACAAGTATTTTATTTTAAATGCCAATTGTATACTAAATATGTTATCCTTATGAAGGACTCCATTGTGAAAAAGCTTTATTTATTCCAGCGCTATTCTTGCGCTGTTTGCACTTCCACTCAATTCTCAAGAAGCGCCTAAATCTGGAAAGTTAGCAACGTTCATAAAGAATATTGCGCAGGGCGTTGAAAATAACGATGGGGAAGCCGCCGCCAAGACAGAGGCCGTCTCAGCTACAATGGGAGCCGCCAATTCTGGACTGGATAAGTTTGAAGATAAAGTGCTCTCAACTTCAAATTTTACACATTTCGAATTAACGTTAGGCACTGACACACTGGGACTAGATACGGGGACAGACACCAAGACCGAGGCTATGTTAGTTTACCGTCTAAATGAGACTGCCAACACATTCACATTCAACCAGACATCGATCGTAAACTTCAATGACCGCACAACACTGAATACCGGTTTTGGCATTCGTCAAATAAACGATGATGACACGGTAATCTTCGGAGCAAATGTATTCTACGATTACGAGCTTGAATCAAAGCACAAGCGTAGTGGAGCTGGTGTGGAACTTCTGTCATCAATGTTTGAGTGGCGCGCTAACTTTTATAACGCAATATCCGGTACAATTAAATATAAAACCATCGATGAGACCGCGCTCGATGGTAGCGACATGAAGCTAACCGCAAACCTACCGTACTTTTATTCCTCCAATGTCTATTACACACGGGGAAAATGGAAAGATGCCCTTACTCACAAAGTGGATACAAAAGAATTTGGCTTCAAAGCTGAAGTATCGCCCAATTTAATAATTGGTTTTGCAGCTCTGAAGCAGGACAAAGCGAAATATAAAAACGTTGCCTCTTTGAGCTATTCCATCCCACTGGGCGGAGTCGAACAGCCTGCCAAAGTAATGCAGGACGGCGTCTGGGCCACAAAGCTTAGGCCCATTAGGGAAAAGCTCTACAAGCCCGTCCAGCGTGAAAACCGTATTATGAAAAAAGCCATTAAGCTTGGCGTGACTGTGAGTGGGTTCTAAATCATGAAAAATATTAAACTTATGAAAGCTCTAACTGTTTTCTCAGCTGCACTTGTGTGCGTTTTTTGGGGCAGTGTGAGCGTTGCCCAAACCACGTGTACTGGAACATCTGGGACAAGCAATGGTCAGGAATGTTTGAAAGAAGTTACTTCTTTTAATTTGAAAGTATACGAATTTGGTCTTTGTACAGACTTTCCAACTGTCGCTGATAGGTCAAAGTGTGCGGAGCTATTTAAAAATAATACCGGTTTTGACTTAACTGTATCTAAGAATGCATCTCTACCTATGGGCGGCGATGTAACGCTGGAGGAGGGTACTTACACACATGCATATATGATTGTAGACAACAATACGTACCTCAAGTCTGTGCACGAGTTTTCAGCTGCTCGAAAGGATATGGCCGGAGGAACAGGAAAGTTTTGTTATTCAAATGGAACTGATAGAACTGAGGATACTGATTTAGAGCTAACAAACGTAGTTGTTACGTGTGGAGCTACAGATGCGAGTGCTGCTAACAAAGAGACTATCAAGTTTGATGATGGGCTCAGCCCTAGTGGTTACAAGGCCTTCGATCTGATAGATCCGCTGAGTGGAGGTGTGACATCGACTGGGTACACTAAGCTGTACACCTTAACTGCAGCTGGAGTTGCTGGTACGGCTTGGAATACTGATCACAGTATATTGGCTGGCCAGAAAATTGCTCCTGTCAGACATCTCGGCAACCACTAAGGGGTTAAACATAGCGTTTTCCGTTACGGACAATGTAAGCTTCAATTTCATTGCTACATGGTAGCTAAATTGGACTAGTGCTGCTGGTGCTGCCTGCGCTGCTGGAGTCTCGGGTTATATACTGCGTATCGGACGTAGGTTGGTTGGGAATGCACTTTCTTGGTCACCGGCTAATTAACTTACTACATGCTGGTAACCCTGGAGCCTGGGACCATAGACTTTAATGGGACGCCACGTATACCTTTAGTATTTCATGCTTGAAAGACCTTACTTTTGAGGGAATGAAATTCCAATTTTCAGCTAATTGAGACTTTGGGCTGTATGGGATACAAGTAAGAAACCGGACTTCCTGATGAGCAGAGATAAAAAGAGAAGCCTATTTGAAGGTTTTTCCTCTTACTTTATCGAAATTGATACTTTTACCAGTAGTCTGAAAATATTCAGGCATTTCTGGAGTTATGCGCCTCAGGTAAATATTTTGGCAGCAGTACAATCAAAGCATCTATCAGATTGCGGGCACAGCCTAAAATCTATGCGCTCAACAATTGCCGCCACTCGGCGGGAGAGTAACGGCACGGTTTAGCTTGAAATTGATGCGTGAGTAGAGATGCGTGCGCCAGCAACGCTTTATGTCTGCTCAATCATGAAGGCATCAAAGAAATCTGAAAGCTCCGCGTGTGCTGAGACAGGCAAGATGTTGGCAATGTGCTGATCTGGCCTAACAACCACAACGCAGCCTCTCTTACGGTTAATGCCGCGCAGGTCATAAACATCGTTACCGGCTTGCGCATGGAACACTTTCTCATAATCCCGCAAACCATATTTTCCTTTTGCCGGCCATAGGTAGTAATGCAAGTCATGCATTTCTAAATCTTGCTGTTGAAAAGTGGCGTAGGTGTCGATGACCGAGTCAACATCACAGCCGCTCGGCGTGTACTTCGTTACTGGTGATGAAGTGGAATTAGCTAAAAACTTGATGAATTGATACTCGCTGGAAGAGGTGTCAGTTGGATCTTGATCACCACCAAACAGGAAGATGCGCCAGCGGCCATCTGCCTTGACTAGGTGACCCAAATGTTGGCGCCCACCGTCAGCGACGCGGGCCACCTCTGCCGAGTGAAACCGTTGGCCGATCTTATATCCAGGCGCCAAATGTTGGTTTTTTTGCCCGGTGCAAATGTAGGAGGGTAAATACTCGATTGATGTTCCACTGACAAAGCCGCTTTGCCGCTTCATGAAGGCTTCGATTTTGGCCGTGTCGACTTTGGTCTCTTTAGACGCGTCACCCGTGTTTGGCCGTGTCGCCACCAGTCTTGACAGCTCTTTGTCAGCGTCAATCAGATGTTGCGCGACGTTTCGGCGCTCAGTGCTGTAGGTGGCTAGCAACTTGGCATCGCTCCTGCCTTGAAGAACGGCCGCCACCTTCCAGCCCAGATTGAAAGTATCTGGCAGCGAAGTGTTCAGCCCCCAACCGCCCTTGGGGCTATGCGTATGGCAGGCATCACCAGTAACGAAGGCACGGGGTATAACGTCGTCCAAGCTTCCTGAAGACCTGTTATCAAAGCGCTCTGCAATGCGTTGGCCAACCGAGTAAATGGACCACCATGCCACTTCTTTCACGTCCAGTGTGTAGGGGTGGAAAATCTTCTGTGCTTTAGCAATGAGATCCTGCTCGGTCACCTTGACGTCCAACGCACGCGCGTCCTTGTCGATTTGACCCAGCTCGACATAAAAGCGACACAGGTAGCCGCCCTCGCGCGGGATCGTCATGACAGCACCATGGTCTTTGGATTGGATAAAGCTTTTGACACGAATATCTGGGAAATCCGTGTTGAGCAGGATATCCATGACGCCCCAAGCTTTATTGGCAGTATCCCCCAGAAGTGAGATACCGAGGCCCTTTCGAACACTGCTTCTGCCACCGTCAGCGCCGACTGCAAAGCGTGCTTCCAAAATTTCAACTTTTCCCACACCTGCATCGTCGGTCCGGTTGAAGGTCGCGGTTATCGGGTAAGACGCCAGATCCTGAGTGAGGCTGTCATTAATCTGTATATTGACCAATTCGCGGCTATAGTGCGGGCGTAGATTAGTGATTGAGTTTGCCATGCCATCAATCAGCAATTCGTGTAGGCGCGCTTGATTGACAATACTATGTGTAAACTCAGAAAGACCAGCTCGTGCATCAGCGATCTTTTCGGTACGTTTGATGTGCTGGGGGTTTGCAGCATCGGGTTCCCAGAACGTATTTTGCATCAGTTGATAGGATTCTTTGACCACCATTTCGCTACTGTTAAAGGCTTCCATTATTTCGATTGTACGGCAGGAAATGCCGTCTGCGCGCCCAAACAGCAGTGGACCAGGGGCCATATCGACAATGCAGGTTTTTATGTCATCGAACTCGGACATCTGACGGGCCATTGTCAGGCCTGCAGGGCCGGTACCAACGATCAGAACGTCTACTTCGGTGGGCAAATCTTCGATTGGTGGCGTGGGATAGGCTTTCCGCGCCATCTGGAACCTGATAGTTACCTGGCTTAAATCCGTTCAGATGAAACTGCATTGTAAGTATCGCTCCATTTGTATTTTGCTCAAACTAGGATCATTATTACTTCATATGTTAACTACTAATACAATGTACTGAACCACACAAGTTTATAGCCCTCTCACAAACTTAGGGTGATACATTGCGTATTTTTGGTGTTTGGTCCAATCGGCAATGGATCGAAACAACGTCGAGAAATGAGTGTTGAGGAGCAAATCTACAAGGGAGTTTCAGATGTTCTTTAACGATTTTAAAGAAGTATGATGTTGAATAAAAGCTTAAATAAATCGGGCGACTGCCTACTAACACAACTATCCCCGTATGGGACCAGCTAGTTTTACAATGGCTGTGTGCATCACTTCTTGTTAAAATATGGGCGGCGCAGCATTTGATAAAGTGAGCTCTCTACCTACTACTTTGACAAAACTTGGCTCGGTTAGGTGTTCGATTGGAGATCAAGGAGCCAGGCCACTTCTAGATTGAGTAAAGTATGCTAATGGTATGCCCATGATCTGTATAAAGACAACAGCATTTCAGGCCAAATGCGCAAGCAGTCTAATAGTTTGAGAGGCATGTCCGTATTTGCCTGACAAGGCCATCATGGTTGTCTTAAAATGCACTTGAGCAAAGAGTTTAAGGGAAAAGGCTTTAGAATGAACGATACTGTTGATGCTTCATCAAAATACCAAGACAGCCTTCCAGTCTCATCAGATGCGATAATGGAACAGCTGGATAATTGGGGGATTACGTACACGCGATTTGATCATGTGCCTTTGAGAACGGTAGAAGATTCAAAAAAGGTTCAAGGACAGTTCCTGTCTTCAGTACAGGGCGGTGGTCATATCAAAAATCTCTATCTTCGCGATAATAAAAAACGGAACGTGCTTTTGGTTGCCGAGCAAGACAGACAGATAGATCTTAAAACTCTCAATGCAAAACTAAGAACTGGGCGGCTCTCTTTTGGCTCTGCAGAAAGATTGATGGAAAATCTGGGCGTTCGACCCGGCGCTGTGACGCCACTCTCAATGATCAACGGTGTCAAAACTCGAGTGCAGCTGTTCGTCGACAGCGGACTAAAAAACTGCAGGCAGATCTATGTTCACCCGTTGGTAAATGATCGCACATTGGGTATCACATTAGAGGGATTGCAGGCGTTCTTTACTGAAATCAAGGTGGAACCCATTTGGGTGGATCTAGAGTAACTGGAGCAGTCTCAAGATCATAAACCACAAATTCATTTGTCATTTATGTTCTCCAATATTTTTTTCAGCCCACCTTAAATCTTTTGAAGCAGCCCAAGTTTCAGGATCCATTATCAGATTGGCCAAAGCTTTTGCACCCGCTTCCAGCATCTTTTCACCTTTTGCAGCATTGGAACGTACTGGATTTCCTGCCAAACCATTTTTAGTCATATGAGTAAAAGGCCGCCATCTATATGAACCTTTCCCTACCGACAAAAAGTGTTTACCACCCTCTGGGCTGGCAAGTTTAGTTATGTTTCGAAGTGTCAACAAGATCAGGCTCACAGACAAGCATCATCGAGGTTTCTGCCTCACCAGCATGCAGGACGCCAGATTGATCTTCTAAGTGCCTAGATAAGTCCTCTCCAGCTTCTACGTCATAGGTAGTTGCAACCAATGTTGCCTTGGACGTTGGTGCTAGCTCATCCAAGATCTGCTGCATGGCGATTATGTTTCCGCCATGGGAGTTTGAAATCAAAATATCTTTAAAGCCTTGGCGAATTATAGCCTCAATAAGGTCACGCACAACGCGTCTAAATGTGTCATGTGACAAAGTTAGCGTACCACCAAAGGGCATGTGATGCTCAGATAGACCTGACCAGACAACTGGGGCTACTACGACCGCGCGAGTGCTATATGCCTTTCGCGCCGCACGGTGAGCAATTTCCTGTCCCAACCGAGTATCTGTCATTACGGGCAGATGTGGCCCATGTTGTTCTATTGAGGCAATAGGCAATATGACAACTGCGTTTTCATTAGCTAATTTTCGCAACTCGTGTGCCTTTAAGCGCGCCCAGTCTACTTCAATCATTTTGCGTCCTCCACTTTGAAATGAAGAGTATCGGACGAGTGGCGTTTATTACCAGTAATAAAAATTATCTTTTGGCTATAAGGCGCAAACAAGATTGACATCAGCAGGTCTCGAACAGCTGGTATACAGAGGTTTTTATTTAATAGTGGCATCAGGTATTTTATTAGATCAGAGACTGCATAGTAAAAAAAGGTGGCGAAGAAGCATAGGCAACAGACGAAGCACACGCTGGCATCGAGGAAGTGGCCCAGTTAGGCACACTTGATAATCCAATTACTAGCTCTGTCGCTAACGATGCCCGAGCCAATTTGCAACGGACCGGCTTATATGGTCAAAGACCCGAATTCGTCGACAATTTCTGTGCCACCACCAAGGGCTATCCGGATAGTTTAGCATCATCTCTGTCGCGTCATCGCCCCAGAAAATTTTATCTCTAACCAAAAAAGTTGACGCACCAAAAATACCATCGGCTATTGTTGAAACGGTGTTTCTCAAGTACATTTTCTAGGCGTTCGATACCGTCTTTGAAAAGCTCCAAACCTTATTGAATAAGGAACCCCACACATGACTGAGGCAGAGCTACGCCGTTTCCTTTCAAACGTTGGATTGGTTGGTTCCAACGCACAGCTTCACAAATTTAACGGTGGATTGCACAATTCTGTCTGGCGTGTGTCCACTTGCGACCGCCGTCTTGTTGCCAAGGAATACTCAACTGCTGTCACCGGCACCTTGTTTCCCAACACGCCAGAAGATGAGGCAGAAGCGCTGCACAGGCTTGCAGGCCTCAAGGTGGCACCCAATTTGGTTGGATTTCTGGCCAGAAGTAAAACTTCTGGTTTACGACTATGTTGAGGGTGAGATGTGGGATGATGATGTGGTGGGTGTTGCTGATCTCCTTTTACGCAAGGAGATCGCTGACCCAACTGGCTTTCGCCATGTAGCCCTGACCTGTGAGGATATACTTGCAGAGGGCGATGCGTTTTTTGCGCGATGTAAGCGTATACCGGAAGCGTCTAGGCCACGTCCCACAGATGTCTCTAGGGCTAAAAAGTTGTCGCTGATACATACTGATGTAGGCGTGAACCTTGTGGGTACCGGTGTGGGATTGCGTCTGATTGACTGGCAATGTCCCGCAGTTGGCGACATTTGTGAGGATATTTATAGTTTTCTATCTCCCGCTTTTCAAATTCTTGGTGAACGCCCTCCATTGACCACACTGCAGATAAAAAAATTTTGGGATGCACTGCAACGACCGGACTTAGCCCAAAGATACACACAATTACGCGCAGCGTTTGCATGGCGGTTTGCTGGATATTGCGCATGGCGTGCTGAAGTCTTGGACGATGCCGATATCTGCGCTAGGTACAATCATTCACTAAGTGCTGAATTCAAATATATGAAAGCATCAAATGATTGTTGAACCTACCATTCATAGCTTTAGCCTCAGGCATTTACTTGCGATTTATATGCTGCGATTGAATTTGCCAAATTAGCTAGTTCTCTGGGGTTTCAGGGGCTCAGTCTGTCTCTAAACGATGCGAATTATCGTCATCTCGGGGGAAAAGATACAGATCGAATGGATCGCCTGAGTGCGCATCTGGTATCGCATAAGATGAGCCTTGAGGTGGATACCTCAGGCACTGCACCTACGCATATGTCTGAGATGCTAAAGGTTGCCCATCGCATGGGCGCAACATCGCTTCGTACCTACACGCGCCATTTTGGAGATGTTGCCGGAATGATAAAGGCTACAGCCTCCGATCTTGCAGAGGTGGTGGGTGAAGCCAACGACCTTGGCATAGTTATAGTTCTTGAAAACCATGAAGATTTTACGGGACCTGAACTTGTGCAGATTATTGAAAAGGTAGATCATCAAAGTTTAAAAATTCTTTATGATTATGGCAACTCACAGATGGTCCTAGAGGATCCTGAGTTAGCGCTTGCGGCCGTTTTGCCACATGTACACTCAGTTCATTTCAAAGATCATGCCATGATCTGTGCTGAACACGCCGGCCAATTGACTGTTGCTGGGGTCCCAATAGGTGACGGTTTTCTGCCATTGGAAAACCTAACACGCCGTTTGCTTGATCAGGGTCTGCGTAGGATAACATTTGAAAATGTCTGGGCCTATACTGCGGCTATCTGCGCCGGCCGAGAGCCACTGTCAGATGTAACTCTGGGTGAAGGGTCATTTGCCTACCTTACACCCCCCTTCGATCCTTCCATGGTTATTCTTAACCAATCTGAATTTGATCTAGAAGATCTTATCAGGCTTGAAAATGATGCCTTAATTAGAGGTAGTAGGGCATTCTTTAATATACTAACTGGTCTGGGCGCCAAGGGTGATTGGGTTGTCGCTGCTTAATATAGATCTTCGACATCAATTTTTATTGCAGAACACAAAAGCCGCTAATAATACAAAGTGAGCGGCACTCATTGGACGCTGCTCGACTGCCAATCATTTAAGCCAGTGGCTTTTTAAAGTCCGAAATCGGATTCATATCTTGGGAAGAAAGCAAATATCTTGAACCTAAAAAATACCTCTAAAGCAGCTTAATTTTAATAATCGTCTTTAAAATAAATTACCTTGGCTAGCTTTCC
This sequence comes from uncultured Planktomarina sp., assembly GCA_905182535.1. GTDB lineage: Bacteria > Pseudomonadota > Alphaproteobacteria > Rhodobacterales > Rhodobacteraceae > Planktomarina > Planktomarina arctica. The sequence continues at coordinate 139,656 of CAJJBZ010000002.1, forward strand.
AAGTACTTAACGGTAGCTATATATGGGGTATTTATGACAAACTGAGTATCTATTGTTGTTAAAAAGAAAGCACCTAGTAATACAAATAAAGATTTTTATTCGAACATTTAGCTCCGCAGTAGACGCACAAATGTTCAACAGTGTTTTACATACTAAGTGGCCGGAACTCATAAAACCAATGAAGGGAGCTCGCTTTCGTCTAGTCTATAACGAAAGTAACCCGACCGTCTCTACAGTTATATGGGAGTTCTCTGACGACAAAGTACAAAAGAAAGTCGAAAAAATCATCGAAGCAGAAATATTAAAGTTCACGCAGGCGTTACCAAACCGACAAGTTCACTACTCAGGATCAGTTGAACTGGATTTCGCCGGTGGCGAATAAAAGTAAAACAGTTCAATGTCTGGTTCTGTCAGATTAAACTTAGTTGAATCAGGCAGGGCTAATTTATAGCATCTTCGGATGCAAAACACTCTCCATTTCGCTAGTTTAAAACGAGCCCTGAAGTCATCCGACTTGCAGTAATGCTGCATGTTCGACTTCCATCGCAACAGACGTACGAACGCAATCGTTACTAAAGACGACCTCAGGACTAAACCAAGCCATCAAAGGCCCAACAACCATAAGAACAACAACAGTCGTCCCTTTAGCCCCCTTTGTTGAAGTCCAATGATTAACCAAGGTACCGGGGGCCTCTTTTGTCGTCCACGGGACCCATTGGCCTCTTCCGCACGTCGAACACGGCGCGCCACTGTTGTATAGTTTACACCCGTCGCTTTAGCTGCCCCTGCCAGCGTGCGATGGCGAACCAACATCAATACTGTCCGAAGATCATCTCATGCAGTACTCATCCATGCATTCTCGCATGTTCCATATGCAATAGCGCGCGTTTTCACATATTCAAAAATCACTATGGCCATACCATAAAAAATATTAGAAAATAACGAAAACCGGGTGCTTGAAGGTGCCTCTAACCAGTGCAAAAATGGCGCAACAATAGGAAATTGATCGATGGCAATTACCCCGGTAAAAACCCTGGTCTCTCAAGCCAAGGAACAGATTGAAACACTTTTGCAAGAAGACGCCGAGGCACAGGTTGCCGCGGGCTCTGCGCAATTTATAGATATTCGCGACATCCGTGAATTGAAGCGAGAAGGCCGCATACCTGGCGCCATACACGCCCCACGGGGTATGCTAGAATTCTGGTTAGATCCTGCCAGCCCCTATCATAAACCTGAATTTATCACAGATCGAAAGCTGGTGTTATTCTGTGCTGGAGCCTGGCGATCAGCCCTAGCAGTCAAAACCTTACAGGACATGGGCTTTGAGAATATTGCCGAAATGGACGGTGGATTCGGTGCGTGGAAAAAACGCGGTGCGGTGATTGAAGAACAAGCAGAGGAAACAAAGTATCATGATTGATCTCTACACGTCTCCCACTCCAAATGGCTGGAAAGCGGCCATGGCTCTTGAAGAGTTGGAATTGCCCTACAGCGTCAACTACATCGACCTTGCAGCGGGAGAACAACATACACCTGAATTTCTAGCGATGAACCTTAATGGGCGCATTCCTGTGATCGTCGATCACGATGCAGACGATCTGATGGTCTTCGATTCAAACGCCATTCTATTTTATCTGGCCGAGAAGACTGGAAAGTTGTTCCCCAAGGATGGAGCCGCGCGGCACGACGTCATGCAATGGTTGATGTTCCAGGCAAGTGGGATTGGCCCAATGCAAGGTCAGGCCGTCGCATTTGAACGCTACTTCCCCGAAGATGTGCCCGCCGCACGGAAACGTTATCACAATGAAACTCGACGGCTTTATGCCGTTCTTGACACACGATTGGCAGATCGGGAATGGCTTGCAGGAGATTTTTCGATTGCCGATATCTCAAACTGGTCATGGATACGCAGCCACCGTTGGGCACGTGTGCCAACGGAAGGCTTGCCGCATCTTGAACGCTGGATGGATCAACTGCGCGCCCGACCAGCCTGCGAACGCGGGCTGAATATTCCGCCCACACCAGGCCGCGCAGACGCGGTCAAATCTCTTGGCAGCGCGATGACAACGACATGAACAGCGAAACTCCAGAAATCGGTATCAACGGAATGGCGCATGTGATCTTGACTGTCAGTCAGTTTGACAAAGCGCGGACATTTTATTCAGCCCTATTGCCACAATTCGGCATGGCATGTGTCAACGACGGACCAGACTTTTTGTATCATGTTGGTGCCCGTACTGCGATCGGAGTGCGCAGATGTGATCCCGAGTTTGAGGGTGAACGGTTCCAGCAATATCGCGTTGGCCTTCATCATCTTTGCCTGCGCGGACGGTCCCGCGAAGACGTTGATAAAACAGCCGTCCTGGTGGCTAAACTTGGGGCGACAATCATACGTGGACCGGAAGAACGTGATTGGGCAGCGGGCTACTATTATGTCTTGTTCGAAGACCCTGATGGCATCCGCTTTGAAGTCAATTTCATACCCGGCGCAGGCTTACTCAAGAAGGGCGAGGGCTTTGGCTCTAGTGATGATTATGTCCGCATCGATGGGCAAGACATGACAAGAAACAGCCAATAGTAAACCCTAGCCCTAAAGCGACAGAAACTGAAAGGTGAGAATATGTTGAACGATGCACCAGTTCATGGAATGTCTCACGTTATTGGCGACACCTCCGAGCCGCTGAACGAAGAGACCATCCCTGAACTGTTCGCCAGGACAGTATCTAGCTTTCCGCAGCGGGAAGCTGTGGTTTTCTCTGCGCAAAATATTCGTTGGAACTGGGCAGAATTTGCGGAGCAGGTGGACCGCTTGGCGGGTGGCCTGCTGAGACTTGACGTTAAGAAAGGGGACCGGGTGGGCATCTGGTCTCCTAACCGAGTGGAATGGTTATTAACCCAGTTTGCAACAGCGCGTATCGGCGCGATCCTTGTATGTATCAATCCGGCCTATCGCCCCTACGAACTCGAATTTGCCCTGAATAATGTCGGCTGCAAGGCTCTTGTTACAGCGCGCAGCTTCAAGTCATCGGATTACATCGGTATGCTTCAGAATCTTGCACCCGAACTCTTATCGGCAGCACCGGGCGACCTTCGCGCGGCGAAGGTTCCTGATCTCCGAACGATCATCACCGTCGGCGAGGAGAGCCCACCGCCTGGCATGCTGTCGTTCAAAAGAACCCTGGATCTTGGTGACGAAGTTCCGGTTGCAGACCTTAACTCAATCACAGACACACTTGATAATAAAGACCCAATCAATGTCCAGTTCACCTCAGGCACGACGGGCCGCCCTAAAGGCGCATCCCTTACACATCGCAACATCGTGAATAATGCGCATTTTGTTACTGCACGAATGAACTTGACTGAGGAAGACCGCCTTTGCATTCCAGTGCCGTTTTATCATTGTTTTGGCATGGTCATGGGGGTCCTTGGCTGTGTGACCAAAGGTACAGCGATCATCGTACCGGGTGAGGGGTTCGATCCGTTAGATACCCTGAAAGCGATCTCCAATGAAAGTTGCACAGCGCTCTTCGGCGTACCAACCATGTTTGTTGCAGAATTGGACCTTCCAGAGTTTGACAGCTACAATCTCTCCTCACTGCGCACAGGCATTATGGCGGGTTCCCCCTGTCCCACCAGCGTCATGATGGCAGTCTTTGAGAAAATGAACATGACCGAGGTAACGATCTGTTATGGGATGACAGAAACGTCTCCCGTTTCATTCCAGACTAGGGTGGACGCTCCAACTGAGAAACGAGTTTCAACAGTTGGTACAATTCACCCACACGTGGAGTGCAAAGTGGTTAACCACGCAGGCAAAACCGTTGAGATTGGACAGCAGGGCGAACTCTTGACACGCGGTTACTCTGTAATGAGGGAATACTGGAACGATCCAGAGCGGACTGCCAATACCATCAAGAACGGTTGGATGCATACCGGTGATCTTGCTGTGCTCGACACGGATGGGTATTGTGACATCACCGGCCGGGTGAAGGACATGATTATTAGAGGCGGTGAGAATATCTATCCAAGAGAGATAGAAGAGTTTCTTTATACCCACCCCGGAGTATCACAGGCGCAGGTCTTCGGCATCCCGGACGAAACACTTGGTGAAGTGGTTTGCGCATGGATCGTACCAAACATTGACGCGGATATTGATCCTGAGGGATTGCGTGACTTTTGCAAGGGGCAGATCGCGCATTACAAGGTGCCACTTCACATCCGGCTGAAGGATGAATTGCCAATGACGATCTCTGGTAAGCCCCAGAAATTTACCATGAGTGCCGATATGATCAAGGAACTGCAATGATCCGCGTTAGCCGGACTAGGGGGATCGTTGCAGTAACCAGTCCCCTTTCAAGCATGATAAGAAATTCAACAGACGAGGAGCCCCGGATATGACCAAAGCTAAATGGTATTTTGATTTTCTCTCACCCTTTGCCTATCTGCAATTGGCCAGATTTCAGAAATTGCCACCCAATCTGGAGATAACAACGGTTCCCGTGGTTTTTGGTGCTATTTTGAAACATTGGGGGCAATTGGGACCTGCAGAAATTCCACCAAAACGGCGTTTTGTCTATCGGTTCTTTCAATGGAATGCGGATCAGCTGGGCATTCCCTTTGCGATGCCCCCAATGCATCCGTTTAATCCCTTGCCAGCGCTTCGGCTCTGCGTTGCTGCGGGGGCAAAAATCGATCATGTGCGTGCGGTGTTTGATGTGATTTATGGTAAGGGGATGCAACCAGATACACCCGAGGGCGTTCAAGCAATTGCGGACGCTCTGGACATTTCTGACCCGGAAATTGCTATGGGGGACGTCTCGATCAAAAATACGCTTCGGACCAACACCGAGGGAGCAATAGTTGATGGCGTTTTTGGAGTACCAACCTTTTTGGTCGGAGGACAAACTTTCTGGGGCGATGACGCAACAGATATGATGCTAAATTATCTAGATAATCCGTCTTTGTTTGATACTGCAGAGATGAAGCGGGTATCCAACATGCCAATGGGTTTGACTCGCACCAAGTGACAACCACTACCCTTACCAAGCCTGAACAGGACGCCACTATGAAAGTTTACTATGCCCCCCAATCCCGTGCTGTGCGCACTGTCTGGCTGTTGGAAGAAATTGGCCTGGGCTACGAATTAGAAAAATTCACACTCGGACAAAAAGAGATGCGTGGCCCGGAATACACCTCAGTCAACCCAAATGGTCGGGTGCCAACGCTGATCGATGGGGATGTCACTCTCACCGAAAGCACGGCAATTGCACAATATCTGGGCGCAAAATATGCTCCAGCTCTAATTCCTGAGACAGACGCTGGAAATTTTGCGCAATACCTACAATGGTTGCATTATGCGGAGGGCATGATCATGGGGCCCATGGGTAATTACGTGGTTGAAACGGTTTTGCTGCCGCCAGAACGCCGCAACCCGGAACTGGCGATGCGTGCACTCAAATTGATGGGCCGCACATTGAACGCGCTGGAGTCTCATATGGATGGACGCGCGTTTCTGGCAAACGATTTTACCGTTGCCGATACTATCACAGGGCATGCAGTCATTATGGCTCGGCGTCTTAAGGTTGATTTTAACGTGTTCCCTACCCTTTCAGGCTACGCAGACCGGCTAGAAGCCCGACCAGCCTTTGTGGCGGCAGAGGCCGTATAGGAGTTCAGCATGAACATAAAACCCATCTGCCTGATCATAGGAGCCGGAGATTATATAGGTGCTGCTATCGCCAAACGTTTTGCCGGCGGTGGTTACCATGTCGTTATGGGGCGCCGTCAGGGCGAGAAACTCGCACCTTTAATATCTGAAATCAAAGCTGAAGGAGGGTCTGCGCAAGGTTTCACGTGGGACGCTCGCCGCGAAGAGACTACAATAAAAATGTTTTCTAAGGTCGAAGCCGAAATCGGTCCGGTGGAAATTTGTATATTTAATGTTGGTGGCAATGTCCGGTTCCCGATCTTAGAGACGACTGAGCGGGTATTTCGCAAGGTTTGGGAGATGTGTGCCTACGCCGCTTTTCTAAACGGACGCGAAGCGGCAAAACATATGGTTGCGCGGCAGAAAGGTTCAATCTTTTTTACCGGCGCAACAGCCTCAGTTCGTGGCAGTTCAGGTTACGCTGCCTTTGCATCTGGTAAGTTCGCGCTGCGGGGGTTGGCACAGTCAATGGCCCGTGAGTTGGGGCCACAAAATATCCATGTCGCACATCTGGTTATTGATGCAGGCGTTGACACTGAATTTGTGCGCGAGCGCCAACGGCAAGCCGGGATTGAGCCCGACGACCTGCCGCTCGACACTTTGATGAACCCAGACAGCATTGCGAAGGCTTATTGGGACCTGCACCATCAAAGCCGAGATGGTTGGACCTTTGAACTTGATATCCGACCGTTTGCAGAGACGTGGTAAGGGCTATTTGCAGAACAAAACCAAGTAGCTCTACCGATGGTAGCTGTCAGACTAATGAGAACTCGCATCAGATTGCCAGCACAACTTTCATCTATGCGCTCCTAGTAAAAACTAAATTTTATGGATGTCTTGAATACTGCTCAAAACCGCCCTCGATTTGATGCCAGTTTAGATCTAATTACTGGGTTAAGATGCCGCCAGAACGGAGAACGCTTCGTCTTGGTTCCCACATGCCATCGGCGTCTGCTTTTAATGTTTTTATAGCAAAGCTGGCTTGAACGCCTCTTTCCAACAAATATTCAAACTCTTCAAACACACCAGATTGAGTGTCTTCATAAATCCATGAGGAAAATTCAAACGGGTCGGCCCATTCTTCATCTATCTTATTATCTTTCATAGTACTCTCGCATGCTAGCAGCTTCCCAATATCCTCTGTGAAAACCGATTTTACCACCCAAAGCTAAACTCCGATTGTTTCCACCCAAGAAAATAGTCACGCAAGCACTAAGGCAATTTTCCTCAACGTGGGTGTCTAGCCCAGCATCAATGACTAAATCCGCCATATCACTGGCGGCGATAATAATTCCTCCCTTACTGTTTAATACTAAGGTTTGAATTTGATCATTTGATTTCAAAATATCAAATAAATTTTCATCGTGGTTATGATTAATTTCATCAACACCAACAGTATTTTCAGTGTCGAAGTAAAGCTTGGTTCCGACAACTCTAAAAAGACCTTCCGGCGGTTGCAGTATGTCATCCTTCCAGATGCCTGTTTCCACAGTACCGTCTGCTTTCGTTAGTGTGCCTTGGCCGTGGTATAAACCTTTGTGCCATTCACCGGTGTATGTCGTCCCACTTTCAAATGTATAGATCCCTTGGCCGTGCCTATTGTCCTCTTTGAAAGCACCTACGTATTGGCCACCATCACTATAGCTATAGCTGCCAGTACAGTTGTCCCAAAGAACTTCCGTATCGCTAGGACATTTCTGTAAATCGGCTGCAAAGCCTGAGGTTGCGATTAATAGTAAAGCCGCAGCCTGTAGGCTAGTTCGGGATTTAATATATATCATTGTGATATCGTATCAGAATTAGCGAATAAAACGAAATGATAATTTTTCAGGCTGGAGTGGTAACTCTTAAAAGTTAACGGGCCAGTTGGGCTCTGAGGCTCTGAGGCTCTGAGAAAGAGGAGATGTAGGTGTGTATTCAAATGATAATGATCTAAAGGGTTGGTTTTCTAAGTGCATCTTACCTCTTATACTATATTAGGTTCCCTACAGGCTTACACAGAGGCTCATATACGCGCGACCTGATCAGTACTGGGCCTTTAGCTCCATACTTCTGACGTACATCGTGGACCATATGTTTGCCAGATAAGTCTATAGAAAATTCATGCACAACCGCTGCAGGGTCATAATTGAACAAATATGATAAAACAGATGGTAAAAAATTTCGAATCTATATATCATTAAACGTATAAATTTCAGGTCATTAAATGAGCATAAAGCAAAAAACCCTATCTGTAATTTTGACCTGTACCACTATAGTTTCAGCAACAACTGTAAACGCTGAATCTAGCCACGGCATTAGTCTTGCAGTCTCGGCGATAAGTAATGTTGATGTCGAAGGCGTGCATTCGAGAGCTCCAGCCAGCGGTTCTGAGCTAATGAAGATAGGTAATGGTAAAATAAATTCAATAAATTCTATTGGTTATTCTTACAGGTATTCAAATGCTGAAAGTAGTCGCTGGAGACTAGATTTAGGTCTAACATACGGCAAAGCCACCCTGCCCCCCCAAACAGCCCTATTAACCTACACTGGCGGTACTACGTCTGTTGTGCAGCCAATTGCTTGGATGGAATCTGGTGAGTTTTATTTGGCGGGATCTATGAAATTGATAACTTTGGCTCTCCGTTTTATATCGGTGCTGGTGCAAGTTATATTAACGGTAGAGCTATTAGAACTTCATATGTAGCTGGAACGCCAAGTGCCTATGGGGCGTATGGGACTTCAGGACTAGAGGGTCATAAAGTCAGTGTTAAGGCAGGCTTTGATTATGGTAATTTTTCAATAGAAGTAGAGCAGGGCCAATATAATGTGCATATTAAGCAGTACCGCAGCTTCAATATAAGCGGTGCCGACATCAAATATAATAATACAACTTTAAGGATAATTTATCGGTTTTAGCTACCACTCAGATTGGAGCAGTATTGTCTATAGGTTTGGCAGGCAGCGCACATATCACAATTCAGCAGTAGAGAGTCCTGAAGGACTGCTCAGTTTCAGTTAAAGCTACTTTACTAACCCGTGCCACCTAGCTGAGGTTATCGCCCTATAGATAGAGTATTAACTAGTTTGCAGCTGAAACTTCCCTGTGTCATTCGTCAAAACGAAGTGCAGCAGAATAACCCAAAGTTGACATAGATCACCCAGCCCAGCACCATCTATCGCCACATCTGAGTTACCCCCCCCAAACGATCTGATACGTGTTGTTGCCCTGAAACAATTTTGGAGGTACGATTATCTTAGGCATTTATTAACCAACTTGTGCGCCTTGGCATCACGCCTAAAGCACTAAAGCGGAGGCGCAAATGAATAACGTCATTTATGTTGAGTTCCAAAAGCAATCCAAACGTAAGCTCCCCAGAAAAAGGGTCTTCTATCTAGGTCAGTATTACGCTGGCCCACCTCTCTGTCAGTCCTTAGAACATCTATGGCTGAAGAGAAAACCTAACAACCGTTGGGTCTTTCAACAGAAGATATATGGAATAGTTTTTGAGTTTGAAGAATACCACGGCGATGATTTGCTGGATGCTTTAGATGCGGTTCCACTTGCTGATGAAGTCACGATGGATGACTTGTTGGAAATGGGGTGGCGCCATCAGGGTGAAGTCATTCAATACGCCTGAGAGACAATCGTCATCAGGAATGCTAGGATTATGGTGAGGTTTTCATTCTGACTGCTCCGAATGTGCAACCTTCTCATAAGCCCTGCATCAGTACCTATCCCACACATCGTACTTTTCCCAAACTTTACAGGAAGAGTTGTTCATCATGTACGCCCCAAAGTCTTCACCATTAACTTCACAGTATCCGACCAAACGGTCATAGGTTTTAGCTCCTGTAAGCTCACACGTGGCTGGTGATCCTTGGAACTGCTGGGCAATCCTAGCTGCGGTGTCGCCCTTCTGAGTGCCTCTCTCAGGACAGTCTAAGGCTGATAATCTGATAGCTATACCGTTCACCTCAATGGTATCTCCATCACGTACATGAGTAACCTTGCCAGTTAATACCGTCTGATCTGAGGATACACTGGGCTGCTACTGGCGAACAGAGTATCATAAGGCACGTTAGAGCTAATGTGAGGTGTTTCATGTTCTGGCCTTGATGTTAAATCAATCACTAGGATCTTAGCAAAGCTTCATTGAGATACAAACAGGTTAGTCCTTGGTCATGTCTAAGTAGCCTGCAATGCAAGCCATACAGCCGACAATTATTAGCAAATATGACGCTATTATGTCTTCGCCAAGGATTAACAGATATGATGTGATTATATCATGACCCATCGGCTAAACCTTAAGCTCCCCAATAATGCGGTACAAACTAGTTTTGATTATATCTAAGTCCCCACATGGTTGAGCTTTGCTTATTCCTTTATCCAAAGCAAGTCTCAACATGTCAGTCTTGGTACGTATGGATATTCATTATTGTATAATTTAAATTGTATTCCATCACTGGAAACGTACGATTGATCAAAGTTAAAATATTAGCCTTTAGTAATAGTAAGTAAGGGAGACACACATGTTCGGATTATTTAAAAAAGGTTCTGACGCTGAGGATAATGTAGCTGAGTCAGAGGATGTTACCACTCATTATGAAGGCGGTGTAATGTCAGCTGACTATGTTGCAGAGACATTGGATAGGTCTGATATTAATGAACAGAGCTACCCGTACCATATGCTAGTTCCTCATGGCCAAGGTAAGATCATTTACAAGTCAGGTGATATGGTTGTTGAGCAGTATGAAGGTCAATTCGAGGATTTGAATTAAGTTTTAGCATGACACCTACGCTTAAACCTTGTTCATCTTGTGAGAAGCAATACGAAGCTAAGCTCTTGCGTGATGGTGTGTGTGACAAGTGCTTAGCTACTCTGGTGATAAGGCAGTGGCTCAACACTGATAAGGTTAAGTAGACGCCAGCATGTTAAATTCTATCTTTATTACTTTAAATGGCTGGGCTTTATGTTTTTGCTCAGTGAGTTACAGGGCGGGTGTTTGCTTTGGGGGGGAGCATACTTGGTAGGGGTGCGGTGGATATATGTACATGCGCAGTTACACACACGAGGTTTTCTGGAGCGGAGAGCTAATCAGTATGCCCAACAAAAAAGGCCCAAACGTGTAACAAGGTTCAATAAATGAGGATTTAGTCACTTGTAAATTAGAAGTTTAATTGAGTACTGGTGAGCTTTAAAATATAGTTGTAGAAATGGATAAACAACAATGCCAAGTATTCTAGTAACAGTAAAAATTTCAAAAGGTTTTAAAACCTGGACAGAAATGGCGAAGTCATTCGAAGATGAAATGCCAGCCGAGGGAGCCAAAATAGTATGGGCTGCTGCAAACCCCGATGAAACTGAAATCTATTGTATGATGGATGTGCCCGACCCAGAATTTATGAAAACATTTGGTGAGCGTCCTGATGTCAAAAAAAGACGTGAGGATGCTGGTGCGGATGTTTCAACAACCACCGTGATAACCCAGATCGGAGATTACTGGCTAGGATGATGTATTCATCTAGTCTCTAGGGATTGAAACCATAAATAATAGCAGTAGGCGATTAAAGCCTGCTGCTTAACCTAAAAAAGTATCAGAGCGTTTAGACGGGTAACTCAGATGGGGCGCTTGATGGGGCTGGGGTTAAGCCAAGCGTTTAGCGCTGGGCATACCAAAGGTGATGTCTCTCTCTCCAATGTGAAACATCATCATCAGCACTAAGGATTGCATCAACATCCAATGTTTTAGCTCCTCTAGTATCATCCTCATCCTTTACGATACGTCCATGTTAGGATCTCTTTGTCGATCTTGGAGATAGGCCCATCCATCTCGTTGTAAAACGCCCTGTGCATAGCCTCTTCCACTTCACCACTCTCACCATAGGCATGATGTAAAATGAATGAGTCATGCACTGGCAGCGCAGGTGCATCCATGCCAGCGAAGTGCAGCATGACACCTTCAGCTATATTACTATCCATAAACTGGAGGTGATTGCCAACGCCGTCGAAGAACAGATCAGCTATTGGCTTATGTGCCTTCAAGATACGGTCACGCAGTTCAGGCCAATTCATCTCCATCCCAGACAAATCAATATCTCTAGGACAGTTTTTGAGTGGCGTGGAAGCTTGTACCATTGCGTTAAATGCTTGCTTAACAACCTTACGGTGTTCACCATCTAACACCCTGTCATAAGCATCCTCCGAGCCAAGCTGTTTGTAGTTACGATGATAAAGTAGGTGCGGGTTTAGCTGTGAGAAGTCGAACTCTGCTGTGCGCTTCTCATCTATAGTAATGTATTTGCGATACTCACTGGGTACGTTCTGCCACCAAGTCACGATAGAAGCGTCCACCTTGCTTGAATGAACCATTAGAGAATATCCTCACAAGTGTACGCTGCGAGAAGTCTATTGGTTCTTTAGTGGCGTGATTGGCTATTCGTGCTTCAAGCTTAGTCAGTTCCGTGTCTTGCACCTCAAGGTCAAACCAGTGCTTGAGGAAGCATGAGTTGATCTTCTTAAGGCTTGCTCTGTGGCGCTCAGTGGCTGGAGTGTCATCGTACTCTTGTAGGACTTTCCTGCCATCAACCTTGTTACGCAGGATGATAGTTTCAGCATCCAAGTCAGGCTTAATGGAGATAGCTGGGTGTCCGTCTAGCTCTTGCAGTCGTTCTAGGAGTTCATCTCTGGCAACAAAGCGAGTGGTCTTACCTTGGTAGATGGTACGGTCAAAGTGACCTTCCCTGGTGACTTCAATAAAGCCAATCTTAAGCAGCCCATCAAACACAGCTATCATCTGTTTGTAGGTAAGAAGAGGGTCACGGTATCTTGGGTTCTCAGAGTACCAGCCACTGCGCTTGTTGATGCTACACTCTCTGATTGGTGTGCACTTCACAGCCTTCCACAGGTCAGTAAGTAAGACATGGACTGCATGTTCAAAGCGAAGCTGTTCCTCAGCTGTACGAGAGCGTTTTCTACCCTCTGAGGCTTCAATACGTTTAATCACCTCTTTGGTGAGTTCATCTATCTGTGCTACATGCTTCATGGTTATACTCATCTTAGGGTTGGATATGGTTAGGCTATAAGAGCTATCACCCTTCCAGTTCCCCTATACTAGTAACGGCGAGGAATGGGACACTAAAAACCACGTGTGTGTAGTCCTACATGTATAAATACCCTAAGTACCCCCACTCCCCTCACTAGGCCACCAAAGTCCACTAAAGGTGGAACAGGGGCTGGGTGTGAGGTTAGGTTGAGTGTGTGGGGGCTGCAAGAGCGCCATCTGTATTCACGCACCAATTTCAAGACAACCCATGCCGCTGCTCTCGCTGAGTGGCGGCAATTATTGAGCGCATAGATTTAGGCTGTGCCAGAAATCTGATGATTGTTCTCATTAAGTTGACAGCACCGTAGCGCGTTTTAGCTTGTAATTTGGAAACAGTGGCGGCCACAACAAGTCATGGATGATTTGATAACCGATAGCCGATATTCTTGGACCCGCCTCGGCCTTACTCTTTTTGTGGCTACCGTAATTAATGCGGGCATGTGGGCGATCATTGTCATTATGCCGGCTATTGAAGCGGAATACGGCGGCACTCGTGCAATGGTGTCGCTGCCTTATACCCTTACGATGGTTGGGTTTGCATTGGGAAACTATGTTATTGGTCGTGCCGTGGACCATTTTGGTATAACGGCGTCTCTGATTGTTGCTGCTACTATGACGGCCATTGGTTTTGGTTTGGCTACACTATCTAGCTCTTTGCTCGTACTTTCTTTTACCCAGCTTCTGGTGGGCTTTGCTTCGGCGGTGGGGTTTGGGCCACTCATTGCCGATATTTCGCATTGGTTTGTGCGTCGTCGCGGTATCGCCGTGGCGATTGCGGCATCTGGCAATTACCTATCGGGTGCCATTTGGCCAATATTGTTGGCAGAGGTTCTCGCAGAGAGTGGCTGGCGTGCTGTCTACATCGTGATGGCGGCTGTTACACTAGCTACTGTGATCCCTTTGGCGTTTGCTCTTCGTCGTCGTCTGCCTCAAGAAGTGCAGACAGCAGCGCAAAACACATCGTTGCTAAATGCAAAGACTGTGGGTCTGTCCCCTCGTGCGCTGCAGTATTTGCTAGGTTTTGCAGGGATAGGTTGTTGTGTGGCTATGTCGATGCCGCAAGTTCACATTGTTGCTTATTGTGTTGATTTGGGCTTTGGCCCCGCTGTAGGCGCCCAAATGCTCTCCCTAATGTTGCTTTGTGGAGTTGCGTCGAGGATCATTTCGGGACTGGTTGCAGATCTACTGGGCGGCGTACGGACTTTGCTGATCGGTTCATGTTTGCAATGTTTGGCGTTGTTCTTTTATCTACCGTCGGGTGGAATGGTTTCGCTCTATGTTGTCAGCCTCGTTTTTGGGCTGAGTCAAGGTGGCATCGTCCCAAGCTATGCGCTGGTTGTCCGCGAATATATGCCGGCCAAGGAAGCAGGCGCCCGCGTTGGCTTCGTTTTGATGGCGACTATTCTGGGGATGGCGCTGGGTGGTTGGTTGTCCGGCGTAACCTATGATTTGAGCGGTTCGTACACCCTGGCCTTCGTCAATGGAATAATTTGGAATAGTGCTAATATTGCAATAATCATTTGGCTAATTTCGCGAAGTCGCACCAATTTGTCAGTGGCGACACCAGCTCAACCTTCCACTTAAGCCGTTTCGCCACTGCTATATCGTTTTACCAATGGAAAACGGGCATTATGTGGTCTTTAGAAGTTTAGCCGACGCTGTGCTGCGGTTATTAGCAATAAGTGAACACGCATCAGATTGCTGCTACAGCCTAAATCTATGCGCTCAATAATTGACGCCACTCAGCGAGAGCAGCGGCACGGCTTGGCTTGAAATTGGTGCGTGAATAGAGATGGCCTTCCTGATCCGCAACAAAACTACCCCAAAATGAACCTGCGCGCCCAACTCTAGAGCCCATGGTCTGAGGCGCACGGCCCGTGATCTAGGGTCCATCTTGAATTAGGTTAAGTAACCACCACAACTGCTATTCGTATCTATCAACCACAAAAAGTTTCTCAAAAACATGGCCCGCGGCCCGCAAAGGCCCACCTACGATCTGCTGAGCTAATGCGGACAAACCAGATGAGTTACTTACAAAAGCGTGACGAGCCCCTGAGCTTTCTTGAGCTGGCAGCGTATGACCACAACCGCAGTTGGTGCGTGGTACGGTGAAGGTTGCTGTTGGGTTCTTTTGGGGGCTAAACTGGCGTCAAGGCCACCTCATAGATGCGGGAAAAGCAAACAGGGCCGCAACTGGCTTGACCAAAGGCACGCTTGAGGCGTCGTATTGATAAGGTCTATTTTGATCTGATGCTTTGGAGTGGGTAGTGATTTAATCTTATACTAAATTTAAATAAAATCAGCTACTTAATTAGGTCTTTGGCGGACAGACAGGGTGTTCATCTCCTATTACATCCACCAGTAATCAGCTAACTCTCTGTATCCAATCAATACAGCATACCTCAGTTCACTACAATAAGGCGCATATTGTTCAGTAATCTGGTCAGTAATGGGACTGGGGGGTGCATGTGCCACCCCCCCTGGGGGTACCGTATATGAGCCTGACCTGAGATTGGTGACTGGAGTTCGTAAACTAGCTGTATGCGACTGTGAGAGGCTGTGTTGACAGTTACTGCTGAGCAGAGTGCGGGGACTGCTTGTGGATGCTACTTCAACGAGGGAGTTGCCCCTTATTTAATACCCTTTCTCGTTAAAGAAGAGAGATAAGAGTGTAGGCTAGTGTAGGCAAATCGCAAAAGTCCCCAGAGATCTCCCAGTAGAAAGTTTCCCAAAATGCCTACACAGACTACACTGATCTGGGCTTAGGACTGTAGAACCGGCTGGATACCCTGCCACTGCGTTCCACTGGAAGTACGAGGCTGATAGACGTCGGTTAGTTTGTCCAAGGCTTTCTTGAAGGCGTTGGTAGCAGAAATCTTCAAGGTATCAGATTGGGAATTTTACGAGAGCTAACTTGATGGCTTAACCCCAACTATTTCAATCGTGTTCACCACCCTTGCCACGAAGATTAGCAGCGAACACATTTGGCCTGCGTCTGGCTGTTTCAAATGTCGCTACCGTAATTCCTACAGCCCCCAAAAATAAGAGGTGTCCAATTAAGCTGATGCCTACAATGTACCAACTTCCAAAAATCATTCCAAAAACGATACACCACATCCACGCAAGTACTTGCATGATCATATGTCGGGTGGCTGTATTTGGAATATGTCTTAATGGGTTCTTGTTATGATTCATAACAGAAGACCACATATCATAAACATATTGCTTCATTACTGTAACTTTCTTTTCTAATACTAAAATTGTATTCACACACGTTGTTACCTATCTAAGTCATAGTATTTCAGAGTAGCTTAGCAAGCTAGAACGAGTTTTGTAAAAGTTAGCATCATAATAGTGAATGGCCAAAGTAACCGTTTAATTATTGAATTTAATATAATAAATACAGCTTAATAATAAAAGTAAATTATTTTATGAATTATACCTCGGTTAGCTTAACCCCAGCCTCATCAAGCGCCACACCTGAGTTACCCTGCTACCGAGCTAGCTCTAACGAGAGACTGCCAAAGTATAAATCCATCTGCAAACTGAATATTTACCTTATAATTAATAAATAGCAATTAGGGTTAGCATTATATCAAACCCTTTGGTTTCATCTTGCTGCCATCAAACCCAATATTTGGGTTACCCCTTTTTTGCCTAGCTTGTATAAGGGTTGTGAGGGTTGCCTCTATAGGCTCAAGAGCGCATTGTTGTTCGTAGGCTAACTGGGAAAACCATGATCAGTAGCTGGCGTGATTAGGTTTCAGTCAAAAGCATCATGGTTCGCAATGCGGACACCAATTTCATCAGCTTCTGCAACAGTAGAGGTCTGTACAAGCAAGAGGAACTGTTCTGATGGAGAAAGGAACAAAAGTATTACTATTTCTAGCTGCTGTATGGGTAGTAGGAGCCTGCATACACTTTGCCTACGGGGACGTGAAAATTGAACACGCCATGGAGATCGCCTCAGATACAGACAAGATGAACTGATTTAATCAGACTGACTCCACTGACGCTAGTAGCATAGCTGTTTGCCGATGGTTCTTGGACGTCTCTGATGATGCTGATCTTGAGAATCTGGAGAGTAAGGACCAATACTTGGTCTGTGATGTGATTGAGGCTGACCTGTTAGGGTGCGTGAAAATTAGTCAGTCAGCACCCTTGGCTGGGGGCATAATCACCGAACCCTAACGGGGTGGTTAGTTGCTATCGTTGAAGCCCCAAGCCTGTAAGTATAAAGCGGAGCCAGTATAGACAGGCCCCGCCTTCGATTTTGAGTTTCACGGTTTCTACAGCTTGCTTTATCTGTTGGTAGGTCAAATCGTTAGGTAAGCGGAGTTGCTCCAGTTTCCATGCGAATTATTTGTCCATTTTTTTTCATGCAAACCATCATAACTGCTTCTTTAGTATCGTCGGGGTAAGACATAAAATCATGTGAAACCAAAATCTCATCATTTTCATAAACGCAACGAGATGCATCGTTTACGAACTTTGGGTTCCCCATCATACCAACGACCATAGAGGCCCATTCACTTTTTGTGAATTTGTTACCTGATTTATGAAATACAATTTCTGCATCTTCATGAATAAGTTCAACATAACCCTCGACATCCCGATCATCCATGACTTTTGTTAGTTTTTGGTATTGAGCAGAATGCAAACCCAATTCTCCTTAGGTGGCTTGGTGCAGGCACTAAAGCTAAGCTGCTGTTATCGTTGATGTGGTTGTGTAGACTGATACCGTCTTAGGGAACCAACCTCCGTGGTGGGGGCACCACTTTAACCAAGATCCGTGGACCAACTGTGATATTTCTTCTACGAAATTAGTTGGAAGGTAGATGATTTTGGCTGAATCTGACTATGGGCACCGCGACAAAAGAGGACATTACAAGCCTGATGAAAGGGTTAGTTATCCTCCAGTATTCGTTTGGCCGCTCAAACCAATAGGTGCCCTCAAGGTGGGTGTTCTCGCTCGTCTGACATCACCAAAAGCAGCACCCCAGAAAATGAAGGTAACAGTGTTTTCCCAGTAAAAGGCTATCTTCTGAGCGTACTTTTGGCAGCACTCAACTTCCGCCATCTGTCGCGGAAGGCTGACAATCCTTCAATTTTCATAGGTTTCAATGGAGGTGCCAGTGCCCGGGGCGGGGCGTATCCCATCAGCATCGCGGCCCCGGTCGCGGTGCCGGTTGTGTCGGTGGATAAATGAACTGGACATTCGATCAGCGCCGTCAGCAATTGGGCATAGGTCGTATTTTTTGCAAACGGTCCTTCGACCACTACGCGATCTCCGGTTCCGACAAGCGATAGGCAAGTATCACTCATCAGTGCCAGATAGAGTGTCGCGCCTGCGATTTTTGCCTGATCGGTCTCAGGCGAGGAGCCGGTCCAACCGCCAGGGCCCAACGGAAATGGTCCCACGCCTGAAATGCGGCCTGGAAGGGGACACGTGTCATTGGCAATCACTGCCTCGATATCGGAGATACTGATCTCTTCGACGGCACCCTCGGTCAACATCTGGTATTCACGCCCGCCCATGAATCTTGCGGTAGGAACAGGACGACCGCGGGCATCAACATTGGCCAGCATGTCGCGCGCGGAGTCCAAACGGTCCAAAGTCCCGCCAACTGACATCAAAATTGCCCATGTCCCCGAAGACACCACCGACATCGCCCCACCGGTATCCAGCCAAGGCAGAAGTGAAGCATTGGAATCGTGGATGCCGCTTGTCACGGGCGTGCCAGGTTTTAGGCCTGTGGCTTTAGCGGCGATCTTATTCACCGGCGCAGTATCGCCGGCCAAAGACATTGGCGCAAAAAGCTTCTTTGGAAATTCCGCGCCCACAAGTGACGAATAAGTGCCTTGTTTGGGCAACCAAAGATCCGAATGACAGCCTAAAAAGGTCCGCTCTGACCTTGCAACGCCAGTCAACCGCCAGCTCCAGTATTGGGGAAATGTTAAATAAAGTGCCGCACTTCGCATATTCCTTTGGAAACGTAGCGCGCAGAAAATGCAGTTGCGCTCCAAGGTTCAGCCCCCCCGGCATGCGCGGCGAGAAGGTTTTCTCAAATGCAGGTCGCAAATCGTCATATTCGGTGGCTAATTCAGGAGGAATTTCGTATTCGTAATCGAGGATAGGTAACACCAGCTCGTCAGCATCAACTAGTCCCGCAGTGCAAGCGTGCGTGGTGATGGCCAATGCATCGATGCCGTATTTGGTCTCGAATGTCGCAAGACTATCGCACAGGAACGACCACATCGCATCGATGTCCAAATGTGGGTAGGGCGGACCTTGCAGCACCGAAAATTCTTGCCGTAGCACTTCGATTTCAGCGTAATCCCCGCCATTCAGCAAGACCAGTTTACAACTGGTTTTTCCGGCATCAAAAACAGCAATATGACGCTGATCAGCCATTAAATGCATATACCGCGGAGCTGCTTTCATCCGCAGGAACCCCAACTGTTATCAAGTGGATCCCAAGATCCTCAACCATCTGGCGCGCCTTGTCACTTATTTCGTCATCAGTAATAATTGTCGACGCACGTTCCAGCGGACAAAGCACCAGACTAGAGCGCTTTTCGAACTTGCTGCTATCCACCAGTAGGACCAGTTCGTCTGCCTGACGCATTAGCTTTTCCTCAGCCTGCACCACCAAACTGTCGACTTCCATTATCCCCATCGGCCCTAGACCTTGTGCGCCCATGAATATTTTGGTTGCGTGAAAATGCCGTGAGCCATCGTTTTCAAACGAGCTGAGGATGATATTCTGTTCTCGGTAAATTGTACCGCCAGGTACGATAACGGTGTTCTGGGTCTGGTTCAGCAGATGTTCTGCAATCGGAAAAGAGTTCGTCAAAACCTGCAGATGCCGAGAGGTCAGATAATGCACCATCTGGAACGTCGTAGTGCCGCCGTTGATGATGATTGCCTCACCATCATGGCACATATCGACTGCTACCTTTGCAATAGCGCGCTTTTTGTTGACGTTTACGCTCTTGTTGAACGCAAATGGCCGTCCTGCCAGTCCAGCTATTGAGCGTGGGTTGATGGTTTCGGCACCGCCGCGCAAACGCCGTAGCTTTTTCTGACGATCCAGCGCCAAAATATCGCGGCGGATCGTTGCTTCGGAGGAATCAGTAAGATCCACAAGTTCGCGTACGGTCGCCATCGGTTTTTCTTGCAAAACACTCAGGATAAGCAGATGTCGTTCGCTTTCGTGCATGATATTCCCCTATACGATTCCGCTTGTTCCTGCTGCAACAGCAGGTCTAATTTGGGAAACTTTCGCACGATACCCCGCCGCGCGATAGGTTGAAATTGGATCAATAGCTGCGCCACTTTCCAACCGGGCCATCGCAAGAATCGGTTCGACATCGGTGGTAAACGCCGCTTTCAACGTATTACTTGCCATGAGTGCGTCGTTGCTTTCCTGATATTCGCCTAAAGCTGCGCGATCCACGATAAGTGCTTGCGCATAAGCGCGCTGCACTTCCATCGCGCTTTGCATCAGGCTTTCTATCGGATCGGAAACGTTATGCGACTGGTCGAGCATATGCGCCGGATCGAAACCCTCGGCTTGACGCATTTCCGCGTCCGCCAATTCGTTGAATACCAAAAACAGGCGGTAAGGATCGATGGAAGCCGTATCCAGATCATCGTCGCCATATTTGCTGTCGTTGAAATGAAACCCACCAAGTTTGCCGAACTGGATCAACCGCGACACAATCATCTCGATATTTCACCGTTGGCGCATGATGCCCAAGATCGACCAGACAATACGCCTTATCGCCCAGTTCTTTGGCGATCATGTAATTTGTACCCCAGTCTTGCACCACGGTTGAATAGAAAGCCGGTTCATAGATCTTGTGCTCTGTAAACAGCCGCCAGTCGTCGGGCAGGGCGGCATAAACCTTTTTCATAGCCTCCAAGTAACGGTCGAATTGGGCTGCGAAATTTACCTGGCCTGGAAAGTTTGAACCGTCACCAACCCAGACTGTCAGCGCGTTTGACCCCAACTTCAGACCAAACTCGATGCATTCGATGTTATGATCCACCGCCTGCTGTCGCGTCGCCGCATCGGAATGACTGAGCGAGCCAAACTTGTACGATTTTGCCTGTCCTGCCTGATCCTGAAACGTGTTCGAGTTGATCGCATCAAAGCCGAGCCCCAACGCATCGCCGCGCGCTTTCAACTCGTCCGCATCATCCACTCGGTCCCATGGAATATGTAGGGAAACCTTGGGTGTCGCATTAGTGAGTTGTTGAATAACAGCGCAATCTTCCATCTTGTCGAAGATGTGCCGGGGCTCACCCGCGCCGGGAAAACGCGCAAATCGCGTTCCGCCGGTACCAACGCCCCAGGACGGTACCGCAACGCCATAAGAGCTGACTTTGACCTTTATCCCATCAATATCGACTCCTCTACGCGCCAGTCGTGCGCCAAGGGCCTGATAGTCTTCACGCAACGCCTTGATCCAAGCATCATTATCCGCCTCGACTGTACTGGTTTCGATAATTTTTTCGGTCATCATTAGGTCTCCCACATTTAGCGCGTGAAGCTCTGTGCATTACCTGCATCAACATTGATGATGTTTCCAGTCGATTTTGCCGAGCTGTCTGAGGCCAGAAAATAGATTGCCTCGGCAATATCTTCAGGAAAAACCGAACGCTTCAACATTGAACGGTCTCGATAGTGTGCTTCCAGATCATCGGTCGACAAATCATAGGCTGCTGCACGCTGTTCCTTCCACTCGCCAGTCCAAATTTTTGAACCACGCAAGACTGCGTCCGGATTAACCACATTAACACGGATCTGCGCACCGGCACCTTCCAGAGCCAGGCAACGAGCCAGATGAATTTCGGATGCTTTTGCCGTGCAATAAGCGGCGGCATTAGGGGATGCGGCCAGTCCGTTCTTGGAGGCGACAAATACAATACTACCACCAATGCCTTGGGTGCGGAAAACTTTGAAAGCTTCGCGTGACACCAGAAAATACCCGGTAGAGAGTACGTCCATGTTACGGTTCCACATTTCCAGCGAGGTTTCCTCGATAGGGGCAGACGACGCCATGCCGGCGTTTGATATCAAAATATCTAGGCCGCCAAATTCTAACGTTACCCGATCCAGCCCAGCCAGCACCTGAGCTTCATCAGTCACGTCCATTTTCAACGGGCGCACAACATCGCTCCCAAACGCGCCTGCAAGTTCATCCTGCGCCTTGGCCAACGCTGCATCGTCAATATCTGCAAGCATTACACAAGCGCCTTCGCCTAGCAGTCTTGCCGCCGTCGCCAGCCCAATGCCACCGGCAGCGCCGGTCACGAAGGCCACTTGACCAGCCAGCGACTTCGCCTGTGGCATCCGCTGCAATTTAGCTTCTTCCAGCAGCCAGTATTCGATATCGAATGCTTCCTGCTGTGGCAGACCTTGGTAGGTTGATACGGCGGACGCGCCGCGCATCACATTGATTGCATTTATATAAAATTCTGCTGATACCCGCGCCGTTGACTTGTTGTTTGCAAAAGAGATCATCCCCACGCCTGGGATCAAATAGATCACTGCATTCGGATCACGCATCGCCGGGCTGTCATCATGCTTGCAGGCCTCGTAATAGGCCGCATAGCCTTTGCGATATTGCTCAACGCTGTCCGCCAACCCTGCGACTACGGCTACCACATCACTTTTAGTTGGATCAAAATCTACGATTAACGGGCGGATTTTGGTGCGCAAAAAGTGATCAGGGCAACTTGTGCCCAAGGCGGCTAGCAGTTCTAAATCCTTTGAGCAAACAAACTGCAACACTGCTTCGCTATCGTCAAAATGCCCGACCTTGTGAGTGTCGCGGGAAATCATTCCGCGAATATTCGACATTAACGCTGTTGCGATTTCACGCCGCCCATCTTCGTCCAGTGCCTCGACAACGGGCCCGCCAAATGCGGTCGAATTCGACGACTTTTCCTCAAGCCACTCAATCGCGGTGTTAATCGTATCAATTGTCGTAGCATAGCATTCCTCAGGGGTGTTGCCCCAGGTGAACAAGCCGTGGCTTTCCAGAATAAGGCCCTTGGCATCAGGATTTTCTTGGCAATATGTTTCCAGCCAAAGCCCTAGTTCGAAACCTGGCCGTTTCCATGGCAACCAGCCAATATCATCGCCGAAAATTTCCTGCGTCAGGGCTTTACTATCGCTTGAAGCCGCAATCGCGATAATCGCATCTGGATGCATGTGGTCCACGAATTTACGTGGCACATAAGCATGCAAAGGTGTATCTATTGACGCTGCGCGAGGGTTCAGATTGAAGGTGCAATGCGGCAAGTAACCGACCATCTCGTCTTCAAATTCTAATCCGCGATAGATCCCCTTCAGCGCCTCCAATTTCTCCATATATAGTGTTGAAAAACCGTCAAGCTTAATTGTTCCAACGTCGCCACCAGATCCTTTGACCCACAACACTTCGACCTCATCACCGCTCAACGGGTCGTTCTGCAGGATCTTTGAGGAAGTGTTGCCGCCACCAAAATTGGTTACACGCATATCTGAGCCCAAAAGATTCGACCGATAAACTAACCGCTCGTCTTCGGACATGTTAGTTGCTTTGGCGACATCCCACAAATTGGGCAGACGGGATGAATTCGATCGATCAGTCATGAAGTGCTCCGGTTTTTCTATATTCAAACTGACCTTGAGGACAGTGAATTGTCAATCATATTCGATCAAAAACAGTCAAATATTCATATTCCAATCGACGCATGATTGAAAATGATTGACATGGCGGCAAGTTGGTGAAAATCTTTTAAGAATGAAAACCACAAAAACTGGTAATGGGAGAGAAAAAATGAATTTCTTAAAGACACTCACATCCGCCGCAATGGTATCCGCCATTGCGCTGATGGCTGTTCCGGCGAATGCCGCCGACACACGCATCGCGCTGGTGGTAAAATCGCTCGGCAATGGGTTCTTTGATGCCGCTGCAAAGGGTGCCGAAGAGGCTGCTGTCGAGATTGGTGGTATCGAAATCATCTATACCGGCCCGACATCTGCAACCGCTGAAGGCCAGATCGAAATTATCAACGCACTGATCGCTCAACAAGTGGACGCCATTGCTATTTCCGCCAATGATCCAGACGCTCTGGTTCCTGTGCTAAAGAAAGCGATGGATCGTGGTATCGCGGTTATCTCGTGGGATTCTGGCGTAGCTGCTGAAGGTCGCCAGATGCACCTGAACCCTTCTGACACAGCGCTGATCGGCGAAACAATTTTCAAGCTGGCGGCCGACTATCTACCAGACGGCGGCCAAGTGGCAATTTTGTCGGCTTCTTCAACGGCTGCGAACCAAAACTCTTGGATTGACGCTGGTAAAGAAGCACTGCCTACGATGTTCCCTAATATCGAACTGGTCGCAACCGTTTACGGTGATGATGACTCCGTTAAAAGCACAGATGAGGCCAAAGGCCTGATTGCAAGTTACCCGAACCTTAAGGCGATTATCGCACCAACGACTGTTGGTGTCGTAGCTGCAGCGCAGGTTGTGACCGACATGGGGTTGATTGGTAAGATCAACGTTACTGGTCTGGCACTGCCATCCGAGTTCAAACAGTTCATCGACAGTGGCGCATCGCAAGCTGTTGCCTTATGGAACCCAATCGATCTCGGATACTCGGCAGTTTATATTGCTAACGCTTTGGCTACCGGCGCTGCAACTGCAGAACCAGGTTCGACCATCTCGATCGGTCACGTCGGCGAAATCACACTGGATGATGCAACGTCCGCTGCGATGGCTGCACCGTTTACGTTTGACGCCTCCAACATCGAAGAATTCTCAAAAATCTACTGAGACCTTCCAATCCCATGGCGACGCACAGCGCGCGCCACGGGACTATTCTTTTCTAGATAAAATTCTGCTACCTTAGTCTGCATACTTAGCCGCCACCATACATAGCAAAGACTTCGCGCATGCCATGGCCCAAACTCACCCTCACCGGTATTTCCAAATCCTTCCCTGGCGTGAAGGCTCTTAACGAAGTGGGTCTCGAGCTTTATGCAGGAGAGGTCACTGCGCTAATCGGTGAAAACGGTGCCGGGAAATCCACTCTTGTGAAATCACTGACTGGTATCTATCAGCCAGAGGCAGGAGAGATCCGCATCGACGGCAACCCAGTCAGCATGCAAACTCCGCACCGTGCGTTTGAGCTGGGAATAGCTGCAATCCATCAGGAAACCGTTTTGTTCGATGAATTGTCTGTCGCCGAAAACATTTACCTTGGCCACACACCGCGCACGTCATTCGGCCTAATCGACTGGCGAAAACTACGCAGCCAAGCGCGTCAGGTTCTTGACGAAATGGGTGCGGCTCATATTAGCGAAGATACCCAACTCAAAGAACTTGGTATCGCCAAAAAACACCTCGTCGCCGTAGCGCGCGCCATGTCTATCGATTCGCATATCGTCATTATGGACGAGCCCACCGCCGCCCTGTCTCATAAAGAGATTGAGGACCTATTTACTCTGATCGAACACCTCAAATCAGAGGGTAAAGCGATACTTTTCATCTCGCACAAATTTGACGAGATTTACCGAATAGCCGACCGATATACGGTATTTCGTGACGGCGAAATGGTCGGCAAAGGTCTTATTAAAGACACCGACCAAAAAGAGATCGTGCAAATGATGGTTGGCCGTTCAGTCGATCAGATTTTTCCAAAAAACAATATCAAAATTGGTGCGCCGATCCTGCAAGTCGCCAACCTGTCTCATCCAACAGAATTTGACAATATCTCGTTCGACTTGCACCAGGGTGAAATTCTTGGGTTTTATGGTCTCGTTGGCGCAGGGCGCAGCGAAATCATGCAGGCTCTGTTTGGGATCACGCGCGCGAGCACTGGGAGTGTGATCCTTGATGGAAAACGACGCCAATTCCGCTCTCCCGCTGACGCCATTAAAGCTGGGATCGTTTACGTGCCCGAAGAGCGTGGTAAGCAGGGTATCGTTGCTGACCTGCCTATCTACCAAAACGTCGGCCTACCTTCGCTGCATAAAACTTCGCGCAACGGCGTTTTGCAATTGGCCGAAGAATTCGCGTTGGCTCGCGAATTTACGGAGCGCCTTGATCTGCGCGCCTCCTCATTGTCGCAACCGACCGGTACCCTGTCCGGCGGCAATCAGCAAAAGGTTGTCGTTGCCAAATGGCTTGCCACGCAGCCGCGCGTGATCATCCTTGATGAACCGACCAAAGGTGTCGACATCGGCAGCAAAGCGGCTGTGCATGCTTTTATGGGCGATCTCGTCGCGCAGGGGCTCAGCGTCATCATGGTTTCGTCTGAAATCCCAGAGGTACTAGGTATGAGCGACCGCGTCGTGGTGATGCGTGAAGGGTTGATTGTTGACACAAAGGCCAATGACGGCACGCTCACGGCCGAACAATTGGTGATGACTGCCGCCGGAATCTTCGGGGCCGCCGCATGAGAAAACTATTGAAAAACCGCGAATTTTGGTTGGCTCTTGCGCTTGCAGTATTGATTTTTGGTGTGACGTTGCGTGCGCCCGGCTTTGGGGCAACTTCCAATTTGCTCGATATATTCAATAACACTTCGATTCTGGTGATTCTGGCCTTAGGCCAGATGGTAGTTATCCTGACCCGCTCTATTGATCTGTCGATGGCCGCCACCCTTGCCTTGTCCGGCATGATTGTCGCGCTTCTGAATGCTGCATACCCTGGGATTCCCGTACCGATCTTACTGGCCATCGCTGCGATAAGCGGCGCAATCCTCGGCGCTGTCAACGGCCTGCTGGTTTGGAAACTCAACATTCCATCGATTGTTGTCACACTGGGCACACTTACCATTTACCGAGGTACAATTTTTCTGATTGCGGGTGGCCAATGGGTCAACGCTGACCAGCTTAGCCCGGCCTTTATTGCCGGCACTCGCCTGCCGATACTCGGGATACCGTTACTGTCATGGTTCGCAATCTTGATCGTGATAGTTTTCTTCATTATGTTGACCCGAACCACCATCGGTCGCGCGCTATATGCGATTGGCGTCAACCCCACAGCTTCTGTCTACGCCGGCATTGACGTAGGCAAAACCAAGTTTATTGCCTTCACCATCGCAGGAACCGTGTCCGGTTTGTGTGGTTACCTCTGGGTTTCGCGCTATGTCATCGGCTCGGTCGAAGTTGCCAAAGGTTACGAACTCTCGATTATCGCAGCCTGCGTCATCGGTGGTGTTTCTATCGCTGGCGGCATCGGCACCGTCGGCAGCGCCCTGCTGGGCGCTTTGTTCCTCGGCGTGATCAACAGTGCCCTTCCAGTCATAAACATTTCACCGTTCTGGCAAATGGCCATATCCGGTGCGGCGATCATTCTGGCGGTGATTTTCAATTCGCGCACCAGCCGCCAAAAAGGTCGTATAATTCTTAAGTCGGCGAGGGAAGGCAAATGATCGATACTCAGATCCGCCGGATCCCCGACCGCCTCGACAACTGGCTTCGGTCGGCGATCTTCTCATGGCAGTCTCTGCTGTTATTGGTTGCGATTGCAATCTTCGTCGCTAACTCTTTTGCCACACCGTATTTCCTGAACCCGTGGTCCATATCGGATTCGACTTTTAACTTCACCGAAAAAGCCCTGATAGCCTTGGCCATGGCCCTCGTTATCATCTCTGGCGAAATTGACCTTTCGGTCGCTGCGATAATCGCGTTTTGCTCAACGATGATGGGTTTTGCTCTGCAATTTGGAGTTGGGACCCCTGGCCTTGTTGTCATCGGCATTACCACTGGCTTACTGTGTGGCGCCTTCAACGGCGTGCTGGTTTCCGGCCTGCGCCTGCCTTCCATCGTTGTTACAATCGGCACGATGAGCTTTTTTCGGGGCCTTTCCTTCATTGTCCTCGGCGATCAGGCTTTCAAAGGATATCCTTCGAGTTTTGCCTATTTCGGCCAGGGCTATGTTTGGTGGGTGGTGTCATTCGAAGTCGTCCTGTTCCTGATCATGGCCGTCATCTTTTATTTCGTGCTGCACCGCACCACCTTTGGCCGTCAGATATTCGTTATTGGCAACAATCCTGTTACTGCAGAATTCTCCGGTGTCAGGGTACGCCGGGTCAAATTCCTACTGTTCTGCCTCACGGGTGTGATGTCAGGCCTCGCCGCCGTCTTGTTGACTTCTCGCCTCGGCTCTACCCGTCCTTCAATAGCAACAGGCTGGGAACTCGAAGTCATCACCATGGTCGTACTTGGTGGTGTGAGCATCCTTGGCGGCGCGGGCAGTATTATTGGTGTCGTTTTGGCGGCTCTGATTATGGGCCTTGTAACGTTTGGGCTTGGCCTGTTGAATGTGCCCGGCATTGTCATGTCCATCGTCATCGGTGCGCTTCTGATCGCGGTCATCGCCTTGCCGATCCTTGCGGGTCGCCTGCGCGCCAGAATGGAACTCTAATGAAAAAGTTTGCCTTCAAGATGCAGATCAATCCTGGCCAGAGGGACGAATACAAGCAACGTCACGATGAGATTTGGCCAAAACTTTTAGAGGCCCTCTCTGAGGCTGGTGTCAGTGATTATTCGATCCATCTTGATCCCGACACCAACATCTTATTCGCCACTATGTGGAGGCGCGAAGATCACGGTCTCGATGTGTTGTCACAGACAGATCTGATGCAGAAGTGGTGGGCTTATATGGCTGACATCATGCTAACGCATGACAGCAACGAACCTATCGTCACGCCACTGGAAACACTGTTCCACATGCGCTGATAGTTCAAAATGGGGCGTTGAACTCGCTGAACTGGATTTTAAACGGAAGACCGAAGTTGAAACCATCAAAGCGTTCATTTCTCGAATCAGTGAGAACTATAGGCCAGCGTTTGGGCGTGAAGAGATTGAAGTAGCTCGAACATGCGTATTCATCGGTACAACCAATAGTGATAACTACCTTTCCGATGAAACCGGTAACCGTCGATTTCTTCCGGTCAAGACAACTTCGATAGACATAGATAATTTGGGTGAGCATCGAGACAGACTATGGGCTGCGGCTGCACATGCCTATGACGCCAAAGAAAATTACTGGTTGGAGCCTAAGGCTGCCGAGATAGCGCAGGATCAGGCCCAACAGAGGTTGGAGCAAGACCCTTGGACAGAGATCATTGGACAAAAGATGGCAGCAGTTACAGAGGCCTCTATTCGGGACGCTTTCAACGCGTGTTTTCCAGCCGTCGACGAGCACAATATCTCTAAGGCTATGAATGGGCGCATGAGAACAAGCTTACTTTTAGCTGGATGGCTGAGAGACGGGAAGTTCAACTCGGGTGACCGTCGAAACCAAGTTAAGTTCACTAACCCTTCGCCAACTGAGGAATGGCCTGAAGCTGATTATGGCTTCTGTCCTTCAAACGTAATTGGCATGTGCTGATTAGGGGTGGGCTGCAGGAACGCCATCTCTACTCACGTACTAATTTCAAGCTAAACCGTGCCGCACACAGATCAGGGATCGACGTACCTGTAAACTCAGGTTAATGCTATCAGGCTAAGAGGAACCTGACTCAGGTTGCGGCGCAATACAGCTGCTATTGCGACCGTTACTTAGACAGAAAGCTAGCTAACACAGCGACCAACCAGATAAGTAAATCTCCATCAACGGGTTTTGGTAAAGCGCGACTAAGCCTATAGCAGCGCAAGCTGCCAATATTAGTGACGCTGCAGTCATTGCGGAACCAAAAGTCATGCAGCGGGTTCCCTTTGTGCAATCGTACGCTCGGTAATAGGCCAATTTATACCCGCCGCAATCAGGCTGAGAACGATTGCAACACCCCAAGCGACGTCATAGCTATCCGTACGATCATACAGCCAACCACCCATCCAAACGCCCACAAAAGACCCCAATTGATGCGCAAAGAAGACGATGCCACCTAGCATGGACAGATGTTTAACACCCCAGATGGCGGCCACAGTGCCGTTCGTCAACGGAACGGTCGACAGCCAAAACAGGCCCATCAATGCGCCAAAAATGTAAGCTGTGGTGCTTGTCACCGGAAGCAGAACAAAAGCTGAAATTACGACAGCACGGCCAAGATAGATCCACGACAGCAACATCGGCTTGCGGTGTCGTCCACCCCATAGCCCCGCGTAATACGTGCCCGCAATGTTCACTAAGCCAATCAAGGCAAGAACAGTCATCGCCACCCCACTGACAATGCCTTCATCTGCAAGGAAGGCCGGCAAGTGAACCGCTATAAAGACGACCTGAAACCCACAGACAAAGAATCCCAAGGACAGGAGCCAGAAGTCGCGTGTTCCAAAAGCATCCCGTAAAGCCTGCGTAAAACTTACGTCTTCCCCGGTAGACAAAACTGGAGCCTGCGCTTTGCGTATCCCGAAGGCCAGTGGAAACATAGCAAGTGCTAGGAGTGAAAGAACAATGAGCGCTCCTTGCCATCCCAGTCCCGTCATCAGGCCCAAGCCGATTGGCAGCATGGCGAATTGACCAAATGAGGCAACAGACATCGTAACCCCCATGGCCAGAGAACGCTGCTGGGGTTCGACGAGACGGCTGATGGCGCCGAAGATGACTGGGAAGGTCGTACCCGAGAGTCCCAAGCCGATCAAAACACCAGCTCCAAGAGTGAATATTACCTCTCCGGCAACCTGCGACATGACCCACAGACCCAACCCATACAAAATTGCACCGCCAGCGATGACAGGTTTAGCCCCAAAACGATCCGATATCATCCCAGTAAATGGCTGACTCGCGCCCCATATCAAATTCTGTAGGGCTATCGCAAAGGCAAAGGTTTCACGCCCCCACTCCTGCCCTAATGTTACGGGTTGCAAAAAGAGACCAAATGTATGGCGAATACCCAAGGAGAAAAATAATATCAGTGATCCACAAACCAATGCAACAGCAGCACCATGCCATTTTCCAGACGTTAGATTATCCACGTCCATCACCTACCTTTTTTGATGCAAATTCAGTTAATTGTTTCAAAGAAAACAATAACCTTTCAAGATCATTGCCAGTAACATTTTTCATGCGGCGCTGTGCGCTCTGCCAAAGGGGGCGAGCAGTCGCCAGAGCAGTCGCTCCCCGTTCTGTGAGTTCGACACACCGCGCTCGCTCATCCCGGGCCATGGGCATGCGTACAAAGCCCTGCTTCTGCAGAACCCGAAGGTTTCGACCAAGAGTACTACGATCAAGTTCAATAATATGTGCGAGTTCTGTTATTGACGTTTTCGGGTGCTTGCAGATCAGCTTAAGGAGACGAAACATTGTTAATTTCAGCCTCGATGGGGCTAACATTTCGTCATAAAACGCAGTGCTGTCCCGAGCTGCCTGGCGAAGACTATTACAAATGCAAGGATCACTTTTCATATTACGTGTATATACCCGTAATAAATACCCAGCAAGTTCCAAAATGATTACGCTTGAAAAGAGATAAAAGTGTAGGGGCTGGCTGCCCGTTTTATAACCCCGCTTAATTGGTTGATAAATAGGCATAGGGTACCTTGGCGCCAAAAGTTGGTTTTTGGTTCAGTAGATAAACGCTGAATGTAGCAGCGTCTAAAATGTGGTTTATAGTGTTTGCCGCAGAGTATTTTCGCGCTTCCAAATTAATAAACCCGACCCAATAACGATAACCGTCCCCAAACCTGTCCAACCAGACGGAAGCGTATCAAAAACAAAATAACCAATGACTGTCGCATAGATAACTTGGGCGTACATAGTGGGGGCGAGCGTTGAGGCGTTTGCTAATAAATGAGCGCGGGTAGCAAGAATATGGCTAAAGGCTCCAAAGACACCAATAATAACGAGCACACAAAAACCCATATTTGTTTGCGGCCAATACCAATTTTGTAAAGCAAACGGGGCTATTGCAAAGGTTGCAACTCCACTGGACCATAATTGACTAGTTGCGTTGTTATCCTGTCCAGCCAATAGCCGGGTTAAAATGAAGTAGCTAGATGCGCAAAACAATGCAGCGACAGATAAAATCATTGCCCAATGGAAATCCTCTCCCCAAGGCTGAATAATGATCAAAACCCCCAAGAAACCCACGAAAACGGCCGCAAACCTACGAAACCCAACTTTTTCACCAAGTATAAAGTAGCCAAGTACTGTTATCACCAGTGGCATAGCAAAAAAGATAGCTATCGTCGTAGTGATTGGAAGAAATTGCAGCGCCAAAAAATTAAATGTTGTACCTCCTAAAAGAGCTATTGCGCGGCTGAATTGCAGCTTCGGATTATTAGACACAAATTGGTTCAAACCACCGCGAGGAATGAAAAGTAAAATTGAAACAAGGAACGCACCGCAGTATCTAGCAAAGATGACTTGTACTGCAGGCAGCCCGTATAGGATGAGCCATTTCGCAGAGCTATCTATTAAGGTGAACAGAAAAACCGCTAAAAACATTAAGATCACCGCGACTGTTGGCTTGTCCTCTCGTGCTGCCGCTAAGACCATTTTGTAACTTTTTGTTTTAAGATTTTCAGATTGGTTTTGCAGTTTTCTACTTCGGTAAAAAACGCGCTTAGATTTGCTAAAGTCATCGCAGTAACATCATTCTGCTAAGCCTGAGTAATCCTCGTCAGACACCTTCTCCAGCCACTCGGCTACTCGTCCGTCCAACGCTTCCTGAATGGCTATATGGGCCATGCTGTTGCCAGCTGTCGCTCCATGCCAGTGTTCCTCTCCCGGCGGTATCCAGACGGTATCTCCGGCCTTAATAACCTGTGGCTGCTCATTTCTAAGCCCAACAAGGCCAATGCCGCTCACCACGTGTAATGTCTGTCCTAGAGGGTGCGTATGCCAAGCTGTGCGTGCTCCCGGCTCAAACGCCACTTTCAACGCACGAACTCGCGCTGGCTCTGGAGCCTCAACGATAGGGTCCTGCCATACCGTGCCTGTGAACCAGTCGGAGGAGGCAAGTTTAGTTGGCCGTGATCCGGCTTTCATGATTTCCATAGACGTCTCCTTAACTGTTCTGGCGATTTAGCGATGTCAGATAAGGCCACGGTGATTGGAAATATACAAGGTTCACATTTCAGACGCCATACCTCTAAACCGTTTGGACATATTACGCAGACGAAACAGATTTACAAAGTGGTCCTGCGGCTAGGTTTCGCAGGCACCAAACCAATTTTTATATAATAATTACAATTACTTAAATGTGATTTGTGGTGCCCAGAAGAGGACGTCGAACTTTCTATAATTGTGTTTAATTACATATACTTATTTTAGTTCTAAAATATAAAAGCGGTCCCGAAAGCGGTCCTCTTAGATCGGAGGTGCACCAAGTGTTTCACGCTCCAGTGACTTGATTTCACTATGCTATCCAGTTTGGGCTTACTTTGAGCCATAATAACACCAACGGCCAGAATACAGGCGCCAATGGCTTGTAGCCAGTTCCAACCATAGCCAAATAATAACATAATCATCATTACATAAAATGGTGCTGCATTAAGATGAAAAGAGGCTACGCCGATCCCAACCTGACCAACCCCACGGATCCACATCCATTGAGAGATCCCCAATGCACACCAAGCATAAATTAAAAGTAAAATAAAATCATTGTTTGTTGGCGTTGGAATTGTTGCGCCTGGTATTTTGAAAATGAGGGCACCAAAGAACACAAAAACGCAGAATCCTGTCATGCCAAGGGTTGTAACGGTGGTCCTTGCAAGTGGTGTCAATTCTGGAAATCCCTTGACCGTTGCTCGCGAACCCCAAGCAAAAAGTGAGGAGGCACACAAGCCGATCAAAAAACCCAACCCAATTTGAAAATCGCCGAATTGGATGCCAGAGGCAGTCAAACCGCCTAGTACGACAAGGGCTACGCCAGCCAAAAAGTTCAAAGTAAGGCGTTTGCCGTCAAAGGCCACCTCGAGCGCAACTGCACATATTGGCATTGTCGCGGCAGCCAGAGCGGCGGTCACTGCATTTGTCATAGATTGTGAAAGAAGCAGGAGCATTGAACCAATGCCAAAGCCAAAAAAACCAATCCAAAACCCTTTTATCCAAGGCAGTTGAGCCAGTGAACTGACGCTCATCTTAAAGGCCATCAGTCCCACTAAAAACAGTAATCCTAATAAATTTCTTAAGGTGATAAGGGAAATTACGCCCCACGTTTCCAAAAGGCTATCTGCCGCTGGAAAGCCAAAAGAAAACAACCCTACTGCCACCATACAACTTAGGTTTCCGGAAGCCACAGAGGTCTGTGTTTTCAACTTATTAGGCATCAAAGAGTTAAACACGATTAAACACCAGTCCCTCATTAGATCGTAACTAAAGTATTTTTGGAAACTAATTACGCGCTAGGATCAGATATTGATTTTGCAAGCGGCTATATACGTCACATTCTTGGCTTCATTGGGATCACAGATGTTACATTCATCGCTGCTGACAAACGCTTTAAGGATGATCAGGCATTAATCCATGCTGATGCGGCAGTCGATGCGTTGATAGGTCAATTGTAAATTCATGGTGCTGTCAGACAAAACCACTTGAGACGGGCAGGGCGACTTTGCAGCTTCTTTGGATAACAAAACATTCCCCATTTTGTCACGAATAACAAAGTGGTCCAGAAAGTGGTCCTGCGGCTAGGTTTCGCAGGCACCAAACCAATTTTTATATAATAATTACAAATACTTAACTGTGATTTGTGGTGCCCAGAAGAGGATTGGCTCCGCCAGTAGGCACCAACGCTTAGCATTAACCTTACAAAACAAGGCTACTGTCTCATTCTGGTTCCTGCAACAGGCGTAATTTGGTCTACGGTTTGGTCTACGGCTGCTACCCCATGCATGTGCCACCCCACCCCCTGGGGATGCCGTATATGAGCCTGACCCGAGATTGGTGACTGGAGTTCGTAAACTAGTAGTATCTGACTTAAGTGGCCGGACTTGACGGTTTCTACTGAGCAGAGTGCGGGGGCTGTTTGTGGATGCTACTTCAACGAGGAAGGTGTCCCTTATTAATACCCCTTTCTCGTTAAAGAAGAGAGATAAGAGTGTAGTTAGTGTAGGTAGTGTAGGCAAATCGCAAAAGTCCCCGGAAATATCCCAGTAGAAAGTTTCCCAAAATGCCTACACAGACTACACTACCTACACTGATCTGGGCTTAGAACTGTAGGGCAGGCTTGATACCCTGCCATTGCATCCCACTCGAAGTACGGGACTGATAGACGCCGGTTAGTTTGTCCAAGGCTTTCTTGAAGGCGGTGGTGGTGGGAAACAAACAGACAGCATTGCCGCCAAACGAATAACCTCCGGGCTGGTTTTAAAGTAGCGAAATGGGGAGTGTTTTATCATTAGAAAACGCTATAAAGTCGCTCGTCCGATCTCAAGTAGTTTTGTCTGACAGTACCCAAATTAGCCTTACCCGCTTCAAGCAAGTTTAATCTGACAGAGCCTAGATAGATTTAAGCCTTACTCATACCTAGTTGTTCCATGGGATAATACTTTGATAGATGGTCTAAATTAACCATCTATCAGGAACTGGAGGTGAAAATTAGTTAATGTCAGCTCGAATTTTAGCAGCGGTTGCATCAACATAAGTCAGTTCGACAGTTTGAAAGTCGCCGTATACAGTTTGTAGGAAAGCTTCAGGCTGACTTGGGCAAGGGATGTCTGAACCTAAAAAATTAATTGTTGTGGTCGGTAGGATAATATCTATTGGCACGCCGTGCCATCCACTTTCCATAACCGGCATAGAGCCTTTAAGAAGCTGTCTTTCTAGAACACGTTGGCCTTTATTTGTGGCATGTCTGTACCCTACAAGATCGAGATGAATTTCGCCACGCATCCGGTTGCGTTCCCATCGGAGTGGCCAAGATTTTGGCTTGTCATAGGAAATCACTATAAAGCCTAATTTTTCAAATATATCAACATAATATCCGTCTTTATCACCGCGTGCAGATAGGGTGGCGCAGAGCTTATCCCAAGTCGTATCATCATCGAGCAAAACTGATATATCGATATCGTCTTCCCATGCGAGCATGGCGCCGTTTTCCCGGACAGCTCCTAAAAGTGTGCCACCATCAATCCAATGAGTGGCATTAATGTCTCTTAGACAATCAGTCACAAACCTTCCTAGGTCTTCAAAATGCTCACGGCAACAAGGTGGGGTATTTAAACCAAGACGGTTTACGTAAAAGTTCAATGGACAGGGCAAAGAATTTTTTTTGCAACCAAGCCAGTTAACACCGCCGTTTGGTGATATATGCAATTCACTGATCGAGTGTTGTTTCGCAAAGTCTGCAATATTGCCATTTGCCTGTGTTTGCAAAACCAACAGGTCAAGTTTATTCAAGGGATATAATTTACGATTGGTACTTCTACAGCGAAGAAACCATGCCAATTCTATGGCAATTGCCGTTACCAACAATCCCAGCAGCTTTGGGTCTGGCAGCAGGTACCCAACAACAGTAGCAGCTGGGATTATCCACAACCCACTATATTCAGCGTATTTTGCCAAAAAATGAATCACTGGCCGAGGCTCAGAAGGCTTAAAGGCTAAGGCGGTTGCTGTAATGTTGGTGAACAAGTAGGCGATGAAACTAGCAGCCAGGATTAAAGATAACCAGCTAAACCCAGACTGCGAAAATGAGATTTGAATAACTGTGGTGAGCGCCAGCACTGTCGTCAGCAAAGACAATGAGATGGGCGGGGAATACCAATTCCGCCAATACCGCAACAAACGAACCAATGAAAGATAGGCTGTAAAATAAAGGCTTGCAGTGATTAACGCGCCGGTAAAATGACTACTGAAAAGAGTTGGTATCCCAATCATGACGTCGACCTCAAACTCTGATCTTTATTCCTATCCAGTTGACTGATCAAAGCTCGATCTACGATTGCTTTGGAAATTTGGGGTAGTATCTCAGTTTTAGCACGCTCAACATCTTCGGCAAAATCGATTTCAATCCAAGGCAGGCCCGTAATGTCCTCAAAGGCAAACTTTCCGCGTGGTGATGTCAGCAAAACGTCACGGATTGTTTCTTCATAAGGCTCATGCCTACGACCCTGTCGCAGACTAAGATCGGCCTGAAGCATGATCTTAGTAGCAATTTCGGCAGAAAACTTGAAAAATCCGACAGACTCACCACAAAAATCTGAATCAGCAGTCAACCATTTACGAAACTCGATGATATCGCCTTCACGTATACATATTTTGACAGGCTCATCGCCAGGTTCAAAAGATCGGTCGATAAGTAAACAATTGGAATGTTGAGATTTGATGAGGCGCTCCAACAACCTTTCATCATATAGAATGTCGGCATCCATTAGAATAACGGGCTCGCCGCAACAGAACTCATCGCGAAGCAATGACAGCGTAATGATATTCCCCTCTTCAAAGTCCTTATTGAACAAAGTTCGGACAAAACTTTCTGCTTCTAATCTCTCAATCTCATGCTGAATTTTATCATGTTGGAAACCTACACCAAGCACTAATTCGCTAATCCCCTGCGCCTTGAAGATATCAATGTGGCGCTCTAACAAGGATTTTCCGCCAAACTGCATTAAGACTTTCGGTCCAATTTCAGCACTTGTCTGCCCAAGCCGGCTACCAAGGCCAGCTGCTAACATAATGACTTTCATAGTTATTCCCCTAGATTAGCATCATCAAAATCCGAACACCTTGGTTTAGAGGAACAAATTCGGTTACGACGGCCAGTCATCTTAGCACTAAAGACTACTAAAATATTGCACTAAATATTTAATCTGGATTCATAGTCAGAAGGC
>CAJJBZ010000003.1 GCA_905182535.1 uncultured Planktomarina sp.
ATTGGTGACTTCAATAGTCTTCCAGTGAAATTTGTCTTGCTCGTAGCCAATGTCTTTTATGCAATCACGGACGATTTTCTCAATCTGGCCCATATATTGCGAGAGTTTAGCTTGGTCTGTTAGTCCAACTTCACCGCCGATAATAACGCGGTTGGTGGTGGCAAAGTTTCTGCCGCGACACGCGCTTCGGGTTCTTCGGCTAAAAATGCATCCAAGACAGCGTCCGATATACGGTCACAAAGCTTATCAGGATGGCCTTCAGAAACAGATTCTGAGGTGAAAATAAAATTTGATCGTGCCATGAAGCCTGCTCCAGTGAAATGTAAACTGCGTCAGGAAGCCGTTGCAGTGAAGACTACCTAGAAGTCCTAAAGATCAGCGTCAACACTTATGTCCAGTGCGACGCCAAAACGCGGCGACACAGAGCCATAGCGCCATAAATATGGTTGCAGCCCAAGGGTATGTAGCAAAAAATGGGGTAGGAAGACGGGCGGGAAGCGGCACGTCAACAAATCCCGTGTCCTCTCCCTGAAGCCGTGCACCATATCCCCCACGTGGATCGATCACCGTACTCACGCCACGATTTGCCACCCTGACCATGGGCAAGCCCAACTCGATTGCACGGGCGCGGGCTTGGGCGAAATGCTGCGCAGGCCCCTGCCCCGCGCCGAACCATGCATCATTGGTGATCAAAATCAAAAGGTCAGGTCGAACCGCGCTGCGGCCAACAAACTGTGGGAAAATGCCCTCGTAGCAAATTAAGGGCTGGATCTGGCCAATACCGTCAATCTTCAGCGTGCTCGGCCCATCTCCAGATGAAAACCCCGCACGCTGAAGGCCAAACCAGCCAGCCACCCACGCGAGGGGCAGATATTCACCAAAAGGCACCAATCGGCTTTTGTGGTATTCCGCCTGCAATTCTCCTTGAGGAGAAATGATCCCAAGGGTGTTGAAATAAAGACCTTCGGCGCGACTGCTCTGATATCCAACTATAATCGGGGCATCTTGTGCCACAGCCGCGATCTCGCTCTTGGCTACATCGATGGGTAAATAGACTGAAGTTTCTGACCAAACAATCAAATCAACCGGCGGGTCCGCCTGCGTCAATGCCATGTGGCGCTGATAAATACCCTCCATTTTATCTGAGATTCCATTTATCAGACTGCGCCACATTGGGATGAATAAGCCGCACAATGGCTGCGCCATGTGACGTTTCCACAGCAGCAATATTTGGAACAATTTGGAACACAAAAGCAAAGGCGATGAGCGCCACTGAATAAACCAATCGCGCATGTGCCACCCCGTAGGCCATGACAAGCGTCAGCAATGTCATGCCATATGGACCCAACACGGCGGCCAGTTGATACAGCGGCGTGTCAATCCACACATAGCCAATCAAGCCCCAAGGAAAGCCGGTAAACACATAGGAGCGGGCTACTTCAGCTGCCAAGAGCGCGAGGCAGATCAACAGCGGTGCTCGACCTTTAACCAAAGCCGAAGTCACCCCCCAGAAAAGCGCCAAGCCCCCAGCCATTGCCGCAAGCGCAAAAGGCGCCATCCAGCCGGTCGCCTCCAAATTTACCAAAAACGGCTCCATGATCCAAGCCAGAGACGCGGCAAAATAGCCACTGCCTAACAGCCAACCAGTGGAGAAATAAGAAGTGTCAGAGGATTGGTGAATTGCCCAAAGCCCAAAGCCCAGACCCAAAAGCGTTAGAGCTGGCGTGTCGATGGGAGCTTGGCCCGATCCGGCCAGCCCCCCCGCCGCAAAAATCATCAGCAGCCGCTTCCAACGCGGTGCTTTGTGCCACAGATTAATCGGTATCAGCGTGTCGAACATGGGCCCGAAGCCTTTTGATACGGCGCGGATCGGCATCGACGATTTCAAACTCAACGCCCGCAGGATGGTTGATCACCTCCCCGCGTGCAGGAACGCGCCCCAACAACATAAAAACCAAGCCACCAAGCGTATCCACTTCTTCAGGATCAACTTCAGCAACTTCGGTCAAATCTCGCCCAATTTCTTGCTGAAATTCATCCAAAGGGGCTTTGGCCTGTGCCAGATAGCACCCAGGCTTTTCAATTAGCCAAAAAGCGCCCTCGTCTTGGTCATGTTCATCTTCGATTTCGCCAATCACTTGCTCGATCAAATCTTCAATCGTCACCAAGCCATCCGTGCCGCCATATTCATCGATCACCAAGGCCATGTGAATGCGGTCCGCTTGCATCTTTGTCAGCAAGACACCGATTGGCATTGAGGGCGGTACAAACAATAAGGGGCGCAACATGGTTTTCAGGGCCAAGCGTCCACCGGAGCCGTTGAACCCATGCTTAAGTGCTATATCTTTTAAATGCGCAAAACCGAGTGGCGTATCCAAAGTACCATTGTAAACCGGCAATCGAGTCAAGCCCGTGTCACGAAATACATTTACAAGGTCTTCTTTTGTGATCGTCACCGGCACAGATTTGATGTCAGCTTTCGGCACCATCACATCTTCAACGCGCAGCTGCCGCAAATTCCAAATGCCCGGTGTGATATCTTCACCCTGAGGCCCGGTGTAGCCCGAGGGGTCCAGATCCAGAAGCTGTTTTGAAAAGGCCCATTTAAGCCGGCCCCAAAAGCCAAGCGCCTGTAAACCCGTACTTGACGGGTCGTCGGCGGCATCAGAGCCGCCATTTTGATCATCTATATGTGGCATAATACCGTTCATTGGCTTTCATCATTTATGTCATATGGATTGGAAATACCAAGCTTGGCAAGGACATAGATCTCGATTTGTTCCATCAATTCCGCGTCCCTTTCTTTTATGTGGTCATAACCAAGAAGATGCAACGATGCGTGTATCAAGAGATGGGTCACGTGGTCTGCAATTGCAATACCAGACGCCTCCGCCTCGCCAGTACAAGTCTCAAATGATAATGCAATATCGCCAAGCTCTGGATCAAAGGCCAAGCTCGGAACTTGCCCGGCCACATCACTGACCAGATCAGTAGAGGGCCAAGACAACACATTCGTCGGTTGCGGTATGCCGCGAAAATCCTTGTTGAGCCGCGCAATCTCCTCATCACTACAGGCCAT
The DNA here is from genome assembly GCA_905182535.1 of uncultured Planktomarina sp. Taxonomy (GTDB): domain Bacteria; phylum Pseudomonadota; class Alphaproteobacteria; order Rhodobacterales; family Rhodobacteraceae; genus Planktomarina; species Planktomarina arctica. The sequence goes on from CAJJBZ010000003.1 coordinate 3,080, forward strand.
AACAACGGCACTGGCATCCTCTGGAAATATCAGATGCTCCGATAAAGAAGTGCCCACCCGTGCCCCAATCTCCGCAAGGTTTTGCGCGTCCCATCGGGTGTCTTCAATCACAAACTCAAAGCTGAGGCTCATGGAGTGTCTGCGTCATAGGCATCAATAATTTCCGCAACCAAAGGATGGCGCACCACATCTTTGGAGGTGAAATAGTTAAAGCTGATTTTTGGGATTTCTTGGAGCAAACGCTCTGCATCCGCCAGGCCAGATTGCACCCCACGCGGCAAATCGATCTGCGTACGGTCCCCAGTGATCACCATGCGGCTGCCTTCGCCCAACCGTGTCAAAAACATCTTCATCTGCATCGATGTCGCATTTTGTGCCTCATCCAGCACCACAAATGCATTGGCCAAGGTACGCCCACGCATGAAGGCTAACGGGGCAATTTCAATAGCCTTGTCTTCCATCAGCTTGGCCATTTGTTTAGCCGGCAGGAAATCATTCAATGCATCATAAAGCGGCTGCATGTAAGGATCCACTTTTTCTTTCATGTCACCCGGCAAGAACCCCAAGCGTTCACCGGCCTCGACTGCAGGGCGTGACAGTATAATCTTATCAACTCGCCCAGTAATAAACATTGACACTGCCACAGCTACTGCCAAATAAGTTTTACCTGTGCCCGCTGGGCCTATTCCAAAAGATAGCTCGTTTTTAAACAAAGACCGGACGTAGGCTTTTTGCGCCTCAGTGCGTGGCTCAACCAGTTTTTTACGAGTTTTGATCTCAACTGCGCCACCTCGAAACATTTCCATCTGTTTGCCTGTCTTCGTCGCATCCCCGCCCACCACATTCATCCGCAGTTCAGCAGTCACATCTGCAGCCAATACATGCCGGCCTTGCTCCAATCTGGTATAAAGTGATTGCAAAATTGATTCTGCCCGCACACGGGCGTCCCCGTCGCCCACTAAGAACAACTGATTGCCCCGCCGAACAATCTGGATGGATTGCGCAGTTTCAATAGTGGTAAGATTGCGATCAAATTCTCCACAAAGTTCTGCCAGCAGGCGGTTGTCAGGGAATTCAACTCGGGTTTCGTTTTGAGCGGCGGTAGCTATTGAGGCGTCATCTACCAAGGTTGTCCCCTATTACGGCAAGTGTAAAATAGAATATAGTAATTCGAATGTAGCAAGAGTGCTAGCATGTACAAACAAAAACTCTTTAATCTCTTGGCTTGCTTTCGTTTAATTGTAAATAAGTGCAATCCACTAACCGTCAAATGCCACAACGAAATAATCTTATCCTACAACTTCACCAGTAAGAGAATTGGTCATATCGTTGATGATCCGAACGCTTACGACTTTGCCAACCATGTGGTCCGCCGCTATCGCATGTACAGCGTGAAGATATTCAGATTTCCCAATCAACTGACCCTCGCGGCGGCCTTTTTTCTCAAATAGCACTTTAACCTCTCGCCCCACCATAGCAGCTTGGGCGGCATATTGTTGTTCTGTCAGTAATGATTGTAATTCTTGCAACCGCCTGGAGGCAACTGCTGGATCGACCCCATCTTTTTCAGCGGCAGGCGTACCGGGCCGGGCAGAATATTTAAACGAATAGGCCTGACCGTAACCCACCCTCCGCACTAAATCTAACGTATCAGCAAAATCTTGATCGGTCTCACCAGGAAAACCTACAATGAAGTCACCAGACAATAAAAGATCAGGCCGAGCTTTGCGGATGCGGTCCACCACGGTAAAATAACTGTCGCGGGTATGTTTGCGATTCATGGCTTTGAGAATACGGTCACTGCCAGATTGCACGGGTAAATGCAGATAGGGCATCAGTTTATCGCAGGTGCGATGCGCGTCGATCAAGGCACCGTCCATGTCGTTAGGATGACTAGTGGTAAAGCGGATGCGTTCTAGCTGTGGGATCTCCGACAATTTCCAGATCAATCCAGCTAAACCGTCCTGATGCCCATGATATGCATTCACATTTTGACCCAACAGTGTGATTTCACGTACGCCACGTTTCACAAGATCAGCTGCCTCAGAAAAAACCCGGCTCGCAGAGCGACTGACTTCGGCTCCTCGTGTGTATGGTACTACACAAAATGCACAAAATTTGTCACAGCCTTCTTGCACTGTCAAAAACGCCGTCGGACCACGCTTAGCTTTGGGGCGTTTGGCAAGATGGTCAAATTTATCTTCTTCAGGGAAATCAGTATCAAGCGCACGTTTTCCAGTCTGGACTCTGGCCTCCATCTGAGGCAATTTGTGGTAAGATTGTGGTCCTACGACCAAGTCCACCATTGGTTGACGGCGTATGATTTCAGCACCTTCCGCTTGGGCAACGCAGCCAGCCACGCCAATTTTCAAATTAGGGTTGGCAGCTTTTAAGCCTTTAAATTTCCCTAGCTCCGAATAAATTTTTTCAGCAGCCTTCTCACGAATATGGCAGGTGTTGAGCAAAATCATATCCGCGTCATCTGCAGTGTCAGTATGCACGTAGCCCTGTTCCCCAAGCGTTTCTGCCATCCGCTCACTGTCATAGACATTCATCTGGCATCCGTATGTTTTGATGAACAGCTTTTTCACATCGGCCATTGCTGTGTCCTTTATTGGAAATTTCTTAATTTCTGCGCTGATACCGCGTGAAATCGCCCCTTGCAATGCATGTGACTTTAGAGGATCTGATGTTTCTGGGTTTTAAGTATTTATTCCAATTGACCGGTCGACCGCCCAAAACAGTCGTAGGCTCCCGTTCGCAGCTTAACATCAACACACCAAAGGTCTTAGGGTTTGCGCCGTAAGCGGATAACCACGTCAACCTTGGCAATTTCCCCACCTTCCGGTGCATCAGGCAAAATACTAATCTTCAATTGATCAGCCGGAGCATCGACGAGCTCCGCTGTATCTTCCCAATAAAAATGTGGGTGGTCTGCCATGTTTGTGTCGAAATAGCTCTTAGCTCCATCCACAGTAATTTCGCGCATCAAACCGGCATCACAAAAGGCCCGCAAAGTATTATAGACGGTAGCTAACGATACTTTATCCTCATGATCGTTGCTAGCTGCAAACAGGCTTTCAGCAGTAACATGACGATTTCGACCGTCCCCAATCAATCGCTGCGCCAGGATCACGCGCTGTCGCGTTGGCCGCAATCTACCACTGGACAACCATAGGTCGACAGTTTTGAGCGGAGTAGCTGTGCATTGCATTCTGGTCCATGTTCCCAATATGACGGCTTGAAACCAATTTTCAATGGTAAATCGTGCAAATTATCAGCAACCATTGAAGAATGTCTGGGATATGCCGCTCTTGCCTCATAAACTGAGACGTATATAGAGCTTATAATCTATTTAATTAGGAAACGCAGGAGCTAAACATGCCATCAGATTTTCCGACCTCATTTGACAAAGAAGGTCTCTTGAAATGTGCTCGCGGCGAGCTGTTCGGCCACGGCAATGCACAATTACCAGAACCCCCGATGCTTATGATGGATCGCGTAACTGAGATTAGCGAAGATGGCGGCTTGCACGGCAAGGGTCATGTGATTGCCGAATTTGATGTCGACCCAGAACTATGGTTTTTCAAATGCCACTTTCCTGGTGATCCCGTTATGCCCGGCTGTTTGGGCTTGGATGCATTATGGCAATTGACCGGATTTAATCTTGGCTGGCGCGGTATGCCGGGACGTGGACGCGCTCTAGGTGTTGGCGAAGTTAAATTCACGGACATGGTAACGCCCAAAGTCAAAATGATCACCTATCATGTTGACTTCACGCGTGTTATTAACAGGAAATTAAAACTTGGCATGGCTGATGGGCGCATGTTTGCCGATGGCAAAGAAATTTATACAACCGCCAACATGAAAGTTGGCTTGTTCACCGATTAAACTGAGGGGGCCACATGCGCCGCGTAGTCATAACAGGTTTGGGTATCATCTCACCTATAGGAAATAATTTCGAAGAAGTCACCGATGCGCTCAAGGCAGGTCGTTCAGGGATTTCGTTTGAACCAGAATATGCCGAAAACGGGTTTCGGAGCCGAGTTGCAGGTATTCCAAAGATTAATCCTGCAGATCACATCGACAAACGTCACATGCGTTTTATGGGCGTGGGCGCAGGATATAACTACTTAGCTATGCAACAGGCCATAGCTGATTCTGGTCTAGAGGCGGACGAAGTGTCAAATGTACGCACGGGCCTGATAATGGGGTCCGGTGGTCCGTCTACGGCAAATTTCCATACAGCTTTTGACGTAGTAAAAAATCGTGGTGGACCAAAACGCATGGGCCCTTTCATGGTTACACGCTGTATGAGCTCCGCTCATTCGGCAACGCTAGCCACACCATTTAAAATCAAAGGTGTTAACTACTCCATCACTTCTGCTTGTGCTACATCCGCACATTGTATCGGCAATGGCATGGAACAAATCCAGCTGGGTAAGCAAGATGTAGTTTTCGCCGGTGGCGGCGAAGAAGTACATTGGTCATTGTCTTGTTTGTTTGACGCAATGAACGCGATGTCTTCAAAATATAATGAAACCCCTGAAAAGGCTTCAAGAGCCTTATGATGCAAATCGTGACGGGTTTGTCATCGCCGGTGGTGGGGGGGTTCTGGTTCTCGAAGAGCTGGAGCATGCAAAATCTCGTGGAGCTAAAATTTACGCAGAATTAACTGGCTACGGCGCAACGTCAGATGGCGCGGATATGGTATCACCATCCGGCGAAGGTGGCGAACGCTCAATGCGTCAAGCCATCTCCATGTTGGATTCAGATCGCAAGATCAACTATATCAATTCTCACGGCACCTCGACCCCCGCAGGCGATGTAACAGAGGTTCAGGCCATCCGTAATATTTTTGGCCGTGGGGCAACTCCGCCAATCTCGTCTACCAAATCGTTGACCGGCCATTCTCTGGGCGCGACTTCCGTGCATGAAGCAATTTACTCGCTGTCGATGATGCAAAATAGCTTCATTTCGGCATCGGCAAACGTCCAAGATCTCGATCCTGCGCTAGACGCTGGAGAAATTGTCACCCAACTACAAGACAATGTTGAACTGGACACCATCCTGTCCAATAGCTTCGGTTTCGGTGGAACCAACGCAACATTGATCTTTAGCAAATTTAACGGATAAAATTATGGCAGAACTTCTCAAAGGCAAACGTGGTCTGATTACGGGTATAGCCAACAACCGGTCCATCGCTTGGGGCATCGCCGAAGCGATGAAAGCTGAGGGCGCAGAGTTAGCCTTCGGCGTGCAAATGGACGTTTTTGGCGAAAAGGTTAAACCTTTGGCAGCTGAGTTGGGCGTAGATTTAGTTTTAGACTACAACGTTCAAGATGACGCAAGCACTCAAGGGGCCTTTGATACTTTGGCCGAAAAGTGGGGTAGCATTGATTTTGCTATTCACGCGATCGCCTATTCCGACAAAAACGAACTCACCGGTCGCTTTATCAACACCAGCAGAGAAAATTTTAAAAACTCACTTGAGATTTCAGCCTATTCCTTTATCGACATGGCCAAAAAAGCAGAGCCTTTGATGAAAGACGGCGGCACTTTGATCACTTTGACTTATCAAGGCAGTCGAAAAGCCACGCCTTGGTATAACGTTATGGGCGTTGCAAAAGCAGCTCTAGAATCTGCTGTTGTATATCTTGCCAATGATTTGGGTCCACAAAAAATCCGCGTCAATGCTATCTCACCAGGTCCAATGAAAACCCTCTCCGGAGCGGCTATTGGGGGCGCGCGTAAAACATTCCGCTTTACTGAGGCCAACGCTCCTTTAAGGGCTAACGCAACCAAAGCCTCCATCGGGGGCACGGCGGTTTACCTAGCGTCAGACTATGGTGAATGTACTACAGGCGAAACCATCATGGTCGATGGCGGCCTACATATTTTAGGACTGCCACAGCCAGAAAACTTCTAAGGCTTCCAACGCTTGATACCATTAGGTGCAGGGATATTCCGCAAGAGCACGCGCAAACATCTCTGCATCCACATTCCCGCCAGAAGCGATACAAATCACATCTTCGCCTGAAAGTTGATCCCCATGATAAAGAGCCGCCGCCAAAGCTATGGCGCCACCGGGCTCCAACACAACCTTGAATCGGGTGAAGGCAACTGACATCGCACGCAGGCAATCTTTTTCTGGCACGACAATGCCATTACCGCAGAGGCGCTGCATAATTGGAAATGTTAAAGAACCGGGCGTTGGAGTTATAATCGCATCGCAAATGCTGCCCCCGAGCCGCGCATTAATTTGGGGCTTACCCGTGGCTAACGACCTAGTCACATCGTCAAAATCTGTTGGCTCCACGGGCCTTACCCGCATCTTGGGTGCATCAGCTTCCAAGGCCAACGCAATGCCCGAAGTTAGACCACCACCGCCACAACACACTAAGACATCGGCCACAGTCACCCCCTTAGCGATAGCTTGCTCGGCTATCTCCAAACCGCAAGTACCTTGGCCAGCGATTACCTCTGGCTCATCGTAGGGCTTGTATCAACGTCAAGCCACGCAGCTTTGAAAGCCTTCGTCCAATCTCTTCGCGATCCTCGGTATCACGATCATACAAGATCACCTCAGCACCCAAAGCCCGCGTGTTCTCAACCTTCAGCTTTGGCGCGTTGGATGGCATGAACGACTGGCCCGGCACAAGCAGCACCTTGGCGGCCGCGCAGTGCTGCGTGATGAGCTGGTTCCCAGACGAAAAGGCAATTACCCCAGCTTCTTTGGCTTCTGGCAACAGAGCCGACACCGCCGACCAACCACCGCGGAATTTGAACGATCCAGTATGCTGAAGCGCTTCCGCTTTCATCAACACCCGGCGACCCGCAATCTCGTCAACAAATGTTGAATTCAGAAGTGGTGTGCGGCGCACGTGCCCGTCAAGTCTCCGCGCCGCTGCTCGTATCATCTCAATATTGATTGCTTAAACTCCCGCTAAAGTTGGAATTTCGGTGAGGTCTTTCAGCTCATGGTGTGGTAACCAAGGCAAACGATCCAGCGGCTCTCCAGCCCTATTTACCCACGCGGTTGTGAACCCATATCCAGCTGCCCCCGCGGCATCCCAGCCGTTGGACGACACGAACAACACTTCCTCTGAAGTGCAGTTGAAATGCTCGCCCACCAAATCATAGACACGGCGGTCTGGCTTGAAAATGCAAATAGGCTCTACTGACAAAACTGCATCCAAGCGATTTCCAATACCCGCAGAAGAAACAGCGCCCTCCAACATATCAGGCGAGCCATTCGACAAAATTGCTGTTTTCAAGCCAGCTGCCTTCAAAGATCCTAACATTTTGGGAACCTCAGAATAGGCTGTAAGGTTCCAATAAAGTTCCAAAAGTTCAGTTCGCAACCGCACCCCACTGACCCCGTTAGCCTCCATGGCCCAGTCCAAACCGTCCTGCGTGACCTGCCAGAAATCTGTGTGCGCGTCTGTTATTGTACGCAGCCATGAGTATTGTAGTTGCTTAAGGCGCCAGTCATTGGCTAATTTGGCCCAGCTCTCAGAAATCTCAGAATTTTCAGGACGCGCGGCAGCCATGCGCGCGGCAGATGCCACATCAAATAAAGTACCATAAGCATCAAAGACACAGGTTGTGATAGCCATCGAATCCTCCATAAGTTTGAGATAACCATAACGGTGCATTATCAACAAGGAAGAGCCATGCAAGTTTTTGAGAGAAATGGAATGCACATTCACTATCGAGAGGAAGGTGATCCAAATGGCGCACCACTCGTCTTTTCAAATTCTCTTGGGACTGACATGCGCCTTTGGGATCAAATCATACCCCTTCTGGCGGAAGGCCTCAGGATTATTCGTTATGACATGCGTGGCCACGGCCTCACCGATTGTCCAGATGCACCATATGCCATGGGAGCTTTAATTTCTGACGCCGAAGCACTTCTGGAATATTTAAACGTGCGCGATTGTCTCTTTGTTGGCCTATCTATTGGCGGCATGATAGCCCAAGGCCTCGCTACAAAGCGCCTAGATTTAATACGCGCCATGGTATTGTCTAATACTGCTGCTAAAATAGCCACTTCGACAATCTGGCAAGATCGTATCGATAGCATCCAAAAAAATGGTATGGGCCCAGTATCAGATGCTACTATGAGCCGGTGGTTCAGCCCTAGAATGTACAACTCTGGAGGCATGTTGCCCTGGAAAAATATGCTGCAGGCCACCCGCCCGGAAGGCTATATTGGTTGCGCCCACGCAATAGCCCACACTGATTTCATAGCTACCACATCAGCCCTACGCCTACCTGTAATGGGAATTGCGGGCAATCACGACAGCTCAACTCCGCCAGATTTAGTGCGTGAAACTTTGGATTTGATCCCAGGCAGTAGCTTTCACATCATCCGCGGGGCAGGTCACCTGCCCTGTGTCGAACAACCCGAGGAATTTGCCAGACTTCTGAATACTTTTTTGCATTCTACCGGCCATATTTAACTAATTTATAAGGCTATCACCATGAACAACACCTGGCCTTCACCTTTATCATAATCACCTTAACCATTGATGCGATGGGGATAGGCCTCATAATTCCAGTGATGCCGGACCTTTTACTGGAGATAGAAGGTGGGGATCTGGGCAATGCAGCCATTTGGGGTGGAATGTTAGCCACGGTATTTGCAATAATGCAGTTCATTTTTGGCCCCAACATAGGATCACTTAGTGACCGTTTTGGCCGCAGGCCGATCCTATTGGTATCATTGATAATCATCGCCGTAGATTTCATCGTAATGGGTCTGGCTCATTCTGTATGGCTGCTGGTCTTAACCTGGGTTATTGGTGGCATCGCAGCCACAACAAAGGCCACCGCCGCCGCATTCATCTCCGATATCTCCACTGCCGAAAAATCGCACGGCCAACTTCGGCATCCTCGGCGCTACCTTTGGGATTGGGTTCATCCTTGGACCACTCATGGGGAGGGGTGAATTTGGCTTACGCGTGCCCTTCTTTGCCGCAGCCGGTCTCGCTACATTTAACTTGGTGCTGGGATACTTTGTCGTGACAGAAACGGTAACCAACAATACTCGGCACCCATTTGACCTAAAACGCGCCAATCCATTGCAAGCCCTTACCCAAATTCAAAAAATAACCGACCTATCTCGCTTTTTACTGTTATTTTTTCTCTATCAGTTTGCGTTCTACGTCTATCCTGCCGTCTGGGTTTACTTCGCAAAAGCTCAGTTCAATTGGGACTCAGCCATGGTTAGCATTTCACTAGCCTCCTTTGGCATCTCCGTTGCAGTGGTCGAGGGTATCTTAATACGCCATATTCTACCGTGGCTAGGAGAACGGCGTACGATTGAGTTGGGCCCCGTGTTCAACATCAGGATTTTCATAGTTTTGGGATTACTGACATCAGGATTTTGGGCACTGTTGCTTGCACCAATTTCGGCCTTAGGCTCATTAGTTATCGCCGCCATGCGAGGCATCATGGCCAACAAGGCAGCCACCAAACAACAAGGTGAAATCCAAGGGATCATCTCTTCAACCCAATCCCTTGCTGTAATTTTTGCACCATTGGTGCTTACCTATGTATTCTATGCCGGCACTCCGCCAAATGGGCCAGTTTTCCTGCCCGGCGCTCCTTTTCTGCTGGCCGCCGCTATTGTAGCACTCACCCTCATAATAATTGTAACCCGCCAGAAAAGTAGTATTGGGATAGCCAAGTCTGGCCGTTAAATGTCGCAAAACCTCTTGCACCTTTCAATTCATTCCGTAGCTTTACTGTAAATTTCTAAATGGATTCCCAACATGCCAATCATCAGAGCCGCCGTCGCACATGCCTTTGGAAAGCCCTTAACTGTCCAAGATGTTCACCTTTCCGCACCCAAGCCCGGTGAAGTAGAAGTGACTTTAGAGGCCTGTGCCATCTGCCATTCAGACATCACATATCTCGACGGTGGCTGGGGTGGATCCCTACCTGCTATCTATGGCCATGAAGCCGCCGGGCGCATAACTTCCATGGGCGAAGGGGTTATAGGCCTGGGCAAAGGTGATCCCGTAGTAGTCACACTGATCAGATCATGCGGCACTTGTCCCTCGTGCTGCACAGGCCGCCCCACCGGCTGCGAAACTCCCTATGATGGCGACTACGGCCCACTCACAATGCCAGATGGCAGCAAATTACATCAAGCCATGGCTTGCGGCGCATTTGCCGAGCGCGTGGTCGTGGCACAAACCCAAATAGTGAAAATCGCCGAAGATATCCCTATGGATGTAGCATCATTGATTGCCTGTGGGGTGATTACAGGGGTTGGTGCTGTGGTCAACGCAGCTCAAATGCGTCCCGGCCAAGACGCAGTAATTATCGGTGCCGGGGGCGTCGGCCTAAACGCCATCCAAGGTGCACGCATCGCTGGAGCACGCAGAATTGTGGCCGTGGATATGCTTCCTGAAAAGCTAGACATCGCCATGGAATTTGGTGCTACTCATGGGGTTTTGGCCACTGGCGCAACTCCGTGGGAGGAGGCCAAAACCGCCCTCGGGAGAAGTGCTGATGCGGTTTTTGTCACAGTGGGCGCACCGAACGCCTATACCACCGCGCCAAACTATCTTGCTACAGGTGGCAAAATTATCATGGTGGGCATGCCTGCCACTGGAGCAGCGTCCTCCTACGAGGCCAGTAATTTTGCCGCCGCATCCCAGAGCATGATTGGCTGTAAAATGGGCGATGTAGTAATCCAAAGGGATATTCCTTGGATTGTTGACCTTTATCGCCAAGGGCGCCTCAAGCTTGATGAATTGATCTCGGCCCATTGGTCTTTGGATCAAATTAACGAGGCCATCGCCCATACAAAAACTGGATCTGCAAAACGAAATGTAATCTTATTTAAGTAATCCCACCCTTTTTTAGCAAGATACTCATATCAGCGGCACAATAACTAAAGACCCCACGCCGCAGTAGATCACAATACGGAGGCCACCATGAAACTTCAAGACCTAGAAGTCATTATCACAGCCCCACCAGCTCCTGGTTGGGGTGGGCGTTATTGGATATTTGTAAAAGTTACTACCGACACTGGCGTCACCGGTATTGGCGAATGCTATGCCAGCAGCCTGGGCCCCACCACAATGACCCATGTCATCCGCGATGTGTTTGAGCGCCACATGCAGGGCCAAAGCCCTGAAGACATCGAGCTAATGTTTCGCCGGGCCTACTCAAGTGGCTTCACGCAAAGGCCTGACCTTACAGTCATGGGTGCGTTTTCGGGTTTGGAAATTGCGTGCTGGGATATTCTTGGCAAGGACCACGACCGCCCCGTTTGGGCGCTATTGGGCGGCAAAATGAACGACCGCATTCGAGCCTATTCCTATATCTACCCACTCGCACATCATGATTTAAATAGATTTTGGGGCAATCCGGAGGAAACAGCTGAGGCCGCAGCCGCGGCTGTGGCTAAGGGCTACACAGCCGTTAAATTTGATCCCGCTGGCCCCTACACACTGCGTGGCGGCCACATGCCTGCCAAATCAGATATTGCCCAATCAGTGAAGTTTTGCGCAGCCATCCGAGAGGCTGTAGGCGATAAAGCCGACTTACTTTTTGGTACACATGGGCAATTTTCAACTGCAGGCGCCATCCGCTTGGGTACAGCACTCGAACCCTTCTCACCACTCTGGTTTGAAGAGCCAGTCCCACCTGACAATATTTCAGAAATGGCCAAGGTTGCTGGAGCAGTGACCACGCCCATCGCCACCGGAGAGCGGCTAACCACAAAAGCAGAATTTGCCGAGGTCCTGCGCCAAGGGGCAGCTTCTATTTTGCAGCCAGCCCTTGGACGCTCTGGTGGAATATGGGAGACTAAAAAGATCGCGGCCATCGCTGAAGTATATAACGCACAAATGGCGCCACATCTTTATGCCGGCCCCGTTGAATGGGCCGCCAACATCCATCTTTCGGTGTCCATTCCTAATATATTGATCGCAGAGACCATTGAAACGCCCTTTCATGATGCTTTGATCAAAAACTCCATTCAAGTCGAGAATGGGTTCATTTCAGCGCCTACCGCTCCAGGTCTTGGGATTGATTTTGACGAAGACCTTGCGCGCGCGCATCCTTATAAAGATGACGGGCAGCACCTGCATTTGCAGATGCAGGAGGAACCCTGCGATTATCAAAACGGCAATCTATTTTTGGGCGGTGCGCCGCCCAAAAGATAATAGATCATAAAATAGGGTGCACGCGTCTTATTAAGACGCTGAAGAATTAGCTAAGCAATTGCAATTTACAAATCTTAGGCTACCAAACATTCAAAGGAGTAAACCATATGGCACAGAACATTACGATATCAGTAAAAAAAATGGTGGCAGAGGCCAATTCAGAGATCACTACCATTTCAGTTGAGGAAGCCAGCCAGCTGATCAGTAGTCCGGACCATGTGATCATAGATCTGCGCGATATTCGTGAGCTACAGCGCTCTGGAAAAATCCCCGGCGCATTTTCTTGCCCACGTGGTATGTTGGAATTTTGGGTAGACCCAGCAAGCCCGTACCACAAGGAAATATTCAATCAAGACAAGACATATGTATTTTATTGCGCCAGCGCTTGGAGGTCTGCGCTGAGTGCGAAGCTTGCGCAGGACATGGGCCTTGCTCCTGTAGCACATATGGCCGGCGGTTTTACAGCTTGGATAAAAGCAGAATTCCCAATTGAAAATCTACCTAAATAGGCAGAAACTAATAACCTTGTAATACCAATCCCAGATTGAGCCCAATCATCCTCTAATTTCGTTTCATGACGCGCGATAATTTTACTGGCCCTTGACTTCAAGCCATAGGAGCGGTGCTATAAAGCAACAAAAATTGAGGTCTACATGCAAAATTCACCATCACCAGAAGATATACACAGCTGGGACCGCGAGCATTTTATTCATCCATGGCATGATATGAATGCCTGGCGCGGATATGACAATATGTTGGTTGAGGGCGCCGATGGCGTTTATATGTACGACGAAACTGGCAAGAAATTTATTGATGGGCCTGGTGGCATGTGGTGCGTACAAATAGGTTATGGCCAACACGAGATGGCAGATGCAATAGCAGCTCAAGTGATGAAAATGCCATTTGCTTCACCGTTTACCAATGTCACCCGACCTAGTGCTATATTAGCCAAAAAATTAGCAGATTTTGCACCAGGGGATCTAAATAATGTGTTTTTCACTACCGGCGGGTCCACTGCAGTAGATACGGCTCTGCGGGCAATGCAATTTATGAATAACACTCTTGGTAGGCCTGCTAAGAAGATGATTATTGCCCGGGAGAAAGGTTATCACGGCTCAACCTATTTGGCGGCATCTGTCAGTGGTAAAGAGCGCGACATTACAAAATTTGATGTAGAAAGCCGGTTGGTACATTTTTTACCTAATGTGAACCCCTACCTGCGCCCGGATGATATGAGCGTTGACGCTTGGTGCGATGCGAAGGTGCAAGACCTCCAGAAAGCTATCGACAGCATCGGCGCAGATAAAATTGGTGCCTTCATTGCCGAACCCATTCTTAGCTCAGGCGGGGTGATCGTCCCACCAGATGGATACCACAAGCGCACCTTTGATATCTGTCGGGCAAATGACATTCTTTATATATCTGACGAGGTGGTCACCGGATTTGGAAGATTAGGCCATTGGTTCGCCTCAGAAAAAGTTTTTGGTATTCAGCCCGATATTATCACCTGTGCCAAGGGCCTGACTTCTGGCTATTTACCACTGGGTGCCTGCATCATCTCAGATTCGATGATGGAGCGGATGACCCATCAAGGGGAAGTATTATTTTCCAATGGTTACACTTATTCTGGCCATCCTGTCAGCTGTGCTGCGGCATTGAAAAACATAGAGATTTTAGAGCGAGACAAAATTCTGGAACATGTCCGCAACATCTCACCATATTTTCAAGAGCGGCTTGCCCGATTGGCCAATTTCCCAATTATCGGTGACGCGCGCGGTCATGGCTTAATTGGCTGCATCGAGGCCCGTCTAAGCAAAGACGGTTCACGGCTAGAAGATGAACGCAAAATTGGCGAGATGCTAGATGAGGTGTGCAATGATATGGGCCTAATTGTGCGGCCGCTGATCAATATGTGCGTATTTTCGCCGCCCTTAATCATCACAAAGCTGCAAATTGATGACCTGTTCGATATTCTGGAACGCGCCATTGAGAAGGTAGGCGAGAACTTCTTATAGCGCTGAATTAGCCAAAAAAATAGCTATATCATTTGATCAAAATAAAAAATTCCCTATAACGGAAAAAGTTTCCTATAGTGGAAATTAGTTCAAATACGGAAATGTGTTATGAATCAGGCTCCAAAACGTACACCGTTATATGACCTGCATTGCGCCCTTGGTGGCAAAATGGTCGACTTTGCTGGATGGGATATGCCTGTGCAGTATCATATGGGCATTATGGGTGAACACACCCATTGCCGCACCAAAGCCGCATTGTTTGATGTTAGCCATATGGGGCAAGTTCTGCTGCACGGCCCAGATGCAGCTCTTAAGCTGGAGGCCCTGGTGCCTGCTGCCTTAATTCAGCTTCCAGAAGGAAAGGCGCGCTACACATTTCTTACTAATGCCGATGGCGGCATCATGGATGATTTGATTGTGGCAAATGCCGGTGATCACTTGTTTGTCGTAGTCAATGCCTCAATGCGAGATCAGGACATTCCACATATGGCTGCCTCTTTAGAGGGTATTGAGGTCACAGAAATTTTTGACCGTGCGTTAATCGCAGTGCAAGGACCCTCAGCTGAGGCTGTAGTGTCTACCCATTGCCCACAAGCCGCAGACATGGCCTTTATGCAAACGCTAGAAGCTCCAATTGATGGCACAATCTGTCGCCTGTCTCGACTTGGCTACACAGGCGAAGATGGATATGAAATTTCAATTCCCCAAGTGTGCGCCCACCGTATAGCAAGTCTAATGCTATCCCACCCAGATTGCGAGCCAGCAGGTCTTGGAGCACGCGACAGTCTGCGGTTGGAAGCTGGCCTATGTCTGTATGGAAATGATATTGACCCCACTACATCCCCCATCGAGGCGGGTCTCACATGGGCTATTCAAAACCGCCGCCGTACTGAAGGTGGCTTTCCCGGCGCGGCGCGCATTATGGCCGAGCTCGCAGATGGGCCAACCCGTAAATTGGTTGGTATCAAACCCCAAGGTCGTGCACCAGCACGAGAAGGGGTTGAGATCCATGATATGGCCAGAAACATAATTGGTAAAATTACATCTGGAGGCTTTGGTCCCACCGTTGCAGGACCTGTGGCCATGGGTTATATTTCGACTGAAAATTCTGACATAGGTGAGGAAATTCAACTTATTATTCGCGGCAAGCCACAACCTGCAGAGGTTTGTGCCCTGCCCTTCGTTAAACAAAACTACAAACGTTAATTAGGAGGTCAAAATGACAACTTATTATTCCGAAGACCACGAATGGATTACAGTTGAAGAAACCACAGCAACGGTTGGAATTACAGCTCATGCTGCAGGAGAATTAGGCGATATCGTTTTTATTGAGCAAAAAGAAGAAGGTGATGAGTTTGAAAGTGGTGACGAGATTGGTGTCATTGAGTCAGTCAAAGCTGCCTCTGAAATTTATGCACCTGTTGATGGCGAAATCATTGAAGCCAACGAATTGTTGGAAGCAATCCAGCCGCTTTAAATGATAATCCAGAGGGCGATGCTTGGATTTACAAGATTAAATTAACAGATCCAGCGCAATTGGAGGGCCTAATGGACTTGGCTGGATATAAAACTTTTATCGCTTAAACACTGACCTGAAGCGGGGACTTGCGAATGCCTTTTGAACTGACCACATATGAAGCCTACGATTTTGCTAACCGTAGGCATATCGGCCCCTCACCGTCTGAAATGACTGATATGCTGCGCACCATTGGCTTTGACAGCCTTGATGCGTTGATTGATGCCACAGTTCCAAAGTCCATTCGCCAAGAGCAACTGCTGAGTTTTGGCCCCGCTTTGTCTGAGCGCGATGCGCTTCACTATATGAAAAAAGTAGCGAGCAAAAACAAGGTCCTGACCTCATTGATTGGTCAGGGATATCACGGCACCACAACGCCAGCACCAATCCTGCGCAACATTCTGGAAAATCCAGCATGGTATACGGCCTATACACCTTACCAGCCTGAGATTTCACAGGGTCGGCTTGAGGCGCTTTTAAATTTTCAAACCATGGTTAGCGATTTGACTGGCCTAGATATTGCGAATGCTTCTCTTTTGGATGAATCTACAGCGGCAGCTGAGGCTATGACAATGGCCATGCGCTCATCCAAATCGACATCCCAAACCTTCTTTGTGGATGAAAACTGCCATCCGCAAAATATTGCAGTAATCCAAACCCGCGCTGAGCCATTGGACATTAAGGTGATCGTTGGATGCCCGGACGATCTAGACGCCAGCGTAGTCTTCGGAGCGATTTTCCAATACCCTGGAACTTACGGCCATGTCCGTGACTTCACTGCTCAAATCGAAGCGTTACATGCCAACAAAGCTCTGGGGATTATCGCTGCTGACCCCTTAGCACTTGCACTATTGAAAAGCCCCGGTGAGATGGGTGCAGACATCGCCATAGGTTCAACCCAACGCTTTGGCGTACCAATGGGATATGGCGGACCGCATGCTGCCTATATGGCCACCCGTGACGCGTTTAAACGCAGCATGCCCGGGCGGATCATTGGTGTATCGATTGACAGCCGAGGCAATAAAGCCTTACGATTAGCTCTCCAAACTCGCGAGCAGCATATTCGTCGCGAGAAGGCTAATTCCAATGTTTGTACCGCTCAAGCCCTCCTCGCGGTCATTGCGTCGATGTATGCTGTTTATCACGGGCCTGATGGCATAAAAGCCATTGCGCAATCCGTTCACCGTAAGACCAGCAGGTTAGCCAAGGGTTTGGAAACTATGGGCTTTGACGTTCAGCCTGATGTTTTTTTCGATACCATCACCGTTGAAGTTGGTAATCTTCAGCAGATAATCATGAAGGCCGCTGTCGCCAATGGTATTAACCTACGCAAAGTAGGCAAAACCTGTGTAGGTATTAGCCTTGATGAGCAAACTCGCCCCGAAGTCATTGAGGCGGTTTGGAGTGCCTTTGGCGGTGATATGAAAGATGATAGCAAGGCCAATCGCGCCTATCGCCTACCCGCCTCGATGCTTCGTGAAAGCGAATACCTAACTCACCCTATTTTTCATCTGAACCGAGCGGAGGCGGAAATAACCCGCTATATGCGCCGTTTAGCAGATCGAGATTTGGCATTAGACCGTTCGATGATCCCACTCGGTAGCTGTACCATGAAACTTAATGCCACGATTGAAATGATCCCGGTAACCTGGCCCGAATTCTCAGAATTGCATCCCTTTGTGCCAATTGATCAAGCGCAAGGCTATCATGAGATGTTTGACGATCTAAATAACAAGCTGTGTGAGATCACCGGCTATGCTGCTACTTCATTACAACCAAATTCTGGTGCTCAGGGCGAATATGCAGGGTTATTGACTATTCGGAAATATCACGCTGACCGTGGCGAAGGTCATCGAAACGTCTGCTTGATCCCTACGTCCGCCCATGGCACCAACCCTGCCTCCGCGCAAATGGTAGGCTATAAGGTTATCGTGGTGCATTCAGATGAAGACGGCAACATTGATGTAACTGATTTTAAGACTAAAGCCGAGCTGCACAGCACTAATCTAGCCGCTTGCATGATCACATATCCGTCTACACACGGTGTTTTTGAGGAAAAAATAATTGAGATTTGTAAAATTACTCATGATCATGGCGGTCAAGTCTATATTGATGGTGCAAACATGAACGCACAAGTTGGATTGACAAATCCGGCGATATTGGCGGGGATGTGTCACACCTCAATCTACATAAAACATTCTGTATTCCTCATGGCGGCGGTGGGCCCGGGATGGGCCCCATTGGAGTCAAAGCCCATCTGGCCCCGCATTTACCGGGTCATCCAGAATACGGTAATAGCGTGGGGCCAGTATCAGCCGCACCCTTTGGGTCACCCTCCATCTTACCAGTTAGCTGGGCTTATATCCTTTTAATGGGCGGTGCAGGCCTGACTCAGGCGACTAAAGTGGCAATTTTGAACGCCAACTATATTGCCGCACGGCTACAAGGGGCTTTTGACATCCTCTACACATCCAAAACCGGTCGAGTGGCACATGAATGTATAATTGATACCCGTCCTTTAGCCGATAGCGCCAATGTCACAGTCGATGACTGCGCCAAGCGTCTGATGGACAGCGGCTTTCACGCCCCGACCATGAGCTGGCCTGTTGCCGGCACATTGATGGTAGAACCCACAGAATCAGAGCCTAAAGCCGAACTGGATCGTTTTTGTAATGCAATGCTATCCATTCGAGCCGAAGCTCAGGATGTAATCGACGGCAAGAGCGACCGCGATAACAACCCACTAAAAAATGCGCCTCATACTGTGGCAGATTTAATCGAAGATTGGGATCGGCCCTACAGCCGCGAGCAGGCGTGCTATCCAGCTGGATCCGCCAAAAGTGACAAGTACTGGGTGCCTGTGAACCGGGTTGATAACGTCCATGGAGACAGACATCTGATCTGTACTTGTCCACCAATGGCCTCATACATTGAAGACTAACACTGTTTTGTAACACCATATTTTAAGGCTACTCTCAGATTATGAATCAAATTCTTGATGCATTTTGCAAGCTAGGCTAACGTTTTGATCACGGCAATGCGCCGACAAGGGAGAAAAATATGAATCTTAGAAAAACAATATTAGCCACGACTGCTACAGCCATGCTGTCTAGCGTTGCCATGGCTGCCGATGACGGCTTAATTGTATTTGATTGGTCAGGCTACGAAGATGAAGGCTTTTTCCAAAATTATGTTACCCAGCACGGAGACTCGCCAACCTTTGCCTTCTTTGGCGAAGAAGAAGAGGCCTTTCAAAAATTGCGTGCCGGCTTTAAGGCCGATGTGTCCCACCCCTGCAGCCAATCCGTATCTAAATGGCATGAAGCTGGTTTGCTTGAGCCACTCGACACCTCTCGGATAGATCGATGGGCAGATGTAAACCAAGAAATGGCAGAAGCATTTAAAATTGATGGTAGCTACTACATGCTTCCAATGGATTGGGGCACAACAGCCCTAACCTATCGCACAGACTTGGTGGATGAGGCCAAAATGAATTCACTGGCTGTGTTTTTAGATCCAACTTATGGTGGACGCATATCGCTCCCAGATAATGTCGATGATGTATACGCTCTTGCCTATCTGGCAACTGGCTTAACCGATTGGACAAAAGCTACCGAGGCTGACTTTCAGGCAGCCAATGTGTGGTTGCGAAAAGCACACCAAAATGTGCGTACCTATTGGGCTGATGGAGCCGAGCTTTCCCAACTTATGACAAGTGGTGAGGTTATCGTGTCTTGGGCGTGGAATGAAACGCCAGTTACAATGCAGGGCGAAGGTCTACCAATTGGAATCCAACCGCTCAACCGCGGAAGGATCATCCAGCTGGTTCTGTGGTTATGTAAACCTGGCGAATGGTCCTAATTCAGAAGATAAGATGTATGATTTTTTCAATGCCTGGATGGATCCCGGCTCTACTGACTACATTGTGAACGAGTGGGGCTACGGACACGGAAATCAGACCGCAATGACCGCAATGGGTGCCGACGCTCTCGTGTGGGCTGGCTTGGGCCCTGTCGAAGTTCCTGTTTTAGCTCAGGTTCCAATGGATCAACAACTACGTGAAAAAATGATTGCAGAATTTGAAAAGATCAAAGCAGGTTTCTAAAAAACCTAACCCATAAAGGAACTTAAAGAGCACCAATAGGTGCTCTTTTTTGCTTAAATCACTTTAGCAGAAGTAACGATGAAGTACTCCAGCCCACTCGAGCTTTTGCACCTACTTCCAATACCTCGCGTCCAGCAGTATTACGCATAGTGACAGTAATAGGGTCCTCTTTAGAGGGAAATTTGACATCGTAATATGTCATATCTCCATAATAAGACACTTCCGTGACCTCAGCTTCAATTTCACGTTCAGAAGTTTGAGAACCCGTTAAAATTGTTAACATCTCAGGGCGAACACCTACAGAGTCACACCCATTCAGTCCGCCTGTAGCTTGCTCTAATGACAGGGTTAATTTTCCTAATGATTGGACTTCAACCTCCACATTATCACCAGATGCAGCCAAAACTTTAGCATCTAAAAAATTCATCATACCAATAAAAGCTGCAACTTTTCGTGTACTGGGCTTCCCATAAAGTATCTGTGGCGAAGCAACTTGCGCAATTTTTCCATCAAACATAACAGCGATGCGATCTGACATTGTCAGCGCTTCCTCTTGATCATGAGTAACCAAAACAAATGTGATGCCAACTGCCCGTTGAAGACGGCGGAGCTCAGATTGCATCTGCTCACGTAGCTTTTTGTCTAATGCTGATAGGGGCTCATCTAGCAACAAAACCCGAGGCTTTAAGACCAGCGCGCGAGCCAATGCTACACGTTGCCTTTGCCCCCCCGATAATGCGTGAGACGCCCTTTCGTCAAATCCTTGAAGGCCAACCATATCAATTGCTTCAGCCACACGTGCTTTAATCTCAACTTTTGGAAGTTTCCGCGCCTTCAAACCATATGCCACATTTTCAGCAACGCTCATGTGCGGAAAAATAGCATAGCTTTGAAATACCATATTGGTTGGTCGCTTATTTGCAGGTACACCTTCCATCGAAAGCCCATCAATTTGAAGGCTACCCGAAGATAATGTCTCAAAACCTGCAATGGCTCGTAGCAAAGTCGTTTTACCACAGCCAGACGGTCCAAGGAGTGAGAAAAATTCACCAGTTTTAATGTCTAGATTAATCTGGGATAGCGCCTGAAATTCACCGTAAAACTTATCAAGACCACTGAGCCGGATTATTGGCAGTGTCATAGGAAACCTCCCGTATTTTCTATACCAGTTTTGCGTATTCCACGACGCCGAAAGTAATCAGCGATTAAGAGTAATCCAATGGATACGAGCAATAAAACCGTGCCTAAGGCCATTAGGCTTGGTAATTTAGCAGGGAACCGTAGTTGTCCCCAAATGTAGACCGGCAGCGTTGGCTCAGTTCCAGCTAAGAAGAAAGCAATAATAAACTCATCCAAAGAAATCGTAAACGCAATCAACAAGCTCGCAACAATACCAGGCATAACTAAAGGGAAAATTACTAACCAGAATGTATTCCAGCGCGTTTGCCCTAAATCGAATGAGGCCTCTTCAAGGCTTTTATCAAGGTTCATGAAGGCGGAGGATAAGATAGCAATACAAAAAGGCGTGCAAATCAAGATATGGCCCATGGTTATGCTCCAAAGCGACAACTCAAAACCCATTTGGATAATTACAACCAGCAAAGAAACACCGATTATGATCTCTGGGAGCACCATCGGTAGCATTACAAAGCCCATTATTGATCGGCGTCCAAAAAAAGAAAACCGGGTCGAAGCACGTGCCGCCAGAACAGCTAATAGAGTTGAGAATATTGCAGTTGTAATAGCAATTAGTAGACTGTTGCGTGCAGCCAAGTGCAAAGTTTCATTGGTAAATAATACCAAAAACCACTCCGTGGTGAACCCTGTGAGTGGAAATGAGACAATACTGCTGGCATTAAAAGCAAAAATTGGCAACAGCATTGCTGGCGCATATAGAAATAACAAAAAGAAACCTATAAACCACCTAAAAAAACCTATCTTGCCCCGCATCAACTTGGGCCCCTAACATATTTCCTATTCATCCATAGGAAGACTAAAGCAAAAAATGTGACAATCCCCATTGCTGAGATCGCAAGTGCTGCGCCTAGAGGAGCATTATTGGCCTTTTTAAACTGTAACTCAATCATATTAGAAATCATCAGTCCATTTGGTCCCCCAACTAAACGCGGGGTCACATAATCACCAATAGTAGGGATAAAAACAATAATGGTCGCAGCTATTACGCCCGGCATTGAAAGTGGGAGGGTAACCCGTAAAAATCGGCGGAGCCTGCTATCTCCCAAATCCTCTGCTGCCTCTATCAAGGATCGATCAACACGCTCTAAAGCTACAAAAATTGGTAAGATAGCAAACGGCACCCATGCATGCGCCAAGGTCAGCACCACTGCGTTTTGATTATAGAGTATAAAACTCAAAGGTTGTTCAATCACCCCGAGCCCCATCAAACTTCCATTAACCACGCCGTTGTAGCCCAAGATCACCTTCCAAAGAAAAATGCGCATCAGGTAGCTGGTCCAAAATGGTATTGTAATTAAAAATATCCACATCGCCTTGCGTTTAGGGGCGACGTGAAACGAAATAAAGTAAGCTACTGGATACGCCAAAAATACTGTGGCCACTGTCACAAAAATTGATATTTTGAGCGATCTAGCCATTAGATATTGGTACATAGGCTCAGTCCAAGCTGTCACGTAGTTGGCTGTAGTAAATGTACGATCGAGAGTTAAATAGTCTTGTGTCCAAAAGCTGAGAGCAGCCACCATAACTAATGGCACAGCCAGTAATAACAATGCAAAGCAAAGCGTCGGACTAATCAAAAATAAGCCCTGAGCACTCTCACTTCGGCGCCATTTTTGAAAGCCCACCAATTAAGCTGTCCTTTTCGAGAGCATATCTTGATTTAGAATAGCCATCTGTCCAACTAATGGTGCACTATTGTGTTCAACCACGGGAATTAACTTACGCAAATGGTCATGATAGGTCTTAACCCCATACTCTAAGTCAGAAAATATGACACCGTCATAGGCGGAGGACTTAGTAGCCTCACATGCCCAAACCATCAACATTTGATCTTCCAAACCGGTATCTCTGTCAATCCGCCCACTGAGGAAGCGAGCCACTCTCATTTCACGGCTCTCGTCAGGGCGACGATAGCACATGCCTCGCTGAAGTGTTTGCGTGGCAGATTGCGGAATATCTTGGTAAAAAATAACACTGTCAGGATAGAGCCCCAAAACAAAATTCGGAAACATGCCAAAATAGATCCATTGGCGTTGCTGTGGCTTGGGCAAATGCACGGCCTCAGGCAGTAGCTCACGATATTTACGCACGCTCCAACGGTGGCCATAGGCCTCGTTAAAGCTACCAACTGAGCGAGACGTGCCATTATCAAAAGGTTCATCGAAATAGCCATCACCATAAAGTTGGTGCAGGCCTGGATGCGCTTGACGCACATGATAGCCCTCATTATCGACGTCACGTACAGACTTCCAATTTACGGGTATATTATCAGAAAATGAATTACTGGTTGCAGGAACCATATTAGCCAAGTCATAAGGCGCAATCTCATCATCAAACCTACCTAAAACCTCAGCAACAGCCGGTTGTGGCCCAGGTTGGAAGCGGATAAAAATCAATCCGTTCCAGACTTCCATCTCCAGCTGTTTCAGCCCCCATTTTTCCGCCTGCATTGGGGGAAATGTATCTTTATTAGCAATGCCACGCAGTGAACCGTCTAGATTATATGCCCAGCCGTGATAGGGACAAATCATCGCTTTGTTGCACACACCACGAGCATCAGGCACCACACGCGACCCTCGGTGGCGGCACAGATTATGAAACGCCCTCACCTGCCCATCGACACCGCGAATGACCACTGCGCGCTCACCTGAAATATCAAATGTGACATATGCACCATTTTGAGTGACTTCATTGACGTGACACACAAATTGCCAATGAGTTTTAAAGATTTTTTCACATTCAACTTCAAATAGTTCTTGTGAAAAATAGGCCCACCCCGGAAGACCTGAGCGGTCCCAGCCTATGGGCGGCAAGATACTTTTGGTCATGTCAGAGCCTCACATAAATTAGTCTCTATCGAATAGGTTGCGTCAGAGAAGATCAACATTAAACTCTAGTCATGGCTCAAATTTTATGCATGAGTTTAAGGACCACTTAATAAATTAAATGAACCACGGGAACCCAATGAAAGATATTCAACTACAAGATCGCCTTGTTGCCAATGTAAGTACAAGCCTATTCAAGGTTTGGAAAAATGTAGACGGTACCGACAGTGGCACCGCCATTTTGCAGCTGGGCAATCCTACAAAATTAGGTATTGGGTTTCATATATACCGCATGGCCCCTGGCAGCAGCAGCGAAGCGCATGAACATCATGGAGATGAGGAATTTTTCGTGATCGAAGGTTCCCTACGAGACAATGATGGAACAATTTACAAAACGGGTGACTTAGTCTTGCTCAAAGATGGCACGCAGCATTTTTCTGTTTCAGATGATGGCTGTCTTTTGGCTGTCTATATTCCAAAGGCCGAAACTAATCTTTAATGCAATATCCAAGGAGTATCTTATTTTAACCTTCCAACTACCCACCCAACCTTTAACGGCTTTAAGTCACAAAAAATACTCTCTCGATGATCCTAGCAACCTGTAAGTACCTTTAGTATTTGGGCGAATTCAAAAAATTATTTATTTATTTATTTTCACATTTTCTGCAATCATCGCGATCATTTCAAACATTATTGAAGTCGCGGTAAGCGCTGTAATTTGATTTGGACTATCTTTTGTGGGCATCATGCAAACAATATCACCACCAACGATATTCATGCCTCTTACTGAACGGATTAAACTAATCGCCTCATCTATATCAAACCCCTTTTCACCCGCTTCAATGTTTGCCACACCAGGCGCAATTGTGGGGTCCAAACAATCAAGATCAAACGTAATGTAGACTGGGCGCCCTGCCAAAATAGTTTTTATTTGGTCAACTACATCTAACAACCCACGTTTACGGAATTCTTTCATTGTTACAACGTTATAGCCATACTCGTACGAAGGCTCGAGCCAATCTAAGGTACGCGCATGACCACGCAACCCAATTTGCATAGAATGTTTTGGATCAACCTTGCCCTGATCAGCAAGATATGCCCCCCAATGGGCTGCTGATTTTTTAGCACCTAAGAAATGATCAACTTTGGTAAATACGTCGCTATGCGCATCTAAGTGCAAAAGGCAAATAGGTTCTCCTCCAGTGATTTCACCCCTTCCAAGAGCCTGAATAATACCTCCCGTAATAGAATGGTCTCCACCCACGGAGATTGGTCTAGCACCAGTTTCATCTATTTTTTTAAAAAACCGTGTAATTTGTTCGATGCAATCTTCATTATCGTTTGCTCGAGGAAACGGAACATCACCAACATCGACAATTTTTGCTGCCTCCCATGGATTTAGCTGGAAGTCACCATGCATGCGCCTACCAATTGAAGAGACGTTGCGCACAGCGCGGGGGCCAAGATGCTGGTCACGTTCGGTTGTACCGTTTCCCGTGGAATGGGGAACGCCCACTAAAGCGATGTCTTGATTAGCAGCTTCTTGATGCGGACAGCGAAACAGCGTCGGAATGCCCCACCAATACAGGTTTTCCATCATTGAATTTAAATGTTCTTCTGCCATCGATTTATCCTTAGCGCTTTTGCATTTCGTATTCGATCTTTTAGTAATTTCTCAATAATAAAAGTAGCCAAACTATAGCGCTTTTAACAGAAATTTTTTAGGTCTTTTAATAAGAGGAAAATTTACCTGATAGCTAACTCAAAACCTTAACCAAAATAAGAGTTTCCTATTTTTTCAGGGTATGAATAAACTTTATCAAGTAAATCATTTTCCTTTTCTGTGAAAGTTTCAACTAAAGGTGTTTTACCTTCATAATATTTTTGAGTCAATACAACTACTCTATTTATAAAGTTTCCAAAAATTGCTACAAGCTCGTTATTGTTTTTAGCTTGAAAGTCTTTCCATGTGAAATCGTTGTCTATGGTTAGCAAGATCATCGATAGGCTGTCCATCAGGCAGCCGAACACCAAATAAAACACTAGGATTAGGCTCAATACTACCCAAGGGCTGAAGCCTTGGCTCACTACAAAGTTAGAAATTTCCTGGGGCACCTGCGTCAGAGCCAAAAAACCATTATAAAAGCCGGCACCTAGTATTATGAAGAAAATCATTGCGCTAGATCTTGCAGTAACAAGAAAGCTTTGCACCAACGTGGCGCGCGTTAGGCCGCGATTTACCCAAGCAATGAAACCTGTGCCGGCCGCACCAACCGCGGCCCCCTCGGTAGGGGTGAACCAACCTTGATAAATACCACCAACGACCAAGGCAAAGACTAATAACACAGGCCAGACGTTGAACAATGCCTTAAATCGCTCACCATAGGGAACCGCGGCTTTTATCCCCGCCGCATCTGGGTACAGCCGCACGTAAATCGAGATGGCGATTACGTAGCCTAGGGCGGCTAAAATACCAGGGATAAAAGCCGCAAGAAACAACTTGGCGATATTTTGCTCCGTCAAAATAGCATAAATTACCAATACAACCGAAGGTGGAATCAAAATTCCTAAGGTACCACCAGCCGCTAAAGTAGCCGTAGCAAACCCTCCAGAATATCCATATTTGCGCAATTCAGGTAGAGCCACTCGGCCCATCGTCGCTGCTGTTGCCAAAGACGATCCACAAATGGAGCCAAAACCAGCACAGGCCCCAATTGCCGCCATGGCAATGCCGCCCTTACGGTGGCCCAAAAAGCTTTCTGCGGCCTTAAACAGCGCAGTCGACATCCCACCAAGGGTTGCAAAATGGCCCATCAGCAAAAACATCGGAACAATTGACAATGTGTAGCTGGAAAAAGTGCTGAATGTTTCAGATTTTTGATCAGCTTGAATAACCCTTCCTGTCACAAAATAAAGCCCAACCAGCCCAACCAAAAACATGGCCAAAATACTTATTAATCAATCAACAAAGCTGGAAAAGAGGCCAATCCGATTTCTAAATTGCTCATCGGCCCATTCCCGTTTCATCGGTTATTACATCTTGGCCAGTTGCAAGCTCCATAATCCGAACCCAGGCCACATAGACCGATATCACGGCGGCCATAACAGCCCCCACAAGGCTCGCCGCATAGGCCCACCAGATTGGAAATTGCAGCAAGAAATGTGGTGTCCCCATAGCTTTGTTTCGACAGCATGCCTCTGTAAAGCTGATAGGCTAACACTATCAAGACAATGGCAAAAACTGTATCGATGAGCATCTGCAAAAAGCGTTTTACTCGCTTTGGTAATTTTGAGGTAAAAATATCAACTGAAGCATGACCACCGGAGATTTGGCACAACGGTAAAAATGCAAAGATGGAAAATGCTACACCAGCCTCCACAAGTTCGAAATCGCCATTGATTGGACCAACACCAGCCTGCAACAAAAATGCCGAGACTGTAGGGAGCACCGTGCCAAACCATCCATGGAGCAAACCATTTAAACTGCGCCCTATGACAGAAATACAAATAAGTACAATTAAGAGCGCCAGAACAAGACCACCACAAACAGACATAAAACGCGCAGCACGCGTCGCCAAATTATGCATTTCTTCCCCCGTTCTATGATAAAAAACGCCGCGCTAGCTAAGCTCGCGCGGCGTCACTAAGGTCTTTTGAAGTTAGTTGGCTGCATTCATTAATGCGGTGGCTTCATCTATCAACGCCTGGCCATCAATACCGCGGCCAGTCATCTCTTCCAGCCAAGAACCATAGACCGGTTTCGCAGCATCAGCCCATGCGGCTGACTGCGTTGCATCAAGAGTGATAATGTTGTTGCCACGGTCCACAGCCACTTTACGCCCAGGCGCATCATAGGCCTGTTGCGTAGTACCTGCAAAGATTGAGAATTCCAAACCAGAGTTCTCTTCCATAATCACTTTGAGATCGTCCGGCAGAGAGGCAAACTTATCTTTGTTCATGACCAAAACAAAGGTGACAGTATACATCATAGGGCCAGTGAACTCAGTGTGGTTTTCCACCAGTTCAGGCACCTTCAAGGCTTTCGTAACCTCCCAAGGAATAGTTGTACCGTCAATTACACCTTTGGACAGAGCCTCAGGTACAGAAGGAACTGGCATGCCCACAGGTGTGGCACCCAGTTCTTTCAACATCGAATTAATTTGGCGCGATGCACCGCGGATTTTCATACCGTTGAAATCGGAAGGTGTTTTCACAGCTTTATTAGAATGGATCACACCAGGGCCATGGACCCAAGCGCCGAGCACTTTCAGATTTCCAAACTCACGCTCTGGCAATATCACTTTCCATCATCTTCCAAAACGCCGCCGACGCTGGTGCCGCGTCATTGACAAAGAAGGGCAGCTCAAAAACTTCGGTGGAAGGGTAGCGTCCAGGGGTGTAGCCCACCACATTCCATGTGATGTCAATCACACCATCCAAAACTTGATCAATCAACTGTGGAGGCTTACCGCCCAATTGCATCGCCGCATAGCGAGTGATCTCAATGCGATCACCAGATGCCGCTTCTATCTTGTCGGCCCATACATCAATGATTTTTGCAGGGATCGTAGCTTGCGCAGGCAAAAAGCTTTGAAGGTTGAAATTATACTCAGCAGCCATGGCCATGCTAGACATTCCAAGACCTATGGCCACGCTACCCAATAGTCCCAATAGTGTTCTGCGTTTCGTCATTTTTCCTCCGCCCAGGTTTATTTTTATAATGTTGGATAAGAACCTGCCATAGGCTCAACGGCAAATAAACACTTTTCTACAGCTACCCATTATTTAGTAATCCAACAGGAAAGATATATCTTAGAATTGAAATTCAACTCCAAATGTGTCAGCAAAGGCCGAGCATAAGGAACAGATCATGCCCCATCCACTGGTGACCAGATCAGATATTGAAACCTTCCAACGCGATGGCGTCGTGTTGGTGAAAGGACTGTTCGCCGATTATGTCGACGAGCTGCGCGCGGGCATCGCCCGCAACATGGAAAACCCGGGTCCCTATGCAGCCGAAAACTTAAAAGTAGGTGAAAACGGCCGTTTTTTTGATGATTATTGTAATTGGCAGCGGATACCGGAATTTGAAACCGTTGTACGAAAGAGCCCGGCTGCAACAGTTGCAGCTGACTTAATGAGCTCGAAGCGCGTACAGATATTCCATGATCATATTTTAATTAAAGAGCCCGGCACGTCCAAACCCACCCCTTGGCACCAAGATAGCCCCTATTACTTCGTAGAAGGTATTCAAAATGTCAGCTTTTGGAGCCCGCTAGATCAGGTAACTAGCGCCTCCCTGCGCTGTGTGGCAGGAAGTCACAAATGGCCCAAACCAATCTTGCCTACACGCTGGCTGGCGGAGGACAGTTTTTATCCAAACCAGGATGATTACATGCCCGTTCCAGATCCAGATGCTGAAGCAATGGAAATCCTCGAATGGGCAATGGAACCAGGGGACGCAGTGGCGTTTAGCTTCGGCATTTTGCACGGCGCTCGCGGCAATGAAAGCAACAGCCGCCGCCGTGCTTTTTCGCTGCGCTTTGTGGGTGATGATGCCCGCTATGTAGAACGCCCTGGTAGCACATCACCACCTTTTCCAGGCCATGGCATGCAACCCGGCCAACAGCTTCGTGAAGATTGGTTCCCAGTACTTTTTGAACGTTAAACTGCGTCAAAATCTAATACAACATGATCAGATTCTGGTTGAAACTGGCAGGCTAAAACAAAGCCTCGCTTCATCTCCCAAGGCTCGAGAGAGAAGTTTTGCACCATAGTGCCCTGCCCCTCGGCCAGCTTACAGCGACAGGTGGCGCACATTCCATTGGCACAGGAATAAGGTAGCTCAAGCCCAGATTGGGTAGCCGCATCCAAAAGCATTTGCCCCGCTACCATCCTAAATTTCCGCCGCCCACCATCAAGCACGACTTCAATCAGGGACCCTTCAGTGGGTATCACAACTGGTATCGATCCCGCAATTGGCAAGGGACTAGATGGTGAGAACAGCTCACACTTGATTCGATCCACAGGCACACCCAAAACATGCAAGGCCGCCGAGGCAGCCTCAATCATCGGTTGGGGTCCACAAATATAGATTGCGTCATAATCCAAGGGAGTAATTAATCCACGTGTCGCCATCGTGTTGAGCTTTTCCGCATCCATACGGCCATTGAACAGCGCCACATCCTGCGCTTCTTCATCCATCACATGGGTCATCAGAAACCGTGTGAGGTATGTGTCTTTCAGATCATCAAAGGCCTGCCGAAACATCACACTGTCTGTGTTGCGGTTGGCATAGCAAAGGGTGATCGTGCTTTCTGGCTCACCTCCCAACACCGATTGCGCGATGGATTTGATCGGCGTGACCCCAGAGCCCGCAGCCAAAAGCAAATAGTTATGACGCCCACCAATTGGAGCAGTAAAGCGCCCTTGCGGCGGCATAACACTCAATACATCTCCTATTTTCAACGCAAGCGCAAAGCTCGAAAAGGCCCCACCTTCAATGCGTTTGACCCCCACTGATAGCGTCTCGGACCCAACCGCTGAACAGATAGAATAAGACCGGCGCACATCCACACCACCAACATCAGCCCGAAGGGTCAAATATTGTCCAGGTACAAAAGCAAAGATGGTGCTCAACAATTTCGGTATTTCAAAACTAATTTCTACAGAGGAAGACGTGTCTTTGCGCACATCACTTATAATCAAATCATAAAATCTAGGCTTGGCCATGCTGCCTCCTCAAATACATTTGAAATAATCAAAGGGCTCAAGACAGGTATTACAACGATAATGTGCTTTGCATGCCGTTGAGCCGAACTCGGATAATTTGGAAGTGTTTTGCCCTGCACATCGCGGGCATGCCACCACCACGTCGCCAAACAAGGCACGCTTAGAAGATGACCCCGCCACCGGCGGCGCAATGCCATAGGCACGCAGCTTCTCGCGCCCTTGCTCTGTGATCCAATCCGTAGTCCAGGCTGGGGTGATTACCCGCTCAATCACTGGATCAAATCCAGCTTTTATAAGTGCAACCTCTATCGCAAGCTCGATGGCCAGTACCGCAGGACAGCCCGAGTATGTGGGTGTCACCCTTGCGATGGCCCGGCCATTCACATCAATCTCAACGCTACGCAAAATACCCAAATCAGCCACAGTTACGGCCGGCACTTCAGGATCCAAAACCGCCGCGGCTGCAGCCCAAGCCTGGCGAGCCTGTAAATCTACCATGTCATATTTGGAAAACTGCGCTGCATATATTGCAACTGTGCCAAAAGATGCCCCATAGCTTCCGTATGCCGTCCCTTGCGACCACCTTTATGGGCGTGGCTTAGGTCTGGAGGTGCAATCTTCGCCGCCCCAAACACCTCGCAGACATCCGCCAGCCAAGCCGCACGCAAGCTTAGTGGGTCAGGAAGAATCGAATTTTTAGACATTTCAAGCACCACTTCATCCACTTGGAAAAACTCAGCCAAATAGGGCTCCAAGACGGCACAAGCTGCCTGCATACGCAATGCGCTTTCATCAGTACCATCGCCTAACCGGATCACCCATTCGCCACAATGGCGCCTGTGGTACTTCGCTTCCTTCACCGCTTTGGCAGCAATGGCAGCCAATATGGTATTTGATGAGCTCTGCGCTTGCTCCCATAACAGAAGCATGAAACTGGCAAAATAGAACTGCCGCAGCATGGTTTGGGCGAAATCTCCCATTCTCTAACTCGCAGATAAGTAGGTTTTGATATTCCCGTTCAATACGGCCAAAGGCCAAGGCATCTTCATCACGCCCTGCGGCCTCAATCTCGCCCGCATAGCTATAAAGTGCCCGCGCTTGGCCTATCAAATCCAAAGCAATGTTTGGCATCGCCAAGTCTTCTTCCAACATCGGCGCATGGCCACACCATTCCGACAGCCGATGACCCAAAATCAAATGATCATCTGCCAAACGTATCAAGGCTGCAAACAGGGGGGCGTGCATCACATATGCCCCACGTCATCGGGTATGTCGTAAAAGCTCGGATGGCGATAAATCTTGTCATCGGCTGGATCGAACATTTGATCACGATCTTGGGGGTCAGAAGCCACGATCTGAGCCGAAGGTATTACCCATACCGACAGCCCCTCTCCCCTGCGAGTGTAGACATCCCTTGCCGCTTGCAGAGCCATTTCTGCGTCCGCAGCATGCAGCGAGCCACAATGCCGGTGTGCTAACCCGTTGCGTGGCCGGATGAACACCTCCCAAAGTTGAATCTCTTGCGTATTGATCATTGGGTTTTTGTCATTCTGCAGCCATTGGCGTGGCGACACGCTCCGCACGTTTGCGCGCGTGGACTATCGCAGCCTCACGGACCCAAGCGCCCTCATCCCATGCCTTTTTACGAGCTGCCACCCGGTCTTTATTCAGCGGACCATGGCCTTTAACCACCGCCCAAAACTCATTCCAATCAATCTCACCATAGTCATAACGGCATTCCACTTCGTTCCAAGTCAACGCATCATCTGGTAAAGTTAGGCCTAACCGCAAAGCTTGCGGCACCGTTGCATCAATAAATTTTTGCCGTAACTCATCATTGCTAAACCTTTTTATTTTCCACAAAGCAGACTGATCAGAATGCATACTTTCACCGTCAGGTGGCCCAAACATCATAAGCGACGGCCACCACCAGCGGTTCAACGCATCCTGCGCCATATCTTTCTGTTCAGCGCTTCCCTCAGCTAGGGTTATCATAATTTCATAACCTTGCCGCTGATGAAAGCTTTCCTCCTTACACACTCGGATCATCGCTCTGGCATAGGGACCATAGGAGCACCGACACAAAGGTACTTGGTTCATGATAGCGGCACCATCCACCAGCCACCCAATTGTACCAATATCAGCCCAAGTTTGAGTTGGGTAATTAAAGATCGATGAATATTTAGCACGTCCGGAGATGAGTTCTTCAGTCATTTCTTTTCGACTGATACCTAATGTTTCGGCTGCAGAATATAGATAAAGCCCATGACCACCCTCATCCTGAACCTTGGCAAGCAACGCAGCTTTGCGCCGCAATGTTGGGGCGCGCGTGATCCAGTTACCCTCAGGCAACATGCCTACAATTTCTGAATGCGCGTGCTGGCCAATCTGGCGGATCAAGGTTTTACGGTAAGCCAGCGGCATTGGATCATTCGGTTCGATTTTATCATCTGCATCAATGCGCGCCTGAAATGCAGCTAAAAATTCTGGGGTTTCGGTGTTTTCCGAACCTATAACTATTGTCTTTGACAGAAAGTTAGAAGAAGTAACTATCTCTGCTACAAAAACATCAAAATCAATATTTTTTTGTAATACTATTGAAAGCGTGCCTCTGCAGCTTGCTTTGTACCACTTAAATTTAACAGCTGTGGATATATGGCCGCGATATCTCGGTGGACCTGCGAAAAGGGCCAATCCGCAATCGGCGCCTCTATATAGGGATACCGCAGAACCAGCCGCCGCCAAAAATGGATAAGCAAAACCCGAGCAATACGCGCCTGATCAGGGCTCATCTCACAGTCACACAGGTCCTGACATCCAGCTCTGATCCTCTGGCATGTTTCTGGATTGAGCGCAGGTAAAACACTTACCTGCGCCCAATGCGGAAGGGCCCGCGGTTGGGCATCAAAGACTATGAAATCCCGTGTCGCGATATCTAATA
Organism: uncultured Planktomarina sp.; assembly: GCA_905182535.1. Classification (GTDB taxonomy): domain Bacteria; phylum Pseudomonadota; class Alphaproteobacteria; order Rhodobacterales; family Rhodobacteraceae; genus Planktomarina; species Planktomarina arctica. The sequence continues at coordinate 36,602 of CAJJBZ010000003.1, forward strand.
AGTGCGGCGCATTGTCAGCAGCCCAGACATAACAGCGTCCACCCAAAACCAACGGCGGATTAGCTTCAAACTTCTTTTGTACTTCTGCCACCTCCATACTTTCTGCAGCAAAAGCAAAGGTCCAACAGTCAGTTGATTTTGGTATAGCATAGATGATTCCGGCTGCTGCATCATATTCTATCAAACCCTGCGAAGAAAACTGATAACTCGCAGTGCGGCCATCTCGTTTTCCACTGACCAGACCATCTTTCGAGAGCCGTGACATAGCAGTGCGCACTGCTTGCGGTTCAATACCAAGGGCCGTACAAACCTCCAGCAGAGCGGCCATAGAAATCTCACCCCCCTCCAGCTGCGAAATCTCTCCCAAAATTGTGACAATCACAGACCAGACCCGCACCCTCCCTTGGGCGTGCAGATGCTGGGTCAGATCAGATAAGGCAGCAGGTGTTTGGCTCATGCGCCCTTGGTTTCACCATATGAATTCATGGTCAACAATTCATATTCCGCCACGTGTTCCTGATCTTGATTGCGCAGGACCACATGCCAGCGCACTTCTCCATACTCTTCGGTCCGACGGGTCTTGCGCTTCACCGTCAGCTGAACCTTAATACAGTCTCCTACCACAACCGGTTTTTGAAACGAGAGAGTGTTTAGACCCGTATTCGCCAAAACTGGGCCAGGGTTGGGCTCCACAAACAAGCCAGCAGCAAAGCTGAGCAGCAAATAACCATGGGCAACTCGGTCAGGAAAAAACGGATTGGCCTTGGCGGCCTCTGCATCCATGTGGGCGTAAAACCTATCACCAGTAAATTCAGCAAAATGCTCGATATCCTTTAGAGACACCTCCCGCCCAGCAGTATGAATCGTCTCGCCTATTTTCAACTGATAGAAATCTCTTGTGAAAGGATGAGACGCTGCGGTGAGCTCAGTGGCGCCCTTAATCCAAGCCCCAGTAATAGCAGTCAGCATATCAGGACTTCCCTGAACAGCACTTTGCTGCATGTAATGCTTCACACCACGCAGCCCACCCAGCTCTTCAGAGCCACCCGCCCGACCCGGCCCACCGTGCACCATATGCGGCAAAGGAGACCCATGGCCAGTACTTTCAGCCTGAGATACCCGATCGTTAAAATACAATCGTCCATGAAACGAGCCAGCTCCTAAGACTACTTGGCGTGCCACAGCCGGATCATGCGTAATAACCGATGCAACCAAGGATCCACCACCGCGGTTCAGTAGTGCAATGCCGTGGTCTATGTTTCGGTAAGGCATCAAAGTGGCCACAGGGCCAAAGGCCTCCACCTCATGCACCGACACTGCCTGATCTGGATCAGGACAACAAAATAGTATTGGCGAGAGAAATGCCCCAGCCTCCGCATCAGCACCTTCCACATGACAACTGCCCTCATCACCAAAAATAATATCACACTCTTTGGCGATCAGTCTCGCCTGAGCACGAACATCGAGGCGTTGACCAAGAGAGACAAGAGCCCCCATTTCCGTAGCTGCAAGAGCTGGATGGCCAATTTTTGTGGCAAGGAGGCGTTCTTTCAAAGCGATCTGCACTGTCTCCATATACGCCTCTGGCACCATTATTCGGCGAATTGCCGTACATTTCTGCCCAGCCTTTGTTGTCATCTCCCGGTGAACTTCTGTCACGAACAAATCAAATTCAGCAGTTCCTGGCACGACATCAGGACCAAGGAGCGAGCCGTTCAAACTGTCCTGCTCGGCAGTAAAGCGCACCCCATTTTTCAAAATATTTGGTGAGCTGCGGAGAGTTAAGGCTGTTGCGGCACTCCCAGTAAAGCCCACCGTATCTTGGCAATCCAATATGTCCAATAAATTGCTGGTACCACCCATAATTAATTGAATAGCCCCCCGGGGCAGAAGCCCACTATCAAGCATCAGCCGCACGACCGCTTGGGTCAAATATCCAGTACTGGTAGCGGGTTTAATCAGGCTGGGCACCCCAGCCAATAGGCTGGGGGCAAGTTTTTCCAACATACCCCAAACCGGGAAATTAAACGCATTGATCTGTACAGCCACACCTTGCAACGGCGTGTAGATATGCTGGCCTAAAAAGCTACCGTCACGGCTAAGCACCTCAAGTTCGCCATCAGGTAGAATAAACCCGTCGGGCATTTCACGACGACCTTTGGAAGCATAAACCAACAACGTGGCAATGCCTCCGTCTATGTCAATTTTACTATCAGACAGTGTCGCACCAGTTTCAAAAGAGAGCTTATAAAGGGCTTTACGATGGAGTTTCAGGTGCAAGGCCAAAGCCTTCAATAGCCGGGCACGGTCGTGAAAGTTTAGAGCTCGCAAACTCGGTCCACCATAGGTTTTAGCGTAGTCCCGCATACCAGAAACATCCAACGCCCCACCCACACTTCCCAACTCTTGGCCAGTGACTGCTGAGCAAACTAAACGGCTGGGGTGGCTAGGAACAATCCAATCGCCCATAACGAAACTTGAAAAATTATGCTGATACAACATGCACTGGTCTCTCTATTAAGTTTGGATTATTAATTGACCAATCGGTCGGTTTATGCAAGTTATTTGTGTAGCCATTAGCGGAGGCAGTCTTGTCCAACACCATTCTTACACAAAATCATAGCAACTGGATGGAGATCACTCTCAACCGGCCCGAGAGGTTAAACGCGTTTAACGACGAAATGCATGTAGCCATCCAAAAGGCTCTTGAACAGGCCACTGATCCAAAGATCCGTGCAGTTGTTTTGACCGGTGCTGGTCGTGGGTTTTGCGCGGGCCAAGATTTGGATGGACGTGATCCGCGCAAAATGGATGGGCCTCCTGACCTCGGCGAGACCTTAAGCACGCTTTACAATCCTTTGGTTCATAAACTGCGTAATCTTGCCAAGCCCATAATCTGTGCGGTTAACGGCGTGGCGGCCGGAGCAGGTGCAAATATCGTTTTTGGATGTGACATTGTATTGGCGGCTGATAACGCAAAATTTGTGCAAAGTTTTGCCAACGTAGGACTTATCCCAGACGCAGGCGGCACCTATCACTTAACTCAAATTCTGGGCCCACTACGCGCAAAGGCGTGGGCCATGACGGCCACACCTATCACCGCGGCCACAGCAAAAGACTGGGGCCTAGTCTGGGATTGTTTTGCACCCGAGGATCTCATTGAGGCCGCGCGTGCAATGGCGAGCAAATTGGCACAAGGGGCGACGCTTGGACTGGCACACACCAAAGCTGCCATTCATCAGGTTGGTCAGCAAGACCTTGATGCGCATATGGCGCTTGAAGCTGAAATCCAGCGGACATGCGGTCAATCAGCAGATTATCTAGAGGGGGTCACAGCCTTTCTAGATAAACGACCTGCCCACTATACTGGAGCCTAAAATGATACATACAGCACAAGAAATTGCTGAGAAATCTTCCGCTGCCCTAAATGCCAATGATACCGCCAGCCACGCTATGGGCATTGTAGTGACACAGATTGCTCCCGGTGCAGCGACAGTTACCATGCCAATAACCCCGGAAAAGCTCAACGGACATGGAATTTGCCATGGTGGCTTAATTTTTACGCTGGCAGACACCGCTTTCGCCCATGCTTGTAACAGCTACAATCAGAGGGTTGTGGCCCAAAGCTGTAGCATTAGTTTTCTGGCACCCGGCAAAGCCGATGACATCTTAACAGCAACAGCTCGCGAGGTTCACCGCGCTAACCGCAGCGGTATTTATGACATAGAGGTCATAAGTAACTCTGGAGAGATTATAGCACAATTTCGCGGGCAGTCCCGCACAATCAAAGGCCAACATTTAGGGGATTAACATATATGACCGAAGCCTATCTTTGCGCAGGACGCCGGAGCGCCATTGGCCGATTTGGCGGTGCATTCGCCCAAACCCGGCCAGATGATCTACTAGCCCAAGTGATCCGTGCCACCATGAAAGATGCGCCCCACTTAGACCCCGCGGCCATCGACGATGTAATTATGGGTTGCGCCAATCAAGCCGGCGAAGACAATCGCAACGTAGCTCGCATGGCCACTCTTTTAGCCGGATTACCTGAGAGCGTGGCCGGCGTGACCATCAACCGGCTATGCGGGTCTGGTTTGGACGCTATAGCCATGGCAGCACGGACCATAAAAGCGGGAGAAGCTGATGTGGTTTTAGCTGGTGGTGTGGAAAGCATGACTCGTGCGCCCATGGTCATGCCAAAAGCCGATACTGCGTTTTCGCGCAAGGCTGAGATCTACGACACTACGATTGGGTGGCGGTTCGTGAACCAAGATATGAAGGCCCACTTTGGAATTGACAGCATGCCGGAGACTGCTGAGAATGTCGCCAAGGATTTCGATATCAGCCGTCAAGCTCAAGATGCTTTTGCACACCGCAGCCAATTGCGCGCCGCAGCTGCCATTGCATCAGGCCGGTTTTCCCGCGAGATTACCCCAGTCACCCTGCCACAGCGACGCGGTAATGCGATTATCTTTGATACCGATGAACACCCACGAGCCACAGCCTTGGAAAAGCTAGCCGCTCTTGCAACACCGTTTCGTCAAAATGGTTCTGTGACGGCAGGCAATGCCTCGGGTGTTAATGACGGCGCAGCAGCTTTGATCATCGCCTCTGACACCGCAGTTTCAAAATATGGTCTAACGCCAATGGCGCGGATTGTAGGAACGGCGGTTGCCGGCGTGGCTCCACGAATTATGGGCATTGGCCCTGCTCCTGCTACGCAAAAGCTGCTCACGCGGCTTGGCCTAAATATTTCTGATATTGATGTAATCGAGCTCAACGAAGCCTTCGCCGCCCAAGGCTTGGCGGTAATGCGCGAACTGGGGTTGGCCGATGATGCCGATCACGTAAACCCCAATGGCGGCGCCATAGCGCTGGGTCATCCACTCGGCATGTCCGGCGCACGCTTAGCCCTTACAGCCGCCCATGAAATGCAAATACATAGCCACAAACGTGCTTTGTGCACGATGTGCATCGGCGTGGGCCAAGGCATAGCCATGATACTTGAGCAAGTTTGAGGACAACATGAAAGATCTTTCCCCAAAATCTAGCGATCTTGACCCTATTGAAAACGCAAGCCGTGATGAAATTGAGGCCCTACAATTGAAACGGATGCGATGGTCGATTGCCCATGCCTATAATAACGTAGAACATTACAAGGCCAGCTTTGACGAATTTGGTGTACATCCAGATGACCTAAAGTCCTTGACCGATCTTTCTCGCTTTCCTTTCACTATGAAGTCTGACCTTCGCAATAATTATCCCTTTGGGCTATTTGCTGTGCCACAATCACAGGTAAACCGAATTCACGCCTCCTCAGGCACAACCGGTCAACCTACAGTGGTGGGATACACTAAAGCTGATTTGGCGATGTGGGATGTAGTCATGACCCGGTCTTTACGGGCTGCTGGGTTACGCCGTGGCGATCTACTGCATAATGCTTACGGCTACGGGTTGTTTACTGGTGGTCTCGGCGTACATGGCGGGGCCGAGAAAATGGGACTAACTGTGGTGCCTGTTTCTGGTGGAATGACAGAACGGCAGGTGCGGTTAATAGAAGACTTTCAAGCTACAGGAATCACCGTGACGCCCTCCTACATGCTCTCCATTCTAGACGAATATCGCCGTCAAGGCTTGGACCCCAGGAGATCACCCCTCCAAGTTGGAATTTTTGGCGCCGAACCTTGGACTAATGCAATGCGCGAAGAGGTGGAACAATCTTTTGATATGCATGCGGTGGATATCTATGGGCTCTCAGAAGTGTTAGGGCCCGGAGTATCTTGTGAATGTGTTGAAACCAAGGATGGCCTGCATGTTTGGGAAGACCATTTTTACCCCGAGATTATCGATCAACAAACTGGATTACCGCTCCCAGATGGCGAACTTGGTGAATTAGTATTCACTTCGCTCAGCAAAGAGGCATTCCCAATTATCCGCTACCGCACACGAGATTTGACCCGGCTTTTACCAGGAACTGCACGCAGCATGCGCCGGATGGAGAAGATCACAGGGAGGAGTGACGATATGATCATCTTACGAGGTATCAATGTTTTTCCTACCCAGATAGAAGAACAGCTACTGAAGGTTTCCGGACTGGCGGCGCATTTTCAAATCGAGCTGATCAAAAAAGGACCAATGGATCATATGATCGTACATGTAGAAGGAGACGCCTCAGCTGGCGCTGTCTTAGCAGGCTTGATCAAGTCAAATGTAGGAGTGAGTGCCGAAGTCCGTGCCGGAGACGAAAACACAGTTGCCAGGTCACAAGGCAAAGCTGTGCGAGTGGTCGATAATCGGAAATCAAACTGAGCCATGGCCCGCCCAATAGCCAAAGACCATGATGCTAAACGCACTGCTATCCTAAAAAAGGCAGCGGGCTATTTTGCTGATCATGGATATGACCGCGCTTCTGTCAGTCAAGTGGCACGCGCCTGCGGCATATCTAAGTCTCTTATTTATCATTACTATGATAGCAAAGAGCAACTCTTATTCGATATCATTCATAGCCATTTGGCCCAAGTGCATGACGCTGTAGCCACGGTTTCAAATCATGGTGCGGATCCCGAGGTCCATCTGCGGCATTTAGTGGCTGAATTGCTCATGGCCTATCGCGGTGCCGATGCCGAGCACCGTTTGCAATTGCAAAGCACAACCGCGTTGTCCCTTCACCAACAGCAGGATTTAGCCACAATTCAACGGGCCATTGTCAGTATTTTTGCTGATGCGATCCTGACCATCGCGCCAGGCTATCTGGACGGTCAACCAACTTATTTGCGGCCGCTAACCATGTCTCTTTTTGGAATGCTAAATTGGTTTTATCTCTGGTATCAACCGGGACGTGGCCTCACCCGCAGTGCCTATGCAGATATGGCAACAGAAATTTTATTAGGGGGCTTAGAACGTCTGCAAAAGCACGAAGGTGCTGAGAATCCAACTCTAACCTAAGAGTGTACCCATGCGTTGCATTGCCAAACTGTAGCCTTGCACTCCAAATCCAGCGATCACCCCATCAGCGCGCAAAGACACGTAGGAGGAATGGCGAAAGCTTTCGCGCTTATGCACGTTGGAGATATGGACCTCTAACACAGGTCCGTCAAACGTATGCAACGCATCCAATAGCGCCACTGAGGTATGGGTGAGTGCCGCAGGGTTGATGATGATCCCAGCTGACGTTTGCCGCGCCGTATGGATCATATCAATCAACACACCCTCATGATTGCTTTGCATCAACTCAGAGCGCAATCCCAAAGACTCCGCAATATCCGCGCAGGATTTTGCCACATCGTCCAAAGTGTCATAGCCATAGATTTCAGGTTGACGTTGCCCCAAAAGGTTAAGGTTCGGACCGTTAATAATTGTAATAAGTTGTGCCATGACCATGGTTCCATCTTGTTTCCATCAGGCAATGCCATAGTTCCTGAGCAATTGCGACCATTTCTTACGCAGAGGGTAAATTAGCCAGCCAGCTCACACATCATATTATAAATAAAAAGGATACCATTATGGGGCACATCAAACTGACCGATTTGGGACCTTCAGGCATGACTACCCGCTCAAAATTCACCTTGATTTTAATCATCAGATGCCCACTTTCCGGCGCAATCATAGCAGCAACATCCCCTGGCGCAGTCTGCGCACAAGCGGGCCAATCACCCAATGTGGTATGATAATTAACCGCTCATTGGGAGGTTTTTACTTCCCAAGCTGTAAATTCATTCTAATGTATCATCAGCACCTTTAAAAATTTTTCTCATCATCAGAAATATGGTTTCTGGCATCAACTACGGCTTTACAGTTTCCAATTCAGACAGAGTTTAAGCAACGCCGAGTAAGGGTGATTCACATTTCCAATGGACTGTGGCCGGGACGGTAAATATTTGAGTAATTGCAGGAATACGTTCATCAATACGTGCACATTAGCGATAATAGTCTTGCTCAGTCCTAACACTAAAAATTGTCAGCCAAGATAAAGTTTGCCATGACCTAGAAAAAAATAGAGGGATTTATGTCCGCAATTGATGACTTACGAGCCAATACGGCCACGCCCTTTGAGCAGGCTCGCGCGATGCCGCGGCCAGTCGATACGAATCCAGCATTTTTGGAAGCGGAACTTAGCCATATCTTTGCTCAAGGCTAATTTTGTGTAGGCAGGGCCGAAGCGTTATCAGATACAGGAGATTATCTAACCCTAGCTTTGGCAGGCCAGCCAATTGTAGTGCTACCGATGGGGCAGGATCACTGCGTGCCATGTCGAATGTTTGCGGGCATCGAATGTCTACATTGCTGGAGGGACGCGAAAACACCCGTTCTATTGTCTGCCCCTATTACGCTTAAACCTATAATCTTGATGGTGAATTGTGAGGCCCACCTGCGATGGACAAAAATACTGCCTTTTGCACAAGCGAAGTGATGCTGCCACCAGTGGCTTGCGAGGAATGGCTAGGCTGGGTATTTATCTCTCTCAATCCAAGCCCCCATCCAGTAGCGCAGGATCTTGCACCAGTAAAAGATTTAGTTGGGGATTTCGCGATGGCAACCTATACTGAGACATTCTTTGAAACCCATGTTTAGAATACTAATTAGAAGATTCTTGCCAAGAATTTCATGGAGGGCTATCATTTGCCCGTCTGCCATGCAGGCACCACTGGTGGTTTGTTAAAGCTGGATGAGATGATCTGTCCCATTCTCTCCAACTTGGGCCTGCACCCAATCGATTAGGCCTGCATTCGGGTGGGCGCTGGTACTGTCAAAGGCCAGCAGCTTTTCAAGATACTCTAGTGTGGACATTTGACTTATCTCCAAGGGGGCTGGACATACCAAAACATCCGGTATTGCATTGCTAAGAGTTGGGCAATCATGATGGAGCATCATAGGCATGAATTTCACAGGAAAAACAGTAATTATTACAGGCGCTGGCCGTGGTATTGGCGCCGCGCTTGCCCGCGAATTTGCCACGCGAGGGGCACGTGTTGCCTTGGCTGATCTTGATAGGGATGAGGTGCGAGCAGTTGCCCTTGAGATAGGTGCGAGTGCCTATGTCTGTGACGTGACGATCGAACAAGATATCCAAAGGCTTGTAATGCGTGTTGAAGCAGACCTAGGTGAAATTGATATCTTTTTTTCAAATGCCGGCATTTGTCGCGGCGAGCCAGATCATGCGGCCTCAGCCACCAACGCAACATGGCAAGCTTGTTGGGAAGTGCATGTAATGGCCCATGTTTATGCCACCCGTGCCGTTTTGCCTGCGATGATTGCGCGTGGGGATGGCTATCTAATACAAATGGCCTCTGCCGCCGGTGTCTTAAATCAAATTGGCGACACAGCTTATTCGACGACCAAACATGCCGCCGTCGGACTTGCAGAGGCCTTGGCCATTACCCACGGGAACCAAGGTATAAAAGTCTCAGTGGCATGCCCACAATATGTGGCTACAGAGATGTTAGGTTATGACAATCCAGCACAGGCTAATGATCTACCAAGTGTATTGAGTCCTCAGGATTTATCCCAGCGGGTGGCTGATGCGATGGAAGCTGAGACCTTCATGATTTTGCCCCACCCAGAGGTGGCGGGATATATGGAGTTCAAAGCTTCCCATTACGAAAAATGGCTAGATTCGATGCGCAACCTCCGCGCAAAAATCATCACTAAACTTGGTAACACCAAGCTAACAGAAATGCACAAATGGATTTAATTCTAAGTCAGCAATCACCACACCTCGGCACGATGGTTGGCAGGAATTTCTTACGCAGTAGGAGAAAATTCGTGGGAATCTGAGAGGCGGTATCTACTCTTTACCAGCATCATCTGGAAACCGAGCCGCATATATCCAAGCTAAAAACCCAGCATGAGACGCGACCCCGACTACCCATTTCATGCTGGAATTGTCGAAGTCGTACATTCAAGTCAACTTAGTCGTAGCAAGTATTTCCTGCATGGTGACCTCCGTAATCTGGGTATAGCCGGGGTGTGAGAATTCTACAGTTTTCACGAAGCCTAACCTAGTAAAAACTAGTTGATTTTCCATCAGCTCAATCTGAACTTGCAGCTCAAGCCGATCCAATCCAAGATCCTTTGAAATTTTTTCACAAAAACCCACCAAATCCTGGGCGACGCCTTGGCCCCAAAGTCTTGGGTCGACAGCGATTTGTCTAATATAGAGCGAGTGTGCTAACGGGCTGGCTACCGCACACGCCATTATAGGATTCCCAACCACCAAAACCCAACTTTCCTGCGCTTTTAAGCTTAAGTCTTGCAAGGCGAAGTGTTTCATCGAACTGGGGGATCACCCCCCCGATCATAAAAGTAAAGAGGCTCAGAGTAGAGCTAAAACCTCCGATAATGCGGGGTCATTTGGCAGCAATCTGCGGATAGGACTTTGGCTCATAAATGGTCTACTTTATCTTGAATGATGCCACGGTGTGGTCGTTACTGATCAATCGTTAATAGCAGGACTTGCATCAAAATAGCCGACCACCGATTGGCACATCAAAATCCGGACGCATCAATATAACTTCGCCCACGGCATCTGGTACACCAAGCACCAAAACCTCAGACATTACTTTACCGATTTGGCGCGGCGGGAAATTCACAACCGCCATCACCTTGGTGCCAATAAGCGCTTCTGGGGTATAATTCACAGTCAGCTGTGCCGATGATTTCTTCTCACCCAATTCGCCACCAAAATCTACCCAAAGCTTAATAGCAGGGACGCGGGCTTCAGGATAAGGCTCTGCGCGGGTCACCAAGCCAACCCGAATATCCACTTTCATGAAATCATCAAAGACAATCTCAGCCATTCGAAAGATCCTGCGATCGTTTGGTAGCCGCTTTAACAGCGCGGGTCATAAGAGATTGCAATCCCGTCTTTTCATGCATCAAAATCTCCAAAGCTGCCTGCGTTGTACCATTAGGACTAGTAACATTGATCCGAAGTTGCTCTGCGCTGTCATCAGATTGTACAGCCAAAGCTCCAGCTCCAGCCACAGTTGCCTGCGCTAATCGCATCGCCATAACAGCTGGTAGGCCTTGCTTGATACCAGCCTCAGCCAGAGTTTCGATCATGTGGAAAACATAGGCTGGGCCCGAGCCTGAAACTCCAGTGACTGCATCCAGTTGGCCTTCATTATGCAACAGAATGGTTTGTCCCACCGCAGCCATCAAACTTTGAGCTTCTGCTAAATCTTTATCCGTGGCACGGTCGTTCCCAATCAGAGCAGTTATTCCTTGACCAATAGCGGCGGGCGTATTTGGCATGGCTCGCACTACCGGCGTCGAGCGGCCTAATACGTCCTCGAAGGCTGATATTGATGTACCAGCAGCTACCGAAATAAACAATGTGGTCGTTGAGCCGAACCGTTGCAAGCGCGGAAGCGCTTCACCCATCATTTGTGGTTTTACAGCAACCAAAACAACGGCAGGATCATCAGGCAACATCTCATTTACGCGGACCCCGATAGACAGAACCCATTCACTGGGCTTTGGATCCAATATCCAAACAAATTTTGGGTCCATTCCTTGTTCAAGCCAACCAGATAGAAGCGCGGCCCCCATCTTGCCACACCCAAGCAGCACTAGGCCACGATCAGAAATATTTTTAGAAATCATTTCAAATTGATCCACAATATTTCTATTTTTATAATGTTACGCGTGACCATGGGCCTCTGCAATGGCTACTTGCATAGCAGGGGTTTCTTCACCCCATATGGTCAGTTGGAAAGCTGGATAGTAACGCTCTGCAGATATAACCGCGGCTGAAATCATAGTATCAATTTGATCAGGGCTAGCAACTTGACCTCCAGACAGGATCAGACCGTAACGGAAAATCATCAGCTTTTGTTCATCCAAATAAGTGAAGCTTCCAGCCCAGCAATGGTCATTTACCGCATTTAGCAAAGCATAGAGGCTATCGAGCCTGTGCGCCGGTGGCTCCATGTCAAAGGTACAAATCAGTCGTAGAGTTTCATCAGCCTCAGACCACGCTAAGGTTACCGAATAGGTGCGCCATTGGCCTTCAACATCCATGGAGATCTGATCATCGGCAATACGATCAAATTCCCACTCTTGGTTCGCAGCAATGTCTTGAACTATGTCAATCGGATGCACATCTTCAAAATCAAAGGCGTGGTTGGGTAATCCCATAGCGGCCCCCTTCCGGGAAATTTTAGGCTACAGACCACCACAAAATCTTGTACGAATCCCAATATTTTGCGGCCAGCATACCTATTCATACCACTTATGGTGTCTGGATACTTCTACCCTGTCCAGAGAAATATCTGGGGATAAGTCATTTATCTGTGGAGAAGATTAAGGAAATAACAAATAAAATGCTGCTAAATGGGAAAAGGCCGCCTAAAAAAGACAGCCTTAAATATTATTTTGAAAAGTTATTATTTCTTTGTTTTAGCACTGGCACTTTCCAACGCATCCATTCGTGCTTTCAACGCATCGTTCTCTTCGCGGGCTTTTTGGGCCATGGCCCGCACCGCATCAAATTCTTCGCGTGTCACAAAATTACGATCCGCCAGCCAACGATCCACCAAGCTTTTCATTGCGGTTTCAGCTTCATCCTTGGCACCCTGCGCCACGCCCACTGCATTAGTCATCATTTGGCCAATGTCATCCAGAAACTTATTCTTGCTTTGCATCATCTATCTCCTTGATGGCTATATCACCCTTAATCTTAATATGGGGGCTATAATAAGAATACTCAACCTTGACTTAAGTAGCTACGCTGGGAATGAAAGGGTATGTTAGCTTCGATTCCATTTCCCGAGATTTCCCCTGTGCTTTTCGCACTGAATATTCCGCTATGGCAATTCACTTTTAGCGGCCATGATTTCAGCCTCGGGGGGTTTGAACTGGCAATCCGCTGGTACGCATTAGCATACATCACTGGTATAATATTCGCAGGGTGGCTGATGCGCCTTGCGATCCGCAGGCCAAATCTCTGGCCCAACAGCAAAGTCGCACTCAATGAAAAAAACTTAGATGATTTGATGACTTGGCTGATTATTGGCATCATTTTAGGTGGTCGCTTGGGCTATGTTTTGTTTTACAAACCATTCTACTATCTATCAGACCCTATCGCTGCATTACGTATTTTTGATGGTGGTATGTCATTCCATGGTGGATTTTTGGGGGTCCTTGTTGCCGGCATCCTTTTTTGCCGTAAGTACCAAATTGAGATTCTCTGTGCAGCGGACATCATGGCAGTTTCTGCTCCTGCGGGGCTACTATTTGGACGAATGGCCAACTTTATAAATGCAGAGCTTTGGGGTCGGGAAACCAGTATGCCGTGGGGGGTTGTGTTCCCCGGATACGACGCACAAATCTGCTCTGATGCGTTGATGGGCCTTTGTGCGCGGCATCCATCGCAGCTTTACGAGGCTTTGGGCGAAGGGCTTATTTTAGGTTTGGTGCTTCTATACCTACTATTTAGAACTAGCGCCCTGCGCCGTACTGGGCTTTTAGCCGGAATATTTGTTTTTGGGTACGGGCTAACAAGGTTCTTAGTAGAATTGTTGCGCCAGCCCGATACACATTTTCAATCTTTGGAGAACCCAGTTGGCTATGCTATCCAAATGGGATCATGGGGGCTAACCATGGGACAAGTACTGTCGTTGCCGATGCTTATAGTAGGGCTTTGGTTTATCACTAAGGCGCGCAAAGCGTGACGACACTGACCGAAATGTTAAAAGACCGTATTGCGTTTGATGGCCCCATAAGTGTGGCTGATTATATGGCCGAATGCTTAATGAACCCAAAACATGGCTATTACACGCAACAAGCGGTGTTTGGCCGGTCTGGTGATTTTGTGACCGCACCAGAGATCAGCCAAATGTTTGGTGAGATGATCGGCCTGGCGCTTGGTTCCGCGTGGCAGGCACAGGGCTGCCCTCCGGATGCGATAATAGTAGAATTAGGTCCAGGAAAGGGTACATTGATGCAAGACCTTTGCCGCATCTCCCCCACGATTTCAGGCTTTGAGCAGCTGCCCGTGCACATGGTGGAAAGTGCGCCAAAGCTACGAAGCATACAGGCCGAAGCTATTCCAGGCGTAATCCATCACAACGATGTAAGCACACTTCCTAAAAAATCGATTTTTCTAATTGCCAATGAGTTTTTTGATGCCCTACCTATTAGGCAATTCTGCCGGACCGCATTAGCTTGGGAAGAGTTTTTAATTGGGGAGGTGGCGGGTGATTTGAAATTTGGACGTGCAGCCCCACAGCTGTTTGATTTCTTAACCCATCGTTTTCAAGACACCAAAGCCGGTGATATTATCGAATATTGTCCAGCGCTACCGCCCATTATGGCTGCAATTTCTGAGCGCATCACGGCTTATGGAGGTGCAGCAATAATCATTGACTATGGTGATTGGCGTTCAAAGGGAGATACATTACAGGCCATCGGTGATCATAAAATGGTGAGCCCACTTACAGCACCAGGCATGACCGACATAACTGCCCATGTGGACTTTGAGGCTATCTTCAATGGCGCAGCACCGGCCACCGTGTCGCGGCTCACTACGCAAGGGATTTTTTTGGAACGCTTAGGCATCACCCAACGAGCACAAGCCTTAGCCCAAAAACTTACTGGTGACGCCTTGAATACCCATATAGAAGCCCACCGAAGGCTCACACACCCTGACGAGATGGGCAATTTGTTCAAGGTCTTGGGTGTGGCTGCCAATGCAGCGTTATTTCCACCTGGACTAGAACTATGAGCCTTAAACCAATCACATCTGACTTACTTCTCGGCGTAAAACACGGATTTTTTACTCGGCTTGGAGGAGTTTCACGGGGTATTTATCAAGGATTAAATTGTGGCAGAGGTTCAAACGACTGCCTCGAAGATGTCGAGGCCAACCGAAAATCAGTTGCAGAACATTTTGGAGGTGCAGAGCCACAGCTTCAATCAGTCCATCAAATCCATTCTGCAGGTGTTGTAAGCTTGAAGGCTGTCTCCTCACATTCCCCAAAGGCAGATGCTATAGTTACAGCCACTCCAGGCGTAATCCTGAGCGTTCTTACCGCAGATTGCCAACCAGTTTTACTCTATGACGCCAAGGCGCAAGTCATTGGCGCAGCGCACGCAGGATCAAAAGGAGCAAAGACTGGCGTGTTGCAAAATACCATTGCCGCTATGGAAACATTGGGGGCAAACTACAGTAATATCTGCGCGGTTATAGGTCCCAGCATAAGCCAAAAAGCATATGAGGTGGGTCCTGAGTTTTTAGAAGAAATTTGCCATGATGACCCAGCCGCTTTACTATTTTTTACTAAGGGAGAACGAGATCGTTATCACTTTAACTTGCCAAGCTATGGTCTATCGCTATTGCGAGGTGCGGGAATAAAACAAGCCGAATGGACCGGCCATTGCACCTATGCCAACCCCGCAAGGTTTTTTTCCTACCGATACTCCGTGCATCAAAATCTAGCTGATTATGGTCGGTTGATTGCCTGCATTAGCTTATAAAATTTGACTTTATGGGCGTTTAGAAAGACGCTCTTCCAACACTTCAAAAGGCACGCCTGGCTGATCCTTAGCGCAGCGAATTACCAAAGATGTTTTAACCGATGCTACATTATCAGCAGATGTCAGCTGTTCAGTCAGGAAAGATTGAAAGGTAGACAAATCAGGCGCAACACATTTTAAAATGAAATCAACTTCTCCGTTCAACATGTGGCATTCACGTACCAATGGCCAATTCAAACAACGCCCTTCGAAAGCCGACAAATCTACTTCGGCTTGACTTTGCAGTCCGACCATAGCGAAAACTTGAACTTCAAAACCCAATTTCCGAGCATCTATATCCGCGTGATACCCACCAATATAGCCAGTCTCCTCTAAAGTGCGCACCCGACGCAAACACGGAGGTGCGGAAATACCAACACGTTTGGCCAACTCAACATTCGTCATCCGCCCATCCGCCTGCAATTCAGCCAATATCATGCGATCAATTTCGTCTAAACGGTGCATACAGCTCATACCTTTCTAGAATACTCAGAAAACATACCGAAACGGCCCGCCAAACGCAATAATATTTCAACATTGCGCAACAATAATTCGCGCTGCACTTTCCAAAGTTAAAGATTTCGGTTTGGGCTTTTGTCCGATAGCCAGCGCGTATATATGCGTCTTCAAAGCTTAATCGTAGGAATTTCCATGACTAACACACGCCACACCAAAGTTTTGATCATTGGGTCGGGTCCTGCGGGTTATACCGCCGGCGTTTACGCCAGCCGAGCTATGTTGGAGCCTATTTTGGTCCAGGGCATTGAGCCTGGTGGCCAGCTTACCACAACTACCGAGGTAGAGAACTGGCCTGGTGATTCTGAAGTGCAAGGCCCCGACTTAATGATCCGGATGCAAGAGCACGCAAAAGTGATGGGTACTGAAATTATTGGTGATATTATTACCAACCTTGACGTCTCCAAGCGTCCTTTCAAAGCTCAAGGCGACAGCGGCACCCTCTACACTTGCGATGCAGTAATCTTAGCCACAGGCGCACGGGCCAAATGGATCGGCCTCGAAAGCGAGGAGAAATTCAAGGGGTTTGGCGTTTCTGCCTGCGCCACATGCGACGGTTTTTTCTACCGTGGTCAAGAGATTGTGGTTGTAGGCGGTGGTAATACAGCTGTGGAAGAGGCTCTCTTTCTAACCAACTTTGCGTCAAAGGTTACGCTCATACACCGCCGCGACGAGCTGCGTGCCGAACGAATCTTGATTGATCGCTTGATGAAGAATGCAAAGATAGTACCTCTTTGGTTCCACGAAATAGACGAAGTTTATGGCACCGATATGCCTCTGGGCGTGGAAGGTGTGAAAGTGAAACAGACTAAGACAGGTAAGATTACAGACATCCCCTGCAAGGGCGTTTTTGTAGCCATCGGCCACGCACCTGCCAATGAATTAATTAAAGATGTGTTAGAAACACATATGGGCGGTTATGTTATAACCAAACCTGACAGCACCGAGACTTCTATCCCTGGAGTATTTGCAGCCGGTGATTTGACAGATTACAAATACCGCCAAGCTGTCACCAGTGCTGGTATGGGCTGCATGGCGGCGCTAGAAGCAGAGCGCTTTATTGCTGAACAAAAGTAGTGTCGATTATATAGAACTGCGTTAAATAACGTCAAAGTATCTCAGACAATGGAATACCCATTATGCAAAGTAATTTGATAACTGTCCCAGAACTTTATGTAGCGCATGACCGGGTACAAGAAATGAAGATGGCAGCCACAGAGCTAACCTCTTGGGATCTTACACCCCGGCAAATTTGTGATCTCGAATTACTTATGAATGGTGGGTTTAATCCCTTGAAGGGCTTTCTGACCGAAGCGGATTACAACTGTGTTGTGAAAAATATGCGCCTTGCGGATGGTACGCTTTGGCCCATGCCTATTACACTCGATGTGACACAGGACTTTGCAGACATTGTAGAACTTGGCCAAAAAATTGCATTGCGGGATCAAGAAGGGGTAATACTAGCCACGATCACAGTCACCGATAGCTGGCTGCCCAACAAGGCACGCGAGGCTGAGAATGTATTTGGCGCAAATGATCTAGCCC
The DNA here is from genome assembly GCA_905182535.1 of uncultured Planktomarina sp. Lineage (GTDB taxonomy): Bacteria > Pseudomonadota > Alphaproteobacteria > Rhodobacterales > Rhodobacteraceae > Planktomarina > Planktomarina arctica. Next base: position 54,179 of record CAJJBZ010000003.1, read on the forward strand.
ATCCAGCGGTGAACTACCTGCACAATCAAGCGGGTTCTATAAATTTGGGTGGTCCCGTAACCGGGCTTCAACAGCCAGTGCATTATGATTTCCGCGGCCGCCGTGACACCCCAAACGAGCTACGCAATTACTTCCGAAAAATGGGGTGGCAGAGGGTGGTAGCTTTCCAAACTCGAAATCCATTGCATCGCGCCCATCAAGAACTGACCTTCCGCGCAGCAAAAGATGCGCAGGCTAATTTGTTAATCCACCCTGTGGTTGGAATGACTAAACCCGGTGATATCGACCACTTCACGCGTGTGCGATGCTACGAGGCTGTCTTAGATCAATACCCCTCCTCCACCACTGCCATGTCTCTTTTAAACCTGGCCATGCGTATGGCGGGGCCTCGCGAAGCGGTTTGGCATGGCCTGATCCGTGCCAATCATGGTTGCACTCATTTCATTGTGGGCCGCGACCACGCAGGACGAGGGCAAAAACTCTGACGGTGAGGACTTCTATGGGCCCTATGACGCACAAGAGCTGTTTCGCACAGTTGAGTCTGAAATTGGTGTGGAAATGGTTGATTTTAAACATATGGTTTATGTGCAAGAGCGCGCGCAGTATGAGCCTGCTGACAAGGTAGAGGATGGCTTGACCGTCCTAAATATATCCGGCACCGAGCTTCGCCGCAGACTAGCCGAAGGTTTGGATATCCCAGAATGGTTTAGCTTTCCACAAGTCGTCACTGAGTTAAGAAAATCACGCCCTCCACGAGATAAACAAGGCTTTACGGTATTTTTCACGGGGCTTTCGGGGTCGGGAAAGTCTACCATTGCGAATGCATTAATGGTAAAATTAATGGAGATGGGTGGCCGGCCTGTAACCCTACTTGACGGTGATATAGTACGCAAAAATCTATCTTCAGAGCTTGGGTTTTCCAAAGCGCACCGCGATTTGAATATCCGCCGTATTGGCTATGTGGCCTCTGAGATAACGAAAAATGGTGGCATTGCCATCTGCGCTCCAATCGCTCCCTACGCCACAACCCGTCATGCTGTTCGCGGAGATGTAGAGGTCTTTGGCGCCTTTATTGAGGTCCATGTAGCAACCTCGATAGATGAATGCGAGCGTCGGGACCGTAAGGGTCTCTACAAGCTCGCCCGTGCCGGAAAAATCAAGGAGTTCACAGGAATTTCAGACCCCTATGATGTTCCCAAGACGCCTGAATTACGCCTTGAAACCGAGCATGTCGAGGTCGATAATTGCGCGCATCAAGTCTTGTTAAAATTAGAGAGTATGGGATTAATTGGCGCTTAACTAAAGTTCTTAAAGTATAGATTCAAGTAACTATACTTTGCGACATGTATTTAGCTAATCGCGTTTTCTAGTCAAATAATTGGTAGCTGAAGGCATCAATCCTCTCTAACGCAAACCGTCCTAATGCAGTGTCATCGGTGAGTAGCTAAACTCACGCGCCATATCATAGGCTTGATCCAAATCTCCAACTAGAGCCAACTGCTCACCCTCAGAATTATGAACTGACCACAGCTGGTCTATATCTCCCGTTTCTTCAACTACTTCAGCAGGCAAGTCAGCCTTATCGATAGGCTTAAGGTAAACAATGCGATCCTCTAAAACACCAAATTGGTCTTTCATCTGCTTATCCTTTTTCAATCTTAATCTTCTGAATCACTGTCTCTGGTAGAGCGCGCTTTAGATCAATATGCAACAGTTCATGTTCCGTAACAGCCTCACCAGCCTTCACTCCAGCAGCCAGTAGGAACATCCGCTCAAATTGTCGTGCAGGGAACCCTAGGTCAGGTAGGCTCTATCCTCGTTATCATCTGATTGACGTCCTAGAGTTACCAGCTGGATATCTTCAACCGTTATCGAAAAATTATGATCTTAATTAGAGCAAAGCCGACGAAGGTTCCTGAGAAAGTGCACCATATGCAATTGACATGGTAATCCGTAGCCAAATGCGCAAGTGCTGGCTTCTCAAATCACCTTAAAAGGATTATACAAGTTTAAGAGTGAAAGGGGACGCCAATGCAAGCCAACAGCCGGCTCAATCACAACGAAGTTATGGAAATCGAGCTTGAAGTGCTACGCCAAGAGCATCGCGATTTGGACTTAGCCATCTCAGTCTTGGCCGAAAAAGCCATTGATCAGCTAGCGGTAAAGCGGCTTAAAAAGAAAAAACTGCTCCTCAAAGATAGAATCTCAAAATTTGAAGACGACCTGATGCCCGATATTATTGCCTAATCTTTCACGATAGGTTAATTCCAGTTTTCTTTTTGGTTAAAATACGAGGCAGAAAATGGTGCATGTTGGAATAATAATGGGCAGCCAATCTGATTGGCCAACAATGAAACACGCCGCCGATATTCTCGACGCTCTAAAAATTCCCTTTGAAAGTAAAATAGTGTCAGCGCACCGTACGCCCGACAGGCTTTGGAACTATGGCACGACTGCAATCGAGCGCGGCCTTAAGGTAATCATTGCGGGTGCGGGTGGCGCGGCGCATTTGCCCGGTATGATAGCCTCAAAAACTCGTATTCCAGTTGTAGGTGTACCAGTTCAAACAAAAGCTCTTTCCGGCATCGACAGCCTTTATTCCATTCTGCAAATGCCAAAAGGCTACCCGGTGGCCACAATGGCAATTGGCCCATCAGGAGCAGCCAATGCCGGCTTGATGGCAGCAGGCATGCTGGCGACCCAGTATCCTGAGATCGCCACCCGGCTAGACGCCTGGCGCAGCGCCTTGTCTGCCTCTATTCCGCAGGAGCCTGTTGATGAATGACCCATTGCCCCAAGGAGCCACAATTGGAATTTTAGGAGGTGGACAGTTAGGCCGGATGCTCTCGGTCGCGGCTAGCCGGCTTGGGCTCAACACCCACATTTTTGAACCTGGCGCCAACCCACCAGCCGGGCAAGTAGCGCATCGTATCACAATCGCATCTTATGACGACGCTGAAGCTCTACGCATATTTGCAGAATCAGTTGATGTAATCACTTATGAATTTGAAAATATTCCAGCTTCAGCCTTGGATGTCCTTGAAGGCATCTGCCCAATTCATCCGGGCCGTCAGGCTTTGGCCGTTTCTCAGGATCGCTTGAGCGAAAAGGAATTTCTCACAAAACTAGAGCTGAAGGTGGCACCGTATGCAGATGTAACTAACGCCGAAGATGCCGCAGCAGCCGTCGCGCGTATCGGCGCGCCATCGATCCTAAAAACCCGCCGTATGGGCTATGACGGCAAAGGTCAGATGCGCCTCAAACAGGCGTCAGATATGCCAGCCGCCTGGCAGGCTATGGCCGGCTCCGCCTCCGTCTTGGAAGGCTTCATCGATTTCAGTCATGAAGTCTCAGTGATTGCGGCAAGGGCCAGCGACGGCCAAGTGGCGTGCTATGACCCCGGTGAAAACGTGCACCGTGATGGTATTTTGCACACCACCACCGTCCCTGCCAATCTCACCACATCACAGCGCATGGATGCGGTTTTAATAGCTGCGAAGATTTTGAATGCGTTGGATTATGTGGGCGTGATGGGGGTTGAGCTGTTCGTCACCGCAGACGGCTTTATCGTCAATGAGATTGCCCCCCGCGTACACAATTCCGGCCATTGGACACAAAATGGCTGTGACATTTGCCAATTTGAGCAACACATCAGAGCCGTGGGCGGTTGGCCCCTGGGCGATGGTGCCCGCCACAGTGATATCCAGATGGAAAACCTCATCGGTGACGATATGGACCGCCTACCCGAGCTGCGCAAAACCAATGCAGCTCTACATCTCTATGGCAAGTCTGAGGTCAAACCTGGCCGCAAGATGGGTCATGTCAACTTTCGCAGTTAACGCCCAGCCTCATTACGTTTCAATACCTTTTGCAGGGCGTTTAAACTCACATCACGCAGAGTAAAACTACGGTCAAACTTACCGTGCTTTAGATAAGCTTGCACTTGGGCGATCACCAACGGATTATTCATCATAAATGTATGGCCCACCGGCAGCACCAGATGATCATGCATGCCTTCTACACGGGTACTTTCCACCGACACCTTGCCATCATCTGGCCCCTCAATAAAATTCGAGTACAACGGGTTAAAGCTCACCCGTCCAGCGATAATTCCCAGCAAGAAGGTGACTGGCGGCAATTAATTGGGCAGTCTATTGGAGTCCGTGCTCAGCTGGCGGCCGGCTGGACCATTGACCCAATCCAACCCTGCCAAAGCCTGCACAACATCCACCACCTCAGAGCCTTTATTGGGCGGTCCCAACATCACCATATGGCCGAGGTTCTTGGGTTCGGCCCAAGCCAAATAAGCCCGCACCATGGTCCCACCTAGGGAATGGGTGACAAAATGCTGGTGCTGATTACCACAGGCCTGCACCGCCTGAGGGATCATATCGCGAACTAATTCTGCAATTGTTTTGCTGCGGGTCGAAAATTCTGGGTTTTGCACGTGATAGCCCTGTGCCTTTAACCTGTGCACCATCAACGCAGACGACGCCTCACTGCGAGCCAGCCCGTACAGTAAAATACCACAGTCCTGAGCGGCAGCCAGTGTGGGGGCTAAGAGCCAAAAATATAAGACATAGTCGGCGCATAGCTGTCAGATAGGAGCTTTGCGGCTGTATTAGAGGGGGAAATAGAAGCCTTATTCTCAATGTCTTCGCCGTCTATCCAAAAAGGCTAATAATCGCCCAACTAACATAAAATAAAAAGGCCCGCGTTGGACGCGGGCCTTTGGTAGGTAAGGTTATAAAGCCGGGCTAGCTTACATCATGCCGCCCATGCCGCCCATGCCACCCATGTCAGGCATGCCGCCGCCGCCACCGCCGGCGCCAGCTTTTTCTGGCTTATCAGCAACCATCGCTTCTGTTGTAACCAACAGACCTGCAATTGAAGCTGCATCTTCCAAAGCTGTACGCACGACTTTCGCCGGGTCAATAACACCAAAGGCAAACAGATCACCATATTCTTCAGTTTGCGCATTGAAACCAAAGTTAGTGTCATTGCTTTCACGTACTTTACCTGCAACGACGGCGCCATCGACACCAGCGTTTTCAGCAATTTGACGCAAAGGTGCTTCAATCGCGCGTGCTACGATTTTGATGCCAGCGGTCTGATCAGGATTAGCGCCTTCTAGTCCTATCAAAGCTTTACCAGCTTGGATCAAAGCAACACCACCACCAACAACAACACCCTCTTGAACGGCCGCACGGGTCGCGTTTAAGGCATCATCAACACGGTCTTTGCGTTCTTTAACTTCAACTTCAGTCATGCCACCAACACGGATCACAGCAACACCACCAGCTAATTTAGCAACGCGTTCTTGCAGTTTCTCGCGGTCATAATCAGAAGTAGTTTCTTCGATTTGGCTGCGTATCTGTGATACCCGAGCTTCGATCTCAGCTTTTGATCCCAAGCCTTCAACAATAGTTGTTTCATCTTTTGTGATCGAAATACGCTTTGCAGAACCAAGCATATCCATAGTCACTGATTCAAGCTTCATACCAAGATCTTCAGAAATCACCTGACCACCAGTCAAAATTGCAAGGTCTTGCAACATGGCTTTGCGACGGTCACCGAAACCTGGAGCTTTAACAGCCGCAATTTTCAAACCACCACGCAATTTGTTTACGACCAAAGTTGCCAAAGCTTCGCCTTCGATATCTTCGGCGATGATCAGCAAAGGTTTGCCAGACTGGATAACTTGCTCCAGCAAAGGTACCATTGACTGTAAAGATGACAATTTCTTTTCGTGCAGCAAGATCATTACATCTTCCAGCTCGGCTGTCATTTTTTCAGGGTTAGTTACAAAGTAAGGTGACAAATAACCACGATCAAACTGCATGCCTTCTACAACAACAGTTTCTGTTTCCAGACCTTTGTTCTCTTCAACCGTGATAACGCCTTCATTACCAACACGCTGCATAGCATCCGCTATTTGCTGGCCAATATCAGTTTCGCCGTTAGCAGAGATGGTACCAACTTGAGCAACTTCTGCACTGTCAGTGACAGGACGAGACGCAGCTTTGATCGTATTTACAACAACAGTCGTCGCCGCGTCGATACCGCGCTTCAGATCCATTGGATTCATGCCAGCTGCAACTGATTTCATGCCCTCGCGAACGATCGCTTGAGCCAAAATTGTAGCTGTTGTTGTTCCGTCACCAGCTTCATCGTTGGTGCGCGATGCAACTTCTTTAACCATCTGAGCGCCCATGTTCTCGAACTTATCTTCAAGTTCGATCTCTTTTGCGACAGAAACACCATCTTTGGTGATGCGTGGTGCACCAAAAGATTTATCCAGAACAACGTTCCGGCCTTTAGGGCCCAAAGTAACTTTTACGGCGTCAGCCAGAATGTTCACACCGTTCAACATACGGTTGCGTGCATCGGTGCCGAATTTGACGTCTTTTGCTGCCATTTTGCAGATCCTCGTCTAAAAATTTCAGTTAAAAGGTAGTCCTAGGAGATCTTAGGAGATCACGCCCAGAATGTCGCTTTCTTTCATAATCAACAGCTCGTTGCCGTCAACTGTGACTTCAGTGCCGGACCATTTTCCGAACAACACTTTATCACCTTCTTTAATGTCCAAAGCGATTCTATCGCCATTGTCATCGCGCAAACCTGCACCTACGGAGACAATAACGCCTTCCGCTGGCTTTTCTTTTGCACTCTCTGGGATGATTAAACCACCCGCAGTTTTTTCGTCGCCTTCAACGCGTTCAACAAGAACGCGGTCGTGCAGAGGGGTAAATGCCATCTTTGTAACTCCTAGCTGGCTCAAGGTTAAACCTGAATTAGCACTCAGGTACTCCGAGTGATAACGATATTCAGATAGGTACCCTTACGGCCGGAGTCAACGGGGACCTTTAAAAAAATAACTTCTCCAATAGGCTCTGCAACCCAATTTAGATCTACTTCCTGATAATTCAGAAGAAAACCTTACTCTGGTGTTTTAAAGACAAGTACTTTGCATATGATTTTAATGAATAGCGGCTCTCGGCTAACTATTTGTCTAGGCGGTTGACTTAGCTGACTGACCATAGCGCGAAGCGAACATCACGAGATAAGCTAGAGATGTTTGAGTTGTAGTGCTTGGGTGAAACCAAACACATTCATACTCTCAGCCCCAATCAGCTAGTCCTACAACCCCAGCCGGCGTGAGCATGTAAACACCAGTTTCAACTTTAAGGAACCAACCATAAACATTGTTTCGCATGAGCGAAGTGGCACTGGGTACCCCTGTCGCTTTAGCCACAATAGCACCTTTTTCCGCGCCCACGTGCGCCAAATAAGCCGCACATTTCAGGGCATCTTGCCGGTAACCAGTGACCAAGCCATGCCGAGTAGCACCGCCCACATTAGGATCACCATCCAGCCGATCAAATGCTTTGGTCATACGTTTAGCTTTTTTTGCTGACTTTCTTGGAGCATAGGGACCAGGCGCGCAGTGCAATTCCACAAACAAGTCCCGTGGACGCAGAGTCAAAAGGCCGATTCCCAACCGCCGACAAAGCGTTACATTAGCCTTAAGACGCTTATAACCGGCCTTGCCCTCAGGACGCACCACCGCAATATAAACGTCGTCAACCACCTTCAATCGCTCGATTGCTTGGTGAAAAAGAGTCAGAGTAAATGCAAGTTTCAGCTCTATAATTACTGGCGGCTCAACGCCACGCAACGCCACGACATCTGCCGCGCAAACTTCGCCTTTCACCTCATACCCCAGCACCTGGAAATGCGCTTTAATCGGCGCGTATAGATCACTTTCCTTCATCTGATCTTAATGACGCAAATAAGTGGAAACGTCCAATCTTAGCTGGGTGACATTTAAATGTTTGCCGCCTATAAGGACCCAAATTAGCACCGCCAGAGGTTTTTATTATGATCAAAGTATTTGGCCACAAAGCACCGGACACCGACAGTACGGGGAGTGCCATAATTTGGGCGTGGTATCTCAATGAGATTAAGGGACAAGCGGCTGAGCCTGTCTTGCTGGGTGAACCCAACACCGAAGCGGCTTTTGTTTTGAAGCATTGGAAATTTGACCAGCCAGTGACCATTTCGGACGTGGCGGATAGCGCGCAGGTGATTATAGTCGACACCAACAATCCTGCCGAGCTGCCACACAACATCAACAACGCAAATATTATTGAGATCATTGACCATCATAAACTGGTGGGCGGCTTAGAAACTAAGGGACCAATCTCGGTCACCATTCAACCTTTGGCTTGCACAGCGACAATCATGCACAAATTAATGGGCGATAATGCCTCACTCATGCCGAATCCCATTAAAGGTCTAATGCTGTCTTGCATTTTATCGGATACTTTAGAATTTCGTAGTCCAACTACCACCACACAAGACCAAACTATAGCCAAGATGTTGGCCGCTGATTTGGGCATTTCAATTCCTGAGTATGCGGCTCAAATGTTTGCTGCAAAATCTGATGTATCGGCATTCTCCGATGCCGAACTGCTCCGCATGGATAGTAAGGAATATGCTGTAGAAGGTGTTAAATTTCGGGTGTCTGTGCTTGAAACCACTTCACCGCAAATGGTTCTGGACAGAAAAGCCAGCCTGATGGCCGCGATGCCCAGCGTGGCAACTGAGGACGGTGTGGATCACGTGCTGTTGTTCGTGATTGATATCCTTAATGAAGAAGCACGATGCTGATCCCAAATGCAACCTCCCAAACTATTGCGGAAAAGTCTTTTGGGGCAGTTGTGGCCGGCAATACGGTGGTCCTGCCCGGCGTTATAAGCCGCAAAAAACAGATCATCCCCAACCTTAAACTATAAAGCCGTAACAAAGGGCACCTCATGACACAGATAATCACCTCACTCTCGGAGGTATCCGACCGCTACGACGCGCTGTTCTGTGATCTTTGGGGCTGTGTCCACGATGGTTTAAGTCCATTTTTGGAGGCCGTGGCCGCAATGCGAGCTTTTCGGGCCAGAGGTGGCACGGTGATGCTAGTTACCAACGCGCCACGCCCGCATGCGCCTGTTCGCCAGCAGTTGGATCAGATTGGTGTCCCCGAGGATGCCTATGACGGTATTGCCACATCCGGCGACAGCGCGCGGGCTGCAATGTTCCGCGGCGCTGTGGGCAAAAATATTTTTTTTATTGGCCAACCGCAGGATCAAGTTTTTTTCAGCCCGCTGGATTTAATAGAAAATCCGTTGATAATCAAGCAAGTGCCCGTTGAAGAAGCCGAGGGTATCGTATGTTGTGGGCCTTTTAATACTTTGGCAGATCTCGAAGAGATGCGACCACAATTTTTGTTGGCCAAGACTAAAGGCTTGAAGCTGCTCTGCGCCAACCCTGACATAGTGGTGGACCGTGGCCACATCCGCGAATGGTGCGCAGGCGCTTTAGCAAAACTCTACACCGAAATGGGCGGTGAAAGCCTCTATTTTGGAAAGCCGCACCCACCCATTTATGATTTGGCACGTCGGCGATTGGATGCCTTGGGTAAAAGCATTCCAGACCACCGCATACTCTGCGTCGGCGACGGGGTTCTCACAGATATTGATGGTGCATTAGGCGAAGAACTTGATTCGTTGTTTATCACAGGGGGCTTGGCAGCACGTGAAACCAGAACCGTGCATCAACCAGATCCAGACGCTTTAGAGGCATACCTGGCCGATGAAATGATACAGCCAACCTATTCAATTGGTAAGTTGCGTTAAATCCCCTTGATTTTCACAGCCTCAAAGTAATAAAGTTACCAAATTAGCTTACAATAGTATTAATTATTACCCTGAGGTTTGGAATGCTAGACAAAATGCCCCGCGGCACGGTTTGTATTGAAGATATCAAAATTGGTATGAAGCGACATTTACGAAAAGTCGTAACGGACCGTGATATCGAAATGTTTGCCGAAGCCTCCACCGACCACAATCCGGTCCACCTCGACGATGATTACGCCAATGACACAATTTTTGAGGGTCGTATCGCCCATGGCATGCTGACCGCAGGCTTCATCTCTGCGGTAATTGGAGAGCAACTACCAGGTCACGGCACTGTATATCTTGGCCAAACCCTGAAATTTCTGGGGCCTGTGCGCCCTGGTGATCACGTCACGGCACAGGTGGAGGTAGTCGACATTGATCTAGGGCGCCGACGGGTGAAATTGGACACCTGTTGCATTGTTAATGGAAAAAAAGTGCTTGTTGGTGAGGCCACTGTCTTAGCGCCTTCACGCAAATTCGACTAAGTTATCCAATAAAAATTCAAACTTTCGCGGTGCAATCCTTGCTCTGGCCAATCTCGCACGGTAGTGAAATTTCATGAAGCGCTTTCAGACCAGTAATATCCCCGATAATGCACGCGGAGCGACCGTGGCCATTGGCAATTTTGATGGCGTACATTTGGGCCATCAGGCCGTGATCGACGTTGCTCGTACGCAGGCAATCAAAACCAAATCTCCTCTGGGAATTTCTAACCTTTGAACCACATCCCCGCAGTTTTTTTACTAAAAAATTCAATAAAGATCTGGCACCATTCAGACTATTAAATGCCGACGCGCGCGCTCACCGCTTAGAAAAGTTAGGTATAGATTTAGTACTAGAGTTGCCATTTAATGAAGAGCTTTCTGAGTTGAGTGACTGGGAGTTTTCTAAACAAATTCTCAACGATAGCTTTGGGTTGTCGCACGTAGTGGTTGGTGCAGACTTTTGCTTTGGCAATGGCCGGCTGGGCACAGCCACAAGTCTCAGCGAACACGCGGCTACTTTAGGCTTCGGCCTCACAATAACAGATCTAAAAAACCATGACGCGGAGGTGATCAGCTCCACTAATATCCGTAATGCACTCTCCACCGCCGATCCACGCCGAGCCGCCGCGATGCTTGGGCACTGGCACCGCCTAGAGGGCGCTGTGGAGCATGGCGAAAAGCGCGGGCGCGAGTTGGGGTACCCCACTGCCAATATATCGATCGACGGATTGCAACCGCCAGCTTTTGGAGTTTATGCCGTCATCAGTTGATGTGCTTACCGGCCCCGATGCAGGCAGCTACCATGGCGCCACATCAATTGGAGTGCGCCCAATGTTTGGTGAGAACCGCCCTAACTGCGAGACCTTTATCTTCGATTTTTGTGGTGACCTTTACGGCGAAACAATTTCTGTTGGTTTGGTAAGTTACCTTCGCGGCGAAGAAACGTTTCATGGGCTGGACGACTTAATTACCCAAATGGACGCAGATTGTATTCGCGCTGATAATATATTGAAAAGCCTATGAGTACCAAAAGCTTACGACCAAAATTTTGGGAAAAAATCCCAATGGCCAAGATGACAGACACTGAGTGGGAAGCTCTTTGCGATGGCTGTGGCCGGTGTTGCCTGAATAAGCTGGAAGATCCAGATACTGGGCATGTAGCACTCACTCGAATTGCCTGCCGACTGCTGGACAATGAAACCTGTCAATGCTCACAATATGTTATTCGGCAAGAGTTTGTGCCTGAATGTATTCGTATGACCGCAGACACGATTGCGCAACATGCCTATTGGCTACCAAACACATGCGCCTACAAGCTGTTGCACGAGGGCGAAACTATACCAAAATGGCATCCCTTACTGACGGGCACAGCGCAGTCCGTGCATGATGCCGGCATATCTGTACAAGGCTGGACCATACCGGAATTTGAAGTGCCCGAAGAAGAGTGGGAAGACCATATAATTGAGGATTGAACGATGAATTTTGCATCTGACAACACAGGCCCAGTACATCCGAATGTATTGGCTGCATTGACGGCAGCCAATACAGGCTACGCTCTACCATATGGTGGCGATGATCTGACAGCCCGCGCTGTGGAGGAAGTACGCGATGTATTTGAGGCGCCCGACGCAGCTGTCTTTTTCGTATCACTAGGAACAGCGGCCAATTCACTTATTCTTGCCACCCTGTCTAAGCCTTGGGAGACAGTGTTCTGCCATACCTTGGCTCATATCCATGAGGATGAGTGTAACGCGCCAGAGTTTTACTCCGGCGGCACGAAGTTGACCTTGGTGCCTGGTCAGGGTGCCAAGATGACGGCAGAGACTTTACGTCATTCAATTCTGGCACAAGAAACCCGGGGCATACATGGTCCGCAGCGCGGCCCAGTCTCGCTCACACAAGCTACAGAGCGCGGAACCATTTATAGCCTAAAAGAGATTCAAGATATTTCCACCACCGCGCAGGAGTTTGATCTGCCCTTGCATATGGATGGTGCGCGCTTTGCCAACGCCTTGCAGTCCCTGGGCTGTTCGGCGGCCGAAATGACTTGGAAGTCTGGCGTGGATGCGGTCACCTTTGGAGGTACGAAGAACGGACTGATGGCTGTAGAAGCAGTCATTTTTTTCGATCCAAAACATGCTTTAGAATTTGAATTTAGGCGTAAACGCGGTGCGCACTTGTTCTCAAAGCATCGTTTTTTAGCAGCACAGATCCAATCTTATTTGACAGAAGATTTATGGTTGAGTATGGCAAAAAGCTCTAATGACGCATGTTCAAGATTGGTTCAGGGTCTTCACAAAATCTCTGACGTTCAGATCAATTTTGAACCGCAGGCAAATATTATCTTTGCGCATTGGTCGCGCGCGGCACATCAACGGCTGCACGCTGCAGGGGCGCAGTACTATGTTTTGGAAGGCGACTACACGGCAGGCCCCGCGGATGAATTACTACCAGCGCGTTTGGTGACAGATTGGTCCGCTACACCCGAAAACGTAGATAAGTTTCTAAATATTCTACGCGGATAGTTCATTCCGCACCGGTGCCCTTTGGTTTGGATGCCCGCGTGGAATATTTTGGCGCTATAGGGTGCCTGAAAGTATCAGATCTAAATCTTCAATCCGATCTTCCCCCCAAAGACGCTGATCAGTATCAGTAATGTAAAACGGTGATCCAAATACGCCACTAGTAATCGCATCTTCAGTATTTTTGGCATATTGCTCTGCAGAACCGATCATATCTTTATCAGCCAGACTTGGATCGAATCCAGCAGATTTCAAGCAATCTGCAATTACGTCTTGTTGCGAAATGTCTCTTTCTTCTGCCCAAACTGCGCGAGTAAACCCATGCGCCAAAGCGCCCAAGTCACCATCACCGTAGCGCGAAGCAGATATTAAAGCATACGACGATGGAGCCATATTTACCGGGAAAAAGATCGGTTTAAAATTCATTGGCATTTTAAGCTTTTTCGCTTTGCGCTGGAGCTCCTGCGCCCGCATTTCGATCCTGCTGATATGCCGATCTTTAGGTGGCACACCACCTGTGCGCCCAAAAACAGCCATTAAGTCCATTGGGCGATATTCTACCGATGCACTGTGCTTTTCGGCAACGGCTTCCATTCGGGTTCCCGCAAGATAGGTAAATGGAGAAATTGTTGCAAAAAAATAAGTGATGTGGGCCATTAATTTTACCTTTTTTTTTATATAACCTGTGACGAGCAGTAACTGCATGCTAAGGCGTGTCAACATCACGCAACTCAGATCACGAATCATACTGGAGATAAGAGACATGGCTTCTGTTCACGGACCGAAACTGATTTCAGGTAATTCCAATCTAAAGCTAGCGCGATCCGTTGCGCGGCGCGTGTCTTTACACCGCGGCCTGAGCGTTGATTTGGTTGATGCCCGCGTTGAACGCTTCAACGACGGTGAAATCTTCGTGGAGGTATATGAGAACGTTCGGGATGAAGATATGTTCATCATTCAGCCAACTTCGCGACCTGCCAACGATGCGTTGATGGAACTGTTGATCATCGCAGATACCCTCAAGCGCTCATCTGCCAGCCGAATTACAGCTGTCATCCCTTATTTTGGTTATGCGCGCCAAGATCGTCGTAGCAAAGCCCGCACACCAATCACAGCAAAGCTTGTAGCCAACATGCTGGAGAAAGCTGGGATTGAACGAGTGTTAACCCTTGATCTACACGCGACACAAATTCAGGGCTTTTTTGATATCCCAGTCGATAATCTTTATGCATCTCCAGTCTTCGCATTGGATGTGAAGCACCACTTTAAAGGTCAGATGGACAATCTTATGATAGTCTCTCCCGACGTAGGCGGCGTAGCCCGAGCCCGCGATTTAGCGCAACGTGTTGGGGCACCACTGTCCATTGTCGACAAGCGCCGTGAAAAAGCTGGTGAAGTTGCTGAGATGACAGTGATTGGAAATGTCGAAGGACGCACATGCCTGATTGTTGACGATATAGTTGATACCGCTGGCACGCTTTGCAAGGCTGCAGATGTTCTAATGGCAAATGGTGCAAAAGAAGTGCATTCCTATATCACGCATGGCGTCTTGTCCGGTCCTGCCGTTGAGCGGATCACGAATTCAGTAATGAAAAATCTAGTCATTACCGATACTATCGAAGCTACTGAGGCCGTTCAGAACGCTCCTAATATTCGGATTGTGCCAACAGCCCCAATGTTTGCTCAAGCTATTTTAAACACCTGGAATGGAACCTCTGTGTCATCCCTATTTTCAACGGCGACTCTTTCAGCGATCTATGAAGGTATTTACGACTGTGAATAGGAGAATGGTATCAATAGAGATTCTACTATCCAGAACCTTCCAACCGCCCAATCAACTAATTCCTACTCACATAGCCCAAAAACAAAAGTTAATGCGCGTTAGGTAATTAAATTAAGCGGTAGAGGCATTTTAACTTTGATGTCTCAGCATGAATTTTTATAGAAAATCCTACACGGATTAGGCAACGTAGCCCTGGCTTAACTCTATACTATTAAGAACCTAAAACGGGCAACATCAGCCACCAATACCCCACCATTAATAACGGTGGGGTAATATTTATAAATTTGTTAAATAATTGTATTATATGTAGATTACATATCTCACAGCTCATCACCATAAAGTACATAAACCAATAAAGGGCCCCATAAAAAGGCCCTTTATCCAAAAATAGAATTTCAATTAAGCTGCGCTGAAGCCCAAGGCTGTAGCCAGAACTACAACATCTGCGTGAGTTTTTATCGCCGCATCTTGAGTAGCTTCATTGGCGCCGTCTAAAGCCGCCTTAGCAGTTGATACTATACCATCCATATCTTCTTGTGTGACGTCAGCCTTAATCATAGCACGCTCTGCGATAACGGTGACACCCTCTGAAGTGACTTCAGCAAAACCACCCGTGACAACATACTCGTTTATGCCAGAAGCGGAGTTAACCGACAATACGCCAGGCCGCAAAGTAGTCAAAATAGGGGCATGATTAAGCATTGCGGTCATGTCCCCTTCTGACCCCGGGATCTGGACCTCTGTGGCCGAAAACGAAGCAAGGCTTCGTTCGGGGCTTACCAGATCAAAGTTCATGGTATCTGCCATTAAGCTGCGTCCGCTGCCATACGTTCAGCTTTAGCGACAACATCGTCAATATCACCAACCATATAGAATGCACCTTCTGGAAGGTGGTCATACTCACCAGCAACAACAGCTTTAAAAGAAGCAATTGTTTTTTCCAAAGGAACCTGAACACCGTCAGAGCCTGTAAACACTTTTGCAACGTCGAAGGGCTGTGACAAGAAGCGTTCCAATTTACGCGCCCGGGCAACTGCCACTTTGTCGTCCTCTGAAAGCTCATCCATACCCAAAATAGCAATAATATCTTGAAGTGATTTGTATCGTTGCAGAACTTTCTGCACATCGGTAGCCACTTTGTAGTGTTCGTCGCCAATGATCAACGGGTCCAGCAAACGCGAGGTGGAACCCAAAGGATCCACAGCAGGGTAAATGCCTTTTTCGGAGATCGAACGATCCAAAACAGTGGTCGCATCCAAGTGGGCAAATGACGTGGCAGGCGCAGGATCGGTCAAATCATCAGCAGGTACGTAAACCGCCTGCACAGAGGTGATAGAACCGGATTTAGTGGATGTAATCCGTTCCTGCATCATGCCCATATCGGTTGCCAAAGTAGGTTGATAGCCAACCGCTGAGGGGATACGACCCAAAAGCGCCGACACTTCAGAACCGGCTTGTGTAAATCGGAAAATGTTATCAACAAAGAATAATACATCAGAGCCCGTTTCATCACGAAACTGCTCTGCGAGGGTCAAACCTGTGAGAGCAATCCGCATACGCGCACCCGGAGGCTCATTCATTTGGCCATAGACCAGAGCGATTTTGGACTCTTCAAGATTGTCAGGGACAATAACGCCACCCTCGATCATCTCGTGATACAGGTCGTTTCCCTCTCGTGTCCGCTCACCAACACCCGCAAATACAGACACACCAGAGTGCACTTTCGCAATATTGTTTATCAATTCCATAATCAAAACCGTCTTACCAACTCCAGCGCCGCCAAATAGTCCAATCTTACCACCTTTAGTGTAGGGTGCGAGCAGATCTATGACCTTAATACCTGTGACTAAGATTTCTGATTCTGTCGATTGTTCAGAAAACGCAGGGGCATCTTGATGGATACCACGACGCTCAGTTTTACCCAGAGGCTTACCTTCGTCAACCGGCTCACCCACCACATTTAGAATACGACCTAAAGTTGCCTTACCAACTGGTACTGTTATTGGCCCGCCTGAGTCTGCAACAGCTTGGCCACGAACCAAGCCTTCAGTAGCATCCATCGCGATGGCGCGCACTGTTCCTTCACCTAAGTGCTGGGCGACTTCCAACACCAACTTTTTACCGTTGTTATCAGTCGTCAAAGCATTCAAAATTTGAGGCAGATCGCCTTCGAATTGAACGTCAACAACGGCGCCGATCACCTGAGTGATTTTGCCTTTTGCATTTGCCATGTTGTTTCTCCGGGTTTTAGAGCGCTTCTGCGCCCGAAATAATTTCAATAAGCTCGTTGGTAATCTTCGCCTGACGCGATCTATTGTATTTGATGGTCAGTTTGTCGATCATTTCACCAGCATTGCGTGTCGCGTTGTCCATAGCTGACATGCGAGCACCCTGTTCAGATGCTGCATTTTCCAGCAAAGCAGTAAAGATTTGCGTCGAAACTGCGCGCGGCAGCAATTCAGCAAGAATTCCTTCTTGGCTTGGCTCGTAGTCATATACGGTGCCTTCCTCAATCGTACTTTTAAACTTTGCAGGAATAACCTGTAGTTCAGTGGGCACTTGATTGACGATACTGCCAAACTCAGAAAAGAAGATTTTGGCTACATCAAATTCACCAGCGTCAAACCGGCTCAGCACATTATGCGCAATCGCTGCGGCATTATCGTAGCCAATACGCTTCACATCCGACAAATCTACATGATCCACCAAAAAAGCACCAAATTCGCGCTTCAGCGATTCACGGCCCTTTCTTGCCAACAGTCAAAACTTTTACAGTTTTACCTTCGGCCAAAAGTTTTTTACCAGCCATACGTGCTAACTTGACAATATTAGAGTTGAATCCACCACACAAACCTCGCTCTGCGGTCATAACGACCAACAGATGGGTTTGATCAGATCCGGTGCCTGTCAACAGTTTTGGCCCACCTTCGGAAGATCCCACAGAAGCGGCCAAACCGGCCATTACTGAGTTGAATCGTTCCGCATAGGGGCGACCAGCTTGCGCCGCATCTTGTGCGCGGCGCAGCTTGGCAGAGGCGACCATTTGCATCGCCTTTGTGATCTTGCGGGTCGATTTGACCGACGCGATCCTATTTTTTAGGTCACTAAGGTTCGGCATGTGCCAGTATCCTTACGCGAAATCTGCGGCGAAATCGTCTAACGCAGCTTTGATTTTTGCTTCAGCATCACCTTTGATTTTAGGGTCTTCATTGGTAATCATCGCCAACACATCGCTTGCTTTACCACGAAGATGGGCCAAAAGTCCGGCTTCAAAACGACTGACATCAGAGACTTCAATTTTATCCAAATAGCCCTTGGTGCCAGCGTAGATGACGCAGACGATTTCAGCATTGGACAAAGGTGAATACTGTGGCTGCTTCATAAGCTCAGTCAAACGCGCACCACGGCTCAGCAACTGCTGTGTGGCCACGTCCAAATCAGAGCCAAACTGAGCAAAGGCTGCCATCTCACGGTACTGAGCTAACTCAAGTTTAACCGGACCAGCTACAGACTTCATCGCGTTTGTTTGTGCAGATGAACCAACACGGGACACAGACAGACCAGTGTTTACCGCAGGGCGGATGCCTTGATAAAATAGTTCTGTCTCCAAGAAGATCTGGCCATCTGTGATCGAGATCACATTTGTAGGAATAAACGCAGAAACATCGCCACCCTGGGTTTCGATGATAGGCAGAGCGGTCAAAGAACCAGACCCATTAGCTTCGTTCAACTTTGAAGACCGTTCAAGTAATCTGGAGTGAAGGTAGAACACGTCACCAGGATAAGCTTCACGTCCTGGTGGGCGACGCAGCAACAACGACATCTGGCGGTAAGACACCGCTTGCTTGGACAAATCATCATAAATGATCAGTGCATGCTTACCATTGTCGCGGAAATATTCTGCCATGGAAGTCGCGGCATAGGGCGCCAAGAACTGCATTGGTGCAGGGTCGGAGGCGGTCGCAGCAACAATGATTGAATACTCAATTGCGCCGGATTCTTCAAGTTTTTTAACCAACTGAGCGACGGTTGAGCGCTTTTGACCAATCGCTACATAAACACAATACAACTTGTCTTTGTCGTCAGTCGCTGCATCGTTATAGGATTTTTGATTTAAGATCGTGTCAAGTGCCACAGCTGTTTTACCGGTTTGACGGTCACCAATGATCAGTTCACGCTGGCCACGGCCAATCGGGATCATAGCATCAACGGATTTCAGCCCTGTCGCCATCGGCTCATGAACCGATTTACGTGGAATTATCCCTGGGGCTTTTACATCGGCTTGACTGCGCAGCTTGGTTTTGATTGGGCCTTTGCCATCCAAAGGATTGCCTAAGCCGTCAACAACACGTCCCAACAATTCTGGGCCAACAGGAACGTCCACAATTGAGTTGGTACGCTTAACTGTGTCGCCTTCTTTAATGTCACGGTCTGTGCCGAAGATAACAACACCAACGTTGTCAGCCTCCAAGTTCAGCGCCATCCCTTGGATGCCACCTGGGAACTCAACCATTTCACCTGCTTGAACATTGTCCAGACCGAATACGCGCGCGATACCATCCCCTACGGAAAGGACGCGGCCCACTTCGGCAACTTCGGCTTCTTGGCCAAAATTCTTAATCTGGTCTTTTAGGATCGCAGAAATCTCTGCAGCTTCGATCGCCATTTATCCGACCTCTTTCATTGTGTTCTGAAGGGCATTCAGCTTGGAGCGGATCGACGTATCGATCATCTTCGAGCCAACTTTAACAACGAGACCGCCGATGATGCTGTCATCAACAGTCGCTTTGATTTTCACATCAAGCCCCAATTGGGCCTTGAGTGTTTTGGCCAAACTTGCGGCCTGCGTTTTGGTTAACGCCTTGGCGGAAGTCACCTCAGCGGTCACCTCACCTTTATCCTCTGCGATGCGAGACCGCAGAGATGCCAACAAGCTTGGCAATACAAACAGACGGCGCTTAGTAGCCATCAATGCAAGAGTATTTACCATAACTGGTTGTAGTTTCATTTTTTTAGCAACAGCCGAAATCGCCTGCCCCATTTCTGCGCGTGAATATACCGGCGATGAAACCAAGGTGCGCAAATCTGCGCTCCCGGTCAATGCGCCGTCCAGCGCATCTACATCAGCCTCTAAAGGCTTCAATTTCTTGTCTTCTTTGGCAAGCGAAAACACCGCTGTTGCGTAGCGGCTCGCAATACCAGACGAGATCGATGCTGGTTCGGACAAAGACAACCCTCTCGATGCTGGCCCGTCTGACCATAGCGTCAGACAAAGGCGTTTGGTGGGCGCCATAGAACTATGGCTACAAAATCATTCGCCGTTTAGCAGAGCATTTCGCGTCCCGCAATGCTAATGACGGTCAAATCATGATAGAAAAACCCGAAGAAATATGCAGTTTAACTAGGGTGCGACCCTTTGTGTCGCCCAGGGCGGCTGAAAATTACCGAATCCGTCGCCATCACGCATTCTCAGACCGCGCTGAAACCGGATCTGCGGCTTTGATACCGTCCAGAATACCCAGTGGGCGCGAAATAATTTGCCCCAAGCCCGGTCGCCGCGGCCGCGGCACTTGTTTAATAACTTCAAGAATCAATACCCCACCACCACGCCATGCAGGAATACTCTGACCAAAACGCTCAAACGGCCCAGCCATGCGACGCCAAAAACGGCCCGCCCAAGGCGGTTGATACAGTGCCATCACATGAGAATCTGGCAAAAATCCATGCCATTTAAGACGTGATTCTAGTTGGCCTGAAGTATAAGGGCGAGCAAATGAAAACGGAGTCCCCTCCCGTCGCGACCAGAGGCTAGTACGATTAGGTACGATAAAAATGGCTCGGCCTGCAGGCTCCAACACCCGATAACACTCCTCAAGCACGGCAGCGGAGTGCTCTGAGGTATCTAAGCCATGCAACACTAGTAGTTTATCAACGGACCCCGTCTCCACCGGCCAGCGGGTCTCCTCACAAAGCACCGAACAATTTGGTAAGCCTTGCGGCCAATGCATCACCCCCTGCCGCGCCGGCATCAAGGCTGTTACACGCCGCGCGTCGGCTAAAAACGGCCGCAGCAGTGGTGCCGCAAACCCATAGCCCACAACTGTTTGCATCTTAGCATCGGGCCACAGCTGCATGACCTGATCACGAAGCGTATGCTGCACCGACCGCCCAAGAGCAGATCGATAATAAAAAGTTCGCAACTCACGTACATCTAAATGCATTGCAGTTTAGCCCTCATGAATTACAATTGGACTAATGCTACCAAATATAAGTGAAAATACCATGATAAATTCAAAAATCAATGTCCACACACTTCCCTGTATGTCTGATAATTATGCCTATGTGATCCATAATCACTCTAGCGGCACAGCCGCTGTGGTGGATATTCCAGAAGCGGGTCCAATTGTTGAAAAAATATCAGAGCTGGGCGTCATTGTTACAGAGGTGTTTTTAACCCACCATCATGGGGATCACATCGACGGGTTAGACGATCTTCAAATGAGACTGACAACCCAGCTAGGCCAGGCGCCTTGTCGGGTAATTGGCGCAAAGGCTGACGCCTATCGGCTACCTCCACTAGACTATGCCGTGACACCCGGCCAGACAATTAAGCTCTGCGAAGTTGATGGACAAATATTTGATGCATCTGGTCATACACTTGGGCACGTTGCACTGCACATGCCAGAGATCAAAGCGGTCTTCACCGCCGACAGTTTAATGGCCATGGGCTGCGGGCGGTTATTTGAAGGAACTGCCGCCCAAATGTGGCAGACCCTTCTTCAGTTTCGCTGCCTGCCTAACGATACTATGGTCTATTCTGGTCATGAATACACCGCCAGCAATATGGCCTTCGCATTGTCATTGGGTGAAGCAAACCCTGCAGTTGCTTCACGAGCAGCCCAAATCACTAAAGATCGCGCGGCTGGCAGAGCCACAGTCCCGAGCCTGCTCGAATTAGAGTTGCAAACTAATCCGTTTTTACGCGCCGATGATCCTGCACTGCAGTCAGCTTTGGGCATGTCCGGCGCAGCCGCTTCGGATGTTTTTGCCGCAATCCGTACCCAAAAAGACAAATTCTAAGCGAACTTTGATCACAAATCAGCGCTGTTTAGGATTTTGTAAGATAAATTGCATATTACCCCTTGAAGATTGGCGCAGAAAACCGAAGTCTATAGAGTAATGCGGTCAGATAGACCGAACTAAACTGAGGAGTGTCGTGTGCCATCATTTTCGTCCACTTTGGAAAACGCCATCCATGAAGCACTAGCAGCAGCAAATGCGCGCAAACATGAGTTGGCGACTTTGGAACATCTGCTGCTGGCATTGCTGGATGAACCTGATGCCGCAAAAGTAATGCGTGCCTGCTCGGTTGACCTTAAAGTACTACGCAAAAGCCTTGTAGATTTCATAGAAGATGATCTCAACACCTTAATAACAGATGTGGATGGCTCAGAAGCTGTACCGACGGCAGCCTTCCAACGAGTAATCCAACGCGCAGCGATCCACGTACAATCTTCAGGTCGCACCGAAGTCACCGGCGCCAATGTATTGGTTGCCATATTTGCTGAACGCGAAAGTAACGCAGCCTTCTTTTTGCAGGAACAAGAAATGACCCGCTATGACGCGGTAAACTTCATCGCCCACGGCGTCGCCAAAGATCCAGACTTTGTAGAAAGTCGCCCTATCGTCGGCGCTGAAGATGAAGACACCACGTTTGAAGGTGAAGCAGGAGAAACTGCAAAGAAAGAAAGCGCGTTAGCAAAATATTGCGTCGACTTGAACGAAAAGTCCGTGCAGGGCGACGTCGATCCACTAATAGGACGTGATCTCGAAGTGGAACGCTGCATTCAGGTGCTATGCCGCCGGCGTAAAAATAACCCCCTGCTGGTCGGAGATCCCGGTGTCGGCAAAACTGCCATAGCCGAAGGTCTTGCCCGCAAAATTACTCAAGGCCAAACGCCTGCTATATTGTCAAAAACTACTATCTACTCTCTCGATATGGGTTCCTTGCTGGCTGGCACCCGCTATCGGGGTGACTTTGAGGAACGCCTCAAGGCCGTGATGACCGAGATGGAAGACCATGAAGATGCGGTTCTGTTCATCGATGAAATACACACAGTGATTGGAGCCGGTGCAACCTCGGGTGGCGCAATGGACGCCTCTAACCTACTTAAGCCCGCTTTGCAGGGCGGAAAACTGCGCTGTATGGGCTCTACCACCTATAAAGAATTTCGCCAGCATTTTGAAAAAGACAGGGCCTTAGCCCGCCGGTTTCAAAAGATTGATGTGGCTGAGCCTTCCGTGGAAGATAGCGTTAAGATCCTCAAAGGCCTCAAACCCTATTTCGAAGAGCATCACGACGTTAAATATACAGCAGACGCTATTAAAACTGCAGTCGAACTCGCGGCCCGCTATATAAACGACCGCAAATTACCCGACAAAGCGATTGACGTAATCGACGAAGCTGGGGCCGCCCAACATTTACTGAGTGACAGCAAACGACGCAAAATTATTGGTGTGAAAGAAATCGAAGCCGTAGTTGCTAAAATTGCGCGCATTCCACCCAAAACTGTTTCAAAAGATGATGCCGAAGTGCTGCGTGATCTTGAAGCCGGATTAAAGCGGGTAGTATTTGGTCAAGATCCTGCCATCGAGACACTCGCCTCAGCTATTAAATTAGCCCGAGCAGGGTTGCGAGAACCAGAGAAACCCATTGGAAATTACCTTTTTGCAGGCCCAACCGGCGTTGGCAAAACCGAGGTGGCAAAGCAATTAGCTGATGGTCTAGGTGTGGAGCTCATCCGCTTTGACATGTCAGAATATATGGAAAAACATGCCGTTAGCCGTTTAATTGGCGCACCTCCCGGCTATGTTGGCTTCGATCAAGGCGGCATGCTGACCGATAGTGTCGATCAAAATCCTCATTGCGTCTTGCTTCTTGATGAAATCGAAAAAGCGCACCCCGATGTCTTCAATATTCTGTTACAAGTCATGGATCATGGCAAATTGACAGATCACAATGGGCGCACATCCGACTTCCGCAATGTTGTTTTGATCATGACATCAAATGCAGGTGCCTCAGAGATGTCTAAAGCTGCCATTGGCTTTGGCCGTGATCGGCGCGAGGGGGAAGATACTGCTGCGATTGAGCGTACATTCACCCCAGAATTTCGCAACCGGCTGGATGCGATTGTCAGTTTTGCGCCGCTGGGTCGCGATGTGATTGCACTAGTCGTTGAAAAATTTGTACTGCAATTAGAAGCCCAATTGATGGACCGCAATGTCACTATCGAAATCACTAAAGCCGCCGCTGATTGGCTGGGTGATAAGGGCTATGACAATAAAATGGGGGCGCGTCCGTTGGGACGTGTGATCCAAGAGCATATCAAAAAGCCTCTGGCCGAAGAGCTGCTGTTTGGAAAGTTAACCAAAGGTGGCATTGTGAAGGTTGGCGTCAAAGATGGTGAATTAGATTTGAAAATTGAAGAGCCAAAAAAGCCCCAGATCACTAACAAAGACAAAAAACCACCACTGCTTACGGCTGAATAATAAAACACTATTTGAAAAATCTAAAAATATTTCATAATTTTGCAGTCCTTTTTCAATCCTCCAACTACCTTTCGGTCAGCTTCAATTCGATACGCCGGTTCTGCGCCCGAGCCGCGGGTGTGTCTTCTGGGTTTAGACGGTTGGAACTCACCAAAACCATTGGCTGACAGGCGGCTTGGCTCCATGCCTTGCTCATTCGCCAGAAACAGCACAATAGAGAGAGCCCGCGCTTGGCTTAGTTCCCAATTGCTACCCCACTCGCTTCCGGGCAAGATTGCCTGATCGTCAGTATGGCCATCAACCTGCAATATCCAGTCTATGCCACTAGGCATTTGGTCAGCAATATCCTGTAAAAGTTTCGACACCTTTGCAATATCACGTCGCCCCCTAACGGAGAGGTCCGCGCCAGCCGAGGGAAACAAAACCTCAGAAGAGAATACAAATCGATCCCCAACAATTTGAACACCTTCAATGCCTTCAAGCAAACCACGCATCCGGCCAAAAAACTCTGATTTATATTGACCGAGCGACTCTGCTTCGATGGCTAGCCGGGCTGCTTCTTCGGCTAGACGTTGCTTTTCTACTGTTTCCAGCGCAAGGTTTTTTCTAGCCTCAGAGGCAGCTTGGGCTAAAGCCATATTTAGATCGCTGCCCAAATTTGTGATTTTTACATTATTATCTTCATCGCGGCGGCGAGCGTCGTCCAAAATGGATTGCAGCCCACCAATTTGGGCTCTCAATTCGCCCACCTCTGCACTCAGGAGCGCCATTTGTCGCTGCGCTTCGGTAGAAATAGCTTCAGCCTTGCTCAATTCGCCTTGGGCTGTTGCCAATAATGCAGCTTCTGTTTCGGCTTCAGTCAGCTTTTCCTCTAAAGTTGTCTGTACAGAAATAGCACGCGCCAGAGCCTCACGCAGTGGGAGCGCCTCTTCAAGCCTTGATTGGGTGCTCTGCAATTCGGCAGCTTTGGCTCGCAAACTCCCCTGAGCCATTTCCAGATCAGTTTGCAGCTGAGCCAGCTTAATTTCTCGATTTTTTAACCTCAATAAGGCTTCTTGTAACTCTTGCGTTGTTGCCGCATCTTGTTTTTGCAAAGCAGCTAATTGCTCCTGTGACAGAGTTTCAGCGGCCTTGGCGGCTTCCAGTGTCAGCAATGCAGTTACGAGTTTTTCATTTAAACCCGAACCTGCAGTTTGCGCCGCAGCTAGAAGCGCTAGAGTTCGTTCGGCTTTTTTGCGCTGATCGTTCAATTGTAACGCCAGTGACGACAGCGCCGCTTCACTATTTTCCAAATCTTTACGTAGTTTTTCTGTGGCTGCGGCCATGGAGAAGCGCTCAATCTCTTGTTGCGTCAGCGCAGTTTCAGCCTCGAATAACCGTTCGCGCAATATTGCAGCAGCTGCGATCTCGAGCTGACCTTCTTCGAGTAACTCGTTAAGCCCTTTAGCTCGCTCCTGCAGCGCTTGATTGGCCTGTTCCAGTGCCACTGCACGCAGCTGCTGGGAGGCAAGTAACGCCAGGGTATTGGATAGGTTGGCACCAGTAGCTTGAGTATCGCGGCGCATATCAGCCAACATCTCATCCATCAGCGCGCGTTGCTTTTCTGCCAAAGCCGCACGTTCAACTTGCGCAGTGATAGTCGCCTGTGCAGCTAATAAAGATTGTTGCAAACTTGCACGCTCGCTACCAAGTTCTGCAATATTGGCACGATCTCGAGCCTGCTCAGCTAGCATTTGGCGCACCCTTGCCTCAAAGTCACCAATCGTCGCGCTGGCGGTCGCATTCTGCGCTTCCAGTTCAGTCACTTGGCTTTCCACCGTAGCAATGCGCGTACTATCTTCCATAGCCTGCGCCACCAGTAGTGTAAGCTGCGCTTCAAACTCAGTTATTTGCCCGCCTAACGTATCCTGCTGTTGCAGCAAGGATACTACCTGAGTTTCAAAATCTGAAATCTCCACCTCGGCCTCAGCCTTGGCGTTTTGTAGCTGTGATACCTGCAACTTAAAGGCATCAATATCGCCCTCAGCCTGTTGTTGTAGCACAAGAAGGCTGGCTACTTTAGTCTCAAAATCATCAATTCGGCTGTTAGCTGAATTAAGTTCAGCGATGCGCGCGTCCCGTTGCCCTGTCAGCGTTGAGATTAAAGCTAATTGAGAGCGTCCATCCGCTTTGGCAGCAGCCAGTGATGAATCCAATCCCGCTACTTGGTCGCGCAGGTTGGCAGCCGTGGCACGCTCCAAACCAAGTGCATTTCCGAGGGCTGAGATTTGCCCTGCCAAATCTTGCAATTGGTCATTCTTTTGCACAATGTCCAGGTTCAGCTCATCCAGCTGCATCCCCTGACCCTTGATAGTTTCTTGCAGCACGAATTGCATGACCATGAAGATGGTCAGGACAAACATCAAAACCAGTAGAAGGCCTGTCATTGCATCTACGAACCCCGGCCAGATAGAGGCTTGGAACCTTGCGCCAGTGCGTCGAGAAAGCGCCATACCTCGAGCCTAGCTCTGGTCGCTGTTCAAATGCCCAGACAACGATCTGATAGCATTTGTAAGGTTGGCCAAGTCACTACGAATTTCCGATAGACTTTCTTGTCGCCCAGTAGAGACCTCTTCCAAGACCCGCAGCATTTGCACATCAATCGAGCGTAGGCGCATGCGGCTTTCGGCATCAATGCCATCCCCACCACTTTCGCCCATCCGGGAAATCATACGCTCTTGGCTTGTGGCCACCCGCTCCAGAGCTTGGGTTTGACCTTGATCCAACTTGTGGGTTAATTTCTCAATTGTTGAAGTCAGGGCAATCAAATGCGATTCTACATCAGCTTGGCCTTGGCTAGTTTGCGAATACATCCGCGCCATGCCGTCCATCTGTTCAGACATCTGCTCCATCATAGCGCCCAGCATACTTTGATCACCGCTGCCCTCACCCTCCCCACCAGAAAAACCAACACGAGTAATCGTTGAGAGCCATTCTTCCAGCTCGCCATGAAATCGGTTTTGGCCTCGGCTCGAAAACACTTCCAAAAGGCCAACTATCAAAGAGCCAGCCAAACCCAGTAATGACGAAGCAAAAGCTACCCCCATGCCATCCAGTTGGCCTTCTAGGCCCCGTTGCAACCGTGAAAAAATATCAACAGCACTCTCGTTTTCTCCCGGTGTCAGAGATTGTATGGTCTGCACTAAAGCCGGAACCGTGGTAGCAAGGCCGTAAAAAGTTCCCAATAAGCCTAGAAAAATCAACATGTTGGTGATATATCTAGTTAATTCGCGTTGTTCATCGATCCGCGTAGATACGGTATCCAAGATCGAACGTGACGAAGATGAACCAAGCTGCATGCGCGTGCCGCGACCACGCAGTAGGCTGGCCAAAGGCAACAGAAGCTGCGGTGGCTTAACCTCTTCAAAACCATCGCGCTGGCTCACAAACCCTTCAATCCACTGGACCGAATAAATTAGCGACAATACTTGATAGAAACAGGTAGCTACGCCTATGACGAACACGAGTAGAATAAAAATATTCAGATACGGGTTGGCGAGGAAGGTAGGCCCAACGCTGGGGTAAGCCAAATAGCCCAAGCCCACCACTCCAGCCACAATCGCTAACATAGTGATAATTTGGCTTAACGGTTGCGAGAACTGCGGATTTTGATCTCGGCTGATATAATCCATGTGTTGGCCTTGTCTTCAAAAACTCTAAAAATAAACTTTACTTCGCAACAGCCTTTAAGCCAAGCTGTTATGCCGATTTCGTTAATTTTGCGACTGCTTTTGCTAAATAGTTTAATTCCGTGTCTGGAATATGCAAGGATTGCAGTAATTCAGCAGTTTTATACAAATACTCAGGGTTAGGCCCACGCCCTCCCACAGCACTGGCTATGATGCTCGCTTGGTGGTCGAGATCATATTGGCAATATTGCACATGAGTGCGGTCCACCACATAGGTCACGGCCTGCACGCAACGGCCATCAATCAGGGTAAGATCAATCCATTTCTCTTCATATGCTGAAGAAATTAGCTCACGCTCACGCAAATTTGCTAACACCTCATCCGCTTGGGCTTCTGATACCCGCATAGCCATCCCAGAACATATTGCCGCGGCCCCTGCTTCAGCCAATGCAAGCACCAACCCAGGATTAACCTCGGTACCACGGTGGTGGATTGAGAGCATACAGAAGCTTCGGTTATAACCTTGAAGGTCCGCACGGACTTGCTCCACTGGTTCAAATCCAGGGTTCCACAGCAAAGAGCCATAGCCAAATATCCACATCGCACACCACCATTTCACCATCTATGGTTCCAAATTCTAAGCATCCATAACCACAATTTGAACGTAGAGAAATAGTAGTTAAGAATTCTTTTTAATTTGGTATACGGTCGCTCCAGCGCACAATACGGGAATAATCCATAGCTACAGCTAAAGCTTATTATTCAAATTATTAGAAGAAAAAAATAGGAAGGAATTATGCACTTTTGCGTGATCTCTTACTGAAGCATAAAGTGATCCTAGTGGACGTGAAACACACTAATTTAATTATCCTAAACATTAATAAATTCATTTATGAATAGTCATTAGATAAAGAGCACCCATAAGCTTAGCCAGCGCACTCGGTTTGGATTGAGACACGCTAGCCCTTGGTCCGTCCAAAATCTGGTGCGTCCGTATCTTGACCGGCATCGATGATGCCGCGGCGGATTGCACGGGTGCGAGTAAAGTAATCATGCAAGAGATCCCCATCGCCAGTACGGATTGCGCGTTGCAAGGCAAATAGCTCTTCAGTGAACCGCCCTAAAATCTCTAGGGTAGCATCTTTATTTGATAAAAATACATCACGCCACATGGTGGGATCACTGGCAGCAATGCGGGTAAAATCGCGAAATCCAGTAGCTGAATAGTTAATAACTTCCGAGTTGGTGACCCGATGTAGATCATCGGCCACGCCAACCATAGTATAGGCAATTAAATGTGGTGCGTGGCTAGTGACGGCCAGGACCAGGTCATGATGGTCCGGATCAAGATCATCCACTTTGGCGCCAAGCGCTTGCCAGTAGGCTGAAAGAGCTAAAACGGCCACAGGATCGGCGCCATTAGGTGTCAATAGACACCAGCGACTATCAAATAAAGCTGCAAATCCAGCCTTTGGACCAGAATGCTCAGTACCCGCCAAGGGATGGGCCGGTACAAAATGAATACCCTCAGCTATATGCGGCTGCACCGCATCAATAACCGCACGTTTGACAGAGCCCACATCACTCACTGTACAACCAGGCTTTAAATAAGGACCAATTTCAGACATCACTGGTCCCATGGCTCCAATGGGCAGACAGAGCACCACCAGATCAGCATCAGTAATGGCTGAAATCAAATCATCGCAGACCGTATCACAAAGACCAATGTCACGGGCGACATTCCGAGTTTCGACAGAGCGGGCATAGCCGGTAACATGCGCAGACATTCCCGCGCGCTTCATAGCCCAAAACATGGAAGAAGCGATGAGCCCAAGTCCAATCAGGGCAACCCGATCATAGCTCATGCTGCTTGCTCCAAGAAAGCTTTGATACCCGCAACCACCCGCGTACAGCCAACCATATCAGGTACTGTGATCCGGAGTGCCTGTGGAAGTCCATAGCTACCCACTCGGCGCACCAAGATACCAACGGCTTGCAAGTAATCATCACAGGCCTCGGCGTGGGTTTGATCGCTAAAACGTGCTAAAATGAAATTGGCCTCAGAAGGATCAGACGCTACCCCGAGGGCTGCTAATTCATCGGCTAACCAGCTACGCGCAGTATTGTTCTGTATGCGGTGGTTAATCACGAAATCACGGTCGAGCACCGCAGCCTCTCCTGCCGCTAGCGATGGGGCCGAAAGGTTAAAAGGTCCACGCACCCGGTTGAGCACATCGATCACATGTTGCGGCCCATAGCCCCAACCCACGCGCAGACCTCCGAGGCCATACATCTTTGACAAAGTTCTCAACATCACAACATTCTCATGCTGGGATACAAAACTAGCACCACCATCCCATCCTTCAATGTAATCAGCATATGCGCCATCTAAAACGATAAGCACATCCTTTGGCGCACGCGCAATCAAACGAGCAATATCCGTATCCGAAATTTTCGTACCAGTTGGGTTGCCTGGGTTTGCCACAAAGATCAGCCCCGTACACGGTGTTATTGCAGCCAGAATGGAATCCACATTCACATAGCGATCAGCCTCAGGCACTGATACAATCGTAGCACCGGCCGCCATGGCATAGAGCTTATACATCAAAAATCCGTGCGAGGTGTGGATTACCTCTACTCCCGGCCCTGAATAAGCCTGACACAGAAAACTGATTAACTCATCTGAACCGCAACCACATATGATTTTATTTACATCAATCCCGTGCACACCTGCCAAAGCTTTACGTAAACCGCTGTGGTCTGATCCCGGATAGCGATGCAGAGTAGTGGCTGCCGCAGCCAGCGCTTGTTGTGCTGACGCCGGTGGGCCATTTGGATTTTCATTTGAGGACAGTTTAAGAATATCCTGCACACCATGCACAGTGGATTTTCCACCAATATAAAGCTCAATGTCCAGTATTCCGGGCTGAGGTTTTGGTTGTATCATACGATATTCCCTTCTTCCTTCGTTCTAACGTCAATTCCACAAAAGAAAAGGCCGCGGCGGTTTCCCGTCGCGGCCTTTTGAAATCAATTTGGCGAAGATTAGTTCTTCGCGTAGAATTCCACCACGAGGTTCGGTTCCATCACAACTGGATAAGGCACATCGCCCAAACCAGGAGCGCGCACGAAAGTCGCAGTCATTTTTGTGTGGTCAACGTCCATGTAGTCAGGAACGTCACGCTCGGTCAATTGTACTGCTTCCATCAAAACAGCCAACTGTTTGGAACGATCTCGTACTTCGATCACATCGCCTTCAGATACGCGGTAAGACGCGATATTCACTTTTTGGCCGTTCACACGGACATGACCGTGGTTCACAAACTGACGCGCAGCAAAGATTGTGGCTACGAATTTGGCGCGATACACAACCGCATCCAGACGGCTTTCCAACAAACCAATCAGGTTTTCGCCAGTATCGCCTTTTACACGTTCAGCTTCTGTATAGATGCGACGGAATTGCTTTTCGGTCAAATCGCCATAATAGCCTTTAAGCTTTTGCTTAGCGCGCAGCTGGATGCCAAAATCGGACAACTTACCTTTACGGCGCTGACCATGCTGGCCTGGGCCATATTCACGACGATTTACGGGTGATTTTGGACGACCCCAGATGTTTTCGCCCATCCGACGGTCAATTTTATATTTGGCAGCGGTACGTTTTGTCACCGGCTGATCTCCTTCAGATATGTTCGAAGCCCGACACGGGCCACTATGAAGGGCGTTGTCCTTTGGGCGAACCCCGACAGGCATCCCCTTACGAGGGCCACCAACACCAATAGAGGGCAATGCCAGCCAATCTATTTAATGTCAAGAAGGGAAGTAAGGCTAAGGGCTTCAGCGGGTCAAAAACCATCCGAAACGTGTACTCCAAACTACCTTTGTCCTGAAAAACAAAGAGGAGCGCCTTACAGCACTCCTCCTTCATCAATATTCCTTGCGGGGAAATTGGGTCGCAGAGCGTTGCGTCCACTTCTCTATGAGATCCCAGGATCACAATGGTGGCGTATTGGCCCAGCTTGTCTTCACTGCTCAGTCTTGCGCTGATTTAAACTTACCGATTCGTAACAGAGGTAATTCGACTTGTGAATCCCCTTTGCTACATTCTTTCTAAAAAAATGCTCCGACCCAGAGTGCGTTTGACAGAGATCTTAAGCAGGTTTGCGCTTTGGCTTACCCGGATCAAATTTCTGTTTGCTCACGTTGGGTGGCGCTTACCCAACTTCAGATTTGCCTTATCAGCATATTTTGCAGCCTTTCCGCCAGGCTTTCCACCAGGCTTTCCACCAGGCTTACCACCAGGCTTACCAGCAAACTTAGACGGCTTGCCTGCATATGGCTTGGAGGCACCTACAGCAGCACTTGGCTTCTTCTTAAAAGTTTCCACCACACCCTCAGGGCGAGCCTGTGCTGCAGTCTTAGCCTTATACTTTGGCTTACTCTCTCCCGCATAAGGTTTGCCCTCACTTGGCTTTGGCTTGCGTTGCTTTGGGCTTGGCGCATCGTTCCACTCAATTGGACCACTAGGCTTTTCTTTAGCACGTGGCTTTTTGTCGGCCCAAGGCTTTGGTGAGCTTGATCGCTCATAAGGCACATCCGCCGGGGGGCCTTTCAATTCCGTAACAACCGCATTGTCTTCGGCGGTCATATTTGGACCCAAGGCTTTTTTAAAACCTTCAACGCTGGCCAAGTTTGATCTCAAAGAAAGAAGCGTCTGGATGAATTTTAATCGCCCCAATATCATGTTTTGTAATTCCACCAGCGTTACAGATCATAGGCAGCAAGCGTCCAGGAACCGTACCTGACGCACGACCACCGGGAACAGAGAACCAGATGGTTGGCCCAAAATCAGCAGCACGTCTTGGCTTGGCGTCTTTGGCGTCACGGGAATCTACCGCTGAAAGCTCTTCCGGTGCCGATTGCTTGGCGGTGTAGATTCGCAAATATGCAGCAGCCACTTGAATTGGACTAAAGTGGGACAACAACTCATCAACAGCCACTTGATCCTTTTCATTAATCTCTTCATGCCAAGCTGGATCAGCCAATAAACGTTCACGGTCTTTGGCTGTCACCTCATCCGCAGATGGCGGCACAGCCCATTCTGCTGTAACTTTTGCACCCTGCAAAATTCGCTCAGCTTTACGGCGCGCCGATGGTGGCACGATTAGAGCGGAGATCCCTTTGCGACCGGCCCGGCCCGTTCTACCAGAACGGTGCATCAGAATTTCATAGTTAGTGGGCAACTCGGCATGTACCACCAGATCAAGGTTTGGCAAATCAATGCCACGGGCGGCCACATCAGTGGCCACACAAATCCGCGCACGTCCATCGCGCATGGCTTGCAAAGCATGAGACCGCTCAGCCTGGCTCAATTCACCCGAAAGGCTCACGACAGAGAAGCCACGATTTGACAGGCGAGTAGTTAGGCGATTCACCATCACACGAGTATTGGCAAAGACCAACGCGTTTGGCGCTTCATAGAACCGCAAAACGTTAATGATAGCATTTTCCATATCACGCGCCGAAACGCTCAAAGCCCTGTATTGAATGTCAGTGTGCTGCGATTTCTCTGCTACAGTCGACACGCGCACCGCATTTTTTTGATAAGATTTCGCCAGTGTCGCGATAGATTTTGGCACAGTAGCCGAAAACATTAAGGTGCGACGAGTTTCAGGCGCATGGCCCAAAATAAATTCCAGATCGTCTTTGAACCCCATACTAAGCATTTCATCGGCTTCATCCAGGATCACAGCCCTCAATTCCGACAGATCAATGGATTTGCGCATGATGTGATCGCGCAGGCGACCCGGTGTTGCCACAACTATGTGCGCACCTCGTTCGAGAGTGCGGCGCTCATCACGCATGTCCATACCACCCACACAGGAGGCCATCGTTGCGCGTGCTTCAGCGTAGAGCCATTGCAGTTCACGTTTCACTTGCAAAGCTAGTTCACGGGTTGGTGCAATAACCAAGGCCAAAGGTTTGGCGGCACGTACAAATACCTCATCTTCACCCAACAGGCTATCACCAATTGCAAGGCCGAAGCCCACAGTTTTACCAGATCCAGTTTGGGCAGAGACTAGCAAATCAGCATCTGCCAATTCGGAGGCAGTCACGGCGGTTTGGACAGGAGTCAAAGTTTCGTAGCCGCGCTTTTGCAGCGCGTCAGCTAGAGCTTGTTTCACAAGGATATCTTTCTATGTCATCCGGGCGCTGCAGCCCCCCATGGACCGACAAACCCCAAGAAGCCCTTTCAATGAGCCTCGATGAGGCGCGGGTAGGCCATTTTAGCTAAGAAGTATAGAGGCGACACAAAAATAGCTATTTCGGGCACACTCGAGCAAGCTGCAATCACAGCGCACTCACTTAGGTCGTGCGCGACGTTTTTTATGGGCTGCAAACAGCAGTGGTGCCAATATCAAGCGATACACCATCGAGAAAATCGCCTTGATTGGCTTAAATTTCACGATCAAAGCAAGCACCCTAAAATAGGGCAGCCTCTGCCAAAGAGCTAAGAAAGCATCTACACCAACTACCAAATTTTCCCCACGCCTTGCATGCAATTGCTGTGCGGCTTGATCTTCGGTCAGGCCCCAAACGGCAGCGATATCCGGTGTAAGTTTAATATACTCAACATCATCGCCAGAAAGACTTTGGTAATGATCAATCTCACGCCTGCATATAGGGCATTCTGCATTATATAGGACTTCTAAACTGGCCATAATCTCGTCTACCCCGAAATATTAATTTTTGATATGTAGTGCGATAAGGCAAGCCTTCTAGGCTAAAAAGCTCTATGAATCACAAGAAAAGGCCTTAAGAAACTAAACCCAATTTTATTTAAGTTTAATATCAAAATGTTTGCGAATGGGCTCAATGATTTGCCAGGTCCCTTTGAAGCCGGGCTCTACAATAAAGGCGTCGCCAGCACCAAGTGCAACAGGACTTTCACCATCCGCGGTAATAATCAGTTTACCAGCAATAATGTGCACAAACTCATAGTCGGTGTAGGTCGCATGATAGGAGCCTGGGGTTGCCTCCCAATAGCCAGAGATCATACTCTCATCATGACTGGTATAGAGTATCCAGGTTTTCATCGTAGGCACCCCCTCAGTGACCACCCAACCGTCTAAATTATCAGTGATCGGAGTTACGTTTGTGATATCTTGCATTTTACTAATATAATTCAATTTTTATCATCCTATTAAAGAAAAATGTTGAGTAGAGGTCTGACCATTTGATATATTCTCAGCAATACAGTGATGGAACACAAACCTTATTAAAAATTAAGAGGTCACAAAACGTCCGCTCCATCACGCAACTGAAACCACAACCCCCTAGGGTTGGGTTTCATTCGTGAAAGCTTGGGAAGCCGACCTAGATTTTCAACCACACTTAGAATAGCCGCAGCTGCCACATGTCATGCAGCCCTCAACCATGCGCAAATCGAACTGACCGCAGCTAGAGCAAGAGGCTCCACGTGACTGGTTGAGATTAACCACTTCCGCTTGCGGATCAACCTTGAGACCCATGCCCTCGCCGGCAATAAAGCCCGTATTGATCATGTGATGCTCGATCACGCCACCAATAGCCGCCAAGATTGATGGAATATACTTCCCATCCACCCAAGCCCCACCACGTGGATCGAATACCGCTTTTAGCTCCTCAACGACAAAGCTTACATCACCACCACGCCGAAACACGGCTGAAATCATCCGCGTTAAAGCCACAGTCCAAGCGAAGTGCTCCATATTTTTAGAGTTGATAAACACCTCAAACGGACGGCGATGTCCATTGAGCAACAAATCATTCACCGTGATATAAATCGCATGTTCGCTGTCAGGCCATTTTACCTTGTAAGTTTGGCCTTCCAAAGCTTCAGGACGGCTCAACGGCTCATTGATATAAACCACATCAGCGCCCATATCAATTTCAGGTGTATTTTCACTCTCGGAAGATACGGACAAAACAGATCCGGTTACCGCATTTGGGCGATACGTTGTGCAGCCCTTACACCCTTGATCCCAAGCTGCCATATAAACATCTTTGAAAGCTTCAAAACTGATGTCCTCTGGGCAGTTAATAGTTTTAGAAATTGAGCTATCCACCCATTTCTGGGCCGCCGCTTGCATGCGTACATGCTCCAATGGCGCCAAGGTTTGAGCATTTACAAAGTAATCTGGCAATTCAGCGTCGCCCATTTTGTCACGCCACATTTGTACAGCGTAATCGATTACTTCTTCTTCAGTGCGCGATCCATCTTTTTGCAGCACTTTTCGGGTATAGGCATAGGCAAACACGGGCTCAATACCAGAGGATACATTGCCCGCATAAAGGCTAATCGTGCCAGTTGGCGCGATGCTGGTCAGCAATGCGTTACGAATACCATGCTCAGCAATCAAATCCCGTACATCTGCATCCATATCCTGCATTGCGCCACTGGCCAAATAGCCCCCAGCGTCAAACAAAGGAAACGCACCTTTTTCTTTGGCAAGGTCCACAGAGGCTAAATAGGCAGCACGCGCAATTTGATGCATCCAAGTCTCAGTTTGCACCGCCGCCTCTTCCGAACCATAACGCAGTCCAACCATCAGCAATGCGTCTGCAAGACCCGTAACACCAAGGCCAATCCGACGTTTGGCTTCAGCTTCAAGCCGTTGAGCCTCCAGTGGGAAGCGACTAGCGTCAACCACATTGTCCATCATCCGAACTGCAGTTGCTACCAAATCAGCCATTGCCGCCTCATCAAGCTTCGCACCCCTGGCAAAAGGCTTGGAGACTAACCGCGCCATATTGACCGAGCCCAGCAAACAAGCACCGTAAGGTGGCAAAGGTTGTTCCCCACAAGGGTTGGTAGCAGCTATAGTTTCGCAATAACTCAGGTTATTGGCCTTGTTGATCCGATCAATGAAAATCACACCAGGCTCTGCAAATTCAAATGTGGAGCTCATAATCTGATCCCACAGATCTACAGCCTTCATAGTTTTGAAAACTTCACCCTCAAACACCAAACACCATGAACTATCGGACTTTACAGCATCCATAAACGCGTCAGTGACCAAGACAGATACGTTAAACATCCGCAAACGCGCAGGGTCGCGTTTTGCAGTAATGAAATCCAAAATATCAGGATGGTCACAGCGCATTGTGGCCATCATTGCCCCACGGCGACTACCCGCCGACATAATGGTGCGGCACATCGCATCCCACACATCCATAAAGGACAACGGGCCAGACGCATCCGCCGCGACGCCCTTTACCTTCGCGCCTTTCGGACGAATGGTTGTAAAATCATAACCAATGCCACCACCTTGCTGCATGGTAAGCGCTGCCTCTTTAAGCATTTCAAAGATCCCGCCCATACTATCTGGGATAGTGCCCATAACAAAACAGTTGAACAATGTCACACTGCGTTCGGTACCCGCCCCGGCTGTAATACGGCCCGCTGGCAGAAATTTGAAATCTGAAAGAGCATCAAAAAATTTGGGCTCCCAAGCTTCGGGAGAAGCTTCGACTGAAGCCAAAGCGCCAGCAATACGATGCCAGCTGTCTTCAACGGTGTTATCAATGGGAGTTCCATCCGCTTGTTTGAAACGGTATTTCATGTCCCAAATTTGTTCGGCGATAGGGGCAGCAAAGCGAGTCATAAACTATTCCACAGATAAGCGATTAAATAAGACTTTAAAATACGCTTAGGGCGCCAAAAGGTCAACTTGTATCCTGCATGAAAATCTGTTCATTTGCCGCATAGGCACAACATGTGGGGTAGCAATTTGTCAAAGACCATAAACTTGGTAAAATTAAGTGTTGGCACTGAAACCGTCGCGAACCTAGCAGATTGGCAGGCAAGCCCTATGGCACAAACCCGTGACAACTGCCCAGACATATCACACGCATGTGGCCAAAACGCGGTGAAGAGCTACTGAATGGTGGTTCAATCTATTGGGTAATCAAAGGTGTAGTCCTCTGTAGACAAACAGTTTTGAGGTTGGACGAGGTTACCGGATCCGATGGAATTAGGCGTTGTGCCATTGTGTTGGACCCTCAGCTTGTGCCAGTCGCGGCCACGCCCAAACGCGCGTTTCAAGGTTGGCGCTATTTGCAGACTACAGACGCACCGCCAGACCTGAGCCAATCGCGACCAAATGATGATGACCTACCACCAGAGCTACAGGCGGCATTGGCCAGCATCGGAATTCTTTAAGCACTTGACACTTCTCAGCACTTTCAGGTCTTCTTCGTTCGAGGTCTCACAGGCTATTGCAACGCCGCCAACTGATAGATCCAACAGCATAGGGAGCGTAGAGATGCAGCGCGCAAATTCAAAATTCGGCCTGATGACCACAGCAATTCACGCAGGTGAAGCGCCAGATCCCACCACGGGGGCTTCGGCCCCCGCATTGCACATGTCCTCAACTTTTGTGACTGATCAGGTAGCAGGATTTTCAGCCCATGACCTCGAAGATGATGGTAATTTTCTCTATGCCCGCTGGGGTAATCCAACCGTGCAAATGCTAGAACAAAAATTGGCTGGTTTGGAAGGAGTTGAAGATTGTATATGCTTGGCCTCAGGCATGGCCGCTGCAACAGCAATTTTTCTGACCTTTCTGTCCGCAGGCGATCATGCAGTGATTTCAGATGTCAGCTATGCCGGTGTGGCCGAGCTGGCCCGCGACACCTTGCCAAGATTTGGCATTGCGGTGAGCCTTGTTGATATGTCTGATCTGGCCGCCGTAGCGGCGTCTCTGCGCCCCAGCACAAAACTGGTACACACAGAATCTCCAGTCAATCCCATTGGCAGACTCACAGATTTGGCCGCAGTCTCCAAACTAGCTCACAAAGCTGGGGCCTTGGTTAGCTGTGACGCCACCTTTGCCTCACCTTTAGGGCAAAGATCTGCATTTTTAGGTATTGACCTCATCATGCATTCGGTCACCAAATATGTTGGTGGACATGGCGATGCCGTTGGCGGCGCCGTCGCCGGGCGCAGGGAGTTGATTTCACAAATTAGAGGCGAAAGTGCGATCCATCATGGTGGCGTAATGTCACCTTTCAACGCCTGGCTGGTGGCCCGCGGCCTATCCCTGCTACCGCTACGCATGACGGCGCATGAAGCCGGTGCTCAGGCCCTAGCTGAATGGCTGGAAGCTCAGCCGCTAGTGAACCGTGTGATCTACCCCGGCCTGCCTAGTCATCCACAACATGCGCTGGCTCAAAGACAAATGACCAATAACTCTGGAATGATTAGCTTTCAAGTGGGCAACGCCGCCACCGGCCGCAAAATTGCGCAACAGATGATCGATCGTTTAGAGATTATCCACTATGCTGTTTCTCTGGGCCACCACCGCAGCCTAATTTTTTGGATGGAGACACAAGGCCTGATGGATACATCTTTCCGACTGTCCGGAGCTCAACTAGAAAGTTATCGGAGCTATGGCGGCGATGGCGTGTTTCGCATGTCAGTTGGCTTGGAAAATCCCGAAGACTTGATCAGAGATCTAGCAACTGCTTTGTCCTAGCCTTGCATCCGGTTGGGCGGGCTGAGGCGTATTCAGGACCTTATCAATCAAGGCGCTACAGTCTCCCCGTGCAACTTTTGAATGCCACAGGGTAGCTTGGGATTTCAAAACCAAACCATCTTCCAAAATGCGCAGATGATTAGCTTCAATAGTAGCACCCGTACTGGTGATATCTGCGATCGCTTCAGCGGTTTCATTTTTTACGGCCCCCTCAGTAGCGCCTTGGCTATCGACCAACTGATAATCAGCCACCCCTTGCTCAGTCATGAATTGACGTATCAAGCGGTGATATTTGGTGGCAACTCGGAGACGGAACCCATGCTCTGCCCGAAAGCGGGCCGCAATGGCGTCCAAATCATGTAGGCAGGTCACGTCGCGCCACCAGGCAGGCACAGCAATGATTAAATTTGCAAGTCCAAAACCCATCTCAGCCACTGGGGAAACTACATCAGACCAATTAGCCAATTTTTCATGCACTAAGTCTGTACCAGTCACGCCCATGTGCAAACGACCCGCAGCCAGCTCACGCGGGATTTCTCCAGCGGACAAAAGCACTAATTCAATGCCTACCAAACCGTCTACGCGCCCAACATATTCACGATCCGATCCAGATTTTGACAATTTCACGCCTCGCATAGAAAACCAATCGAAAGTCTCTTGCATCAACCGCCCTTTGGACGGGACACCCAATTTGATCATAATAGATCTCCATCAGACAAACGCAGGGTGAATTCAGGTCGAATAATACCGCCCACCGCCGGAAAGTCGCGCCCCTGCCCCAAAACCCGAGTTAGCGCATCATAACGTCCGCCAGACGCAACCGCCGGCCATCCAGCCTGGTCGGCATAAAAGCCAAATACAAAACCATCGTAATATTCCATGGCCGTTAGGCCATAAGCAGCCTCGAAACCGATCTGCGCCACATCCACACCAGCCTCCGTTAATGCACTTAATCGAGCCGACATATGATCCACCGCGGAGGCAATCGAAGGTAGCCTCTGCACCAAAAACTGCAACTGCGCAAAGGCTGCCGGCAAGTTACCACGAATTGCCAACAAATCATTTAAAGCATCTATTTCAGACTGAGGTATCGGTGGCGCCAAGGCTTCATCAGCTAATTGCTCCAAGCGCTCGTTTACATCTGAGGCATATCGCAACCCAATTAGTTGGCCACCAGCCCCCAGAACCTTCTCTTTTACCGGTTGGGAAAAACGCAAGAGCAAGGACTGAAACCGCAAAGGCCGCCAAACGTGACGTTTCAGTGCGGATTTGCGAGCATTTGAGGTTGTAAGGCCCTCAATAGCTGCGATCAGAAGCCCAACATCACCTGTTGAAGCTGTGAGGCCAAGTGGGGTAAGGATTTGATGAAATAGAGCAAAAACTTCGGCTTCAATCTCATCTGCTGGGCCACAGTCAAATACTTCATAGCCCACTTGTTCACTTTGCGCCGCGCGGCCAGAGCCAGTGTCTTGAGAACGAAACACTGGGCCAGCATATGTATAGCGAGCAGGTTCTGCGCTTTCAGCCATATGGCGTTGCACAACAGGCACCGTAAAATCAGGTCGCAGCATTTGCTCACCATGAAGAAAATCTGAAGTCACATAGGCCCGCGCACGCACATCTTCACCATAAAGATCCAAAAGCACGTCCGCAGGCTGTAAAATATCAGCCTCAACGCGAATAGCCCCAGCGGATTGGAACACCGTCAAAAGCCGAGCTGTTTCTCCGCGCAATTGGCTCATTCTGTGCGTCCCTGCACCGCCAGCATCGCAATCACCTGCGCCACTAACTCCTGACGCGGCACTTCGATTTGACTGGGCCGAGCTTTCCATTCTTCCAAAGTGGCGCCCTTAGCTAATTGCGCACCAAGAATTAGGTCTTTAATTTGTACAATCCCAGACTCTTTCTCATCGCGACCTTCAATAATAGCAATTGGGCTGCTACGATTATCTGCATATTTTAGCTGGTTACCAAAATTCTTAGGATTGCCCAAATAAACCTCTGCACGGATACCCGCCGTCCGCAACTCGGACGCCATCGCTTGATAATCACTTATCCGATCACGGTCCATAACCGTGATCACTACAGGACCCAAAGACGAGCGTTCAATCCGCCCCTTCATCCTGAGCGCTGCAAGTAGGCGGTCCACACCAATCGAGATCCCAGTTGCAGGTACTTCTTGCCCTGTGAAACGCTTCACAAGATTATCATAGCGCCCGCCACCAGCAACCGACCCAAATTGCCGTGTACGCCCTTTTTCATCCTTAATTTTAAAGGTTAGTTCAGCCTCATAAACTGGTCCCGTATAGTAACCTAAACCGCGCACAACAGAGGGGTCTAGTACAATGCGGTCAGAGCCATAGCCCTGCGCGGTCACCAACTCGGATATTTGTTCCAGCTCATCCACACCAGCCTCGCCGATAGCCGAGCCTTTGACTAAAGTGCGCAAATTAGCTAAGGTCTCAGCCGCGGT
The DNA here is from genome assembly GCA_905182535.1 of uncultured Planktomarina sp. Lineage (GTDB taxonomy): Bacteria > Pseudomonadota > Alphaproteobacteria > Rhodobacterales > Rhodobacteraceae > Planktomarina > Planktomarina arctica. Next base: position 95,909 of record CAJJBZ010000003.1, read on the forward strand.
AGCCCCAAGCGCCTGCATGAAGCCGATAACAATCTCAGCCTGAGCGTCATTAAGCCCTGCTCCTTGGGTAAAATCACCACTATCATCTTTGCGACCTGCCCCTAAAAGTTGGCGTACACCCTCCAAGCCCAAACGGTCCAGCTTATCAATGGCGCGCAAAACGATGCCGCGCTCTTCGGTAAATTTATCTAGCTCAGTGGGATCTAAAATTCCGGCCACTTCCATAATACCATTGAGCACTTTTCGGTTATTCACACGAATAATATAGTCCCCACGCGCAATACCGACACGCTCCAGTGTGTCAGAAAGCATTGCACAAATCTCAGCATCAGCGCCCATGCTTGCAGAGCCAACAGTATCCGCGTCACATTGGTAAAACTGACGAAAACGTCCAGGCCCTGGCTTTTCATTGCGCCAAACCGGCCCCATCGCAAAACGACGATAGGGGCTGGGGAGATCATTCCGGTACTGGGCATAGACTCTAGCCAAAGGGGCAGTCAGGTCATAACGCAGAGCCAGCCAACCCTCATCCTCTTGCCACGCAAACACACCTTCATTCGGGCGATCCACATCGGGCAGGAATTTGCCAAGTGCCTCGACCGTTTCCACAGCACTGCTTTCGAGCTGCTCAAAGCCATATAAATGATATACATCAGAAATTTGACGCAGCATTTCTGTGCGCTCGGACACATCTGCTCCAAAATAATCGCGAAACCCTTTTGGCGGTAGCGCCTTAGGTTTGGGTGCTTTTTTCTGTTTGGCCATGATCAACCTCATAATCGTTGGCCTGCATTTAACTGCCCAGGCGCCGGGGGGCAACATGCGAGTTCATGTCACCCTTTGGGCCTGCGCATTAAATTTTCCCTTGATCCAGCCTGCACGATCCCGCACACGGCAGTCATGACACAAGCTTTAGAAGAACAAATCGCCCATCTGACACGTACCGTGGAAGATCTTTCCGATGTAATGGCCAAACAAGACAGCGAGTTGCGCCGCCTTGGCCTCCTGGTTGACCAAGTTCTAGTAACAGATATGCAGTTTGGTGAGCAAAAAACTTCAGGTGGCATTATTTTAGGTGATGACGACGGCAAGACACGAGGAATTTATATTGATTGTTAATTTCTAACTTATAAATCTTCCACCATCAAAACGCCCTCAAGGCTTTTCAACGCACCTTTGATTTGCGGTGTCACCGGGAAGTTCTGTCCCAAATCCATGTCCACTTCACCGGGCAGGCTGTCATCCAGAAGGCAAAAAGAGATAGGGCCCTTGGCACCGTTCTTTGTGGCGAGTTTAGCCTCGCGCAGCACTGTAGCCACAGAATTAATGGCGGAGGCATTCTCGAGATAAACCCGCAAACCAGCCCCGCTCGCCTGCGCTACAGCGCCATCCATCGGCTGTACCGAACGGCAGAGCAATTTAAGTTGCTCAGACTCCATAGTAGCCTCAACGCTGAGTACAATCTTGGAACCAGCTTCGAGATGTATCCTTGAGGCTTCCAGTGTATCACTAAACATAGTTGCTTCATAATTACCGGTAGTATCGCTGAGCTGGACAAAGGCAAAGCGGTTGCCACGCGCAGATTTACGCTCTTGCCGCCCCGCCACGATGCCTGAGAGCTTGGCAACAAGCGGGCCACCCTTAGCTTTCTCGATCAGCTGATCCAGTGTGATGACACCCGAGCGCTTCAAAGACGACATATAATCATCAAGAGGATGGCCAGACAGGTAAAATCCAATTGCCTTAAACTCTTCAGCCAACTTCTCAGCGGGGAGCCAATTGGCCGCTAGGGACAGGCGTGGCTCCGGTAGATCGTCACCAGCCTCACCAAATCGCCCCCTGATTTGAATTACGTTGTTCATGTACAGCAGCGGAATAGCCCACTAAAGCGTCTAGGCTTTCAAACACTCTATGGCGGTTGCGGTCTAGTTCATCAAACGCTCCAGAACGCACCAACATTTCCAACGGTCGCTTCCCCACCCGTTTAAGATCCACCCGCCTGGCAAAATCAAACAACGTGGAGAAAAGCTTGTCGCCCCGCCCATCAGTGATAAGCCCCATGGCATCCACACCCACATTTTTTAGTGCCCCAAGGGCGTAGACCAGAGTTCCTTCTGCCACATCAAACCGCGCTTGACTACGATTCACACAAGGAGGTGTGTAGGGTAGTTCAAGGCCTTTGCGAACTTCGTTGAAATACACCGCTAGCTTATCCGTGAGATGAAGGTCGCAATTCATAACTCCCGCCATGAACTCCAAGGGATGATTAGCTTTCAACCAAGCAGTTTGGTAACTGACAACTGCATATGCCGCAGCGTGTGATTTATTGAACCCGTAGTTGGCAAATTTATCCAATAGGTCCCATGTGGCCTTGGCGGTTTTCTCATCCACGTTATTCACCGCAGAGCCTGCCAAAAACTTAGGTTTTTCGGCATCCATCGCTTCTTGAATTTTTTTACCCATCGCTCGGCGCAACAGGTCAGCACCACCTAGAGAATAGCCCGCCATTTGCCTGGCAATCTCCATCACCTGCTCTTGATACACTATGATGCCTTGAGTTTCATCCAAGATATGATCCACCAAAGGATGCAATAAGATCACGTTCGCTAAGGCCGTTTTTAACCTCGCAATATTTAGGTATATTCTCCATTGGGCCAGGACGATACAACGCAACTAATGCCACAATATCTTCAATACAGTTTGGCTTCATACGCTTAAGCGCATCCATCATACCACTAGATTCCACCTGAAAAACTGCGACAGTTTTTGCAGCGGCATAAAGCGCATAAGACGCAGTTATCATCCAAAGGAATTGCGCTGATATCGCCCTCAGTACCTGCAGAAGGTGCGTAAAGAGCTCGCCCATCGGCCGCCATATGCAGTGCCCGCGAGCGACTGATAAGATCCACTGCGTTTTGGATCACAGTCAAGGTTTTCAGGCCTAAGAAATCAAACTTCACGAGTCCAGCCTGCTCAACCCATTTCATATTGAATTGGGTGGCGGGCATATCCGAGCGCGGATCTTGGTACAATGGTACCAGCTGATCCAAAGGCCGGTCACCAATCACCACACCCGCTGCATGGGTTGATGCATTACGCAACAGGCCCTCTACTTGCTGGCCATAATTCAGCAGACGCGCAACTACCTCTTCTGCCTTTGCCTCTTCACGCAGGCGCGGCTCATCGGCCAAAGCTTTTTCAATACTGACCGGCTTCACGCCCTCAACTGGGATCATTTTGGACAGGCGGTCCACCTGCCCGTAAGGCATTTGCAGCACACGGCCAATATCGCGCACCGCAGCTTTCGACAAAAGTGCACCAAAAGTTATGATCTGGCCAACACGATCACGCCCATATTTTTGCTGTACGTAGCGAATTACCTCTTCGCGGCGATCCATACAGAAATCGATATCAAAGTCGGGCATAGAGACCCGCTCCGGGTTTAAAAATCGCTCGAACAGCAGGCCATAGCGTAGGGGATCAAGATCAGTAATAGTTAAGGCATATGCAACAAGCGAGCCCGCACCAGACCCGCGGCCAGGCCCAACAGGGATGTTTTGCCCTTTAGTCCAAGAAATGAAGTCAGCAACGATCAAGAAATAGCCAGGGAATCCCATGCCCTCAATAATATCTAACTCAAAATTAAGGCGCTTTTGATAATCTTCCACTGTAACAGCATGCGGTATAACGGCCAATCTACGTTGCAATCCCTCATTGGATTGACGGCGCAGTTCCACAACCTCATCATCCGCAAACTTGGGTAGAATAGGATCCCGTTTATATACTTTGAAGGCACACCGTTGCGCAATCTCAACGGTGTTTTCTAAAGCCTCAGGCAAATCCACAAACAACACAGCCATTTCTGCGGGTGTTTTAAGGTAATGCTGTGGAGACAAACGACGACGCGGTTCTTGCTGATCCACATAAGAGCCCTCAGCAATACAGATTAAAGCGTCATGAGCCTCGTACATCTGAGTTTTTGGGAAATAGACGTCATTGGTCGCCACCAATGGGAGGTCCATGGCGTAAGCCATTTCCACCAGACCACGTTCGCTTAACCGCTCTGCCGCTGGCGCACTGCCATCTTCGCCTGGATGCCGCTGCAATTCAATATAAAGCCTATCACCGAAAGTAGTGGCAAGCTGACAGACCAGCGCCTGAGCTTTTACAGCTTGTCCAGTTTGCAGTAATTGCCCCAAAGGACCATTTGGTCCACCCGTCAAGCAAATAAGCCCCTCAGAATGGGCTTCAAGCTGTGCCAGCTGCACCTGTGGAAGCTCACCATCTGTGTCCAAATAGAGGCAGGAATTGAGTGCCATTAAATTTTTGTAGCCACGTTCACTTTGCGCCAACAGGACCAAAGCCGCAGGCATACGGGCCTTTTCGCCGGGAGCTGCAGGATCATAGGCCAGGTCTATTTGGCATCCTATAATAGGCTGAATGCCAACTTTCGAGGCACCTTCAGAAAACTCCAAAGCACAAAACATATTATTGGTGTCAGTCACCGCAATAGCGGGCATATCCATCGCCACCGCCAAGTCAGGAAGTTTTTTTAGCCTGATAGCACCTTCGAGCAGTGAATATTCGCTGTGAAGCCGGAGGTGGATAAATTTCGGATTCTGGTTCATGCGTAACGATTAAACTGACAGCCACCCATCATCCAGCGAAAATTGCCAAAATTTATCGTTATTAAAACTATCCTACCAAGCTAAATGGCCCCCTGTGTATATTTTTCTTGCCCGACTCATTGAAATCAGCGCTAGATCAATCTGTTGAAGCCTTGGTTTTACGCCGCATCGGACTTAGGCTTGAAAACCGAAACAGACAGTGGCGTGATTTCTTATTATGAAAATGTCGTTTCTTCTAAACGGAGAACCTGTTTGTGCCGCTGTCAAAACAGGTACTGAGACTCTGCTGGATTTCTTGCGTGAAAATCAGGCGCTTTGTGGCACCAAAGAAGGCTGCAATGAAGGCGATTGCGGTGCTTGCTCTGTCATAGTTACTGATGGAGAAGGCCGTGCCACGGCCGATGAATGCGTGCATTCTGTTTTTGCCCCAACTTCAAGGCCGTGCCGTACGGACCGTGGAAGGCATATCTGGGCCAGATGGTAGCCTTCATCCTGTGCAAGACGCCATGATCGCCAAACATGGCGCTCAGTGCGGCTTTTGCACCCCTGGCTTTATCACCACAATGGCAGCAGCCCATGCCAATGGTGAGACAGATTTTGATACTGCACTGGCTGGAAATCTGTGTCGCTGCACCGGTTATGCACCTATAATTCGTGCAGCTGAAATGGCAGCAAATACCCCCGTACCACAATGGATGCAGGAAAATATACTGTCAAAGGTTCACGCCAGTTCAGAGGATATCTTTTGCCCGAAATCTGCCGATGATCTGGCACAATGGTACAAGAAAAATCCTCAGGCAACGCTAGTGGCTGGTGGCACTGACGTGGGGCTTTGGGTTACAAAACATATGCGCAGCCCAACGCCAATTGCCTTCTTGGGCCAAGTCCCAGACTTGCGCTATATCGAAGATCATGGGGATCATCTGCGCATTGGCGCTGCCGCCACAATCACTGAATTAATGCAAGCAATAGAGCCAATTTCGACTTCATTCTATAAGATGTTGGCGCGCTATGGCAGCCCACAAGTTCGCAATGCCGCGACCATCGGCGGCAACATTGCAAACGGCTCTCCCATTGGGGATGGCCCGCCAGCCTTGATCGCCATGGGAGCCACATTGATCCTGCGCCAAGGGTCTGAGCGAAGGCGCATGCCTTTGGAAGATTTTTTTATCACATATCAAAAACAAGACCGCCTACCAGGTGAATTTGTAGAGGCTATTGAACTGCCCAAAAAGCAACCATATCTGCGCTGCTATAAGTTATCTAAACGCTTTGATCAGGATATCTCTGCGGTCTGTGGTTGTATAAATAGCAGCCTTAAAGACGGTATCATCGCGCATGCGCGGATCGCATTTGGAGGCATGGCCGGTACACCGAAACGGGCTCAGACAGCTGAGGCTGCCTTGATTGGGCAGCTTTGGAATTCTGAGACCTTTACAAAAGCACAGGAGGCAATGTCAAAAGACTTCACTCCTTTGTCAGACATGCGGGCAAGTGCAAGCTACCGTGTGCAGGCCGCTGAAAATATGCTAATGCGCTATTATCATGACATTGAGCATAAACCTGTGGACATAAGGGATACGAGCATGAACTCCGCCGCTTCCATGCCTCATGATACCGCCCATCAGCACGTAAGCGGTTCAGCCCGCTATGTGGACGACATTCCAACTCCTCAAGGTACACTGCATCTGGCCTTTGGCCTGTCACCAATCGCAGCAGGTGGGCTCACCTCAGTTGAACTCAGCGCCGTACGCGCTTTCGACGGTGTACGATTAGTGCTCGAGGCTAAGGATTTGCCTTTCACCAATGACGTTTCCCCCTCCAATAATGATGAGCCCCTACTGGCAACCACTACGATTCACTATGCCGGCCAGCCCATATTTTTGGTGGTCGCCGATAGCCATCATACGGCGCGCAAAGCGGCTCGTTTAGCTAAAATTGAGATAGACGAAACACCACCTATTTTGACCATTGAACAAGCGTTCAAAGCTGGGAGCCGATTTGAAGATGGTCCACGTATCTATTCAAAAGGGGATTCAGGACGGGCTTTGCCCAAGGCATTAAATCATCTGAATGGTAGCCTAAACGTGGGCGGACAAGAGCACTTCTATCTCGAAGGTCAAGCAGCACTGGCCATACCTGGCGATCAGGGTGACATGGTGGTATATTCCTCAACCCAGCATCCTACCGAAATTCAACATAAAGTGTCTGAAGCACTTAACATTTCGCAGCATGCAGTACGCGTTGAAGTGCGGCGCATGGGAGGTGGCTTTGGCGGCAAGGAAAGCCAGGGTAATGCGCTGGCAGTAGCCTGTGCTCTGACGGCTATGATAACCGGTAAGCCCTGTAAAATGCGCTATGACAGAGATGATGATTTCATCATCACCGGCAAACGCCACGATTGCAGAGTGGACTATCAGGTAGGATTTGACCCCTTGGGCCGAGTAGAGGCCCTTGAGTTTATCCATTATTTCCGCTGTGGCTGGGCGCAGGACTTGTCTCTTCCTGTCGCAGATCGCGCCATGCTGCATGCGGACAATGCCTATGATTTGCCCCATGTGAAAATTACCTCACACCGATTGAAAACCAACACGCAGAGCGCCACAGCCTTTCGCGGATTTGGCGGTCCTCAGGGGATGATTGGAATTGAGCGGGTGATGGATCACATAGCCCACGAATTAAACTTGGACCCGGCTCATGTACGCCAGGTTAACTATTATCCAGAGATGTCTACGCATGCTGAAGTGCGAGCGCCAGCTACTACACCCTATAAAATGGAGGTGACAGATTTCATCTTGGGGGACATGACCCACAGCTTGCTGAAGAGCTCAGATTATCTCGCCCGAAAATCAGAGGTTGCACGTTGGAACGCGGATAACCTGCTGCTCAAGCGCGGTATTGCATTTAGTCCAGTGAAGTTTGGGATTTCCTTCACTCTGACCCACCTAAATCAAGCAGGCGCGTTAGTCCAAATCTACATGGATGGTTCAGTTTTGATAAATCATGGCGGCACAGAAATGGGCCAAGGCTTGTTTCAAAAGGTGGCGCAAGTAGCCGCACGCAGCCTTGGAGTGACGGCAATCACCATGGCCACCGCAGATACTAGCAAAGTTCCTAACACTTCCGCTACGGCTGCAAGTTCGGGAACGGATCTCAACGGTATGGCCATTCAAGCCGCTTGCAAAACCTTACGGAGCCGTTTGCAAAACCATTTAGCCGATGTTTACGACTGCCCAGCGGACAGCATACTATTTGAAGCTGGCCAAGTCGTAGGTCCAAACTTCAACCTGAGTTGGGCTGGAGTAGTCAAATCTGCATATGAAGCGCGAATCTCGCTCTCAGCCACCGGGTTTTACAAAACTCCAGATATCGCCTGGGATCGGATCAAGGGCCAAGGTCGCCCATTCTTGTATTTCGCCTATGGCGCGGCAGTCACTGAAGTTGTGATCGACACGCTAACCGGTGAAAACCGCATCTTGCGCTGTGACATTCTGCATGATTGCGGCAGCTCTCTTAACCCTGCACTCGATATTGGCCAAATCGAAGGCGGCTTTGTACAGGGTGCTGGATGGCTGACTACGGAGGAGCTCGTTTGGGATGATCGGGGACAACTCAAAACCCACGCCCCTTCGACCTATAAGATCCCCGCTTGCTCTGATCGACCGAAAGCGTTCAACGTATCGCTTTGGCAGGGCGCTAATCCAGAACAAACGATCTATAGATCCAAAGCCGTCGGAGAGCCCCCCTTCATGCATGGAATTTCAGCTTATTTGGCCCTGTCAAACGCAGTGTCGGCCTGTGGTGTGCACTATCCCGACCTACAAGCGCCGGCAACCACAGAAGAAGTATTTAACGCCATCAAGCGCGCTCAAGGACATGCCATATGAGTTTTGACCTTGCCCAAGTAAATGCGGCCATAGCACAGCACGGTAGTGTATGCCGCGTGGTGATTACTGGAATAAAAGGCTCCTCACCGCGTGAATTGGGCGCTTCGATGCTGCTCTGGCCCGGTGGACAGAGTGGCACCATTGGCGGTGGAGCTTTAGAATACCAAGCATCACAGTCACCCAAACCTGGGCTGCGCAGCTATCCACTGGGACCGGAACTTGGGCAATGCTGCGGCGGATATGTGACCCTGGTAACGGAATGTTTTAACCAGCCTGTTGAGGCCACGGATCTATTTGTGCGGCAAATTGAAGGCGACCTGCCTTTACCCCTAACGATGGTACGCCTCCAACGCGCAATACGCAATGGATCCAGCGTGGCAGCATTCCTGTGTTCAGGAGGATGGTTTGCCGAACCAGTAGAGCAACCCCGCATCCCACTTTGGGTTTGGGGCGCAGGGCATGTGGGCCGCGCCGTAGTACATATCGCAGCACAAATGTCAGATTTTGATGTAACTTGGATTGATACCAACCCCGATCGTTTCCCGAAGGATGCTGCTGGAGGTGTAACTATCGTGCCAACGGCCGAACCCGCCCATCTGATGACCCATGCGCCTCTCTCAGCCCAACATCTAATTTTTACCTATTCCCATGCTTTGGACTTGGCCATTTGTCATGCTGCCCTGACAAGAGGATTCGCCTTTTGTGGATTGATTGGATCGGTTAGTAAGTGGGCTCGATTTAGAACACGGCTTGCAGCTTTAGGTCACAATCCAAGCGAAGTTCTGAAAATAACCTGTCCAATTGGGGACCCGAGCCTCGGAAAACAACCAATTTCGATTGCGATCAGCGTCACTCAAGCCTTATTGTCGCCCAACGGCTCCGTCACCATCAAAAGGAATACGCTTCCGTGACTAAGACTCTTTTGCACCTCAATGGGCTCACCAAAACCTATCCCGGCGTGATCGCCAATGATGACGTGAGTTTCAATATCGAGGCAGGTGAAATTCACGCCTTACTCGGTGAAAATGGCGCAGGTAAATCTACACTAGTAAAAATGATTTATGGTCTAGTGCGCCCCGATCATGGGACAATGCAGATGGAAGGCGCAAGCTTTGTGCCAGCAGAACCAAGGGCCGCGCGGGCCGCAGGCGTGGCCATGGTGTTTCAGCATTTTAGCCTATTTGAGGCCCTCAGTGTGGCTGAAAATATCGCACTTGGTATGGAGAATCCACCTAAAGCCAGCGCGTTGTCGGCCCGTATCACTGAAGTATCACAGTCTTACGGCCTACCGCTGGATCCTGAGCGCTTGGTGGGGGATCTATCGGCGGGTGAAAGGCAACGGGTCGAAATAATCCGCTGCCTTCTGCAAGAGCCTAAACTTTTAATTATGGATGAGCCCACCAGTGTTTTGACGCCGCAAGAAGTGGCGACACTGTTCACTACCCTGAAAAAACTGAAGGATGAGGGCACTTCTATTTTGTATATCTCGCATAAGCTCGAAGAAATTCGAGCGCTTTGCGAAACCGCTACTATTCTGCGTGGAGGCAAAAAAGTGGCTACCTGTGATCCACGCGAAAAATCTGCCCGTGACCTGGCTGAGATGATGGTAGGCGGCAAGCTGAATTTAGCAGATTCCAAGGAAACAACTCTCGGCGAGCTTGTGCTTGAAATATCTGACCTGTCCCTACCACCCCAATCAGCTTTTGGTACTAGCTTGAAAAATATTTCACTCCGGCTTCACCAAGGTGAAATTTTAGGCATTGGTGGTGTGGCGGGCAATGGTCAGGACGAGCTGCTGGCCTGTATGTCTGGTGAGGTCAGCACCACAGCGGAAGCCATTCATCTCGATGGCTTAAGCCTTGGCCATATGTCGCCAAACGAACGACGAGCATTGGGGGTTTTGGCTGCGCCTGAAGAACGCCTAGGACATGCAGCTGCTCCAGATATGAGCCTGACCGAAAACGCTATGCTAACGGCGATGACCCGGAAAAGCCTAAGTAAATCTGGGTTTCTAGACTGGCCTCGCGCTAAGGACTTTGCCGAGCAAGTGATCAAAAAATTTGATGTGCGTACGCCAGGGTCACAATCAGCAGCGCGGTCTTTGTCAGGCGGAAATCTACAAAAATTTGTGATTGGCCGGGAAGTATTGCAGGACCCCAAGGTTTTAATAGTCAACCAACCAACCTGGGGTGTTGATGCGGCCGCCGCAGCTGATATCCGGCAGGCCCTTCTTGATTTGGCTGCAAAAGGCGCGTCAGTGATTGTAATCAGCCAAGATTTAGATGAGTTGATGGAAATTTCTACAAGCTTTGCAGCCCTGAACGCGGGGCGCCTGTCCGCCGCGCGTCCTATGGTGGAACTGAGTTTGGATGAAATTGGCCTTTTGTTAGGAGGCGCTGATGCTGCGGCTTGAGAAACGTCCCAACCCTTCAAAAATGTGGGGCTATCTCGCACCAGTTTTAGCTGTGATTGCAACAATGATCGGCGGCGGTGTGATGTTTGCCCTGCTTGGTAAGGACCCGTTTGAGGCGATTCGCACAATATTTTACGATCCCTTATTTTCAGAGTTTGCGTGGTACTACCGACCACAGCTGTTGATTAAAGGTGCACCACTGATTTTAATTGCGATTGGCCTATCGATGGGGTTTCGTGCCGGTATTTGGAACATTGGGGCCGAAGGGCAATATATCATAGGCGCAATTTGTGGCGCAGGAGCAGCGCTTGCTGTTTATCCTTTTGACAGTGCTTTGATTTTCCCCGTCATGATCCTCTGCGGGGCCATTGGTGGTTTTGCTTGGGCCATGATCCCAGCAATCCTAAAAACTAAATTTGGTACCAATGAAATTTTGGTCAGCCTGATGCTAGTCTATGTAGCTGAGCAACTACTGGCCTCTATGTCATTGGGGTTAATGAAAAATCCTGAAGGTTTTGGATTCCCTGGATCGCGCAACCTTCAGCAATATGCAAGTGCACACAATGCCGAGCTTTGGGCGGGCTCTGGCATACATTTGGGAGTAGTTTTTGCCCTAATTGCCGTGATCTTTTCTTACATCATGCTGGCGCGGCATCAAATGGGCTTCCATATCCGCTTGACGGGCGAAAGCCCCAAGGCCGCAAAGTTTGCTGGGGTTAATCCCAATAAACTCGTGATCTATTGCCTAGGCTTTAGTGGCGCATTGGCCGGGCTTGCAGGCATGTTCGAAGTGGCGGGCCCTAGCGGGCAGATTAGTATTGATTTTAACGTGGGCTATGGATTTACTGCGATAATCGTAGCATTTTTGGGACGGCTTAACCCCTTCGGCATAATGCTCGCAGGGCTACTGATGGCACTTACTTATATTGGCGGTGAGATTGCGCAATCCAGCCTTGGCCTGCCGTCAGCGGCTATTCAAGCGTTTCAGGGCATGCTGTTATTCTTTATTCTTGCTCTCGACATGCTTACAAACTTCAAAATAAAATTAGTCAATGCGGAGGTGCGCACATGACCCACATGCGAAGTAGCCGATCAACTCAATCTAAGCAAAGCGGCCTGTTATGGACCTAAGCGCCATTAGCCCAACCCTACTTGTGGCATCATTGATGGTGGCAGCCACGCCAATCTTACTGGCGGCCATTGGAGAATTAGTAGTGGAAAAATCAGGCGTCCTCAATCTTGGGGTTGAGGGCATGATGATTATGGGAGCCATCTCTGGATTTGCAGCAGCAGTTTTGACCGGATCACCGATGGTTGGCTTTCTCTGTGCGGCACTTGGGGGGGCAGCACTTTCGATTATTTTCGCCATTCTCACACAATACTTCCTATCCAATCAGGTAGCTACAGGCTTGGCGCTAACACTGTTTGGCCTAGGGCTATCAGCCATGCTGGGCCAAAGTTACGTGGGGATTAAACCTCCAGTTTCAGCAAAGCTGGAACTGCCTTTAATTAGTGATATTCCAGTGATGGGCCCAATCCTTTTTTCCCATGATTTCACCGTTTATGCCGCACTTACATTGGTAGCAGGCGTGTGGTGGTTTTTAAAATATACTCGGGGCGGCTTAATTCTACGAGCAGTGGGTGAAAGCCATGATGCAGCCCATGCATTGGGCTATAAAGTTGTGCGTGTGCGAATTCTTGCTATTATGTTTGGTGGAGCCTGTGCCGGGCTTGGGGGTGCCGCGCTTTCGCTGGTGCGAGTGCCACAATGGACCGAAGGTATGACCGCAGGCTCGGGCTGGATTGCGCTGGCAATCGTCGTGTTTGCAAGTTGGAAACCCGCACGAGTGCTCCTGGGTGCCTACCTTTTTGGCGGGGTCGCCGTCTTGCAGCTAAATCTTCAGGCTGCAGGAGTGTCAATTCCAGTTGAGTATTTGTCAATGTCCCCTTATCTAATAACTATCATAGTGCTGGTAGTGATGTCTGCTAATCGCTCAAAATTAGTACTGAATGCACCCGCGGCCCTAGGCCGTGTGTTCCACGCCTCACGCTGAGGCCTTTTAACTGGGGGAAAAACTAATGAAATTGAAATCCATTCTGGCCATCGCTTTGCTGGCTATGACAGCGGCCACAGGCACGCTGGCGGACACAACCAAAGTCGGTTTTGTCTACGTAGGCCCCGTCGGTGACGGCGGCTGGACATATGAGCACGACAAAGGCCGCGAAGCGGTTGTAGCTGCTTTTGGTGATAAAGTTGAAACCATGTACGTCGAAAGTGTTCCAGAAGGTCCAGACGCTGAACGCGTTATGACCGACATGGCGCTGAAAGGTGCGGATCTAATTTTCACAACCTCCTTTGGCTATATGGACCAAACAATCAATGTTGCGGCCAAATTCCCAAATGTGAAATTTGAGCATGCCACAGGTTATAAACAATCTGACAATGTGTCTGTTTACTCTGCACGCTTCTATGAAGGCCGTGCGGTCCAAGGCCACATTGCCGGTCACATGACCAAATCAAACATCGTAGGCTATATTGGCTCCTTCCCGATTCCAGAAGTAATTCGAGGCATCAACGCAGCCTATATTCATGCCAAAGCTGTAAACCCTGATGTTCAGTTCAAAATTATCTGGGCATACACTTGGTTTGACCCAACAAAAGAAGCAGATGCCGCAAAAGTTCTGATCGAACAGGGCGCGGATGTTGTGTTGCAACATACAGACTCCACTGCTCCGCAAGCCGCAGCGCAAGCCGCAGGCAACGTGATCACGTTTGGCCAAGCCTCCGATATGGCTGCCTACGGTCCAAAGCCACGTGTGTCTTCCATCATCGACAACTGGGGGCCTTACTACATAGCCCGCACACAAGCGGTTATGGACGGCACATGGGCCTCTACAAGTACTTGGGATGGTATTGGAGCTGGAATGGTTGGCATTGGCGAAATCACAAGTGCGGTTCCGGCAGATGTGAAAGCCTCCGCTGAGGCGCTGCGTGACAGCTTAGCAGACGGATCTTACCACGCATTTACAGGTCCTTTAAATAAGCAAGACGGTTCTGTTTGGTTAAAGGCTGGTGAAACAGCAGCAGATTATGCTGGACCTGAAGGCCTGGCTGAAATGGGTTTCTACCTTGAAGGTCTTGATAGCGAAGTGCCTAACTAAAATACAGATCCTTAATTAGATTAAAAAAGGGGGCCTCTGGCCTCCTTTTTTGCTTTTAGATTGCTAATATCTATGAACTTATTGCATTTATGTTGGATTATCTGATCATAGGCGGTGGTATAGCCGGTATTTCAGTGGCAGCTAGGCTGTCCGAGCATGGCAACTGCCTTGTGTTAGAACGCGAAGCCCATCTGGCATATCATTCGTCAGGCAGATCTGCTGCACTTTACGAGGAAAATTATGGTAGCCCCTCTACCGTCGCCCTAGCCAAGGCTGGGCGCAGCGATTGGGATGACCTTCTCAATGAGGTGCTTAGCCCGCGCGGTTTTATGTTAGTCTGTCTACGCGGAGAAGAAGAGCAGTTTGAAGCGGACCGCCTTCATATGGGTCTAACTGAAACAACCATGGCTGAAGCCAAGGCAATGGTGCCAATATTAAACATAAATGATGTCGTCCGAACTGCAGTCAGCAAAATTGCCCAAGATATCGACACAGATTTGATGCTGCAACGGTTTGCGCGACTACTGCGCGATAATGGTGGAAAAGTCGAAACCAATCAAGCAGTACAGACCATCAAAAAGGTTGCAGGAGGCTGGGAAATTACCACCAACCAAGGTCAATTCACTGCCCGAAAATTGATCAATGCGGCTGGTGCGTGGGGAGACGAAATTGCAAAGATGGCAAGTATTCCAAAGATAGGCCTTGAGCCTATGCGGCGTAGTGTAGCGCGTTTGGCACCTCCCGGTGGTTTGGACGTAAAATCGTGGCCAATGCTGTTTGGCCCGGGCGAGCGCTGGTATGCGAAGGCGGATGCGGGCGCGTTGATCGTGTCACTAGCCGAGGAAACCGCTAGCCCACCAATGGATGCGTGGGCACACGATATAGATTTAGCCGAGGCTTTGGCGCGTTATCAAGACTATGTGACTGAACCCGTCACTCGGCCAATATCTTCTTGGGCTGGTCTCCGCACCTTCGCGCCCGACCGCAATCTCGTATTGGGGCCAGCACCTCAGGAAAATAGTTTTGTCTGGGTGGTTGGCCAAGGCGGTTACGGTTTTTTTACCGCCCCTGGAGCTTCAAAATTCGTGGCTGATACGATTCTAGGTAATACGCCGGCTCTGACCACTGAGGTCATAGCTGAGTTAAGCCCAAACCGTTTTTACTAAGTACAGATAAGCTGCATGTGCGAGAAGGTCACACACATGCACATTCATCCATCCAAGCGAATATTTAGGTTTTTTGGATCATATGGGCTATCCTCTACTACTTCGCAATTCCAAAGCTGATCGTGCATTTTAACCTTTAATTTTGTCCCCGGAACTGCCAACTCTGGCGTAAGGTAGCCCATCCCAATCGATTTATCAAAATGCACCGAATAACCACCAGAGGTAAGGCGACCCACCCGCTTCTCCCCGTTATACAACACCTCACGACCCCAAGGGTCTGCATCACTTGGACCATCTATCAAAAGCGTGCAGCATTTCACTCGAACGCCAAGAGCCTCCATCTCGGCTTTGCCATGAAACTCTTTCGACAGATCCACAAAGCGCAGAAGGTCTGCCTCAAACGGAGTTGCGTCACGACCTAATTCAGTGCCAAATGCACGGTACGATTTTTCTTGGCGCAGCCAGTTTTGCGCTCGCGCGCCCACAAGTTTCAACCCATGTTTCTTGCCAGCTTTCTCAAGTAAGTCGAATAAGTAGTTTTGCATCTCCATCGGGTGATGCAACTCCCAGCCTAGTTCGCCCGTATAGGCCACTCGAATTGCATTGACCGGGCACATACCAAGCTCAATCTGCTTCGCAGAAAGCCATGGGAACCGCTTATTAGATAGGGCAGTCGTAGGATCAGAGTCATTGATGATATCTGACAAAAGCGCGCGGGATTTAGGTCCTGCTATAGCAAAGACGCCCCATTGCGTAGTCACATCTTGCATCTCTATACGGCCAAAGTCTGACTCTTTGTCTTCGATGGCCTTTTTTAGGTAATCTTGATCATAGGCGGTCCATGCGCCAGCAGAGACCAGATAATATTCATCCTGAGACAGCCTCACGATGGTATATTCAGTGCGTGTAGTTCCATGACCAGTCAGCGCATAGGTAAGATTTATCCGGCCAATACGCGGTAATTTATTACAGGTGAACCAATCTAAGAACGCAGTGGCGCCCGGGCCTTTTAATATATGTTTGGTAAATGCGGTTGCATCAACAAGCCCCACACCTTCGCGAATAGCCTTAGCCTCATTGACAGCATATTGCCACCAGCCTCCACGGCGAAAGCTACGGGAGTTTTCATCAAAACCTTCGGGTGCATCTAGTGGGCCAAAGTAATTAGGGCGTTCCCAACCATTCACCCAACCAAATTGTGCTCCACGGTCCTTTTGACGATCGTAAGCGGGCGACGTGCGGAGCGGACGAGCCGCCGGGCGTTCTTCATCCGGGTAGTGCAAAACATAAACGTGATCGTAGCATTCCTCGTTTTTGCGCATAGCAAATTCGGTGGTCATCCAATCACCGTAGCGTTTCGGATCAAGGCTGGCCATGTCAATCTCGGCCTCCCCATCCACCATCATTTGCGCCATGTAATAGCCCAGTGCCACCAGCGGCTGTAATGCCAAAGCTAAAACCTTCCGCCAGCCACATATTGCGCAGCCCCGGCGCTGGGCCAACCAAAGGATTACCGTCGGGGGTGTAGCAAATGGGCCCATTAAAATCATCTTTAAGCCCACTTTCCTCACAGGACGGAACTCGATGGATCATCGCCATATATTGCTCTTCGATCCGCTCCAATGCCAATGGAAAGAGATCCGCCCTAAAGCTCTCAGGCACCCCATGTTCAAACCGCGCAGGAGCACCTATCTCGTAGACCCCAAGAATCCAGCCACCACGCTCTTCACGGACATAACTTTGTGAATCTGCATCACGGATAACCGGATGCTCTGGATTGCCAGTAGCGCGATATTTCATCAGAGCGGGGTCTTTTTCCAACACCACGAATTGATGCTCAACCGGGATAGCTGGAATCTTGATACCTAGCATTCTAGCGGTGCGTTGTGCATGGTTACCCGAAGCAGTCACTACATGCTCAGCCTGAATTACCACCTGCTCGTCAGAAGCAACAAGATTGCCACCCTTTTCGACCATTTTTGTACATGTCACATCCCAATGGGTGCCAGTCCATTCAAAGCTATCAGCCTGCCACCTACGTTCAATAGCAACACCCAGCTGGCGAGCTCCCTTAGCCATGGCCATGGTCACATCAGCAGGATTAATATAGCCATCAGTATCATGATATAGGGCACCCTTAAGGTCATCAGTCCGGATTAAGGGCCATTTTTGTTTGATTTCATCAGGTGTCATAAAGACATAGGGCACGCCACACGTCTCAGCGGTAGACGCATAGAGCTTATACTCGTCCATCCGCTCATCGGTCTGCGCCATGCGTAAATTTCCCACGACAGCAAAACCGGCATTTAAACCAGTTTCATCTTCAAGACCTTTATAAAAATCAACTGAATATTTGTGGATATGCGTAGTAGCATAGGACATGTTGAACAAAGGCAAAAGCCCCGCAGCATGCCATGTGGATCCAGACGTCAGCTCATCACGTTCTATGAGCATAGTATCCCAGCCGCGTTTTCCCAAATGGTAGGCAATGGATGTACCAACCGCACCACCACCAATAACCAAAGCTTTTACTTGCGTCTTCATCGCGAACGACTCCTTTACACGTTGCGCATACATTGCCCGAAGTCACTCCAAAATAGGAAGACTTGCCGACCTCCCAGTTGCAAAAACCGACCTTGGAACATTTTTCACCGCTGCGTGGTGTGGATTTTAAAAACATTTCTGTTGGGCAATGTAAGGGCGCAATGTGCCAGTTAAGATGATCAACACGCACCCGCAGCGAATGTCTGCTTAACCGCCATAGAGCACCCCTTAGTGTCCACTATCAATGGCGAAGACTAACCCATTAAAATCTGCGCAGTTAAGCGGGGAACACCGGACGCTTGCGCTTGAATGCCGAATAGGTATTACATCAATAAATTTACTAATATTTGGAATTCTGTTCACAAGAGCATCTACTTTTGTGCGTGCGGTGTGTTTCTAAGTTGCCAAGCTAATAAAGTTGGCACTTTAACAAGTTCCATTCATGCAGGACTTTTACAGAGTTAGTCCACTTCGAAAATACTAAAAAACTGTAATTCTAGCCTCATGCAACCATATTGACAGCTTAAATATTTACTGGACTGCCTCACTTTAGTTTTGTTTGGCTAGACCTATATGTCGGCAAAATATCATCTGCATAGGCAGTGGCCTCGTAAACGCCACGAGCAATAGCACGACTTAAGCAGACTGCAGAAGCAGCGCCTAAATCACGAAACATATTATAATCTACAGCGCCTATGGTAGTTGAAACACCAAAAATTAAATCACCATCAAGAGGCGTATGCGACGGAATAATAGCACGCGCCATTCCATCATGCGCCGTAACGGCTAGGCGATGGCATTGAGTTTTACTCAAAGGCGCATCGGTGGCAACAATTGCTATCGTCGTATTGGACATCTCAGCATTGAAAACCATCATCGCAGCTTCTTTTAGACTTTGTTTTCCATCAAAGTTAGCATGCTCAGGGTCAACGCCCATACCACCAAATTCACCATCCACTTCAAAAGGCGCTGCCCAAAAATGTTTGCCACTAGCACTGGTAACGCTGCCCATAGGATTGGCCACAACTAAGGCTCCCACCGTATAGCCATTTTCCAAAATAATAGAAGCTGAACCTAAACCACCCTTTTGCATTGCAGCCAGCGCACCCGTTCCTGCACCCACCGTACCAAGAAGAAAATCACATGACGCAGCCTTGAGTGCTTTAAGTCCAAGTTCACGGTATGGATTTTCCACCCAATCCTTGTTGCCACCATTAATTAAATCAAAAATGATTGCACCGGGTACTATTGGAACCCGCATCGGACCTACTGGGAAACCCCGACCCATTTCTCGCAAGCCATCCATAACACCAGAACACGCATCAAGGCCAAACGCTGATCCACCAGACAAGACAAGTGCATCAATTTGATCAACGGTTTTATCCGGTGCTAACAAATCAGTTTCTTTAGTTCCGGGAGCCCCACCCATCACATGTACACTGGCCATAAAAGGCTTGTCTCCAACCAGAACTGTAGTACCAGTCTTAAAAAAATCTACTTGGGAATTGCCAACCCGTAGCCCGGCAACATCTGTTATTAAATTTCTTAGACCTGGTTTAGATACAGCGGCCACCGTCAACCTCCAGCGCTACTCCAGTTATCATACTGGCCTCATCTGAACATAAAAAACAGGCAGCGTTGCCCATATCTTCTGGGGTCGAGAACCGACCAAGTGGGATCGTTGATAAAAATTTTGCGCGGATTTCAGGTGTGTCTTCCCCCATGAATGACTTCAACAGCGGGGTCTCACCTGCAACTGGATTAATTGCATTAACACGGATTCCCGAAGGCGCAAGTTCAACCGCCATCCCCTTCGTCGCAGTAATCATCCAGCCCTTTGACGCATTGTACCATGTGAGGCGTGGCCTTGGCGACACTCCTCCAGTCGACGCTACGTTCAGTATTGCGCCGCAGCCACGCTCCTTGAAGTAAGGAACAAATGCCTGCGCAGTTAAGTACACTGACTTTATATTAACGTTGTAAACTTTCTCAAAATCAGCACTTGTTATGTCTTCCAACGCCAGAGGCAAATGAGTGGCGCCTGCATTGTTCACTAAAATATCCAAGTGCCCAAGCGCACTTAAAGCAATATTTTTCATTGCAAGAACGCTGTCCCAATCAGACACGTTACAAAGTTGAGCAATACCCCCAATTTCAGCAGCGATAGCTTGCGCACCCTCTATATTAAGATCGGCAACAAGAACCTGAGCGCCTTCAGCGGCAAATTTTCGGGCAATACCCGCACCAAAACCGGATGCACCACCAGTTACGATTGCAGTTTTTCCTTTAAGTCTCATAAAGTCATCCATGCCAAGCTGCTACTGTTTTTAATGACGAAAACCCATACAGCGCTTCAAAACCTTTTTCACGACCATGCCCTGATTTACCTACGCCGCCAAAGGGCAGTTCAACCCCACCGCCCGCGCCATAATTATTAATAAATACTTGGCCAGATTTTAACTTCTTAGCCAACCGCATTTGTCGCCCTCCATCTCGCGTCCAAATGGATGCAACCAATCCATACTCAGTGTTATTAGCAATTTCTATTGCTTCTAACTCAGTATCAAATGGAATAATTACAAGAACAGGCCCAAAAATTTCATCTTGGGCAAGCGGATGATTAGAGGGAACATCTCTGAACAGAGTTGGGCGAACATAAAAGCCATCCTCTTGAGATACAATATTTCCCTGCGCTGCAACTTTTAGATCAGAACCACGATCAATAAACCGAGTAACAATTTCTTTTTGTCGTCGCGAGATTAGTGGACCAAGGGCTAAATCATCCATTGCAGGACCAACCTTTAAGACAGAATATGCTTTTGCCATACGTGTACAAACGGCATCATAAACACCTCTCTGAACAAGAATGCGGCTGGATGCCGAACACGTTTGACCTGCATTTTGGATGCCAGCATTCACCAAAAACGGCAACGCACGATCCAAATCCGCATCGTCAAAAACTAATTGAGGCGACTTCCCCCCCAGTTCCAATGTGACCGGAACTACGTTCTGTGCTGCCGCTGTTTGGATTAGCTGACCAGTACTGACAGAACCCGTAAAAGATATATGTCGAATCCCTGGGTGGGATGAAAGCGCAGCACCTGCCTCTGAACCCAAACCTGTCACAACATTAAGTACGCCTGCCGGAAGTCCAGCCTTTTGGGCAATTGCTGCAAAAGCCAGTGCAGTTAAACAGGCTTCTTCCGCAGGCTTCAACACACAGGCGTTTCCCATCGCAAGTGCGGCACCCACAGATCTTCCAACTATTTGCATTGGATAGTTCCAAGGGACAATATGGCCAGTTACACCGTGTGGCTCACGCAATGTGTAGACCGTATACTCATCCAAATAAGGAATAGTCTGACCAGTTATTTTATCTGCCGCACCACCATAAAATTCCATATAACGAGCAAGAGCTATCGCATCAGCGCGCGCTTGGGTTAGCGGTTTCCCAACATCCAACGCTTCAATTTTAGCAAGGTCTTCCACATGATTGAGAACACCCACTCCTACTTTAATAAGGATCCTGCCCCGCTCTAGCGCAGTCATGGATCCCCACTCACCAGCCAATGCAGATTGGGCGGCGATAACAGCCGCATCAATATCTTTGGCACTTCCACGGGCGATACTGGTTATTGGCTTGTTAGTAGAGGGATCAATAACTTCAATTTCAGCATCAGCAGGAACCCAGACGCCACCAATTAAATTATGCGCCCTTGGGACATCAAACAGTTTCAATAGCATATGTAACCTCCGGGAGGGTTGGCGCAGCAGCAATTAAACTTTGCGTGTAAGTATGTTGTGGGTTTGAAAAAACTTGTTCAGTTTGACCCTGCTCAATAATTTGACCGAGCTGCATGACCATCACGCGATCGGTAACCGTCCTTACAACTGATAAGTCATGGCTAATGAACAAGTATGCCAAAGGTCGTTTTCGACATAAATCGGCAATCAAGTCTAAAACCTGAGCACGTACCGATACATCTAAAGCCGAAACCGCTTCATCAAATATGATGAGTTCAGGTTCAATAATCAGCGCACGGGCAATAGCTATACGTTGACGTTGTCCACCAGAAAATTCATGAATATATTTTTTTGAATCAACGGCTGATAATCCAACATCCTCAAGAGCCTTCGAAATAGCCAGATCTCTGTCTTTACCAATTGGAGTATTTTCCAAAACATGAAGCGGTTCTGCAATCAACCTATCTACTCGATGACGAGGGTTAAAAGAACCATAAGGATCTTGAAAAACCACCTGCATCTTACGGCGGACCTCTAAATTTGGTTTTTTTTGGGAAAAAACTGATTGCCCATCTAGCATTATTTGACCTCTTTGAACTTCTTCAAGTCCTAAAATAGCTCGCGTCAGAGTTGATTTCCCACACCCACTTTCCCCAACCAACCCAACACGTTCACCCTGAGATATGTGAAAACTGACACCATCTAATGCTTGAAACTTTGGACGTGATCCAAAGACTGACTTGCGAGGCAAATTATAAGTTCGGGCTACAGATTCAACTGATAAGAGTGGTGACGACGGTATGTATTTGGGCAAAATAACCCTATGCGTCGAGGCGTTAAATAGCGCCTTGGTGTAAGGATGTCGAATGTTGTGCAACAACTCCTGCGTTTTTGCAGCTTCAACAATACACCCGTTCTGCATCACAACAATTTTATCAGCAATTTCTGCTACAACAGCCAAGTCGTGTGTAATGATTAATAGCCCCATATCAAAATCGGCGACCAGATCTTTAAGAAGCTCAAGGATACGCGCCTGTGTGGTCACATCCAGCGCTGTTGTCGGTTCATCAGCTATTAGCAACTTTGGCCGTAAAGCTATCGCCATCGCGATAACAACTCTTTGACGTTGACCACCAGACAGTTCATGCGGATAACGGGAAGGGTCAACCGTGAGGCCAACACGTTGCAACATATCTGCAGCACGCTTATTTGCTTCAAACTTTGTAACGCGCTCATGAATTATGATAGTTTCGGCAACCTGATTACCAATCGTTTTTACAGGATTAAGAGCAGTCATAGGCTCTTGAAACACCATGCCCATAGCGCGCCCCCGCATACTACATAGATCATGTTCCGACGTTGTCAGAATATTCTTTTCCTCTAACCAGATTGAACCTTTCATTACAGATCCATAAGGTAAAAGCCCCATTACAGCGAGTGCGGTTAGCGATTTCCCTGACCCACTCTCCCCTGTGATCG
This sequence comes from uncultured Planktomarina sp., assembly GCA_905182535.1. Lineage (GTDB taxonomy): Bacteria > Pseudomonadota > Alphaproteobacteria > Rhodobacterales > Rhodobacteraceae > Planktomarina > Planktomarina arctica. Next base: position 118,932 of record CAJJBZ010000003.1, read on the forward strand.
CCACAATCTCACCCGGGAGTACATCTATAGAAACATCATGCAAAATTTGAAAACTACCGATGGAGAGTGACAGATTCTTGACGTTTAAAAGGCTCATGTTCGGTCCCCCTTGATACGAGGGTCAAAGAGATCTCGAAGGCCATCGCCCATCAAATTCAAACCAAGAACCATAAGTAAAATCGCAAGCCCTGGAACAAGCGCTACATGAGGAGCAATGCTGACTAGTGTTTGTGCGTCCGCAAGCATACGGCCCCAACTTGCGGTTGGGGGTTGCGCGCCTAACCCAATGTATGAAAGTGAAGCTTCTGCCAAAATACCAAGGCTAAACTGTATAGTTCCCTGAACAATCATCAAATTAGTAATATTTGGAAGAATATGTTCAATTGAAATACGTGCCTCAGACTTTCCACAAACTCTGGCAGATAAAATAAAATCCCGCTCCCAAAGGGGAAGTGCTGCCGCACGTGTGAGGCGCGCAAAAACGGGGATATTAAAGATACCTATTGCAACAATTGCATTGACGGCCGACGGCCCAAAAACAGCTGTGATCAGAATTGCAATTACCAATGAAGGAAACGCAAATATAAGATCATTTCCACGCATTATAACTTCGTCAATAAAGGATCCTCGCCGGGCTGCAGAAAAGAGCCCCAAAGGCACGCCAATCACAACTCCAATACCAACAGCCAATAGAGCCACAGCAATTGACGTTCTTGCTCCCATCATGATCATTGAAAAAATATCGCGGCCAAAGTGATCGGTCCCCAACCAATGATTAAAGTTAGGTTTTTTTAGTTTGTTGGAAATTTCTAGAGCTTCAATATCATAAGGTATCCAAATAAAGGAAAAGAATGCCAATCCTATAAATATTATGCTCAAGAAGCTGCCAATAATTAAACCAGGTTTCATGCTTTTATTCTTAATCTTGGATCGACGGCAGCGTAGGCAATGTCAACGGCAAAGTTAACAATGATAACTGTGAAAACTAATAGCATCACAACACTTTCGACTACGATTAAGTCGCGCGCAGAGATAGCTTGAAAGATCAAACGCCCAAGGCCTGGTAAAAAGAAGATTTGCTCAATTATGATACCACCAGCTAATAGGAAGGAGAACTGCAGACCAATGATAGTGAGAACTGGAATAAGTGCGTTACGCACAGCGTGTCGCCAGAGCGCTTGGCCCCTCGTAAGCCCCTTAGCGCGAGCCGTTCTTATGAAATCTTCAGAAAGCATATCTAATAGAGAAGACCGCATAATACGTGCGAGAATAGCGGCCTGAGGAAGCGCCAATGATATCGCGGGAAGTGTGAGTGATTTTATTCCCTGTAATGGATTGCTCCAGCCAGGAAATCCTCCAGCAGAAAACCAACGCAGGTGAATAGCAAAAATCAGAACCATTATCATTGCAAACCAAAAATTAGGAATAGCAACACCCATCTGAGTGGCACCCATTATGGTGACATCACTTGCCCCGCCGCGACGGCTTGCAGCTAAAATACCTGCTGGAAACGCAATAAGTGTCGAGAGAATTAGCGCGTAGATAGCAAGTGGAAGAGAGACCCAAATTCGATCGGAAATTAACTCTGAAACGGGCGTTTTATAAGTCCAAGAGTTGCCAAAATCACCTTGTAACAAGCCGATCACCCAATCAAAATATCTGACCACCAAAGGCTGATCGAGGCCCATTTCGCTGCGCAATGCCGCAAGCGTGTCTTCTCGGGCGTTTATACCCAGCATAAACGAAGCAGGGTCACCAGGAATAACTTCAATAACTGAGAATATTACCAGCGACGCAATTACGAGGCTAATAATCAGGGATAACAATCGACCAAGAGTATAGCGGATCACTTTAAAAAACCTCACTGGCCCTATTGCGCAGGCATTCAAACGATAAAAACAGCACCATATATGGATTGTAGTCTCTTGGCTTGAACAGATATTCAGCACAGCCTTATCGATGATGTTATGCCTATTTCTATAGGTAAATATCATAAACTTTTTAGTATAGTAAGTTAGGACTTATCTCCGTCCTTTTTTTATCACCGCATATGGCCCCGGCACTCACAAGCACCAAGGCCAATTTCTTTTAATCCGCCCAGCTTACAACTGTAAGGTCAACAGCTGCAGTTGGTTGGTTCACCCAAAGACCACGAACGTCGGCTTTTGCAACCGTTGCAACCGCCAGTTCAAACAAATAGCCATTCACATAATCTTCTGAGATTATAGTCTGGGCTTCGGCCAACAATGCTGAGCGACCCGCCGGATCAGTAGTTGCCTCAAGTTCTATCATCAGCGCCTGGAAAGTCAGCATTATCATATTGGAAATAGTACTCTGGGTTAGCATAAATTCCAATATCCATTGCAGTATGGCTTACAATCGATAAGCCAAAATCCTTTGCCTTAAAGACTTCTTCTATCCACTGTGACCATTCCAAATTACTAATTTCAGCGGTAATTCCAACTTGACGCAACTGGCTAGCAATTATTTCACCACCACGACGGGCATAAGAAGGAGGTGGTAATTTCAATGTTGTTGAAAAGCCCTCAGGGAAGCCTGCTTCTACAAGAAGAGCTTTAGCTTTGGCTGGATCATAAGAAGAGTTACCTATTAGATCAACGTAATCGGGGTTGTGCGGCGCAAAGTGCGTCCCAATTGGAGTTCCATATCCAAACATCGCACCATCAATAATGGCTTGACGGTCGATGGCATGAGCAACTGCTTTACGTACCAATAAATTATCAAATGGCGGCATTTTATTATTGGTAGAGAGAATTGTTTCTCCTTCAGTGTTTCCGACAAGAACTTGAAAACGCCCATCAGCTTCAAATTGAGGCAGGTTTTCAGGCGCTGGAAAGCCTACAAAAACGTCTACATCTTCAGCCATCACCGCAGCAAATGCAGCTGTTGGGTCTGAAATAAAGCGGAATGTAGCACTTTCTAATACTGCAGCCGTGCCCCAATAGCTGTCGTTACGCACTAATTCCAAACGATCACCTTGAACCCAGTCACTGAAGGCAAAAGCACCAGTTCCAATAGGGTTTGATGCTATATCATCTATGCTTTCTGGCGCGACAATGACGGCATCACCCCAAGCCATATTAAACAGAAAACTACCATTAGGTTGATCGAGTGTGACCTTTACTGTCGTAGAATTCATTACTGCGACGTCTGTAATCCCGGAGAAAAGCCCCTTTTGAGCATTAGTACTTTCTTCAGACCGAGCACGATCCAGACTAAACTTTACGTCTTCGGCATCCATTGAAGTACCGTCATGAAACAGAACACCACTATTCAAGTTAAAAGTATAGACGGTTCCATCATTAGAAATATCCCAACTCTTCGCAAGACCAGGGACCACAGCGCCGTCACCTTCAAAACGTGTTAATCCTTCAAATACGTTTGAATACAAAACGCTGTCGATCGCTTGTGCAGCACCACCTGTTGGATCAAGGTTAGGTGGCTCCAACTGAATAGCAACAGTTATATCTGTTTGCGCAGATGCCATACTCGCAAGCAAGGCAACAGCAGTTGCCGTTACAGTAAATACCAAATTCCTCATAAGCTTTCTCCCTATTTATGTTATTTTTGTAATAGAATATCCGCAAGACAACGAGCCATAACTTGCACACTATCCATCATATCTTCGACACCTACGTACTCGTCAGGTTTATGGGCAAGTTCAAGTATACCAGGCCCATATGCTACGCAATTTTTTAATGTCCCAATTCGATCAATATGTTTTTGATCATATGTTCCCGGAGACGCCACAAACTCTGCGGGCTTGCCCATAACAATTTCAATTTGTTTGGCCACACTTACCGCAATAGGTGCATCACGATCAGTCATCGATGGTAATACGCTATTTAATTCGCGCATTTCATACTCAAACTTGGGCCTTTCAGTCTTCAACTCATCTAAGAGGCTTTCAACTTCATCTCGCACACCATCCAAAGTTTCTTCAACTAAAAAGCGGCGATCAATTACGATGCGGCAGCTGTCAGGGACACAATGAGCCGGCAAACCGGTGAAGTCTTCATCTTGCTCTGATTGGCCACCATGAATTGAATTAATATTCATTGTCGAAGAGCGGGCACCATCCGGAACGACTGGCATTTCAGTGCGTCTCGCCGCCATTGCTGGAAAAAGTTGCGTTTCAAATTTGTTAATTACAGCACCCATGTGTCTGACTGCACAATCGCCAAGAAATGGCATCGAACCATGTGCAATTTCGCCAAAAGTTTCAATTTCAGCCCACCACCCTCCTCGATGGCCTAGGCATACACGGTCCTTATTCAATGGCTCTGGTATAATAACATGCTGGACCCGTTTTGGATTGAAGTATCCCTTCTCCGCCAGATACGCGACACCACCGTACCCACCAGATTCCTCATCACCAGTAGCAGAAATCTCAATTGAACCCATGAAATCTGGGTTAGTGTCAATGAACGCTTCAGCTGCAATTATCGATGCTGCCAAGCCACCCTTCATATCACAGGCACCACGACCATAAATTCGTCCGTCGATCAGCGCACCACCGAAAGGGTCCTGCGTCCAACCACTTCCAACTTCGACTACATCAATATGACTATTAAAGTGAACGCAGTCTCCAGCACCCGCACCGTCTCGACGCGCGACTAAATTCCATCGTGGATATTTATCACTGTCTCCTGGCGTACCATAAGCCCGCACCAACTCTGTTAAAAACCCACTTTTAGTAAGTCTTTTATCCAAAAACTCACAAATTTCCCTATAATTTTTACCTGGAGGGTTAAGGGTCGGAATGCGGATCAAATCTTGCGTCAATAAAATTAAATCATCTCGCCTAGAGGAAATTTCGCTTAAAAGCGGTTCGAGCTTGGCCTGCTGGAGTAAATTAGTCATAGTAGTACTATTAAGAAAAAAAAATACGGTGGCAATACCGTAATAATACGGTACAATTTATATGGTTAATTATACAAAATTGGCTTTCGACAATGCCCCCATTGGATTAGTTATATCTGAAAATCGGATAATAAAATGTTGTAATTCAACATTTTCATTAATTGATTGTATACGCCTAAAGATATTCAAGGCAAATCCTTTCGAATGTTTTATGGTTCAAATGAAGAGTTTGAAAAAATTCAACATGTGGGGATCAATGCGCTAAAAACTAAAGGTAACTACAGCGATGAACGGCTCCTACACCATCGTGAGGGCCACAGTATATGGTGCCGTTTTCGTGCACATTCGTTAACACCAGATCGGCCTTTAGATAGAATTATTTTGAGTTATGCTCAGATTTCTAATAATACTCAAACAATTACCCTCAGTAAAAGAGAGCGACAAGTTTTTGGTTTAATGAACCAAGGGATGAGCAGCAAAGAAATAGCAAGAGAATTGGAATTGTCACCACGCACTATTGATGATGTACGATCAAGACTTATCAAGCGCTTTAAAGTTAAAAGGTGCTCTGACCTGTTAGGTCGGATGACGGAGCTAGGCTGACTTTCAATCAGGGCGATTACTCCACCCAGGCTCTTTCACGAATTGGTTATAGTGATACTAGCCTGCCTTGAAATAAATATTACATCCAATAATATTAACTGGGCCACACTCATTATTGGAATTAAGGCAGCATCGGATCACAACGAGAAAATATTAGTTTCAACAGATATACTAGATCTTAACTCAGGCCTCGCACTAAAATTAGTAAAACGTATCCGATCTCTGGACCCTCAAATTGAGAAAACTTCAGCCATTTAATTAGATACTGTGCGCGATCGTAAATTTTAATCGAGGATTAAGTATTTAGCAACGCCATGGGCCGTAATCAAAGCCTTCAATTTTGCCCCCTTCTAAGCGCCAGCCATCTGTGGCACATAGAACTCGGAACAAATAAGCAGTAAACCAGCTGCATGAGATCATGGCGGACTGAGTTATGAAAAAATTAGTGCTATCTGTGGCCAACTTGGCCCTTTGTTCTCTGCTTATTGCTTGCCCGGCAATGGCCGAGGAAGCCAAACGTGGCGCCGTTACTAACCTACCTATTCCTCGCTTTGTGTCTTTAAAGGCAAGCAAAGGGAATGTCCGCCGTGGCCCTTCTTTGACACATCGTATCGATTGGATCCTCAAGCTGCGTAATATGCCGCTACAAGTGGTGGCCGAACATGGGCATTGGCGCAAAGTGCTCGATTTTGAAGGCGCGGGTGGCTGGATCCACTATTCACTTTTGTCCGGCGCGCGCACCGTGATGATTAAGAAAGATACAGTTGATATCCTCGACCAGCCACTCCTTGACAGCTTGATCAATGCCCGACTTTACCGCAACGTATTGGCGTGGGTGAACGCCTGTGAACCCGAGTGGTGTGAAATCTCTGCCGACGGCTACAAAGGCTGGGCCCAAAAATCCGCCCTTTGGGGTGTTTCCGTCGATGAGGTGTTTGAATAAACAGGCTTAGAGCCCACGTTTTCTCAGTAAAGCCGAGGCATCAGGCATGCGGCCACGGAATGCCAAATAAAGGGCTTCAGCATCCTCGCTGCCGCCTTTTGACAAGATATTATCATACAAGGCCTGGGCTCGCTTCGGATCAAACGCGCCACCCGCCTCTTCAAATGAAGCAAAGGCATCTGCATCCATAACCTCAGACCACATATAGCTATAATAGGCACTAGAATAGCCATCACCTGAGAAAATATGGGCAAATTGCGGCGTTGCATGCCGCATACTAATGGCCACGGGCATACCAATCTCTGTTAAGATCTCCTCCTGTCGGCCCATAGGATCGGCTGGCGGTTCGCCTTCGTGAAAGCTGAGATCTACCAAGGCTGAAGCTACATACTCCACAGTTTGAAAGCCCATATCAAAAGTTGCAGCCCCAAGCATGCGTGACAACAGGTCGGCAGGCATAGCCTCGCCAGTCTCCGCATGTGTTGCAAATTTTTGTAGCACCTCCGGCACCTCCAACCAATGTTCATAAAGTTGGCTTGGCAATTCCACAAAGTCACGCGCTACAGCCGTACCGGAAATGGCAGTGTAAGATACATCACTAAGCATCTGGTGCAAGGCATGGCCAAACTCGTGAAACAAGGTCCGCGCATCGTCAAAGGATAAAAGCGCCGGCATATCAGTACCTGGTTTAGAAAAATTACAGACGTTTATAACAATCGGCGCGAGCGTAGTTGGACGTTTGCGTTGACTTTGTAGAGCACTACACCAAGCCCCCGAGCGTTTACCCCCACGGGCGAAGTAGTCACCAATAAACAACGCTAAATGTTTGCCATCTCGGGTCACTTCCCAAGCACGTGCATCGGGGTGATACAACGGCACATCAACCTCGGAAAAAGATAGTCCAAACAAGCGCTGCGCGCAATCGAAGGCGGCCGCAATCATCTGATCCAGTTGGAGATAGGGTTTCAGCTGCGCCTCATCCAGGTCATGCTCCGCCTGCCGCCGCTTTTCAGCATAGTAACGCCAATCCCAAGCTTGAAGCGGGTCGTTCACACCATCTGCGGTCATCATTTCGGTGAGCTTCTCAGCATCCGCATTGGCTTGAGCCTTAGCTGGCGCCCAAACCTGCATCAGAAGGTCTCGCACCCGATCCGGCGTTTTAGCCATTTCCGTTTCCAGCTTAAACTTTGCAAAACTACTATATCCCAGCAATTTCACCCGTTCTTGACGCAAGGCCAAAGTTTCCCGCACCACGTCACGATTATCAGTTTTCCCGCCATTTGCACCACGAGATGCCCAAGCTTTATAGACAACTTTACGCAGATCCCTGTGACCTGAAAACTGCAAAAACGGTACAATCAACGAACGCGACAGGGTCACACCCGGCCCATCAGAACCTTTTTCAATCCCTGCCGCGTGTGCAGCTTGGACTACAAAATCAGGTAGACCCAACAGATCTGCATCTGCCAAAGGCAAAAACCAATCCCGCTCATCAGCCAAAAGATTTTGCATGAAATCGGTGCCCAGACTAGCAAGCCTAGACTTAATTTGGGCCATACGTTTGGTATCCGAACAGCTCAATTGTGCGCCAGCCCTGACAAAACTACGGCGGGTTAGCATCAATACCCGCTCTTGCTCCACCGACAACTCATTTTTTTCACGCAGAGACCAAAGGGTTTCAATACGTTGAAATAACTTTTGATTTGAAGATACCGCTGAAGAATAAGCCGAAAGCTTTGGGGCAAATTCTCGTTGTAGAGATTCACGCTCCAAGGTGCTGTCGGATCCAGCAATAGTAAAGAATACTGAAGCTACTTGGTTTAGCAATGTCTCAGCCACTTCCTGCGCTTCTATGGTGTTTTTGAAGGTCGGCACATCTGGGTTATCTGCGATCTTAGAAATTCCAGCCAGGGCCACATCGAGTGCCTGATCCATGGCTGGCGCAAATTCCGCATCAAAAATCTTGTCAAAGGGCGCAAGGCCAAAGGGAGTCGTCCAAGTATTTAGCAAAATCATGTCAAAGCTTTCAGTCATCAAAGAGGGTGGCAAATCGGGCAATCTGCCCGTTGTTTTGTTTTGATTACACGACTTTGGGCATCTAACACATTATACATTGCCATCCGCGACAGCAGTGGAGTCCCAGCTCCCAACAAATATTTCAACGCCTCCGCAGCCATAAAGCTGCCAATTACGCCTGGTAGGGCTGTAAATACCCCAACTTGCGAACAGCTGGGTGCAAATTCTGGCGCTGGAGCGCTCGGAAATATGCATTGGTAACAAGGGCCTGACTGCGTCGGATCAAACAGTGAAATTTGTCCTTCCCACTGGCTCAACGCGCCACTTACTAAAGGCCGCTTTTGCGCTACACATATTTTATTGATCAAATACCGAGTTTCAAAGTTATCTGTGCCATCAAGTATAATATCATACTCCGCAATCAACTCACCCGCTATCTCTGCGTTGAACCTTTGCTGAAAGGTTTTTATAGTCACATAAGGGTTCAGAGCTCGCAAAGCCCGTGCCGCAGAGACGACCTTTGGCAAGCCAATATCCTCATCACGGTGAATAACTTGGCGTTGCAAATTACTGGCATCAACCACGTCATCATCCACAATTCCGATCGTGCCCACACCAGCCGCCGCCAGATATTGCAAGGCCGGCGCTCCTAACCCTCCAGCCCCAATCACCAGCACCCGAGACCGTCTAAGTCGCATTTGGCCGGAGCCACCGATCTCAGGCATGACAATATGGCGCGCATACCGCTCCAGCTCAGGTGTCAGACATTGTGTTACTCAGGGACACTCTTTCCGGTTGGGCTTTGCCACGCAATTTGCGCAGTCCCTGTCTGTAAACTAAAACTACCACCACAAAAGCTGCCAAGAGCGCCCAAACCTGCCAAGATCCACCCGTGTTCATCCGCAAAGGATGAGCCACTGGAAGGATCAGATGCGACAGAATTACTCCAACAAACACAGCAGCAATCATACTCCAACGCTGTTTTAAAGGCGCGTTCATGGCCCAACCAATGCTCCAAAGCACCGCACACATCGTTCCAACTAAAATCATTAATTTTGCCCTGTTGAGCCAAAACCACCCTGGCCACGATCAGTGTCATCCAATTGCATGGCCAATGTGAAATCGGCTTGAACCACTGGCGCTAATACCATCTGGGCAACACGGTCCCCGTGGAAGATTGTGAACACTTTCGCGCCAGTATTTAACAAAATAACACCAAGCGGGCCACGATAATCACTATCGATGGTCCCCGGAGCGTTAGCAAGTGTAATGCCATATTTCAGTGCCAGACCAGACCTCGGCCGAATTTGCACCTCAAACCCAACGGGAATGGCCAATCGCAGGCCAGTGGTGATCAAAGCCCGTGCCCCAGGTTGCATCAAAACATCCCCGCGATCTAAAAAATTAGCTTTAAGGTCAGCTCCAGCAGCACCAGGGGTACCATAGGCAGGCAGGCCAAGGCTTTGGTCAGCACCCACGTCCCACATCATCTTTATGCAATGCCTCATGATAAGGCGCCCGCAATCCGCTGGGCCAGGCGTCGCGCCACCTCCACTTTAGGCATATCACTCCAAGCCTCAGCACCGTTTGCGTCAATCACTGTCACAGTATTATTTTGCCCACCCATGACCCCCATCGCAGGAGTCACGTCATTGGCCACAATCCAATCACAGCCCTTCCGCAGCCGCTTTGCTGTCGCATTTTCAAGCACATCACTGGTTTCAGCTGCAAAACCAATGACCAGTTTGGGCCGTTTCTCATGCTGTGCAATCAAAGCTAAAATGTCAGGGTTCTCTGAAAACTTCAGATCCGGCAGCACCCCTGAAACTTGTTTCTTGATCTTTTGTTTCTGCGGTTCATCTACGCGCCAATCTGCCACAGCAGCAGCAAATATGGCCACATCTGCGGGCAAAACAGCCTGTACAGCCATCAGCATTTCATTTGCTGTTTGCACCCGGTGCACCTGAACGCCAGTTGGCGGAGCCACATCTGCCGGACCTGTGACAAAACTAACCCGCGCACCCAAATCACGTAGCGCTTCCGCCAGTGCGGTGCCCTGCGCCCCTGAAGAGCGATTAGCAATATAACGCACTGGGTCTATCGGCTCATGGGTCGGGCCAGAAGTAACTAAAATATGCCTACCAGACAAAGGACCAGTTTCAAAATACTGCCCTACTGCTTGCAAAATTTCAGTCACTTCAGCCATACGACCCACACCAAATTCACCACAGGCCATTTCACCCTCATTCGGGCCAACTACCTGCACGCCATCGGCTTTCAATATCGCCAAATTACGCTGGGTGGCGGGGTGATCCCACATGCGGACATTCATGGAGGGTGCAATCATCACATGAGTATCAGTGGCCAATAAAAGCGTTGATGCCAAATCATCAGCAATACCATGTGCCATTTTTGCCATAAGATGCCCCGTAGACGGGGCGACCAGCACTAGGTCTGCGGAGCGTGATAACTCAATGTGGCCCATCTCAGCCTCATCAGTCAGATCAAATAAATCTGTATAAACTTTAGAGCGCGCAAGGGCTGAAATCGACAGTGGTGTAACAAACTGTGCTCCGGACTTTGTCAGCACAGGCGTGACCCGCACACCCTCCTGAGTGAGCTTCCGTATCAAATCAGGTGCTTTTATTGCCGCAATACCACCAGCTATGATTAAGAGTATATTTTTTTCACTCATAAGCTATAGTTAAGCAGCCAGACGCTGCTCTGCAAGGCCCAGCAACACCAACGCATTACTGGAAAAACGCACCCGCCTCTGGGGCTTGATCTTCCAGACTCATCCTCATCTTCTTAAAAGCCGCTGCTTCAACTTGTCTGATCCGCTCTTTAGACAGGCCCAATTCTGTACCCAAACTTTCTAAAGTGCGTGGCGCTTCGATCAACTTGCGCTCACGAACGATGTAGCGCTCGCGATCATTCAAGACGCTCATCGCTTGCGCCAACCAAGTACGTAGGGCCGCTTGATCATGATCAAATTCGACAATTTCGTCTGCTTGGGCGCTGTCATCTTTCAGCGCATCAATCCACTCACGACCTTCATCTTCGGTTGACTGCGTCGCATTGAGAGAAAAGTCAGAGCCCGAAAGGCGGCCATCCATCATTTCAACGTCGTGCAACGGGACACCTAAATCCTGCGCGATCAATTGCTGTAATTGATGACGGTCCAACGTTTGACCAGCATTATTAGCATCACGTTCAATCCGTGCTTGGATTCTTCGCATGTTAAAAAACAGTGATTTCTGTGGGCTGGTTGAGCCAGTTCGTACCATGGACCAATTGCGCATCACATATTCCTGCACTGAAGCTTTAATCCACCATACAGCATAGGTTGAGAAGCGTACTCCACGATCTGGATCAAATTTTTCAGCTGCTTTCATCAGCCCCAAGCCTGCCTCTTGGATTAAATCGCCCATCGGGGCACCATAGCGTTTAAATTTAGCCGCTTGCGATATGGCCAAACGCATGTAGGCATTGATTAGGCGGTGTAGACTTTCCTCACACCGATCATCCCGCCAAGCGTAGGCTAGTTTCAACTCAGTTTCAGCATCCAACATTTCTGCCTTCATCGCTGTGCGAGCAAAAAAGTTATCTGTGCGTGCATCTAAGGGCATAAGTACGGCTTCCAGTGTTATTAAGAAGAAAAACTTGTTACCCACTATATACGGAGCTAAATACTGATTGGATCACTTTGGGGAAACTATGCCTGTACATCACGACATCGAACAGCTTCGCTTAGTGCTGGGGGGGGCTAACTCCGGAAAATCACTGTTTGCTGAGAACTTGGTACGCCAATCAGGCAGGCCCCGACGCTACATTGCAACCGCACAGGCTTGGGATGATGAAATGCGAGCCAAGATTTCAGCACATAAGGCTCAGCGGGGTGCCAATTGGATCACACTTGAAGCCCCCCTTGATTTGGTAGGTGCACTTGCATTGGCCAAAACTAATGAAATTGTACTACTAGACTGCGTGACACTATGGCTTACCAATATGATGATGGCAGAGCAGGACATTACACAGGCGACTAAATCCCTCTGCACGGCCCTTAGTGAAGCATCATGCCCAGTGGTGGTGGTCAGCAATGAAGTGGGGCAAGGCATTGTACCTAACAATGCAATGGCGAGGGCTTTCATAAATTACCAAGGCAATTTAAACCAAGCTTTGGCTAACGTAGCCCAAGAGGTATTTTTCGTGATCGCAGGTTTGCCACAGCAACTGAAGGGTCACCCATGACTGATTGGTTTTGGATCCGGCATGGGCCAACCCATGAAAAAAACTTTGTCGGCTGGCGAGATGTGCCCGCGGATCTTTCCGATGTGGCATTAATCAACCGCCTAGCCGACTTTCTGCCTAACGAAGCCGTTGTGGTATCTTCAGACCTGATCCGTACTGTTACCACAGCTGATGTATTGACCAATGACCGCACAAGGCTGAGCCATGAACAAGATCTCCGCGAATTTAATTTTGGCGATTGGGATGGGCGGCACTGGGCCGATGTTGCCAAAACCGACCCCCAGCTGAGCCGCGATTACTGGGAACAACCCGGTGATATTATAGCTCCCAACGGTGAAAGCTGGAATATGGCCGCCGCGCGTTCTCGGGTTGTGGTGGACCGCTTAGGTGCTCAACACAGCACCATCATTGCTGTGGCACATTTTGGAATCATTCTCACCCAAGTACAAAGAGCATTGGGGATCAGCGCCTATGACTGCCTCGCCCATAAAATTGACAACTACAGCGTCACGCATCTCCACGAAGACAAAGGGCAGTGGCAAGTCAAATGTATCAATTTTTTACCGTAGCGACTATTGGCTACTTGGTCAGCTTGGAAAACGATTATTGTAGTGCACGGAGAAATCCTTAGCTTCACGGCCTACTAATATCACCACGTGATAAAAGCGTCTCAAGCTATCGTGTATCTTGCTCGAAGTAATAACATAGTGGGTGTTAATGTCGCTTAAGCTACCAATTTCAGATTTTTCATATTAGAAAACTCAGCTCAGCCACGCACCGCGCGAAAAACTGCCGCAGCGGCCCAGCCAGCAAAGATCGCAATTGCCAGTGACAACAGACCGTAGACCACTGGTCTTTGGTGAGCTAAATTGTACAACCAGCGTTCGATACCAACTTTGCGCACATCAATCGCAGTTTGGTGTTGGGATATTACATCCCCGTCTCGCATGAGAAAAATCCGTGCCGTGTAGGTACCCTCGACCAAATTAGCTGGCAGGGATACTGACGTTGAAAATAGGGTTTGGTCTTGCAAAGTCACCGCACCGGACAAAGTTTGATATAGGCCATCACTTTCACGCACACGGACTAAAGCTTCAGTAAACTCTTCAGGATTTTCAATGGCTAGTGGGCCGCTGACAGCTCGGATCAGCTGTCGGACTGAAATTTGATGCCATAGATCTGAGGCCTCACTAACCGCCTGCTCAAACGGCCTAGTGGTCGCCACAGCGTAAAAGCTGGGAGCCAAGTCCACCTCGAGCGCATCCACATTCACCCAAATACCAAAGCGCTTGTCTTTCCGGCGAACGGTGACAGGGGTGCGCGGACTAGCTATAGTTACTACAACGTCTAGATCACCCTCTGAGCTCTCTTCACTTTGATGCTTGAGAGCCCCAAACACTAATATTTCAGAACCATCAAAGAATGCCGTTATCCCAATTTCTTGTTTCGACAGGCCAAGCACAATATCTTGGGCGGAGGCATGCCCTATCCATGACAGCATTGCAATCACAACAAAGGCATAAATGTTCCGCATCAATGGCCCCCTGCTACGCCGAGGCTGAACAGCTCAGAGGGTTGGACTATAAGGTCAAACCCAAGCTTGGCACATACGAATAATACCATGATAGCTAGCAAAATTCGCAACTGCTCTGCCTTAAGTTTTGCGCCAAACATGGTGCCAAATTGCGCACCAATTACCCCACCCACCAGTAACAGCACAGCTAAAACCATATCTACAGTATAATTAGTGGTAGCGTGCAACATTGTAGTGAAGGCAGTCACAAAGATAATTTGAAACAGTGAAGTACCCACGACTACTTTGGTCGGCATGCCCAGCAGATAAATCATAGCTGGAACCATAACAAAGCCACCGCCAACCCCCATGATAGCTGCCAAAATACCTACTAAAATACCAATCAGCACTGGAGGAATAGCCGATATATAAAGACCAGATACACGAAACCTAACTTTCAATGGTAATGCATGAACCCAAGTGCGCTTCTTACGAGATTTTGATGGCACAGCATCCTTTGATTTACGCAAAGCTTGTAAGCTTTCTGTAAACATCAAACTTCCCACAATGCCCAGAAATACAACGTAGCAAAGCTTAACTAGCAGATCGACCTGGCCTAAACCTTTGAGGTAGTTAAAAATGAACACACCCACGCCAGCGCCTATCAAGCCGCCAATCAAAAGTACGCCACCCATTTTAAAATCGACATTTCGTCTTTTCACATGGGCTAAAAAACCTGAAAAAGATGAGGCAACAATCTGGTTAGCTTCTGTAGCCACAGCAACAGCAGGCGGAATACCGATAAAAAATAAAAGCGGAGTCATCAAAAAACCACCGCCCACACCAAACATTCCAGACAACACACCAACTAAGCCACCCAGACCCAAAAGGACAAAGGCATTTACCGATACTTCAGCAATAGGGAGATAGATGTACATGTCGCCGCATAGCGCTATCACTGCATTCCAGCAAGAGCTTGAGAAAAATTTCTACGGATTTACTACTACAAAAGCCGTTTGGCCCTATGTTTAATCTTATTCTGGTCCTACTTTTCTTTCACGTAAGGAACGCCACCAGAGCGCGGTGGAATCGCTTTCCCAACAAATCCTGCTAAAACCACCACTGTTAAGATGTAGGGAAGTGATTGGATAAATACGACTGGGATCTTAATTTGTGTACTCATACCAGCGCTCCATACGCTAATCACAATCAAGACAGACACAAATGCAACTCCAAAGCCAAGCCCACCAAGTACAATCTTATCAAGGAGATCTTTACGCCAAACATAACTCACCAGCCCGAAGGCAGTAAGTAGAAGAACTCCACTCAAAGACCAAGCAGGCAACAAAATATTTTGGAATCGGTTATCCACCGCAAAGAAAAAACCGAACAACAGACAGGCTCCCAACGCATACCAAGGTCGCCATTTAGCAAAAATTAGCGCCGCCAATGCAATGAACCCTCGCCCTGCTGACATATCTTTTGTGAAGTTGGCTTGTAAAGCAGTAGCGATATACGCACCGGCAATACCACATAATACCCCACAGATAACAACTGCCGCATAGCGCATCCCAACAACAGATATACCAGCTGTATCAACCGCTGCTGGGTTTTCACCCACTGCGCGCAACCGCAGACCAAACCGCGTTTGATAGAGCACAAACCATGACAGCGGAACTGTGAGCAAAGCCACATAAACTAGAAGAGAATGGCCGGATATTAGTTCAGAGTATAACTGCATGACCGGCCCAACATCAGCCATCTCCTTGGATGGAATAGCACCAGGAAAGTTTATTGGCTCAAATCGCCCACCTGATTGTAAGGGCGGTGTTCTCCCACCTTGACCAAACCAAGCCTGCGCTACTACCACAGTGAGGCCAGCAGCTAAAAAGTTTATAGCCACACCAGAAATAATTTGGTCCCCCCTTAAGGTAATGGAGGCCAACCCATGAATTGCGGATAACATAACTGAGGCACCAATCCCCGCCAATAGCCCTACCCAAACGGATCCAGTCGTATAGGCAACTGCAGCCGACACAAAAGCAGCAGCCAGTATTTTGCCCTCGAGACCAATATCAAATATTCCAGCACGTTCCGAAAATAATCCTGCCAAACATGCTAATAATAGAGGCGTCGCCAAGCGTAGAGAGCTATCAAGGACTTGAACAAGAGTAAGGAAGTCCATGTTTTCAACCCCTCCATGCCATTAGAAATAGCCGTTCAAGTGGCGCACGAACCATCATAGTAAGGGCACCGGTAAATAGTATCACCAGCGCTTGAATAACAATAATGAGCTCACGCGGTATTTTAGTCCAGAGAGCTAACTCTGCCCCACCTTGATAGAGAAAGCCAAACAGCAGTGCGGCTAATAACACCCCAAGTGGGTGGCTTCGCCCCATTAGTGCTACTGCAATCCCAATAAACCCAGCACCTTCGGTGAAGTTTAGAATGAGGCGTTCACTCTCTCCTTGAGTCGTGTTGATTGCCATTAACCCACAAAGCGCGCCAGAAATCATCATGGTAATCATAATTATTTTGACAGAACCCACACCGGCGTAGCGTGCAGCTGGCCCAGACTTACCCAAAGCACGAATTTCATAACCCAAAGGAGACCGCCAAATTAAGTACCAAACGGCGACGCAGGCCAACAGGGCAATAAAAAAACTCACATTTGCCGGTGCTGACCGAAACATTTTTTCAAAACCTAAGAGCTGAGCCATATCTTCAAATGTCGGCAAATGCGTGCTGGCCGGGAAGTTTGCTGTTGCGGGATCCATACTTCCTTTTGGCTTGAGGGCGCCAACAAGGAAAAAGTTCAAAATACCAGCCGCAATAAAATTAAACATGATGGTGGTAATTACAATGTGGCTACCTCTCTTGGCTTGCAGATATGCAGGTAAACCAGCCCAAATCATTCCAAACACAGCTGCACCCACCGATGCTCCAACAATGGCGAGGCTCCAATGTGGCCACGGGATGAACAGGCAAACGAGGGACACTCCCAAGCCACCCATCATTGCTTGGCCCTCACCCCCAATATTAAATAGTGAGGCATGAAAAGCGACTGAAACTGCAAGACCAGTGAAAATAAAATTTGTAGTATAGTAGAGCATGTAGCCCCAACCAGCGGATCGCAACAAAGTACCTTGAACCATCAGACTGAGTGCTTCACTTGGACTTTCGCCAATTGCTAAGATCAGCAAGGCAGACAAAAACGCCGCCAACAGTAAAGAAAAGAGGGGGACTAAAACAACATCAGCCCATTTTGGCATCACATCCATTAGAGAGCTCCAAACATTTTACTGAAAAAATGGGTTAGGTTCATTTTCTAGCCTCACTGATGACACCTGCCATTAACAGGCCTAGCTCTTTTTCATTTGTTTTTGAGGGATCACGTTCACCCATAATTTGACCATCAAACATTACTGCAACCCTGTCCGACAAGGATAGAATCTCATCTAATTCAACCGAAATAAGTAAGATTGCTTTACCCCGATCACGCAACGCAACAATCTGTTTGTGGATGAATTCAATCGCACCAATATCAACGCCACGAGTGGGCTGACCAACTAAAAGCAAATCAGGATTACGTTCTATCTCTCGTGCCAAGACAATTTTTTGCTGATTGCCGCCTGAAAAGTTCTTAGCTGTTAAATTTGGATTTGGCGGCCTTACATCGAAGCGAGCCATTTTGGCCGCAGTTTCTTCACGGATCGCAGCATTATTCATCAAAAAGCGATTTAATTGGTGATCAGGGTCCCGATGATAGCCAAAAATTGCATTTTCCCAAGCTGTAAAATCCATAATCAGGCCCTCACGCTGGCGATCTTCTGGAACGTGTGCAATTCCTCGCGCGCGGCGCGATTGGCCATCACTAGAGGAGCCTGTCAAATCAATCTCTGACCCGTTAACACGGATGGACCCAGTGGCAGATTGGTACCCGCCCAAAACCTCTAGGAGCTCAGATTGGCCGTTTCCCGCAACGCCAGCAATCCCCAAAATTTCGCCAGCGCGTACATTAAGGCTTATGTCTTTCAGCCTAAGCACCCCAGCCTCATCAACTACGTTTAATCTGGAAACTTCCAGCACCTGATGCTTGGGTTGAGCCGGTGTTTTGTCTACGCGCAGTAAAACTTTTCGACCAACCATTAGTTCAGCTAAATGCTCAGGGCTAGTTTCACTAGTTTTTACAGTTGCAGTCATCTCACCACGGCGCATCACACTCACTGTGTCTGTGATCTCCATAATTTCACGTAATTTATGCGTGATCAAAATAATCGTTTTACCTTCTTCACGAAGTCGACCCAGAATTCGGAACAGCTGCCCAGCCTCCGCCGGTGTAAGAACACCAGTGGGTTCATCCAATATCAAAATATTGGCCTTGCGGTAGAGTGCCTTGAGAATTTCGACACGTTGCTGCATGCCAACACCAATTTCTTCAATTACGGCATCGGGATCAACGTTCAACTCATACTCTGCAGCCAATTCTGCAAGCTCAGCTCTCGCCTTACGCAAAGATGGGGCTAAAAATTCGCCACTCTCCGCACCCAGCACAATGTTTTCAAGAACTGTGAAGTTTTCAACCAATTTAAAGTGCTGGAAAACCATCCCAATACCAGCAGATATTGCTGCCTGGCTATCCGGGATAAGTGTTTTTTGACCATCAATAAAGATCTCACCAGCGTCGGCTTTGTAAAAGCCGTATAATATTGACATTAAAGTGGATTTTCCCGCACCATTTTCGCCAATAATACCATGAATGGTTCCTGGCATTACGCGGATAGAAATATCTTTATTGGCCTGTACCGGGACCAAAGGCTTTAGAAATACCTTTTAATTCAATGGTGTCGTACATGGTCATCAAAATACCTTCAATTTGGAGGGCTGTATTCAGTCGAGTTTGAATGGCCCCATTACTCAAGCCTATAAGACTAACTTAGAAAGACACCGCTGGGCAGGTCTCATCATCCGTGTAATTATGAACCGATATCGAACCACTCGCGATTGCGGCCTCAGCCGACTCAACTTTGGCCTGCATGTCACTACTGACCAAAGACGCATTATGCTCATCCATTGCAAAGCCCACAGCACCCATAAAATTGCCAGTTTCGAGGTCATTACCCGCTGTAAAAGCTTCATACACAGCAATATCAACACGCTTCAACATAGATGTTAAAACTTTACCAGAATGCAAATAGTTTTGATTGCTATCAACACCGATTGACAAAATACCTTCGTCGGCTGCAGTCTGTAATACACCGACACCTGTCCCACCAGCTGCAGCAAAAACAACATCAGCGCCTTGACTGATCTGCGCCTTTGTAAGCTCAGAGCCCTTCACCGGGTCATTCCAAGCTGCAGGTGTTGTTCCTGTCATATTAGCTATGACGGTTGCATTTGGATTGACCGCCTTAACGCCTTGTGCGTAGCCACAGCCAAAGCGGCGGATCAGGGGAATGTCCATACCACCAACAAACCCAACAACGCCAGTTTCAGAGGCTTGAGCAGCCATCATGCCCACGAGGTAAGAACCTTCATGCTCATTAAAGCCAATGCCACGCACGTTGGGCATGCTTAGCCAGTTTACGTCAATGACCGCAAACTTAGTATCTGGGTAGTCTGGCGCTACTTTGCTAAGCGAGTCAGCGAAGGCAAAACCAGCCATTACGATTGGATTTGAACCGGCTTCAGCAAAGCGACGCAAGGCCTGCTCACGCTGAGCTTCATTTTGAAGTTCAATTTCACGGAACGAACCACCAGTTTCCTCAGCCCAGCGCTCTGCTCCTTTAAAAGCGGCCTCGTTGAATGATTTGTCAAATTTTCCGCCAAGGTCAAAAATGATAGCAGGGTCAGCAAGCGCAGCCGTAGTCGTAAGCGCTAGAGCAGCTGCGCTGCCTATAATAGATTTCATAAAGCTCATTAGAGTCTCCCGTTAATAACTAAAGCCCAGCGGAGAGAATCTCTCTACGCACATGCGAGCAGATCAGACGATCATGTCTAAACTAGCCCACTCTGCCAAGCTCGGATCAATAGAAAAATAAAAAAAAACTAATATTTTAGAAAATTTGGAACTAATACCAGCATAAAAACTTTAATTAATATATTTAAAATAATGACTTACGTAAAATTAACGCATCTACAGAAGGACCACCTTTACGATCATAATATCCCTTACGAAGCCCCACTTGTGCAAAACCTAAGCTGTTATACAGAGAAATTGCCGAGTTATTGTTGGGCGCGACCTCTAAAAAACCCCAAAGTCCACCATTCGAGGCAGCTTTGTCCAGTAGTTTAGCAACCACTGCACGCCCATGCCCTTGTTTTTGATGGGAAGGAGCACACGCCACAGTTAGAATTTCCAACTCATCAACAACCAAGCGCCCCAAAACAAAACAATGAGATTGAGATATTACAAAAACGCCAGACTGCCCCATCAAAGCCTCGAATTCCGTCGCACTCCATGAGCGTTCTGTCGTAAATGCCTGATAGTGAATTTGGGCTAGGTCAGCCGAAGTTAAGCTTGTCTCACGCTGCAACTGGGCGGACTTCAACCACTTCAGGGATATAATGGCGTAGTAGATTCTCAATGCCCATTTTAAGCGTCAGGGTCGACGAGGGACAACCGGCACATGCGCCTTTCATATGCAGATAAACCACCCCACGGTCAAAGCCGTGGAAGGTTATATCACCACCATCTTGGGCTACAGCGGGGCGAACGCGAGTATCCAAAAGCTCTTTGATTTGAACAACGATGGACTCATCAGCCGCGTCGTAATCACCTTCTGCAACAGTAGCCGTTTGGCCATCAGACAGTACAGGTGCGCCGGACTGAAAGTGTTCCATAATGGCACCCAGTAATGCGGGTTTGATATGGTCCCAGTCCACAGTATCAGTTTTGGTCACAGTAACAAAATCAGAACCTAAAAACACACCAGAGGTTCCTTCCACCGCAAAAATTCGCTGGGCAAGTGGGCTGGCAGAGGCGCCATCCGCCGAAGGAAAATCTGCCGTGCCCATATCCATAACAGATTGGCCAGGCAAAAATTTCAAGAGTAGCTGGGTTCGGTGTACTTTCGGTTTGAATAAACATAGCAGGTGCCTCCAGTTTTCACTCAAATAAATATGGGATACTTGCAGTATAATGTCAAGTTTTTAGAATAGTTCTAATTCAAAGGAGATTAAACTCACAGCTAGCTGATAGCTTCCAGTTGTTCTTTGCTCAAGCTGCCGGGAACAATCACGATCGGCACTTCCAAACTACCCGATGATTTGGACAACTGAGTGACCAATGGCCCTGGACCTTTACGGTCATTCGCAGCCCCTAGTACTAGGATATCAACTTCTGAGTCATCACGAATTTGGGACAGAATTTCTGCTACAATTTCGCCCTCTCGAATCACAAGCTCAGGATCGACATTGTGTTTATCACGCATCCACTTGGCAAAGACCTCAAAATGAGCATTGATCCGATCACGGGCCTCTTCGCGCATAATTGCACCTACACCGATCCAGTGATTGAACTCCTCAGGAGGGATGACCGCCAATATTTCGACCCGCGCGCCGGTATTTTCGGCCCGCATGGCGGCAAAGCGCATTGCGTTCAAACATTCTGTCGAACTGTCCAGTACAACCATAAATTTACGCATCAAAGGCCTCCGTTCGAGCAGCATCATGCCTGCAGCTTAAGGTGCCCGCAACGTTAAACTTACATGATGCGCCAAATTAAACCTGTAGTTCACGACAAGCCAAGCCTAGCGCAGCATCCCAACTATATCGTAAGTTTTTTGCAGAATTGGCGCCGCTAAAGCCCGTCCCCGCTCTGCCCCACGGGCCAAGATACGGTCAATCTCCGCTGGATCTTGCATCAAGCGGGACATTTCACTGGAAATCGGCGCAAGCTTGGCCACGGCCAAATCTGCAAGCTTGGGCTTAAAAGCCCCAAACTGCTGGCCAGAAAATTCACCAATCACCGCTTGGACGGTCATTTCGTTCAATGAGGCATAGATATTGACTAAATTTTGGGCCTCGGGACGACCGTCTAAGCCCTCCAGATTATCAGGCAACGGATCCATATCAGTTTTAGCCTTCTTGATCTTCTTTACCAAAGTCTCAGCACCATCAGTCATATTCAAGCGGCTCATATCGCTAGGATCTGATTTGGACATTTTTTTAGTACCATCGCGCAGGCTCATCACCCTAGTAGCCGAACCCTCAATTACGGGTTCAGGAATAGGGAAAAAATCCACGCCAAAATCATTGTTAAACTTCACCGCAATATCTCGCGTCAGTTCAAGATGTTGCTTTTGATCTTCGCCTACAGGCACATGTGTCGCGTGGTAAATTAATATGTCAGCGGCCATCAGTGCAGGATAGCCAAATAAGCCAAGCGAAGCGTTTTCACTGTTCTTACCAGCTTTGTCCTTCCACTGGGTCATCCGCTTCATCCAGCCCATGCGGGCAACACAGTTAAAGCAACAGCCCAGCTGCGCATGCTCTGGCACTTGACTTTGGTTGAACAAAATAGATTTCTCAGGATCAATGCCGGCAGCAATAAAACCTGCGCAAAGTTCACGGGTATTTCGCCGCAAATCTTCAGGGTTTTGCCACACCGTGATCGCATGCAAATCAACCATACAATAGACTGTTTCAAAACCACCATCAGCCTGCATATCCACAAAACGCTTCATCGCACCAAGGTAATTTCCGAGCGTCAACCCACCAGATGGTTGGATGCCGGAAAAGACGCGCGGAATAAAAGTTTGGGTCATAGCAGCCTCAGCTCTGGAATTCATTCCCTGCATCGCATACTCAGCAAGGCTGAAGCCGTCAAGGAAACAAGCCATGTCCGACTCTCCTACCCACGCCGTAAACCCCCTGCCGCCAGCGGTGATTGTCCTGTTTTTGATCATTGTCATCGGGGAGGCCTATATCGCTGGAGCCGAAGCACGCCTTTGGGGTAGCATTGATGCGCGCATAGGATTAATCCGCCAATTTTCTTTTATGCCAGAGGGCTTTGAGCGCGCCATGTCAGCAGGTTTGTGGATTCCTGAGCTATTCTGGCGAATGCTGACCTATCCATTTGTGCATGGTTCCCTGATGCAGGCAGTTTTTGCCAGTGTGTTCATTTTAGCACTGGGAAAATTTGTAGGTGAAGTTCTAGGGAATTTTGCAGTGGTTGCAATATTCTTCTCTTCTGCGATTTTTGCAGCTTTAGACTGATACTATTTGCTAATTCAAATTTTCCACTTTTTGGCGGTTTCCCCGCAGCTTACGGACTTATTGGTGCCTTTAGCTTTGTACTGTTCGGCCGCTCAGAAGGTCTATTGAGCCAACAACTTATGGCATTTCGGTTGCTCGGGATTTTGATGGTAATCAACATCAGCTTTTCCCTTCTTCAGGAAGGACCACCTATTTGGATTGCAGAGTTTTGTGGTGCCGTCACAGGATTTATCTCCGCAGCCATCATTCACCCAGGCGGAATTCGCGTCATAGTCAGCAAATTTCGTCGTGGTTTAGATTAGCGACGCATTCGATGACGCAACTCACTGAAAGTGAGAGCCCCAGTCATGCAGCAGGCAATCCCATAGCTAACAATGCCTATGGCCAAAATAACAATCAATGCAAGCACCCGCGAGCTAGGGACTTGCAGCTGTGGCCCCAACACTGTTGCAGTCAGCCAAATAGCTACCCCCATCATCAGACTGGCTAAAACAATCCGCCATGATTTGGCTCGTAATCTTGCATCCAATCGAGCGGCATCACCAAACTTTCGACTACCCCACCAAAGACACGCAAGCATTGCCCAGCCTGCAAAAGTTGCCCCATAAGCTGAGGCGGTGAAGCCAACATAAGGGCTTAAACCAATGGCGATAGCAGCATTAACTGCCAAGGCAACGAGTGCAAAATAGAAGGGCGACTTAGTGTCCTCGCGGGCAAAAAATAAAGGTTGATATAGTTTTTGCTACATAGGCTGGCAAGCCTAATCCGTAGATTGCCGTGGCCAAAGCCGTGGCGGCAGTATCGCTGGCCCCAAAGGCCCCACGTTCAAACAATACTGACACCAAGGCAGTCGGAATAACCAATAGGGCAACAGCGCTAGGAATTGTCAGCAACAATGAAAACTCAGCGGTACGGTTAAAAGCTTCACGAGCCCCAACAGTATCATCCAAACGCAACCGGCGCGACAGATCCGGCAAGAGAACAATCCCAACAGCAATGCCGACCACACCAAGCGGTAATTGATAGAGACGGTCGGCATAATAAAGCCAGGCATTGGCGCCTTCAAAATAACTGGCAATTTGCCGACCAACCACTAAATTCACCTGCACTACACCACCAGCCAAAGCGGCGGGGGCTGCAATCATCGCCAAACGTTTTAGCTCAGGCGTCATCCGTGGCAGGCGCGGCACAAGGGTAAACCCAGCCCGGTGTGCCGCCACCCAAACAAAAGCAAACTGTGTTACCCCAGCCACTGGCACGCTCCATGCCAGTGTTAATCCAATATTCCAGTTAGCCCAGTCAGCAATAAACAGCCCGGACAGAAAACAGATATTTAGCAAGACTGGCGCAGCTGCGGAGGCCACGAAGCGACCGGCAGAATTCAACACCCCAGAGGCCAAGGCCACCAAAGAGATGAAAAGAATATAAGGGAAGGCTATCCGACCAAAAACAACTGTGAGATCAAATCTTTCATCCCCCGCAAATCCACTGGCCATAATCCAAACCAAATAGGGCATGGCAAGCATAGCAATTGCATTCAACACAATCAGCACAAAAGCCAACATCGACATGGCATCGCGCGCAAAATCTACAGGGCTATCTCCAGAAGCCAGTTTTTTAGAGAACATTGGCACAAAGGCCATATTAAATGCGCCTTCAGCAAAAAATCTGCGAAAAAGATTAGGTAATGAAAAGGCCAAGATGAAAGCTTCAGCTACTGGTGTCGCCCCAAGGGTACCCGCTATAAATATGTCACGGCAAAATCCCAGAACGCGCGATACAAGGGTCCAAAATCCAACAGTAAAGAACCCACGCATGATACTCATGACAATGCCTTAAGCGCGCCTTGCTTAAGCGCGTCCCGCAGTTTTTGCTCCAAAATATTACGTTTAACCTTAGAATGGAATTTCAGGCCAAACATGTCTTTAACATAGAAAGTATCTACAACCTGCTCACCATAAGTGGCAATCACTGCACTGGAAATATTAACATTGGCGGAAGCAAGCGTACGAGTTAAATCATAAAGCAGCCCTAAACGATCTCGGGTGTCGACTTCAATGATCGTGTAAATTTCAGAACCTTCATTGTCAAAACTGATCGATGTTGGAACCTGAAAAGCGCGTTCGCGCCTTTTGATTTTATCACGTGACTGAATCGCCTCACGCGCCACAAAAGTACCTTGAAGAGTTTCATTAATCATTTTCTCAAGCCGCCCAAGGTGGGTGTCCTCATAAGGGTGACCTTCAGCATCTTGGACCCAAAAAACTGCAGTAGCGTAACCATCCTTGCTGGTGAAAGTGCGTGCGTCCACAACGTTAGCACCACTGAGCGCCAAGGCACCGCAAAAACGGCTAAAAACGCCCGGATGGTCGTCCATTGCAAAACAAATTCGAGTGGCATCGCGATCTTCATCCGGCTGCACATCCATGCGAATTTCGTCATCAGGAATATCCAACAAAAGGCGTGCAAAGATTTGATGCGCTGTGACGTGCAGGCCCTGCCAATAGGACGGATAATGTCGGTTTGTCTCATAGCGCAAAGCGGACTTCGACCAATCGGCCAAGGCTGCCCTTAAGTTTTTCTTGGCCTCTGTGCCGCGATTTTCGCGATTAAGATCCTCCAGGCCCGTTTCAAGCGCCTTTTTGGTCTGCCTATACAAAGCGCGAATCAAAACCGCCTTCCAATTATTCCAGACGCCAGGACCAACCCCAGAGATATCGCAGACTGTCAGGACTGTCAGGAGATCCAGTCGCTTAACAGACTGTACAGCTTTGGCAAAATCACGCACGGTTCTGGGATCGGCAATATCACGCTTCTGCGCCATATCCGACATTAATAAATGATGTCGCACCAACCATTCCACGGTGTCCACTTCTTTTGGTTTGAGACCTAGCCGAGGCGCCACTTCTCGAGCAATTTTGGCTCCTAATACAGAATGGTCGTCAGGCCGCCCCTTCCCAATATCATGCAGTAAAAGTGCTATATAAAGAACCTTACGATTAAGCCCACCCGCCAAGATACTGCTAGCCACGGGCAACTCTTCAATCAATTCGCCTCGTTCAATGGCAGCTAAATAGCTGATGGTTTGGATAGTATGCTCATCCACCGTATAGGAGTGATACATATTAAATTGCATCATCGCAACGATTGGCTCAAATTCCGGTATGAACGCAGCCAAAACGCCCAGCTCATTCATTCGGCGCAATCCACGCTCAGGGTTACCATGTTTGAGTAATAAATCCCTAAAAATTCGGAGAGCCTCTTCGGAATTTCGCATCTGAATATCAATCAAATGCAGATTGGCCGAAACCAAACGCATTGCATTCGGATGGATCAGTAAACCAGTGCGCAGGCCTTCTTCAAAGACCCGCAGCAAGTTCATTTTATCTTCTAGAAATATGTCTGGATCTGAAATAGCCAAACGATTTTGTAAGATGCAATAGCCAGGGCGCAATTTAGGTTTACGCCGTAAAAATCGGGCCAAAACGGGTTCTTTTTTCACATGTGCCGCTTCCATTGCGGTGAGAAAAATACGGGTCAATTCGCCTACTTTGGTGGCATGGCGAAAATAGGTTTGCATGAAATGCTCCACCGCACGCCGCCCGCCACGATCTTTATAGCCCATGCATTCCGCCACTTCGACCTGCAAATCAAAGGTAAGCAGATCCATGCTCCGATTGGCGATCAAATGAAGATGGCAGCGCACCGCCCAAAGAAACTCCTGTGCTGCAAGAAACGTGGCAAACTCATCAGCCGTAAAAACCCCAGCATCCACCAATTGCTCAGCGTGAAATACCCCATTAATGTATTTCTCAATCCAGAAAAGAGATTGCAGATCGCGCAGACCACCCTTGCCTTCCTTAACATTTGGTTCGACCATATAACGTTGGCCACCTTGCTTAACATGACGCGCTTCACGCTCAGTCAATTTGGCTTCGGTAAACTCTTTCTCCGTGCCTTTAAACAGTTTCTCACGCAATTGGTTTTGCAGCTGGTCAAATACTTCTTTGTCACCCAGCAGAAAGCGCATTTCAACCAAAGATGTTCGGATGGTATAATCTTCTCGTGCAAGGCGCAAACAGTCACGAGTAGTGCGACTGGCATGCCCAACCTTGAGACGTAAATCCCAAAGTACGTATAACAGGCTTTCAATCACGCTTTCGGCCCATACAGTCATTTTGTAGGGTGCAGAAAACATTAAGTCGACGTCTGAAAATGGGGCCATTCCACCCCGCCCGTAACCACCCACCGCGATTAAAGCCAAACGTTCAGAGGTTGTGGCGACCTGTACTGGGTGCAAATAGTTGACCACAGCATCATAGGCAGTAGTCACCACACAATCTGTAAGGTAACAATAGCTCGCCGTTGTGGCATGCGCATTAAAAGGGGCCCCTTTAAATGCCGTAGAAATCTCAGCCATGCCGAAGCTGCGGGCCTCTCGTAAAATTTCCACCAATTTAGAACGAAGTACGGTGGAGTCTAAAGTATCTGACAATTCCACATTAATCTTTGCTGTTATGGCGTCACGATCAAAAACCTTCCAAGCCTCACTAATGAGTTCATCAGGCTCAGTGACATCAGATCTTTTCAAACTTAAAATCCAAAAATTGAAAAGGAACTTGGAGCCTCCTCAAGTACAACCACTCGATTGCCATCGATCGTAGCCACGGCTAGCCCACGTTCAATTGTACCATCCCTGTGCAGTCGAAAAATACCAGCAGCGCCCTGAAAACCACCTATCAAGGTGAGGCCTTTGCGATTTAAAGCATCTCGGCTACCAGTGGCCACAGAAGCCCCAACAGCGGCAACGCCGTCATAGGCAATTGCCGCCAATGGATGCGGCGCATTGCCATATACCGACTGGAAACGGGCACGGAATTGCTCAGTTCGAGTCGGACTCGGCATCGCGAACCAACCACCTTGAATGGCAGGTAAATGAAAGGCTGAGGGCAAGACATCCCATTGTGAAAGTCCAACATACTGCACCGATTCAGGATCAATCCCAGCTTCCGGCAGCAGCTGCGCGATCAAAGGTAAACCGCCGTCATAATCAGCAGTCAAAAATACAACATCAGCATCGATCAGCTCATTACGCTCGGCAATACGGCTCATGGCATCCACCAAGTCCTGCTGAGTGAATTCATAACTTTCAATACCTACAGCCTTTGTGCCTCGAGAAACCAAAGATTTCTCAATAGCATTACTGCCCGCCTTACCTGGAACGTTGTTAGCATGCACAATCAAAGCACGTTTTTTGCCTTGCCCCGAAGCATAGGCAACTAACCGGCTGGCAGTATTTTGAAAAGTATGACCCAGCACATAGACGTTGCCGCCGGCAATATCAACGTTATTGGATAGAGACAAAACACTGACGCCACTGCTGGCGATCGCAAGACCAGCCGCATTAGCCGCGCCAGAAAACAGCGGTCCCACGATTACCTGTGCGCCTTCCTCAACAGCCAAAAGAGCCATCTCGGCGGCTTGTGCCTCTAGACCTGCAGTATCGTAAATACGCATCTCCATCTCTACGCGAAGAGCCAAATCCTCCATTGCCATTCGAGCAGCTCGCTCCGCTGACACAGCCAAAACACGCACTCGCGGGTCTGCAGCGCTGACTGGCAAGAGAACCGCAACTTTCACCTTTTTCAAGCCATCATTGCTGGGGCCACCACCTAGACCTGAGCCAGTTGAAGGAGCCACACACGCAGATATCAAAAAAACACCACAAAGCACCAAAACGGCACCCCACAAATAACGCATCGAAGAAAATAGAGAAACCATGGTCAAAGCGCCCCTTCAGAGGTTAATAGTCGCTTGTTACATGCATTTTATTGCAATCCACAAAGGGGTCCAGTGGTGAATCATAAATTGATCAAGTTGGATCCAGGGTTATACCTTGTAGCAACACCTTTGGGCTCAGCACGAGATATTACCCTTCGTGCTTTGGATATTTTGGCCTCTGCAGACGTTTTGGCAGCGGAAGATACACGGACTGCGCGTAAATTAATTGAAATTCACGGTGTGCCCCTGAACGGCAGACGAATCATTGCTTATACAGCAATGCTGGCGACCGTCAACGAGTTTTAAACCATATCGCAGAGGGGAAATCTGTGGCCTATATCTCTGAGGCAGGGACCCCATTAATTGCAGATCCAGGCTATCAATTGGTTCGCGATGCACGACAAGCAAATATGCCAGTGCTGTCAGCACCCGGGCCCGCAGCCTGCATCGCAGCCCTTACGATAGCTGGCCTGCCAACCGATCAATTTCATTTTGCGGGATTTCTGCCCCCACAACAAACGGCGAGGCAAAAAAGTTTGGTGGAACTAATGCCTCTGCGCGCGACATTAGTTTTATACGAGTCTCCAAAACGACTAAATGCGCTTTTGGCGGATATAGAATTCGTGGGCGGCAGTGAGCGCAATGTAGCAGTTTGCAGAGAATTGACCAAGAAATTTGAAGATGTACAAATAGGTCCCGTAAACACCTTGCGTGCATTTTACGAAGCAAAGCCCGCTAAAGGGGAAATTGTAGTTTTAATTGATGCCGGCGAAGACGCCAAAGTAGATGAAATTGATTTGGAAGCGGCACTTGTGCAAGCAATGTTGAGTCTCAGAGTAAAAGATGCTGCAGATGTCGTTGCTGGAGCCTACGGTTTGCCGCGCCGCGAAATCTATCAAATGGCATTGCGGCTTCAAGGCGTAAAACAAGTTGAGTAAACACGACATAGCAAAAGGCGCTCAGAGGAAACCTAGTTTATCAGAGATGCAAAACTTTTAGAAACCTGTGATTACGGATTAGGCTATGTACTTTCAAAACACGACATCGTTGCTCAGGCTAGGCTCCAGGAGCGAAGTGGATCTCAACTTCTAAGAAGGTGATGTTGTCTCCGCATTAGGAGTCAACTAGGACTGAACAAAGGGTGCCGAGTCACCAATTCAACGAATGGGCCCACCAAAAAAAAATTATAATTTATCAAACTGGTATTTAATGTCTGCCTGCCACTAGCCCGCGCAACGTGTTTGACGCCACGTGAATAGGCATATCGCAGTATTATAGAGATGTATTGGACCAACAACCATGCCTCTTGCCAGCCTGTTACCACAGTGCCATCTAGAGGTGGAAAATTCGGAGGTTATCACATGTCGAAAAAAATTGCCTTTCAAATGGACCCTATCGAAACCGTCAGCATAGATGCTGACAGCACGTTTCATTTGGCACTGGAAGCCCAAAGCCGGGGACATGAAATTTATTACCACACCCCAGGCAAACTGCTGTTTGAAAATGGAAAAGTTTTTGCTAAGGGCCAGAAAATGGTCCTACGTCGAGAAGTTGACAACCATGTTGACTTGGGCGAAATGGAGCATTTGGACCTTCACGCCTTTGATGTGGTATGGCTGAGGCAAGATCCCCCTTTTGACATGGGCTATATCACTACAACCCATCTTTTGGACTTCTTAAAATCAGACACTTTAGTCGTGAATGATCCATTTTGGGTCCGGAATTATCCCGAAAAACTTCTAATGTTACAATTTCCAGATCTCATCCCCCCCACCACCATAGCAAGGGATCTGGACACTCTTAAAACATTTAGAGCCATTCATGGTGATGTGATAGTCAAGCCTCTCTATGGCAATGGAGGCGCTGGAGTGTTTCGTCTCACTCCAGAGGACCGCAACATTGCCTCGCTGCATGAATTATTCACCAGCATCAATAGCGAACCGCTAATCATCCAAAAATTTCTGCCGGACGTTAGCAACGGCGATAAGCGTGTCATCTTGGTAGACGGCGATGCTGTAGGTGCAATAAACCGCGTGCCGGCAGCGGGCGAAACTCGCTCCAATATGCATGTGGGAGGCCGTCCTGAAAAGGTTAATCTTACCGCGCGCGATCTTGAAATTTGCGCAGCGATTGGGCCACTCTTGCGTGAAAAAGGTCAAGTTTTTGTCGGCATAGATGTAATTGGTGATTACTTAACCGAGATCAACGTTACCTCCCCCACCGGACTGCAAGAGTTACAGCGATTTGATGGTACAAATGTGGCGGGTTTGCTTTGGGACGCGATTGAAGCAAAATTATAGACTAAAATGTCCCATCCGTCTGATCTTCTACCGGCTCCATGGTCAGATCGAAATTGGGGATCTCAGCGGTAAGATCATCCACCACCAAGGGCCCACTAGGGCGGGCCAAGCGGTTACGCACAACCCAGATCAAACGGTTTTCGGCACGAGTTATAGCAACATACGCCAAACGCTTCCAGAGCTGAGTACCCGCTTCAGTCCGGTTCATCTTTGCAGCCATGTAAATATCAGGTGCAAACACCTGTACCGTATCCCATTGTGAGCCCTGAGCCTTGTGTATGGTAACCGCCGCCCCGTGAAGAAACGTGGCGCCCATGCGAGCAGCAAACGGGATGAAGGGCTCTTCCTCACCAGGCTTCTCAATTTTAACAATGCTTGCGGCACTAAGTTGTGGCTGCTCTGCACCGATCACATGCAGTCGTGAAAATCCTGGCTTACGTCCGAGGCCCAGATAAACCACTTGTGCGCCCTTGATTAAACCGCGTGCCTCAAGATCTAGCCGCTTCTTTCTATGCTTTACAGGTAATTCAATACCGTCGCAGATAAGCGGTTCACCCGCCAAAAGTTCCTCCAATGGTGCATCAAAAGCTCCACGAAACGCCTGAATAAGCTTGATACGCGTCACATTTCGCCAGACTAAAACTGGCGAGCGTGCCATCAGATCCGACTCAACCCGTTGGCCTATGACAACACGCTCGTCCCTACTCGCAGCCTCCTCTACCATATTCTCAAAATCTGAAAATTGTAGAGTGGGGTCACCCAAGGCATGGGCTAAATCCAAGATTGGGTTGTCTTGGGTCTGGCGGTGCACCCTGCTGAGCACCAACCGGCGCTTTTCTGATAACGCATCAAATACCATTGCCCCAGATTGGTTCACCGGCGCCAGTTGCGCCGGATCCCCAAAACAGAATCAACGTCGGAAAAATTTCCTGTAGATCTTCGAGCTGCTTTGCGTCCAGCATCGAGCTTTCATCAACAAAGCCGACATCCAGCGGATCTTCGCGACGTTTCCACCCGGTGATGAAATCCGACCCGCGCAACCCGGCGGCTGCTAGGGCACCAGGTATTGAGGCATTGGACGCATAAAAATTATGAGCGCGGTCCAAGGAGATATCCGTCACCCCTTCGACCTCAGGCCGCGAACCATTGCCGCCCAGCCATTCCGCAATCTTTTCATATTCTGGATCATACATTGGGGTGTAAAGAATACGGTGGATCGTGGTGGCTGGCACGCCGCGGTTGCGCAAAACGCTTGCCGCTTTGTTGGTGGGGGCCAAAATTGCCAAGGTACGCCGATCCTTGCGCGCGCTTAGGCTCATAATCTCCCGACACGATATTCATACCAGTATCTTTCAACGCATGGTACAGCTGCCCCAAAAGAAGAGTTTTACCGGACCCAGCCTTGCCGATCACAGCCGCAATACTGGTTTTACCTTCAAGTTGTGGGTCCAGCCTACCATTTGATATATCTACACCAGCAGAGCGCAGAATATCACTGATAGTATCATAGGCTTGCGCCTGATCATCTGAGTATGAAATGTTCTTCTCTAACATTCCCCTGTGTAACCAATGGCACAGACTGGGGCCAGTGCAATTCCAAAAGTATACGGGGCAAGAAGAGTTTATTTTCCCTACCTAGGCTTTAATTATCGTGCCGCCAGCAGGGTTTCAGAAACCGTTCGTAAACCCCGGCAGGGCGCTTGGACCAATACTGACATATTACCTGGTAAATGCTGATTTTGGCGCATTTTCATATGGGCTTTGGGAAGCTCGTTCCAATCAAACACTTCTGATAGACAAGGGTTTAACTTATCCTCACACATTAGTCTGTTGGCCGCTGCCGCTTGTTTGAGATTAGCAAAATGTGAGCCCTGCAAACGCTTTTGGTGCATCCACATATAGCGCACGTCCAAGGTCAGGTTATATCCAGTAGTACCAGCACAAATCACTACCATTCCGCCTTTTTTGCAAACAAACGTCGAGATTGGGAAGGTACTTTCACCCGGGTGCTCAAATACTAAATCAGGGTTATTGCCCTTGCCAGTTATCTCCCAAATAGCCGCGCCAAATTTTCGAGCCTCTTTAAACCAAGCCACGTATTCTGGAGTATTTACAGTAGGCATTTGTCCCCAACAGTCAAAATCGCTTCGGTTGATCACACCTTTGGCACCAAGTCCCATCACAAAGTTGCGTTTGCTTTCGTCGCTTATCACTCCAATTGCGTTTGCACCAACTACATTGGCCAATTGCACCGCATAAGATCCAAGCCCACCAGATGCACCCCAGATCAATACATTCTGACCAGGTTTCAGCTCGTGGGGGGCATGGCCAAACAGCATCCTATAAGCAGTCGCAAGGGTCAAAGTATAGCATGCACTTTCCTCCCAAGTTTGATGCTGTGGTCGTGGCATCAACTGTTGGCTTTGAACGCGGGTGAACTGACTGAAGGATCCGTCTGGTGTTTCATATCCCCAGATGCGCTGAAGTTGAATACATCGGATCGCCGCCGTTGCATTCTTCATCATCACCATCATCTTGATTGCAATGCACCACAACCTCATCACCGATCTTCCAACGGGTCACTTTGGACCCTACTGCCCAAACGATACCAGCAGCATCAGATCCAGCAATATGGTATGGTTGCTTATGACTATCGAAGGGGCTAATGGGCGTTCCTAATGCCGCCCAAACACCATTGTAATTAACACCAGCTGCCATCACCAACACTAACACATCATGATTATCGAGCTTTGGTACGTCTAAAACCTCTTGCAACATTGCCGTATCTGGCTCCCCATGGCGCTCCCTGCGAATGGCCCAGCCATACATCCGGGTAGGTACATGCCCAGAGGCGGCATTTCACCCACTTCATAAAGATCTTTTTTACCGTCTTGTCTAGGCGGTTAGAGATGAGTTTGAATCCAACGGCATGGGATGCCCCTTCACATTATCACTGCATTGCAGAATCAATCTGCACAAATAATAATTAAAATTAGTGACGAAATAATGCAACTAATTTTTATACAAAATTGTAATTTTATTACTTTTAGTTTTATAAATTTATCAAAAGTTAAGAGCTAAATTCCAGATCTGTAGCCTGTATTTTAATGAAGTTTATATATTCCAGCCAAGCCAAATTAGTTTATATTCCTCAATAAAAGCGGCTGAATCAAATAAAATCAACAGTGTTGCAGTTGCCGTATGGCGATGAATTGACAGGCTATCATTATTGCGTCATCAGATACTTTAACGCAATAATACTGCGCCCTTATAATAAGAGGCCCTGCCATGACCCAAGAGCTAAAAGATCGTCCCTGGTTGTTTCGAACCTATGCCGGTCACTCCACTGCTGCGGCCTCCAACGCCTTGTACCGCTCGAATCTATCCAAGGGCCAAACCGGGTTGTCCGTGGCCTTCGATCTGCCAACCCAAACGGGCTATGACAGCGATCACATCTTAGCTCGCGGTGAAGTCGGCAAGGTCGGCGTTCCAATTTGCCACTTGGGCGACATGCGCACGCTTTTTGCAGATATCCCATTAGATAAAATGAACACCTCGATGACAATCAATGCGACGGCCCCTTGGTTGCTCTCATTATACATCGCGGCCGCTGAGGAGCAGGGTGCAGATACTATAGCTCTGCAGGGAACAGTACAAAACGATATTATTAAAGAATATTTAAGCCGAGGCACCTATATTTGCCCACCGAAACCGTCTCTGCGCATGATCACTGATATCGCTGCCTATACCCGCGAATTTCTGCCAAAATGGAACCCAATGAACATCTGTTCGTATCACTTGCAAGAGGCCGGTGCCACACCAGAGCAAGAGCTCGCCTTTGCTTTGGCTACAGCCACTGCAGTATTGGATGATTTACAAGGCAAAGTCCCACCAGAACATTTTTCCTCGTCTGGTCGGACGGATATCGTTTTTCGTCAACGCCGGTATCCGGTTTGTCACCGAAATGTGCAAAATGCGCGCTTTTGTCGATCTTTGGAATGAAATTTGCGAAACCCGCTATGGCATAAAAGACCCCAAATATCGACGTTTTCGCTATGGGGTGCAGGTCAATTCTCTGGGGTTGACCGAGCAACAACCCGAAAACAATGTCTATCGGATTTTAATCGAGATGCTGGCCGTAACCCTGTCTAAGAACGCCCGTGCCCGTGCCGTGCAACTGCCAGCTTGGAACGAAGCTTTGGGACTGCCGCGGCCGTGGGACCAACAATGGTCTCTGCGTATGCAACAAATCATGGCTTTTGAAACTGATATTCTGGAATATGAGGACTTATTTGATGAAAACCCAGCAGTGGAGCGCAAAGTGGCTGCTCTAAAAGAAGATGCACTGGCGGAATTGGCTTTGATTGACGGCATGGGCGGCGCAGTAGAAGCCATCGGTTATATGAAATCTAGGCTGGTCGAATCGAACGCAGTGCGCATCGGCCAAATTGAAAGTGGTGAGATAACCGTTGTGGGCGTGAATACCTATCAAACCGGAGAACCTAGTCCCCTCACTTCCGGGGACGACGCTGTCATGAATGTTGATCCCACAACTGAAGCCGAACAAATTTCTCGTTTGAACACATGGCGCGCCAGTCGTAATCCTGAAGCCATGCAACAGGCTCTGGATCAACTGCACAAAGCTACGCTGCGCCACAGAAGCTCGCGCTGTGCCTTCAATTGCCGCAGCCAAAGCTGCGTGACGACCGGAGAGTGGGCCGATGTAGTGCGCCAGGCTTTTGGACAATATCGCGGTCCCACTGGGGTCAGCGCCAGCGCCTCCAACCGCACCGAAGGGCTAGACGAAATCCGCGAGTCAGTTGCTACGGTGAGTGCTAAGCTAGGAAGGCAACTAAAGTTTTTGATGGGCAAACCCGGCCTTGACGGCCATTCGAACGGCGCTGAGCAAATCGCCACCCGTGCTCGCGACTGTGGAATGGAAATTTCTTATGAGGGTATTCGTTTGACGCCAAAAGAGATTGTTGCGGCCGCTCAAGATGGACAAGTGCATGTCATTGGCCTTTCAATTTTATCAGGCTCACATATTTCTTTAATGCAAGACGTCATGACAAAATTGGAGCAAGCAAATCTGGGTCATATCCCTGTGGTGGTGGGTGGCATTATTCCCGAAGATGATGCCGACCGGTTGCGTGCCATGGGAATTTCGCGGGTCTACACTCCAAAGGATTTTGAGCTTAACCAGATCATGTCTGATATTGTGTTCCTTGCCGATCCTGACCACCAAGCAGGCCCAATCTCAGCACAGTAACAGAGTGATTTAGTAAAAGCTCTGTGGATCAATATCGATCGATAGCTTTAATGAGTTAGGCAGTTTGAACATCGCAGTCCACTCTGTAAGGGCAACTTGTATAGGTGCTGTTTTGCTGGCCTTCACCAACAGGCGCACTCGATGCCGCCCACGCACCCTGGCTATCGGTGCAGGCGCAGGACCAAAAACTTCAGCCCCTATTTTAGTAAGTGGTAAGCAGTTTCGCGCCATCGCCTGGCCAACGTTGAGGGCTTCTTGCGCATCGGGTGACGACAATACGATCCCTACAAGCCGTCCGTATGGAGGCACCCCAGCCACCTCGCGCTCACGCGCTTCTGTTTGCCAAAAAGCATCTTCATCTCCACTCAAAATGGCTCGTATAACTGGGTGTTCAGGCTGATGGGTCTGCAACACGGCCACCCCAGGCTTATCCGCCCGACCAGCTCGGCCTGCTACTTGACGCATCAATTGAAAGGTCCGTTCAGCAGCACGCAGATCTGAGCCTTGAAGGCCTAAATCTGCATCAATCACCCCCACAAGTGTCAGCAACGGAAAGTTATGACCCTTTGCCACTAGCTGAGTACCTATAATAACATCCACCTCTCCCGCAGCCAAGGCAGCAATTTGAGCTTTGAGTGCACGCGCCGAGCCAAATAAATCAGAAGATAATACTGCCACTTTTGCATCAGGAAACAATGCCGTGGCCTCCTCCGCCAATCGCTCAACACCCGGTCCCACCACTGCCAATCGACCCTCGACCTCACAA
Source organism: uncultured Planktomarina sp. (assembly GCA_905182535.1). Classification (GTDB taxonomy): domain Bacteria; phylum Pseudomonadota; class Alphaproteobacteria; order Rhodobacterales; family Rhodobacteraceae; genus Planktomarina; species Planktomarina arctica. The sequence continues at coordinate 156,477 of CAJJBZ010000003.1, forward strand.
TTAGGACAATTTGTTGGCACAGGCTTAGTTTCACCACATTGGTGGCACATCAAGCGCTTTAAAAACCGATGCTCAACCATCCGCGCATCGCAATTATCACAGCCTACCTGATTGCCACAAGCCCGACATAGAGTGATGGGCGCATAGCCCCGTCGATTAATGAACAGCAAAGACTGCTCACCAACTTTGATGCGATCTTCAACCATTTTTTGCAGGCTAGGCGATATCCAACGATCCCCCAGCAGGGTTTCTTGGCGCATATCAATGGCGCGCATATCGGGCATAACTGCCAGGCCAAATCGGCTCTTAAGATCAATTTTCTTATACTTTCCAGCCTCAACGTTAGCCCAGCTCTCTAAGCTAGGCGTGGCACTGGCCAGCACCACCTGACCGCCCACCAAAGACGCACGCAGCACCGCCATATCGCGCGCATTATAAAGTACGCCATCTTCTTGCTTGTAACTAGTATCGTGTTCTTCATCAACAACGATCAGACCCAGATCTTGGAACGGCAGGAATAGGGCGGACCGAGCGCCAACCACCATCTGCGCATCTCCTTGACCAACCATTTTCCAAGTACGGCGGCGCTCGGTCATGGTGACACCCGAGTGCCATTCCGCAGGCCGCGCACCAAAGCGGGCTTCTACGCGTGTCAGAAACTCGGCCGTTAACGCAATTTCAGGTAGAAGAACCAAGGCCTGACGCCCCTGCTTAAAGCAGGCAGCCACTGCTTCAAGATAGACTTCAGTCTTACCCGACCCCGTGACACCCTTTAAAAGTGTCGTGCTGTAGCCCCGATCATTGCCCTGCAGATAAACTACCGCCGCCGCTTGATCTTCTGACAACTCTTTACTGGACAAAGATGGATCCAATGGTGGAAATGGCATATCCTGCGGTGTGACATGTTCCTCCACAGCCCCCAGTTTCACTAGACCCTTTACAACCGAAGTCGTAACCCCAGCAGCCACCGCAAGCTCTTTGAGAGTAAAGCTCAGGCCATCAAATTCCTCCAACACAGCCAAAACCCTCTGGCGGGTATCGGTCTTCCGAGTGATGTCAGACTGGCCCATGCGGTAGACATGCCGCATTGAGGGTGGGTCACCCAAGCCCGGGGCGCGCGTAGCCAGCCGAAGCATTTTAGACATCGGCGTGAGCGTGTAATCCGACACACGGCGCAAAAACTCCTGCATACTGTGTTGCATCGGTACCACATCCAAGACACGGATCACCGAACGAGTTTTGGCGTAATCGAAATCTCCGATACCTGCAGCCCAAATTACGCCTAAGACTTTGCGAGGCCCCAAGGGAACTTCCACAAAGGCACCCTGCCAGCACCCCCCTTCGGGAGCTTTATAATCAAGTGTTCGATCAAGCGGTTGGCTGGTTAGCACAGCAACCAAATCACCTTGATTAAAGAATTGGGGCTCAGACACATTATTTCCTTAGCAGTGGGGCTTTTAGAACCTATAGAACTAAGTTAAAGCTTCCAGTAACTAAGGCCAACCTATCAAGGACATCAGTCATGAAATTTTTTGTTGATACTGCTGAAATAGACGCAATTGCCGAACTAAATGATTTGGGTATGGTTGACGGGGTCACCACAAACCCCTCTTTAATCATGAAATCAGGACGTGATATCATCGAAGTGACCAAAGAAATATGTGACTTGGTCTCTGGTCCAGTAAGTGCCGAAGTTGTGGCGACCAAAGCTGAAGCCATGATAGCTGAGGGCCGCAAGCTTGCGGAAATCGCATCAAATATCACAGTTAAGCTGCCGCTGACTTGGGATGGCTTGAAGGCCTGCAACATTTTGTCAGGTGAGGGTAAAATGGTAAACGTGACTCTATGCTTTAGCGCAAACCAAGCCCTGTTAGCCGCCAAAGCGGGTGCTACATTTATTAGCCCATTCATTGGCCGTCTGGACGATGTGAACATTGATGGTATGGATCTTATCGCCGATATTCGTCAAATTTATGACAACTTTGGCTTTGATACACAGATTTTAGCGGCGTCTATTCGCACGGTAAACCATGTGACACAGGCCGCTTTAATCGGTGCTGATGTAATTACTGCACCGCCGAATGTGATCAAATCTTTAGCCAATCATCCCCTGACAGATAAGGGCCTTGAGCAATTCATGTCGGATTGGGCAAAAACAGGGCAGAAAATTCTCTAAACCTGTGATATTGCTGTTTTGTATCAAGTGGGGCGACCACAACTTCAGTGAATGAGGCATCTATGGACCTTCAAACAGCGGCGCAAGCAGAAGAAATCTTGCGTGATATCATTATCAAAAATCCCAGGATCGTTTTAGACGACCCACCGGTAATGCGAGCCTTAGTCTCGGCCAATGATCAGCTACGAGGCGAGAACATCGTTGATCTCCGCAGTGTTGCAATGAAGCGCCTCGAAACCCAACTTGATCGCCTCGAGGCCACTCACCGTTCAGTGATAGCAGCGGCCTATGACAACCTTGCAGGAACGCAGCAAATTAATCGTGCCATTCTGAAGGTCATGGAACCTAATGATTTTGGGAGCTTTCTTGAAATGACAGAGCGTGACATGCCCGACATTATGAAGATTGATTTCGTCAGTCTTATTTTGGAAACCACACAACAAGAGGCGGATCCAACGCTTGCGCATCTTAGTTCTGTTTTGATCCCCGCCCCTACAGGCTTTATCGATAAATATCTTTCCTCAAGCCCAGGAAAGGGAGATGCTAAAGTGACGCTCCGAGCCGTGACATCGCCAAGTGCACTTGTCTACGATAGCGCCCCTTGTTCGATTGGCTCAGAGGCCTGCCTAAGGTTGGAGTTTGGCGCGGAGACCGTGCCCGGCCTATTAATTTTGGGCGCAAACGACCCAAATCAGTTTTCGCCTGCGCAGGGCACTGATCTTTTAACCTTTTTTGGTACGGTTTACGAACGCGCCGTGCGCAGATGGCTAGCCTAAAGGCTACTCCATGGCGTTCCAGATCCCACTCAGCCTAATCTCCCCTGCAGCGAGCGATGCAATGCTGCATTGGTTGGCTCATGAGCGAGCCCTCAAATCTGCAGCAGACAATACGCTCAAAGCGTATGCATCCGACGTGACTGGGTTTTTGAGCTTTATGGCACAGCATCGCGGCGGACCAGAAGGACTGGCTGCACTAGCCAGAATTCACACCCGCGACATGCGCGCTTGGATGGCCCATGAACGCGGACGTGGCCTGAGAAGCCGAAGCTTGGCACGCAATTTGTCCGCTGTAAAAAACTTCTTTCGCTGGTTGGCCGAGCACCATGAACTTGAACCAACGGCCGTATTGCTGACCCGTATGCCAAAGTTTGAGAAAAAACTGCCACGCCCACTGGCGGTGGGTGCTGCTCATGAGATGATTGGTGCCGTGGACACTCAAGCCCAAGAGGATTGGGTCGCCGCACGTGATGCTGCAGTCTTAACTCTACTTTATGGCTGTGGTCTGCGTATATCAGAGGCTCTAGGCCTCTCTGGTGCGGATGAGCCCCTACCCGACGTTCTGCGTATAATTGGCAAGGGGGGCAAGGAACGAATTGTCCCAGTCCTGCCCGTAGCCAAAGCTGCCGTGGCACGATATACTAAGCTGTGCCCTTTCCCTATAGAACAGAGTTCACCCCTATTTTGCGGGGTGCGCGGTGGTAGGTTAAATGCGGGATTAATACAAAAAGCCATGCGCTCAGCGCGGATGAAATTGGGTCTACCCGCCACAGCCACCCCACATGCAATGCGACATTCATTTGCTACGCATTTAATGAACGCTGGTGGAGACTTGCGGACTATCCAAGAGTTACTGGGCCATGCGTCATTATCAAGTACAGAGGCCTATACGGCTGTGGATACAGAGCGGTTAATGAATGTTTACAACGCCTCACATCCGAAAGCCTGATTGCCACTGTCAAGCTTTTCCGCTTATAGAGTGAAATGAATATACGCACGAAAGCCTTAGCGGTGCATTTTCTCACCGCAACCGGAGCTGTCTTTGCCATACTGGCATTGCTGGAAGCGGTGAATGAAAAATGGGACATGATGTTTGTCTGGTTGGTTGTGGCCTTTTTTGTCGATGGAATCGATGGGCCGTTGGCGCGTCGCTACAATGTAAAAACCAACGCGCCAACTTTTGACGGTGTGCTGTTAGATCTCATTATTGATTACCTTACATATGTCTTTATCCCTGCCTATGCATTGTTTGCTAGTGGGTTATTAGCAGGATGGTCTGGCTGGGTTGCTATAATTGTTATCACCTTTGCCAGTGCTATGTATTTTGCAGATACTCGGATGAAAACAAAGGATAATTCCTTTCAAGGCTTTCCTGGCGCTTGGAACATGGCAGTCATTGTAATTTTTGCCACCACGCCAAATCACTGGGTAATTTTAGGATTCGTTACAATATTGGCTATCGCCATGTTCCTGCCACTCAAATTTGTGCATCCAGTGCGCACCGAGCGGTGGCGCCCCGTCACCCTGCCCACTGCATTGGCTTGGGTTGGCTTTGCAGCTTGGGCCGCTTGGGGAAATTTCACAGAAGTTCCTGCAGCGAATATAGGCCTCTTGATCACTTCTACATATTTATTGTTCGCGGGGATCGCTCAAGAACTGACGGCTCAAAAAACCTAAAATCGAGTTAAGGTAATTCCAATGCCTATCACGATCCCAGCCAGAATTTTGACTGGTCCCATCTTATCACGAAAGAAAATCCAACCTACTATCATGGCGAATAAAATACTGCTTTCGCGTAATGCCGTCACTAAGGAAATGGGCGCCTCAGTCATGGCCCAAACTACAATGGCATAAGCGGTAAAAGAGGCGAGCCCCGCCAACAGTCCAACCGAGATTTGTCGTACATTGTGCGGCCAGACAGAGTGCCCCCGCAAGGCTAAGATAGCCGGCGTATAAAACAGAGCCGAGAAAATTAGCAGCCAGGATACATAGGCTAACGCATCACCCATGGCCCGTGCACCAAGTCCATCCACCAATGAATAACCCGCCGTGGCACAGGCCGACCCAATGGCCATAGGGATCAATTTACGGTCTTCGCCCGACAGGAACACACCCTGCGCCATTATCACTATGCCAAGTCCCAAAACTAAGATACCCCACAATTCGAAGCCAGTTAGCGTATCAATTCCAAACAGTAAGCTGATCACCAAAACAATCATCGGAGCGCCTCCACGCGCAATAGGGTAAACTCGGCTGAGATCTCCACGTTCATAAGCAAAGCCTAAAAATAGCTGGTAAAACATGTGCAAGATGCCTGAGGCGAGCAACCAAAGCCAAACTTCCCCCTGAGGAAATGGTAAAAAAGGAATTAGAGAAAGCCCAATAAACGCATGCGCAAGGGTCAAAATCAGCATAGCAGTTTGCTTGTTATTTCCAGTTTTGACCAAAGCGTTCCAACCTGCATGTAGCAGGGCAGCAATAAGAACAGCACAGAAAACTAAAATGGTCATAAGGCATTCTTAAACAGGAAACACTGGGAGGCAATCAGCGCCCCCCAAGAACAGTAACATCAACTCACCTTAGCCGAGGGCTGCATCACATCTGCCACAGACGCCCTTACGACCATGCTGACCCACATCAGGCAGGATTTTCCAACAGCGTTCGCATTTAGCGCCATCAGCTTTCATGAAAGTGACGGAAATTCCTACAGTATCCTCCAGGACAAACGCTCTATCAGGTGCAGCTTGGGTGGATATTTCAATCCCAGATGTGATGCATAGATCTGCAAAGGAGACAGATTTCAACACACCCGCCATAGCCTTATCTACATAGACCACGGGAGCGGCCTCTAGGCTGGAACCGATATTCTTTTCTCTGCGCTCAACTTCCAAGGCACCAGTAACTACACGGCGTACTTGGCGAATTATAGCCCATTTTATAGCTAAATCAGGGTTAGACCATGTGGCAGGTGTGACAGGCATATCCACAAGATGCACTGAGCTTTCAGCGCCTGGATTGCGTTCCAGCCAAACCTCTTCCATCGTGAAGGTCAGAACAGGGGCCAACCAGGTGGTTAGACGGTGGTATAGTAAATCCAACACTGTGCGTGCGGCTCGGCGCTCAGGCGTATCACCGTCACAATATAGCACATCCTTACGGATATCGAAGTAGAATGAGGACAGATCAACCGTTGCAAACTGAAACAACGCTTGGAAAACACCTTGGAAATCATAGGCCGTGTAGCCTTTTCGCACGGTCTCATCCAGCTCTGCTAACCGGTGCAAAACCCATAGCTCCAACTCTGGCATGGCATCTAATTCAACCCGATCCCCATCACTAAAGTCGGCAAGAGAGCCCAGCATAAAGCGCATGGTGTTGCGCAGGCGGCGATAGCTATCTGCAACGCCTTTCAAAATTTCAGCACCAATCCGTAGGTCGCTGGTGTAATCTGACTGAGCCACCCAAAGCCGCAAAATGTCTGCACCATATTGTTTGGTGACATCATCTGGGGATACGGTATTGCCAATAGATTTGGACATTTTCATGCCCTTTTCGTCAAGCGTGAAGCCGTGCGTCAAAACTCCACGATAAGGTGCGCGGCCTTGCGTACCACAGGATTGTAACATGGAAGAATGAAACCAACCGCGGTGTTGATCGGTACCTTCCAAATAAAGGTCCGCCATGCCATCATCGCTCCATCCTCACGGTCACGCAACACAAAAGCGTGTGTTGATCCACTGTCGAACCAAACATCCAAGATATCAAAGACCTGCGTATAACCCTCAGGCTCCACAATGCCCGACAAGAACCGCTCTTTTGCACCGTCCATGTACCACGCATCGGCACCTTCAACTTCAAAAGCCTCCAGTACGCGGGCATTCACAACTGAATTTCGCAAGAGGTAATCGTCATCGGTAGGAAAGCAGCCATTTTTGGTAAAGCAGGTCAGAGGCACGCCCCAAGCCCGTTGCCGAGACAAAACCCAATCAGGCCGCGCTTCGATCATGGAATACAACCGATTGCGACCTGTCGGTGGCGTCCAAGTCACCAACTCATCAATAGAGGCCAAAGCCCGCTCGCGGATGGTTTTGCCATAGGTGTCCAAGCCGTCATTCACAGGCTTATCGACCGCAGCAAACCACTGCGGCGTGTTACGATAGATCACGGGCGCCTTAGAGCGCCAGCTGTGCGGATAGCTGTGTTTGATCTTGCCACGCGCCAACAACCCGTCCACTTCGGCCAGTTTTTCGATGATCGCACCATTGGCGTTGCCCTCTTTGCCATTCGGCTTGAGTATCGCTTTGCCGCCAAAGAACGGCAGATCAGCGCGGAACCGGCCATCTTCCATAACGTTATAGGTGATGACTTGCTCCAGCATGCCTAGATCGCGATAAAGCTCAAACTCTTCCATTCCGTGCGACGGCGCGCAATGCACAAAACCAGTGCCTTCGGTGTCAGTTACAAAATCAGCAGATCGAAAATCACGGATATCATCCCATTCGCCTTCGCCACCCTCCGCGCCGTGTAGTGGATGTTGAAGCTCAATCTTGGCTAGGTCATCCTGAGTTATGTCACAAAGTCGGCGGAACATGGTAGGTATCAAGACGAGCCCGACCAAAGACGTCTTCGGCCAAGTTATCAGACAGAATAAAGTGCTCCCCGATACTCACCCAGCATTCTTCAGGGCGGCCAATGACCTCATAAAGCCCATAGGAGATACCAGCACCATACACCACTGCCTTATTGGACGGCATCGTCCAAGGTGTTGTAGTCCAAATCACAACTTTAGCACTGTCTAGAACCGTATTACCCGTCCCCACCACTTTGAACTTCACCCAAACGGTGAAGCTTTCCTTATCGTGATACTCCACCTCAGCCTCAGCCAGAGCAGTTTTCTCAATTGGTGACCACATTACTGGTTTTGAGCCTTGATATAAAGTGCCATTCATCAAAAATTTCTGAAATTCCGCTGCAATCACCCGTTCGGAGTGAAAATCCATTGTCAAATATGGGTTTTCCCATTTTCCAGTGATGCCAAGGCGTTTGAACTCATCTCGTTGGGCATCCACCCACCCAGCTGCAAATTCACGGCATTCTTGGCGAAATTCCACAACCGGAACAGCATCTTTATCACGACCTTTTTTCCGGTATTTCTCTTCTATTTTCCATTCGATAGGGAGACCATGGCAATCCCAGCCCGGAATATAGCGGGCGTCCTTACCCATCATCTGCTGCGAACGCACCACCATATCCTTGAGGATTTTATTCAGCGCATGACCGATATGTAGATTGCCATTGGCATAGGGAGGACCATCGTGCAACGTGAAGCTTTCACGGCCTGTTTTCTGACGTAACCGGTCATAAACGCCAATATCAGCCCAGCGCTCCAGCCATTCGGGCTCACGTTTAGGCAATCCTGCACGCATCGGAAAATCCGTCTTAGGCAGATTGAGGGTATCTTTGTAATCAACTGTGTCGTCGGACATATCGTGTCTCTTTTTGAAGAACTGAAAAGGGGTAGCGCTGTAGTTTCCAACACCATTGGCCCGGCTGCTGCATTATCACAGCGCCGGGGATATAATTCGTAAAATGATCAATATCCTTACCATATTGGAAACGTTATAGGCCGCTAGGCGCCACTGTACAACTAACATCACACAGAGAGCTTTTCCTTTTGGATTACGAGGCAAGTAAAGCCTAACACACTTTGTTTATTTAAGGTAATTAGTACACTAATTTAACAAATGTGTCAGGGTGATGTCTTCATAATCGGTACCAATTTCAACAGTTAAATAAGAACCAAGTGTCTCAATCAGGGAACAACCTCCAGCGGTAAAATATGTCTGGGAGGCCATAGTCATTATCCTGCCCTTCACTAGTTTCCAAAGCCTCAAACCCCAAATTCTGATAAAACTGTTGTGCACCATTGTCAGCCTGAAATACCCAAAGCCTTAACTCGTTGAATTGCTCCTGAGCATAGTGAATAGTTGCTTGCCCAAACCCAAGCCTTTGGAACCCAACCTTGATATAGAGCGACTGGATGATGTTATCTTCAAGAGCTAAAAAGCCAACAGATTGCCCATCGCAGTGCAATATGGTCACTGTAGTATGCTCCAACAGCCAACGGCCATAATTAGCACGTTCGACGTCTGTATGTACCTGCGGGACCCAGCTTGCAGCCATTCTCCAATCTTCCAAAATTTGACTAATTTCCGTCGCATCCGACCAAGAACCAGCTATAAACTTTAGTTTCATTGCGAACCTCTAATAAAAAAATTGCGTCGCGCGGTACATCGTTATACCATAACCAGTCTTAACCTATTCTGATATTACTGACAAAATCATTCTGTTCCCTTTCGTGATACTCAAAAATAGAACCCACATTACCTTTTGCCTAGCGCGCAGCAATTGCCAAACCTCTTAGCACAGTTTAATGCCAAAACATGCCTAGATATGCACTCAAAATTGAATATCATGGCCAAGCCTTTTATGGCTGGCAACGCCAAAATGATTTACCAACAGTGCAGAGAGCGCTGGAACAGGCCTTGGGGAAGTTAGAGACAGACCTGCCAAATATTGCGGCAGCCGGACGAACAGATACCGGGGTACATGGGCTTGGGCAAGTAGCACATTGTGACATGCAAAAAACCTGGGGCACAGAAAAGCTCAAAGGCGCTCTGAACTTCCATCTGAAGCCAAATAAAATTGCGGTCCTTGACTGTGCCCTAGTTGATCCTGATTGGCATGCACGGTTTTCAGCGGTTGGGCGAGATTATGTTTTTCGGTTGGTCTGTCGCCGGGCTCCAGTGACCCATGATGCAGGCCTTGTGTGGCAATCGCGGCATCCTTATTTAGACATTGATGCTATGCGGGCGGGCGCAGCTTATATGCTTGGGACCCACGATTTTACGACATTTCGATCCACTATGTGCCAAGCCAAAAGTCCAGTTAAAACACTGGATGTTTTGGACCTGTCAGCGCATGACTATCACGCCGGCAACGAAATACGCTTTCACGTCAAAGCACGAAGCTTTTTGCACAACCAAGTGAGAAGCCTGGTGGGGTCTTTAGAACGAGTGGGGGCAGGCACTTGGGCGCCTGAACGTATGGCAGAGGCCCTTGCCGCAAAAGACCGCTCAGCCTGCGGGCCAGTTTGCCCACCTGATGGGCTATATCTTGAGAATGTAAGGTATTCTTCAGATGTATTTGCGAAACATATGGCCGATTAATCGTTATCAGTAAGACCAGCACCTGCCCCAACAAGCCTCGACGCATCAGTTTCTGGTACATAGGTTAACTCTGCATATATCTCCAGCTGGTGCCATTCATCAGGATCAACTTCGCACCTCGCAGATTGTAGCATAGGTCGCTCATCCACCATAACCAACAAATCTTCACCCTGCGCCACTACTGATACTCCACGATAACGAGCTAGTGCCTCCGTGACATCACATGAGGACACTCCACGAATGCACACCAGAGGAGACGCGAGGTACGCTGCATCTGCACAAACCCAGAAATCCCTAAGTATATGAGCATTTTTTATGTCTAAACCTAGTGAAAAATCAAAGCTGGCCGTGGGTATCGGCTTGGCCAATTGTGTCAAAAGCTGTTTTAAGGCCCACGGGCTAGCTGCCATCGCAGCGGCTACCTCTTGGGCTTGCGCCACGGGCAGACCAATGCCTCTACAAGCTTTCAAGACCGTCATCTTTAGCTCATTTGATGAAATATTCATGGTGCTAAAACCGGCAACCACCAATCATCTCGCGCCGTACCGGCAGCAAGGTCAGAGGCCAAAGGAGCGCCTTGCGCCAAAGTAATCCGGGTCCAAAGTTGGGATTTCGGGTCGAACTTGCTTGCGCCAAAGAATGACAGTTTACACCGCAACATATCAATAGGAAGCCATGTCTCCATCCACAAGGTTATCACGAATTTCTGAATAGGGATTGTGCACCAAAGCTTGCACACGCTGCACCGCCAACCGATGTCGCGGAACTTTTGCCAAAAACTGCCAAATTGGGCCACTTTGCCCCCGCAAATCCTGCGCTAGTGCATGTATCTGACGACTGATGTCCAATGGGCTTTCACGATCTGCACCAAGCTCTGTATGGCGTTTGCCAATCCGAGGCTCAAGCTTAGCCTCCGATACATACCAGAATTGTTCGCTGGCATGCGGAGAGGTAAAATCTACCTCTGTGGCATAGCCACAATGCTCCACTAAAATTTTACGCAAAATATCACAGCTCATGGCCGGATCAAGAACTAGCGCATGGGGGTTGGCCATACACTCAGCCAGCCCGTCCACCAAATCTCCAAAGGGCTCCAGCATCCAACTAACGGTTAATTCTTGCAAGTCTTGACTTCCAGCTCAGATTTATAGATTATATAATCTAGAGCACTGTTTTTAGTTAATATTTTAGCACTCAAGCCAATAGTCAAATTTGCCCATTCTTTTCGAAGCTTCACAATCCGAGCTTGATGCATCGGATCTGGTATATTCCACTCCAACAAGTGTTGCGCCACTCGGCGGCTGAGCGTTACCAACTGCGCTGCTGTCTCCAAATCAATCTCAGCAACCCGCACCCGCGCCAAAGCAGTTTCACGGCAAACCATCCAAGAATGTAACAACAGCGGGTGCGACACCAAAAAAGGTGCCATCCCCAGCCCTGTTGAATTCCCAATACCAAGTTGGCGCTTCACAATGTCGGGTAATTGGCTGCCTCCAACATGTTCCACCAAATCATGAGTGAATGTCCGGATCAGCCAAACTGTCAGCATTTCTGCCATAAAAGGACCTTGCAGCCCAGGCCGCGCCTCAATTTCGCGCCGGTCTGCAATCCCAAACTTGCCATTGCCGTAAACAGCAGTTGTGCGCATCAAATAACCAATATTTTGGATCATCCCCATAGGTAAGCCAGTCCCAGACCGCAAAGATGCAACAATTTGATCAAACAGCCGCACGGATTTATTGGCCCGCGACAGGCAAAGATCTTTTTCTGTGAACCGTCCCGCCTCTTGCAGGGGGGCCTGGCTTGACAGGCGTTCAATCTCTGAGGCATCAGGTACGCCATCATAAAGCACAAAGGCCGCGTCCCAAGCCTCCGCAATCACTCTATCTGTTCGCATCTCAGGCTCAAGCGATTTTGTAATAGAAAATAACGAGTAAATATGCCCACCAACCGTTACAGAATAAACCGCCGTGCCAAAGCCGTCCTCGTCTATATTCCAATGCGGCCGAGACACCGTACTACGATCTGAGATCAATTGTCGGGTAAGGCTGCGTAGAAATGACAACCGTGATGGAAACATTGCGCCCAACCGCGACAAGCGCATGATTTTATCCGGATGGCGCAACTTGGCCTGAGAGAATACAATATCTTTCATGACGGCTTAAATGCCTTATCCCAAAACTTCATCCAATTAGCTCCAAGAATTCCTGAAACAGGCTCCACTGGCAATCCTGCGGCACCCAGCCCAGCGGCCAGGCCCATGAAATTACGGTTGTCACGGAACCAAACCGTAGAGTTTGGAAACTCCACCAGCGACGCAGGCGTTTTCCGCCAATGGCCATTGCGCATCCAATTAACCACGCTGTCAGGTTGATCTTGGCACAAATCAGAGCCAATTCCAAACATATTTAATCCATAGGTTTGCACGGTATCAGCCACCATTTGTGAAAAATCAGACAAACTACAATCACTCCCACCTTTTAGATGGTGCGGGTAGAGCGAAAATCCAACCATGCCACCAGTGTCTGCCAGAGCTTGCAACAAATCATGATGCAGGTTGCGCGGCGCCTGATGCCAGGCACTTGGGTTGGCGTGAGTCACAGTCACAGGACGTTTTGAATAGGCTACCACATCCATAGCTGTTTTATGTCCTGAGTGTGAGAGATCAATCACCATCCCCAGGCGATTCATTTCATCCACAACTTCACGTCCAAACGCTGTGAGCCCACTATCTTGAGCCTCAAAACACCCAGCGCCAAGTAGGGATTGCTGGTTGTATGTTACCTGACAAAATCGAATGCCAAGCTGCGACAGCAGCTCAACTCGCCTAATATCTGCTCCAATAGCTAAAGGATTTTGTAGTCCAAATAAGATTGCAGTTTTACCTGCAGCCTTAGCCGCAAAAATATCTGAACAGGTGGTCGCCCGCACGATCAAATCACCGCAATCTTCGAACCACCGGTTCCAGTTCTGTAAGTTTTCCACCACTCCGAGAAAATCTTCATGATAGCCAACAGTGATATGCACGGCAGACAGTTTCCCTAAGCGCATCTGCTGGAAAATTTCTCGGCTAGGGCGTACATACTGAAGTGCATCTATTAACATATTTAGAACATAAATCCTTGTTCAAAATTGGCAAGTACTTGTGCGACATCGACACAACAATTTGCACCACGATTGTGACCACAGCACGCTACCTTTAGTACCGGTTCCACCGCTGCAGTTATCCTACCTGCAAAGACTTGAGAGATAGCATCTCTCGTAAACTACGAGTAGTGATACAAAATTTTATCTAATATTTACATTATATAGTTTCCTAATAATTAATTGAAATTTTAGAAAATATAGAAACTCAACATCTCAATTTCAACCTACTAGAAACTTGGAGCTATCAGGGTCCAATCCGTACCACACTAACACCCAGCATGAATAGGTTATTCTTTCTTTGCCGGAATGTAATTTTTCTTGTATAGATTACCGTATAATGTGGTTCGTAGGCCCGCAGCCACAGCATCTGTATGACGCAGAAAAACAAGGGTAATACATCAGCATTTGCTGATGTTGTGCAATCGAAGGGAAAAAAATGTCTGATACTGATTATGGCAATCCGAATGCCACGCCCCCTATGGGGCAAGCAATTCCATTGGGATTACAACATGTTTTGGCAATGTTTGCGTCAAACGTAACTCCAGCAATTATTGTTGCTGGGGCTGCCGGTCTTGCCTTCGGCGGGGCTGAGCAAGTTTACCTCATTCAAATGGCGATGCTATTTGCTGGTATCGCAACCTTGTTTCAAACAGTTGGTATGGGTCCAATTGGAGCACGCTTGCCGATTATGCAGGGCACAAGCTTTGCATTTGTTGGAGTTCTGGCTGGTGTTGCCGCCACACAAGGTCTGAGCGTCGCACTTACCGCATGTTTAATTGCCGGCATTATTCACTTTGCACTTGGTAGCGTGATTCAAAAACTGCGCTTCATGTTTCCGCCCCTGGTCACAGGTCTGGTAATCTTGGCAATTGGTTTGTACCTCATTCCTGTTGCCATCAAGTACGCAGCAGGTGGCGCCGCTGATTTCCAAATGGCTGCTGACAGCTTTGGCTCGCTTAAGCATTGGTTCGTAGCCTTAACCGTTGTTGTTGTGTCTCTAGCCTGCAAATTTCTTACTAAAGGCCTAGTTTCAAATGCAGGAATCCTAATCGGCTTACTTGCAGGTTACATAGTTGCATACTTAATGGGCATGGTCAGCTTCGGCGGAGTTGGAAAAGCCGCATGGTTCCAAGTTCCAAACGTTATGCCTTTTGGTTTTGAGTTTAGCCTGGGCGCTGTTATTGGTGTGACTCTAGTATCAATTGTCTCTGCAATTGAAACTGTAGGCGATGCAACAGCCACAACAAAGGCTGGTGCTGGCCGGGATGCTACAGACGAAGAAGTCGCCGGCGCAACCTACGCCGATGGCTTGGGCACCGCAGTTGCAGCTGTCTTTGGCGGCCTGCCAAACACCTCCTTTAGCCAGAACGTAGGCATTGTGGGAATGACAGGTATTATGTCGCGACACGTTGTGACTATTGCTGGTGTAATCTTGATAGTTTGCGGGTTAATCCCAAAAATTGGTGCAGTAATATCCTCCATGCCATTACCAGTATTGGGCGGTGGCGTAATCGTAATGTTTGGTATGGTTGCTGCAGCTGGCATGAATATGCTTACAGAAGTAAAAATGTCACGCCGCAACATGATCATTATATCTGTTTCATTGGCTGTAGGACTTGGGCTTAATTTAGTCCCATCTGCTGTTCAATATTTGCCAGGTATCTGGAAAACATTAGCAACATCAGCTGTAGCTCCCAACAGCTTTTCTAGCAGTGGTGCTGAACTTGGCTTTGCCGCACGACGACTAAACACTGCGGGACCTGCCTAAAGGAAAACCCCTGAATAATGCTCAGGGGTTTTTTATTATTAAAATACATGTAATTACAGCTACACTTCCCTGCCAAAACGATATGGACTGAAATAGACTATATAAAATGGTACATTTCACTTTGAAGCCCGCGCCTCTGCCACCAAGGCGGTGATTTCATCTACGCTCAACATGCCCGGCGCCGTGCGGTCGCCAACAATAAAAGCTGGGGTGCCAGTGAACCCAAGCTTACGAGCCAAAGCGCTACTTTGCGCAATATGCGCTTCGACTGCAGGGCTGATCATATCCGCCTTCAGTTTTGTGATATCTAAGCCCAAATCCCGAGCGGTTTTAAGGATGCTAGCTTCGCTAGCACGGCCTTCCCCATTCATCAGCACCCAATGGAATTCTTCATATTTTCCCTGGGCCCGTGCCGCCAATACGGCACGCGCAGCATAAATACTCGCCTCCCCCAAGATCGGCCATTCACGATAAATCACGCGTACATTGGCGTCTGCAGCAAGCAAAGCCTGCACAGTTTTGCCAGCCTGACGGCAATAAGGGCAATTATAATCAAAAAACTCAACAACTGTGACATCGCCTGCAGGATTTCCAAGGTTGGGTGAATTTGGGTCTTGTTCAACTTGCAATCGCACTGTGTTAGCCCCAGAAGCAGCCTGCTCCCGCTCACGTTTTTCAAGGATCGCCACGGCCTGCATTATAATCTCAGGATTCTCTAAAATTGCCTCTAAGGCTAGTTGCTTGATCTGGTTGTCAGTCATCTGTTGCGCCGAGACCATTTGGGCAAAGCCCAAAAATGCAGCAGCAATAAAAATTACACGCATCAACTAAACTCCTAAATTTCAAAATTATAATTACAAAATATCAGGTCCAATACTAGCCCTATGCCAGCCCCAAAATCATAGTTAGTAAAAAAACACTTTTACCTTATCGCTCTCTCAGAAATGACTAAGCCCCAATGGCACACCTTGATCCATCCGGCAATTCTCTTATAAATGGGCCCACGACAATTCTTTATAGAAAATGGCGCAACCACTCGCTAATACGTCAGGAACTGTTCTAAGTTTTTAGAATTTGTAAAATAAAGGAATAGGTTTTGAAACCAACTGATACACCCCAACAGTGGCAATGCGTCCTGACCTGCTGGGGCACAAAATATGGTGCAGGTGATATCAACAAACTTATCACCAAGATTGCAGAAAATAACGAACACGTTGCTCGGTTTGTTATAATTTCAGATCGGGCTCACAAGGATCTGGACCCACGCGCCGAGCCTATCGCGCTACCGGAGCAATTCATTAAACCCGAGTTTACAACTGGCGGACAATGCCACGCAAAACTGTCAATGTTTCAAAAAGGTGTGCTGAAAACAGATATGCCTGCGATTTATATCGATCTTGATACCGCTATTTTTGGTCCCATAGAACAAGCCTTTGATTTCCAGAAAGATGAAAAATCTATAGTCATGTTCCAAAGTGCGATTTTGCCATTTTCTGCCTTGGCACGCATGATTTTTCGACTCACCAACGGTAAGAGATACGCGCGAGGGAACTCCTCATTTGTGGTGTTCCACCCAAAGCATTGGAACGAGATTGCAGATAAATTCTTCGCCATTTATGATGCAGGAAAGTTCCGCAAATTTCGCCCCACTATTTCCGATGAACGCTACATCAGCTGGGTAGCACAAGATCATATGATAGCCTTACCAAACAGTTTTGCGGTAAAGTTTCCAACAGAATATATGCAGCATCACGCGATTTTAAGCTATGCAAAAGCATGTATTCCATGGGTGCGCCGCCGTCGAGAAAAACTGTCTGTAGTGACCCTCTGTAGCCTCGAGTTAAAGCCAGAAAAATTAGTTTGCTTGGCCCCAAACACCCATATGTCCGACAGCAAGGGCAGGGTTTTGGTTTGGAATGATTTTGTATTGGGCGGCCTGAGAAAGAAATTGATCCAATACTATGGCCAAGACGACATTGAAAAAGCGTGAACCAGCTGTTTCCAGATTAAGCTTGCGATGGCGCGCAACGCTGGCCCAATGTCAGGTATTGGGTTCACCTTGCGTAGTGATCAGCCTATATTAAAAAAATGTTATTGGAGCAGAACATGCAAATCGCAAATCGCAAAATTGGACCAAACGAAAAACCTTTGGTGATCGCCGAGATTGGCATTAACCATGGTGGCGACGTTGAGGTTGCAAAGTATATGGTGCAATTGGCAGCAAAATCTGGCTGTGAGTGCATTAAGCACCAAACACATTTTGTCGAAGACGAAATGACCGAAGCGGCGAAACAGATCTTTCCGCCAAATGCAGAAATATCGATATGGGATGTCATGTCCGCTTGCGCGTTGTCCAAAGACGATGAAATCGTTCTGAAAAACTACACTGAAGACCTAGGACTAATTTACCTCTCAACCCCGTTCTCACGCTCAGCTTCAGATTTTTTGGAAGAGATTGGCGTGCCGGGGTTCAAAATTGGATCCGGTGAGGCCGACAACCTGCCACTGATCCGCCATATTGCTAAAAAGGGCAAACCTGTGATCATGTCCACAGGCATGCAAACCATTGAGAGTATCCGCCAAAGCGTTCAAATACTTGAGGAATCCGGCGTCGATTATGCATTGTTAGAGTGCACCAATCTCTATCCCTCACCACCAGAAATTGTCTCACTGAGAGGCGTTCGAGATCTAAAAGTAGCCTTCCCGAAAGCCATTATTGGCTTTTCCGACCATTCCATCGGTCCAGAAATGGCCTTGGCCTCCGTCGCTTTGGGCGCTTGCATTCTTGAGCGGCATTATACCGACAGCCGCTACCGCAAGGGCCCGGACATCGCTTGTTCTATGGACCCTGCCGAACTGCGCCATTTGATCGATCGATCAAAAGAAATCCATATAGCCCTGGGTAATGAGAAGATGCGCACCGGACCCGAAGAGGATGTCTACCACTTTGCTAGAGCTAGTATTGTGGCCGACAAAAACCTACCCAACGGCCATAGGATCGTCGAACAAGATATATGGGCGCGCCGCCCAGGTAATGGAGAAATCCCCGGGTTCAAATTTGATGAGATCTTGGGCAAGCGCCTGACCCGCGCTGTAAGCCGCAATGATCAGCTCAAATGGAGCGATTTGACTGACTGAAGCCGTGCGCATCGCAGTTATCGTTTTGCTTGTGCCCAATTTAGAGTAAAAGGTCCCTATGACACACAAATTACGCCTTCTCTTTGTTACCGGAACGCGGGCAGATTTCGGAAAGATCGAACCCTTGGCCCGCACGGCAATCCAAAACGGGTTTGATGTGTCATTTTTTGTCACCGGCATGCATATGATGGAGAGCTACGGGTTGACCAAAATTGAGGTCAACCGCCTGCCTGGCGCCACAGTGCATGAATTTGTCAACCAACGGCCCGGCGACCCGCAAGATGTGATTCTGGCGAAAACCATTTTAGGGTTTTCTGACTTTATTGTGGAAGACAAGCCTGATCTCGTGCTGGTGCATGGGGATCGTGTTGAGGCACTGGCCTGCGCTTTGGTTTGCGCCACAAACTACGTCAAATGCGCCCATATTGAAGGTGGTGAAGTCTCCGGAACCATCGACGAAATTCTGCGCCATTGTAATTCGAAGTTGGCATACTGCCATTTTGTCAGCTCCAAAACAGCCGGAAGACGGGTGCAAACACTGGGTGAGTCTGCGGATTCGATCCACGTCATCGGCTCACCAGAACTCGACATCCACGCGCAACCATCCGGTTTTGTGCTGCAAGATGTGTTAGATCACTATGAAATTTCAAAATCTGACTACGGTATTTGTATCCTGCACCCAGTCACTTCAGAAGCTAATGACATGGGCCGACAAGCCACAGATTTATTTCGCGCATTGCAGCGAAGTGGCAAATACTTTGTCGTCATCAAGCCCAATAATGACCCAGGTTCCGAAGGCATTTTGTCAGTGATCAACACGCTTCCCGAGACGCAGTTCAAAGTCATTCCATCCATGCGCTTCGGGCGCTTCTCAGAGTTACTGCGCAACGCAGCTTGCATTTTAGGTAATTCCTCCTCAGGTGTGCGCGAGGCCCCCTTTCTTGGTATTGCTTCGTTGGATGTGGGGTCCCGGCAAACCGACCGAGCCTTCAGCGTCTCCATATCTAAGCTGGCAGCAGAAGATACCAACGGCATCCTAGATTTTATAGCCACCAACTGGCACAAATCCTATGAGCGTCAGACAGAATTTGGTGATGGAAATGCCACGCAAAAGTTTATTAACCTACTAAAGTCCAACACCTTTTGGCAACGCTCAATGCAAAAGAAATTCCATGACATTTCATCGTAATCTAGCGGAAACTGCTAGCCTTGCCCTATACAGAGCAATCACCACTCTAATTACACCATTTCTAGGCCAGCATCTAAAAAAACGGCTAAAACGCGGCAAAGAACACCCTAGCCGGTGGCGCGAAAAACAAGGATTTTCTGTTACAGCGCGGCCAAACGGCAAGCTCATCTGGCTCAATGCCGTGGGCCTAGGGGAAGTTATGGCACTGCGCGGCCTTATAGTAGCCTTACATAATCGCGATCCAGAGCTTAATTTTCTAGTAACCTCCTCGACATTAGTATCCGCCGAGACCTTTGCCAAAAACTTACCGCCAAACACACTACACCAATTTCTACCACTCGACAGCCCAGCTTACACACGGCGTTTTTTAGACCACTGGAAGCCCAACCTTGCACTGTGGTCGGAACAAGATATTTGGCCCGGGCTAGTGTTCCAAACATCACACAGGAATATCCCACAAGCACTGGTTAATGTGCGTATGACCAAGACATCGTTTCGCAATAAAACCTTTGTGCAGGCATTGTTTCGCGCCACATATAAAAATTTCTCCTTGATTTCAGCGCAGGAGCCGCAGACAGCAAATGCACTCAAAACACTTTCGGTACGCGAAGACATTCAGATTGATGGCTCTCTAAAGCCCCATTGTCCACCATTGTTTGTCGATCCCAAAGGGCAGGCAGAATTTTCTACTGCAGCCATTGGAAGATCCATTTGGCTTGCAGCCTCCTGTCATCCAGAAGATGAAGACCTGGCCCTTCAAGCCCAACGCTTACTGTTGGCCAAAGGGGCTAATCCTCTGCTGATCTTGGCCCCACGTCATCCGAGCCGAACTGATGAAATACTTGCAAAGCTTGACGGATTAAGTGTTAAAATACATAGCCGCGGCGAATTACCAGCAGCTGAAACACAAATCTACCTTGCAGACTCTTTCGCTGAAATGGGCCTTTGGTATGCAAGTTCAGAGCAAGCCCTCATCGGCGGCACTTTCAGCGCAGTTGAGGGGCATAATCCTTGGGAAGCTTTACAGCTTGGTTGCGGAGTTATGCACGGACCACGGGTGGAAAATTTTGTAACTGACTTTGATATTCTTCGACAAGCGAAAGCCTGTTTTGCGGTCCACAACGCTGAAGATATAGTCGCACATGTCACATCCCCACCCGCACGTGGACTTGAGAGCTTTGAACGCCTACAACATGCCAACCGGTCCAAAATAAGCAATCTTACAGATCAGCTGCTTAAATTAATTCGGGCGTAGTCAAGAAACGAGCTTATTGTGGCGCAAAACCCAGCCTTCCCATGCTTAAATGTCCGTATAATGCTGGCTTTGTACTGGTTAATCTGGTTGGTTTGTATGCCTGTTATCCTGGTTTACCTATATCTTCGAAGTCGTCGTGAGCCAGAATATTTCAAATTTCTTGGCGAGCGCTTTGGCCATCACCAACTACGCAAAGGCCCCCATATTTGGATTCATGCGGTGTCTTTGGGCGAGTTGCGCTCTGCCGCGCCATTGATTGTGCATCTGTTAGAAGGCCCCCTGCCGATTGTGATCACCCATTTCACCCCCGCCGGACGGCGCGAGGTAGCACGTTTGTTTTCTTCGGCCGTTGCGGATGGGCGGTTGACGCCCTGCTATATCCCCTTCGATTATGACGCAGCCTTTAAACGGTTTTTTAATGCCTTCTCCCCCACTTATGGCCTCGTGATGGAGGTTGAATTTTGGCCTGGCATGATCATGAGCAGCCGGAAATGTGGCGTGCCGCTTGTTCTTGTGCAACGGGCAATATCCCAGAAAAAGTTTTGAGAGGGACCAATCGCGGTTTTTTTCCAGAGCGAAAGTTGTCTCAGGCTTTGCCGGCGTGATGGTGAAATCTCAGCTGCAAGCGGATCGGTTTCGCGAACTTGGCGTAAAGAAAATAGCCGTGACCGGTGAAATGCGCTTCGAACAACCCATTCCGCAAGATCACCTCGACGCGGCCCATAACCTGCGCACCGCAGCTTTTGCAGAACGTTCCATAATCACGCTAGCCAGCGTTGTGGAGGGGGAGGACGACAGGTTTTTAGAATTGATAGCAGCAATACGAACTCATTTTGCAAACCAAAAAAAATCTGCCCCACTCTTCATCTACGTACCACGCGCACCAGACCGCTTTGAACTGGTAGCAGATATGATCAGCAAACGTGGCTTAAGATATGCAAGACGAAGCGAATGGCTCAATTCTGCTTTACACCCGGAACCTGAAAGTACGATGAGCACGTTTGACATCCTGCTTGGAGACAGTATTGGGGAAATGTATTTTTATCTAGAGCTATGTGATCTCGCAATTGTCGGCGGTGGCTTTGGCCCTAAAGGCTCACACAACATCTCTGAACCTCTCTGCCTCAAAAAACCAGTCATCATTGGACCTAATGATTACACAATCGAATTTCCTGCGCGCGAGGCCATTGCTGCCGGGGTTTGCCTCAGGATGGATTTTGACAAACTCACAGGCGACTTGAAAAAGCGCATAAAGGGTGACGTTGAAATACGGGTTCAAAGAGACTGTCGGCGGCGGGACGGAAAAAACCATCGCTGCGCTTGAAGCTTTTTTGCTGACTACCAGCCGCTAAAACCGCCATCCACATTGACCATTTGTCCAGTCATATATCCAGCACCTTCTGAGCATAAAAATAGCATCACATCAGCGATTTCTTGAGGTTCAGCCATGCGTCCCGCCATGATCAACTTGCTCACCCGATTTTGGAACTCATCGGAATGTCCGTTGAATACCGCGCCCGGAGCAATGGTGTTGACCGTACAGCCACGCTCAGCCCAATAGCCCGCCAACCAGAGCGTCAGGCCATGGATACCGGCCTTGGTACTCGAATAGGCTGAGAACGACTTAAATGGCATGTCCTTGTAGATCTCATGATGCGGGCCGTTCAACGCATACATTGACGCCACATTGACCAAATGCCGCAGGGTAGCGGCCAACAATATCAATATCCATTTGGCGCGCGATCAAAAATGCTCCAGTGAGATTGACCCTTATGGTCTTCTCCCAATCTTCCAAAGAGGTATTGGCAAAATCCGGAAAGCTTTTGCCCGCTCCCATCAACATCTCGCCAGTAATTGCGGCATTGTTAAGCACCACATTGGGCAGATGACCATCAGCCGCCACGCGTTTGAAAATCTCTTTGACTTGATCCTCGTCCGCCACATCCAAATCGTAAAATGCAAAATTCAAATTTTCGCCAAAAGATTCTTGCAACGCATCAGCGCGCGCACCCAGAAGATCAGTTGCCACAACCCGGGCACCCGGATGCAAGCATGTTACGCACATAGGTGGTGCCCAGAACACCGCCTGATCCGGTGATGAAAATTGTTCTTTTTTCAAGCAAGCTGGTCACTGGTTTGTTCCTTCATTAGAAATTTAACGATCTTAAAATCAAGCTCGCTGTCAATATCCACACAGCGTTCGGATGGCATCAAAAACGGTAACACCCGGCCTTCAAACAGCGAGGTGGCTGATTTCAAATAGGCTGGATCCAACACATAGGTGGATGCGGCATGCTCGTAGACCACTGGCGCTTGCTGTCGTGCAACATCATGATTGAGCCAAATTGACTGAGCACTGCATCACCCAGATCATCACGATCTACTGAAGTTATAACAACATGATCTAAGCCAAGATTTTTAACTGTTTGAGAAACTCTGTATGGCTCAAATTGATCAAGAGCCTCTGGTTTTCCAGTTTTCACATTACAGAATGCACAAGCTCGTTGTGCATGTATCCCCCAGTGACGCAATGAATGCTGCCAGACTGTCCTTTTTGACGCAACATCCGTGCACAGTTCGGGCGGGCGCATCCCGATATCAAGCGTTTGTTTACTGCGCGCATGGCGATAGATATCTTCATCATCAGTCGAGACAATCACAACATCAATGCGGGGGTTGCCCAGCAATTGATCCAAGGACCAATCGATTAACGGCTTGCCGTTCAAGGTGCGAAAATTCTTTCCCGGCACGCCTTTGCTGCCTTTGCGCGCGCCAATATGTCCGACAATCATTGCAGGTCTACCTTTTTTGTGCCGATAAAATCTCTTTGCTCCCAAGCCTGAGCGATCAAACTACAACTGTCGCGCACGAGATCCATTCTGGGCATATCTAAGCATATCTCATCGCCCGAACCCTCCACCAAAGTCGTAAAATCATGCATTATGTCCATAAACATCGCATTCCGTTCCAGAGTAAACCCATGCTCTGTAACACCCACAGCCGTAGAAACTGTGGCGGAGTTGCTAACGTAGTTGAACGCCACATTTTGCGTACAGCCGATTAAACTGCCAGAGCGGATTAAAACCGGCGATAGGTAGTCCATCGCCACCGTAGCCGGGCCCCAGTAGGCGAACTCAGCGACAGGTTTGAGGCAAAATCGACCCCAGGAAAGCGCTCATCCCCAATAGATGTAACGGCAGAAACCTCCAGAGATGGACAAATCATACACGCCAAATCCACCTCATGACACAGGTCCAGCAAAACCCCGCCCCCTTTGGCGCGGGCGGCGTAGCTTTTAGAAAATGACCAATTCTCACGCCATTGGCGCACATCATGACCAACTTCAAAATGTAATCTGAAAAAATCACTGCCGTCGAATTCAGACAAAAATCTAGTGAGCGGGTGGTAGCGCAACATAAAACCCACCATAGATCGCTTCTGCAAAGACATCTCTGTACCATAGATCACGTCAACGTCACTTTGCGTAAAAGCCAGTGGTTTTTCAATATACATAGGCACGTTGGAAGCTGCACACATTTTCACCAGCTTAGACCGCACATCCGTAGCAGTGGCAATGATGACAGCCGCTTGACCATCACAGCGCGCTATACTGCTGGAAAATACCTCAGCATCAAAGCCTCGCCAAGCAAAATGCTCAACTGTTTTTCCCAGATCTTGCAAATTAGCTGCGTGACGGCGGCCAATAGACCCGCTGCCAACAACAAAATATGTCCAAGCCATGCCGTTGACCCCAATCCAAAGCAGTCGAAAATAATAAATCACCGGTGGATAACACCGAAACTCACCAAACACTCATATAGCCGATGCGGCTCTTAGGCTATAGAGTTATCAGCGGCAGAGCACTATGCTAACTCTTTCCTGGTGTGGGTCAGTCAGAGCCAAACAAATCTCGGGTAAAGACTTTATCAGCAACATCGGCGATTTCAGGCGCAGCGCGGTTGGCGATGATAACATCCGCTTCAGCTTTAAAAACGTTGAGATCTCCAACCAACCGCGAATTCAGAAATGTCGTATTCTCTATGGTGGGCTCATAAATAATCACCTCAACGCCCTTGGCTTTGAGCCGTTTCATAATGCTTTGAATAGAAGACTGGCGAAAGTTGTCAGAGCCCGCTTTCATCGCTAGTCGGAAAACTCCTACAATTTTAGGTCTTTTCATCAAAATCTGTTCGGCAAGAAAATCCTTACGGGTGCTGTTAGCATCCACAATGGCTTGAATAAGGTTTTGTGGTACTTGGCTAAAATTGGCCAAGAGCTGCTTCGTGTCCTTGGGTAGGCAATAACCTCCATATCCAAAGGACGGGTTATTGTAATGCACGCCAATACGCGGATCGAGCCCCAACCCTTCGATAATCTGTCGTGGGTCCATGTCCAACGAAAGGGAGTAGCTATCTAACTCATTGAAGAAGGCAACGCGCATGGCCAGATAGGTATTGGCGAATAACTTGGTCGCTTCGGCTTCTCGGGCATCTGTATAAAGAATCGGCACATCAGTTTCCTGCGATGCCTCCAAGAGCATTTTAGCGAACACTTCCGCCCTTTTTGAACGTTCGCCCACAATAATCCTTGACGGATGTAGATTGTCGTAAAGAGCCCTACCTTCGCGCAGAAATTCCGGCGAGAATATAACCTGTTTGGTGCCCAGTTCAGCGCGCACTTGATTAACAAACCCAACAGGAATGGTCGATCTGATGATAATAACGGCCCCAGGATTAATCCTCGTTACATCCGCAATGACCGAGACGACAGACGAAGTATCAAAAGAGTTTGTCGCAGCGTCATAATTTGTGGGCGTAGCTACAATCACATAATCTGCGCCCATATAGGCAGCCTCAGGTGCAAGCGTTGCGGTTAAATTGAGATCATGGCTGCTCAGAAACTCCTCAAGTTCGGGATCCGAAATCGGAGACTCTCCGGTCATTGACCATAGTCACCCGTGACGCGTCCACATCGACCGCATAGACTTCATTTTTTTGGGCCAACAAAACCGCGTTGGTCAAACCAACGTAGCCAAGCCCTGCAACTGCTATTTTCAATTTAATCCCCTAGCTCTATGCACAAATATCAGCCTTCAGCCATGTCTTGGAGAAACGCAGTGATATGCGTGTCCAAAGAGTGCTGTTGTGTCCAGCCCAGCTCTTTAATTTTACCAGTGCGCAGCTCACCTCCCATCCGATTAGCAGGATTGGCACACTGGAATTCTGGTTCACAGCCAAACATGCGACAGACGTCAATAATAGAATGGGGCTCATCAGCACCAATCCCATAGCCATCGCCAGCGCCCCTGCCGGCGGCTAACAAAACCCCATCCGTAATATCGTCAACATGAGTGAAATTGCGCCTCTGTGTCCCCGGGTTAGTAACCGGCAGTGCGGTAGCACCATTAAAGACTAGCTCCTTAAACTTACCAATTACAGTTGAATATTTGCCATTTCGCAATTCACGGCCACCGTAGACATTGTAAAAATATACAATTGCGAATGGCAAATTGTACCATTTCGAAAAATCAATCAACAATTCCGTGTTAAGCGATTTAGCAGCCGTATAGGGAGACAAATGCCGCCCAGCCCCATTTTCTGCAAACTTGGTACTAGAACCAGAATATATTAATTTAGCCCCAGAAATTTGCCAAAACTGGAGCAACGCGGCGAAAGACTTATATATGTTTGAAAGAGCAACGTGCGGCTCAGCCAAACTTTGTTCAACTCGGCTATACTCGCCGAAATGGAATATATAATCGAATTTTTGGGTACCAAAAATTTCTACTATATCGTTAACTTCACCCTCAACATATAGTACACCTGCTATGTGATTTTCTTTAAGTCCAGAAAGATAATTATCTAAGCAAACAACTTCCTGAGATCCAAGCACAAGCTTCTGAGCCAAATGAGAACCCACAAACCCAGCACCGCCCGTAATAAGAACTCTTTTCGCACGAAACAGCTCAATTATTGGATCCGCATTCACTTTTGCCACCTCTTAGTTTGCGGGCTGGGCCAGCTCATTATTAACATTTACGTTTTTCAAGTAAGTAGAAATCAAATACCTCCTACTTCAATGTAACATCACTTTGAGTTTTTTGCTAAATACTATGCGTTGCCCAAAGTCCATTCCAACAATGGAAAAAGCAATTGCCAGCATCAATTACTCCAACCTAATCTGCGCTGCAGGCAGGTTGGCGGTTACTTCTGCGAGGGCTGACACGGCGATCAGCGAGGCGTTGCGCAGGGAAGGGACGAGGCCGATTGGGCCTTGGATCCGCCCGCACAGCGCCGGACTGAGGCCTGCGTCTGCAAGCCGTTGCAGGCGGATATCTTGGGTCTTTCGGCTGCCCAAGGCTCCAATAAAAAATGGCCCCTGCGCCGCGGCGCGCATCAGCAGGCTTTGTTCCCACTCATGGTCGTGAAACAACAGCAGCACCGCTGTGTGAGCATCCACTGGTACCTGCAAAAAGGCTTGCGGCGTGGTCATGGGCTGGCAAGTTTTAGGCTCCAGCTGTGCCAGGTTCGTGAGATCATCGCTGTCGGGCGAGGCGATGTGCAGTTCAAAATCCATATGCGCCGCAAGGCTGGCAGTGGTGCGTAAAATGGCGCCACGCCCCGCTAAAACCAGGGCTGGCTTTGGGGCATATTGAAACCGAACGGAGCCAGATTGCGCCGCAAATGTGAGCACGGCCAGCTTGCGGGCGCGCAAATCCTCTAAGGCGCCACGCAACATCTCAAAATTAGGTGCTGGATCAATCACCAGTTCCAACGCGCCGCCACAGGGCAGCTTGAGATCCATATAGGGCGAACCGGCACCATATCGTACCATGTTTGATCTGCCCGGTCTCGACATGGTCGTAAGCCCTTGTAAAACAATGTCGCGATCAATGCAGCCATTGGACAGATAGCCCAGCATTGAACCATCTCGCGAGACAACTGCCAAAGACCCAACCTCGCGTGCCGCCCCACCCTCAATTGCAAGACTGGTCACCAGCGCGCAAGGCTGACCCGATTTGATCAACCTCACGGTGGCTTCTAAAATATCTTGAGCATGCTCAGCATAGGTGATGCTGGCTTCAGGCATTGTTACATCCCTCCGCAAAGCACGGATGTAACGCATGCACTATTCCGGGTGGGAAATTGTGTCAAAGTCTAAACCCCAGAACCTGTTTGATACGATCAACCATCCCCTTCTAGGAAATCATGAACTGTTCAATCTTAACTGACTGCGATGTCGCGCTCCACTTTATAGACGTCTGAATTCGTATCTACCCACTCAAAGTCCAACTTTGAGGCTTCTGAGATATTCAGCCTAAAAGCAAAATAGGGATTTGCCGCGATTGCAGGTTCCATTTTTACGGAAAACGCCAACTGCCCATTCACATAACACCTGAACCATTCGGCAATACGAATTGGGACCAGTAATCCACTAACATCGCGTCTCAGCCCAGTTTCCATTGGATGCCCAATGATTGTTCTGACTTCAATGCTACCATTCACTTCCACCTTTTTTGGAACGGCAACTTTGATCCTTGGGGTCCAACCGGGCGGAAATTGATCACTGGCGACGGCATCTTCACAGGCTCCCAATGTCACATCAACCTTGCGTGAGGCGCTGAATAAGGCGCCAGACCGCATTTTGGTCACCGCGACGATATTTTGATAGGCCTTTATGCGCAGTCTAGTCGAGAATTTGGCTGCGCTGCACATCGGGGTGAGATAAATTTTTGCAATCCGGGGTCGTGGATTTCGATCTCCATAAAGGCCGATCACCTCAGGATAGTCATCAGCCTGCATGTCACTCGGGACTGACAAGGTTAACGGCACCGATACACCGGAATCGGAATAATGTGGCATGTCGATATGAATAGGTCCATCGTCTAAATCCAGGGCGCCGAAATCTGTCAATATTGCGTTTTTTACGTCCATTTCTGTAGCCAACCCCATGCGGGGCAGCCCCATAGCTAAGAAAGATGCAGAGGAAATAACAAAACCCCGTCTCGTCAGATAGGAGCGCTTCACGCGCGTCGATGATGGTGGTAATTGCACCAGTGTACTCACTCTTCTTAACTGATTTGTTTTATTTTAATCTGAAAACAAAAAAAAAGCCCCAAAAATAGGGGCTTTTATTAATCAGTATTATAAATGATATTTATTGATTTTAATTATGATAAATTATGTCAAAATTTGATGACTAACTATTACAGGGCATATCAATGATAGCAACTTTTTCGCAGTTATTTGTGTTTGTGTTTCTTATTTTACAGATAAGCCCGCAAATCTCACTGGCCGAAACCGCAGAACTATCTGTATTATCTTGTAGAATTTGTCACGCCCAATCCGGAACTTCGTCTGAAATCCCCAGCTTGGCCCTTAAGTCCAAGAAAGAGATCTTTTTTAGTTTTAAAACGTTTCTAGCAATAAAAGCCGAATCGACCATCATGCATCGATATACGACCGGCTACTCAGCGGTAGAACGAGAAGACTTGGCAGATTACATTTCAAAATTTGGGTTGGTAGCAAAATGAAAACGTTTAATCGACGCCAAGCACTTGCCCTCTCTGCGACAGCCGCGACCGGATTACTCTTAGCCAGCCCTACGCTCGGGGCAAATCAACCCAAAATTGTTATAATTGGAGGTGGATTTGGTGGGATTTCGGCCGCCACAGTGTTGAAAACCGTTCAACCTGATTTTGACATCACGATTGTGACTGAAACGGATTCGTTTAGCACATGCCCATTTTCCAATTTGGTGATCGCCGGACTAAGATCGCTCAAGAGCATCACCTTCTCTTATAAAAATATCGCGGCCCAAGGGATGTCGATCAAAGTTGGCAAAGTCACCGCAATTGATGCCGTGAAAAGGGTCTTATCCTTGGCCGATGGCTCGAACCTAAGTTTTGATCGCTGCATTGCCTCTCCAGGCATTGAGATGCAGTTTGACCAAATACCGGGTTATACAGAAGCACTGCAAAATCTGATGCCACATGCGTGGAAAGCGGGTGCGCAGACACTCCAGCTTAGGGATCAATTGTCGTCCATGCGGCAGGGTGGAACTTTCATAATATACGCGCCCAACACCCCTTACCGATGCCCAGTCGCCCCCTACGAGCGCGCAAGTTTAGTTGCGCATTATTTTACAAGACATAATCCAACAGCAAAAATTTTGATTGTTGACGAAAAGGACTCGTTCGCCAAACAAGCCCTTTTTACACAGGCATGGGAGCTGCTGTATCCAGGCATGATTACCCATTTTCCCTTCTCCGAAACGGGAGGGATCATTGAAGTAGATGCCAAAAATCTAGAAATTATGACCCCGTTCGAAAATTTCAAAGGCGATGTTGTCAATTTTATCCCTCCGCAAAAGGCACCCAAATTTTTGTTACAATCGGGCTTAGGAGGCAATGGGTTATGGTGCAAAATTGACGAGGCCACATTTGAGTCCAAACATGCGCCCAATATCCACATTTTGGGCGATGCGGCGTTGGCGGGCGATATGCCCAAGAGTGGGTTTTCAGCCTCGGTCCAAGGTGGAATTTGCGCGCATGCAGTGGCATCTTTGATGAATGGTGAGCCGCCCAAAACCGCTGTGTTGCTCAACACCTGCTACAGTCTGGTTGCACCAGACTATGGAATCTCAGTCGCAGGTGCCTATCGCATAAACGATGAAGGTCGACTGCGATCAATCAAAAATACCGGCGGAGCGAGCTCCATTGATGCAAGCGACGAAGTCAGAAAAGCTGAGGCTTCTTATGCTTATGATTGGTACAATAGCCTCACACACGTAATGTTTGGATAGGTCAACAATGGGTTTTAAAATATCTTTAGCTCTTGGTGCAGGATATGCTGCAATCTGGGTTGCGACATCAGTGCTTTCTGACGGCGTAACGGCTATATATGCGCTCACAAATACTGCCGGAGACCCTGAAAACGGCCTTTTGGTCCTACGTGATTCGTCAAAAGCAAGTTGCCTGATTTGTCATAACATTGCGTCCCTTCCAGATCGTGACCAAGGGCGAATTGGCCCCGCCTTGGATGGCGTTGCTACTCGGTATTCCGAACATGACCTGCGCCTCCGGCTCATTGATGCAAGGCACATCAATGAGAAGACCGTGATGCCCCCATATTTCTCCACCGAAAATCTCTTTCGAGTTGGACAGAAGTGGCAAGGGAAAACAATATATACAGCGCAAGAGGTCGAAGACGTTCTGGCTTTTCTGATGGGGTTAGAGGACTAACATGAAGAGATTGGCACTCATACTGATCATTTATGCCGCTCATGCACAGGCGCAAACTTTGGCAGGCTCAGGCCCCATCTCCGGTTATGACTTCATGGAACCCACAACGCAGCAACTCCAGGATGATGACTTTATAAATCCAGCATTTTTTTTGGTTGATCGAGGATTGGCTCTGTGGGATCAGCCCAGCCCGACCAACTCCAAATCCTGTGGCATCTGCCATCAAGACATCGAAACTGATATGTACGACGTCTCACGCCAATATCCAAAATACGATACAAAACTTTCAAAATTCATCAATCTTGAGATGAAAATAAACAGCGAAATAGTGAATAAACTTGACGCTTCGCCGCTGGCCCCAGGCTCAGAAGACCTGCTTGCACTGACCAGTTTGATTGGGTTGCAATCACGGGGTTTGCCAATGGCCAGCGCGAGCAACGCTGAAACCCAGCCTTGGATTGAACGGGGCAAGACCATCTACAAAACCAAACGCGGTCAGTTGAACCTTTCTTGCGCAGACTGTCATCAAGATCACTGGGGCGACAGGTTGCGCGGTGACACTATCAGTCAGGGGCAAATCAACGCATTTCCCATATTTCGCCTCATCTGGGGAGAAGTCGGTTCACTTCAACGCATGTTTAGTTGGTGCATGAACGCGGTGCGATCAGAACCTTATAACAATGACGCGGATGAGTACCTGGCACTCGAAGCCTTCCTTACAAAAAAAGCGCAGGGCCTAGCCATCGAAACACCCGGGGTTCGCAGATGAAAGGAACCTCGCAGCAAGGATACAAAGTATACTGGTTTAAAGGACCAAGCCATGAATAAAAAAATTGCTATATCTGGGACTATTGCAGTGGTGCTTGTGGCCGCGGCGGTGGTTGCAGTTGATGTATTTCCAAGCGAAATTAAGCCGCTAACATCTCTTGATCAGGCTGGCTTCTCCAACGACCAAATTGAGCTGGGCCATAATTTAACCTTGATTGGCGATTGCACCTCCTGCCATCAACCCAGGGGCACCAAGCATATGTCAGGCGGTGTTGCACTGCCAACTCCATTTGGAACCATCTACTCCACCAACATCACACCTGATTTTCAGAACGGCATCGGGTCTTGGTCTTATGAAGCCTTTGAACGCTCGATGCGCGACGGAATTGACCGTGACGGAAATCATCTCTATCCGGCCTTTCCCTACGATCATTTTGCGGCCACAACCGATGAAGACCTTACGGCGGTTTATCAGTTCTTGATGACACGAGAGCCAATCGCGTCAGAGCCCAAGCAAAATGAGCTGTCATTTCCGTTCTCCCTACGGCCACTTTTGGCAGGGTGGAAACTCTTATTTCATAACAAGGCGCCCTTTGAGGCCGATCCAGCGCTTACTGTTGAGGAAAATCGAGGCTCATACCTGGCAAATACTTTAGGGCACTGCTCGGCCTGCCATAGCCCCCGAAATATGTTTGGCGCCGTCAAAAAGAATTCATTTTTTGAAGGTGGCGAAGCGGAAGGTTGGATCATTCCACCACTCGCGGAACATAGCATCTCAACGGTTGGCTGGGATATTGATGACTACGCGGATTACCTCTTCGATGGCTGGAGCGAAAAACACGGCATCGCGGGCGGGCCAATGACAGAAGTTGTCGATAATTTGTATGAAGCGAACGAAGATGACGTCTTTGCTATAGCCGCATGGCTTGCCAAAATTACACCACCCATCGAGCCAGATAAGAGCGCCAAGCGTTTTAAGGCCATTGCAAGCCTTGATTTACCAGAGGACTTTGACGTCACTTTTGTGGGCCAAGACGTGCCACCAAATATCCTCTCCGGGGCTCAGATCTTTAAAGGTAAATGCGTCAAATGCCACAAGGCGAGGCTGGTAAAATCGCAGCCTGTTTCTCTTGGTCTGAGCTTTTCCGTGAATGATGACAGCCCCAAAAATCTATTTAATATCATTCTTAAAGGCATCGAGCCGCCACTTGGGGTTAGTTCAAGGAAGATGCAAGCGATATCCCTATCGGAAGAAGAGCTCGCAGCCGTAGCCTCATTTGTGCGGTGGCGCTTCAGCGACCAAGCGGAATGGATGGACCTTGCAACGGATGCAAAAGAGGCTGCCGAGGCAGGTCCGCCACATTAAGGATTTGCCCCAGGGACCTTAAATCTCTTGTCGTTCAGGCGGCAAGGGCTTGCGCTATTTTTGAACATCGGCACCGCGTCACTTTAGGGGGCTCGGTGGACCAGTATCAGTCGGACAACTCCAACTCCACGCCGGACACACCAATGAAGCACAATAAAAAAGGGGCCAAAAAAGGCCCCTTTTAAATTTTTCAACAACTTACCGGCAACGCGACCAGGCGGTGGTGCCGTTTTTACAGATCAGCTTTTGAAAACGGTGTCGACCTGATGCGTTTTCCAGTTGCGTAGAAAATCGCATTTGCAATCGCTGGCGGTGTTGGCGGTCCTGTTGGTTCACCAAGCCCCCCCCACCACTGATCTTCCGACATTTCAAGATGTACTTCAATCTTCGGAGGCGTATCAGCCATTCTCATCATAGTGTAGGAATCAAAGTTCGTATTCGCAATTCTTCCATCACGAATTTGAAGACCACCAGTCATGGAATGGCTTAATTCCCATATGGCAGAGCTTTCAGCTTGCTCTGTCGCGTTAAGTGGATTGATTACATAACCGCTGTTTATGAAGTATTGCAAACGGTCAATGAAAATTTGACCTCTCCTACTGACCTCGACAGTTGCAACACAGCCTGAAACTGTGCCGTGGGATTCAACAAGAGCTAAACCCATTCCCACACCAGAGCCAAGATCTGTTGTCCAGCCAGACTTCTCTTTCATAGCAAGAAGTACGCGCTGTACAGGTTCATTTCCCTCTGTAAGTTTAAGACGCCATTCCAGTGGATCCCAACCACCAGCTTGCGCAAGCTCGTCTGCCATTTGTTCGATGACAAATCCGTTCGCGTTTGCGCCCGGCGCTCGGTGATATCCAATGGGTATGTGGCTTTTCACACTGCTATATTCATGCCGACGGTTTGCAACTATATATGGCATATCGGCCACGCTGCGCTGCGTGAAGGCAGGCATTTTTTCCTCACCCACTATGTGGGTAGTTAATGCAACAGGAAGTCCGTCATCACCCAACGCGGCCTGATAAGTACCCCAAATTGGTGGCCGTTGCGAATCTTGAGCAATATCCTCTTCACGACTACGGATGACTTTGACAGGTCGCCCAATTTCTGCCGAAATTGCCGCGGCTTGTCGGTGCACATCCATATTGTAGCCGCCGCCAAAACCGCCGCCCAAGTATGTTTGATGCAAATGCACATTCTTGGTGTCACGCCCCAACTGATCAGCAGTTTCGTTCAATGAACGCGCAATATCCTGGGTGAAAGTCCAAATATCACAGCGATCGGCCGTAACATCAGCAACCGCACAAGGTGGCATCATCGTTGCGTGGCTTTCAAAAGGTCTATGAAACACTTCGCCAATAACAACATTGTTAGATGCAGCGATAATGCCCGGCACAGCTTCTTGGTTCACACCTTTATCTCGTCTCTTACCGGGATTGCCGTCTACATCAAGTACAAGCGTGCCGGGGCCCGAGATTAGGCTCATTGCTTCCGCAGTTTGACTTTCGGAAGTGATAGATGCACCGCGGCCATAGTCCCAAACGATTGGCATAACGGCCAAAGCATTCTTCGCTTGGTACCAAGTCTCAGCCACGATTGCTACGCCGCTACGCAGATCCGTAAATGCTGCGACTGGCTTGACTTGCTTCAACTCAACTGCCGAAATGACACCTGGCATATTTTTGACAGCTTCAAAATCATAGCTTACCAATTTACCTTCAGGTACTGGGCAGGCTTGAGCTGCAGCGTAAACCATTCCAGGGACTTCAACGTCAATAGCATACGTTGCCGTGCCGTTTGTCTTCTGTGGAATATCAAGGCGTTTCACAGATTTTCCGAGTAACCACCAATCTTTGTAAGCCTTGATCTTTGGCTCTTCTGCAAGGGTAACCTCCTGCAGCATCGGCGGCAAAATCTCCGTATGAACCAGATTGGGACCCTGACGTCAGCATTCCCTGATTGGCGTTAACTTGATCTACAGAAACACCCCAGCGGTTAGCAGCAGCGACCCGCAAACGTTCGCGCGCAGACGCACCAGCCTGCATCATGTAGGGATGGCGGCTAGCAACGGTTCGTGACCCACCAGTCGATGTTGTGGTGTACAAATTGTCATTGTTCACGTGGCGGTTAGCACTGGCCATAACGTGGCGTACGTTTTCCCAAGGAATGTTCAGTTCTTCTGCTATCATCATAGGTACGGAAGTGAACGCGCCCTGCCCCATTTCCGTTTGAGGCGTAACGATGCTCACGATATTATCAGCGTCGATTGTCAACCACGCATTGATTTCGATAGCGCCTCCAGTACTAGCCTCGGCTGTCTGTGGCAAATGGAAACCGATAACTAAACCACCAGCTAAGGAAGAAGTGACCTTTAAAAAGTTTCGTCTTGTGAAGTTTAATTTATTCATTTTCATTCTCCTCAAGATTTTGCGATTTCGGCTGCCCGATGGATGGCTGCACGAATACGAGGATAGGTCCCACAGCGACAAATATTGCCGGCCATGGCCTTATCTATTTCATTGTCAGACGGTGCGTCGTTTTTTTCCAATAAAGCCACAGCCGACATGATTTGGCCCGATTGGCAGTATCCGCATTGGGGCACCGTAATCTCTTGCCAAGCCTGCTGGACCGGGTGATCGTTATCTGCCGAAACCCCCTCCACTGTGCGAATGGATTTTCCAACCGCCGCGGCAACGGGCATGTTGCAAGATCGCACCGCGTTTCCATCAATTATTACTGTGCATGCACCGCACTGAGCGATACCGCAACCAAATTTGGTACCGGTTAAACCGGCTTTTTCTCGAATAGCCCAAAGCAAAGGCATTTGAGAATCTGCGTCAACCACATGGTCTTCGCCATTAATGTTAAGTGTTAGCGCCATTTTAGCATCCTTAATTTTACGATCATCCCCAGAAATAGGACCTAGGAACTTTGAATTCTCATGTGGAAGCTTGACTGTTTGAGAAATGACTTTCCAAACGAACCAATCATAAAATTGTGCTGGTTGCTCACCACCGTACTATAAAAATGTCTAATGGATAACGCTGGAGACTCAAAATGAATATCTTCGATTAAAATCAATTTTAATAATTGATAATTTCAATAGTTTCATAACTTATCTATGTATTGGGCCCCTACGCACTGAGCACCGAGGACACCCACAGCAGTTAGAAAAGTTTAATTTTACAATTTAAAATTAATGGCTGTATGTTGAAATTGAAACAGATTTGTTCCTATTCGAGACCCTTGTAGGTGCAATAAAGGCCTGTATCGCTATCGTTGAAATACAGCGTGCCCGCTTTCAAATCGAACCTTTTCTGTCCGAATTCACCCGAGAGGGTGATGAACTCTTCCGACAGGACAAATTTAACCTCGCCGTAGCCAGGAACAACCTGCAATTCTTCCGCAGGATTGAAATTATAGATTTCAAGGTCCATCATGCCCGTACAATTCGCGGTGATTATGTTTTCAGCGAGAGCCGGATTACAAAGCATAAAGCTTGCAACTCCGACGAACGCTCCTAACAAATTTAGTCTTTTGATATTCATCTCATGACTCCGTCCGATTGTTTTAAGAATAAATTTGCAAAAAAATTCATTTGATTACAATCAAATCTAATTCCGACAAAGTTTCCTGTCGTATGAGATCGTATTCTTGTACGAGAGTACTTTTGACATTTCCCCACAAAGTCCATAAACGTTCTACTTGAGCTGAAATGCTTCGGAAATGCTAAACAGATGCTTCTGCCTGCCCGCACCAATATCAAAAAAATTCAAATTTTCTTTAATGCTTTTGGGTAGGTTGGCGATCAGGGTCGCAGGAATATGGCAACTGGCGAGCCCTGCGGAAACCATTTGAATCGCAGAGAAATGCGTTGTTGCCTTAAAATATGCTTCAGAAAAACTAATTTGTCGCGATACCAATTCACGGTGCCAAATTCCAAGTGTCAAGGACCGGTGTGCTAACATATTTAGTCAATGCAGGATGTGAATTAATATTCTTAGCCGTTCTTAACGATTCAATGACATCGGATGTCGGGACCGAACGCGGAACCGCCCACAGGCGCTCTTCTGAATAAAGGTTGATAATTTTGAGAGTTTCCATTTGCCCAGAAATATTCTCATTGGACAAAATTCCAATGTTAATTTTATGAGAAAAAAGGGCTTCAGCAACCTTAGAGGAATCTTCAAATCTAGCAAAATGCATGGATGTGATTGAAGGGATTTCGACACCTATTTTGGCGATCAAACCCTCGATTCGTCCCTGTATGCTCGGCGGGGCGCCCAGATTTATATTCAAAGTATTTTCAAGGTAAGTTGAATCATGCTCGGCCTGTGTGGACTGGACCTAAGTTTAGAATTTTTATGGATTTTGCCAGCCAAAACTCCCCTGCTGATGTGAGTAAAATAGTGATTGATCTAGAGACCAACGGTACGATAGATCCAGAAGAAGCAATCCGTAGCGCTGCTACTATTCTGCAACGTCAGATGGCAGTGTTTGTGGCCTTGGAAAACGACAACGAACCAGAAGCTAAGGTTGACTTCAAGCTGCCGTATGGTGATTTTACTGTTATTCCCACCAATTTTCTTCAAAATCTGTCAGCCTATAATGAAGTAACTTGTGAAAAAATCATCATATAGAATTGCACGCTGAGCACCAACGTTGCGCGTGCCTTCGACTATTAGTCGCCGATCACAGGAACGGTTCTGGGCTCATAATCGACCAACGGTACCTCACATCCAGCGCATGCCAAGCGATCAAAAATTATTGCTTGAACGGCGTTTTCACCTTTTGGCTGTGCTGCAACTAGGTCGCTAAAAAACGCGATCGCATTATCTCCCTCAACGCAACCTGACAGTTTACCAATATTGGTCATCCCTAATTCCTTGAAAATTGAATACCTACGGTATACAATACAAAGAGATATTAATCTTGGAATTGCAAGTATTTTTATAATCCACGCAACGCTGTGCAAAAGATTTATCCATATAAATATATCAATACATACTATTGATTTATGCAATCAAAACTATTTTTTTGGATCCAACCATAAGTATCTAAAAAATTAGATAGTCAAAAGGGACCTTGGGGCAAGAGGCTGAAACGATAAGTGCTTACCTGTTCAAGAAAATATCCACGGGCGATCTTTCATTATGCACCTTAAGGCTAATAATTATTTACCTTACAAGACGTCTAGATTAAATTGTTATCACGTACTGCCCACCCAAACCGGATCGAAATGAGAGAGTTATGCTTTGGATAATAGTGATTGCCACAACATTTAATTCGGACAAAATCGATGTCAGAAGGGGCTTCAACGTAGGGGCCTGGGATACACAGGCAGAATGCGAAGCCGCATTAATTGGCGAAAAAGACTATGGCTATACAGCTGGATGGGAACTTACTTTTGCTCCAATAGGGCCGCTGCTTGTTTATAAGCAAAACAACAGCGTTTCGATTGCAAAATGTTTTTCTGTCATGGATAGTCGCTCGTAAACATCTACCAGAGCCCCATTTCCAAGAAATCTTTGGAGTAAAGCTTATCTTTTTCTGCATGGAGTTTCAAATGAGTTTTAGATCCCATATTTGGTCCGCTATTCTGACCGTGACGATTTGCACGCCAATTTCAGCAATCGCTGGTAATCCCGAGTTGATGCGTCAGTTGAAGCAAACAAAATCCTGCGCTTCATGTGATTTGAGTGGTGGTAATTTCAAATGGGCAAATGTGTACGGTGCTGAGCTCGGTGGCGCTGCGAACCTTGTCGATGCCAATCTAGAAGGCGCAAATCTAGAAGGAGCCAATTTTTTCGGAGCAAACCTTGAAGGCGCAAATCTACGCGGTGCTAATTTGAAGAGGGCAAATATGGGATGGTCCAGTCTTTACGGAGCCAACTTACTGGGGGCCCAAATTGATGGAGCAGATCTAGCCGGGGTGACCTTTTGCAAAACAATCATGCCAGACGGAACTGCCAATAACAATAATTGTTTCTAGGTTCGGCTGTTCAGAATTTGCAATTTGGCCCCTAGCTGCAAGGAAAATACTTTGCAAAAATCTCGGCTGCAGAGTCAATCGCGGGCCAATCATCAATATATCCACTAAAAACAACGATTTCAGGCTGGATAAAGATCTCGACAAGACTTCGCCGTTTTGTACCACTTGGAATACATGATCGTTGTGTGAAATTTGCGGATTCCGCATATCCTTGAATGAGGCCATTACAAAAATTCTTCCAAGTGTCATCCTGACGTAGGCAAAGCTGCACAACTTCCTGTGTTCCCAACAAAAATTCTGGGCTGTTCATGCGGGCCTTTACAACTTCAACATATATAGGCCCAAGCTCCGGCACTACATGCCCCGGACCCAAATTGTAACTTTTCGCCATCAGTTTCGAAACATTCGTCGACCAGTTTGAAGATACCCCAGGCGAGCTGGCATGAAGCTCAGAGGCACCAACCAACCATATGGCCAAAAGAAAAAAAATTCTGATATTCATCAAGTTCACCGTTCTTTTAAACACGATTATTAGGGCAAGATGCCAGTGCCTTGTCAATGGTGCAACAAAAGGGACGCCACGGATTGCGCAAAGTAACCTCCCGAAGCAGACTGTCAAAAATCTGCACAGCAAGTGCTATTCCATTGGTATGGAACTAAACAGAATTACAAGTTTAGATGAGTTGTGACTGCTAAAGTGGCTGCGCAGCAAATGATATCACGTCGCCCCGTTTTACCCCTTACGCTTTTCTCAAGGTATTTGAGCCCCTTGTCCTCAAATAGACTGATATGCTTCCAACACAGGTTCTCTGCTTCTGTGCCATGCCGCATACCTGTATTGGCAAGAATGAGAATGTAATCGCGCAACAGGTGACGCATATCGCGAGATTTGCCCTCACGCCCTGCATCAATCCAGCTTGGCATTTTGCGAATAAGCGTTGCGTACTCTTCGCGGGTAAAGTCAGGTCGCCGTACACTGTCACGACCCTTGTTTACCAATACAGGGATTTGTGACTTGTTCATGTAGCCACGGGCAACTGCGTCATCAAATATTCTGTTTAGAGCGGAGTTGTGTGTGTTGAGCGTAGAAGACCTTGGCTCTCGCCCCATCTTTGCCTCACGCCAGCGCGCAAACTTTTGCAGCATCTCATAATCAATGCTGGTCACAAAAATATCGCCAAAGAAGGGAACAAGGTATTTGTCTATGACAATGATGTAATCACGAAAGCTCTTCTTCCCCACGCCATTATCTAGCTGCTGCTTCATGGTAGCACGGCACAATGCAGCCACATCAGCAAAGCGTTTGGATATTACAGGTAATCCGTTCTTCTGCCTAAACCTGTAATCTAGATAAATCTCACGAGCAGCTGTCACAGCATCTTTAACAATACGTTTTTTTGAGCTCACACGAACCTGTCGTCCGTCTAATGTAAATGCAACTTGCCAGACTTTGCTGTGCTTGCGTTTAAAAAGACGAACCTCACCATCCATCAGCGTGGGCGTGTTTGGATTTAATTTGGGCACTATCAACACCGTGTTTAACACCGCGATTCTGCACTCTAAGTTCTCAGAAAGCTAGAAAAAACTGTGCTAGAGGTGTGCTACGCGCACAACGCGTCAACCGAAAAGTTAAGTCACTGATAACAGTAGAGTTTTGGTAGCGGTACAGGGACTTGAACCCCGGACACGCGGATTATGATTCCGCTGCTCTAACCAACTGAGCTATACCGCCTATGGAAGCGGGGAATAGGCAATGCTTTGGCCATCGTCAAGCATGAATCTGGCTTGCAATTTTGTATTTAAATAACCTAGCCTCAACTATGGATATTTTAGAGCAAATTCGCACCGATATAGGTGCAAAATATGTGATTTCTGGCGCAGCCGCGGAAACTTGGACCCGGGATTGGATGAATGTCTATCACTGGCAACCCTTAGCCGTAGTCCGCCCAGCCACCACAGCAGAGGTACAGGCCATTGCGCGGGCCTGCTCAGTAGCAGAGGTGGCTATGGTCCCTGTCGGGGGGAACACCGGTTTAACCGGGGCCACGAAGGCCCAAGACGCCATTATGATCAGCCTAGACAGAATGAATGCCATTCGAGAGATCAAGCCAAATACGCAGGTAGCTATTGTGGAGAGTGGTGCTATTTTGGACAGTATACACCAGGCCGCGGATGCACATAGTCTGATTTTTCCTTTGTATTTTGGAGCGAGAGGCTCTGCAATGATTGGTGGTAATCTGTCCACAAATGCGGGTGGGTCAAACGTCTTACGCTACGGCAACACACGCGATTTATGCCTTGGGCTGGAGGTAGTACTCGCAGATGGGAGGGTAATGAACTTAATGTCTGAGCTACGCAAAGACAATACAGGTTTAAATTTAAAGCATATGTTTATTGGAGCTGAGGGTACTTTGGGTATCATCACAGCAGCGGCCCTACGTCTTTACCGCAAGCCCTTAGCATATGTGACAGCAATGGTGGGCATGCGCGCACTGGAAGAGTCTCTGCCCTTGCTTAACCGTTTACAAAACGAAACTGGAGGCGGGGTTGAGGCCTTTGAGTTTATGCCTAGACGTTATATTCAGCGCCATATGGCGCAAAAAGCCGGCGCCCTTGAGCCGTTTGATGATGCCCATGAAATAAATATTCTTGTTGAGGTTGCCACAACCCGGACCTCTGATCTTGAACAGGACAGCAGTGGCACGCCAAAGTTACAAGCTATCCTCGAAAATGCCCTAATAGATATGATCGAAGCAGGCAGCGCCCAAGATGCAGTGATCGCACAAAACGAAGCGCAGCGACGCGTAATGTGGGAGCGCCGTGAATCGGCGGCGGAAATCACAGTTGGTTTTAAGGGTTCAATCGATACCGATATCGCGGTGCCTTTAGGTGATGTGTCCACGTTTCTTCGGCAAGTCTCGTTACGTGTTTCAGAAATTGATCCCGCAGGTGAGGAATTTTACATCTCTCATCTAGGAGATGGTAATTTACATTACACGTTCTATCCATCGGACATAAGTGGTGTTTTCAAAGAGCCTATCACCGAAGCCATTGAGGATGTTGTACTAGCGCTAAACGGCAGTTTTTCCGCGGAACATGGGATTGGTTTGTCAAAACGGAATTCGATGGCACGGCGTAAAGATCCAGTAGCCTTGGAAATGATGTGGGCAATGAAGACTGCATTTGATCCTAAAAATCTGATGAACCCAGGCAAAGTCTACCCAGACTAGCGCCAGCTAAAGAATTCAGGGCCTGCCTGGGACAGCAGCTCTTTAGCTAAGTCGTCGCCCATTGCAGCTCCATCTAAGATGGAGGCCACGGCGATGACCGCTAAGCTTTTCGCTGCCATCAGGACGTAAAACCTCGCCTCGCAACAGCAGTTCAGAGCCTTCAATAACTGCAAGTGCGGCGATAGGCGTCTCACAAGATCCGTCTAAAGTCGCCAAAAACGCGCGCTCTGCTGCAACCCTTTGCCCAGTTTTTGTGTCATGCAAGGGCTCTAACAGGACTGCTGTCGAGTGGTCTTCCAAACGACGTTCAATACCAATCGCTCCCTGCGCCACAGCTGGAAGCATGTCTTCAGGTTCAATAGCGCCCGTAGCGACATGTACCATGTTCAAACGATTCAGGCCTGCCATCGCTAAAAACGTACAGCTAGCAACTCCATCGGCAAGTTTTTTGAGCCGAGTCTGCACATTTCCGCGAAATTCAATAACATCAAGATCTGGGCGCACATGCATCAATTGTGCGCGACGGCGAAGACTTGAAGTGCCAACCCGCGTCCCTTTAGCCAAATCTGCAATTGAAACCGATCCTGTCGATACGAAAGCATCGCGTACATCTTCACGGGGCAAATAAATATCAAGTACTAAGCCATCCGGCTGCACCGTGGGCATATCTTTCATAGAATGGACAGCTATATCGATACTGCCATCCAAAAGTTGTTCTTCAATTTCCCTAGTAAATAATCCTTTGCCGCCCACTAACCGCAAAGGTCGGTCTTGGATTCGATCTCCAGAGGTTTGGATGACCACCACCTCAAAAGCCTCTTCAGGCCAATCCCATGCCTTCATAAGAAGCGAACGGGTCTCAACTGCTTGTGCCAATGCAAGCGGAGAGCCCCTAGTACCAATTTTCAGCCGAAGTGGGGGAAGAGCATGTTTCATACAATCGATCTACTGCGGCAAGACGCAGCTTTCAAGAGAAGCCGGCTTGACTTATTGACGCTAGCTTGGGATCGAGAAGTCATGAAACAGTCTAAGCCAATCCTGCGAGCCCTTGCCGGCGAAACATTGTCAACGCCACCTATATGGATGATGCGCCAAGCGGGCCGCTACCTCCCCGAATATCGAGCTACGCGTGCTGAGGCTGGTGATTTTTTGTCGCTTTGCTATAATTCCGACTTGGCAACTGAGGTCAGTCTTCAGCCCATTCGACGGTATGGCTTTGATGCTAGTATTCTTTTTGCAGATATTTTACTGCTACCACAGGCACTTGGCGCTG
Organism: uncultured Planktomarina sp.; assembly: GCA_905182535.1. Classification (GTDB taxonomy): domain Bacteria; phylum Pseudomonadota; class Alphaproteobacteria; order Rhodobacterales; family Rhodobacteraceae; genus Planktomarina; species Planktomarina arctica. The sequence continues at coordinate 200,030 of CAJJBZ010000003.1, forward strand.
ACCTTTGGTTTGTAACTGGCGAGGGCCCACGGCTCTCTACCATCACTAATGCCAGTGGGTTTGCAAAGCTCAAGGGCAAAGATGATATCCACGAGCATTTGGCACCCATTTACCAAACCGTGCGAAATCTTGCACAATCGCTGCCGGCGCAAACTACCTTAATTGGCTTCGCAGGTGCGCCATGGACCGTTGCCACCTACATGATTGCAGGTAAAGGCACTCCTGACCAGGCTCCGGCACATCTCCTGAAATCCGAAGAATTACCGGTATTTGAGGCTTTGATCGATCTGATCACCGAAGCCACTATCGAATATTTATCACAGCAAATTTTGGCAGGTGCTGAAGTTGTGAAACTGTTTGATAGCTGGGCTGGTTCTTTGCAGGGCAATGATTTTCAAAAGTACGCATTAGCTCCAACAAAACGTATTATTTCATCTCTCAAGCAGCGCCATCCCGATACACCCATCATAGCATTCCCACGCGAAGCAAGAGATAATTATGTCGGTTTTGCCAGGGCTACCGGTGCTGACTGTGTTGCCATTGACAACTCTATCTCGGCGGCTTGGGCCGCGCAAAACATACAAGTGGACGGCTGCGTCCAGGGCAACCTAGCTTCGCGCCATATGGTCGCCGGAGGGCAAGATTTGATAGATGACACAACAGCCATTGTGCAGGCTTTATCCAATGGGCCACATATTTTTAATTTGGGCCATGGCATCACGCCAGATGCTAATCCTGAAAACGTACAATTGATGATAGACACAGTCCGCAGCTACGCTTAAGTCCACTTTGCCAACGGCGGCAGGCTCATTAATACCGCGTCAGGATCATGGCCAGTTTCCAGCCCAAAACGAGTACCACGATCGTAAACAAGGTTATACTCCGCGTAAAGACCACGGTGAATCAACTGGGTTTCACGGTTATCCGCATCCCAGCTTTGTCCCAAGCGAGCCTCAACCAAAGGCACATAAGCTGGTAAAAATGCACGACCGACATCTTGGGTCAAAGCAAAGTCTTTATGCCAATCACCAGAGCAGTGATCATCATAAAAAATACCCCCCACGCCACGCGCGCGCTTGCGATGTGGAATATAGAAATATTCATCCGCCCAAGCTTTATAACGTGGGTAAAGGTCTGCGCCATGTGGGGTACAGTAAGCCTCTAAGACACCATGAAACTGTGCGGTATCTTCTGGGTATTCGATGCAGGGGTTCAAGTCGGACCCACCACCAAACCACCAAGCATGCGGCGTCCAAAACATCCGCGTGTTCATGTGGACAGCTGGACAATGTGGGTTTTGCATGTGTGCCACTAACGAAATACCAGCCGCCCAAAAGCGCGGGTCATCTCTCATACCCGGTAGGCCTTTGCGGGCCGCCATCGCATCCTGAGCACGGGCTCCCAGTGTACCAAACACAGTAGAGACATTTATACCCACTTTTTCAAATACTCTACCACCACGCATCACACTCATTAACCCTCCCCCCGCATCAGACCCATCATCAGAGGTGCGTTTGGTTGCACTGACCTCAAATTCGCCTGCAGGTGAGTCCCCAATATGCTGCCGCTCCATACGCTCAAAGCGCGCAACTATTTCGTCACGTAAACTACGAAACCATACGCTGGCATCAGCTTTTTGGGATTTAAAATGATCAATCATATCAGCATTCAATGGAGAGATGTACTCACAGCATCAACAAGGCTTCGGCCACCATCGACCGTCAAAATTTCGCCAGTCACAAAAGCAGAACTATCAGAGGCAAGAAACTGCACAGCTTCAGCAACCTCTGTGGGCCCCGCAATCCGACCCTGAGGTGTGGCAGCTAATATCGCCTCACGGTGATCAGGGTTTGCGCGAAGATGATCTTGTAAAGATGCAGACATGACCGACCCAAAGGCAACTGCATTAACCCGCACTCGTTTAGGTGCCAGACTGACAGCCAGTGACCGAGTCATTTGGTCTAGAGCAGCACAGCTAACAGAAAACGCCATTAATTCAGATTGGGTTCTCTGTGCAGCTATTGAGGATAAGTTGATTATTGTACCAATGCAGGATTTTTCAGAGTCCTTGCCCTGTTTGATCATACGACGTGCCACCAATTGTGACAGCTTCAGGCCCGCTAAAAGGTTTTGATCCAACATGATCGACATGCTTTCATCATCCGGGTCCAGCGGCATTGTCCGGATCACCTGGCGAGCACCATTTACCAAAATATCAACTTGATCAAAGGCATCCAATGTGGCTGACAACAGGTTGGCAATATTTAATTTTTCACGGAGATCACCAGAAAAATAACGAATATTTTTAGTATCTGGTGTCATCATCACCGACCTCCGCACGCAGGCGCGCTTCATCTTTATCGGCAAACATCACATTAGCGCCAGCATCGGCAAGATGCCGAGCGATGGCTAAACCAACACCATTGGCAGCACCGGTGACGATGGCAGTTTTACCAGCTACAGAAAAAGACATGTGGTCTCCTGAGGGTTGCGAATCTCAAGCATGCTAACCTTTATTTGCGTTTGGGGCGAGACGCATGAAAAAGCTTAAAGCGCCCGTTACCAGGAAGCTCCATTACCTTTGCAAAGCATTGCTCTAAAGCGGTCTCATAGGGCAGATGACGATTAGCCACCAAATAAAGGGAGCCTTTGGTTTTCAAAGAACGTTTTGCTCCGGCAATAAAGGCGCGGCCCAATTCGGGATCTCCCACCCTACTGGTGTGGAACGGGGGGTTCATAACTACAGCATCATAAGACCCATTCCAAGCCGTGGCATCAGCCCAAAAAAACGCAGCCCGCGGGTCAGGAACATTTTTCTTGGCGCAGTCAAGAGATATAAAATCAGCCTCCACTAAATCCAACTTAGTCACAGCCTCACGGCTCAGAATGCACGAAGACAAATAGCCCCAACCAGCTCCAAAATCAGCAATATCACCAGACAAATGTCCAGGAAGGGCGCCAGCTAACAACGCAGATGCAGAATCCACCGCCCCCGCCGAGAAAACTCCCGGCCTTGTAACAAAACCGTCAAATTTTTGATCTGCGGCCCTCAGGGGTGCCAAATTCAAGCCCAGCAAACCAAAACAATCGGCCATGGCCCTTTGTAATAGTCCCTTGAACATCCGTAAGTTTGCGCAAGTTCTTATAGTGGCTGCCGATGCCATCGTCCTTTTGACCATCAACTACAACAATATCTGCTTGAGCCGCCGCCTGCGCGATCAGATCAGCAGTTTGTTGTTTCGAGCGAGTACAGCAAACAATGGCAAGCGAAAACCGACGGGTGGGCAGTGAAACATCACAGGCGAAGCCTTGGTTTTCCCATGCTCGGTTGGTTGGAAAAAAAGGCTGGACGATCAATGCCTCTGTAAGGCCGGCAATATCGAATCCAACCTCAGGGTGTAGAGCGGCGACCGGGCCATCGGGCTTCGGCAAACCAGTTTCAAACGCAAGTGAAAGGCGCACCAAAACTTTACTCTTTTTCCATAGTGCATTGCAAAGGGTGCTCATGCCGTTGAGCCATTTCCGATACTTGCGTCACTTTAGTTTCTGCAATTTCGCGGCTGTAAACCCCCACAATCGCTAAGCCTTTTTTATGCACAGTGAGCATGAGTTCGAAACTTTCTTGATGGGTTAACCCAAAAAATCTTTCAAGGATCATTATCACAAATTCCATTGGCGTATAGTCATCATTAAGTATCATCACCTTGTATAAAGGTGGGCGCTTAGTTTTTGGACGAGTATCCAAGGCGACGCCAATATCACTCTCGTTTTCGGGAGTATCAGTTGCCAGAATCCAATTAGCCGTCAAAATACAATCCTTATTTTCCCCTGTTAACCAACAGAGCATGATGTAGAGTATATAAAACTCATTTACTTAATTGGAAGGGCCCTCGTGCCAAGTAGCATCAAAATTTTAGGCATAGATGCCGATGACACACTTTGGCAAAACGAAGAGTTCTTTCGTATGGTCCAAGACCGCTTTGCCGATATGCTGGCTGCGTACATGCCCCCCGACCCTCTGCATAAGCACCTATTAGCCGCGGAACGGCGTAACCTAGGGCGATATGGCTACGGGATAAAAGGCTTCATGCTTTCGATGGTCGAAACAGCGATTGATGTATCTCAGGCTCAAGTTCCCGCCCATGTGATCCACGACATAGTCAGAATGGGGCAAGATATGTTGAGCCACCCCATTCATCTCTTACCCGGCGTAGCAGATTGCTTGCCGCAATTAGCCGATACCTACAAATTGGTGTTAATCACCAAAGGCGATCTTCTGCACCAAGAGCAAAAATTAGCACAATCAGGCTTAGGTGGGTTTTTCAACGATGTGCATATCGTGAGCGAAAAGCAGATGAACACCTACAGCAAAATTTTTGGGACCGACGTGAAGACGGCAGCTATGGTGGGCAACTCGATAAAGTCTGACATTGTGCCCGCCCTCGATGCTGGGGCTGCGGCAATTCACGTACCAGCCCGCTATGAATGGGACATGGAAAAGGCGGTTGAACCCACATCACACCCACGGTTTTTTAAGGCCCATGAATTCAAAAACGTGTGTGATTTGTTGGCCCAAATATGACATAAATTAGGCAACTGAAGAATTTTCACTACATATAGCTGATAATTCGACCATTCGCGCAAATGAGCGATTTCCAGTCCTTAAAATAGCCTTATTTTAGCTATTTTTTCACTGATTCGAATGTGCTAGAAGAGCAAAGCACGGGAAAAATCCCGGCACATATTAAGAGCGAGGCAACAGGCGTGAAACACCGGCTCATACCCTATTTCATCGCGGCCTTTTTTGCGGTGATCCTTCTTCCGTCAGTGGTTAATTCTGCGCCGTATGCGGCAGTAGTAATGGACGCAAGGACTGGTAAAATATACCATTCAAGAAACGCAGATGCCCGTTTGCACCCAGCCTCTTTAACAAAAATGATGACACTTTACGTTGCATTTCAGGCCATCGAACAAAATGAGATTTCTCTGGATAGCTATGTCATGGTCTCACGCAACGCATCGTCCGAGCCTCCATCCAAGCTATGGCTTAGAAAAGGTCAAAAAATCCAGCTTCGGTACTTAATTCGTGCAGCCTCTGTGAAATCCGCCAATGATGCCGCGACCGCAATTGGCGAAGCTATATCGGGATCTGAGGCAGCCTTTGCCAAACGTATGACCCGAACAGCGCGCGCCATGGGAATGAACCGGACAACGTTTAAAAATGCCCATGGGCTGACCCGATCAGGCCACCTGTCCACCGCACGTGATATGACCCTTTTAGGGCGCCATATGATTTATGACTATCCACAATATTACAATCTATTCTCTCGCCGCAGTGCCAATGCAAAAATACGTCGGGTAAATAATACCAACCGCAAGTTCCTTGCGGCCTATAGGGGCGCTGACGGTATCAAAACAGGCTATACTCGCGCTGCAGGCTTTAATCTAGTAGCTTCCGCTGAACGTGGCGGTGAACGTATCATCGCTACAATGTTTGGTGGCTCTTCCACAGCAGCGCGTAACAACCGCGTGGCCAAGTTACTAGACATGGGGTTCAAGCGGGCACCGACAACTGCCAAACTCCAACGGCCAAGCCTGCCACCTTACAATAAGAACCAAAACGAGCATAAAGGTAAAACTGTCCGTTTAATAACTGCCGTCAAACGCTCTCTACGTCCAAAAGTTCGACCATTTACCTCACAAACAACACTACCTGAACCACTCATAGCATCAACACTCGAGAAGCAAATTCAACCAGAAGACATTCTCATTGCACTACATTCTGCCACATCAAGCGCGGTGGCCGTGCAGCCCACGGAAACAACCTATACCTCGGGCATGGCTGCCAAATCACCACGCGCCCGTCCGCACCGCATATCAGTTTTAGCGGAGCCTGTAAAAGAACAGCAAACTGAAACTGTAGCCCGAAGGTTAACATCAGGAAGCCGGACTTGGGCTATTAATATTGGAGAATTCGACTCACGTTATCAAGCGGAACGGGTTTTGTTACGGATGGCATTAGCCGAAATGAATACCTTGGATGGAGCAAATAGAACTGTGAAAACCCGCGCCACCGGATATGATGCATTGTTCACTGGCCTCACTCGGGATAGCGCTGACCTAGTATGTCGCAGGCTTCATGCTCAGCAACAATCATGCTATCTAATTGCCCCAAGCTAAAAGCTCACTTCATCCCACCGCCTATGTTGGTAGTATTTTGAGTTAGTTAAAAAATATCCAAGAACCAGGGAAGAAGGTGGGAGCCACAGAGAAAATAACCCCTGTTTTTGATAAAGCTCCAATATGCCCCAATGCCATTATCTACTTTTTCTTGCACCACGACCAAGAGCTTTAACATAACGTCCTTCTTGGTGTAAGCTGCAGCCAGCAAGCTCTGGGTGTAAGGATGTTGTGGCGCGTCGAATACTTGTATTGCTGAGCCATGTTCCACAATATCGCCATCCTTCATAACTACCACTTTATGCGACAGAGCCCGCACTACCTTGAGGTCGTGGCTGATGAACAGATATCCAAGCTGATATTTTTCTTGCAAGCTCCGCAGCAGTTCTACAATTTGCACTTGGACTGTACGATCCAAGGCAGAAGTAGGCTCGTCTAATACCACGAACTTAGGCCGCAAAATCATCGCACGAGCAATTGCTACCCTTTGGCGTTGACCACCTGAGAATTCATGCGGATAACGGTCCATTGTGGCGGGATCCAAACCCACTTCGTGCAGCATCACAGAAACCATTTCGCGATGAATTTTTTGATCAGATTTACTATGAATTTCAAGGCCTTCAGAGATAATTTCCATCACAGACATACGTGGACTAAGGCTGCCAAACGGATCTTGGAAAACAATCTGCATATCACTTCGGAGCGGGCGCATTTGCCGGCGGTTCAAGCACTGAATATCGCGTCCCAAAAAGGAAATCCCATTTTCAGAGGCGATCAACCGCATCACCGCCAAAGCAAGAGATGTTTTGCCAGACCCTGATTCCCCTACAATTCCCAAAGTTTCGCCCGCTCTGACGGATAGGCTGGCATCGTTCACCGCTTTGACATACCCAACGGTGCGCCGAAAAAGCCCGCGCTGAACAGGAAACCAGATCTTAAGCTGGTCCGTACGCAGCAACTCTACCGCACCAAGTTGTACGGGCAAAGGCGAACCAATAGTTTCAGCATCCAATAGCATTTTAGTATAAGAGTGTACTGGGCTCTCAAAAACCTGTTGTGTCAGACCCATTTCCACTACAGCTCCATGCTGCATCACCACAACCCGATCAGCGATGTCGGCGATCACGGCCAGATCGTGACTGATAAAGACAATGCCAATCTCTCGCTGTTTCTGTAGGTCCGCCAACAGCTCAAGTATTTGCGCTTGTAATAGTCACATCCAATGCGGTTGTAGGCTCATCGGCGATCAACAGATCAGGCTCATTTGCCAAAGCCATTGCTATCATAACCCTCTGTCTTTGCCCCCCAGACAATTGATGGGGATATGATTTCAGCCGCATCACTGGATCAGGGATACCTACCTTAGTAAGCAGCTCAACGATTCTATCTTGCAGGGGAATACCGCGCAGGCCTTGATGTACCCCAAGACTTTCGCCCAATTGTTTTTCAATGGTATGCAACGGGTTCAAGGAAGTCATTGGTTCCTGAAAAATAAAGCTAATGTCATTACCACGAATACGTTGCAAAGTCGTCTCCGGCGCACCAAGCAGTTCCTCACCTTGATATTGAACCGATCCCCGCACAAGCGCACTTTCAGGTAGAAGATCTACTGTCGCTAGAGCGGTAACTGACTTACCAGAGCCAGATTCTCCCACTACGGCCACGGTCTCCCCCGCACCGATGCTAAAAGACACGTCTCGCACAGCAGTTGTGGCCAGGCCATCTTGATTAAACTCAACAGATAAATTGCGGATCTCTAGTACGTTCATGAAAATACCTTACGCGGGTCGAAGGCATCCCGCACACCTTCAAAGATAAACACTAAGAGCGATAACATGATCGTGAATACAAAGAAGGCCGTGAAACCAAGGTGGGGCGATTGTAGGTTTAATTTGGCCTGTTGCGACAACTCACCTAAGGATGGTGACGAAGACGGCAGACCAAAACCAAGGAAATCTAGCCCAGCCAGTGTCGAGATCGCGCCAGTCACAATGAAAGGCAGGAATGTAAGTGTCGCAACCATAGCATTGGGCAAAATATGACGCATCATTATGGTCCAATTGTTGACCCCGAGCGCCTGCGCCGCGCGCACGTATTCAAAGTTGCGAGCCCGAAAAAACTCCGCACGGATCAACCCCGTGAGCGCTGGCCAGCCAAATATTATTGATAATGTGACTAAAAGCCAAAAACTTCTACCTAAAATTGCGGTCAGAATGATTATTACATACAGAGATGGCAAAGCACTAAAAACCTCAAGAAAACGTTGAAATAAAAGGTCTAACCAACCGCCAAAATAACCCTGTATCGCGCCCGCTAATATACCAATGATTGAAGCAAAGATGGTAACTACAAGCGCGAACAGAATTGATAACCTAAACCCATAAATTACACGTGCCAGGACGTCGCGGGTGGTGTCGTCTGTTCCCAGCCAATGGGAAGCATCCGGCGGCGACGGGGCTGAGCGGCCCAAATCATTCGGTGTGTCATAGCTATAGGGCACCGGCGGCCAGATCATCCAGCCTTCATAGAAACCTTCAACTTCCACGCCCAAGTCATCACTGGAAATAGCATCCATAGTTACCTCTGGATCCTCAAAACATACCTCTAACCCCCCAGAGCGGATTAAACATTGTAACCTCAGGGTCTCGGTAGGTCGCCTCAGTTTTAAAATCCCCTCCAAAGGTGGTCTCTGGATAAAATTTGATTACAGGGCTGTAAAGTTCGCCTCGGTAACTAACTAAAATTGGTTTATCGTTAGCCAGAAATTCTGCAAACAAACTAAGCCCAAACAGTATCGAGAATATAAAAAGTGACCAAACTGCCCGACGGTTTTTCTTGAAATTGCTCAAGCGGCGTTTGTTTAGAGGGGAGAGTGTGATCATCCACGGGCCTCAAAATCAATCCGTGGATCGATAAATACATACATAAGGTCGGATAAGATCCCGACCACTAGCGACAACAGTCCAAAGGCGAACAACGTGCCAAACATCACAGGATAGTCACGGGTCAATGCGGCTTCAAATCCAAGTCTACCCAAACCATCTAATGAAAAAATAGTCTCAATAAACAATGAACCCCCAAAAAATACCCCAATAAACAAGCTGGGGAAGCCCGCTATCACAATCAACATGGCATTACGAAAGACATGGCCGAACAGAACACGGTTTTCGGTCAAACCTTTGGCGCGAGCGGTTACAACATATTGCTTACGGATTTCATCGAGAAATGAGTTTTTCGTCAGAAGCGTGAGAGTTGCAAAACCAGAAATGACAGAGGCAAAAATGGGCAGGGCCATATGCCAAAAATAATCGCCAATCTTGCCAAAAAGGCTCAGCTCTTCAAACCCGTTGGATGTCAGACCTCTGAGTGGAAATATCTGCCAGTAGGACCCACCCGCAAGACTATTAATAGAATGCCAAAAAGTAATCCTGGAATTGCATATGCTGCAATTATGATCCCAGAAGTCCAAACATCGAATGCTGACCCATCTTTAACAGCTTTGCGAATTCCTAGAGGTATTGATACTAAATAAGCTAATAAAGTTGACCACAAACCTAGCGTTATAGACACTGGCATTTTTTCTAAAATTAAATCAATTATAGTTATTGATCTAAAATAACTTTCACCAAAATCAAACCTAATATAATTCCATATCATGGTTAGGAATCTCTCTACGGGAGGCTTATCAAATCCAAATTGTCTTTCTAAATCTTCAATTAATTCAGGTGGTAATCCACGAGCACCTTTATACTCATTATTGCACTGCTGTCAATCCCTGCATCACCACCACCAGTGATAGCTGCAAAAACATCCCCCTCACCTTCTAATTGTGCCAAAACTTGCTCCACAGGGCCACCAGGCACAAATTGGATTAGTGCAAAATTTACTATCATCACGCCCAGTAGTGTGGGGATCACCAGCAGAAGCCGGCGGAGTATATAGGCGCCCATATTAGTTCAATGCACCTGCATCATCTAGTTTTGCGGCTTTTTCCGCATTGAACCACCAGAAATCCAACTCGCCAAGAGCATAGGGTGGCAAGGGGATAGGATATTCATATTGATCATAATAGGCCACTGTGTGCACTGCTTTGAACCACTGCGGAATCCAAAATCTCTTAGAGCGCAATACACGGTCCAAAACCCTAATCCGAATATTTAGATCTGCTTTAGTTTCTGAACGTACGACCAGTTCAATCAACGCATCTACCGCAGGATCTGAGAAACCCATGAGATTACGACTGCTTCCCTCCATCGCCTTGGTTCCAAAATATTGTTCTAGGCCTGAGGACGGTTCCAAAGACATACGCATCGAGTGGTTCATGACATCAAAGTCGTAAGCTCGCGAACGTTCCATAACCTGGGCGCCATCGACCCGATTAAGGCGCGCATCGATACCAAGAGACTTCATATTCTCAATCATTGGGTTGGTGATCCTGTCAAACGCTGGTGAGTTGGCAAGAACTTCCAGTGTGAAAAGTTGCCCGTCTTTCTCGCGCATCCCGTCCACATTCACCAGCCAGCCTGCCTGCTCCATCAAAGTGGAAGCACGGCGCAGGTTTTTACGGTCCAATTGCCGGCCGCCCGACACTGGTGCCATAACAGCCGTTGCTGTGAGGATATCACTATCAAGCAAGCCTTGTTTGACAATAGATTGCAGGACTGCAAGTTCGTTGCCCTCCGGCACTCCAGCAGCCTCAAGTTCAGAGTTACCCCAGAAAGAATTTACACGATCATAAAGCCCATAAAATAACTGCTCATTAGACCATTCAAAATTTAACATCATTCCCAAAGCTTCGCGCACCAATGGGTCTTGAAACTTCTCCCGACGTAAATTGAAAACATAGGCTTGGGCAAGTGCCAGATCTCCATCTGGAAGTTCAGTTTTGACGACATGGCCCGCCTCAATTGCGCCAAAATCATAAGAGGTCGCCCACTGTTTAGAACTATTTTCTGAGCGGAAAGTATACACCCCAGCCTTGAAACCTTCGAAGGCTGCAGCGCTGTCTGCGAAATATTCCACGCGGATGCGATCAAAGTTATTACGTCCGACATTGATGGGTATATTCTGGCCCCAGTAATCGGCACGCCGCTCATAGATCACACGCTCGTTAATCTCATAAGATTCAAGAATATAGGGGCCCGTTCCAATGAAAGGCACCAGTGTCGATTCGTCCAAACGAGCACCAGTGGCTCCAAACCATGATTTAGAAAATACTGGAATTCCTCCCGCCAAACCTACTACATCGCGGCGTGGTGCATCTTTCGCAAAAACGAATTTAATTCTCAACGGGTCAAGTACCTCAATAGAAGCCACCATTCCCGACACGGCAGCCCGGTAGGACGGCAGGCCCTGCTCCATAAATAGATCAAAGGTAAATTTCACATCTTCAGCGGTCAAGCTTGACCCATCTGAGAAGGTTACATCATCACGCAGGTTAAAAATGGCCCAATCTAGGCTTTCAGGGTATTCAATTGTGGTGCAAAGAAAACAATAGGAAGCGGTGATATCATCGGCAAAGCTTGTCAAAATTGCTTCATAAGGCATCGATGAGAGCGATGCTTGATTGCCCTTGCGAGCATAGGCGTTGAAGCTATCAAACGTGCCAAAGCCCCATTGTGAAATTTCACCACCTTTGGGAGCATCAAGATTCACGTAGTCCAGATGAGAAAAATTAGCAGGGTATTTCAAGTCACCAAAAAATGAATACCCATGACTGACTGTGATTGAATCGTGGCCCTCCGCACGAACTTGATCAGAGCACAATACCGCGAAAACCGTCGAAAAAAATATACGTTTGAACAAAGGCAAAGCCATTTTTGATTCCTTCATTATTTGCAGGTCATTCCTGCCTTCAGCTTAACTTAAACCAATTTTTGTAATTGCGAAGGGGGAAACTCATATTTTTAAAGTGATTGCAAACAAAGGTAATAACTTTTGGGTCTATTTACAAAAAAAGGGCCGCCAAAGGCCATCTCAATTTATCTTGAATCACGCCTACTGAGGCTCAAGACCTCAGCGCACCTAGTCTTAGTTTCCGATAGTCCCAAGGTAGGCAATCAGGTTAGCACGATCTGCGGATTTAGAGAGGCCATTAAAACTCATTTTCGTACCTGGAGCATATTTGGAGGGTTTAGTCAGGAAGCCATTAAGGTTATCTGAACTCCAGTTCTGCGCTACTGCAACCAAGCTGCCTGAGTATTTGAAGCCACTAACTGCACCAACATCGCGGTTCACAACACCATAAAGATGCGGCCCAACTCCATTTACCCCGTCTTCCAACTTGTGGCAGGCGGCACATTTTTTAAAGGTTTTTGCACCCTTAACAAGGTCCGCAGAAGCTAAAAGCTCAGCCAAATCTGGCCCATCCTCAATAATAATCTCCTCAGAGGGCCCTGAATCAGTTTCAATCCAGGCAACACTATGGTCCTCTCCATGGCTTGCAGGGCTGTAGACCTTGTCAGCAATCCAGCCGCCAAGAACCAGAACAAGCAAAGCCGAACACAGGGCGGATGCAATTTTGGTCAAAGTCATCGTGTCAAACATGTCGCGATCCGTCATTACAATTTGTTGATACCCTGTAGTCTCTTCCCACCCTGTCGCGCAAGGTGTAGATGGCGCGACTAAACGACCTTTTTCAAATAAAATGCTCAGGAGACATTAAATGGCCAAAAAAATTGCCTTCCAAGGTGAATTGGGCGCCTACTCACACGAAGCGTGCCTCGCCGCCCGGCCCGATCACAGACCTCTGCCATGTGCAACATTTGAGGATGTTATCACTTCAGTGCGCTCCGGCGCAGCCGAGTTCGCGATGCTGCCAGTGGAAAACACCACCTATGGCCGCGTGGCCGATATGCACCGCTTACTCCCAGAAAGTGGTTTATTTATCAATGATGAGGTTTTCGTGCGAGTGCGCATCAATCTGTTGGCACTGCCAGGAGTCATTTTGAAAGATATCAAAGTGGCACGTGGGCATATGGTGATCTTACCGCAATGCCGTAATTTTCTGGACGCCCATGGCATTCTTAGCGAAGTTGCCGCCGACAATGCAGGCGCCGCTGCTGACATCGCAGCAGCCAATGAACGAGATGCCGCAGCATTGGCATCCGAGCTGGCAGGTAAAATACATGGACTTAATGTTTTACAAAAAGACGTCGAGGATCAATCCCACAACACTACACGCTTTCTTGTGATGTCGACCACAGCAACCAGTGAACGTCGCAGCGAAAAGATGCTCACTAGCTTTTTATTTCAGGTGCGCAACATCCCAGCGGCTCTCTATAAAGCCATGGGTGGGTTTGCCACCAACGGGGTCAATATGATTAAATTAGAAAGCTACATGGTGGACGGCGCATTTCGGGCCACACAGTTCTACGCCGATATTGAAGGCCATCCAGACGATCCCGAAGTGAAGCGGGCTTTTGATGAATTATCCTTCTTCACCGATATGATTAGGGTTCTTGGCACTTACCCTGCCGACTGCGGCAGGCCATTATGACAAGCTTTACACAAATTTTTCCTAGTAAGCCTTTTCAGTTTAAATACCGCCAAGATTGTACAATGTTTGGTGGATTTACAAATGGAAAGAAACTGTCTGCTTTGTGTGAATTAAATCATATCGATATAGCTCCTCACCACGATTCGCACAACACAGGCTTCAATGTGGGTCACAACCCTTACTAGCAAAAAAATTATTTTATACGCGGGGTTCGCATGTTGAAAGCGTATTATATAGTTATTTAGAATTATTTAAGGCGATCAGAAAGCCAGTTTTCCAGTAGGAAATGAGCAATAGCGCCTTCTCTTGCCGGTTTTATTTTTGGGTGAACCCCTTCAAAGATATCAAGCATCTCCTCACGACTAACCCAAAGCGCATCCTCAATCTCTTTTGGGTCAATCGTGATATCCGTATTCACCGCAACACCCGCACAGCCAAACATTAAAGAAGCTGGAAATGGCCAGGGTTGGCTAGCCAGATAGTCAACAGCGCCCACACGAATGCCTGATTCTTCGAAGACTTCACGCCGCACCGCACCCTCAAGAGTTTCCCCAGGCTCCACAAATCCGGCTAAAAGCGAGTACATACCTTCGGGCCAAACATGCGAACGGCCCATCAACACCCTGTTGCCATGTGTTATTAACATGATCACTACCGGGTCGGTCCTGGGGAAATGTGAGCGGCTGCACGCAGGGCAATTGCGCTGCCAACCCGCCATAGTAATATTTGTAAGCCCACCACAGGTTGCACAAAACCCATGGGTGCGGTGCCATTCTAAAACCCCACGAGCCATCGCGGCCAGTTCGGCATCGCGTTCTGAAAGTTGGGTCATTACACGACGCAGTTCAGCAAAATATTGGCCATCAGTTAACTTAGGGTGGAATTGTTCGGACGGGTCAAGAAAGGCATTCAGCGTCTCAGGCAGCTCTTCAGGCTCCCAAATTGAGATATCGGCCAAAAATAGCGGGACCGCCTCGTTGTCCAATGCCAAAAAGACAAGCGATTCGCGCGCTCGGCCCAATGCCAAGTGATCAAGATCCACCCAAGCCAAACCAAGATCCCCACCAGGCTGCACACACACCAATGGCTTGCCCCGCCAAAAAATCGTAGTTTTCCCATTATTTTGCGCTAAAAGCGCCACTTGCGCCTCTGGATTGCGCAATTCGGCGGCGCGGTTCAACGCAGAGCCCCCGAATGTGACTGTTTCCGCGTGACGCATTTGGAAAATCCTAACTTTTTGATCTCTTTCTATTCAATTCGCCCCAACGATGAATTGCAATGTGATTTTCAAAAGCCTATAAGAGAACTGAGGGGTTGGCGCGGGCAAGTGCCTCGCCAACCTGGTCAGATCCGGAAGGAAGCAGCCACAACGAGCCCCACTTGGGTCGATGTCCAACCTCTCACCCTACCCTTTCGCTCCGTCGTTTACACTGGGGGCCAGTACAGGTTTGCTGGACCAATGCGTACGCAGCCTGTAGCGTTAATTCAGGATTCGAGGGAAGTTCATGACTGAAACACAAGCATATCAAGTTTTGGCAAGAAAATATCGGCCAGAGACCTTTGTGGATCTTGTTGGTCAAGACACCATGGTCCAGACCCTGCGCAATGCCTTTGAAGCTGAACGCATAGCCCAAGCATTTATTATGACGGGGATCCGGGGTACCGGCAAAACTACCACAGCTCGCATCATCGCCAAAGGAATGAATTGTATCGGCGTAGATGGTAATAGTGGCCCTACCATTGATCCTTGCGGGCAATGCGAACATTGCACTTCAATAATGAAAGGCCGACATGTCGACGTAATGGAGATGGATGCCGCGAGCCGCACCGGCGTTGGAGACATTCGCGAAATTATCGACTCCGTTGCTTATCGAGCCGCTTCCGCTCGCTATAAGATCTACATTATCGATGAGGTTCACATGCTGTCTACCAATGCTTTCAACGCATTGCTCAAAACGCTGGAAGAACCACCAGCGCATGTGAAATTTATTTTCGCTACTACAGAAATTCGTAAGGTGCCAGTCACGGTGCTATCACGATGCCAGCGGTTTGACCTGCGGCGTATAGAACCCGAAGTTATGATCGCCCTGTTACAAAAAATTACTAAGTCTGAAGGAGCTGAAATCACTGATGAGGCTTTGGGCCTGATCACCCGCGCAGCAGAAGGTTCGGCTCGCGACGCGCAATCACTTCTGGATCAAGCAATTTCACATGGCGGAGGAGAGACGACCGCAGAGCAAGTAAGAGCCATGCTGGGCCTGGCAGATCGTGGCCGGGTTTTAGATTTATTTGATCTGATCCTACGCGGAGATGCGGCCGGTGCTCTTGGAGAATTATCCAGCCAATATGCAGCAGGTGCCGACCCAATGGCCGTACTACGGGATCTAGCAGAGGTGAGCCATTGGGTCAGTGTAATCAAGATCACCCCCGCCGCCGCTGATGATCCTACGGTGTCACCGGATGAAAGTAGCCGGGGCCTCGCAATGGCGAATGCTTTACCCATGCGTGTGCTAAGCCGCATGTGGCAAATGCTGCTGAAAGCACTCGAAGAGGTTGGCTGCGCGCCCAATACGATGATGGCTGCCGAAATGGCCATAATCCGCCTAACTCATGTGGCAGATTTACCCACACCCGACGAACTCATCCGAAAATTGCAAAATACGCCTACTTCAGCTCCAATAGCCGCAGCTCAGGGCAAGCCCTATGCGTCCAGTATTGATCTCCCGACAAATACATTCAAGACCACTAGATCTCAGCAAGCGCCCCCTGCGCTGCAAACTAAGAACACTGCTGGCGTCACCGCAGCCTTAGTCGTGAAGCCCGCTGAAGATGCGCTAGCCAGCCCTGCTCGGTTCCAGGATGTATTAATTCTTATTAGAAATCACCGCGACGTAAAGCTTTTAGTAGATGTAGAAACTACCCTACGATTAATCAGCTACTCCCCAGGCCGCATCGAATTTGAACCCACAGAAGACGCCCCAAAAGATTTGGCGCAGCGTCTTGGTAGCAAACTGCAAACTTGGACTGGAAATCGATGGGCCGTATCTATCGGCAGTAATGGTGCCAAAACCATCGCAGAGATGCGAGATGCCGCAACCACAGCACTCACACAAATAGCTAAATCCCATCCTTTAGTGAAGGCAGTACTAATTGCCTTTCCAAAGGCTGAAATCACTGAAATTCGTACTGCCAAAGATATTGCGACAGAAGCACAAATAGAGGCCCTTCCAGAAGTTGAAGACGAATGGGATCCCTTTGACGACGAATAGCTTAACATAGAATTTTGTGGCTAATACCCACACATTGATCCAACTACAAACGAGGTAAAACATGCTAAACGGTCTTGGTGATATGGCGAAAATGATGAAGACAGCCCAAGAAATGCAAGGTAAAATGGCTCAAATGCAAGAGGATTTGGCCAATATAACCGTAACTGGTGAAAGTGGTGCTGGCTTAGTGACAGCTACAGCAAACGCCAAAGGCTTTTTGACCAGTTTGAGTATTGATGCTAGCATTTTCGATCCCAATGAAAAAGAAGTGGTTGAAGATCTTATCCTTGCCGCAATCAAAGATGCACAGGCCAAAGCGACAGAAAAATCTGGATCCGAAATGCAACGCTTGCAGCAAAGCCTCGGCCTACCCGCAGATATGAAGCTGCCATTCTAGAATCATTCCGAATATGGGCTTGCAGGGCGCCGCATTTGCCCTCACGGTAACTCAATGAATAACACCTCTAAAGATTTGGATCACCTGATCGACTTAATGGCAAAACTGCCCGGCTTGGGGCCACGTTCTGCTCGGCGCGCAGTATTACACATGATCAAAAAACGTGCCTTATTAATGACCCCACTGGCTGATGTTCTGGCTGAGGTTGCGATTACCGTACGTGAATGTTTGACTTGTTCAAACGTTGGAACTTCTGACACCTGTGACATCTGCCAAAGCCCCAAACGCTTTACAGGTGAAATTTGTGTAGTAGAAGATGTCTCAGACCTTTGGGCAATGGAGCGCTCTGGAGTATTCAAAGGCCGCTACCATGTTCTCGGCGGCACCCTGTCAGCATTGGATGCCATTGGCCCAGATGAGCTGCGAATACCGAGGTTACTGCAACGAGTGCTAGATGAGAATGTAACCGAAGTAATATTAGCGCTAAATGCCACAATCGACGGCCAAACAACAGCTCACTATATTGCCGATCAATTGGGTGATGTGACTGTCTCAACCCTTGCGCAGGGCGTGCCTATCGGTGGCGAGTTAGATTATCTTGACGATGGCACAATTACAGCTGCTTTAAGAGCGCGCAAAAAGATTTAATCCTAATGACCTGGAAAGTTTAGGGGCCGAAGCCGCCTAAAACGCATATATTATTTAGCTGGCGTCGCCATCCCAGCTTGGTAGATTAAAGAAGCTATCAGCATCCAGCAAGTCACCATGTTGCCGTTCTTCTTCTTCATGTTCTGGAGCATCAGCCAATGTAAAGGTTTTTAGGCCTGAAATTTCGGCTGGAATACGAGGCTCATCCGACATACCCAAACTTTGCTCTGTACTAACCAATCGGCGGCGCTCATCATCTGACATTACTTCACCATCACGCAGCTTTTTAGCATTGGCTTTTTGAACCAACACGTCCAGTTCAGTTTGCTTACACAAACCAAGCGCCACCGGGTCTATTGGGTTGATGTTTGTTATATTCCAATGGGTTCTTTCGCGGATGGCCTGAATTGTGGGTTTGGTCGTTCCCACAAGCTTGGAAATTTGGCCATCAGACAGCTCAGGATGAAACTTGACCAACCAAAGAATTGACGCTGGGCGATCTTGGCGTTTGGACAAAGGCGTATAGCGCGGACCACGGCGTTTTTCCTCACCAACAGCTGCTGCATAGAATTTTAGGGACAGCTTATGGAGCGGATTCGATTGAGCGGTGTCAATTTCTTCCTGTGTAAGCTGATTGTTACCAATCGGATCAAATCCTTTAACACCGGCGGCCACATCACCATCTGCAATACCTTGCACTTCAAGCTCATGCATCTCAACAAAATCAGCAATTTGCTTAAAGCTAAGCGTCGTATTGTCTACTAGCCACACTGCAGTGGCTTTTGCCATAATTGGTTTTGCCATTTCGGCCTCCATCCTAAACTTTGATCCCACACATAGCTTTCTCGACGCCTTGCAGCGGCCCCGGGTCTTGGCGGGACGAGTTACCATTTTTGGAGAACTTGCTGCTGGTATAATCTGTCCCAACCAAAAGGGAAAGCCCCATGATGCGTCTGTCGTGAAAGACCAAAACATTGCGTTTCTAATACAGCAATTAGATTTAAAAAAATTGGATTTATATTTAAAATGCTATACTCCTATTTTAAAGCCTAAAGCTGAATAAGAACATTAGTAAAACAAAGGAATGCACCCATGCTCGAACGTATTGGAACAACTGCCCGCGCCAGCAAAGTTGTAAAACACAATGGCGTAGCATATCTTTCTGGGCAGGTAGCAGAGGGATCCAGCATCCAACAGCAGACACAGGATTGCCTAGCAAAAATTGACGCTTTGCTTATAGAGGTCGGCAGCAGCCGCTCACAGATATTACGAGCTACGATTTGGCTGTCAGACATGAGCTACTTTGATGGCTTAAATGTAATTTGGAACGCTTGGGTGCCCGACGGCCACGCGCCCGCCCGCGCCTGCGGTGAGGCCAAACTAGCTCGTGCCGAGCTGCTGGTAGAGATCATTATTGATGCCGCTTGTGACTGATAATCCAACTAGTTGGTTATTGAGTTTGGTTGCGAAACCTTGAGGCTAAGCCTTCAATAAAAGTATTTTTAACCAAAAGAGGCTAAGTCTTTAGTACTATTTTACCTATGTGCTGACTAGATTCCATCCGAGCATGAGCTTTAGCCGCCTCAACAAGCGGGAATTCACTATCAATCACCGGAGCGACTCTACCGGACACTAAGTGTGGCCAAACATTTTTTAAAAGTGCTGCAGCAATTTTAGCTTTGGCCAAATCACTTTGGGGGCGCAGGGTGGAGCCAGAAATAGTCAGGCGTCTAGTCATCATTTGCATCAAATTCAGCGCAACTTTAGGCCCTTTCAAAAATGCAATCTGCACCAATCGACCATCATCGGCTAAGGCTTCCAAATTGCGCTGAATATAATCACCACCAACCATATCAAGGATCAAATCAACTCCACCGTAGGATTCCAACACATCTTCAAAAACTTCACTGCGATAATTGATCACCCGCTCAGCACCAAGGTCTTTGCAAGCTTGGCACTTTTTCTCAGATCCAGCTGTAGCGAAGACCCTAGCACCAAACAAATGCGCCAACTGGATTGCAGTGGTGCCGATCCCAGAGGAACCCCCGTGTACGAGAAATTTATCACCTGCCTGTAATCCGCCACGCTGAAACACATTGGAGTAAACGGTAAAAAAAGTCTCTGGCAGGCAGGCAGCTTGCTTTAGGGTCAAGCCCTTTGGCACCGGCAGGCAATGGCTCGCGGAAGTAGCAACATATTCCGCATAACCACCACCAGGCAACAAAGCACAAACTTTATCGCCTACTAACCATCCGTTTACACCCGGGCCCACTTCCAAGATCGTTCCAGCCCCTTCCAGGCCAGGCAAATCACTCGCACCTGCGGGCGGGTTATACAGCCCGGCCCTTTGCAGAGCATCTGGCCTGTTGACGCCAGCATAGGCAAGCTTTATCACCACGTCTCCCGGCGCTGCTCTCGGGATTGGTCGATGAGTAGCCTGTAACACTTCAGGAGACCCAGGAACAGTAATTTGGACAGCAGTCATATTGGGCATCATCACCCTCCTTTTAATTTACAAACCTTAAGTTTCTGGCCCACGCCCAGGCAGATCATCGCGCATAACCGGGCGTTTTATCTTACTCAACAACCAAAGGGGAGCAGCCAACGCAGCACTCAACGGTTTGTTCAAGCGAATTTGCGCTTTAGAAGTTTCAATCTGCATCACGTTCTCAATACGGCGGTCTAAAAAACTCCAAGTTTCTTCGTTTGAAGAGCTATCATCACCAAGCCAGAAAAGGATAGTTGCTCCATAGACAGCGACTAACGTAGCGCGTTTGCTGTACCAGTTTACATCCTGAGAACTGTCGCCTAGCGCCATCCAAATATGATCTGCTGTGCCCCAGATCAACTTAGCTCCATCCAAAGCAAATCGCGGCAAAGCAAACAGAGAGGAGGATCGACGCACAGCTTCCTTATCACTGATAGCCTCAACCCGCAGTCGGATGGCCAATGTAATTTTTTCTCTAATTTTTAAGCCCTCCGTTTCAGCTATCTTGTAGCTGGCAAGCATTAGAGTATCGCCCTGGCGGTGATAGGCCACAGCCAGATCGACAGCTCCACGCGGGGCCAGCAAAACCGCCAACCCGGGGTCCATATTCAAATCAGCTACTGCACAGTCAAAGCTGGCTTGTGACCACCCGTCGAAAACTACATGCGGGACAATCGCTGTCAAAAGTTCAGTTACTCGTGTTTCTAACTTCATAAGACCCCTAATATCAGCACAACTAGACAAAACAAAAGGCCTGCGCTAAGAAATGACCTCCTGCAATTTTGCAATTTAAACTAGAAAGGTGGTGAAAACCACATGCAGGTTAGTGTTCGCGACAATAACGTCGATCAGGCCCTCCGGGCCCTCAAGAAAAAGCTACAACGCGAAGGTGTGTTTCGTGAAATGAAGCTCAAGCAACATTTCGAGAAACCGTCTGAAAAAAATGCGAGAGAGAAGGCTGAGTCTATCCGTCGCACGCGTAAGCTGGCGCGTAAGAAAGCTGAACGTGAGGGGGAATGATGTGAATCATTCCATCTGAGCAACGCGCTCCAATACACTAGAAAAGCCCCTACCTTCGTGTGGGGGCTTTTTCCTAAAAATCTCAAAGCGGCAATGCAGTAGTTTTGAAAACAGTGCGCAAAGCAAAGCTGGATTGCATCTGAGTGACGCCAGGCAGTTTAGCGAGAAATTTTCGGTGGATTTTAGCAAAATCTTCAGTGTCTTTAGCTACCACTTTGAGCAAGAAATCGGCACTCCCAGCCATCAAATGACATTCCAGTACATCCGGGATCAGCGCTACTGCCTTTTCAAAGGCCACTAAAACCTCTTCAGCCTGACCACTCAAGGTGATTTCAACAAATACAGTGGCCCTACGGTCCACCTTACGCGGATCCAACAGTGCTACATAATCGCGTATGTAGCCTTCTGCCTCCAAGCGGCCAACCCGCCGGTGGCAGGCCGAGGCAGACATATTAACTTGATCGGCCAAGTCTGAATTTGAAATACGGCCTTTAACCTGTAAAACTGATAGCAACCGACGATCCGTGGCGTCTAACTTCATATCTTAACCTGTTCTTTCAATAGTTAAAGAATATTAGAATATTTGCCTAAATATAAAGATTCACAGTATAAATAACAATGGATTTCATAATAATTGTGGAAGCACCACTGATGATAATTACAGCCGCCGCATTTATGATATTACAAAATAAAATAGGTATATAAAATCTGTAAAGATAACCCTATATCCCCATCATTTTATTTATCTAACTAGATAATTTGGGAAAATCAGCTCGGCAAATACGTAAAAAATCAGTAGCGGGTATCAATCAAAACACGCATCGCTGCCGAGACCGCAAAGCGCAATCCAGCGCCTAGCTGCGTAGCTTACCACCGGTAGCTTTGGAGACTTTTTCTACAATCTTAGCCGACACAGCTTCAATTTCTAAATCTTTCAGAGTGGTGTCCTTGGGTTGAAGGCGCACAGTGAAAGCGAGAGATTTCAAACCTTCGGCAAGTGACCCGCCGATGAACTCATCAAACACCTGGACCTCTTCGATCAAGACCTTGTCAGCACCTTTAGCTGCGTTGACCAAAGTGATGGCTTCAACCGATTGGTCAACCACAAAAGCAAAATCGCGCTCAACCGCTTGCAGGTCAGAAATCGATAATGCCGGGCGGGTTGCAGATCTCGTTTTTGGCATAGGTATATTTTTTGTATGAATTGCAAAAGCCATCACAGGGCCTCTTACGCCCAATGCAGCCAGAACTGTGGGATGAACTTCCCCAAAACCAGCTAATGAAGTTTTGCCAAGTGCCATACGAGCTGAGCGGCCTGGGTGCCACCAATTAGACAGGCCACGTTGGAATTGTACCTTTGTCGGGGCTCCAAGGGCATGTAAAACGGCTTCGACGTCGGCCTTCACGTCATATACATCAACAGTGCGACGAGAGCTGTGCACGTCTTTAGGATCAGTCTGCCCAACTAAAATACCACAGGCCAGTGCCTCCTGATCTTCGGGCTCGCCACCATGCCAAATTGGGCCAACTTCAAACAATGCCATGTCCATTATTCCACGAGCTTGATTGCGCGCAGCAGCTTGCAAAAGGCCAGGCAGCAAGGAAGGGCGCATATGGCTCATTTCAGAGCTGATGGGATTCGACAGCATAGTGGCATCCGTACCACCACCAAACATCACTGCGGCGTCATGATCAATGAAACTGTACGTTACGCACTCGTTATAGCCCAAAGACGCGATCGTCCGACGGGCAGTCTGTTCACGGGTTTGCCCCAAGGACAGCACAGGTTTTGGTACGCCTAAATTCACGCGCGCGAAGGGTATTCCAACCAACTTGGTCAAGGAGGCGATCCGCGCTATTTCTTCGACCAAATCCGCCTCGCCTAGCACATCAGGCCGCCAGCTTGGCACATGGGCCATATCACCTTCGAGACGAAAACCCAAATCTGTAAGCGTTGCACGTTGGGTACGCTCTGGAATATCCATTCCTACCAGTGACGCAACTCGCGTCACATCAAGTCTATAGGCACGTGCATAATTAGGCACTTTACCCGCTTGGATCAGCTCAGACGCTTCACCACCTGCATTGTCCACTATCATCCGAACTGCGTATTCCAGCCCCTCAGGAGTAAACTCCGGATCAACACCCCGTTCAAACCGGTAGCGAGCATCCGAGTTAATCTGTAAAGCCCTACCCGTATAAGCGATTTGAACTGGGTCCCAATAGGCTGATTCAACCAAAACATTGACCGTCTCCTCCGTGCAACCTGTGTCCGCACCACCCATGATACCAGCAATGCTTTGGGCGCCATTTTCATCACTGATCATCATTTGACCTGCTTCAAATGTATATATCTTATCATCAAGCGCCAAGATTTTCTCACCTCCCTGCGCGCGATGTACACGCATATTACCAGTAAGTTTATCAGCATCAAAAACATGCAGTGGCCTATTGCGGTCCATAGTAAAGAAATTGGTCACATCAACCAAAAAGCTGATCGGGCGTAGACCAATAGCACGCAAGGAGTGTTGCAACCAAGTAGGGCTTGGGCCATTCCTTACCCCTCGGATCACACGCCCACAAAATACCGGACATCCATCCAGCGTATTGTCGTCAATTGAAACAGATAGGTCAGCTTTGAAACTGGCCACAACTGGCATAACATCAAAGTCTTTTAACGTTCCCAAACCCCTAGCTGCTAAATCACGTGCAATACCACGAATACCCAAAGCATCTGGGCGGTTCGGGGTGACGGCGATTTCGATCACAGGATCAACTCGGGATGGCTCATGCTCTGCCAACCAATCCGAAAAGCTTTGGCCAACCTCTCCAGAATCCAGTTCAATGATGCCATCATGCTCTTCACTCAACTCCATTTCACGTTCAGAGCACATCATACCAAAGCTCTCGACACCGCGGATTTTACCAACACCAATGGTGATATCAATACCTGGAACATACACACCAGGCTGAGCGATCACTACAGTGATACCTGCACGCGCATTGGGGGCACCACAAATGATCTGGGTAATGCCAGTAGCAGTTTGCACTTGACAGATACGCAGCTTATCTGCGTCCGGGTGCTTTTCAGCTTCTATAACTTTGCCAATGCTAAATACTGATAGCTTGGCCGCAGGGTCTGTAACCGCTTCCACCTCGAGGCCAAGATCAGTCAAGGCATATGTGATCTCATCCAAAGATGCATCAGTTAACAGATGGTCTTTCAACCAAGACAATGTGAATTTCATAATGGGCAGCCCCAGTGGTCAGAATTACTGTTTATTTTAAAAAGTGGATACCCCTGTTTGCCAAGAAGGGAAAGCCCACGGCGTGGCAAAACACGCGGAGCACAAGATATGTGCATTTTTGCCTAAATTAGACAAAATCGTAATTGCCGAGCTGCGCTAGCCTCCGCCCCATAACTGATGGAAGTCAGTTTTGTAGTTAAAGGGTTCCGATCTCATGGACGAGCTCGGCGACCGAAACTCTCAAAACCCTGGCCAGGGTCCAGGCACCCTCCGCAGACTTTACATCGGCAGCCCAAGTGGGGTTTCCTCCAATATCACTCAGAATATCCCAATACACCGCTCTGTAAACTCTGGATGATATTGGCTGCCCCATAAATAGGTATCACCATTTTCACGCCCCACTTGTACCACTCGGGAAGATACCAACCAAACCATACACGGCCATCTGAAGCCCATTACAATAGCCCTAACCTGGCGCAGCGGCCTCAAACACAGCCTGTATAATCCCTGCCAAAGATACAGCACGAAGATCATCAACGCACCACGCAACTCTCAAGCAAGTAAAATTGAAACTATAAAGTCTTTTTAAGGTCGTGAAAGCCTGTCTAGCATAAAAAGCCACACAAATCGTACATACACCTGCATCAATCTAAACTAGCACTATGGCGCAATCGCCAGCCTCAGCCGAACGCCATTGAGTACATGTTAAAGCAATGCTTTCTAGCACGTTGAATTCTAATAAATGTTCAAGACACCGGCGGCTCCTTAGAGTGATAAAACGAAATGTACCGAGCAGATCTTGCTCGGCATATCCAAAATCGCACAGATAAAACTCAAATTACCGGCTTAACCCACTGACTAAACCCGGTTTGTCCAAAGCCGAAAATCCATAGTGTCGTAGCCAGCGCAAGTCACTGTCAAAGAAAGCGCGCAAATCAGGGATGCCATATTTCAACATCGCAATCCGGTCGATACCGAGCCCAAAGGCAAAACCTTGGTATTTTTGTGCATCAATGCCACCAGCTTCCAAGACCTTCGGATGCACCATGCCACTGCCCAGGACTTCCATCCAATCGTCACCCTCACCCACTTTCAGCTGACCATTGGACCAGCTACAGCGAATATCTACTTCGGCAGAAGGCTCAGTGAATGGGAAATGAGAGGCACGGAATCTAAGTTCAACGTTATCCACCTCGAAAAAGGCCTTCACAAATTCTTCCAAACACCATTTTAAATTTGCCATTGATACATCTGTGTCCAAAGCCAAGCCTTCTACCTGATGAAACATCGGCGTGTGGGTTTGATCGTAATCAGCGCGATAGACACGGCCTGGACAGATGATACGCATTGGCGCACCCATTTTCTCCATAGAGCGTATTTGTACCGGACTGGTATGGGTACGCAGTACATGTGGCGGGCGATCGTCATCCTCCGCGCGATGAGTATAAAACGTATCCATTTCAGCACGCGCCGGATGATGGCCGGGCATGTTGAGCGCATCAAAATTATACCAATCGGTTTCGATCTGTGGCCCCTCAGCTACCGAAAATCCCATATCTGCAAATATTGCAGTCACTTCTTCCCATACTTGCGAAATCGGGTGAATAGATCCCATACGAGCACTTCGGCCAGGCAGGGTGACATCCAACCACTCAGCCTTCAAACGCTCTTCAAGAACTGCATTAGCCATTGAAGTCTTACGAGCGACCAATGCTGAATTAACCTCATCCTTTAAAGCATTAAGCGCTGGTCCAGCCACTTGCCGCTCCTCAGGGGACATTTTCCCTAAAGATCGCATTTGCAAGCTAATCTCACCCTTCTTGCCAACAGCCTGAACACGCAAATTTTCCAGTGCAGACTCATCCGTGGCCGCCGAGATTAAACTCAAATATTTTTCGCGCAGATCGACCATCAGATCCTCCAAATTATGTTGCGACCTGTGCTAGCGAGATTATGCGGCGTGAGCAAGAGTGCTTAGAATTTTGTGGAAGAGATTAAGCTTTAGGGGGGAATCCACTCAATGCCCAAGGCAAGCTTTAAATGCCTTTCCAGCGGTGAAGCATCCAGTACCATTGATCAGGATCATTAAGGATCCGATCAGATAGGTTGTCATTGAAAGTTTGGGTCATGGTGAGGCTGTCAGAGGGAGCGATAGCCGCATCGAATTCGACGTTGAACTGCGTTCCGTCTCCTGTACGCGTGCCGAAGGCCGGAACCATGGGCAGATCGTATTTTAAGGCCAATTGCGCAGCCGCCAGTGACGTGAGAGCCGGGTGACCTAGGAAAGGCAGACGTGCGCCGTCAGTGTATTTTTCATCTAACAAAATCGCGATAAACCCACCTTTACGAATATGGCGTACCAAGGCGCGAGTGCCAATTTTACCAGTTGCCAATATTGGTTTGCCTCCAGCTTCAATGCCAGCGAATAGGCGGCGCTCATAGTGCCTATTAGTTTGTGGGCGATATACTGCACCAGTTTCCATGCCACGGGCTTTCAACGTGGACCGGATAGCCTCCCACTGGCCAAAGTGGCCAGAAACTATAATTGCACCTTTACCAACAGCATGAGCCTGCTGTAACGTTGCGAAGCCAGGTCCAGATACGATATTGCGCTCATGCAAGGTCTGGAACTCAGTGCAATGCAAAATCTCAAAAAGTGTCCGCCCCATATTTCGGCCCATTTTATGACACAGAACCATCCTCTCTGACCGCGGCATATCAGGATAGACCCGACGCAACTCACGGTCGACACGGCGGCGAGCAATCGGGAAATATCGCACTACAAGCCCAACTAACACTCCAAGGGCCCGCGACCGACGGTCGAAGGCGCGGCCTCGCGAAATGGAAAGGGCCGAGAACAGCGGGATATAGCGGACATGATGCCAAAGGCTATTGAACAAACGAGAAATCATTCGTGCGGTATGATGGAATTTACAAGACTGGCCAAGTAGAAAGTTTCAAAGGATGATGGATCCATAATTTATAAAATTAAATTATAGATCCGTTACGACTGAGTACGGTTACACAGCATTTGATTTTCCCAGTCTAAAAATGCCTACACATCGAAGTTAGAAGACATGCTGCCAAACGAATAATAAAGAATACCTTGTTAACTCACTAATTATCAATTTTAGCAGTCATCCGTACTTCTAACAATTTTAAGAAAAATAGAGGTCACGAACCTCACAAATCAGTTAGCAGAAGTAAAAATAGCCTCAGAAAAATTTCTGAGACTATTTAATTAACTTCAAGGGGCCGTTTAAACGAGAGCAGCCTGCGCTTTGGACACAATCGCGCCAAATGCATCTGGTTCGTTCACAGCCAAATCAGCTAAAACTTTGCGATCAACTTCCACTCCAGCCAAGGCTAGACCATTAATGAAACGACTGTATGACAAGTTCTCATCATGGCTACGGCATGCAGCATTGATGCGTTGAATCCACAGACTCCGGAAATTACGCTTCCGTACCTTACGGTCACGTGTTGCGTATTGGTTGGCTTTATCAACTGCCTGTGTGGCTGTCTTAAAGACGTTTTTCCTACGGCCAGAATAACCTTTGGCAGCTTTGATGATTTTCTTGTGACGGGCGTGGGTTACTGTACCACCTTTTACACGGGACATCTCTGTGAACCTCCTTAGCGGTCGTAGGGCATGTAGCTCTTGACGATTTTCGCGTCAGGAGCAGACAGAGTGGTCGTGCCGCGGGCGTCACGAATGAATTTGCGGGAACGTTTGATCATTCCGTGGCGTTTACCAGCTTGTGCAGCCATGACCTTACCAGTCGCTGTAACTTTAAAGCGTTTTTTGGCGCTCGACTTAGTCTTCATTTTGGGCATTTCGGTCTCCTATATTAGAACGTGAACGCGCGACTCGGCATGCCACTTTGGGCCGGTCTAGCGGTAGAAATTAGCTTGTAGGCAGGATCTAGACCAAGGGCAAGTGGTAATTACTACTTGCCCTTGGTCTAGATCCATCGATAATGAGGCTTGGCCAAAACCATATTAACGCTATCAGATTAGACCTTTGGACGTCCAAAAACTAAAACACAGACAGCCTAATACCGCATGTAATTATTAGCACTAGATTTTGATCCATCAGCCATCCGGTTCGGACCTAAAAATCAACCGTTCTTCACATGGCGCTACACGCAAAATATTTGTTGTACCAGCTTGGTTGAACGGCACCCCCGCAGTGACAGCAATCTGATCCAGTTTCTGAGCAAAACCTTGGCTCACTGCAGCACGCACAGCAGCAACAACAGCCATTTTGAAACGATCGACAGGGCCAGTGATTACGCAATTCGTACCCCAAGTCAGGCTCAAGCGACGCGCCGTATCGATATTAGCCGTCAATGCGATGATCGGAACCCGCGGCCGCTCTCGCGCAGTCAGGCTTGCTGTTGTCCCAGAAAACGTAAAGCAAGCAATCGCCTTGATATCGGTGGTTTCAGAAATTTCTCGCGCAGCAGCAACGATACTATCGGCAACTGTTTTTCCTTTAGCGCTGCGTCCCGCTTCGAGAATACTAGTATAGGTTGGGTCCCTCTCCACCTCAATTGCGACGTTGTTCATCGTAGTGACTGCCTCGATTGGAAACAGTCCTGCTGCGGATTCGGCAGAAAGCATTATAGCATCAGTACCTTCATAGATGGAGTTGGCAACATCGCTGACCTCTGCACGCGTAGGCATTGGACTTTCAATCATACTTTCTAGCATTTGCGTGGCCACAATAACCGGCTTCGCAGCGGCGCGGCATTTGCGAACCAATTGCTTTTGGATGGGAGGTACTGCTTGCACGGGCAGCTCAACCCCGAGGTCGCCCCGCGCAACCATAATTCCATCACTAACCCGCAAAATTTCATCAAATGCAGCAACAGCAGCCGGCTTTTCAATTTTAGACATAACCGCAGCACGACCGTTTGCTAGTGCACGAGCTTCATAAACATCTTCAGGACGCTGAACAAAGGACAGAGCCAACCAATCCACACCTAGCTGACAAGCAAATTCAAGATCTGCACGATCTTTAGGTGATAAGGCTTTAAGCGGCAATAATACATCAGGCACATTCACACCTTTGCGATTAGAAATTGTGCCACCAGCCTCAACAATACAATCAGCAAAATCGGTACCACAGCTTTTCACAATAAGACGGATTTTTCCATCGTTAACCAAAAGCCGTGCTCCGACTTCTAAAGCTTGAAAAATTTCAGGATGTGGCAGAGCCACCCGCGTTATATCACCCGGAACATTGTTTAAATCCAAGCGGAAATTAGCTCCATTTACCAATTCTTCTTCGCCATGTTCAAAAGTCCCAACCCGCAACTTCGGACCCTGCAAGTCTGCAAGAATCGCAATTGGGCTGTTGACACTTTTTTCAACTTGGCGAATAATTGCATGTCGCGCTGCAATTTCAGCATGATCACCATGTGACATGTTCAGCCGAAATACATCGGCTCCAGCTTCATGCAATGCCAGTATCATTTCATAATCATTTGATGCAGGCCCAAGGGTTGCTACAATTTTTACATTTCTGTCACGTTTCATTCACAAGACTCTTTTTATGTTACCGCTATCATATCTGTGCTCTATTGCCCTAATTCACATCCAATTGCAACTAAGCTATAAGGGGATATGAGCGACGATTCACCATTTTTCATTACAGGATCTGAACAGAAAGGGCCATGGCTTATTACGTGCGACCATGCACGTAATCATGTCCCAGCAGCCGTAAACGGCGGATCCTTAGGCCTGTCGGTCTGCGAGATGCAGCGACACATCGCTTACGATGTAGGAGCGGAAGATTTGAGCTTAGCCTTGGGCAGACGTCTGCGGGCTCCAGTTTTATGCAGCAACTTTTCAAGACTGGTTATCGATCCAAATCGCGGAGAAGATGACCCAACGTTGCTGATGAAGTTTTACGATGGCACAATCATTCCCGCTAACCGCCATGCTGACGCGACTGAAGTGGAACGCCGGTTGGAGGTCTATCATCGTCCCTACCATCAAGCGTATGATAGATTGGCCACTCCTGATAGGGCTATTATCGCGGTACATTCCTTTACGCCGCAGCTCAAAGGCCGACAGTCACGCTCTTGGGAAATAGGCATTCTGTTTGCTCAGGATAGACGCCTTGCTGATCCCACCATAGCTGGATTGCAAGCCTGTGGAGGCCTCACTGTCGGCGTAAACGAGCCTTATGACGGACATTTTCCAGGAGATAGCATCGACCAACACGCACTGCGCAATGGCCGGCTGAATATATTGATCGAAGTGAGAAATGATTTAATTAAAAGTCCAAAAGGCCAGCAGGCATGGGCACGGCTTCTGGCCCCAATTTTACAACAGGCTTTAGCCAGCACTAAAACATCCAAAGCAGGAGAATAAAATGGACACACAAACCAAAATTGAACTTGAGGCCGCAGCATTCCGCCGCCTTCAGCATCATCTGATCACCAAACGCCCCGATGTGCAGAATATTGATTTGATGAACCAGTCCGGTTTTTGCCGGAACTGTCTGTCGCGCTGGTATCAAGAGGCCGCCAAAGAAGCCGGGGTTGAAATGAGTAAGGACGAAGCCCGCGAGGCGTTTTACGGCATACCATTCGATCAATGGAAGGCCACACACCAAATCGAAGTGAGCACCAAAGCTCAGGCAAGTTTCGCCAAATCTCACACGTAATCATCATCGGCGTAGGGTGGCGCTGCCCTACGTCTCAACCACCTGACAGGCCGATCCGCAAAAAGGCTTAGCGATGTCTCTGTTTAAAATTTAGACCAGTTGGTCCCCTAAGTTAAAAAAATCTAGGTTTTGTGATTTAATCTCAAATCCATATCCACAAAATTTTCCATGAAATAACAACCCTGTACTTAACCGTACTAATTACATTTAATTAAATTGCAGTTTTGCGGCTTTCATCAAGATAAACTTCACGCAAACGGATGGCAACAGGTCCAGGAATGCCTGCCCCAATGGCTTGGCCGTCCAATTCAACTACGGGCATCACGAAAGCAGATGCCGAGGTGAAAAAAGCCTCATCCGCATTTTGAGCTTCTACAACAGTAAAAGCCCGCTCCTCCACTTCCATTTGCGCTTCCCGAGCGAACCGCAAAACCGCAGCGCGGGTTATGCCATGCAATATATCGTTCGACAAATGCCGGGTGATAATCTTACCGTCTTTAACTATATAAACATTATTCGACGTACCTTCGGTGACAGCACCATCTTCTACCATCCAAGCGTCATCACAGCCCGCAGCTTTCGCCATCATCTTACCCATCGAAGGGTACAATAGCTGAACAGTCTTGATATCCCGCCTGCCCCACCGCTGATCTGCAATCGAAATAACTTTGATCCCAACCTTAGCCACAGGGCTGTCTGCGAGGCCGGGCTTGTTCTGCGTAAACAAGACAATGGTCGGCGGCGTATCTTCGCTTGGATAGGCAAAATCGCGATCAGATGCGGCGCCTCGGGTGATTTGCAAATAGATCAAACCCTCTTCGATCCTATTGGCACGCACCAATTCACGGTGCACCTCCAGAAGATCGGCTTTTTCTATCGGATTGCGCATACCCAACTCAGTCAAAGAACGCTCCAAACGTACCGCATGGCCATCAAAGTCCACCAGCTTACCGTCCAAAACGGAGGTCACTTCGTAAACGCCATCAGCCATTAAGAACCCACGGTCAAAGATCGAAACCTTAGCTTCATTTTCAGGTAGGTATTCGCCGTTCAAATATACAGTACGCATCTGGTCTATCCCCACAAGGCTGCGACGGGCGGGTGCACTCCGTCGGCGTCAAATTTCAAAGCGTGATCTCGGTCTTCGGCCAAGAGCAGAGGGCCGTCAAGATCGGTGAATGCCGCACCCTGCGCCACCAAAGTCGCAGGCGCCATGGCCAACGAACTACCCACCATGCATCCCACCATAACTCCAAAGCCCGAGGCCAATGCGGCATCGCGCAATATCAAAGCCTCTGTGAGACCCCCAGTTTTGTCCAATTTGATATTGGCAAAGTCGTATTTGCCTTTCATATCAATCAAAGAGCTGCTGTCATGACAGCTCTCATCCGCACAGACCGGCAAAATGCGCTCTAGGCCCAAAAGCGCATCATCCTCAGCGGCCGGCAAAGGTTGTTCCACAAGTTCCACCCCCAGACGCAGCAAATGCGGCGCCAAATCCAAGTAGACCTCAGCGCTCCAGCCCTCATTCGCATCTACAATAATGCGTGATTTGGGCGCGCCACGGCGCACCGCTTCTAAACGCGGCATATCATCAGGGGTGCCCAATTTAATCTTTAGCAAAGGCCTAAACGCATTCAAAGCTGCCTGCGCCTGCATCGCCTCTGGACTGTCCAGAGATAGCGTATAAGCCGTAATCTCCGGCTGCAGCATCCCCAAGCCAATCAGATCCGAGACCCGCCGCCCAGCGGTTTTGGCCTCCAAATCCCATAAGGCACAGTCCACCGCGTTGCGCGCGGCCCCCGCAGGCAGGGCCTCAGCTAATTCCGTCCGCCCCACAGCGCCCAGCGCCTCGATTTGCGCCGTCACACTTTGAAGGGTCTCGCCGTAGCGCGCGTAAGGCACGCATTCGCCCCACCCCATAAATCCACCTTTCTCAATCCGTACGGTCAATACCTCCGCTTGGGTGCGGGACCCGCGCGAAATGGTAAACACCTGTGCCAATTGGAACGTTTCAGCTTGAACTAAAATATGCATGCAATGTCCTTGCTACTTCTGGCCCAAGTACTCTCGCCGAAGGCCCGGCCTGTCAAGCTGCGGAGCAGATTGACAGGCGGATCTCGCGCGGCGCTTTTGGCGCTGCACAATTTAGGTCAAAGGGCAGCTTGCGCTTACAGCGCCACCAAGGCGTCCACCAAACGGCCTGCACCAATGCGGATTGGATCTACTGTTGGCAGGCCCATGCTCGCTTCAACTTGCTGCAAATAAGCGGTAGCTTCCACATCAGACATGTGCTGCGTATTCACCGAAATGCCTAAAACTTCGCAAGCAGGATTGCCAACCTGTGCCAAAGTCAGCGCCAAATCGCGAAGCTCTTCCAAAGAAGGCTGCTGATATTCCGGTAGGCCGCGCATGTGCGCGCGCGTCGGCTCATGGCCCAAGATCAGAGCATCAGGCTGGCCCCCGTGCACCAGAGCCATGGTAACACCGGAATAGGAGACGTGAAACAGGCTGCCCTGCCCTTCGATATGATCCCAGTGATCTACATCATTTTTAGGTGTCAAATATTCAACGGCACCAGCCATGAAATCAGCAATTACCGCGTCCAGTGGCACACCACCACCCGTGATTAAAATCCCAGTCTGCCCAGTGGCTCGAAATGTTGACTTCATCCCACGCTTGCGCATTTCGGCATCCATCGCCATGGCCGTGTACATTTTACCGACCGAGCAATCAGTGCCAACGGTCAGGCAGCGTTTACCACTACGTTTTTTGCCATTGGCAATAGGGTATTGCACGTCAGGAACACGTACATCATGCAGCATGCAGCCATACTCTGCTGCGACCTCGACTAGGTCCACCTCATCGCGCAGCAAATTATGCAGGCCAGAAGCCAAGTCATAGCCCATGATTAAAGCCTCTTTCAGCACGACTTTCCATGCTTCCGAAATAATCCCACCACGATTGGCAACACCAATGACCAGAGTTTTGGCACCCGCGGCTTTGGCCTCTGCCAGTGTCATGTCTTGAATGCCGAGGTCCGCGCCACAGCCAGCCATTCGAAACTGTGCAACGGCGTTCTCTGGGCGCCAATCTTTGATGCCAATGGCAACTTTAGCGCCAAGCTGATCCGGTGCATCGCCCAGAAATAAAAGGTACGGGGTTTTGATCATGGCAATCTCCTAACGCTGTTGTGCGGAGGATACGCCGAAAATTGCGCAATATTACCCATTATTAGGCGCGTTATAATATATATCTGACCGAATATATCAATTATTAAATTTTTATTCGAATATAATCCCATAATATGATAGGAGGCTTTCAAAGCCACTCGAGTTTGCACCCTGAGTCGCAAAATTATCATCTTAAGCTTTAACAATCCGAATGACCTTGCGGCCAGCCACGCAAGATAATATTGCAAAGGCAGTTTATCTTGCAATTTCGTTACCCGAGGTATCATATGTCATTTCGCTTGCAGCCCAGCCCCGTCTCTCGTCCGAACCGCTGCCAATTGTTCGGACCAGGCTCCCGGGTGGCGCTTTTTGAGAAAATGGCGTCCAGTGCTGCGGATGTCATGAACCTGGACCTGGAAGACAGTGTTGCTCCCTCCGACAAAGATACCGCCCGCGAGAATGTCATCCAAGCCACCCATGATGTGGATTGGGGCACCAAAACACTATCTGTGCGGATCAACGGTCTCGACACACCATATTGGTATCGCGACGTTGTCGATCTTTTGGAGCGTGCCAGCAACAGGCTCGACCAGATCATGATTCCAAAAGTCAGCTGCGCGGCCGATGTCTATGCGGTGGATGCTTTGGTCACCGCCATTGAGACCGCAAAGGGCCGCACCAAGCCGATCAACTTTGAGGTGATCATCGAAAGTGCGGCAGGCATCACGCATGTCGAGGAGATTGCTGCCAGCTCACCGCGCTTGGTGGCCATGTCCCTTGGTGCGGCAGACTTTGCCGCCAGCATGGGCATGCAAACCACCGGCATTGGTGGAACTCAAGACAACTATTATATGCTACAAGGCGAAACAAAACATTGGTCTGATCCTTGGCATTGGGCGCAAGCCACCATCGTTGCAGCCTGCCGCACCCATGGGGTTTTGCCCGTCGATGGTCCCTTTGGAGATTTCAGCGATGACGCAGGCTTTCGCGCACAAGCCCGGCGCTCAGCCATATTGGGCATGGTCGGAAAATGGGCGATACATCCCAAACAAATCGCCCTGTCCAACGAGGTTTTTACTCCATCCAAGGCAGCCTTTGCTGAAGCCAGTGAAATCCTTGAAGCGATGAAACTGGCCAAGGCAAATGGTGAAGGTGCGACCGTGTACAAAGGTAGGCTGGTGGATATAGCTTCAATTAAGCAAGCTGAAGTCATTGTTAGACAATTTGAAATGATAAACGATACCTAAAAATAACTTAACCTAGGTTTAAATTATCGATCCACACCAGTTCTGTTGCACTTTGAGTAAGCTACGGTCATATAGATTAAAAGACATTATTTGAGGCCTCTCATGACTAACTATCTTGAATTCGAACGTCCCTTAGCAGAAATTGAAGGCAAGGCAGAAGAGCTACGCGCAATGGGACGCGACAACGAGGATATGGATGTTGAGGCCGAGGCCAAAGCCCTTGACCAGAAAGCCAGTGATATGTTGGGTGAGCTTTACGGCAAGCTGACGCCATGGCGAAAATGCCAAGTGGCCCGCCACGCAGATAGGCCACACTGCAAAGATTATATTCAAGAACTTTTTCAGGAATATACCCCACTGGCCGGTGATCGAAATTTTGCTGATGACCATTCTATCATGGGTGGCTTGGCGCGTCTGCGGGACAGGCCTGTGATGGTCATTGGCCATGAAAAAGGGCCATGACACCAAAACTCGCATCGCCCGCAACTTCGGCATGGCGCGCCCTGAGGGGTATCGCAAAGCCATCCGATTGATGGATCTGGCCAACCGTTTTGGCTTGCCTGTAATCTCACTAGTGGACACTCCCGGTGCCTACCCTGGAAAAGGTGCAGAGGAACGTGGGCAGTCCGAAGCCATCGCACGCTCAACAGAGAAATGCTTGCAACTCAAAGTGCCATTGATTTCCGTGATCATCGGCGAGGGTGGCTCTGGCGGCGCGGTGGCGTTTGCCACAGCCAATCGCTTAATCATGCTAGAGCATTCAATCTATTCAGTGATCAGCCCGGAAGGCTGTGCTTCAATCCTTTGGAAAGATGCAGAGAAAATGCGCGAAGCAGCAGAAGCCTTGCGTCTGACGGCGCAGGACCTGAAAAACCTAGGCATCTGCGACCAAATCATCTCAGAACCCAAAGGCGGCGCGCATCGCGATCGCAAAGCCACCATGAAAGCCGTAGGCGCAATATTGGGTAAGTCGCTTGATGAATTGGATAAGAGAAGTCCCGATGGTTTGATGAAAGACCGTCGGCAAAAATTCCTCGATATGGGGACCAAAGGCTTGGCCAGCTAATCCAAGCTCACCATAAGATTTTTCTGCCCGCGCCTGCCAGGTTCAACGATTTGCGGCACTTTCAATCCGTGCCTCTTTTCTAAAATCTACTGTTTGCGCACGCAAAATACCGCCCATGCTGCGCAATATTAAACTCCAGCCCTATTCGTAAAATCCAACCTCAGCCATCAATTCGCGCGAACGCACCTCAACCGCTTGCTCCATCAGCTCCATAAACTCTGCCACAGGCTTGCCCTTGGGAATCGGGGCCATAAACTCGACAGTGGCAGTCCCAGCCTTACGCAGAACACTACGTTTTGGCCAGAAGATGCCAGTGTTCAAGGCCACAGGAACGCAATCTTGCTGCAATTCGCGGTACAACACGCCGGACCCCATTTTATAAATTCTCTTCGCGCCCGGTGCCACGCGTGTGCCCTGTGGGTAGATCACCAATTGCCCAGGCGCCACACGCCCAGAGGCCACATCTGCAACCATCTTGCGGATCGCAGCCGCCCCTTTGCCCCGATTGACCGGCACACAGCCCAACCGATAGGCGTATTGCCCCACAATAGGGGTGAATAACAATTGCCGCTTCATAATGAATTTCGAGCGTGGAAGGCAGTTAAATATTACAATAATATCAAAAAAAGATTGATGTTTTGCGGCAATCAAAACCTCACCATGCGGAATATTTCCACGTACATTAACTTTAAGCCCAATTATCCAGCGAGCGCTCCAGACAACCCACCAGCAATAGACATGCGCCGCCATAGAAGCGCCTTTTTGACTGATAAGCATTGGGATCAAGAAAATGATCGCAACAACCAGCATTGCCACATACATTTGCATATTAAACAGCAAAGAGCGGATCCATTGCAGCGCGTATTTCATCGTGCGTCCTCACAGGCTTTACGCGGGGAGTATCCCAAAGTTCGAGCAATATCGTGTTTCACTATAGAGCCAATACTATGCCAAAACTAGCTTGAACCTTCAGATTACATTAAGTTGCTAGCAAGCAATTTCACTAATCAACTGAGAACCCAGAATTGCCTAAAAATCTTGGTACTTTCAGAGCTTTCGTTATGCCGCTATATTGCTGATAATTTGTGGACTAATAGAAATAAAAGATTCGAGGCGGCTGTGCGATTACTGTGCCCCAAATGTTATGAAGAATATGAGGTAACCGATGACGTCATCCCGGGTGAAGGGCGTGATGTTCAATGTTCTGTCTGTGATGAGACTTGGTTTGTAGAGGGCGAACCCGCTCCGCTTGCGCGCCGCGCCATTGATCCAGGTGTATTTAGTATCCTGCAACAAGAGGTGCAGCGCGAGATGGCGGCGCGACAGGCAGACGCCCAAACAGCCATAAAACCTGCGCCAGCCCCTGCGCCAAAACCAAAGCTAAAACCTAAGGCGCAGTCAGCAGAACCGTTGCGAGCTAAGCCAGAGACACAACATAAGAAGCACCACTAACCACACCCTCAAAGCCCGAGGATGACGTGCCGCCGCTCGACAATCGGCAACGTGGTATTCTAGCAGCTTTAATCTTGCTTAGCGCACTTGCGTCCCTGTATGTCTTTGCTCCAAAACTGACAGAGACTTTCCCCATCTACACCGATTGGGTTAATTCTTATGTTTTTTGGGTGGATGATATGCGGCAGTGGCTCAAGAATATCGTGCGCGTCGTGCTAGAGTACAGGCAGAGCTTTGTATAAACTTAACCTTAAAACCGATCCAGCAATCTTTGAAGATACCCGCGTTCTTCTTCCGAGCGGTCAAGCGCGCCTGAGCGGCGGCGAATCTCGTCCATCAACTCTTGCGAGCGCAATCGAAGCTCCTCTTGCGGTACCATCCGCTCACCAGCGCCCAGTTGCCCGTTGTTGCCAGCATCACGGCCCAGTGGATCTCGAGTAGTAAGGTCTTGAGATTCACCTTCCGATATTCGGTCATTTAGCGCTGCCCCTTGCCCTTGGGGCTGTTGCTCGGCCAATGTCTCACTCAGGCTACGCATGCCGTCGCGCAGGGCATCAATTGCCTCAGACTGATTGTCTAATGCGCCCGGCAGGTTTCCAGTTTCGAGGTCTTCCGCTGCGCGCTCCATGGCCCGGCCCGCTTCATCCAAGGAGCGGCGTGCCTCTTGTCCCGGCTCAGTTCCAGCCCCGGGCAGCTTTCTCCTCTGGCGATCTAGATTCCGCTGCAATTTTTTTTGTGGCTCAGCTAAGGACCCATCATCCTCTGGAGACACCGCCCCCTCGCCCACGCCACCATCTTGACCTTGGCCAGAGTTTTGCAATTCACGGAAGGTTTGATCTGATAGCCCCTGCTGTTGGCGCAGGCTATCGGCCAAATCTTCCATCTGTTGCTGGCCGCCATCTTGGCCTTCCTGGCCCTCACCACCGGATTGACCCTGTGAGGTTTGCAGATTTTGCATCAGACGGTTGATCTCTTCCAGCAACTCCTGAGCCTCTGCCATACGGCCCTCTTCCATCAATTGCTGCAAGCGATCCATCATCTCTTGTAGCTGATCTTCCGATACGGTGCTGTCATCGGGATCAGGCAGCCGCTCAGGCTGTTCTTCCGGCGGGTTACGCTCCGCAAACTCTTTGAAATATTCCCGCTGCGCTTGGCGTAACTCCTCCATCAGGCGAGTAATTTCTTCGCGCGTGGCGCCATTCTTGATTGCTTCTGCAAGCTTGTCTTGCGCCCGCGCCAGCTTTTCAGCCACCTGATCAAGGTCACCATCTTCTACTTCCAAAGCTAGCAGCCAGAGCAGCTCAGCCAAAGGCTCAAGGTCTTCTCTGGTTTTGCCCTCTTCAAGTTGACTAATGATTTTTGTCAGAGCAAGCCCGTCTTCGAAGTCACGAAATACCTGCTCAGGCTGTTGCGATATGGCCCGCAAGATCTGCGCCACCCGTTGGCGATTGCTATAAGACCACAGAAGATCTCGACGTTGTTCCGTTAGAGCTTTCGCCAAAGGATCAAAAAAGCGGCGCGCGGGCAGCTCAATTTCAAGCGAGGCAGATAGGCCGGTTTGCCCACGGAGATCTTCAACCTCCAGCACAAACGACACCGGCAAATGCGCCCAAACATGTTTGGACAAATTTTCAATCAAAATTTCAGTGAAATTCGAACGGTCGCCAGAGATTGTCAACGGCAATGACAGTTCAATATCCGGCTGTGACGCGGGAGCCGCCGCCAAGCCATGCCGCCGATCAACCTCTGCTAAGTTGAGCCGTATCCAAACCCGACCAGAGGTCACGCCAAAATCGTCACTAGCAGCAAATGTAAGGTCAAACGTCCCACCACTCTCACGCTCAATCTCGCCCACCACCTCAACCTCCGGAGGCAGATCAGCAATCACGTCCAAGTCCCAACGTGCCTCATCCGGGCCCAGAATAGCCAAGCCACCAGATTGCGTTACCAAAAACTTCTGATTTTGATCCGCCGCACTGGGAGGGTTTTCAACGCGCCCAGAGACGGCTTCATCCACGATGTGTTTACTATCACCGCTGTACAGGCGGATCATGATTAGGCTATCTTGAGGAACACTTAACCTTTGGCCGATGACGTCATTGAGATAAAGGGTGGGGCGATTGGCATAGGCGGGCGGTTGCATCCAGACTTCCCAGCTCGGCCCTAGCATCACCACGCCCTCAGACGCGCGCGGTGCGCCACTCAATGCATAGGAGGTACCAAACATCACCCCAATAACGAAGATTAACAGCGCCATATACCGCAGCGAGTAAGGATCTTGTGGCGCGACTTGAACATCTGGCCCTACGGCTTTAGCCGCTGCAGCCTTATGATGCATAAGCACCAAATGCGCATCCCAAAGCGCAGCCGACTCTGGATCATCGCGGCCAATGACCTGAACATCTTGGAGTGCCGCGAGCGGGCGCCCAGGCAAGCTTTGGTCCAAGCGCGCTCGGGCCTGCCCAAGGCTTGGCCAAGAAAACTGCGTCCAAATATGCCACAAGCACCACAAGCCAAGGCACGCGGCAGCACTGAAACTCAGCCAAATTTCCTCTATCGACCACAGATCCGGCGCACCCAACAACAGCGTTCCCATGATACATAAAATCAGTGAAAAGAGCGGCCAACACGCCTGCGCAACACGCTCAACCCAAAGGCCTACGTAAGTCAGCCCAATGGCAAACTTTGTGCTGCGCGGTAGTGGTGTGGCCATAAAAGCCTCCGTGACGTGGCGTGATTATTACCACTCAGGAATTGTATCTCGATTAATGATGTCTTCCAAGCTTGGCCGTGCGCGGATAACCGCAAATTTATCACCCTGGACCATCACCTCAGGCACCAAGGGGCGTGAATTATATTCACTTGCCATGACCGCGCCGTAAGCCCCGGCGCTACGAAATGCAATCAGGTCCCCAGCTTTCATGTGCGGCAATTCCCGGCCCTTGGCAAAGGTATCCCCACTTTCACACACGGGTCCCACAACATCATAAGGCTGGTAGGCGGCTCCAGCCTCAGGCTCCACGATTGGCACAATTTCATGATGCGCGCCATACAACGCTGGTCGGATCAAATCATTCATCGCCCCATCGACAATCAAAAATTCGCGATCTTCGCCCTCTTTCACATAGATCACTTCACTGACCATAACGCCGGCATTGCCCGCGATAAACCGCCCAGGCTCAATTTCGACTTCGCAGCCAAGATGACCGACTTTTTCACGAACCAATGCGCCATAATCTTCTGGTGTGGGCGGATGTCCATTACTATTCTCATAAGGAATTCCCAGCCCACCCCCAAGGTCCAAGCGCATAATCTCATGTCCATCGGCGCGCAGAATCTCGGTTAGCTCTGCCACTTTGTCATAGGCCAGGCTGTAGGGCTCTAGCTCGGTCAGCTGCGAGCCAATATGCACATCGATACCTATAATTTTAAGTCCCGGCAGAGTGGCAGCCATCGCATAGACCTCCCGCGCCCGCGAAATGGGAATGCCAAATTTATCTTCTTTTTTACCAGTCGAGATTTTCGCATGCGTTTTAGCATCAACATCAGGGTTAATACGAATTGTAATGGGTGCCACTTGGCCCAGAGAGACCGCCACCTCAGACAGCACACGCATTTCTGGTTCGCTTTCAACATTAAACTGACGAATGCCATGACTTAGGACCAATTCCATTTCAGCACGAGTTTTGCCAACGCCGGAAAACACAATCCGCTCTCCGGTAATGCCAGCGGCGCGCGCACGGGCATATTCACCAGCCGACACCACATCCATACCCGCACCAGCATCTCCCAAAAGCTTCAGAATGGCTTGATTAGAAGCGGCTTTCATCGCGTAGCAAATCAAATGATCCATACCCTGCAGGGCGTCATCAAACAGCTTGAAATGCCGCAGCAATGTGGCCGAGGAATAAAGGTAGAAGGGAGTTCCAACGGATTTCGCAATCTGCGAAATAGCAACATCTTCGGCGTACAAAGCGCCATCACGATATAAAAAATGATCCATCATACATGCCTTATTGGGTCTGACTTGCGCATATCACGCTATAAAATTCAAACAACACCTTTGCCACATTATTCTCACACAGCTTGAGTTTTGGGTTGGCTTCGCAGGTAGAGATACAGCGGCAAGCCGCAGCTCACCCCAATCCCAAAGGTGGCCAAGACTGCAAGTAAACGCCCATACCTTTGAGTTTGGAACACCTCATAGAGGATCCAAACGGTAAGAGCGGTGGCCGCAATGGTGAGATCCCAGACCAAGCCGCTACTGGCGGCATTAGCATGCCATGCCTCAACCATAAGCCCAAGATTAAAGCCTTCTGCCTGAAACCAGATAATAAAATAATACATAGGGTGTGCAGCCCCCCAAATAGCTAAGGCCAGATAGATCATCCGCATGTTTGCTCTCCTCAATTACTAGCCAACCCAACGCGCATATCTAGCAAAGACAAAGGCTGTTCCGGCTCACCATCAGCGCCACAGGCGCAAAGTACTATAAAGGCTAAACAAATAATATATTTCATGCTAATTCTACCTCCCAACGGGCAATTTGAGCCCGCACCTGTGCTGGTGCCGTGCCCCCATAGGACATGCGAGACGCTACGGAATTTTCCACTCCGAGTACTTCAAACACCTCGGCGGAAATCTGTGGGTGCACAGATTGCATCTGCGCCAGCGTCAAATCTGGCAGGTCGCAGCCTTGCCCTTCGGCCATGGCCACCAAACTGCCCGTAACATGATGGGCATCGCGAAATGGCATGCCCAGCGCACGCACCAGCCAATCGGCCAAATCGGTGGCGGTAGAGAACCCCGAGGCGGCCGCAAGTTTCAGACTGTCACGGTTTGCAGTCATATCGCTGACCATCCCCGTCATCGCAGCCAAGGCCAGCATCAGATTATCAACAACATCAAATGTTGCTTCTTTATCTTCCTGCATATCTTTTGAATACGTCAGCGGCAAACCCTTCATCACCATCATCAAAGCAACATTAGCCCCAAAAATTCGACCGATCTTGGCACGGATTAGCTCGGCCGCATCAGGATTTTTCTTTTGTGGCATGATTGATGAACCAGTAGAGAACCGATCGGACAAAGTAACAAAGCGGAACTGAGCTGATGACCAAATCACCAGCTCCTCTGCAAAGCGGCTAAGATGCATGGCGCAGATACTGGCACAACCGAGATATTCAAGCGCAAAATCACGATCGGACACAGCATCCAAGGAATTTGCAGCAGGCCGATCAAAACCTAGATCTTTCGCCGTCATTTCACGGTCAATCGGAAAGGAGGTGCCCGCCAAAGCCGCAGCACCCAAGGGACTTTCATTCATACGTCTCCGCGCATCTTCAAACCGAGATTTATCTCGTGCCAGCATTTCGACATAGGCCATCATATGATGCCCCCAAGTCACGGGTTGAGCTGTTTGCAAATGCGTGAAACCAGGCATAACCCAATCCGCGCCAGCTTTGGCTTGCTGCAAAAAGGCTTTCATCAGTGCCTCGAGCGCCAGAATAGCTGCATCAGTTTGATCACGGACCCAAAGACGAAAATCAGTGGCCACTTGATCATTGCGGCTCCGTCCGGTGTGCAGACGACCAGCAGGTTCACCAATGACCTGTTTAAGCCGCGCCTCGACATTCATGTGAATATCTTCCAGATCAACCCGAAACGAAAAATTTCCTGTTTCAATTTCTGACAATACAGTGAGGAGCCCTTCCCGAATGGCCACACTATCGCTATCAGAAATAATACCAGCCGCTCCCAACATGGCGGCGTGGGCGCAACTGCCCTGAATATCTTGAGCAGCCATCCGTTGGTCAAAGCCAATCGAGGCATTAATCGCCTCCATGATTGCGTCTGGTCCGGCGGCGAAGCGTCCGCCCCACATTTGGTTTTGGGATTTGGTCATGAATGAAACCTTTGGGAGTGTGATATGCGCTACTTACTTTCTGTTATTCTCTATACGGCCCTTGCCGCCACTGCAAATGCAGACATGAGTGCACTAGAAGCGCTACGCGCTGGCGACATGCGCAAACTTCAGTTTCACAACGAAATCACAAACGCTCCTGAGATCTCATTCATCCAAGGCAATGGATCAGCAGGACTTTTGTCCGATTACCGCGGTAAAGTGGTCTTGCTCAATTTCTGGGCCACATGGTGCGCGCCTTGCCGAAAAGAGATGCCAAACCTGTCTGCACTGCAATCCACATTGGGTGGCGATGATTTTACCGTAATCACCATCGCTACCGGGCCAAACCCACCAGCAAAGATCACAGCTTTCTTTAACGATATAGGCATTGATAACCTACCTGCCCACCGTGACCCAAGACAGGCTTTGGCGCGTGAAATGCGAGTTTTAGGCTTGCCAGCGACCATCTTGCTTGACCGACACGGTCAAGAAATCGCTCGACTTCTAGGTGATGCAAATTGGCACAGCGACAGCGCCCTAGCCATAATCCAGTCCCTCATCGCCTCAGAGATCTGATCTCATGATGACGGTAGCAGCCGAGAGTGTGATTGTTGAGCAAGCCGCAAGCCTCCATCCACGCATAAACGATGGTCGGACCGCAAAATTTAAACCCAG
Organism: uncultured Planktomarina sp.; assembly: GCA_905182535.1. GTDB lineage: Bacteria > Pseudomonadota > Alphaproteobacteria > Rhodobacterales > Rhodobacteraceae > Planktomarina > Planktomarina arctica. The sequence continues at coordinate 244,975 of CAJJBZ010000003.1, forward strand.
CCTCCTTAAGATCTTTCGAAATTTGCACACTGAGCGGTGATTGAGTAGGCACCTGCGCCAAGGTTTCGTATCTACCAACTAAAGGCCTACTACCTACATAAGCCCATAAGCGCTCAGAAAATGACATCTCACCTGAAAGCCGCAAATAGGCTTGCGCATTACCAATCGTAGCCTCAATTTTACCACGGTGACGCACAATCCCAGCGTTTTGTAGCAAACCCTCAACCTCTAAAGGGCCCCATGTTGCTATTATATGGGGATCAAAATTAACAAAAGCGCTCCGAAACTCATCTCGCTTTTTCAAAATAGTGATCCAACTCAACCCCGCTTGAAAGCCGTCTAAAACAAGCTTTTCCCAGAGGGCCTGGCTATCATACTCAGGAACTCCCCACTCATGATCATGATATTTGAGATAAATTGTATCAGTTCCAACCCAGCCACACCGTTCCATTAATTTTCCAATTCACTCCACGTTATGCCTGAAAAGAGGTGTTACCAAAGCATATGGATATCACTTAACTACCGACCTAAATTAAAACCAAATCAAACAGTACCGATGCTAAACATTTAGCATCACATTGGCACGATATGATACCATGGTCCCACAAATACTCTCACGTGCTTTTGACAACATGCACAACTCCTTCACCATTTCAAACCAACTTCTGATGCTTTTGGGGATGTCGATACTAATAATGAATGAAAGGCCAAGTTTTCAGTGGCTAGAAATATTGGAGTCAAGGCTAATTTTTTTTGCTGTTGGATTTATCGGTTGCTTACTTCCAAGCAATGTAGGCTCACCGCTCACTCCACCATAGCACCAGAATGTCACAGTTAGTGGCCAGACTTACAAATATGCTGCGACGCAGTAAAAATGTATCGCATATGCAGCATTTTTGAAATCCATGCCATTGTCATTTACGAAACTAATTCTTAAACCTATCCTGAGTGAGGGCCTAACTGCGCGCAATCAACGATTCCTTGTGCTGAATGTAGACCTCATCAATGAGGAGAGGCTTTATGACAAATATCGTAATCGTATCTGCGGCTCGGACCGCCGTAGGAAGCTTTGGTGGTATATTTTCTAGTACACCAGCTCATGATTTAGGATCTTCTGTTCTGCAAGCTGTGGTAGCACGTGCCAGAATCGATAAATCTGAGGTGAGTGAAACCATTCTAGGTCAAGTATTGACCGCAGGCCAAGGGCAGAACCCCGCGCGACAAGCTCATATCAACGCCGGTCTTCCAACTCAAGCCGCAGCTTGGAGCATCAACCAGGTATGCGGTTCAGGCCTACGCGCCGTTGCCATTGCCGCGCAGCATATCCAATTAGGTGACGCAAATATCGTGGCCGCTGGTGGCCAAGAGAATATGACCCTCTCACCACATGTGGCGCATCTGCGCAGCGGTACCAAAATGGGCGATATCAAATATATTGATAGCATGATCCGTGATGGCCTTTGGGATGCTTTTAATAACTACCACATGGGGCAAACTGCAGAGAACGTGGCTGAACAATGGTTAATCAGCTCGTGCAGCGCAAGATGAATTTGCTGTAGCGAGCCAAAACAAAGCTGAAGCCGCGCAACAGGCTGGTAAGTTTTTTGATGAGATAGCTGCCTTTACAGTCAAAACTCGAAAAGGTGCTATCATCGCTGATGCAGATGAGTATATTCGCCACGGTGCAACACTCGAAAGCATGGCAAAAATGCGACCTGCCTTTGTGCGCGACGGGGGCACCGTGACAGCTGCGAATGCCTCCGGCCTAAATGATGGCGCCGCAGCTGTATTACTTATGACGGCAGAGGAAGCTGAGAGGCGTGGACTTGAGCCTTTGGCACGCATCGCAAGCTATGCAACTGCTGGGCTAGATCCAGCTATCATGGGTGTAGGCCCAATATATGCAAGCCGCAAAGCGCTAGATAAGGCGGGTTGGTCGGTTAGAGATTTAGACTTGGTCGAAGCCAACGAAGCCTTTGCCGCTCAGGCCTGTGCTGTGAATAAAGACATGGGTTGGGATCCTGCCATCGTAAACGTAAACGGCGGTGCGATTGCGATTGGTCATCCAATTGGCGCCTCAGGATGCCGGATCTTGAATACATTATTGTTCGAAATGCAGCGTCGCAGCGCAAAACGTGGTTTAGCCACGCTCTGCATAGGTGGTGGTATGGGTGTCGCGATGTGCCTCGAACGTCCCTGACTTTGCCGAATTGAACACAGATAGGAACCTTCCTTAATAAAGATCAGTTTTGGTGCGTAATTTTATTGCGTTAATGAGTTATCTATAATAATATAATTTCGTAGTTAATTTTTATAGGAAATAGTCATGTCCCGTGTAGCTCTAGTAAGCGGAGGCACCCGAGGTATCGGCGCAGCCATTTCAACAGCCCTCAAATCTGAAGGTTATACTGTAGCTGCGACCTATGCCGGTAATGACGACAAAGCTTTAGCCTTCACCGCCGAAACCGGCATCAAAACGTTCAAATGGGACGTCTCAGACTATGACGCCTGCGTCTCCGGCATTGCCAAGGTTGAAACCGAGTTGGGCCAAGTTGATATCTTGGTTAATAACGCTGGAATTACTCGTGACGCTCCCTTCCATAAGATGACGCGGGATCAATGGTGCGACGTCATTCGCACCAATTTGGATGGTGCCTTCAACATGACACATCCTTTGTGGAACGGCATGCGTGACCGAAAATTTGGCCGCGTAGTCAATATTTCTTCTATTAATGGTCAGAAAGGTCAATTCGCACAAACCAATTACTCAGCAGCAAAAGCCGGAGACATTGGCTTCACAAAAGCATTAGCCCAAGAAGGCGCTCGTGTTGGAATTACAGTGAACGCTATTTGTCCTGGCTACATCGCAACAGAAATGGTTATGGCCGTGCCGGAAAAGATCCGTGACAGTATCGTTGCGCAAATTCCAACAGGCCGCCTTGGCGAAGCCAGCGAAATTGCGCGTTGTGTTGTCTTTTTGGTCTCCGATGATGCAGGCTTCATCACAGGCTCAACCCTCACCGCAAATGGCGGCCAATATATGGCTTGATCGCTCGAGCAGTGATCCTACAGACCAACGGCTGCCTCTCGGGGCAGCCGTTTTAACATTCTAGTAAAAAAACAAGCCACTATATTTGTGATAATCGTAATATCTCTTCTTTAAGTAGCAGTTTTTTCTTCTTCAATTCCGCAACCCGAAAATGATCCGAAGCTGGGAATTTTTGGGCGCTCTCCACCGCTTGGCCAAGACTCATATGCTTGCGTTGCAACTCAGTGATTCTAGAGTTTAGGTTCATGGTTCCTCCTCTCGATTTATGTGTACTTTTAGTCGATCATATTAAATTTAATCTGTCACGCCCTAGCTGAAATATCCCACCATAACTCTGATCTTTGCGCAAAATATTGCTTAAGAATTAACCGCGCCATTGAAATACAGCCCCATCGCGCAACACTGCAGAAATCTCTGGAGCGTAGTCTGGACAGTTCTCGACATGCGCGGCGCCCACATGCAAAATTTGGGTCGTTAACAACTGAAATGCTGCACGGCCTGATTTGCGGGCACGTACCAAAACTAAATGCGGTGCACGACCGTCACGCGGAGCCAAAGGTTGGACAGAAATTGATCCAAGTCGCCCACTAAGCCCCGCAAGAATATCCGGCAAACGCTCAACCCTTTGGATCAATGTCAAATACCCCCTAGGGCGCAAACGTTTGGCAGCAGTTTCGATCCAATGGGATAGAGCTACTTGCTCGGAACGGCCTGAGGCCCGACCTACTTCTGGGGGAGTAGACGAGGAGTCTTCTCTAAAATAAGGCGGATTCATGATTACTTGATGGAATGATTGATCATAGAAAGGTGTTGGTCGGGCGGACACGCAGCCCACCTGCACATCAAATTCGAAACTATTTTGTGCTGCATTGCCCCGCGCTAGCTGAGCATAGTCTGGTAAAATTTCTACCCCATGCAACCTGACCCCAGGCACGCGGGCTGCCAAACATAAACTTGCGACACCAACACCACATCCAAGCTCAAGTACATGTTCACCATCTTTCGCTGGGCAAGCCGCAGCCAAAAGTACCGGATCAATACCAGCACGGTACCCAATTTTAGGCTGAGCCAGCTGCAAGCGGCCACCTAAAAAACCGTCTTGGCTGGTATCCACTATTTACCCAAATCTACATCGTTGTCGCGCATGACCACAGTCGCTTCACAATGATCATGATCGGCCACCATCAGGCGGCGCGGCAATATGCCAATGCTGCCTTCAAGGATACTGCTATTTACGTCAAATTCGAAGCAGGCTATATCTTCTCCCCGCAGTAGCATCTGAGCGAATGCAATTATAGTTGGATCTGTTGTGCGCAATAATTCCTTCATGAGTTATCACATAGGGCTACACCTATGGGTTTGTCGAGGCATTTGGAAAAATGAGGAATACTTTTGAATAATAACCCGTCAAAACCACATGATCGCCTAGCACTGGCCTTGTCTGATGAGATGGCCGCAGTAAATACGCTAATCAAGTTGCGCATGGCATCCGAGCATGCTCCACGTATTCCTGAGGTAACAGCCCATCTGGTGGATGCGGGCGGCAAACGTTTACGCCCTATGCTAACGCTGGCTGCTGCACGGATGTGTGGCTATACTGGACCCTATCATATCCATCTCGCCGCCACTGTGAGAATTTATACACACAGCCACGCTTTTACATGATGATGTAGTTGATGCCAGCGACCAACGGCGTGGTCGTCCAACTGCAAACCTTTTGTGGGACAATCAATCTACCATTTTAGTAGGTGATTATTTATTTGCACGCGCTTTCCAATTGATGGTTGAGGCTGGCAATTTACGGGTATTAGATATTTTGGCCAATGCATCAGCCACAATCGCCGAAGGCGAAGTGTTGCAACTTTCCGCAGCCCAAGATGTGGCAACTACTGAAGAAATTTATTTCAGGGTCATCCGCGGCAAAACTGCAGCCTTATTTTCTGCAGCAATGGAGGTTGGTGCCGTAATTGCCCAGAAAGATGACAAGACCGTGCAGGCGCTATCTAATTATGGGGACGCCTTGGGTATTTCATTCCAGATCGTCGATGATCTATTGGACTATACCGGCACAGAAGCAACAGGGAAAAATATTGGAGACGATTTTCGTGAGCGCAAGCTGACGCTTCCTGTGATTAAGGCTATAGCTGCGGCAGATCCCAGTGAATTGGCGTTTTGGAAAAAATGCATCTCCAAGGGCACACAAGATGAAGGCGATCTCGAGCATGCTTTGAGGCTCATGAACAGTCATAATGCCCTCAAAGATACCCGCACACAGGCTTTATATTGGGCTGAGAAAGCTAAAGCAGCATTGGATGTGCTACCCGAGCATGAGTTTAAGCCCATGCTTATGGACCTATCTAATTATGTGGTTTCTCGCGTTAACTAACTATAAGCGGACCACTTGCCGTCCACCAACTTGGCTGCGCCTCGTTAATGACTTGGGCGCAGCTCGTTGCAGCCTCCAAAGTTTCAAACAATGCAAAACAAGTGGCACCCGAGCCTGACATGCGACTCACTTTTGGATTATGCGCCTTTAATTCACTCAAAACAGAGACAATCATCGGTTCAACGTCCATTGCTGGAGCCTGCAAGTCATTACGCTGCTGCACCAACCAATCTAGAAAAATTAAGGGACACGTTGGGACTACACCCATTGCAGAGTTTCGACAAAGACATGCTGATTGAAAACTATGGCTGTTGAAACAGCCCGGGCGGGGTTGACCAAGCAAGCGAAAAGCGGCGGGATATAGGACAGTTCCGAAATAACCTCACCCGTCCCCTGCATCACAACAGGCTTAGACCACATGCACACAGGCACATCTGACCCCAAAGAAAGTTGCGCTACTATATCCGGGCTGGGTATATTCCACAGTTCAGACATACCCCTCAAAGTGGCGGCGGCATTTGAACTGCCGCCACCGATGCCTGACGAGATCGGCATGGTTTTATGCAAAAGGATTTCAGTGGTACACCCAGCAGGAAAAATATCAGCGGCACGCAGCACCAAGTTATCAGCACCCAAAGGTAATTTTTCTGATTGAGGGCCAATTATCTGCAACGTAGTCTTCGAGGCTTTACGCAGCTCAATCCATTCTCCACAGTCTAGAAAAGCCACCAAGCTATCTAAAATATGGAAGCCATTGGGGCGCTGGCCCAACACATGTAAGCACAAATTAATTTTGGCAGGAGCCTTGAACCTAATAGCCATCGGCTACCTGCAGCGGTGGCGCACCTTCTTCAGCCAAAACTGCATCAAGACCAATATCTAATTTCAACTGTACGCGTACCGGATCAATATCATCGGGGCCCTTGGCCTCATTTGCAAAACTCAATGCTCTGCGCCACTGAAAGAGCGCCTCAGCTTTACGGCCTACAGCCCAATATACATCACCTAAATGATCATTCACAACAGGGTCGGTAGTCATCAGCTCTACCGCCCGCTCCAACTGGACGACGGCATCTTGATAATAACCCAGTCGATATTGCACCCAACCCAAGCTATCTATGATGTAGCCCGCCGTCGGTTGCACCGCCACAGCACGTTGGATCATGGAAAGTGCCTCTTCCAACATCTCACCACGTTCAACCAATGAATAGCCCACATAATTCAATATTTGGAATTGATTAGGTGACAGCACTAAAGCCTGGTCGAAGTCTCGCATACCCAGTTCCCAAGCGCCAAGCCGATCATGGGCAATGCCTCGAGCATAATAAATATACCAGTGCCAAGGCTTGAGCTGATCAATCATCGCAATAGCAGTATCATAGCTCTGTACAGCAAGGGAAAAGTTTCCCTCTTGGCGAAGAAAATTGCCAAGAGTTTCGTGGACGCGACGTACGTCGGGGAAAGACTCGGCAAGTTGCTCCAACACTTCAATCGACATTTCAGCTTTACCAACACCGTACATGGCCTGCGCACGCCCCAATTCCGCATTCACGAAGGCGGGATGGCTGCGCGGTACCGCGTCATAGGTCTCAATCGCTAAGCTTGGATTGCCTAATTCTTCCAACAATTGGGCAGATAGCAAAAGTGCGTGGACATTGCGTGGCGCCATATGGCTGGCCAATCTTGTGTAAAGTAGTAAACCATCATGGTCCTCCCCATTCTTTAGAGCCATCGCAAGAAAAAATAGAACTTCTCCAGCGCCCTCGCTGCCGTTACGCACCATGTCAAAATCAACTGCTACACCAGCTTCAAGTTGCGCAATCATTGTAAGCACTTCTTGATCAGCATCCTCACCGTGGAAATCGTTCAAAAAACTAATTGCGTCCACAGAACGTCCAAGTTGTAGTAAAATCTGAGCACGGACCAAGCTGCCTCTAAATGAAATTGCGGCCGGTGTTTGATCTTTGTCAGAAAATATAGACTCCGCGCTGTCAAAATCACCCACAAGCGACAAAGCTAAGGCTTTTTGGTAAAGTGCAAAGCTGCGCATGCCCTCAGCATTTGCAGCGGCGTCGAACAAGGTCAAAGCGTCGCCAACTTGGCCCAGGCCCATCAAAGCCCACCCCTTGAGTAAGTCGTCAATGGCCGTCCCAGCCACAGAAGTCATTTCAAGCTGCGCCAAAGCGGCATCATAATCTTGAGCTTGGAAAGATACTGCAAGTCGCAAAATTTCTGCCAGTGGCTGGGTCTCAGAAGACGAGGTCAACATCTTAGCCAGTATCTGCGCTTTATCTACATCGCCCACTGCTAAGAAAGCTGACATTGCCTGTGCAACAAGGGCTAGGTTTTGAGGCGATTGCGACAACGCACGAGCAAAATATTGGGAAGCAGGTTGGTAATCATGTGCCATAGCCGCCTGACGGGCAGCAATGTAGGCACCGGACGCGTCTTGTGCCTGTACCCCCGTTGCCAACGCTCCACCAAAGGCCGCAAGTCTCAGAAAGTTTGACAGTATTTTTAGCACCGGCATCTCCATAATTATGACAATTCCAGGACAGCTGTACGACTAAAATAATTGACGTCACACACATTTCAGGCCACGGACATTGCCGTATTTTAAATTTTCATATCACATATTTGGATAGTTTGGACCATCTCCACCCTGCGGAGTGACCCATGTGATGTTTTGGCTCGGATCTTTGATATCACAGGTCTTACAATGTACACAGTTTTGGAAGTTCACAACAAATCGAGGATCTTTGCCATCTTCTTCAACCACCTCATAAACTCCAGCTGGGCAGTAGCGTTGCGCAGGCTCCGCATATTGCGGCAAATTCACAGAAATTGGCATGCAGGATCTGTGAGATGTAAATGCGATGGTTGGCTTTCCTCATGATTGGTCATCGCAAAGCTTACATTGGTCAATCGGTCAAAAGATAGCTTTCCATCGGGCTTCGGATAGTCAATCTTTGAGTAGTTCGCGGCTTTACCTGTCGACTGCGCATCTGTTTTACCGTGTTTAATAGTGCCAAAAAGGCTGAATTTGAAAATTGATTGAAACCACATATCAAAGCCACCTAAAACCAGCCCACCAAAGGGCCCAAACCTAGCAGCCAAAGGCGCCACATTGCGCACAGTTCTAAGATCTTTTCCCACAGGTCCAGAGCGCAATTCAGCGTCATAGCTTTCGAGCACATCGCCAGACCGACCCATGTTGATAGCGGCATAGGCGGCTTCTGCAGCCGCCATACCAGAGTACATCGCGTTGTGATTGCCCTTGATCCGCGGTAGGTTAACCAGCCCTACAGAACAGCCAAGCATAGCACCACCAGGGAAAGCTGCCTTTGGCATGGATTGGAATCCACCCTTAGTCACAGCACGCGCGCCATAGGCCACGCGCTTACCACCCTCAAGTACTTTAGAAATCTGCGGGTGATGCTTGAAACGTTGAAATTCCATATAAGGGAATAAATGCGGATTTTTGTAATTAAGATCGATGATAAAACCCACATAAACCTGGTTGTTTTCTAAATGGTACATGAAAGATCCACCACTATCTTTTGACCCATAGGCCAGCCCATCGAATGGGTCACTTCGCCCAAGTTATGGTGTTCAGGCTTCACTTCCCAAATTTCTTTCATCCCAAGGCCAAATTTGGCTACATCACAATCAGTATCTAAATTGTATTTTTCAATTACCTGTTTGGACAAAGATCCACGCACACCTTCAGACAAAAACACATATTTACCATGCAGCTCCATGCCAGGCTCATAAGAATCAGAAGCACTACCATCCACTTTTTTACCAAACTCACCTGCCACGACGCCTTTGACCGCACCATCGTCACGAAACACCAGCTCAGAACAAGCCATACCCGGGAAAACTTCAACTCCTAGATCTTCGGCCTGCTCCGCCAACCAGCGGCAGACATTACCCATTGATACGATATAATTACCATGATTGCTCATCAACGGTGGCATGATTATATTTGGCAAACGCAGATGCCCTGCCTCTCCTAACACGTAGAAATTATCTTGTGTCACCTCAGTATTCAGCGGCGCACCTTTTTTCTTCCAATCTGGAATAAGTTTATTGAGCGCAGAAGGATCCAAAACCGCACCAGACAAGAATATGGGCGCCCACTTCAGACCCTTTCTCGACCACACACACTGCAAGGTCCCCATTCAATTGCTTCAAACGGATCGCGGCCGAGAGTCCCGAAGGGCCAGCGCCAACGATCACTACATCATATTCCATGGTCTCACGTTCAATATTTGCCATCTTTTTGTCCCTCACCGCGAGCCCAGTCTATGGAAACTGCGTAATATTTTAGTTTCGTTGGTAACTTTATGCCACGTCACGAAGGTAGGTCAATCAGGACGTGTCTTACTAATGCAAATGGCGACATTATTTCGCATTTTTAACGAGACCTTCCATACAATAAAACAAAGCAGCATCCTTTTTCACCGTGGTGCCCTTGGGCCCTTACAGAACCAAGATTCCATTAGTAAAAATCCAAAGCCTAACCACCAGTATTTTATTCAATGGAACCGCAACGGGGGCCACTCCACTCCACCTTAATTCTGTTAACGTGAAACTCAGATCTTTCCTCACATACAGCTTGCACCATATCAGCGCCCTACTGTCTTTAAATCATTAAACAGCAATCTGTCACCCAACATTTGACACCCCCCTAATATCGATTTATCCACCCTGACTACAGTTTTCCCTAATGATAATCTGAGAATAAATGATGAATTTGTGTGTGACAGCCAATCCCCATATTCTTCAAAAAATCTAGCCACAATGGCTCTTGACCCTTGCCAAAAGCCTTCGGCTTGGGTCAGGTAGGTAAGGAAAGCTAAAGAGTATTATTCAAATGGAAAAAGTCCCCCTAACCCGCAGCGGTGCGGTCCGGCTTGAAGCCGAAATGAAAAACCTTAAATCAGTCGAACGCCCAACCATCATAAAGGCGATAGCGGAAGCACGTGAATTAGGGGACTTGAAAGAGAATGCCGAATATCACTCTGCACGTGAAAAACAGGGGTTCATCGAAGGCAGAATCAAAGAATTAGAGTCCATATTAGGTCGTGCTGATATCATTGATCCCGCTAGTTTGTCCGGCACCATAAAGTTTGGCGCTACGGTGACTTTAATTGACGAAGAGACGGATGAGGAAAAAATCTATCAAGTAGTGGGAGAGCCCGAAGCTAATATTGAAAGTGGAAAACTTAACATGCGTTCACCTTTGGCCCGCTCGCTCATCGGGAAAGAAGGTGTCGATGTCGTTATCGTTGACTTTACAGGCGTAGCAAGCTGTGAGCTTATTGCTGCTAAAACATTTTCATTTTCAATTGAGTTGTATGAACAGCTACAATCAGCTATTTACAGTCCCTCTGTATTTGGCCACTACAATCCAAAACTGCTATATGGAAGAAACCTGACTGGCTGGCCTACAGTGATTTTTGTGGCAACATCTGGAAACTCAACAAGACCATCCGCCCAAGACAGACCTGACACCCGACCAGAGCCTTCAGAGGCAAATACCTCAACCGCACCACCGCGTAGGCGCCCACGCACATATTCACGCCGGCCCATTTTCTTCGTCTTAATAAATGCAGCCGGTAGGCTGAGCGCTTGTGGTGCAGTGAACCCGGCACCGGACAACTGCATTAAGGCTGGGCGTGCAAAAACTAACGTGCAAACAAAGGCTGCTACCGGATTACCCGGTAAGCCAAACACCGGCACGCCGCCCCATAGTCCCAAAGCCAAAGGTCGCCCAGGCTTTACTGCGATGCGCCATAACGCCATATTCCCCGTTTCGTTTAAAACCGCTGACATATGGTCCTCATCACCTGCACTGGCACCACCAGAGGTTAAAATCACATCAGCATGCTCAGCTGCTAAATCTAATGCTTGGCGCACAAGATTAGTGTCGTCAGGCACAATTCCCATATCCACCACCTGCATACCCCAACGCCGCAAAATAGCTTGCAACATGGGCCGGTTAGCATCAAAAATTTGATCAGGTCTAGCCGTTGCGCCAGGTGCGCGAAGCTCGGCTCCAGTAGAAATCACTGCCACCCGCAAAGGCTTAAACACTCGGACGTGCGCCACACCCACAGAAATCATCGCGCCAATATCTTGAGGCTGGATAGTATGCCCAGCTGCAAACACCTCAGTCCCTTGCACCACATCCTCACCAGATTTTCGAGCATTAGCCCCAGCTTTGAGCGGCCCATTTACATAAACCTTACCCGCCTCAACAGTTACATCCTCCTGTAGTACCACCGTATCTGCACCTTGAGGCATTACCCCCCCAGTCAAAATGCGCAAAGCTTGGTGCTCAGAGATCACGCCCACAAAAGCCTCGCCAGCCGCAGAGCGTCCATCTTGAAGATCCAAACAATGTGAGCCCTCGAGCAAACCGCCCGCAAATGCGTAGCCATCTACCGCCGAATTGGCACAGGGGGGATGAGATCTCGGGGCTACAACAGTGTCAGCCAAAATACGACCATCACTGGCCTCAACAGCACAAACTTCAATATCCACAACCGTTTGCAGCCGCGCCTCAAGAAGAGCGAGGGCTTCGTCCACTGGCGTCCAATGCACGCCCATGGGCAGAACAAAACAATCATTGTGTAGCTTTGGCGCTTTGGTCACTTTGCCATTCCCAGATAATCCAGAATAAAATTTGCAATAGCAGCAGTATCGTCTAAATCGAACACCGGCCGATCAATCTCTAAGGCCGTGTCACTGGCCACGGCTAAGATCGTTGGGTCACTGGGCGCGATCAAAGGATTGCCAGTTTCCGCGCGCCATGCCTCAACCTTCGGATGGCTGTCGCGCTTCCAGCCCTCAATCAATACCACATCCACCGGGTCCAGCTTGGCGAGAAGCTCAGACAAACTTGGCTCCTCGGCTCCCCGATGCTCGTTCATCAAGGCCCAGCGCTCTGTAGAAGCCAGCAAAACCTGTGAAGCACCCGCCAAACGGTGTCGGTGGCTATCTTTTCCCGGATGATCCACATCAAAAGTGTGATGCGCATGTTTAAGGGTGGAGACACTGTGGCCCCGACCATTAATTTCTGCGACCAAACGCTCCATTAACCCTGTCTTACCTGCATTTTTCCAGCCAGTTACACCAAATACATTCATTGCATTGCCTCAGCCTTCATCAGATCTTCTGGGGTATTAATATTAAAAAATGGGTCATAGTTATCACTAGGAAACAAGGCCTCTGCCGTACCATGCTTATCTGACCAGAGAACCACCTTACGCACTCCCACCGCCAATGCCCGACGCAGATCATCACGCAGCGAGACCGGCCAGAGTCCAAAAGTAGGGTGGCGATAGATTTTTCCAGACCCATTAGTTGAGGCTAATGCAATGGGCAAACCCGAAGTCAAGCGCGCATTCTCCAAACGGCTTTGTAGACTCAATTGGAAAAAACGGCGTATCATGAGGCGCGGTAAGGATGTAATCGCACTTCTGCTCAGCGGCCCAATCCAGGCCCGCTAAAACACCCGCAAGCGGACCGGGGAACTCAGACACAGAATCCGCAACCACCGGTAGTTTAAATTCAGAAAAACGGCTTGGATCACCATTTGCATTCAAAGCTATAACAGAAACCTGCTGGCGCAGACGTTCCAGCACGTGGTCAATGACCCGTCTACCAGCAAGAGGCAGCAGAGATTTATCGCCCCCACCCATGCGGCTGGCTTGTCCGCCAGCCAATATGACTCCTAAAAGTTTGGTCATTGCGCAGATTTTCGGCGGTGTTTACGGCCTTCATCTTCGCCAGATGGATCTGCATCATACACAAGCCGTTCTTGCCCAGCCAAACACTGAAACCGTTGGCCCCGCATTCGGCCAATCAAGGTCAGCCCCACCTGCCCCGCCAATTCCACCCCCCAAGCGGTAAAGCCCGACCGGCTGGCCAAAACCGGGATACCCATTAAAGCGCATTTGATCACCATTTCAGACGTCAAGCGACCGGTAGTATAAAGAATTTTATCCGCTCCAGAGGTTTGGTTAGCACGCATCCAGCCCGCAACTTTATCAACTGCATTGTGGCGTCCCACATCTTCCATGTACACCAGTGGTTGGTTTTGCTCACACAGCACTGTACCATGAATGGCTCCAGCACTCAGATAGAGGCTTGGCATTTGATTAATCTGGCTTGATAGACTGTAAAGCCATGAAGTATAAATAGTTGATGCAGGCAGTGTTAGGCCTTCGATCCCCTCCATAATATCCCCAAAAACAGTACCTACAGCGCAGCCGGAGGTACGAGTTTTTTTCCTTAGCTTTGCTTCATAATTGGTAGGGGTATTGGTCCGCACCACAACAGTTTCAAGCTCTGCATCAAAGTCGACCGCCTCAACGATCTCGTCAGCAGACAGCATACCCTGATTACTCAGGAAACCTTGCGCCAAAAATTCAGGATAATCACCAATGGTCATAGCAGTCACAATTTCTTGACCGTTGAGCCAAATCGTAAGCGGTCGTTCCTCAACGACGTTCAGCGAAATTTCTGCGCCAAGATGGTCAATACCCAAAACTTGCCGCGTTAAGCCCACAACATGAGGATCCGGCGCAATCAAACAGGGCTTGGCTTGGACCATGGGAATCTCCTATACAACGACAACAACTACCCTTCCATAGATAGGGCAAGCTGATGCGATCTGCCAGACATGACTTTTAGAAGGGCTTCTGGGAGGCTTTGCCATTTTGTTTTGTAGTTGGCCCCTGCGGCATGGTGTTTGGAGTGATAGCCGCAGAAGCTGGGCTGGATGTATTTAACATCTGTAGCATTTCTATTGGCAGTGATCGCAGGAGCGGCCCAATTTACAGCCCTTTCCCTAATGCTTGATCAAATGCCAATAATAGTAGTGATCATAGTGGGCCTGACGGTCAATTTGCGGATGGCCCTCTATTCAACAACCCTGGCGACCCATTTGGGAGCAGCCCCGTTTCGGACCCGCGCTCTGCTGGCATATTCAATCTTGGATCACAGCTTCGCTCTGGCCTATACTAAACATCAGGAAAACCCTGAGATGACCCTTTCACAGAAACTTTCTTTCTATTTCGGAACAACCGGGTTGGTTGGAGCCATTTGGATCGTTGGGACGGGAATCGGGGCCTGGGTAGGCACCCGCATTCCTGATTGGCTGGCTCTAGATTTCGCAATACCAATTGCCTTTATAGCTTTGGCAGCACCCGCCCTACGCATAATGCCGCAAGTTTCTGCAGCCTTAACGGGACTGTGTTATCCCTTGCATTCGCAGAAATCCCCATGGTCTGGGCCTGATTGTTGCATCCAGTGTAGCTCTAGCGCTCGGCACCGAACTGGAACGCCACTTGGAGGCTAGGTCATGAGTGCTTCAACTCCCACTCTTTGGATCATCATCACAGGCTTGGCACTTGGCAGTTGGTTACTGCGCTTCTCTTTTTGGGGGATCATTAGCAACAAAGAGCTACCAAAATGGGCAAAGCGACATCTGCGGTACACAGTTGTAGCTGTCATGCCGGGGATCATAGCTCCATTGGTATTTTTACCCCGCACCACTAACGGTGTATTTGACCTGCTGCGGTTTGTTGCAGCAACCATCACCTTGGCGATTGGAGACTGAGCTAAGAGTTTGCTGATTACAATTGGTACTAGTGGGCTGACGCTCTATTCTATGCTGAACGCAGGCTTTTGACCTAACAGGGACAGAAATTTTTTGTCTTATCGTCAGGCGTCTACGCAGTGGGTAAAGCGTATTTAAAAACGTTCTACAGACCTAAAAGAGAAATAAACTAGTTGGATAATATTGGCTCTACCCATTAATTAAATAAAGCAACACAAGAGCAACAGCAATGACAACAACCGACTTGGATACGACACCCACGAAGCTTGCAAACGTTTTTTCTTGGTCGTCTGTGCTCATAGAGCCATGTTCGTGTTTTTGATTGGCCATAACTACAACTCCAACTGCGTTTCCGAATAGTAGCCCTAGTCTGCGTATTTGTCACGGGTCCAAAACATAGTAGCGGCAATAAAGCGCATTATATCCCGATATAATTGGCCTGACAAAGTCTAATAGGGACAGCAAAATCGGGCTATTTAATTTTCCAGCGATAAGCACCATCATGATCCAAAGTACGCCTCACCTCGCCAGCGTGCCAAAGGTAATTGCAATGTGCCAAGGCCTCGACTAGCCCTAGGCTATATTCACCATCTTCAATATTGCGCTTAAACACGGCCAGCATGACCTCTCCAGCAGTCTTAGGTATTTGCAAATCCACTCGCAAACGATCTAAAGCCCCATAGTGGTTCTCCAGAAGTTGTTTCAGCCTAAGGGGCATGCCGATGAACGGTAGTTTATGGCCAGGTAGTGCGAGATGATCACAATGTGCAAACTCCTGCAAACGGGTACAGCTATGCATCCAATCAGCAAGCGGGTTGGCATCTGGCTCAGTCGGATAGACGCCAATATTCGAACTAATAGAAGCAATAACCTGATCACCCGACAGAACCAAATTATCATCACGGCTCCAAAAACTGGCGTGATCCGGTGCATGGCCATGGTCAACACGAATGTCCCATGTACGCCCTCCCATTTCAATCACGTCACCCTCCTCAATGCGGGTGAAACCTAATGGAATTGGATGGACCATATCCGAGAAATTAAATGGGCGATCAGTCTCACGCGCAGCTAATAAATCAGCGCGCATTCCCGCTCGGCGATAAAAATCAATTTGCTCAGGTGTATAACTATCTTGCACATCAAGCGTCAGCATACGGGCAGTGAGATAGGCAACTTGGGTAGAAACATATTCTGCACCAAATTTTTCTACAAACCAGCCATGCAAGCCTATGTGGTCAGGGTGGTGGTGGGTTGCCACCACACGTTTGACTGGTTTGCCAAGCAGTGGGCCATCAAGCAGATGTTGCCATATCCCCTGAACCTTGCGCGACTTCATGCCCGTATCTATTAGGGTCCAACCATCACCATCGTCCAAGACATAAATGTTTACATGGTCCAGCTTCATCGGAAGGGGCAGGCGTAGCCAATATACAGATTCGGCAATCTCAATCATCGCACCGTTTTCAGGTGGCGTTTCTCAGGGGTACCTAATGGTTGTCATAGCTAAGAGCTATGCTGCAAAGTCATCAAGCTCAAGCGCATAAAGATTTTCCGATCCAACCCGCGCCTGCAAACAAAGCGCGGTATATTCAGGCAGAAGACTATTTATATAAAAATTGGCGATTCTGATCCGTTTACCGTCACCCGTCATGGCGGAAATCAGATGAAAATATCCACCGAGCACTCGGGCAAAGGCCTTTTGATAAGCCACAGCACCGGCAAATCGATCATTCAAGTCATGGTTGAGTAACCATTCGGTAGTGGCCCGTAGTTCAGTCACAGAGGCTAAAACCGCGTCGGCCAATTCACTGTTTGACGTTGACGCCAGGTCTGCAATATCATCCATTATCCTAAACGCAGCAACACCTCCGTCCATCATCTTTCGGGCCACCAGGTCCATTGCCTGAATGCCATTGGTACCTTCATAAATCGGTGTGATCCGTACATCACGCAAATATTGGGCGGCAGCAGTTTCTTCGACGAAACCCATCCCACCGTGAATTTGCACACCAAGATCGGCAACAGCTACGCCAGTATCACTACCAAAGGACTTAGCAATTGGAGTGAGAAACGCCGCGCGAGCCAACCAATCAACATCACCTGTGGCCCTGGCCATATCAATAGCAACTGCACAGGCCACACCAATTGCACGGGCGGCAAAAATCTCAGATTTCATCTGCGCTAACATGCGGCGCACATCAGCATGATCAATAATTGCACCGGTGCCTCCTGCAATCATAGGACGGCCTTGCTTGCGGTCCATCGCATAAGCCAGAGCGTGCTGATAAGCTCCTTCTGCGACCCCAACGCCCTGCATTCCCACAGCCAGGCGGGCATTGTTCATCATGGTGAACATGCATGCCATGCCATTATGTTCTTGCCCCACAAGCCATCCAGTTGCCTTAGAAAATTCCATAACAGCTGTCGGACTACCATGAATACCCAATTTATTCTCAAGGCTAACGCAACGCAGATCGTTGCGCGCGCCCAAGCTACCATCGGCATTTGGGATAAATTTAGGTACCAAAAACAGACTGATCCCCTTGGGGCCAGGCTTTCCATTAGGCAGGCGTGCCAACACAAGATGGCAAATATTCTCCGCCACGTCATGCTCACCCCAAGTGATAAAAATCTTTTGGCCAGAAATCTTATAGGTTCCGTCCACTTGAAGCTCGGCCTTGCTCGTCAAGGCTCCCACATCAGACCCGGCTTGGGGTTCGGTGAGGTTCATAGTTCCGGTCCATTCCCCCGAGATCAATTTTGGAAGATAAAGGTTTTGCAGTTCTTCACTTGCATGATGCTCCAACGCTTCGATCTGGCCCTGAGACAGCAGAGGGCAAAGGTTGAGTGAAATACAAGCACCACACATCATGTCATGCATGGCAGTGTTCAGCGCCAAGGGTAGGCCCATTCCACCATGCGCCGGCGTAGCAGAAATGCCGACCCAACCACTTTTGGCAATGGCTGCATAACCCTCCACAAAGCCAGGTGACGTACGTACAACACCATTCTCCAACTTTGGCGGGTGCAAATCACCGGGCCGTTGCAGTGGGGCCATAACCGTATCACACATTTTACCACATTCATTCAACACAGCATCGGTCAAGTCTTGAGTGGCTTCAGAAAAATACTCATTGGCAACCACAGGTCCCAGCGGCACAACTTGGTCAAAAATGAACTGATATTCACCAACAGGTGCTTGATAGGGCATAATGGCTCCAATTTTACGTTAAAATCCTCCGAGCAGTCTATCCAAGCCTATACGGCTTTGAAATAGCTATCGTACCGGACGCAGCGTCAAAATTGAGGGTGTCACTAACGCACAAATTAGGCACGCCCAGACTGTGCTGAAAGCAACATCGGATCCACCCCAAGCGAGGCCAGAGCCCCCGCCCATTTATCTACGGCCGCCAACTCAAATACGAGTTCAAAACTGGCATCACAAATAAGCCACCCATTAGACAAGAGCTCAACTTCAAGCTGGCCCGCCGACCAACCTGAATATCCCAGTACCAGCAGGCTAGTCTTGGGACCTCCACCCTGAGACAACTCCTTCAGCACATCAACCGTAGCGGTTACGGCGAAATCCGCATCAATCCGTAGGGTGTCCGGATCACTGGAATATTCTGCCGAATGTAGCAAAAAACCACGAGATTGATCAACTGGCCCACCAAAGTATACCGAGACGTCAGGCGTGCTCACGCCTACAGGGATATTGAGATGACCCAAAAGGGTTTTCAGTTCCAGATTCCGGTTTGGTTTATTTACAATCAAGCCCATCGCCCCATCTCTAGAATGCGAGCTAATGTAAACAACGGAATGCTCAAAGCGAGGGTCACCCATCGCCGGCATAGCAACTAATAATTTACCAGTAAGATTCGTATCTTTAGAGTTCATGGGCAAATGATGGATTTGATTTACAGGCACGACAAGCGGTTTCGTAGCTATTATGACAAGTTCATAAAAAAGTGAGTTCTTATTTTCAACATATCGCTTTAAGTAGGCCCTTATGAAGTCTTTCCGAAGAAAAATTGCTCTTGCGGCGCTGTCCTTGTCTATTCTGTCCACTCCACTTTTAGCGGCTGGCCTAGATGATATTTTAAAAGTTAACCTGCGCCCCGGTTGGCGGGCGGAAGACGGGACCCATATAGCGGGCCTACAAATCACTTTGGCCCCTGGCTGGAAAACCTACTGGCGCCAACCAGGTGACACCGGAATTCCTCCCAAATTTGATTTCAGAGTATCCGAAGGTTTAGGCGCTTTAGAAGTGCTCTATCCTACGCCAAAAATCACGTGGCAGGACCAGGTGCGCACGATTGCCTATCAAGATGAAGTCATATTCCCAATTGTGATACAGCCAAGAACAATTGGGAATATGACCATAAGCGGACAGGTCGAGATTGGTGTTTGCAAAGAGATTTGCATTCCCGTATCCCTCGATGTGTCAGCTATTCTTCCGGCAAAAGGGCCAATAGACTGGGTGATCGAAGCCGCTTTCCAAACATTGCCAAGAGCTGGCACCGACAAAATTAATTGCACATTCACTGCAGCGACAGATGGCATGCACCTGTCGCTCACCCTACCCCATCAAAATCAAGATATTAATGGGGCCACGATCGAGCTGGGAAATTCCAGACTATGGATTGAAACTCCAACGATAGATCGCACGAGTGATCACCTGGAAATCACGACAAATATACTTACACCAAGCGGAAATCCAATCGCTGTTGGAAGAGGTGATGTTGTCACCACAATATTCAGCGCCACCACTGCAACCGAATATCACGGTTGCAGTGGGTCTTAACGTTTTAACTGCAATGCCAGAACCAAAGCAGATAACGCATAGACAGCAAAGAGCACCACGGCGCTGCCAGCTAAGAACAGCACAAACCCCATTTGCAACGGCGCAAGGACCGCAGCCAAAGGCATTCCGAGCAACACCACAGGCAGGCCCCCGCTAAGCATAACCCAACCTAAGGTCACCGCAAAAATTCCCAGTACAGCGACCAAGGCCAAAGCAACAACAGGCAGCCGCGGTCCGCGGCCGCGCCATATGCCGCGCAGGGCACGTTTAACGCTCGCCACTTGTGCGCCTACATCCGCTTGCATCGCCAGTAAGGCTGGCACAACGATCAGTACTAAGATGACCCCAAACCCAAGCCCATAGACTAAGGTTATCACTGTTGGTTTGAGAAACTGCGCCTGTGAGGACGTCTCATAGAGTAAGGGTGATAATCCCAAAACGGTCGTCAGTGTCGTTAGTAGCACCGGACGCAACCGATCAGTCACTCCATCCAAAATAGCTGGGAAAAGCCCCCGCTCTTTGGCATATTCATCAATTGTAGTCACCAAAACAATAGAGTCGTTGATGATAATTCCAACCATACCTATTAATCCAATCACAGAAAACAAAGACAAAGGAATTTCGTGCCACCAATGGCCGTAAATCGTGCCTACTAGCCCAAAAGGAATGATCGCCATCACAACCAAAGGGCGGGTCCAGCTAGAGAATATCCAAGCCAAGGTCATGAAAATACCGGCCAGCGTCAGCACTAACCCACGCGTTGCATCATTACGAAAATCGTCTTCTTGTTCTGCTAGACCTGCCAAGTTAAAAGCGACTTGAGTTTCTTCAGCAATTTTTGGCAGGATAGTTTCTTCCAATTCAGCTATAATTGCCTGCGCTCGGGCCGGATCATCTTCAGATATATCGCCGGTGACTGAAATAACTTGAATTCCATTTTCCCGCCGCACGGTCGAAAATCCACTGCGCTGTTGCACGGTGACGATATCAGCTAAAGGTACATAGTCGCCCGCTGCGGTTCGGATCAGCATTCTATCTGTGAAATCTGCCGTCAACTCGCCCGTAGGCACTTCCACTCGGATTGTGGCAGATCTAGGGCCATCGGGAAAACTTGCGGCTTCAATACCGTTCAAACGATTGCGCAAGATACGCCCCAAAGTGTCGATAGTAAGGCCTAAGGATTGGCCCTGTGGCGTTAACTCTAAAATCAACTCTTCTTTATCATAGGCCAAAGTGTCCTCAACGGCAGATACCTCAGGATATTGAGCCAAAGCTGTCTGGAGGGCTTCAGACGCGGCCTTCAACGTCTGCGCACTAGCGCCAGAGAACTGCACATCCAACGCATCTCCACCTGGACCAGATCGCCAGCCGCGGAAACTGATGGTTTCCACCAGAGGGTGGCGGCGCACCGCATCCTGAAGATCAGCCACAAAAGCAAAAGAGGAATAGGGGCGCAGATCAGCGTCAATTAATTCAACGGCAATCGAGCCCAGTTGGTCAGGCTCTTTTGTGTCAGCCCCAGCCAAACCACGTCCGGTATTACCGCCAATTTCTGCCATTGCAAAATCAACTGGACTGCGGCCATATTTTTCCGTGTAAGTCGCCCCAACTTCCTCCACAGCTTTTTGAAAAGCCTGCATTTGGGCAATAGAATCTGCCCGCGTAGCGCCCGGAGCCATGGCAAAATTGCCAGTGACAGACCCACGCTCTGGTGCATTAAAAAATCTCCATTGTACGTCGCCATTGATAAACAAAACGGCTTGGCTAGCCAGGGCCAGTACCACTGCTGCAAATACTGGATACCTTGCCCAGATTATAAAGCGAATAAAGGGGCGGAACAGAAATTTTTTAAATTGATCGAGCAAGTAGTTCATCATGTGTGATGGCAAATCATACCATCGGATACGGCCGCTCGTCGAGATTGAATGGGCCATATGATTTGGCAAAACTAGAAAGCACTCTGCCAGCGAGGCAATCAACACCACTATTACAGTGAAAGGAATGTCTGCAATTAAGTCACCAAACCTTCCACCAATCGCCACCAGTCCAAAAAATGCAATTACAGTGGTCAAAGTCGCAGAAAACACAGGCGTAAACATGCGCTTCGCAGCATTTTCGGCAGCCACCATCGGTGTCTCCCCCAAAACTCGCGCTCTAAAATCTGCATGCTCGCCCACAACGATGGCGTCATCTACAACAATGCCAAGGGTGATAATCAGGCAAAAAGTGAGATCATATTGATGGTGAGCCCAGACAAATACATAAGAGCAATCGCCGCGGCCATAGCAGCGGGAATGCCTGCCGCTACCCAAAAAGCGGTTCGGACATTCAAAAACAAAAACAAAAGTAATAAGACCAGCCCAAGACCCTGCAGGCCATTTTCTAACAGCATAGCCAGCCGAGCAGAAATTGCCTCAGAACGCGTGCGTATCAATTCAACATTCACCTGTGGTGGCAACGTCTCCATCATCGCTTCTGCAACACCCTGCACTTGCGCTTGGATTTCAATAGCATCACCTTGGTTTGAGCGATCGATGCGGATTGAAATAGCTGAGGCATCGCCGACGAAATAGGCACGGTTGCGATCAACGCCTTCTTCGATCACCGAGGCAACATCCCCAACAGTTAAACCAGATCCGTCGGCATTCGAACGCAGGACAATCTCTGCAACATCACGTGCACTACGTTTGGCGACCCCAGTCCTAATACGCGCACTGCCAGCCACATCGCCCGCAGGGTCGGCTTTTGCTTCCTCACCAATGGCACTTGCAATCTGCGCCATACTAACATCATGGCGAATCAAAGACAGGCTATCCACCTCAACAATAGTCGAACCTGCAGCAACCCCTCTAATGCTGGAACGGGTAACACCCGCGGCAAACAGGCGGGTTACAAATTCATCGGCAAACAAAGCCAATTGCTCGACGCCCACTGGGCCCGAAATTACAACATCTGTCACCCGATCCCGCCAAAACCCTCGGCTCACCCTTGGATCATCAGCATCACCCGGAAATTGATTGGCCACAGAATCGACGGCAATCTGCGTATCATCCGTCCCACGGGCCATATCCCAACCAGGTTCGAATTCCATAAGAATGCGTGCAGATCCTTCTGAGGACTTAGCCGAGGTGCTCGTAACCCCTTCGATTCCCAGCAATACTGGTTCTAAAATTTGAACAATCGCCCGATCTACATCTTCAGGACCAGCCCCATCCCAGCGCACGCTTACAGTCACATTATCAATAATTACATCAGGGAAAAACTGCGCCCTCATTTGTGGAAAGGACACAGCCCCTGCCAGTAACATGATCAATAACAACAAATTTGCCGTCTGAGCTTTTGTCATATAGGATAAAATTCCACCAGTGGCTTTACGCATGACTGACATAGTTTACCCTCCCATCCGACTTTCCAACCGATCCACCATTTCTTGTGGTACTTCGGGATTGTTTAATTGGGACAAGATGCGATCTTTAGCCTGCTTAGGCATACGTTTATTGGACTCAACGAAGGCAATCAATTTGGCACGGCGTTCAGCACCAAGGGCGATCATAGCAGGGGCTGCAGGTTCCTCTGCTCCTTCGGCCAACATCACCCGGACTTTGATCCCTTCACCCAGCAAGGGTGAACGTTCCGCCACAATTCTTGCGTCTCGCAAGTCTCGCGAGCGTACCAACACATCATCACCTTGACGCCGCACCAAAGTCACATCAGCTTCCCGCAGGCGATCCTCATCGCCGACCACCAACACACGGTTATTCCCGCTCACCGCAGTTGCCGGCAACCTGGCCACCCAGTTTAAAGCTGGTTCGGTGATATCAACAGTTACAAAATCACCAGGGCGCAGTCCTTTGGCATTCTCCAAACTTGCAAACAATAGCCGACCCGTCAGGCCTTCACCCACCACAGCGGCTTCGCGAGTTAAAGCGCCCTCTGGTCTTCAACGCAGCCCCAAGCACATCAAGAGTGACAGAAATCTTCGCCCGCCGCAGCTGGCCGCTTTCATCCAACAAACGCCGATGCTGTGACGTACTCACACGAAAGGCAACCTCCAGCGCCAAAGGATCAACAAGTTGGCCGATGCGTTCATTATTGGCAACAGTGCCACCTTCCACCACGGCCACATTCGCCAAAGCCCCTGAAAACGAAGCGCGCAAAATTGTATCACGCACATTGCGCTCAGCCTCAGCCCGCGAAATTTCAACCCTCATAACCCTAGCTTTGGCCTGATCCAGTCGCGCTTCTGCTGATTGTAACGATTGCCGGCGCGCCAAGATAGCTTGCTTTGCAGTAGAGACCGCCAGTTCAGCTGTCTCCACAGAGGCCTCTGTGCCAACGCCCCGTGCCACAAGGTTATTTTGCCTTTGCAGAGCTTTAAGCCGTAAAGCAGCTTGCTCTTGTGCCGCGGAAACTTCGTCTTTCGCTAGTTCTAATGTCCGCGCAACCTCTCGGCGATCAGCTTGGGCATCGGCAACATCTGCCTCAACCAAGGCCAGAGCAGTTTGCGCGTCTGACGGGTCAATCCTCAGCAAGACATCACCTTTTTGCACCAAACCACCATTTTGAAAATCGGGGTGTAGTTCGATAACCGTGCCACCAATGGCAGTTCGTATGTCGAGGCTTCTTTGGCTTTGCACTTCGCCAAACACCTGCAAAATTGGAATTTGTTGGCCAGCCTCAAACGGCACGACATTTACCGCAAACACTCGTTCGCGGCCGCCCCCACCGCGGCGTCCACCATCGTCTTTGTTTTCAATCGCTGAGCGCACCATCATGATAGAAAACCCAAAGAGCGCCAGCGTCGACGCCAACAGAAACAACCCCATCAAACTCTTGCGCAAAAATCGCATCAGCTAATTTCCTTAAACCTGTGTACCGTTGTTTTAGGTCAAAGTATTCCCGTGTCACTACAATTAGGCTGAAAAACCTATTTTCGGCGCAAATGTTCGTCCAGCCTCGGCATAATCTCTACAAAATTACATGGTTTATGCCTGTAATCTAATTGCTTGACGAGTATTTCGTCCCAAGCATCTTTGCAGGCGCCCGGACTACCAGGCAGTGCAAACATATAGGTGCCATTGGCCACACCGCCAGTAGCTCTGCTTTGGATTGCAGATGTACCAATTTTTTGCATAGACACAATGGTAAAAAATGTGCCGAAGGCATCTATTTCCTTTTCATAAACATCGCGGTGCGCCTCAACACTCACATCTCGGCCAGTCAGGCCAGTGCCGCCCGTGGAGATCACCACGTCAACCGCTGGATCCTGAGACCAAGTGCGCAGTTTTTTAGAAATTGCCTGCCGATCGTCGCGCACAATTTCACGGGCCGCCAAAATATGTCCAGTGTCCTGCAAGCGGGCGGCCAAAGTGTCTCCAGATTTATCATCGCTCAAACTGCGGGTGTCGGAGACCGTGAGTACGGCAATCCGTACAGGCACAAAATCGCCTTTTGAAATAGCGTCAGTCATTTAACTCTCTCCTGTGTCATGCTCACGAAGCCATGCTTTCAAAACCAGTAAGTCTTCCCAGGCATATTTTTTGCCAGCCGGTTCCCGCAGCAATGTTTTTGGGTGCATTATCGGTAAGACTGGAAGGCCAAGGCCATCTTGCCATTGTCCACGCAGTTTTTTAACGCCGCGTTTACCTAAGATCGCAGAACAACTTATGTTGCCCATGCAAATCAAAACATCGGGGGCCGCAAGTGCTACGTGCCGGCGCAGAAAGGGCAGCATCATCGCAATTTCTTCAGGCTTGGGCTCCCTATTTTGTGGTGGACGCCAAGGGATTACCGTTCCAATATAAACATTTTCAGTGCGATTAAGCCCAATGCCTGCCAACATTTTATCTAGCAACGCCCCTGCAGGGCCAGCGAAGGGCAGACCATGCAAATCTTCTTCACGGCCAGGGGCCTCGTCAAGGATCATAACCCGTGCACCTGAGATTCCATCATTAAATACCAAATTACGCGCGCCACGTTGTAACTCACAATGCGGATAGTCTTTAAGAGCCTGCTTCAGGCCGGCCAAGTTCTGGGCTGCAGCCGCAGATTTTTCAGCGACTTCAACAGGGTCTAACGACATAGGTGCCATGATGGTAGGCGGCGAAAAAGCAGGTTGGGGTTTTTCTACCGGCACATCATAGCGATCAATTGGTATATCGCCAATCGCATCTACTACGCCCAGCTCCACCTGCCATTCCAGTGATTCTCGCGCTATTTGCCAACCTAGTTTATCCATGGTCGTAAACTAAGCCGATCTTTACGGAAGGTAAATCGCCCAATCTTCCGATGTAATAGCGCAAGTTTGCGGCACCACTGCATCATTTTATAATTCCTTAACCGCAACCCTTGCTGTCGGCCTGCAGTCTTTCTATACAACCACAAGCAGAGAGGTCGATATGCAACTACAGCATCTATTGGGGATAGAACCCCTGCAACCTCAGCAAATTAAAGAAATTTTGGATTTAGCCGACCAATATGCTGATCGCAACCGAACCTCTTCACGCAACAGCAAGGTGTTGGCGGGCTGCACCCAAATTAATATGTTCTTTGAAAATTCGACTCGCACTCAGGCAAGCTTTGAAATAGCGGGCAAGCGCTTGGGTGCTGATGTGATGAATATAGCCATGCAGGCCAGTTCGATCAAAAAGGGCGAAACCTTAGTGGATACCGCCCTAACCCTCAATGCAATGCATCCTGATTTGCTAGTGGTGCGCCATCCGCATTCAGGCGCCGTCGACCTTTTAGCACAGAAGGTGAATTGTGCAGTGCTTAACGCAGGTGACGGGCGACATGAACACCCAACTCAAGCTCTGTTGGATGCGCTGACTATCCGCCGTTCCAAAGGTAGATTGCATCGGCTCAATATAGCAATTTGCGGTGATATAGCACACAGCCGCGTGGCCCGCTCTAACCTGATCTTGCTGGGCAAGATGGAAAACCGAATTCGCCTTGTCGGTCCAGCCACACTTATGCCTGCTGGTATAAATGAATTTGGTGCCGAAGTGTTCCATGATATGGAAGAAGGGCTCAAAGACGTTGATGTGGTCATGATGCTCCGGCTCCAGCGCGAGCGGATGGATGGTGGTTTCATTCCATCAGAGCGAGAGTATTATCACCGCTACGGTTTAAATGCTGCGAAACTGAGTAATGCCAAACCTGACGCCATTGTGATGCATCCCGGACCAATGAATCGCGGCGTTGAGATTGATGGCGACATTGCCGATGACCTGAGCCGAAGCGTCATTCAGGAGCAAGTTGAAATGGGTGTCGCTGTGCGTATGGCCGCTATGGACATTTTGATGCGTAACCGACGCCAAAACCTAGAAGAGGCGCAACGGTGAGCACAGCCTGTGACTCCCGCTACTACAGGAGATTGTTTATATTATGAACGAACCCAAAGACCCTCGTATGTCAGGCAAAATAGCCATGTATGTCTTAATCTTTATAGCGGCCCTCGTAGGTCTAATGATCTGGGTGGCTGGATGACATCTCTACGAATTACCAATGTCCACCTGATAGACCCTGAACTCCAAACCATCCAATTAGGCAGCTTAACCATCATCGATGGGCGGATCGCAGCTGATGATCTGTCGGCTCCAACATTGGATGGCAGGGGTAAGTATTTAGCACCAGGCATCGTAGATATCGGAGTTAAAGTTTGTGAGCCAGGCGAGCGCCACAAAGAAAGCTTCCGCTCAGCAGGTTTAGCGGCGGCCGCCGGCGGGGTCACAACCATGGTGACACGCCCAGATACAGATCCCGTTATCGACAGCCCAGAGACATTGGAGTTTGCAACGCGTCGCGCGCAAGCTGCCTGTGCAGTCCATACCTATCAAATGGCAGCTCTGACCAAAGGTCGCTTAGGCCGAGAGATGACTGAAATCGGATTTATGCAGGACGCAGGCGCTGTGGCCTTTACCGATTGCGATTCGGTTGTCAGCGACACAAAAGTTCTATCCCGAGCCTTAACCTATGCCCAGCAGTTGGGTGCATTAGTGATTGGACATCCGCAAGATCCAGGACTTTCCAAAGGCGCGGCTGCCACCTCAGGAAAATTCGCCTCTCTGCGCGCTATCCCCGCGGCCTCTCCAATGGCGGAACGCCTGGGGTTGGAGCGTGATTTGGCCTTGGTTGAGATGACAGGTGCGAAATACCATGCCGATCAAATCTCCACGGCCCTAGCCCTACCGGCTTTGGAGCGTGCCAAACAACAAGGATTGGACGTAACCGCAGGAGTGAGTATTCACCATTTGACACTAAATGAATTTGATGTTGCCGATTATCGCAGCTTTTTTAAAGTCAAACCACCTCTGCGCTCCGAAGAGGACCGACTTGCAATGGTTGCAGCATTGGCCGCGGGCATACTGGATATTATCAGCTCGATGCACACGCCACAGGACGAAGAGTCCAAACGCCTACCCTTCGAGCAAGCAGCCTCTGGTGCCGTTGCGCTGGAAACCTTGCTACCCGCAGCCTTGCGGCTGTACCATGCAGATCAGTTGAGCCTGCCACAACTGTTCCGCGCAATGTCTTTGAACCCTGCCAAGCTCTTGGGCCTACCGGGAGGAAGCTTGGCTCAGGGCGCGCCCGCAGATTTGATCCTGTTTGACCCAGATACTCCTTTTGTGCTGGATCGGTTTAAACTGCACTCCAAATCTAAAAATACCCCCTTTGACGGCCAACGTATGCAAGGTCAGGTTCTTGCGACCTTCGTACATGGCCAGAAAGTGTACCAAAGATGATACCTGAGTTTTTCAACAGCACCGATGCTGCTCATAATTTGGGTTGTGGCTGGCTACCTGCTGGGATCAATTCCGTTTGGCATCGTTGTGGCGCGCGTAATGGGACTTGGCGATTTACGCCAGATAGGGTCCGGCAATATTGGCGCTACCAATGTTCTGCGCACTGGCTCCAAAGTGGCGGCAGCCGTAACCTTGATTGCTGATGCCAGCAAGGCGGGGGCTGCGGTGCTTTTGGCGCGAGCCGTGGCCGGAGAAGATGCGGCACAATTGGCTGGGTTTGCGGCTATTTTTGGCCACTGCTATCCAATTTGGTTAAAATTTAACGGTGGCAAGGGCGTAGCGACCTTCTTTGGCCTGCTCTTCGCCGTTGCATGGCCTATCGGCTTAGCCGCCGGTATCACTTGGCTGATCACAGCAACCATTTTTCGCTACTCGAGCCTTTCTGCGCTGGTGACTGCGGCTATTACGCCATTATTAGTGATTATTTTACCGTATAATAATTTGTTTTTTCTTAGTATTTCTCTCGCTCTTCTAGTCTTCTGGAGACATAGAGAAAATATCAGCCGCCTACTACGCTCACAAGAGAGTAAAATAGGGCAAAAGTAATGTTAGGCATGCGGTTAATAGTTGAAATTAAGATCTGATTTAAAAATTACCTTGCCTGCAGCAATAGAGATAAAGAGAGTGACCCACTGAGGTGAGAGCCGAGCCTTATGCCACCACGCTACATTTAAGCCTAACTCTTAAATTAGTAGGAATATTCATCGTAAATTCGGGTCAAATCACCCTCCCAATCACCATGATAGCGCTCTAGAAGTTCATCAGCTGGAGCTTGGCCGCTCTCTAGGCTGTCTTGCAAGGCATTGAGAAAATGCGTCTCGTCAGGTACCAGGCCGCCAGCACCTGAACGGGCCCGTGCTGCTAGGCCTAAGTTAGAAATCTCGACCGCTTGACGAGCCAGATCCATCATCTTGATACCGCCTACTTCAGCCTGCAACCCATCTACTGAGGAAGCTATCCGAAATGCGTCGCGTGTTTCTGCATCCATATCTTTGACCAAATCCCAAGCAGCATCGAGGGATGATTGATCATATAAAAGACCCACCCAAAAGGCCGGCAATGCGCAGAGGCGCCGCCAAGGCCCACCATCTGCACCACGCATCTCCATAATTTTTTTTATCCGCACCTCTGGAAAAATTGTTGTAAGATGATCTGCCCAATCACTGACTGTTGGCACTTCTCCAGGTAACGCCGGCAATCTTCCCTTTAAGAAGTCACGAAAAGACTGTCCTAACGCATTGATATATTTTCCATTGCGATAAACAAAATACATCGGAACATCCAAAGCATAATCGACATAGCGTTGAAATCCCATACCATCTTCAAACACAAAAGGCAGCATGCCGGTGCGATCCGCATCCAAATCCCGCCACACCCGAGCACGCCAAGATTTGTGACCATTCACCTTGCCTTCAAAGAAGGGTGAATTGGCAAACAAGGCGGTAGCAACAGGCTGTAACGCCAAAGCTACGCGGAACTTTTGCACCATATCTGCTTCAGAAGCAAAATCGAGATTCACCTGAACGGTGCAGGTGCGACGCATCATGGTGCGACCCATAGTCCCTACTTCACCCATATAGGCATCCATCAGCTGGTAGCGGCCCTTGGGCATAAGCCCCACATCTTCATGTTTCCAAATAGGAGCGGCACCCAGCCCTATGAAACCTACACCGATTTTATCCGCAATTTGCTTCACCTCGCGCAGGTGCACATTCACCTCGTCACAGGTTTCATGGATAGTCTCAAGCGGTGCACCCGAAAGCTCCAGCGCTCCACCCGGCTCAAGACTCACATTGGCGCCATCTTTGGTCAGTCCGATGAGATAGCCATTTTCCTCGACCGGCGCCCAGTTAAACTGATCACGCAACCCTTGCAAAATAGAGAGCACAGACCGCCCACCTTCATAGGGCAAAGCTGTTAGTGTGTCTTTGCAATAGCCGAATTTCTCATGCTCAGTGCCAATGCGCCAATCATCCTTGGGCTTATTTCCCTGCTCCAGAAGGTTTGCTAGCTGATCAAAGCTTTCGATCGGGCCACTGCCTGATTGTGGTATGGACATATGAACCTCCGGCTATCACTGCGCTTGCTAATAAACAGGTGGCCCTTAGATTCAGCCAAGTCAAGGTAGGGTCAGTGAAGTTTCACACGGTTCCGTTGCCAAATTAAAAATAGGTCTGGTCCCTTACCCTGAGTTGCGGCCTCGGCCTGAGAGTAATTCACACCAGGCAAAGCCACCAATGCGTCGAACAATTTATCTGTCCCCTCAGCATCACCGGGCACGGAAAGCATACCTTCAGGGTCATAAAATATCCACGTGATCCGCCCCTTAGTATTCCGATGAAGCTCAATTCGTTCCAAAGTGTCCATTGAAACAGATACACATATGCCCGCGGATAAATAGCTCACACGTCGTTCATCCACTTCAACCACCCCAGCGCCGCCCTTACCGCTTGGGAACTTAAACCGACGATAGGCGTCATGGCCAATAAGCGCGCCCATTACCACAAACAACCCACCCGCTAAACGAGTGGTGCCAAAGCTAGTAAAGATTATACAAAGCCCAGCCGTCAGAATAAGGCCACCAAGGATAAAGCCACGGTATTGCCGTATCGCGCTTATGGCTTCTGCCCGGATAAAACTCATTGCCAATCTCCCAAAGTATTTTGCCAAAGTGCTAATGCAGCCACCACAGCTGTATCCGCTCTTAAAATTCGAGGACCCAAGGAGACCCCATGCGCTTGAGGCATGGCATCCAACCGTTTGCGTTCTAAAGGGCTAAACCCTCCTTCGGGACCGATCAAGATAGCCCAAGGGCCACGCTGCTGCGAAAAGGCTACAGCCTGGCCCACGCGCGTTTCATCGCAGAACATAATTTGGCGATCATCCCAACCGTTCAGGCAGTTTGAGAGCTTTTGTAGCTCCATTACTTGCGGAACATACGTGCCTCCGCATTGTTCAGCAGCTTCAACCACATGGTTTTGCAAACGATCTTGGCGGATACGATCAGCATTGGTAAAATCTGTCTGGATCGGCATGATTTGGGCAGCCCCCATCTCTGTGGCCTTTTCTACGATAAAATCTGTTCGAGATTTTTTGATAGGGGCAAACATTAGCCATAGGTCTTGCGGTAGCATCATTTCCTTGGACTGGCGTTCGCAGAGCAAAACTCCCGCCCGCTTGCCTGCCTGCACCACCCGTGCCAGCCATTCGCCGTCACGACCATTAAAGAGTTCTAAAACCTCACCCGTACCCTTTCTCATCACCCCAAAGAGGTAATGTGATTGATCTCGGCTCAAAGGAACCGATTGCCCCACCCCCAGCGGCGTGATCTACATATAGGCGAATAACTGAAGCCATGGAGAATAGGATATGACGCAATCGGGCAAATCACCAGAGGGTCAAGTTGCAGATGCGGTAAAAGATAATTGGGTGGATCGTTTGGCCCCTGCCGCGAGCCGCCCTTATCTGCGCCTGTCGCGAGCAGATCGCCCGATTGGCACTTGGCTTTTGTATATCCCTTGCATCTGGGGCGTGCTTTTAGCCGCCTTACATGATGGTAATTTACAGCCTTGGGATGCTTGGTTGATTCTGGCCTCAGGCGCAGGTGCTTGGCTAATGCGTGGCGCAGGTTGTACTTGGAATGACATCACAGATCGTCATTTCGACGTGCTAGTTGCTCGCACTCGTTCGCGGCCTATCCCCTCCGGGCAAGTCAGTGTGCGAAGCGCTATTTTTTGGATAGCCGCTCAAGCGCTGATAGCCTTTTGCATAT
Source organism: uncultured Planktomarina sp. (assembly GCA_905182535.1). Taxonomy (GTDB): domain Bacteria; phylum Pseudomonadota; class Alphaproteobacteria; order Rhodobacterales; family Rhodobacteraceae; genus Planktomarina; species Planktomarina arctica. The sequence goes on from CAJJBZ010000003.1 coordinate 277,424, forward strand.
TACTCACTTTTGGCCAAATGACCATTATAGTTGGGATAGCTTCCATTGGATTTGTAGCTATTTATCCCTTTGCAAAACGGTTCACTTGGTGGCCACAGATTTTTTTGGGCATAGCATTCAACTGGGGCGCTTTACTAGGTTGGGTCGCCCACACCGGTAGGCTGGAATGGCCAGCTATCATCCTTTATCTTAGCGGCATAGCTTGGACCCTTTTTTACGATACAATCTATGCGCATCAAGACGTAGACGATGACGCTTTGATTGGTGTTAAATCCACAGCTCGCCTATTTGGCAACAACAGCCCACGCTGGTTGTTGTTGTTTTTAGGGCTTGCAGTTGGGCTAATGAGCCTAGCCATTTGGACGGCGGCTCCAAACAAATCACTAGGCCTTTGGGTGGCACTCCTGGGACCCTTGGGCTTGGGTTTGCACATGACTTGGCAATTGGGGCGCCTAAACATCAACCAAAGCAGCATTTTGCTGAAATTATTTCGTACTAACCGAGAATGTGGTCTGCTGCCTGTGCTTTTTTTCGCCGTAGCAGCAATGCTGTGATTGATCCCAAGCCTATCCCGCTTTACAATATATCTGATATTCAGGGAAAATAGATGAAATCAATCTCAGTCATGCTATCTACAGCTGCTTTTGCACTTGCCAGTCTGGCGGCATATTTTGCCGCTGGCATGGCAGTCGCGTGGATTGAGAATAGTTCTGCCAAGGCCGTGGAACAACGGCTTGCCATGGAAGATTATCCTTGGGCCAGTGTTCAAACTGATGGTTTACAAATAATTTTGGAGGGCGAAGTCCCCTCTGAGGCTGCACGTTTTAAAGCTCTGGCAGCAGCAGGTATCGTGGTGGAAGCCGCCCGAGTGATTGATAACTTCACAGTTCAAGACAGACGTCCTCCGATCCCACCAAAATTCTCGGTTGAGATCCTGCGCAATGATACAAGTATCTCTCTGATTGGACTGGTTCCTACATCTGCCGATAACACTAATTTTCGTAGCCGCATTGCGCGCATTGCAGGTGACTTACCAGTGGCTGATTTCTTGGAAACCGCAGACTACCCAGAGCCTGATAGTTGGTCATCAGCAGTTTCCTATGCGCTACTGGCTCTGAGCCGTTTAGAGCACTCCAAAATATCAATTCGAGAAAATCAGGTGAATATCGAAGCAATAGGAGAGACAGCTGAGCAAAAGGCCAAGTTTCTTGAAGAGTTGACACGGCGCACCCCCACAGACATCAAATCCAAAATTTTTATTAGCGCCCCGCGCCCAGTAATTACTCCGTTTACCCTGCGGTTCCGCATATCTGACGACGGCGCATTGTTTGATGCCTGCTCGGCAGATACACCTCAAGCGGCAGCCCGTATATTGAGCGCCGCAAAAGCCGCCGGTGTGCAAAACGGCGCGACCTGCCGGCAAGGGCTTGGAGTTCCTTCACCCAGGTGGGGAGAGGCTGCAGCACTGTCTATTGCAGCACTAGCAAAACTTGGTGGCGGGTCCGTCACATTAAGTGATGCTGATGTGACTCTAACTTCAGCAGAGGGCACAGATCCAACACTTTTTGATAATATTACGAGCAAATTGGATCGTGATTTACCTGAGATTTTTGCACTAGAAAGAAAACTTTTGGTCAATGCGACCGAATTAGAAGGACAAGAAAACCCACCTGAGTTGATTGCCACTTTATCGCCTGAAGGGCAGGTTCAAATCCGTGGCCCAGTGCATGACATCCAGGCCAAACGGACATTAGAAACCTTCGCCTTTGCGATATTTGGCACGGAGAATGTTTATGTATCAACGACAATACGTGCCAATTTACCTAATTTTTGGCTGATCCGCAATTTAGCCAGCCTCGCTGCACTCGGCAAATTAAACTCTGGTCTAGTAGAGGTCACTCCAAACTCCGTTATCATATCAGGAAACACAGGGAGCACCGCTGCCAAAACCGATATCTCTCAAATCCTACTCGACCGAATCGGCAATACCGTGGCGTTTCAGTTGGATGTCACCTATCTGGAGAAACTGGATCCCTTGGCACGAATGCTAGCAGGCCCAGACTGCCTAGCTGAAATAACAACTCTGGTAACCGACAACAAGATCACTTTTGAGCCAGGATCGACCACGCTGGACAGCAATAGCCAAAACACCATTGACGCTATCGCAGAGGTATTCAACAGCTGTCTTGAAGCCCCAATTGAGATTGGCGGACATACGGACAGCCAAGGCCGCGAAGAGATGAACCTAAATCTTAGCCAGAGCCGCGCAGATGCGGTTTTAAATGCCCTGCGTGCGGGGCGGGTGAAGCTTAAGGCTTTAACATCTCAAGGATATGGTGAGGCTCACCCGATTGACGACAATAAAACAGAAGTCGGACGTGAAGCAAACCGCCGCATAGAGTTCCGCCTTGTGCCCACTGAGGCTGCGACTTCGCAGAATGCACCCGTCACAGACATGCCAACTACCGCTGAGGAGACCAGCAATGAACAGAACTGAATTTATATTAATCACTACCGTCGTTCTATTTGTTGCATTTTGCCTAGGCTGGTTCGCTAATTGGTTCGTACATCGCTTCAGTCGCGTCAGCCAATCTGATGTAGCAGTATTGGATAGTTTAGCCCAATCGTTACACGATGCCGAAGAAATGCGCGATCAGGCTATTGCCTATGTACAAAAACGTGAGACTGAGTTGAACAACCAAATATCACAAACAGAGGCCGAATTAGGTGCGGCAATGGAAGGCTTGCGGGTAGCTCGGACCGAAGCTGAAGAACTTCGCACCTATATCGAACAGAAAAAGTAAGGACTTCAACTTAGACCTAAGGTTCTTGTGACCAAGCCGCTAGGGCATCCTCGTCTTGGGCTTTTGATTCTACCCATTCAGTATGATCTTTAAAAATTTCTTTTTTCCAAAATGGGGCGCGGGATTTTAAATAATCCATAAGATAGTCCGCACCTGCAAAGGCGTCCTTACGGTGGCGCGCCGCTGTAGCCACCATCATGATGGCCTCACCAGGCTTCAACACACCGTGGCGGTGGATCACTAGTGCATCTTCCAGTTCAAATTTCGCAATAGCTTGATCTACAAATTTCTGTAAAGAAGCTTCCGTCATGGCGTGATAATGCTCAATGAACATATGATCCATAGTGCCACTGTCGTCACGAACAATACCCGTAAAGGTTACCACCGCACCAGAATTTTTAATACTTGCCTGAAAGCATGTTACTTCTGCCGAAAAATCAAATGCAGTTTCTTGAACATGGGCTGCCATATCAGCCCCCAGTCATGGGAGGGAAAAACGCTACTTCACAGCCATCTTTAAGCGGTGTGTTGAAGTCACTAAGTTCTTGATCAACGGCCACACATATTGCTTCAGTATCTACGAAAGCAAGTGCATATCCGGCACCGCGCAGGGTCAAATCAGCCACAAGGTCCATAACAGTTACAGCTTCGGTCTCAACAGTTTCTTGGCTCTGCCCCACCCGTTCACGCACCCAAGCAAAATAAAGAATATCAAGTTTCATGACCGTTAATCTCGCAAATGTGGCAGTGCTTTTCGAAAATAATCCATACCGGTGATTACCGTAAGACCTGCCGCCAGCCACAGCAAAGTAACGCCACTGTACCAAGTAGCATACATGCCGTGGTAGATCGAAATTCAAATGCGTAGGATCTGCAACACCAGACGATAGAATATCTCTAACGATTTGGGGGTCCATTTCTACAGTGGCTAACAACAAATAATGTTCAAAGATGCCAACAGCAAAGAGCAAGGCAATCGCCACCATTTGGGCTGTGGTTTTCCACTTGGCCATTTTGGTCACTTGCAAAGTTCCAGCGACATCGCCCAAGAACTCCCTGAGTCCTGACACAAAAACTTCGCGAAACACAATCAGTGCGGCAGGCAGAAGGATCCAGGCATCAAGGCCAAATACACTCGCCAACACCACCAATGCGATGACTACCATGGCCTTATCAGCAATCGGATCCAACATAGCCCCAAGTTTACTTTCTTGCATCCAAGCACGTGCCAAAAATCCGTCTAGCCAATCAGTTAGTGCCGCACCCACAAACAAAATCAAAGCAGCCCAATCCGCATAAGGTCTAGCTAAATACAAAAACATCACAGCAACCATAGGAGCCGCGATTAATCGGATTATTGTGAGAATATTAGGTAACGTCCACATGGACTTAAACCTAACCGCCTTCATAACGGCGCGCCACCCTTATCAATAAACTTTTAACGATTTTAATCAATGAATTTCTTAGGTCCTAATTCCTGCGTCAGTCATTGTTGAAAGTGATTGAAAATTATCTCGGCCATAGCATCTGACACACCTTCAACAGCTTTCAGATCGACTAGATTCGCACGGATTACAGCCTTCGCAGAACCAAAATGCGCTAGCAAAGCTTTTTTGCGTTTAGGCCCAACACCATCGATGTCGTCCAATGGATTTTTCATATTTGATCTCTGCGAGCCTTGTGGCCATGTGTTCCAATGGCAAACCGATGTGCCTCATCGCGGAGACGCTGCACAAAATATAATACCGGATCATTTTGGCGAAGGGCCACCACAGGCTTGCCCAGTGCGGTAAAACTCTTCCTTGCCTGCATTCCTATCAATACCCTTAGCCACGCCAATCATTGCAATATCGTTCACGCCCCACTCGCGCATGATATCGCGCACAGCACTTACCTGCCCTGCCCCACCATCAATCAAAAGCAGATCTGGCCAGGCCTCAGATTTGCGTTCTGGGTCCTCTTTCAAAAGGCGTTTAAAACGGCGGCCCAACACTTCTTTCATCATGCCGAAGTCATCGCCTGGCGTAATATCATCTCCTTTAATGTTGAATTTCCGATATTGTGATTTGATCAGACCCTCGGGGCCCGCCACGATCATACCACCCACTGCATTGGTTCCTTGAATGTGGCTGTTATCATAGACCTCAATGCGTTGCGGAGGTTTCGGCAAGTCAAAGGCTTCTGCCAGCCCTTTCAGAAGTCTGATTTGTGAAGCAGATTCCGACATGCGTCGCGCTAGGCTTTCGCGGGCGTTACGTTTCGCTCCAGTTACTAATTCTAGCTTTTCGCCACGTATCGGCAAGGCAATCTTAACTTTGCGGCCAAGCTTGGCCGTGAGGGCTTCAGCCATCAAACTTTGATCCTCTATGGGGTCCGACAGCAAAACCATCCGCGGGGGATCTCTATCAGCATAAAACTGCCCCACAAAAGCCTGCATGACCTCTGTGATTGAAATATCCCCCACTATACGTGGATAATAGTCTCGGTTGCCCCAGTTTTGGTTGCCACGTATGAAAAATACCTGAACGCAGGCTTGACCACCTTCCATATGAAGAGCGATCACGTCGGCCTCCGGCACACCCTGTGGATTAATACCCTGAGACGTTTGCACTTGGGTCATAGCCTTAATTCGGTCACGTAGCGCCGCGGCGCGCTCAAACTCCATATTCTCAGAGGCACTTAGCATATCTTGCGCCAATTCTGCTTGAATACGAGTTGATTTGCCACCCAAAAACCGCTCAGCATCTCTGACCAATTTCACGTATTCATCAGCTTTGACATAACCCACACATGGCGCACAGCACCGTTTAATTTGATATTGCAAACACGGCCGAGTTCGCGCCTCAAATTGACTGTCTGAGCAGTCACGCAACAAAAAGAACCTTTGCAGCTGGTTCAGCGTCCGGTTTACAGCACCTGCACTGGCAAAAGGTCCATAGTAATTGCCCTTTTCTCTTTTTGCACCGCGATGTTTTTTAATCTGCGGGAAACCATGCTCATGACTTACCAATATATTGGGGAATGACTTATCATCGCGCAACAAAACATTATATTTTGGCTTCAACTGCTTGATTAGGTTTTGCTCAAGCAACAAAGCCTCTGTCTCAGTCTTAGTAGTCAAAAACATCATACTAGAAGTTTCACTGATCATTCGACTGATCCGTGCCGAATGGCCCTGAAGCCGCGCATAACTTGCCACCCGGTTTTTTAGGCTTTTGGCTTTGCCAACATATAGCACCCGGCTTTCACTATCCAGCATACGATAAACCCCCGGCGAGCCATCAAGACGTGTCAGGTAATCAGATATAAGGTCATGCCCAGTGAGTGGCGACGTTGGTTCAATCATGCTGGTTGTACATCTAGGTGATTCTCATTGGTGCTGCACCGAAATAATACTAGCAGCAAGCATTATTTCATCCCCACGTCTGTGGATAAGTCTGAGGGCAGAATTTAAAAACATTTGAATTCTTCATATTTAGTAGCGCAATCATTGATTTGTACGCAAATAGACATACTCTTGTCAAAACATATATATAAAATATTATTAATATTACAACTCGCTGAATTTATTTGTTTTTTTGAAGTAGGGTGATCGAACTATGTAAAAGTGTACAAGTCTCCAATATAAACATTCAGTCGAGCCCCAAAACATCGGGCGTTTGCCATCCTAAATGCTGCCCGCCATCAACGCAGAGTAACTGTCCACTGACTGCAGGCGCTGCAATGAAGTAGCCTAAGGCAGCAGTAATATCGCTTGGGTTTGAGCCACGTTCCAGCACAGTGGCCGCCCTTTGCCGTGTAAAATGCTGGGTTGATTGGCGTACTCCCTGAATGGTAGGTCCAGGCCCTATCGCATTGACCCTAACATTAGGAGCTAAAGCTTGCGCTGCAGTTTGAGTCAGAGCCCAAAGGCCCATTTTAGCCAGGGTGTAGCTCATAAAATCAGGCGTCAGTTTACGGACCCTTTGATCCAACATATTTACCACGAGCCCTTGCGCCTCAGGTTCCCCCTTGGCATCGGCTACAGACTTAGGGGCTTGCTTCGCAAATTCTTGGATAAGAACAAACGGCGCGCGGAGGTTGCTCTCCATATGCCGGTCCCAACTTGAACGCGTCACTGTTTCAATCGTGTCATGTTCAAATATTGACGCGTTGTTCACCAACAGTGTGAGAGGCCCACCCAAACCCTCCGTCGCACGTGCGACCAAAGGTTGAGATCCTGCATCTGTAAGAAGATCCGCCTGTAAGGCGATAGCCTTTCGCCCCATAGCTTTGATCTCGGCTACCACGTTCTCTGCAGCCGCCTCAGAACCAGCATAATGCACAGCCACATCATAGCCCTCCTGAGCCAAATATAGCGCGATTTCACGACCCAGGCGAATGGCGCCGCCTGTAACTAGTGCACGCATGAAATCCCTCCTCAGAGCAGTACTAATAGTAGATATACCATATAAAGCATGGTCAAGGCCCCGCCCCAAATCCGTGTGATATTTAACCCAAAAAATACGAATGGAATCAACAACAGCGAAGCGGCCAACATCACCCAGAGATCAAAACTCAGTAATTCACCAGCGACCGGGATGGGTCCCACCAAAGCGGCAATGCCAATAATGGCCAAAAGATTGAACATGTTTGAACCGATCACATTGCCAAGCGCCACATCCGCCTGTCGCCTAATCGCGGCAACTACAGTAGTTGCAAGCTCAGGCAAAGAGGTACCCACTGCAAGTAAGGTCAAACCTATAGTAGTTTCAGGCACACCAAAGTCCCGTGCGATTATCTCAGCGTTTACCACCAAGACCTTTGCGCCAAGAGGAAGCCCAATCAGTCCCAGCATCAAATAGAAAGCAATCTTCCAGCCGGGCATGAACGGATCAACACCGTCCAAATCACCACTGACTACAGCAACAGCACTGTTATGGCTCGCAGCCCGTGCTTGTTCTATTAATACCATAGTAAAAACCGCTAGTAACACAACTCCATGCCACCATGTGAACGGCCCCATAAAGGCCAGCACAATAAACAATAGGGTTGCCATAATCATAAAAGTATAAGCTTTTTTAGCATCAAAACCAGCGGTATAAAGCCCAGCAGCGAGTCCCGGCAAACCTAACACCAGCAAGATATTTGCCGTATTGGAGCCCACAATATTGCCCATGGCCAGTCCTGTTGAACCGTCTACCATTGCCGAGAGCACGATCAACAGCTCAGGCGCAGAGGTCCCAAACGCCACCACTGTTAGGCTCACAACAAGCGAAGATATACCAAGCCGCAGGGCTAAATTGACCGCAGCTCGCACAAGAAAATCACCCGCCAGCAACAATGTCACCAGCCCGAGCACCACAAAAATCCAAGCCATATTCTACCCTTTACGGTGGCTAATATGGTCGCAAGAACATGGACCTTTACCTATACTGTAGCGTCCACATTTTGGACATTTTATATTTTTTAATCGGGTCTGGCCTGGGAACTTCAACCGCCCAAACATCGCTAGAGCTGCAATGCCAATCAAAAAAAATGTAACAATTTTAACTAGCATCAGCCTACATCCCAAAACGCGAAAATGCTGCGCGTTCTTCGATACTATGCGTCAAATCTCCCAAGAGGTTCATACCAAACCGAGACAGAATTGATTTCTTTTGCCCAAAGACACGGAACCAAACTTTATCACCAAATTGGTTTTTCATAGTCGGGACCAGATGACCGATGCCATCGACCAAGCCATCATCAATACCTTTTTGGCCCACCCAAATCTCACCGGTAAACAAATCACGGTCAACAAGCTTGAGCCCCCGACGCTCCATGATATGATCTTTAAACGTTTGGTGTATGCCATCCAACAGGCCTTTCAAACGCAACACATCCTCATCTTTTTGCGGCTGAAACGGATCAAGCATTGACTTGGAGGTGCCCGCAGTATGCACACGGCGCTCGATGCCGTGTTTTCTGATTAATTGATCTAGCCCAAACCCAGACGAAATTACACCAATGGAGCCCACAACCGACGACGCATCAACGAAAATCTCATCAGCGCTCGCTGCCAGCCAGTAGCCACCAGAGGCAGCCACGTCTTCGACAAAAGCATAAACTGGTATTTTGTTTTCATCAGCTAATCGGCGGATGCGCGCGCCGATTAGGGACGACTGCACCGGGCTGCCACCAGGCGAATTAATAACCAAGGCCACGGCAGCGGGCTTTTTCGCAAAAGCCTTCTCCAATACCGGTGCCAGCCCTGCATCATTAAGGCCGCGGCCTGTTGCAATCATGCCATTCAAGCGAACAACAGAAACAGTTTTTCTGTCACGACGGAAGTAGTTTTTAAATTTCATACTACCGACATAAGACAACCCCCGCCCTGTAACAAGGCTGGAGCCAATAGTTTTAGCTCCGAATGCGCCAACCCGTTTTAAAGATCCACCAGATGAAGGCCATACAAGCCAGTGTGAAGAGGCTAATGGCCCCGAGGCTCACGCCAATCGACACATCCGCTTGTCCAAAAAACGCCCAACGAAATCCAGATATCAGATACACTACGGGGTTAAACAGGGTCACCGTTTGCCAAATCGGTGGCAACATCGAAATTGAATAGAACGATCCACCTAGGAACACCAAAGGCGTCACAACAAGCATAGGTACAAGATTCAACTGCTCAAAATTACCAGCCCAAATCCCAATTATAAATCCCAAAAGCGAGAAGGATAGACAGGTTAAGACCAAAAAACACATCATCGCAATGGGATGGTGTATGTTTAAATCCACAAAGAGATAGGCAGTTCCAAGAATAACTAGCCCAATAAAGAGGCTTTTGGTCGCAGCAGCCCCCACATAGCCCACGACAATTTCTAAAAAGTTCACAGGTGCTGATAGCAATTCATAAATGGTTCCAATAAATTTAGGAAAATAGATTCCAAAACTCGCGTTTGTTATGGATTGTGTCATCACTGACAACATGATCAGACCAGGTACGATGAAAGCACCATATTCAACCCCGTCCACAGCCTCCATTCGGCTGCCAATCGCAGTTCCAAAAACGACAAAGTAGAGACTGGTTGAAAGAACAGGTGACAGAAAAGATTGTTTGAGAGTTCTGAAAAACCTAGCCATTTCAAATTTGTAAATAGCGCTTACAGCTTGGAAGTTCATTTTGTATCCTCCTGAACCAGACCTACAAAAATGTCTTCAAGGCTAGATTGTTGTGTTTGCACATCACGCATTTGCAGCCCTGCTGCTTGTAGATCATTCAAAAGACCCGTGATCCCAGTGCGTTCAGAATTGGTGTCATAGGTATAGGTCAAAGCTGATCCATCAGCAGACAATACCAAGGAATAGTTGGCAAGCTGTGAAGGAACCGCTTCGGCCGGAGTCACCAGCTCAATACGGATTTTCTTTTTGCCCATCCGCGCCATTAGCGCATCTTTATCTTCCACCAGTAAAATTTCACCACTGTTAATCACAGCAATTCGATCTGCAATCGCTTCAGCTTCTTCGATGTAGTGGGTAGTCAAAATTATGGTCACACCCTGCTTTTTGAGCTTTGCCACCGTATTCCACATGTCTTTGCGCAGCTCGACATCCACACCCGCCGTAGGCTCATCCAAAAATAATACCCTAGGCTCATGCGCCAAAGCCTTAGCTATCAAGACCCTGCGCTTCATGCCACCAGACAGCGTCATGACCTTTGCATTTTTCTTATCAAATAGCGAAAGCGTTTTCAGGATCTCATCTAAATAGGCTTCATTTTTTTTCTTACCAAATAATCCACGTGAAAACCGTACCGAATTGATGACCGTTTCAAAGGGCTCAAGAGAGATCTCTTGCGGTACTAAGCCTATCATTTCACGCACCTTCCGGTAATCAGTCCCAATATCCATACCATCGACAGTGATTTTACCAGATGTTAGGCCTGATATGCCACAAATAGTTGAAATCAATGTAGTCTTGCCAGCACCATTTGGCCCAAGAAATCCTAATACCTCACCAGTATTAATACTTAATGATAAATTCATCTGCATAGATTTTTCGAACGTCTTGAACTGAGACGATTACAGACATGTGTACTCCTTCAACTATACGACATTTCACGGTCATCAACCTTATGAGAAGCAATCACAACCCTGTTAACCCACATTGTAGCCATAATACGAACGTCCACTAAGAACTGACATTGTTCCTATAGATAAATTGATGTTGGCTTGATTAAATTAGGTGTGCCCAAGGATATTTGAAATACCTGAAAATTTTGTATATTGGAATATAAATACAGTAACTATTGTTACTTACAGACGCTTTAACAGGATCCCGTCCAAACTAGCAATATTATTCATAGCTCCCTAAACAGAGGTAAAAAATGGCAATCCGAAACCGCTTTTCTGAACTGTTACCCGAAATCACCGCCTGGCGCGGGATATACATGAAAATCCAGAGCTGTTGTTTGATACGCACCGAACCTCTAAGTTTGTTGCTGACAGGCTAGCAGAGTTTGGCTGTGATGACATTGTAACAGGCATTGGCCGCACCGGCGTTGTAGCAATTATCAAGGGCCGCTCAGATACCAAAGGCAAAGTAGTAGGCCTGCGGGCCGATATGGACGCCTTACCGATTGAGGAAGCCACGGGTCTAGAATATGCATCCAAAACCCCAGGCGTCATGCATGCTTGCGGCCATGATGGACATACTGCCATGCTGCTAGGTGCTGCAAAATATCTTGCAGAAACTCGCAATTTCGACGGCACCGTCGCACTGATTTTTCCAACCTGCTGAAGAGGGCGGCGGCGGAGGTCTAGAGATGTGCAAAGATGGCATGATGGAACGCTTTGGTATCGATGAGGTGTACGGCATGCACAACTGCCCCGGCAGATCGCTTGGCAGCTTTGCGATTCGACCCGGCCCATTCTTTGCAGCTACAGACACGTTTGAGATTGAAGTGGAGGGCAAGGGAGGTCATGCCGCTAAACCGAATGAAACGGTTGATACTATCGTCATGGCAGCACAAATGGTCACCGCCATTCAATCAATCGTTTCACGCAATGCCGATCCAGTAGAGCAAATTGTGGTGTCTGTCACGTCCATAGAAAGCTCTTCTAAAGCCTTCAATGTCATCCCGCAAACCGTCACGCTACGCGGTACGATTCGTACCTTAGTGCAAGAAATGCGGGATCTTGGTAAAAAGCGTATTCATGAAATTTCAGAACATACCGCCAAAGTATTTGGTGGCACAGCACATGTAGACTACATTCCAGGTTACCCACCAACAGTGAACCATGAAGCCGAAACTGAATTTGCGGCCCAAGCGGCTAGATCTGTATCAGGCGATTGTGATTTTGCGCCTCTTGTCATGGCTGCTGAAGATTTTTCTTATATGCTCGAAGAACGTCCCGGTGCCTACATCATGTTGGGCAATGGTGGTGGCGCGACGGTTCATCATCCTGAGTATAACTTCGATGATAATGCCATTCCCGCAGGGTGTAGTTG
>CAJJBZ010000004.1 GCA_905182535.1 uncultured Planktomarina sp.
AGCTACTGATTGGCCAAATCAGGGTAATCCCCTTGATGAAGTCATAACGCCTGATGGCAACCTTGGGCTGATCCTGGGGGCAAAGTCTGGCATCCTGGACGTTGATCTGGACTGCAGGGAAGCAAAGGTATTGGCAGATATAATTCTGCCAGTACCGCATGCTGTCTTTGATAGAGGGTCTGACCGCTAGCGGCCACTACCTCTACCGGGCTTCCTCATTTGGGCCTCGTAAGGCCTTCAATGCGGACGGCATCTAAAGTCTACCTTGGTTGAGCTGCGGGGTGATCGTGCTCAGACCATGATCCCGCCGTCTGATCCATCCTTGTGGCAGCCCACTTGGCCTTTGTGTCTTTCCACCTGCAACCCTGATGCTGCAGAAGTTCACTTACGAGGGCTTGCTGCAATCTGTGAACCTCTTGGCTGCGTGTGCTGAGGTTGCCCAAAACTGGGCTGACGGTCATGAGGCATAGCCTTGGCACTTAGCTTTCAGCGGCCTGTGCCTCAAAGGCAGGTATTGAGCCTAACCTGCTCGTGCACATCGTTGCAGCGCATTTGCGAGATCGCTGGCGACCTTGAAGCTGATGACAGGCTCAGTGCCGTCAGATACTTCATACGTTCTAAGCCTGACGGATAGCCTTTTGGGCTACAAAGGGCTCTTGGATTGTCTGGGCCAAGAAAAGGCGAAGCGGATTGCCGATCGAATAGCAGCATATACAGGCAGAGAACTGTCGTCAGATATTACGTTGTGGTGGAGCCGATCGAAGGTGATTTGGTCAACTTTGGCCAATTCTCGGATCGGTCTAATGTAACCGAAGCCAAGGTTGGTACGGTATTTAGTCGATGGCTTGATGGGAAAGCCGTTTACGTTGTCGAAAAGAAGCAATGGATGATTTGGAATGGTAATTATTGGGAAGCTGACCAATGCGCCTACATCAAACAATTAGCATATTACTTTGTCCAAGAAGCAAAGGCAGCATTGGTTGACCAAAAAAGCTTTACCGACGCCACCAATTTATCGTCGTTTGAAAGCGTGAAAGCGGTTAGAAAATATCAGCAAATTGGCTGCTATGACTCGCACTGTATCTGCATCAGAGTTTGACACTGATCCTTTTGTTCTAGCGACCAAAGATAAGTGGATTGATCTGAAGACAGGCCAACCATCGAACCCTAATCCGAACATGTTAGTCAGTAAGGCAATATCTGTGAGTTACTCGCCAGAAGCCGAATGTCCTGTTTTCCTAAACTTTCTCAACGATGTTTTTTGAAAGTAATCAGGAACTAATAAGCTTCGTTCAACAAGCAGTTGGATATAGCCTAACAGGATCAACATCTGAGCAATGTTTGTTCATCATGATCGGTGATGGGGCTAATGGCAAATCCACCTTCATCAACGTGATTAACAAACTATTAGGTTCATATGGGACAACTGCAGCTTCACATACACTGATTGCAAACGGTGGAGGTTCAATTGGCGACGACCTGGTTGATCTCATTGGAGCAAGGCTGATCACAGTGAGCGAAACGGAAGAAGGTCAGTCACTAGCTGAAGCTAAGATCAAACAGATGACAGGTGGCGACACTTTAAAAGCTAGACCGCTGTACGGAACATTTGTTGAGTTCAGCATCATTGGTAAGCTTTGGCTAGCGACAAATAGCCTGCCTCAGATCAACAATACCGACCACGGTATTTGGCGGCGCATCAAAGCCGTTCCTTTCAACCGCACTTTTACAGCGCAAGAACAGGACAAGCACCTCAGCGATAAGTTGATGGAAGAACTGCCAGGCATCTTAAACTGGGCGATTCAAGGTTGCCTGGGATGGCAAAAGGATGAGTTACAGACACCACAAATCATTGAAGATCAGGTTGCTGAATATAAATCTGCGATGGATAGCATTAGTCAGTTTATCCGTGAGGAATGTGAATTAGGCAAAGACCATTCTTACCCTGCCTCCAAGTTCTTCCAAGCCTATCGTGATTGGTGTTCAGGCGCAGGTCGCAAGCCTCAATCCCAAACCGCCTTTAAAAGAGCCCTAGAGAAGCTAACAGGCGTCTACCAACATCGATCCTCTAACGGCCTTCAATGGCATGGCATCCAACCCTGCCTAACCTACTGATGTAGTCGATGTAGGCTGTGTAGCCCTTTCTGAAAACTTTCTACTGGGATTTCTGTGGGGACTTTTCGGATTGGGCTACATTCCCTACATTCCCTACATTGTTTTCTTCTTCTACGAGAAAGAGGAATACTAATAGACCACCAAAACCTCGCAGATGCACAGCCAGCCTCATCCCCCTGCATAATCAAAACCGTCAACTTGACGATTATCAAATCCCAATCTCAGGTCAGGCTTGTGCACGATACCGCCTATAGGGTGGCCTACCACTCGCCCCCTCAGCTATCGTAGACCAAACCGTAGACCAAATTACGCCTGTTGCAGGAACCAGAATGAGACAGTAGCCTTGTTTTGTAAGGTTAATGCTAAGCGTTGGTGCCTACAGGCGGAGCCATCCCCTCTTCTGGGCACCACAATCCAATCCAACGCATTGTAATACCTTACTAAACTGAAGTTTTTAGTGAGCCGTAGACCATGCTGGCAACCAAATCTAATAGTTACACGTTTCAAAAGAGCGGCGTTTGGTATTTCTCTAGGAGAGTGCCTGCTGATTTAAGGCGGCATTATAGAACGGGCAGGATTGCTTACTCCTTGAGGACTAAATCCATCAGGGATGCTCGTATTAGGGCCATGAGTGATGCGGCTAAATTAAAGACCAAAGAGTACCGCATTCATTGTGCGCCCAGGAAGTAATGTGAACAAACCTGTTACAATAAGTGCCAGCACGTAAAGCAGTTTCATCATTGTTTTGTGCCGCCTGATATTGCCATTTCGGGCTGATCTTATGGCTTCAAAAACAGACCAAATAGTGAAGATGGATAGAAAGTGAATTGGACTAAATGGTCCAATAATCTTGATGGTTTGAATCCAAAAGCTGCTAATACTGACCCACAACATCAGCAGAACCCAAATATATCCAAGGTACTTATGTGAGCCTGTTCCCTTTGGCCTTGTTAACTGGATACCACCCAAGATGACTGCCAAGAATGCGGCATAGGCATGGAACGGTATAGGTTGTTCTGCTGAATTGAGAATATTTAAATCCATGTTGTCTCCAATACTGCTTTAACCGTCACGGATAAAGGCGGGTCGAGATGCTCTTTCATTTAAGTTGTCCGAAAGCAATTCTTGCTCAAAGGTAGTGCATCCATTTTTGCAGCACTCCAACTGAATACCCCTCGCCATAGGACGCCCCTACTCCCTGCGTTAGCCAACCACCAATCTGATCAATCACATCACTGGGACATTCAACTGCCCTCAGCCTATCCCGCATCGAATGCCTGAAGCTATGAATGGTGTAGCCTCGCCCAATCTTTGTCTTCAGCCATTTATTTAAAGCAGCACTAGCTGAATTCGCATTGGTTCTTTTACCATCATTGTAATTGGGGAATGCAAACTCACTGCCATCAGGCTGTGCTAATATGCGTTCTGCAGCCCACTTAGCTGAACCTACCAGAGGTATTATTCTAGCACTGCTTGCTGTCTTCAGGGATCGCCAAGGATGAGGCCTGATGTTCACGCACAGGATACCATCTTGCTCAATAAAGTCTGACCTTAGCAGCCCAGCGCCTTCTGCTAAACGCATCCCTGTGTCAGCTATCAGGGCTATCAGCCATCGTTTCTCATCATCAGCCTTATAGCACTCTGCCTGAACCTTTGTGATGTCTTCAGGCTTTACGGGGAGCCGCTTTTTAACCCCAACGCTGTGATCAAAATAGACGTTTGAGAATGGGTTGACGATTGCTAGGCCAAACTCACTTAGGGCTAAGTTTATAACGGCCCTTACAGTTCCAAATATCCTTGCCACAGAAGCCCCGTTCAGGCCTTTAGCAAATAGATAATCACGGAACTTGGTAGCGTCAGACCGAACATAATCGTGGAGGTCTTTCATCCCACAGCAATCAATCAGGTAGCCACAGGAACGCCTCACAGCAGCCTCAAAGGTCGGCGGGCGATCATTGCCCTTTAAGCGCAAATAAACCGCTACAGCAGCCTTCAACGAATGATCATCGATAGAAGACACAGCTGCTGATTCCTGAACTGCATCAGCAAGTAAATGCTTGCCTGGTAAATCATCAGAGGAAATCCGCAGGATGTGCCAATGCCTGTCCAACTTAGCAGCATCACTCATCGCCCTAACACGAGCATCCCTGATGGATTTAGTCCTCAGGGAGTAAGCAATCCGGCCAGTTCTATAATGCCGCCTTAAATCAGCAGGCACTCTCCGGGAGAAATACCAAACGCCGCTCTTTTGGAACGTATAGCTATTAGATTTGGTTGTCAGCATGGTCTACGGCTCACTAAAAACTTCAGTTTAGTAAGGTATTACAATGCGTTGGATTAGATTTTGGTGCCCAGAAGAGGACTCGAACCTCCACGTCCATAAGGACACTAGCACCTGAAGCTAGCGCGTCTACCATTCCGCCATCTGGGCTGATATTATGTTGGGCGTTTAAGCCCCTGTAGCAGGGTGGTCAAGGGACAATTACATCTCTTGTCGGATGTAGATTTAGGGGTAGGTGAAGAAGTGGCTTCGTGGCTGGATATAAGCTGGCAAGTAGGGATTATTCTGAATAGGCTTGTCATGGTACATTGGTCGGAGTACCTCAGGTCGCGAAAGAGTTTTTGGGAATAGCATCATGTCTAAACTTGTAACTATATACGGTGGGTCAGGTTTTATAGGCCGATATGTCGTGCGGCGTTTGGCCAAAGCTGGTTGGCGGGTTAGGGTTGCGGTGCGGCGGCCTAATGAGGCGATTTTTGTTAAGACCTATGGTGTTGTGGGACAGGTTGAACCTATATTTTGCAATATTCGTGATGATATGTCTGTAGCGGAGGCTTTGTGCGGCGCTGATGCTGTGGTCAATTGTGTGGGTATTCTGCAAGAGAGTGGGCGTAATACATTTGGTGCAGTACAAACCGATGGCGCTGAACGCATTGCGCGGATGGCCGCCGCTGAAGGCGTCTCCCGCATGGTGCATTTCTCCGCTATCGGTGCAGATTTGGACAGTGTTAGCGGCTATAGTCGGTCCAAAGCAGCCGGCGAAGCTGGTATTTTAGCGCACATGCCAAATGCTATGATCTTGCGGCCATCTATCGTTTTTGGCGCGGAAGATCAATTTTTTAACCGATTTGCTGGTATGTCACGGTTTGGCCCAATTCTGCCAATTGTCGGAGCAGATACTCAATTTCAACCGGTATTTGTGGATGATTTGGCTCAAGTAGCTACGATGGGAGTAATAGGCACTGCTTCGGGCGGTGTTTATGAGCTGGCAGGGCCAGAGTCGGATAGCTTTCGTGGTTTGATGATGCGCATGCTGGATGTCGTGCAGCGCCGGCGTTTGATAGTGGGCATTCCAATGTTTGTAGCCAGTATCATGGCGACTGTGTTTGAGTTGGGGCATAAGCTAAGTTTTGGTATTGCACCGCTGGCATTAACCCGCGATCAGGTGCGAAGTTTGAGTGTGGACAATGTGCCCACTGGCATAGAGTTAGGGTTCGACACTTTGGGTATTGATCCGACCTCAATGGAAAGCGTTTTACCTGAGTACCTATGGCCGTTCCGGGTCTCTGGACAGTATGCTGATATCAAGGCGTCAGCAAAAAACTTAAAAGCCTAGAATCCCGCTATAGCCGATTGCCAAGAGGGTAAGGCCGAGCAGAACGCGGTATACTACATAAGGTGTATAATTTACGCTGTTTAATAATCGCATCATAAGGTTGAGGGCAAACAATGCTGCGCCGAAGCTGAAGATGATGATAATAGAAATGTCACGCAAAGGTATGTTCCCGCCGATGAGGTCCAATCCGGTCAAGGTGCCAGAGGCAAGGATCGTTGGAATTGACATTAACATCGAAATGCGTGCTGCTTCTTTTCGGGTGAACCCTGCCCAAAGGGCGCCTGTGATCGTAATGCCCGAACGCGAGGTGCCCGGAATTAAAGCGATGGCCTGCCAGAGCCCTAATATAAATGCATCGCGCCACGTAAGAGTATTAATTTTACGCTGGTTCAGTGCCCTTTGATCTACCCAATATAGTAAGACCCCGAAAACCAGCATTGCCCAACCGATGATCGTAATCGAGCGCATAATATATGATAGGCCCGTGAGCTTGAAAATTAGACCGGCTATAATTACTGGGGCCGTGGTGATAACCAGAGCTATTAATAGGTGGGCTTGAGCTGTGTTGGTATGGCCACGCAGAACTTGTGGAATGCCTTGAATTGCCAGTCTAACATCTGGCCAAAAGTAGATCACGACAGCAAGTAATGTGCCAATATGTGCCGCTACATCAATCACAGGCCCTTGGTCTTCCAATCCTGTTAGGCCCGGCAATAGGATTAAATGGCCAGAGGACGATACTGGCAAAAACTCGGTTAGTCCCTGAATGAGGGCAATCATTATCAAATGATACAGTGGCATTTGGGGTATTCCTTGCAGTGATGGGGATACAATATACCTATGGTATTAGAGTGCCACCGTAAATATAGGGCCGTTTCGGTACTAAAAAGTATTTGAATTACTTAAAAAAGTATCGCTAAAGTAAGCTTCTTACTATATAGGTCAATTCTACTGACTATAATGCGTCTATAAACCTTAAAAATATAGAGATGTTTCGAATTGAGGATATGATGGCTGAAAATCCGATGCTTAAATTTGTGAAAATCCCGCGGCTTATGCCAGAAAAACGGGATGCGACAGGTCGTACAAATGATTTTGGCGAAATCTACTCTGATTTTTCAGATGCTAAAGCTGAAGAGCAAGCAAGCCGTTGCAGCCAATGTGGTGTGCCGTACTGCCAAACTCATTGCCCTCTTCACAACAATATTCCCGATTGGTTGCTGCTGACCGCTGAAGGCCGTCTGCGCGAAGCCTATGAGATCAGCCAAGCCACCAACACTTTCCCTGAAATTTGTGGTAGGATTTGTCCACAAGATCGTCTGTGCGAAGGCAACTGCGTGATTGAGAAATCCGGCCATGAAACAGTGACTATCGGCTCTGTTGAGAAATACATTACAGACACTGCTTGGGCAGAAGGCTGGGTTCAACCGATCAAGCCGGCCTCTGAGCGTTCTCAGTCTGTAGGGATTATTGGTGCAGGACCAGGCGGTCTTGCAGCTGCTGATATGTTGCGCCGTGCCGGTGTACAGGTTACGGTTTATGACCGTTATGACCGCGCAGGCGGGTTGCTAACTTATGGTATTCCAGGCTTCAAGCTGGAAAAAGATGTCGTGATGCAACGTATCCAGCAACTGCGAGATGGTGGCATAGATATTGTTGCTAATTGCGCAGTGGGCGTTGACATAAGTTTTGAAGATATCCACGTAAAACATGATGCTATCGTAATTGCGACTGGTGTCTACAAATCGCGTGATCTTGCAGGTCCAGGGGCCGGGGCGGATGGTATTGTAAAAGCGATTGACTATTTGACTGCCAGTAATCGCCACGGATTTGGTGACCAGGTTCCTGAATTTTCCAATGGCAACCTCAATGCTGACGGTAAAAGGGTTGTTGTAATTGGTGGTGGTGATACGGCAATGGATTGCGTGCGCACGGCGGTACGTCAAGGGGCCACTTCGGTGAAATGTCTCTATCGCCGTGACAGGGTCAACATGCCTGGCTCCTTGCGTGAAACCCAAAACGCCGAGGAAGAAGGCGTCGAATTTGTTTGGTTGACTGCGCCAAAAGGTTTTTCAGGTACGCCTGTATCTGGGGTCATGGTTCAAAAGATGCGTCTTGGTTTACCTGACGCCACTGGCCGCCAAAGTCCTGAAGTTATTGAGGGTGCGGATTATGTTGAGCCTGCGGATTTGGTGATCAAGGCCTTGGGGTTTGAACCTGAGGATTTACCAAAGCTTTGGGACGTTGATGGTTTGGAAGTAACTCGCTGGGGCACAATCCGTGCTGATTTTGAGACTGGAAAAACCAGCCTGCCAAATGTTTACGCAGTGGGTGATATTGTTCGTGGTGCCTCCCTAGTTGTTTGGGCTATCCGCGATGGGCGTGATTGTGCCGCTGCTATTCTGGCTGAACTTGATGAGGCAAAAGCAATCGCAGCGGAATAACCTTTGGATTATGTTCAGGCTTTTAGCGGATATTCCGCATGACAAGTCTTAAAGAATAATGTCCTTTCTGGACACGACAGGAGACCACCATGACGAAATTCGATGCAAGCTGGGTGAAAGCTGAGGAAGCCAAACGGAAGCGTATGGCTGAAAATGGTATGTATTCTGAGGCTGAAGAACACGCCAGCTGTGGTGTGGGCCTTGTGGTTTCTATTGATGGCAAGCCAAGCCGCAAGGTTGTGCAGGCAGGCATCGATGCGCTCAAAGCCGTTTGGCATCGCGGCGCTGTAGATGCAGATGGTAAAACTGGCGACGGCGCGGGCATTCACGTGCAAATCCCAGTCCCATTCTTTTATAATCAAATTGAACGCACCGGCCACACCCCGCGTATGGAAGAGCTTATGGCTGTGGGGCAGGTGTTTCTACCTCGGACCAATTTTGGCGCCCAAGAGACCTGTAGGACAATTGTGGAATCTGAAGTCCTACGCATGGGTTATTATATTTACGGATGGCGCCATGTACCCGTGAATGTTGCCTGCTTGGGTGATAAAGCTAACGCAACCCGCCCAGAGATTGAACAGATTTTGATCTCTAATTCCAAAGGCGTAAATGAAGAGATATTTGAGCGCGAACTTTATGTCATACGCCGGCGGATAGAAAACGCTGCCTTAGCGGCGGGCATTAATGAGTTGTATTTGGCCAGTCTGTCTTGTCGTTCCATCATCTATAAAGGTATGTTCTTGGCGCAAGATGTGTCAGAGTTTTACCCTGATTTAAAAGACGACCGTTTTGAATCGGCCTTCGCTCTGTATCATCAGCGGTATTCAACAAATACCTTTCCACAGTGGTGGTTAGCGCAGCCATTTCGCATGTTAGCGCACAATGGTGAGATAAATACACTCAAAGGCAACACTAACTGGATGAAAAGCCATGAGATCAGGATGTCTTCGGATGCGTTTGGGGATATGGCTGAAGATATTAAGCCAGTAATTCCAAGTGGTTCATCAGATTCAGCGGCTTTGGACTCTGTGTTTGAAATGCTGGTGCGCGCGGGGCGAAATGCCCCTATGGCAAAAACTATGTTGGTGCCAGAAAGTTGGTCAAAACAGGCTGTGGATTTACCAAAATCTTGGATTGATATGTATTCATATTGTAACTCTGTAATGGAGCCATGGGATGGCCCTGCTGCGTTGGCTATGACTGACGGTCGCTGGGTTTGCGCTGGGTTGGACCGTAATGGCCTGCGCCCAATGCGATACGTGGTAACTGGGGATGGTTTGCTGATCGCTGGTTCTGAGGCTGGAATGGTTTACGTGGATGAGGCTAACGTCAAAGAAAAAGGCGCGCTTGGCCCTGGACAGCTACTTGCTGTGGACATGGATGAGGGGCGTTTATACCACGATACCGAAATGAAAGACAAATTGGCTGCAAGCCGAGATTTTGGCGCGTGGGTGGGTAAAATTAATGAGCTAGATGATGATTTGGCTAAAGCAATTGAGGCGCCGCTGTTCGCCGGTGCAGAATTGCGCCAACGCCAGATCGCTGCAGGTTATACCTCTTGGCTTGAGCAAATACTCGCGCCAATGGCTGAAGACGGCAAAGAAACTTTGGCATCTATGGGTGATGACACGCCTTCAGCGGTGCTGAGCGAAAAATATCGTCCTCTATCACATTTTTTCCGACAAAACTTTAGTCAGGTGACTAATCCTCCGATTGACAGTTTGCGCGAATTTCGAGTGATGAGCTTAAAGACAAGGTTTGGAAATCTCAAAAATGTACTGGATGAAAGTAGTGCTCAAACTGAAATCTTAGTCTTAAATTCTCCTTTTGTAGCTAATGTACAATTCCAACGCCTGTTGAAAAACTTCAATGCGCCTATGGTAGAAATTGATTGCACCTTCCCATCAGGTGCTGAAGCTGGATCCTTACAAACGGCGCTCAACCGTATCCGCTCAGAGGCGGAAGATGCGGTGCGTTCTGGTGCTGGGCATTTGGTACTGACCGATCAACATGCCACGGATATGCGGATTGCTATGCCAATGATTTTGGCCACTAGTGCCGTGCACTCTTGGCTCACCCGCCAAGGATTGCGGACTTTTACCTCCGTTAATGTTCGTTCAGCGGAATGTATTGATCCGCATTATTTTGCGGTTCTGATTGGCTGTGGTGCTACCGTGGTCAATGCCTATCTGGCCGAAGACAGTTTGGCTGATCGGATTGAACGAGGCTTGCTTGATTGTGCTCTGACGGAAGCTGTTGCGCGCTACAGGAACGCGATCGACCAAGGCCTTTTAAAGATCATGGCGAAAATGGGTATTTCTGTGGTCTCCTCCTATCGTGGTGGATTAAACTTTGAAGCGGTGGGCCTGTCGCGTGCCATGTGCGCTGAATATTTCCCTGGCATGACATCACGAATTTCTGGGATAGGTGTGGTTGGCATTCAGCGCAAAGCGGAGTCTATTCATGCGAGCGCCTATAAAAATGCCAGTGACGTTTTGCCAATTGGTGGGTTTTATAAGGCGCGGCGCTCTGGTGAGAAACACGCTTGGGAAGCCCAGACCATGCATCTTTTGCAAGCGGCCTGTGAACGTGGCAGTTTTGAAATGTGGAAAAACTACTCTGCAAAATTACAGGCAAACCCCCCAATTCATCTACGTGATTTGCTAGCGATTAAACCATTGGGTGCGGCCATTTCTGTGGATGAGGTTGAAAGTATCACTTCTATCCGTCAGCGCTTTGTGACTCCGGGGATGTCCCTTGGAGCCTTAAGCCCCGAGGCGCATAAAACCCTGAATGTTGCGATGAACCGCATTGGAGCCAAGTCTGACAGTGGCGAAGGCGGAGAAGATCCTGCACATTTTGTACCTGAGGCGAATGGTGACAACCCATCGGCCAAAATAAAACAGGTGGCCTCTGGTCGCTTTGGCGTGACGGCGGAATATCTTAACCACTGCGAAGAATTAGAAATCAAAGTGGCACAGGGTGCCAAGCCTGGTGAGGGCGGCCAATTACCTGGTATGAAGGTCACCGACCTAATCGCACGTCTGCGTCACTCGACCAAAGGCGTGACATTGATCAGTCCGCCACCACACCATGATATTTATTCCATCGAGGATCTGGCACAGCTGATTTATGACCTCAAGCAGATCAACCCGCGCTGTAAAGTGACTGTGAAATTGGTGGCAGCTTCTGGCGTTGGCACAATTGCGGCCGGTGTGGCGAAGGCCAATGCCGACATCATTCTGATTTCGGGCCACAATGGCGGCACTGGGGCATCTCCTGCGACTTCAATTAAGTTTGCGGGTCTTCCTTGGGAAATGGGGCTGACTGAGGCGCATCAGGTTTTGGCGATGAACAACCTGCGTGAGCGGGTGACATTGCGCACCGACGGTGGCCTGCGTACCGGTCGTGATATTGTGATGGCGGCGATGATGGGTGCCGAGGAATATGGCATTGGCACCGCAGCTTTGATCGCGATGGGCTGTATTATGGTGCGGCAATGCCAATCAAACACCTGCCCAGTTGGGGTTTGCACACAAGATGAAGATCTGCGCGGTAAATTCAACGGATCGGCAGATAAAGTAGTCAACTTGATCACATTTTACGCACAGGAAGTTCGTGAAATTTTGGCCAGCATCGGTGCGCGCTCTTTGGGTGAAGTGATCGGGCGCGCGGATCTTTTGAGCCAAGTCTCGCGCGGATCTGCGCATTTGGACGATTTGGACCTTAACCCTCTGCTGATCACAGTCGATGGTGCGGATCAAATTTCTTATGATCGTCATAAACCGCGCAATCCTGTGCCTGACACTCTGGACGCGCAGATTGTGACGGACGCTGCACGATTTTTGCAGGAGGGCGAAAAAATGCAACTGCAATACGCAGTGCAAAACACTTCACGCTCAATTGGAACGCGCATTTCCAGCCATATAGTAACCAAATTTGGCATGCGAAACTCGTTACAGCCTGATCACCTGACGATTAAACTTCAGGGCTCGGCGGGCCAGGCTTTGGGGGCGTTTGCAGCTCCTGGTCTTAAGTTAGAAGTGGCTGGTGAAGCGAATGACTATGTGGGCAAAGGCCTATCTGGAGGTACGATTGTAGTACGCCCGGCGCAAATTAGTCCTTTGGTGGCATCTGAGAACACGATCATTGGTAATACGGTGCTCTATGGGGCTACAGCGGGTTATCTTTTCGCCGCGGGTCGTGCGGGAGAGCGTTTCGCAGTGCGTAATTCAGGCGCTAAAACGGTGGTTGAAGGCTGTGGATCCAATGGTTGTGAATATATGACTGGTGGAATTTCGGTAATCTTGGGGTCAATTGGAGCCAACTTTGGTGCTGGTATGACTGGCGGTATGGCTTACCTTTATGACCCAAAGGATAGTACAGCTCCAATGATGAATATGGAAACATTGGTCACGTGCTCGGTTACGGCTCCTCATTGGGAACAAGAACTCAAAGACTTGGTTATACGCCACGCCAATGAAACCGGGTCGCTTAAAGCGGCTGATATTTTGCAGCATTGGGACCAAGAACGTCATAATTTCATACAGGTTTGTCCTAAAGAAATGCTCGTACACTTGCCGGCCTCACTGAACGACGCTCAGGCTCAATCCGTGCCTGCTGAATGAATTTTAAGAGGTGGCTTAGAATTATGCCGCTTTTTCGGAAGTTGACGGGTACCACTCGATGTGGTGTGGCTAACCTATGGCAAGTAAAAGCACTTTATCTGAAGATCCTGAGGGTCACGAGGCCAAAGTGGCGTCTAAAATTTTGCGAGTTAAGCAAACCTTAAGTGTGATAGCTCGGTGGGTTTTGCGAGGACTTTTGGTCTGTTTAATTGTTTTCGCAGGCTGGGGCCTTGCCTATCGCTGGCTGAACCCACCCACCACATTATACATGATGCAAGAAAGCTGGCGTCTTGATGGCATCCAGTATGACTGGGTGGATATTGAAGATGTTGCTCCAGTCATGCTGCGTGCCTTGGTAGCAGCTGAGGATGCTAGCTTCTGCAGCCATTGGGGCATCGACAGCGCAGCCGTACGTCAAGCTCTGCGCGATGGTGCAATGCGAGGTGGCTCTACCATCAGCCAGCAGACGGTGAAGAACGCCTTTCTGTGGCAGGGCCGTAGCTGGCTACGGAAAGCTATTGAAGCGCTAATGACACCCTACTCTGAGGCGGTTTGGAGCAAGAAGCGGCTGCTTGAAATTTATATGAATTTGGCGGAGTTTGACACGGGCGTCTTTGGCATTCAGGCTGCCGCTGTACATCATTTTGGAATTGACGCTGCAAAGCTGAATCGCGTGCAGGCGGGGCGGTTAGCAGTTGTTCTACCCGATCCCAAGGGGCGTAGCGCTATAAAACCTGATGCTAGTTTGAAAAAACATGCAGCCTCCGTGATCGCAGGATCAGATATGATTGCAGCTGACGGCCGCGCCGCGTGTTTTGAGGATTGATTGCCGACCCCAAGGGCGGCTAAGACAATATGATATGTTTAAAGAGAAATTTGTATGAATACTTTATATCATGTTCCGCTGTCGCCCTTCTGCCGTAAAGTGCGGCTGAGCTTGGCAGAGAAGAAAATTGAAGTGCAGCTGGTGGAAGAGCGCTACTGGGAGCCGGATGCTGACTTCTTGCGGCGTAATCCGGCTGGTAAAGTACCTGTTCTAAAATTAGGTGGTAAAATTTTTTCAGAATCTTCTGCGATATGTGAATATTTGGAAGAGAAGTATCCAGAGCCTAGTTTGCTACCACAAGATGCAGAAACTCGTTTTGAAGTGCGTCGGTTGGTGTCTTGGTTTGATGACAAATTTCATCGTGAGGTCACAGCCAACCTGCTGTATGAGCGGGTTAATCGTAAGATTCATGGATCCGGCTATCCGGTATCGGCTAATGTAAAGGCTGGCGCCAAGGCTATCAAATTTCATTTGGATTATCTTGCCAGGCTTTTAGATAATCGCCGCTGGCTTGCAGGCGATGCTATGAGTCTTGCAGATTTTGCGGCTGCAGCACATTTGTCCTCGCTTGATTATATTTGTGATGTGGATTGGAATCGATCTGAGGCTGTCAAAGATTGGTATGCTACATTAAAATCTCGTCCTGCATTTAGATCTATACTGGCTGACAATGTACCAGGTTTTCCACAGCCAAATCATTATTCAAACCTTGACTTCTGATCTCAAAAATAGGCTTGTTGCTCAGGCCCTTGCGGAGGGTTTTAGTAATGCACGGATTACACGTCCGGATGCGATTCCAGATGTTCCCGCGCGGCTAGATGCATTCTTAGATGCAGGCTACCATGGGCAAATGGCTTGGATGGAAGATCGCAAAGTATGGCGTGGCTCTCCTGACGCCTTATGGCCTGAGGCGCGATCTGTTGTGATGCTGGCGGAAAGCTACACTCCGGATGTTGATCCTTTAGAGAATCTTACCAACCGTGATATTGGGAACATCAGTATCTATGCGCAGGGAAAAGACTATCATTACATCGTTAAAAAACGGCTAAAACGTTTGGCCAGGTGGCTAATTTCTGAAGGTGGTGGAGAAGTTAAGGTCTTTGTGGACACAGCACCGGTGGCTGAAAAACCTTTGGGTCAGGCGGCGGGTCTTGGGTGGCAAGGTAAGCATACGAATTTGGTGAGCCGGGATACTGGCAACTGGATGTTTCTGGGTGCTGTTTTTACTACGCTTGAGCTGGAGCCTGATCCTGCGGAGGTTGATCATTGTGGTAACTGCACCCGCTGTTTGGACATCTGCCCAACCAATGCCTTTGTAGCACCTTATAAAATGGATGCGCGCCGCTGCATTTCTTATCTGACCATTGAGCATAAGGGGCCAGTTGATCTGGAGCTGCGCCGGGGTATTGGCAATCATATATATGGCTGTGATGATTGCCTAGCGGCTTGCCCTTGGAATAAATTTGCAGTGCAAGCTTCTGATATGCGGTATGCGGCTAAAGATGATCTCGGGGCGCCCCGTTTGATGGATCTGGTGGGGCTTTCTGATTTGGCATTTAGAAAGAAATTTTCAGGTTCTCCAATCAAGCGTATCGGTAGGGACCGTTTTATTCGCAACGTCCTATACGCCATTGGTAATACCCAAAATCCCACCTACTTGCCCTTGATTGCACCGCTTACCACAGATCTTGATCCAACCGTGGCAGAGGCTGCGGGATGGGCCCTCAAACAGATCGAATTAGCTTAGCTCTAATCTGTTGGAACGGCGAATGTGAGGTTGGCCCAAAGGCTGTGCCACACTGGATTGCCTTTAACTTCTGGATCTATTGGGATCAAAGCAACACTGTCGATCATATATTCCTGACCTGCTGTTACTGGGAATTTGGCAACTCCATCTGCATCCGTTTGGTGAAGGCTGATCTGGACTTCGCCAGTTTCCCTGAGAGCCCGCTGGAAAACTTCTACCTGCACATTTGGACGTGGTTGGCCCATCATCAAAACGCGCACCTGCATGCCATTGCTTAGGTCATCAGTATAGGGATTGGTGAGGGCCACAATTTCGATGTCGAGCCCAACTGACATATCTTTTCCAGCACCGTCCCCGACTGCTATCAAAGATTTGGCAAACCGCCGATAGCTTTCCCTAAAATCAACCTCTGGCAAGCCACGTGCCTGATGGGCTTCCGGTTGTCCTTCAAAGCTCTTGTGCGTCACAAATTTTAAAAATTTTTCATAGTCCTTATAAGTCAGAGAGCTGTCAGTGGTTTCATGCACTAAAACTGCCAGCCCATTGGATAGGCCTGAGTGCTGAAAAGCAGGCCTATCACCATTACGTCCGGTCACTTGAGTGGTCTGTCTGCCTTGAACTACCTCCTGCCGTGCAGTTTGTCGGCTCAAAAACGACTGGCCACTCCCATTGAAGCCTTGACCTACCCGGAAGTGTGCCTCGATTGGTTCGTCAACACTAACTTCATATTTCACTGGAGAAATCCAGAATTCATGGGCATATACTGGAACTGAAACGAGCAGGCTGAAAATCAAACTAAGGGAACGCAGATACATGTTTAAGCCTTTTTTTAAGATATACTTTAAAATGTTGTTCGTTTTGTACTGATGTCAAGCGCTCTTATGATCTTGCTTGCCTTTTGTGGAGCATCACAGGCTCATGAGCTGCGGCCAGCGGTAGCCGATGTAACCGTGACCCAATCAAAAATTCAAGTGGAGTTAATACTGGCGGTTGAGACATTGTTAGCGGGCATTGATCTCACAGAGATAATAGACACTGATGATGCTCCCCAGGCCGAGATCTATGATCAGCTGCGTGGTTTATCAGAGCAAGAACTGGTGAGTTTGGTTCGCTTGGAATGGCCTTTGCTGGCCAGTGGGTTCCTGTTGGAGGGGGCTGGCTCATTGAGCTTGGTTGACGTGGAGGTTATTACGGAGGCTAACCTAGATTTGCCCCGTGATACAAGGTTGATTATGCAAGCGAATCTGCCGCCAGGTAGTGGATCGGTTTCGCTCGGATGGATTGCCCGAAATGGTGGATTGGTGGTACGCCATGGGGATGGACATAATGCTTATGCAGCCTTTCCTTGACGGTGGAGAACTAAGTGCGCCTCTGCCGCGAGAGGGTGCAGTGGTTGAGAGCTTAGGAGCAGTCTTCTGGCGGTTTGTAGTTGAGGGCTTCGAGCATATTATACCCAAGGGTTTGGATCATATCCTGTTTGTGTTTGGATTGTTTTTGTTTTCCTTGGCATGGCGGCCGTTGCTGGCGCAGATCACTGCCTTTACTTTGGCACATACTGTGACTCTGGGTCTGGCAACCCTCAGTGTGATAACCATACCGGCGGCGCAAATGTGGCTGGTTGAGGTGCTCATTGCCATCTCGATTGCCTACGTGGCCATTGAAAACATTTTAAGGCCCAAGCTTGGTTGGTGGCGCATTGTGGTGGTCTTTGGGTTTGGCTTGCTGCATGGGCTGGGGTTTGCCTCTGTTTTGGGAGATCTTGGTCTGGCGCAGGGCCAGTTTGTTTTGTCGTTGATTGCCTTCAATATTGGAGTCGAGTTTGGCCAACTTACAGTCATTTTCGTGGTCTTCGCACTGCTTGCTCTGCCATTTGGCCGCGCGCGTTTTTACCGAAATATCGTGGTCGTGCCCTGCTCATTAGGAATTGCAATTTTTGGGATTTGGTGGGCTATTGAGCGGAGCTTTTTGTGATCACTAACGGGAGGGTATGGGGTTTCAAAAATCTGATAACCGCCTAATTTTCTTACCGTTTGAATCATAATTAGTAAGGTCAAGATACGTGTTAAAACGTACATTTGTATCACTTGTCATTTTCCGCATCCTGTACTTGTGTAGCTTTAGCTAAAAGCAGCGCCCCCCAAAATCATAGGGCCAGATCGGACGAAAATGACCGACAATATCCGTGGAATTTTACTCAAGGTGACGGCGGTTTCCATATTCACTGTAATGATGGCTCTGATTAAGGCCACCTCGGCGGAGGTGCCTGTAGGACAACAGGTGTTTTTTCGTGCTTTCTTTACGCTTTTGGTGGTGGTGGGCTGGTTGATCGCACGGGGAGATTTTCTAAGCGCCCTGCACACTTCCAATATCTTTAGCCATATGTGGCGTGGTCTTTCTGGTGCGGCTGCGATGTCATTGCGGTTTTTTGCACTTGGAATTCTCACATTTCCCGAGGTCGCGGCCTTGGGCTTTACCACCCCT
Source organism: uncultured Planktomarina sp. (assembly GCA_905182535.1). Lineage (GTDB taxonomy): Bacteria > Pseudomonadota > Alphaproteobacteria > Rhodobacterales > Rhodobacteraceae > Planktomarina > Planktomarina arctica. The sequence goes on from CAJJBZ010000004.1 coordinate 17,859, forward strand.
TTAATACTAACGGTTCTGGCAGCGTTGATCTTGGGTGAAACCGTGCGAGCGTTCCGGTTGACCACTGTGGCTTTGGGCTTTGTTGGTGTGCTGATCGTGCTTTGGCCAACGTTTGACGTGAATGGCGACCGCAGTACATTGGAGCTGATTGGAGCTGCTGCTATTTTGGGATCTGCGGCTTTGGCGGCTTTGGCACAGATTTTTGTTCGCAGATTGGTAGCAACTGAGGGCACGGCGCAGATCGTATTTTATTTCTCGCTTTTGATCACCTTTCTATCTTTCTTGTCTCTGCCTTTTGGCTGGGTTGTGCCATCTTTTGGGGCCATTACTATGCTGATCACTGCAGGGCTGATTGGTGGCGTAGGACAGATCTGCCTCACTGCCGCTTACCGAAATGCGCCTGCGTCGGTGGTGGCACCGTTCGATTATACGTCAATGCTCTTAGCTCTAGCAATTGCTTATTTCTGGTTCGCAGAAATCCCAACCGGCTGGACGATCTTAGGGGCTCTGGTGATCATTGCCTCTGGCGTGGTGATTATCTGGCGTGAACAGAGTCTAGGAAAGTTGCGCAATCGATCACAGGTCACGCATTAAACATGAAAAAGGCCTCTGCCCAGTTGGGCAAGGCCAAGTTTCTTGTGGGTATTGGCGAATTAAGTGCGTACGATTTTCTCGTAGCTTTCCGCAATATCGCGGGCTAAAGTCCCAACTTCAAAGTTATAATTACCGATTTGACCAACAGGTGTTACTTCTGCGGCCGTGCCCGTCAGCCAGCATTGCTCAAAGCCTTCTAGCTCATCTGGCATGATGTGGCGCACGTTCACCTTGATCCCACGGTCCTCTAACATGCCAATAACTGTTTGACGGGTGATACCGTTTAAGAAGCAATCGGGTTTCGGCGTGTGCACCTCGCCATCTTTGACAAAGAAGATATTGGCGCCGGTTGCCTCAGCCACATAACCTCGATAATCGAGCATCATTGCATCGGAACAGCCTTTGGCTTCTGCGGCATGTTTGGACATGGTGCAAATCATATAAAGTCCAGCAGCTTTGGCAAAGCATGGGATTGTTTCGGGACTTGGACGTTTCCATTTGGCTATGTCAAGCTTTGCGCCCTTCATTTTGGCGTCGCCATAATAGGCGCCCCATTCCCATACGGCGATGGCCATTTTGACTGGATTGCGAGCGGAGGCTACCCCCATGTCTTCACCAGAAGCGCGCCAGCATACTGCCCTTACATAGGCATTTTGTAGGCCAGAGGCTACCATAATTTGTGCTTTGGCTGCTTCGATTTCATTGACTGTATAAGGGATTGGAATATCCATATATTCTCCGGATTTAAGCAGTCTTTCTGAATGTTTACGTGATTTAAAAATCTTACCATTATAGGCACGTTCACCTTCGAATACTGAGCTACCGTAGTGCAAGCCATGTGTGAGAATGTGAACTTTAGCATCACGCCAGTCTACTAATTCGCCATCCATCCAGATGACACCGTCACGGTCGTCATATGCACCATCCATGTGTATTTTCCCTTCTAGTCAGCAGAATTTGCAATTATGTCGCAAAATGTGTCCGTTTCGGACATAATCTTGCGTAAAATCTAATAATCGCTAACAATTGATTCTTGGAATGTCAACAACACTGACGTATTATTGATTTATGGTTTAATCGAAAGGATGGGGCATGACACAGGGACAAAGTCGGTCAGAAAATACACGGGGATTGTTGTTCTTGACTGATGAGCAATTGCGCAAAGGGATTGAGGCTATGTTTTTTGCCTATCGCGGCTTCACTGCTGATCCTGATCGTATTTTGGCTGAAAAATCCTATGGGCGCGCTCATCACCGTGCTTTGCACTTCATTCACCGTAGCCCCGGCACAACGGTTAATAATTTACTGGCTACTTTGGGGGTAACTAAACAAAGCTTGAATCGGGTACTTCGAACCTTAATCGAGGACGGCCTTGTACTCAACGAAGTAGGCATCCGTGACAAGCGGGAGCGTCACCTAACCTTGACTGATGCCGGTGCAGATCTTGAAAGTGCGCTGTCAAATGCGCAGAGCGATCGAATGCGCTCCGCATATCGACAGGCTGGAGCTGATGCGGTGTATGGGTTTTGCACGGTGCTCGAGGCAATGATGGATCCGGAGCTTAAAGAGCATTATGAACACCTCACTGGTGGAGAACAACAATGATTCCTGATGCACATTTACTGATTGTTGACGACGATGAGCGCATTCGTAGCTTGTTGCAGAAATTTTTGATGCGAAATGGGTTTTTAGTGACTGCGGCACGGGATGCAGCCCATGCAAGGCGTATTTTGTTGGGGCTCGATTTTGATCTGATTATTCTTGATGTGATGATGCCAGGTGAAGACGGGGTGTCGCTGACTAAACATTTACGCGAGACGCGTAATACCCCGATCTTGCTGCTCACAGCGCGTGGCGAGACTGCAGATCGTATTTTGGGGTTAGAAGCCGGGGCAGATGACTATCTAGCCAAACCCTTTGAGCCCAAAGAGCTTTTGTTAAGGATCAATGCAATTCTAAGACGCGCACCAATGCCAGAAGAAAATTTAAATATTCCTAAGGTGATGTACTTGGGGGAGGTGCGCTATGATGTTGATCGTGGTGAGCTCTTGCAAGGTGAGACGCGTATTCGGTTGACTGCAACGGAAAGTCATTTGATGCGTATTTTTTCTAGTACACCTGGCGTGCCTTTGAGCCGTACCAGTCTGGTAGCGCAGCTGGGGCGCGATGGCGGCCAAGCGCAAGAGCGAGCAGTGGATGTCCAAATCACACGGCTTCGACGCAAAATTGAAAGCGATCCCAAACAACCGCGCTATCTGCAAACTGTTCGTGGGGCGGGCTACATGTTGGCCCCAGCACGTAGGCATTCCCATGATGACTAAAATTATCACCCATAAGGATTGTTTGGAGCATGTGAATTTGCCTGGCCATCCTGAGCAGGTTGCTCGCTTGGAATATGTGCTGGAGGCATTGGGGCCCTTAGGTTTGGAGACGCTGGAGGCCCCATTGGTGCTTAATGATGATTTGTTGCGAGTGCATCCAGAGCGCCATGTCAGCGCAATTCGCAGCGCTGCACCTCAATTGGGCTGGACCTCCTTAGATGCGGATACACATATGTCACCCGGTACACTCACCGCAGCGTTGCGGGCTGCAGGTGGTGCTGTCCGTGCGGTGGACATAGTGATGGCTGGAGAGGCGCGCAATGTCTTTGTAGCTACACACCCACCGGGGCATCATTGTGAACGTGAAACTGCGATGGGCTTTTGTTTTTTTGGAAATGTAGCATTGGCTGCAAAATATGCTCTAGATCACCATGGCCTGAAGCGGGTTGCAATCGTCGATTTTGATGTACATCACGGCAATGGAACGCAGGATTTAGTGGAAAGTGACAGCCGCATTTTTTTCGCCAGTTCTCACCAAATGCCGCTTTATCCGGGTACGGGCCATGCCCATGAAACTGGTGGTCATGCAAATGTTATGAATTGTCCTTTGCCGGAGGGGGCAGGCAGCAAAGCATTTCGTGGTGTTATGGAAACTGCGATCTTACCTGCGGTGGACCGTTGGGCCCCTGAACTCTTGCTAGTCTCTGCTGGATTTGACGCCCATAAGGCCGACCCTCTTGCCGGTATTGAGCTTACAGAGATGGACTTTGCGTGGGTTACGGAACGCCTTTGCGAATTGGCGTCGAAGCATTGCCAAGGTCGGGTGGTATCTTGCCTAGAAGGTGGCTATGATCTCGAGGCGTTGGCAGCCTCTGCCGTGGCGCATGTGAAAGTTTTGAAGGAGCAGGCAAATGGCTGATGCATCGATTGAAGAGATGAGCTTTGAAACCGCTATGGCTGAGCTTGAGCAAGTAGTCACCCAGCTGGAACGTGGTGATGTTGCTTTGGATGCGTCAATTTTGCTATACGAGCGTGGTGCGGCTCTAAAGGGCCATTGTGAAGCCAAACTGAAATCTGCAGAGGAAAAAGTGGCGGCCATCACCCTGAACGGTGACGGGCAGCCTACTGGCGTTGTCCCTCTAGATGCTGGTTGAACGTAGTGTTGTTATGTTTGCCATATGATACAATCTGATTTTCCTCCCAAACTTGAGGCTGCAGCTGCTGCTACAAAAGCCTGTCTTATGGATGCGCTACGGCCCTTGGGTAGTTTGCCGATTGCACAAGGCATGCGTCACGCGGTGACTGGTGGCAAAGGGTTACGTGGGTTTTTGGTGATTGAAAGTGCAGCGATTGTGGGTGCACCAAAGGCGGGTGCTATCTATGCCGGTGCGGCAGTAGAAGCATTACATGCATATTCTTTGGTACATGATGATCTGCCCTGTATGGATGACGATGATTTACGCCGTGGGCAACCAACCGTTCATAAAAAATGGGATGAGGCAACTGCAGTTTTGGTGGGGGATGCGTTACAAACCCTAGCATTTGAGCTTTTAAGTCTACCAAACTGTAGCCCTGACCCTAAAGTCCAACTAGAGTTGATTTCGAGCCTGGCACGCGCTAGCGGTGCGCAAGGGATGGTTTTGGGGCAGGCGCAGGATATCGCGGCAGAGACTGCCCTCAAACCTCTTACCGTTCACGAGATATCACAGCTGCAACAAAATAAAACTGGGGCACTATTTGAATGGTCTGCTACTGCTGGTGCTGTTCTGATTGGCTCTAATTCAGTCCCGCTGCGGCGCTATGCGCGAGCTTTGGGCTTGGCATTTCAGATTTCTGATGACATTTTAGACGTTGAGGGTAGTGCGGTATTGGTTGGTAAGGCAGTGGGCAAAGATAGTAAATCTGGGAAGGCTACCTTTGTTTCCCTGCTCGGCTTAGATCAAGCCAAACGTCGCGCTCAAGATTTGGCTGATGAAGCCTGCGATGCGCTGGTCACATTCGATGACCGAGCTACAACACTAAGAGCTGCGGCACAGTTTGTCGTCTCGCGTGATACATGAAGAGGTTTCCGCAATGACCGAGCGCCCCAAAACTCCACTTCTGGATACAGTAATAACTCCAGCGGACATGAAAGAATTCACTGATCAAGAGTTGAAGTGCTTGGCGGATGAGTTGCGAGCGGAAACGGTCTCAGCAGTGTCTGAAACGGGTGGGCATCTAGGGGCTGGCTTGGGTGTGGTTGAGCTAACAGTAGCACTGCATGCGGTGTTTAATACACCTAAAGACAAAATCATTTGGGATGTATCGCATCAAACCTATCCGCATAAAATTTTAACTGGACGCCGTAACCGTATAAGAACCCTACGCCAAAAAGGTGGTCTCAGTGGCTTCACCAAACGCAGTGAAAGCGCCTATGATGCATTTGGTGCGGCGCATTCCTCGACCTCAATTTCTGCAGCGCTTGGGTTTGCTGTGGCGCGAGATTTGGGTGGTGCGCCTGAGCATGGCATCGGTGATGTAATTGCTGTGATCGGTGATGGTGCGATGAGCGCGGGGATGGCATTTGAGGCTTTGAACAACGCGGGTCACCTTAAAAAGCGCATGTTCGTTATTTTGAACGACAATGAAATGTCTATTGCCCCGCCGGTTGGAGCATTGTCTGCATATTTGAGCCAGCTTTATGCTGGGGCGCCCTTTCAGGAGTTTAAGGCAGCGGCCAAAGGCGCAATGTCGCTTTTACCAGAGCCGTTTCGTGAGGGTGCAAAACGCGCCCGTGACGTAGTCAAGCATATGACTGTTGGTGGTACGATTTTTGAACAGCTGGGGTTCAGCTATGTTGGTCCAATTGATGGCCATGATCTTGATCAATTACTGCCAGTGCTGCGTACAGTAGAAGAGCGTTCGACAGGGCCTATGCTGATCCATGTGATCACGCAAAAAGGTAAGGGTTATGCCCCAGCTGAAGAGGCTCGTGATAAAGGACACGGAGTTGGTAAATTTGATGTCGTAACTGGCGCGCAGGCTAAAGCTGTTTCCAATGCGCCTTCCTACACTTCGGTTTTCGCCAAATCATTGCTGGAACAAGCTTCGCAAGATCATAAGATTTGTGCTGTGACTGCGGCAATGCCAGATGGTACTGGCCTCGGCTTATTTGCAGACCGCTATCCGAGCCGATGTTTTGATGTAGGAATCGCCGAGCAACACGGCGTTACCTTCGCGGCGGGCTTGGCTGCTGGGGGAATGAAGCCCTTCTGCGCTATGTATTCGACCTTCTTGCAGCGTGGCTATGATCAAGTCGTGCATGATGTTGCAATTCAGCGCCTCCCAGTGCGATTTGCGATTGACCGTGCGGGGCTGGTTGGGGCGGATGGTGCCACCCATGCTGGTGCTTTTGATATTAGTTTTTTGACAAACCTTCCAGGCTTTGTAGTGATGGCTGCTGCTGATGAAGCTGAACTTTGCCGTATGGTCGCAACCGCGGCTGCTTACAACGATGGTCCGATCGCTTTTCGTTTTCCACGGGGTGAGGGCATAGGCTGTGAAATGCCTGCGCACGCACAACCTTTAGAGATTGGCAAAGGTATAATTGTGCAAGACGGCAGCAGGGTTGCTATCTTGTCCTTTGGCACACGCTTGGGCGAAGTGCGTATCGCCGCAGAAACCTTGTCCGCGCAGGGTATCACTCCAACTATTGCAGATGCTCGGTTCGCCAAGCCGTTGGATCGTGACATGATTTTAAAACTTGCTATCAATCATGAAGTTTTGATCACCATTGAGGAAGGTGCAATTGGCGGCTTTGGCAGCCATGTAGCCCAACTTTTGGCTGAGGAGGCTGTGTTTGACCGCGGATTAAAATTCCGTTCTATGGTTCTTCCAGATACGTTCATAGATCACGCTAGTCCGGCGGACATGTACCGTGAGGCCAAGCTTTCGGCGCAAGATATTCATGAAAAAGTATTAGATACTTTGGGAGTGTCCTCAATTAAAGCTCGGGCCTGAAAGCTTTAAAGATACAAGCTGATCAAGTTATTTAAAAACAGTCTTTGACCTGCGGTTGTCTTGTATGTCTCATACAGCGTTTCCGTTTGGCCCGAACTTATCGACACCGCTTTGGTATTATTTCATATTTTAGTTTCTAATTTCAGTAAGCTTTTTAATCCCTCCTTATAATTGGGGTATTTCAAGCATACGCCTAGCTCTGTTTTTATTAAATCATTCCTCACCCTTTTGTTTTCAGCATAAAAGCTACGTGCCATAGGCGTCATCTCAGCTGTATCAAAATTGACTGCGGGTGGCAGAGGCATGTTCAATAGCTGTGCCGCATAGGCCAGCACATCTTGTGGTGGAGCTGGTTCATCATCGCATAGGTTATAGATAGCACCCGGACGTGGCTGCATAATTGAAGTTGTTACTACCTGGGCGATATCATCTGCATGAATTCGACTAAACATTTGCCCCGCCTTGATGATCCGGCGCGCCGTACCGTTGCGAACTTTGGAAAATGGCCCACGTCCCGATCCGTATATCCCCGCAAGGCGGAAGATGTGCAAAGGTAGGCCAGTCGCGGTCCAGGCGGCTTCGGCCTCTACTCTCAACTGGCCACGTTGGGTTGCGGGCGTGAGGGCGGCTGTTTCATCCACCCATGCTCCGTTATGATTGCCATACACACCGGTAGTTGAAAGATACCCTACCCACGAAAACTCATAACGTTTTGGATCGATTGCGTTCAAGAATGGATCCCCTAGGCCAGAGGGGGGTGCTGAAATCAACAAATGTGACGCCTTCGTGAGTGCCTCATGCAAATTATTCCCGGGCCAGATGATAGGGGTCACATTTTCATTGCGCATTTCGTTGGCGCGGACTTCGCTGCGGGTTGTACCAGTGATATTCCAGCCTAAAGGGTGCAGCACCGCGGTCATTGCGCGTGCTGAAAAACCATATCCGATACAAAGTAAACTCTTGGCCATATGGTGGTAATAGGCTCAAATGGGCCGTACGAGAAGAGTAGAATTGCCGCAGGATCACCGTGACTGATAAACCAGAGTTAGACGCCGCCTATGGGTTGCAATCGGTAGAAGATAATAGGCGCCTTTATGCTGCCTGGGCCCAGACCTATGACTGCGACTTTGCCGATCATATGGGTTATGTGCTGCCGGCGCGCGTAGCAGATATTTTTGCTACTGCTGCGGGCGTAGTTAAAACTGGTTGTGTGCTAGATGTTGGTGCTGGCACAGGGTTGGTGGGCCAGAGATTAGCATTCCATGGCTTTACTAGGGTTGATGGGGTGGATATTTCTTCTGAAATGCTCGCTGTGGCGGCCTCGAAAGGTTGTTACAATAGCATGATTGAGGGAGATCTTTTAGGTTGCTTACCGATCGCAGCAGATACTTATGATTTTATTATTAGTGCGGGAACCTTTACCCATGGTCACGTGGGTGCCGAGGCTTTGGATGAGCTCCTTCGTATAGCAAGACCTGGTGCAATATTTTGCCTATCAATCAACAGCGCACATTTTACCACAGCAGGCTTTGCGGTTGCCTTTGAACGCCTTGCTGGCGGGATTGAAGGTCTAGAGTTCTGCCCAGTGCAATTTTACCTTGAGAGCGCCACGGGGCCTCATGCCAATGATCACGGTGTAATTGCCTTATTTCGCAAGTCTGTGACTTAATTCATCCACTTAAGCCTTGTGCGCCTCAGAAAATCACTTTCCTTGCCACACTGGATTACGCTTCTCAGCAAAAGCTTTTGCACCCTCAAGTTGATCTTCAGAGGCATATAGTATGTCTACAGAGGCCAATTGTCTTTGGGTAATTCTGTTCATGCTATCTTGAAACTTACTGTTTTCAGAATCCCGCACGATTTCTTTGATTGCAGCATAGACTAATGGCGGACCGCTGGCCAACATCCGGGCCATGTCCCAAGCCCGTGCCATCAGGTCCACAGCTGGATAAGAATGATTAACCAGCCCCCAAGTTTTTGCTTCTTCAACGTCAAACCACCGGCCTGTCAAAAGCAACTCCATCGCAATATGGTAGGGAATACGTTTTGGCACTTTGATAGAAGCCGCATCTGCAACTGTGCCAGATCTAATTTCTGGCAGGGCAAAGCTAGCATGGTCAGCGGCCAGGATTATATCAGCTGAAAGCGCCCATTCGAGACCACCCCCACAGCAAATACCATTTACAGCTGCAATCACTGGCTTGTTGAGATCGCGCAGCTCTTGCAAGCCACCAAAACCACCAATGCCATAATCTCCATCTACCGCATCGCCATCTGCAGCCGCTTTGAGGTCCCAGCCGGGGCAGAAGAATTTTTCACCTGCACCGGTGATAATAGCAACCCTAAGGCTGGGATCATCGCGAAACGCGGCGAAGGTATCACCCATGACTTTGCTGGTCTCGAGGTCAATAGCATTGGCCTTGGGTCGGTCCAGCGTCACCTGAAGGATACCACCTTCCGCATGGGTTTTGATCGGACTCATTGGGTTTTCCTTATCAAGGCATCTACGGCAATCGCCGCTTGTGCTGTACAAATCAGAGGGTTGATCTCAACTTCTTCTAAAAAGGCAGTATTGGCAAGAACATAGGACTGCACAGCATCGATTGCGTCCAAAATAGCATCAAAGTTTACGCATGGTTTACCGCGATACCCATACAAGAGTGGTGCCATTTTTAAGCTGTTGAGCGCTGCAGTTATATGCCCTCGTGCGGCCGGAACAAGCAAGCATGCACTGTCTTCTCGCAGTTCGGTCATCGTGCCTCCAGCCGCAAGTGTTAGCACAAACCCATGGGCAGGATCACGGGTTATACCTACCAATAACTCTGCTACAGCTCCTGTAACCATATGTTCAACCAATACTCTTCCGGGCGCCAATTGGAGCAATGCTGCTTTAATCTCATCGTTTGAATTCAAATCCAGTGCCAAGCCATTGAAGCCAGTTTTATGGGCCAGGCCAAGGACTTTTAATGCCACTGGAAATCCAACCTCTAGAGCCTGATTTGCTGCTGTCACTCGATCCAATGCCATGGTACCTCGTGGGACCTGCAGCCCATGCTGGGCAAGGTCTTGTTTGGCCGCATGTTCATCCATCAGCTCAGCGCTCCGGTCGTTTCCGGGCAAAAGCACTGGAACTGGGTCCTGGGGCAGCGCACGAGTCAAGAGATCCAGCGCTTGAATTCCGTGATCTAGACCGTTGATTGCGGCAACTCCATTTTCCATCAACATTTTAGCAATATGCTCGGGCATTAACTCGCCTAGGCTGGCCACAACTGCATAGGGTCGTTGGGTTATCTGTGCCGCGGAAATGGCGGCATTGGTCACGCAATCCCAGTCGTTTGGGTCGCAGATGTCGGCGCGGGGATAATCACTGATTAAGAGGGTTAAGGCAATATCAGGATCTGCCATTGCGGCCCAAGCTTTGGTCATAGCCTTTTCATCCCGCCAAATATAGGTGTGATAGTCCAGTGGATTGGCCAAGGCCACCATGGGACCCAATGCGGCGCTTAGTTCCGCGTGCTGTCTTGAATTGAGCGGTGGGAAAACTAAACTGGTGAAATGGGCTGAGTCGGCGGCCAGAGCAGCCTCACCGCCAGAACAAGAGATAGAAGCTAGGCGATTGCTGGCAAGCTGACCAAATTGATGGGCAAGCTTAAGGGCTTCCAAGAAAACTGGTAGGCTGCTGGCGCGTCGAATGCCAAGCCTGGCGAGCAGGGCCTCTGCCCCTGCGTCGCTTCCCGCCAATGACGCGGTATGTGACACGGCGGCGGCTCGTGCGTGTCGTGACCTACCAGTTTTCAATGCAATAAGGGGGACATTTTTGGCAAGGGCCTTGTTGGCTAAGTCCTCCCACCCACGCAGGTCTCCGAACCCTTCGATATGGAGGCCTATAGCTGTGACTCGTGAGTCGTCTAGAAGATGTAGTCCAACATCAGTTTGGGAGGTTTGGGCCTGATTACCACATGTGACGACATACCCTATGGGCAGGCCTCTAGTTTGCATTGTTAGATTGATTGCAATGTTAGAACTTTGAGTTAAAATAGCTACGCCGCTTTCGACCTTACGGCAACCGTGTTGGTCTGGCCAAATACTACATCCATCGAATGCGTTTAGAAATCCGTAGCAATTTGGTCCTAAGATTGGCATGTCGCCTGCGGCCAAGATTAACTTTTCTTGTAGGTCACTTCCTACTGCATCTTCGGCTGCTACCTCAGAAAATCCTGACGCAAAACAGGTTGCCCCACCAGCGTTAAGGCTGCGCAATTGGGCCACAATGTCGAGTGTTGCATGGCGATTAACTCCGATAAAGGCTGCATCAATGGGGCCAGGAAACTCTTCAATCTTAGGCAGAGATGTAATGCCCGCAATGACTTTACCAGAAGGGTGAATTGGTCGTAAAATACCGTTAAAGCCAATTTGAAGTGCCGCTGAAATGATTGAGTCACACCAAGCACCACCACCTATCACAGCAATTGATTTTGGGTTTAGTAATCTCGAAAGATTTTGCATGCTTTGCCTCTATGAGTTGAGGCACTTGCGTGCCGCCGTGTTTATTTGGGCTGTTTGCACAAAGATGGTTGCGTACACCATGACCTATTATGCCCCAAGCGCGCGTAATAGATCTCGACTAATAATATGGCGTTGAATTTCCGAGGTGCCGTCCCAAATGCGCTCAACCCGCGCGTCACGCCAAAACCTTTCAAGCGGGTAATCGTCCATTAAGCCCATGCCCCCGTGGATTTGAATGGCGGCATCTGTAACTCTTGAGAGCATTTCGCTGGCATAGAGTTTGGCGCTTGCGATCTCGCGATTAGCGGGCATGGCGAGATCTAAGCGATTGGCCGCCGCAAGTGTAAGCAAATCTGCTGCATCAATCTCGGTGATCATATCGGCTAGCTGAAAGCTTACGCCCTGAAATTTTCCAATTTTTTGACCAAATTGCTCTCTCTCGGCTGCATAGTTGAGAGCATAATCGAATACGCGTCGCGCCCGGCCAACGCTCATGGTGGCCACGGTTATCCGAGTGGCATAAAGCCACGTGTTCATGACTTCGAATCCACCATCGACTTCACCCAAGACTTGGGCTTGTGGGAGGCGACAATCGTCAAATTCTAAAATCATATTTTTATAACAAAGACCGACTTACGGATTTATAGCCATCTCGGATTGTGAAGCCGGGTGTCCCTCGATCCACAAGAAATGCAGTTATGCGTTTTTTTGGCCCCTTTGGAGTTTGGTCCTCGCCAGTTGCGATGAAGACGATGATAAAATCCGCATGATCGGCGCCACTGATAAAATGCTTGCTACCATTGACGACCCAGTCGCCACCATCTGGAACTGCTGCACATTTCATTCCACGAATATCTGAGCCAGCTCCTGGTTCTGTCATGGCTAATGCATCCATGCGCTCACCCCGCACGGCGGGCATCAGATAGCGCTCAATTTGCTCGCCTTCGCAGGCCATTAGTATATTTTGCGGCCGGCCAAAAAAATGGTTGAGGGCCATGGAACCGCGGCCAAGTTCGCGCTCCACCAGTGCGAAGTCCATATGGTTTAAACCAGCGCAGCCCACGCTCTCGGGAAAGTTGCAGGCATAGAAGCCTAAATCCAGTGTCTTTTTCTTAATCTCTTGGGAGATTTCAGTAGGTACTTCACCGGTACGCTCAACCAGGGCTTCATGTGGATAAATCTCTTTTTCCACAAAGGATTGGACAGTTCTAGCGATCATTTCTTGCTCGTCGGTCAGTCCATACTGCATTTTGCGATCCTTTGTTTGGTATTTGAGCTAAAGGCTAATACGCTTGCTAAAGTTCATCATGCATTGTTATTGAATATCATGCTAAGTTCGCAAAATCATCAAACCTTACCTTGCCAGATTTCAATTCTACTGTTCGGCGACTTTTCCAACCATTGCTTAGCCAATATTTTGGAACCGCTGCGAGCGGCTAATGATCTGTCTGGTCGCACAAATTATAGTTGGAAAATTGTTACTTTGGACGGGTTGGAAGTCTCTTCTTCCTCTCTTCTTCGACTTAGGTCTGATGCGCGGCTTGCGGATGTTGGGGGCGATATTTTGATGGTAATGCCGTCGTATGGGTTTTTAACACATGCAACTGTGGGTGCTAGTCGGGCTCTGCGGGCTGCCGCGAAGCGATTTGAAACTTTGGTTGGGTTGGATACTGGCAGTTGGCTTTTGGCTGAGGCTGGCCTGTTGGATGGCTACCAAGCGACTATCCACTGGGATGAGCTCGATCGATTTTCGGAGAGGTTCTCTGAAGTTCATGTCCAGAAAGATGCGGTAGTATTTGACAGAGGACGAGCCACATGTGGCGGGGCCTCGACAGCTTTTGCGATGGCATTGCAACTGATTGGCGAAGCTCACGGACCGACCTTACGGATGCGGGTCGAAAACTTGTTTACAGGGGCTTATTCTGCCCGGCCTGATCCACAGGTAGGTATTGTGTCGCGTGCACTTCTGTTGATGCGCTCAAATCTTGAGGAGCCATTGTTGATTTCTGATATTGCGAGGCGTTTGGGGCGCAGTCAAAGACATCTTGAGACCCAAGTGACTGCCAAAATGGGCGCAAACCCACAAGTTATTTATCGGCGTATGCGGTTGGCACTAGCTCATAGCCTGGCGGTTGAGGCTCAGGTCTCTGTGGCTGAAATAGCTGTGCGTTGTGGCTATCAGGATGCAAGCTCTATGACGCGTGCCTTTCGAACCGAATTTGGCACAACTCCCCAAGCTTTGCGCCGCGGCCTTGGCTAACCGAAGCTGGCAGTTCCTACAGTTTCGCCGCCTTGTTTTGCCACTATATGCGCCAGATTTACCTGGCATGGGGTCTACTCATGGTTCTCCTTTCTCGGTATTGGGACTTGGTTTTAAAAGGAGCTTGCTTGGGTGCTAATTTTTTAAGAGGCGTAGCTGCTACCCTCTTCGTCTAAGATGGATTTGAGCTCAGCCAGATGCCGGACGTCTTGCTCGGGATAGGCCTCCAGTTCTTGTGCGGTTTTCTCTGCGACAGCGGCATCTAAAATGCGCAAAGTCTGTCCAGTTTGCAGAGCTAACAGATATGTTTGGCAGGCACGTTCGAAATAAAACATGCGGTTGAAAGTTTCTGCTACTGTATTGCCAATAACTAAGATGCCGTGGTTGCCCATAATCATCACCTTTTTCTTTGGATCATCGAACAATCCTGCACATCGTTCCCCTTCTTCCTCAAAAGCAAGTCCACCGTAGCTGTTGTCGATAACATAGCGGTTAAAAAACATGCATGCATTTTGATCCACGGGCGGTAGATTACTGTCTTCCAGGGACGCCAGTGCGGTGGCATAAGGGGAGTGAACATGCATCACGCAGCGGGCATGTTCGCAATGGCGGTGCAGCCCTCCATGCAACCCCCAAGCGGTAGGGTCTGGGGCGTCAGGGCCTTCCATACTGCCAGAATCGTTAGCGTCAACTACAATCAAATTAGAGGCTTTAACGCGCGAGAAATGCATCTGATTGGAGTTCATCAGGAATTTGGTACCTTCATCGTTAATGGCGAGGCTAAAGTGATTGGCTACGGCTTCATGCATGTTCAAGCGCGCAGTCCAGCGGAACGCTGCCGCTAAATCGACACGCTCCTGCCAATTTTCCATGTTGGGGCGCAGATTGGATGCTGTCATTGGGTGGTCCTTTTTACATGTTTATTCTGGAGAACGTGAAGCTTACGGGTCAGGCCTGCCTTTTTGCGACATCGCCTGAACTAGGCATCTTTTACTAGCACCCCGTCTGCATCGATGAGCAAACTACCGTCTTCTTTGTAATGGGGTACAGGGGGCCATTGTTTTAGTATGGATAAAACCTCACCAGACGGACGACATAGGCGCACCTGGCCCTTGCAGGCTACAAAAGGTCGGTTGACCAATATGGGATTGGTCGCCATGGCCACCAGTAGCTGCTGTTCAGTTACTTCTGGTGCGGTTAAGCCCATCTCTTCGGCAGAGGTTTTGGATACTCTGAGCGCCTCATGTGCTGTAATTCCTGCTTTAGAAAATAGTGTTTTTAACTGAGATATGCTCCAACCGGCCTCTAAATATTCAATAATATTAGGTGTATAGCCCGCATCTTTGACAATTTTAACCACATTGCGTGAGGTGCCACAATTAGGGTTGTGAAATATAACAATGTTCATGGTGCTACCTTTTATTCGGCTAAGTTTAATCCAGAAAACGTTAAAGGGGCTTGCGCAGATCGTCCAGATCGGAAAGTTTGGGTCATGGGAGACACATTTAATACTTGGCCTGAATGTGCCGCGCAATTGGTTGGGGTCGCTGCGGGTCGTATCGCAGCTGATACTGTTATTTTGGGTGGTAGGGTGGCTAATGTTCATACCCGAGAAATTTTACGCTGGGATATTGCTATCGCTGCTGGGCGTTTTGCCTATGTAGGCCCTGACGCTAGCCATTGTATTGGGCCCAACACAAAGGTGTTGTGCACTGATGAGTTTGTAATACCTGGGTTATCTTTTTCCTGCACGTGGAAAGTGGCATGCCCTTTATTTTTGCAGCTGCCGCTGGTGTCGCTGCCACTTCGTTATTAGGTTGGCTCACGCATCGAATAGTCATGTGATGGGCTTGGAAGGCGTGAGGTTGATGCATGATGAGGGGTTGATGCAGCCAGTGAACATTTTCACGCAAATGCCAAGCTGCGCCCCCTCGGCGCCGGGCTTGGAGACCACAGGCTTTGAGATCAGTGCCGATGATGTGGCCGAAGCCATGGCTTGGCCAGGAATTGTTGGGCTGGGCGAGATGATGAACTTTCCTGGGGTGACGAATGGTGACCCACAAATGCTGGCAGAAATGGCAGCAACCGCGCGTGCGGGCAAAACCATTGGTGGGCATTATGCCAGCCCAGATTTGGGGCCAGCGTTTCACGCCTATGCGGCTGGTGGTCCGGCGGATGATCACGAGGGTACCCGTGAAGTAGATGCCGTGATGAGGGTGCGCCAAGGCATGCGCGCGATGCTTCGGCTAGGCAGTGCGTGGTATGATGTTGAAACCCAGATTACTGCGATCACCGAACTTGGCTTGGATTCCCGAAACTTTATATTGTGCACGGATGATTGCCATTCTGGCACTTTGATCAATGACGGTCACATGAACCGTGTTTTACGCCATGCGATTAGCTGCGGCTGTGATCCGATGGTGGCGTTGCAAATGGCGACTATAAACACTGC
This sequence comes from uncultured Planktomarina sp., assembly GCA_905182535.1. GTDB lineage: Bacteria > Pseudomonadota > Alphaproteobacteria > Rhodobacterales > Rhodobacteraceae > Planktomarina > Planktomarina arctica. The sequence goes on from CAJJBZ010000004.1 coordinate 33,991, forward strand.
TACCCATTTTGGGCTAGAGCGCGAATTAGGCAGTATTGCACCTGGACGCAGGGCGGATGTAATTTTTACTAGTGATCTTACAACCCTACCGATTAACCGGGTGATGGCGCGGGGCAAAACTGTGGCCTTGAACGGGAAGGTGTTGACCGATTGCCCACATGTTGCATGGCCAGAAGCGGCACGCCGAACTGTCCGTATAGGCGCAGATAAAATTGCGACTGAATTTATGGTCGCGGCGCCTGATGGTGTGGATGCTGTGGTCGTCCGAGTGATTGGGGTGATCGAAAACCAAGCGCCGACTAAAGCTTTGGAAGCTACTCTTCCTGTCCGAGATGGTTACGTTATAGCGCAGGGTAATAATTGCCATGTTTCCTTAGTCGAGCGACATCGTGCTCGTGGATCGGTGAGTAATGCTTTTGTGTCTGGGTTTGGTTATGAGGGGAATATGGCAATTGCTTCAACCGTGGCCCACGACAGCCATCATATGATTGTTGTGGGGACTTGCCACGAAAATATGGCATTAGCTGCAAACCGTTTGGCTGAGGTTGGGGGTGGTGTGACAGTTTGGAACGATGGGGTTGAGCAGGCTTTGGTCGAGCTGCCCATTGCTGGATTGATGTCGGACGCACCTGCGATCACAGTGGCTGCGAAGGCCGACCAGATAGTGCAAGCTATGGCGGATTGCGGGTGCACTTTGAATAATGCTTACATGCAGCATTCACTTTTGGCCCTTGTGGTAATTCCAGAACTGCGGATCAGCGATCTTGGGCTGGTGGATGTTACGCGGTTTGAAATTACACCTGTATTGAAAGGTGTATAAAACTCATGGACCCTGCTGATAACATTTTCACCTTCCCCAAGGACAGTGTGGAGCAGAACTTTGAAGATTCAAAGGATGCGGTAGCACATTTGATTGAGCTTTATCAGACAGCCGCTGATTTTTTATGCGCAAAATTTGTATCAGTATTGGAGACTGGTGACAGTAGTACCCGTTACCGAGCGTATTATCCGGAGGTGCGGATTACGACTAAGAGCTATGCTTCGGTCGACAGCCGCCTGTCTTTTGGGCATATCTCAAGCCCTGGTACCTTTGCCACTACCATTACCCGTCCGGCATTGTTTCAATATTATCTTGAGCAGCAGCTGAGTTTGCTTATGGAAAACCACAATGTGAATGTGCAGGTTGCCTATTCTGACACTCCGATTCCGGTTCATTTCGCAGTGAGTAATGAACCCAGCCTGATTATCCCGCCAGATGCGGCTGGTTTTACTTTGCGCGATGTTTTTGATGTTCCAGACCTGTCGACAACCAATGATGATATCGTTAATGGGGAGGCCGAGCCCGAACCCGATGGAAGCAAGCCCCTTGCACTGTTTACGGCGCAACGTGTGGACTATTCTTTGGCACGGCTGGCCCATTATACTGCAACCGACCCAGAGCACTTCCAAAACCACGTGTTGTTTACAAATTACCAATTCTATGTGGAAGAGTTTGAAGCCTTTGCGCGTCAGCAGTTGGCCGACCTCTCCAGTGGTTACTTGGCCTTTGTGGGAACTGGTAATCATCAGATTACTCGCAGCGATGGCGATCTCCAACGATCTGATAAAATGCCACAAATGCCAACTTATCATTTGAAGCGGGCTAATGGCAGTGGGATTACTTTGGTGAATATCGGTGTTGGCCCTTCCAACGCGAAAACTGCGACTGACCATATTGCCGTATTGCGCCCGCATGCATGGTTGATGGTGGGTCATTGTGCAGGGCTACGTAATTCACAGAGTTTGGGCGATTTTGTTTTGGCTCATGCCTATCTGCGTGAGGATCATGTTTTAGATGATGACCTACCGGTATGGGTTCCGATTCCGGCTTTGGCGGAAATTCAAACTAGCCTGGAACAGGCTGTGGCGGAGGTCACGGAATTGCGTGGCTATGATCTCAAGCAAATCATGCGCACTGGCACTGTTGCCACAATTGATAATCGGAATTGGGAACTCCGCGATCAGTCGGGTCCTGTGTATCGACTGAGCCTGTCGCGGGCCATTGCTTTAGATATGGAGAGTGCCACAATTGCAGCTAATGGCTATAGATTTAGGGTGCCCTATGGCACCTTGCTTTGTGTGAGCGATAAACCCTTGCATGGAGAGCTGAAATTACCTGGAATGGCAACTGACTTTTATAAAGCCCAAGTTTCGCGGCATCTTAGAATTGGAATTCGTGCCATGGAATTATTGCGTGAAATGCCTCTAGAACGGATCCATTCACGCAAACTGAGAAGCTTTGAAGAGACTGCATTTCTATAAATCTGCAAAACCAAGTAATTTTTTTCGTTTAAAGTGACACAATTTGTTGTGTCTTCCTACAATATGCAGTTAACTATGTAGATTGGTGCCCAAGGTGTTGGGCTTGTTAGGAGAAAATGAATGTCTAAACCTATGACGAAAACACAGTTGGTTGCCGCTTTGGCAGAGAAAATGGATACCGACAAAAAATCAGCAACAGCATCTCTCGATGCTATTTGTGATTTGATCACAAGCGAAGTTTCAGGCGGTGGCGCTGTAACTTTGCCTGGCGTTGGAAAAATCTATTGCCGCGAGCGTCCAGAGCGTATGGTTCGTAACCCAGCCACGGGCGAGAGCTTTAAAAAAGACGCTGATAAAGTTGTTAAAATGACAATTGCAAAAGCTTTAAAAGACAGCGTGAACGGTTAAATCTATTTTACCGCTCAAGTTAGGATCTGTGCTGGTATAACTAGCACAGATTTTTTTTAATTAGATACTTGGACTCTTTAGCGCTGACTTGGGCGTTGATGGTGACTGACAGCCCTTGCGTCATCCTTTGATATTGCTCAAAGCTTGCAATAACTTATTTCCGAGAAAGTGCTAGGCTATGGATATGCGCGCTATATTGGCTGGGTTGGCATTTGCGCTTATTTGGTCCTCAGCTTTTACGTCGGCTAGGATCATCGTGGCGGACGCGCCGCCAATTTTATCACTGTCCTTACGCTTTTTGATTTCTGGCCTAATCGGGATTGCGATTGCCCGTATGCTGGGCCAAACTTGGCGGCTGACAGCTGTCCAGTGGAAGGCCACCATCGTATTCGGCGTTTGTCAAAATGCGCTATACTTAGGGCTAAATTTTGTCGCAATGCAATCAATTGAAGCTTCTTTGGCTTCGATAATCGCTTCAACAATGCCCTTGGCTGTAGGGCTTGCAGGCTGGATTCTCTTTAGAGAACGTCTATCTTGGACCGGAATTCTGGGACTTTTGGCCGGTTCATTTGGAGTTGCCTTAATTATGAGCGCTCGGATGCAGCAAGGGGCGGATCTTTATGGGATAGCTCTATGCTTTGTTGCAGTTGCCTCACTGACCGTAGCTACATTGATGGTTCGAGATGCATCTTCAGGTGGAAACCTCATGATGATTATCGGCCTACAAATGCTCGTTGGATCTGTACTGCTCGTTGTCCCAGGGCTCCTTTTGGATCATAAAGTTGTCGCTTGGTCGCCTAAATTGATAATGGCATTTTCTTACACGGTATTGATGCCTGGTCTTGTTGCTACTTTTATTTGGTTCTGGCTGGTTGGTCGCATTGGAGCGGTTAAGGCCGCCACATTCCACTTTTTGAACCCATTTTTTGGGGTTGCAATTGCTGCAGTTTTTCTTGGCGAAAGTCTTCGTGTGTGGGATGTTGTTGGTGTTGTGGTAATAATGCTGGGAATTTTAGCGGTCCAAATGGCGCGCCAAACGTTGCGTTAAGCGAGCGTGGTCTTCTAAAGATCACTGACATCATCCACATCATTGAGGGTTGCAACCCTGCCAATACGTAGACCTGACATATTGTTTATGGTGTTTTGTAAAGCTGTCTCTGTGGACCAATAAACATCTTGGAATATCTGCGGCGGGGTTGGTTTGATACGTTTCAGCCCAATTAGCCAATAGCCACCATCGGTCGCAGGACCAAACGTGGCATCGTGGCTGCCCAAGCTATCAAACGCCCGCCATATTTCATGACAGGTAACCGCGGGAATATCAGCGCCGATGATGCAAATCGGCCCTGGTGGAAGTTTGTCAAACACTGCTTTCATTCGTACGCCAAGATCACCTCGTCCTTGGGCTATGCGAGCAATGCCATTTGGCCAAACTCGGCTTTTTAAACCTTCGTAATCGGGTGAAACTGCGAGAATTAATTCCCACCTAGGGTCTTGTAACTGGCGTAAAATTTTATGGGTTTGATGCCGAAACCACCATGCGGCTGCGGTCATCCCAATGTCACGCCCAAGCCGTGTTTTCACTCGCCCTGGGCGCGGTTCTTTGACCATGACGACCAAACGCCTGCGGTATTTAGTTGAAATAATCACGCAAGATCCGAGTGTAAATCGACTTTAGCTGATGGATTTGTATTATTTCAACGCATTCGTCAACTTGGTGCATAGTTTTACCAACCAGACCAAATTCAACCACAGGGCAATGATGTTGTACAAAGCGCGCGTCAGATGTGCCCCCACTGGTGGACATTTGTGGTGTACGGTTAGTTTCAACTTGAACCGCTCGAGCCACTAGATCTGACAAAGCTCCAGGAGGTGTGATAAAACTTTCGCCGGAAATGCTGGTTTCCAGAGAGACAGCCACACCGAATGCAGTGGCGATCTTGTCCGCATGGGTCTGGAGCCAGCTGGTGAGGCTGGCGCCTGAATGGGTATCGTTGAACCGTAGGTTAATAGTGGTACGGGTTTGTGCTGGGATAACATTTGTAGCGGTATTGCCGGTATCGATTGTGACAACGGCCAGGCTGGAGGCGTCAAAATGCTCTGTTCCGTAATCTAATTTAGAGCTGCTTAGCTCATCGACTAAGCGGGCCATTGCTGGAAGAGGATTGTTTGCGCGATGCGGGTAGGCTGAATGACCTTGCTGTCCTGTGATGGTGAAAAAAGCGTTCATAGACCCACGGCGCCCAATTTTCATCATTTGCCCCATAACATCGGGACAGGTTGGCTCGCCTACTAGGCAAACATCCATATTCTCATTATTGGCTTGCATCCAATCGAGCAAAGCCATGGTCCCATCTTTGGCAGGGCCTTCTTCATCGCCAGTAATTGCCAAAACGATTGAGCCGTCTGGAGGTGTCTCTGACACAAAGTCCATCGCGGCTGCAGCGAAGGCGGCCACGGCAGATTTCATATCCGTGGCGCCGCGCCCATACATGAAACCATCGCGGATCTCAGCGCCAAATGGATCAACGGTCCAAGCGGCAAAATCGCCAACTGGAACCACATCTGTATGGCCGTTGAACCCAAAGGTATTACCGGTGCCCCAACGTGCAAAAAGGTTGGATACTGCTCCACGATCCACTCGGGTGCAAGCAAAGCCATAACTGGAAAGACGATCCTCAAGCAGGGTTAAGGCACCGCCCTCAACCGGAGTGACGCTAGCGCAGCGAATTAAATCAGCGGTGAGTTGGGTAGGATCAACCATTAGTGTACGCCTTCAGGGGAGTTTCCAAAAAACGGGGTCATTTGAGCTACTACAACGCTGTTTTCATCTAGAGCGCGTTGCATTAGTTCTCTTTCTTCTTGGTTAATATCATGGCCTTCCGCCAAGCGTTCATCCAAAGTGCCGTAACCAGTGACATCTAAGGGTGCCAGGTCCGCCTGCTTTAATATAGCCACAGTCTCTCGCACGGCTTCGGGCTCATCGACGCCGCTAGCATAGATCATCAATGCACCGCCAGTAGCTTCACTTGGCAACCCATCGCCCTCTTTGCGTCCCACCTCAACTAGCAAAGTATAGACGTGGTGAATGCGTTTAATTTTTTCTGTCATGGCAATCAGTGCTCTATTGTTTGCATGTGCTTACCCTTTTTCAGGGCCCTTGGGGAAGGGGGATGACGTAAAGAGTTATGATTTGGAGTTTTCCAGAGAATGTCCCGATGTGGAGCTCGCACCGGATCATCTCAATTCAAGTTGGTCTGTTAGTCTCGCAGCAGTTCATTGATAGCTGTTTTGGAGCGTGTCTGCGCATCAACTCGTTTTACAATAACGGCACAATATAAGTTCACATTATTTTTGGATGGCATGGATCCTGCCACAACAACAGAATATGGTGGTACTTCACCATACATTACTTCGCCGGTTTCCCGGTCAACGATTTTGGTGGATTTACCAATGAATACGCCCATGCCCAAAACTGCGCCCTCGCGTACGATACAGCCCTCAACCACCTCAGAACGCGCCCCGATAAAGCAATTATCTTCGATGATAGTAGGACCGGCCTGCATGGGTTCGAGGACGCCACCAATGCCAACACCGCCGGAGAGATGCACATTTTTGCCAATTTGTGCGCAGCTGCCCACAGTGGCCCAAGTGTCAACCATGGTACCGCTGTCCACATAAGCGCCAAGGTTTACAAAAGATGGCATCAACACAACACCGGGAGCGATATAGGCTGATTTGCGCACTACACAGTTGGGAACAGCGCGGAATCCAGCAGTGCCCCATTCATCAGCGCCCCAGTTTTTCCATTTGCTATCTACTTTATCCCACCAGCTGCCGCCTTGCGCACTGCCACCCTGCAGCTCCATATCCTTCAAGCGGAACCCGAGCAGAACCGCTTTCTTAGCCCATTGATTGACATGCCAATCACCATTTTTCTGTTTTTCAGCCACCCGCAATTTACCGGTATCTAGCGCATTCAGCGTAGCTTCAATTGCTTCACGGGTTTTGCCTGTCGTGCTAGGGGTTATGGCGTCGCGCGCATCCCACGCGGCCTCAATGGCTTTTTCTAACTGTTCGTTTGACATGAAGGCCTCCTGTTGGATTGATGTTAAGGCGTCATACTCAAACCTCGGGCTCAAGGTCTACGTCCTAATGTGTTTCACTGTGTAGGGGGTGGTTTGGCTTGGACCGAATGTTATGGTGTCATAATGGGGAGACGGCTGGATTTGCGCCACATAGCAGAACTGCAACCCTTTCGCCTTGCTGGGGCACATAGGCGCCACAAAGGAGGGCGGCGAGGGCCGTTGCCCCTGCAGGTTCCACCAATTGGCGTAGATTTTCCCAGAGCAAAAGCTGTGCCTCAGCAATAGCGTCATCTTCCACATTTACGCATGTGATGCCAGTTTTCAGGGCCAAATCATAGCATATGCGGCCCACTTGTTTGGCTCCAAGTGCATTGGCAGCAATGCCGGAGACTTCAACTGTGGTCTGGGGGCCGCTTTGCAACGCCTTGGTTAAGGTAGGGGCATTGAAAGGCTCAACGCCTACAACTTTACATCGGCCTTCTAGCCAAGCCATAGCTCCGCCAATAAGGCCGCCGCCACCTACGGCGATTAACACTGTATCGGCCTGCAGGCCTTGGTCTTCCCATTCTGCCATGACTGTGCCTTGCCCTGCGACAGTTGAGGGTGCATCAAACGCGTGGATTTGTGCTGCATTGGTCTCCGCCTCATATTGCAGAGCTTGCTCCAGTGCATTGGAATATGCTCCTGGGACCACCACAAGATCGGCGCCAAGGTTTTTAATCAAAGTAATTTTGGCAGGCCCAGCAATTTCTGGAACATAAATCCGCGCCTTGTAGCCCAATCGTGCAGCAGCCCAAGCCACAGCTGCCCCGTGATTCCCGCCGCTTGCGGCGACCAACCCGACTTTGGGCACATCCATGGATAGCAGTGAATTCATAGCACCGCGTGCCTTAAAACTTCCAGTGTGTTGCATGTGTTCAAGTTTTAACGCGAGTGGTAGGCCAAAAACATCTGTTTGTACAATAGGAGTGCGCAGCACATAGGGGCGAACTTTCACCCATGCCGCGCTGATTTTCTCTGAATCTACCATCATCCGTCTCCTGAACATGTATCTAGCTTTAGCGAGTAAGACTTACAGATTCCTGAGACAAGTCAAGATGAGGCTGCTTAGCTAATACCGGCTTCAGCCGCAATTTCTTTGCGGCTTTTACGGGCGCGTTCGGTGGCTGATTTTAGTTGGCCGCAGGCGGCAAAAATATCCTCACCGCGGGGCTTGCGCACTGGGCTTGCATAACCTGCTTTGTAGATAATTTCTGCAAAGGCATTGATACGATTATTGGAAGACCGCTGATAAGGCGCACCAGGCCAAGGGTTGAAAGGGATCAGATTGACCTTCGCTGGTATGCCCTTGATCAGCTCAACCAGACGATGCGCATCCTCATCTGTATCATTGACTCCTTTTAGCATCACATATTCAAAGGTTATCCGCTCTGAATTGCTCACTTTCGGATAGTCGCGCAGGGCGTCTAACAGGGCTTCCAAATTCCAGCGCTTATTTATTGGTACTAACTTATCCCGCACCTCGTCCGTAGTACCATGAAACGAAACGGCTAGTAGGCAGCCAATCTCGGTGGCGGTGCGCGCAATTTCGGGCACGACGCCAGAGGTTGACAGTGTGATACGGCGACGTGACAATTGTATACCTTCTGGGTCCATTGCAATTTTCATTGCATCGCGGACGTTCTCAAAATTATATAGTGGCTCTCCCATGCCCATTAGGACAATGTTCGATAGCAGTCTGGCCGTGTTCGCAGGATTGCGACCAGGTTCTGGCCACTCGCCCAAATCATCACGAGCCAGCATCACTTGCCCAATGATTTCACCAGAAGTTAGATTGCGCACTAGTTTTTGCGTGCCGGTATGGCAAAATGAGCAGGTTAGCGTACAACCTACTTGGCTACTGATACACAAAGTACCACGGTCTGTTTCTGGTATATAAACAGTTTCAACCTCGTGGCCGCCGGCAATCCGCACTAGATATTTCCGGGTCCCATCCACTGATACCTGCTTTGAAACGACCTCAGGCAGTGTGATTACAAAATTTTCGGTCAATAGTGCGCGATATTCTTTTGACAGATTGGTCATCTCATCAAATTGGCGTACGCCTTTTTGATAGATCCATTGCCAAAGCTGACCTGTTCTCATTTTTGCTTGTTTTTCAGATGTACCGGCAGCAATCAACGTATCATGCAGTGCATCGCGTGTTAAACCCAACAAGTTGAGTGGACCATCCGGCATCTTACGCGGAATGGTCACAAAGTCTTGGGTGATAGGTGCAGAGGCGTCGGTCATAGCTGGGATCCAAATGAATAAGGCCCCGCTTTAGCAGGGCCTAGGGTATTTGCCAATCGTTCAGGCTTTGTTAGCCGGCACAGCGCTTTTCAGCATCTTGCACCGCAGCGGTAAAGCCTTGCAAGCTGAAGGTGTCTTTGGTCACGGTGCCCCTTTCGGATTGCGCGGTGACCACGGCTTTAGCACCGCGCTTCATCGCAGCAATAATTTTTGCATCATCTGCCGCACTTGGTGGCCATGCCCATTCATCGTCAACTGATAGTTTATAATTCACGCTGTCGACATTCATAGAAATGGGTCGACCTTTTGCAAATGGATAGCCCCCCGTGAAGGCCACTTGGCCTTTTACATTGTCGCTTGGACGGTAAAATACAAATAGTAAGATTTTTCCCCGACGCACTGACACAACGCTGCCGTCTTTTGTATTTACAGTCTCCTTGGGTTCAGTCACAGCCCAACACTCTGTCGGATTGCTTTCAACAAAAATTGACCAATCCGTCTCCGTGGATACACGGTTTGATGTTTCTTGAGCCATAACACTGGAACAAAGCAGCGCCAGGATACAGGCCGCGGAAGAAATGATCGTCTTGAACATCAGATATGCCTCTATTAACAGCTAAAGTAAGCGCTACTGTTTATCTTTTCTCTGGCCGTACAAACTATGCTTTGCTAACACTTAACCTACTGCACGTAGCCCCCAAGGGGAAACCCCTGTTGAGCTTTGTATGGCAAAAAAATGCTTGTAGGAGTAATAAATGTTGCATTCCGTTCCATTGGTTGAGGTTTGGCGAGGTGATTTCCTTGAAAGCTGTCATCGTGGGCATATAGTTGTATCTAATTTTGATGGTGAAGTTGTTGAAGCTTGGGGTAATCCGGAGCATGTGATTTTGCCACGGTCTTCGAGCAAAATTTTGCAGGCCTTGCCACTAGTCACGTCTGGTGCGGCGGATGGTTTCGGTCTGACCACCCGCCAATTAGCTTTATCCTGTGCTTCACATCAAGGCGCAGAAATACATTCTAATTTGGTGCGCTCGTGGTTGCAGAACTTGGGAAAAAATGATGATGATTTTCGCTGTGGCACTCAATGGCCTCGCGATATAGCTGCAAGCAACGAGTTGGTGAAAGCTGACCAACCCGCTTGTCGTTATCACAATAATTGCTCCGGAAAACATTGTGGGTTTTTGACTTTAAGTAAACACCTTGGCTCAGGACCAGATTATCACTTAGTCGAACACCCAGTGCAAATTGCGGTGCGAGTGGCCTTTGAAGAGATTACGGGAGAGACAAGCCCGGGCTATGGTATTGATGGGTGTTCTGCGCCCAATTGGGCCTGTACCATGGCGGGTTTGGCACGAGCTATGGCACGATGCTCTGGAGGAAAATTGGATGTAATCGGTGTGGCCGCGGCTCGGTTGCGCGATGCGATGATGGCCCATCCTGAATTGGTGGCTGGTGAAACCCGTGCCTGCACCGAGCTGATGCGAGCGGCCCCTGGGGTAGTTCTGAAAACCGGTGCGGAGGCAGTTTTTATTGCCATTATCCCAAGGCTAAATTTGGGAATTTCTGTGAAAATCGAAGATGGTGGCACTCGCGCCAGTGAGGCGTTAATCACAGCATTATTGATCCGGCTAGGTGTTTTGGATGTGGCACATCCGGCGGCTCTAAAGCGCTTAGGCCCAATCCAAAATTGGGATGGTTTGGAAACTGGACGCATTTCTGTTGATTTAGATTAAAGCGTAATGTTGATGTTAGAGTGGTGTCACACAGTCTGATTGTGCGTAGCCTTGCAGGTATAACAACGCTGTCAAATCGCCGTGGTTAATGCGTATCGAGACCTGCTGTTGCACAATTGGCTTTGCGTGCAGGGCTACCCCGGTTCCAGCCAATTGTAACATGCCAAGATCATTGGCCCCATCGCCAACTGCTAAAACTTCATTTGGGCTTAGGCCTTGGGCCTTTGAGATGTCCCGTAATGCAGTAACTTTGGCTTCGCGCCCTAAAATTGGAAGGGCAACGTGACCAGTAAGCAGCCCACCGGTTTTCAACAGGTTATTGGCGTGATGTTCATTAAACCCCAATTTATCCGCGACGTGTTGGGTGAAGTCTGTGAAGCCGCCGCTGACCAAAGCCGCATATCCGCCATTGGCACGCATTGTGGCCACTAGGACAGCGCCACCAGGCATGAATGTGATACGATCTTGGTAGACCTTTTCAATAATTATGGAGGGCAGATTTTTTAGTAGCCGCACCCGTTCACGTAGAGCTTGCTCGAAGTCTAATTCTCCATTCATTGCGCGGGCCGTAATATCTGCAACCCTTGGACCGACCCCGGCCTCGGCAGCCAGCTCATCGATACATTCTTGCTCGATCATGGTGCTGTCCATATCGGCTAGTAGCATTTTTTTTCGGCGACCCTCTTGGGGTTGAACTATCAAGTCTATGGCCAACCTTTGCAGCTCTTCCCAGACCTGCCAGAAATTTTGTGGTATTATTGGGGTTGCAAATTCCACCGCTTCCATTGCGGCTAGCCAAGTTAAATTACGGCCTCCCCAAGCGCCTAATAAAGATTGCACGAGTGCCGGTGAAAGCGCCAGCTGGCCAGGTTTGCAGAGCATGGTAGTGATAAACATTATGGCACCTTTTAGTGATCTGAGATTTATGTGCCAAGAACTATGGCAAGTTGCAAGTGATCCAATTTGTTGCAGCAGACGAAAACAAACAGAGTAGATTGTAGATAAAGGTGACGTTATGGTTCGAATTTTAACAATATTTATAATTATGGCGCTGTCAGCGACGACGCAAGCAGATAGTACTTTCCCGACTCTGATGGCGGATGACCTCAATGGCCGTAGCTTGAGCCTGCCTGCGGACTTCCCAGGCAAGCCAACAATTGTATTCATCGCTTACAAGCGAAACCAACAGCCTAGTATCAACGCTTGGGTTGAGCGGCTTGGTTTGCGCGAAACTGGTGGCCCTGCTTGGGTTGAATTGCCTGTGGTGGGGCTCGGCGCAGTTTTGTTCCGTCGTTTTGTAGATAATGGCATGCGCTCGGGGATTATCTCTACAGAAATGCGGGCACGCACTATCACGATTTATTCCAGCCGAAGTGCGTTTAACCGTGCTTTAAGTATAGTAGGACAGGGGGAAATCTATGTGGCCTTGGTAGACCCGAACGGCATGGTCTACACTTTGATTGAGGGAGATGTCACGGAAGCTAAAGTGGAGCAATTGCGGGCCGCTTATCCCTAATTTGTTCCGTTGGGTGGAGATATCGGTGCGTGTCGATCGACCTCTCATGTTTCCGATCCGCTCAATGAAAGGCATAATTAAGCCATAGTAGGCTTAAAAATGTGGTGTTTTTGCTCTTGTGCCTCCCCTTTACTGCCGATAACTCGAGCAGTGGGACACCCTTCCCCAACGAAGGGCGCATATCTGAGAGGATAGCATTAATGGCTATTGTACAACCGGCTTCGCGGCCGGCTAATCCGCGATTTTCTTCTGGCCCCTGCGCCAAACCCCCCACATGGACACATTCCTCTTTGGCAGATGCTTGGCTTGGCCGTTCGCATCGTGCTGCTGGTGGTAAGGCAAAGTTGGCAAATGCAATTCTGCAAACGCGCCGTGTATTAAATATTCCTGATGACTATAAAGTTGGGATTGTACCCGCCTCTGATACAGGCGCTTTCGAGATGGCTATGTGGTCTATGCTTGGTGAACGTCCCGCACAAATGGTCGCTTGGGAAAGCTTTGGCGCTGGTTGGGTAAGTGATGTGGTCAAACAACTTAAGATTGAAGCATCTGAGCATGTGGCACCATATGGCAGTATATTTAATATGGCGACGCTAAATTATGAAAATGACGTGTGCTTCACCTGGAATGGTACAACTTCGGGCGTTTGTTTGGCCTCAGGCGATGTTATCCCTTCAGATCGCGCTGGGCTGACACTTTGCGACGCAACATCTGCGGCATTCGCGGTGGACCTACCATGGGATAAACTCGATGTGACCACTTTCAGTTGGCAAAAAGTGCTAGGTAGTGAAGCTGCCCACGGTGTTTTGATTCTTTCTCCACGAGCTGTGGCTCGGCTGGAAAGTTACACCCCAGTTTGGCCAATACCAAAAATTTTTCGTCTGACCAAAGGTGGTAAATTAATTAGTGGCATTTTCACGGGTGCAACCATTAACACGCCTTCGATGCTTTGTGTCGAAGATTACTTATTCGCCCTTGATTGGGCCGAAAATGTGGGGGGGCTCAATGGTCTCATAGCTCGGGCGCGAGCCAATGCACAAGCAGTTTGGGATTTCTGCGCCACCCGTGATTGGATTGACTTTTTAGCTCAAGCTCCTGATCAAATATCTAATACCAGTGTTTGCCTTACGCTGGACCTAAAGCCAGACCAGGTAAAACAAATGGTTAAGTTATTAGACACAGAGGCCGTTGCGTTTGATATAGGTGCCTATCGTGATGCACCTGCAGGACTGCGAATTTGGTGTGGTGCTACGGTTGAAACCACCGATGTCGAGGCCATGTTGCCTTGGCTGGAGTGGGCCTACCAAACTGAGTTGAGCGCCCAGTAATCCTAGGTGGGGCCTTTTGTCCTGCTTCTTGACAAATATATTTTATAAGGAGTGCCAACATGGCCCCAAAAGTACTCGTATCTGATAAACTCTCTGAAACAGCTGTTCAAATTTTTCGTGATCGTGGAATTGATGTTGATTTTGAACCTAGCTTGGGAAAAAATAAAGAAAAACTGCTCGCTGTCATCAGCCAATATGATGGTCTTGCCATACGCTCAGCCACAAAAGCTACTGAGAAGATTATCAACGCGGCTTCTAATCTCAAAGTAATAGGCCGGGCTGGTATTGGGATTGATAATATCGACCGTGTAGCTGCCTCGAAGAAAGGTGTGATCGTGATGAACACGCCTTTCGGCAATATGATCACAACCGCGGAGCATGCGATTGCGATGATGTTTGCTTTAGCCCGACAAATCCCTGAGGCAAGTGCTTCAACCCATGCGGGGAAATGGGAAAAATCCAAGTTTATGGGCGTGGAGCTTACCAGCAAAACTCTTGGCGTGATAGGTGCGGGTAATATTGGTGGTATTGTTTGCGAGCGGGCCTTAGGCTTGAAAATGAAAGTCGTAGCCTATGATCCATTCCTCTCTGAAGAGCGTGCAGAAAAGCTAGGTGTGGAAAAGGTTGAGCTTGACGCACTGTTTGTACGCGCTGACTTCATCTCTCTGCACGTCCCTAAAACTGAACAAACCTCAAATATCATCAGCGCTGAAGCCATTGCTAAAATGAAACCTGGCGTACGCATCATTAACTGCGCGCGTGGTGGCTTGGTCGATGAAGAGGCTTTGGCAGCGGCTTTGAAAGCTGGTCATGTGGCCGGTGCTGCGCTTGACGTGTTTTCGGTTGAACCCGCCATCAACAGCCCATTGTTTAACCTGCCTAATGTGATTTGCACGCCGCATTTGGGTGCAGCCACTACTGAAGCTCAGGAGAATGTGGCCATTCAGGTGGCTGAGCAAATGTCAGATTTCTTACTCACTGGTGCTGTGACCAATGCCTTAAACATGCCATCTGTGACGGCTGAAGAGGCTAAGGTTATGGGTCCTTGGCTTGGCACTAGCTGGACATCTTGGTGCATTCATTGGTCAAATGACCTCTGAGCCACTCAAAGCGATTAATATCTTGTATGATGGTGCCGTTGCCAGCATGAACCTCGAAGCGTTGAATTGTAGTGTAGTTGCGGGCATCATGAAAGCTGGGAATCCAGATGTGAATATGGTCAGTGCGCCAGTAATTGCTCAGGAACGTGGGATCAAAATTAGTACAACTAATCAAAATAAATCAGGAGTATTCGAAGCCTATATCAAAGTCACTGTGGTTACTGAGACCCGTGAGCGTTCAGTTGCGGGAACCGTGTTTAGTGATGGAAAGCCACGGTTCATTCAAATCAAAGGTATTAATGTGGATGCTGAAATTGGTCGTCACATGCTTTATACAACTAATGATGATGTCCCCGGTATAATCGGTATTCTAGGCTCAATTATGGGGCAAAATGGTGTAAACATTGCTAACTTTACTTTGGGGCGTGCAACTGAAGGCGGCGAAGCGATTGCAATGCTTTATGTCGATGCTGCTGTTTCTGAATCGGTGTTAGCTGATCTGGCTGCAACAGGTAAGTTCAGTCAAGTAAGTCGCCTGGAGTTTGATGTTTAATAAGACCTTTTCATTTAATTTGTGACATCCATGGAAAACTTACCATGTTAGATGCAACGCGTGAGCTAATTGAAGCGAATGGTGGGCCTTAGGCTTCCATCGCCTCTTTAAATATTACGCTGATCGTGGACTTGACAACTATGGGCTTTTGGATTGCTAATTCATAAACCTTGCGCAGGCCAGTTTGTTCGGGCGTATCTAGGATGCGGCTGCCCTCGCCAAGAGTTCTGATGGTGGGGGCTAGTCTGCAGGCATGATCTCTGTACCCTGAGACTAAATAGGGTCTTCCACTAATTCTGAAAACTCCATTTTTAGTGCTTAGGTGAGGTTTCAAAGGGTCAAGACTGTTGGTCTACTTTCGCCACACTCAGTTTGGCTGACCATGGAGCGCGATACTCTTAACAGCTTTGCAACGGCGTTCAGTAAAAGGTTTTTTGGCTTTACGAGCTTCGTTCAAGCATAGGGCTATACGTCTAAGAATATCTTGTTGGGAGTTTATGTCTTCTGATCTTGTTAATTAAAGGTGATTTTGGTCGTTTCGCAGTAAGAACCACCAATGCGTCGAACAAAGCTGCCCCGCCTAGAATAGCAGCCATCCATTTCCATGCTGAAAATTCTGGTTCTTCGGTGTTGATATTGATATCTGCATCTTCGCCTAAGAAGCGCATCAAAAACCATTTTTGTTTTTGGCCACGAAATTTACCGTTCCATAACTTTGGGATCAAATCTCCTGGTAATTCGTAAGTTATCCAGTCTTCTGTTTCGGCCATAATCGTCACTTTACTGGCTGGAATGCCTGTTTCTTCTTCGAGCTCGCGCAAAGCTGCCACGCGGGCATCTTCACCTGGATCAATGCCACCTTGCGGCATCTGCCAGGCATCGGCATAATGCTCGAGCCTTTTGGCTACAAACACGTAACCAGACTTGTTGATCACCATAACACCCACATTGGGGCGGTGAGGTAGTTTTTCGATGTCGGTTTGCAACATTTTCTATTGTACCGGCTGAATGGCAGAGAGGCCTTTTAGTAGATCGATGGCGTAGGATAGTTGGAAGTCTTCTTTACGCAATTCGGCAGCCTGCTCAGCGACGGCGCGTTCGGCCTCTATTAGGGTGCGTTCCGCCTCAGAGATGCTGTCGTTATCAAGGGAGCCACGTAAATCGGCTTCAGTGCGCATTTTCTTTTGCTCCTCTTCGGGTTCGTCATCTTTGAGCGTACGGCGGGGTTGCTCAACGATAATGTTGGGAGAGACGCCGAGTGCTTGGATTGAGCGACCGGATGGTGTGTAGTAGCGCGCGGTTGTTAGGCGCATTGCACCATCGCCGGCCAGGGGCATGATGGTTTGCACCGAGCCTTTGCCAAAACTTTTGGTGCCCACAACAATCGCGCGGCGGTGATCTTGCAACGCGCCGGCTACAATCTCTGAGGCCGAGGCCGAGCCGCCATTAATCAGCACCACAATGGGTTTGCCCTCAGCTAAATCGCCCACTCTGGCATTCCAGCGATCCCCCGTTGCGGGGTCACGGCCACGGGTAGATACAATTTCACCTTTTTCGAGGAAGGCGTCTGATACCATGATGGCTTGGCTTAAAAGTCCACCTGGGTTGTTGCGCAGATCAATTACAAAGCCGTTGATGTTATCTATCCCGCCGGCAACCTCAATTTGTTTGGCGATGCCGTCTTTTAGATTTGGATAGGTTTGATCGTTGAAGGTGCTTACGCGCATCACAATAGTTTTGCCAATTGATTTGTCACGTACCGCGGTAAGCTTAATCGTGTCGCGAATGATGGTGATGTCAAAGGGTTCAGGTTCCGCCTCGCGCACAATTGTAATCACGATTTCAGAGCCTATAGGACCGCGCATCAATTGCACTGCGGCGTCTAAAGTGAGGCCTAGTAGCCCTTCACCGTCCACATGGGTGATGAAATCTCCTGGCTCAACACCGGCTTTGGCAGCTGGCGTATCATCGATTGGTGTGATGACTTTTACGAAGCCATCTTCTTGGGTTACTTCAATACCCAGACCTCCAAAGGCTCCCCGCGTCTGAATGCGCATATCATCTGCATCATCGGGTGAGAGATAGCTCGAATGCGGATCTAGCGAAGTCAACATTCCGTTTATTGCAGCTTCAATTAGTTTTTTATCATCCACATCCTCCACGTATTTGGCGCGGATGCGATCAAAGATATCACCAAATAATTCGAGCTGTTGGTAGGTTTTTGCCTGGTCCGTTTCCTTTGCCAAAAGTGGTCCCGCTAATTGCGGAGCGATCACTATTCCCAGCAGTCCTCCTACTGCAGCTGCAATAAAAAACTTTTTCATTCCACTATCCTTATTTCGCTGGGGTTTCGACTTAGTTTGCCTGCGTCGCACCTGTTACGCTCTATAAAGCCTTTATTGCGTCAGCTTTCTAGCCCCTTGTTTGCCAGAGATCATGCTGAAGCGATTAATTTAGTCACGTCTTCGACATGCAGCGTAACATATCGCGCTTTTGACTAGAAATTGCCCAGAGGTTCCTTTGGGCGTCTGATTAGTGAGACCCCGGTCATTTCGTTTGGTTGGGGTAGCTCCATTAGCTCTAGCAATGTGGGTGCAAGGTCGGCTAATCGGCCTGAAGATAAACTATAGCCTTCAGGGAGCCCTACACCGATGACTGGGACGAGGTTGGTTGTGTGCGCGGTGTGTGCCCCCCCCGTCGCAGGATTAATCATCATCTCGCAATTACCGTGATCGGCGGTAACAATCATCGCGCCACCTGCTTTAGCCAACGCGTTCATCACCTTTCCCAGTCCCTGATCTACTGCTTCACAGGCTGCAATTGCAGCCGTTAGGTTTCCTGTGTGGCCTACCATATCAGGGTTAGCGTAGTTGGTGATGATCAAATCGTAGCCCGCGGCTATGGCAGTCACAAATTGATCTGTGACTGTGGTTGCCGACATCTCGGGCTGCAAGTCATAAGTAGCAACCTTAGGAGAAGCGGGCATAAAACGATCTTCACCTGTGTCAGGCGTTTCAAGGCCACCGTTCATGAAAAATGTAACGTGAGGGTATTTTTCAGTTTCGGCCAGACGAAATTGAGTTTTGTTATGCTTGGCCACCCACGCGCCCAGAGTGTTTGGAATATCGCGCTTGGGGAAAGCGGATTTGAGATAGGTATCATGCGTTTCAGAATAACACACCATCCCCAATTGCGCTGCCAGTTTTGCCCGAGGGGTGCTATCAAACTCTATAAAATCGGGCTGGCATAGTGCTGCAAGGATTTCGCGTGCTCGGTCTGCACGAAAGTTTAGGCAAAACAAACCGTCTTCAGGTTTCAGTCCTGCGTAATTCCCGATTACGCTTGCAGGAATGAACTCATCAGTCTTGCCGTCTGCATACGCGAGCGCGATTACCTCTTGCGGGGTTTTGGCTTTTGGGCCTTTGGCCTGGGCGATGGCAGCGAATGCGGTTTCGACCCGCTCCCAACGGTTATCGCGATCGAAAGCGTAATAGCGGCCAATCACTGTGCCAATGCTTGCGCTTACAGGAAGGTTGTCTTGCAAAGTTTTAAAATACCCCTCGGCTGAACTGGGGCTGACATCCCTACCATCTGTGATTGCGTGGATTACTACTGGAATATCTAATGCCACTAACATTGTAGTGGTGGCCAGTAGGTGATTGAGATGACCATGCACCCCACCGTCGGAAATTATCCCTATAAGATGCGCAGTGCCAGAGGTGTTACGCAAAGTGGTGGCAAAATTTAAGATAGCTGTATTTTTAAAAAAGCTTTTATTTTCAATAGCCAGATCAATTTGCCCTAAATCCATTGCGACCACACGACCAGCTCCAATATTAGTGTGGCCCACCTCTGAATTGCCCATTTGTCCAGTCGGCAAGCCTACGTCGGGTCCATGAGTGATTAAGGCGGCATGAGGGCAACTGGCCACGAGGCGATCAAAGTTAGGTGTATTGGCTAATGCGGGGGCATTTCCTGCCAGCGTTTCACTCAATCCCCATCCATCCAAAATACAAAGTACAACAGGTTTGGTCATGGGGTTTGCTCCTTATTTTCTTATATCTGTTTAACTGATCTGCAAGTATATTCCACCGTTTTGTATTGTTCGGTGGCATGAGACTCGACTCTAAGATTTAGGCTCTATAAAAAGAACATAAAGAGAACATTTACTGTAAATGCTACATCGTCGTATTTTATCATTATGGTTTCCTCGGATGGGGGCGGAGCGGCTGTTGCGACAGGGCCGTATGATGGAAGGGCGGCCTTTGGCTGTAGTACGAGATAACGCGCGGATGCAGGTAATATCATCGCTCTCGCATAATGCTGAGTGCCGAGGCTTGACGCTTGGGCAGCCTCTGCGTGATGCGATGGCGATGTGCCCTGATTTGGTTCACCCGTTTGCAAAACCCACAGCTTGAAGCACGTTTTTTGACCAGCCTGCGCCGGTGGGCCAGCAAGTTTTCGCCTTGGGTGGCCGAAGAGGTGCCCAACGCATTGGTGATTGATCTCACTGGCTGTGCGCATTTGTTTGGTGGGGAAGAGGGAGTGATCGCGCAGGTGGAACTAGATTGCCACAATCTTGGGATCTCGGTGCATATTGGTGTGGCTGATACAAAAGGTGCTGCCTGGGCTTTGGCGCGTTATGCGGGCCAGCCTTTGGGTTTGAGCCGGACGGGGGATGCGATTGATCAGGAGGCTCCTGCAACCCGCTCCCGCGCCGCCAAGCGCCATAATTGGGAGCGGGGTGGTCAATTGCCGCGTCTACGTTCAAGCAGAGGTGCATCTGGTCGTATTGCGGCGCCGGGATTTACAAGACAAGCGCTGACTGCCCTGCCTGTTGCGGCTTTAAGATTGGAGGAGCATGTGATCGCCTCGCTAAATCGCTTAGGTATCCGCCGGGTTGAGGATTTGATGGTCCAACCCCGTGCGGCGATTGCCCGGCGTTTTGGCAAGGGTACAGTCTACCGGATGGATCAGACCTTGGGCGTCGCCCCTGAGCCTGTAAGCCCTGCGAGGCAATCGATGCATTTTGCCTGCCGGTTAACCTTGCCGGAGCCTATTGGATTGGTGGAGGATATGTTGGCAGCTTTGGACAACTTGCTGCCACGATTGGCGGTAAGTCTGACCGCGAAGGGCCGTGGTGTGCGGCGATTACGGCTCGAAGCTTATCGTACTGATCAAACGATGCAATCGTTAGAGGTTGGGCTGGCCCGTCCTTCTGCAGATGCCGCCCGAATGCGGCCACTTTTAGCAATAAGGCTAGGAGACATCAAAGCAGAATTTGGCATTGATGTGCTGCGGGTAGTGGCAGCGCAAACTGAGCCTGTCTATGCCCACCAACATAAGGGTCATATTGAAGTTGGGGCCGCGGTGGTGGCGCAGGTGTCGCAAAACACGGCGCTTGATGATCTCATTGGCAAGCTGGGTGCGCGGATTGGGCTTGAGGCAATCACGTGTCTGCATCCGGGTGATAGCCATATCCCTGAAAAGGCCGCCCAAGTGCTTGCGGCGGCTTGGTCGATACCACAGATGGATTGGAGCGCGTCATCATGTGCAAGACCCTTAATACATTTTGAGCCTGAACCTTTATCCACCTCCAATGGGCCACAGGTGCCGCTACATTTTAAATGGCGAGGGCAACTTCATGAGGTGTGTAAAGTCGAAGGCCCCGAACGAATTGCTCCAGAATGGTGGCTGGCCGAGCGCGCTTGGCGTAGTGGCACGCGAGATTACTGGCAAGTGGTAACCAAAGCCGGAGACCGGCTTTGGCTTTATTTCGCCCACGGTGGTGCAATATCAGGCGGTTGGTTTTGCCAAGGTAGGTTTGCCTAGTTGGCTCTAGATTTCAGACCAGCCAGGCGGTGTCATGGCGTAAAGTAGAAATTTGTGGGAACATTTCTGGTCACGATTAAAATAGGGTTGATTAAAGATGGATTTGGCGCAAATCTACTATCATGAATGTTGTAAATATAAGACTCGAATCTCTAGGAAAAATACCTGAAAAGGTTGCGTTCCAACGCTTAGAACTAGCCCCTATCCTAGTGCTTTATGGCAGTATGGTTGCGGCTGGGGAGTGGCGAGACTATGGAATTTCATGCCTAAACGAGGTGGCAGTCTTCTCAATTTTTAAGCGCACAGCTGAAAATCCACTATATCGGATCGAAAAGCGCCCAAAATTACGAAACAAACAGGGCATGTATGCGGTGATTGGAATGCAGGGCCAGGTTTTGAAACGTGGTAATGATTTGAAGTCAGTTTTAGGTGTGTTAGAGCGCAGACTTTTCCGCACGGTAGATTGAAGCAGCTATAGCTGTGTGCGATGGATAATATGCCCGTCTCCAGCATTAGATATACGTTCTATTGTCGTTTTAATTCCTTCAACTCTTACAGACATTGCATGGGCATTAGCATGGATCAACTCATCTGTATTAATGGTCAAAGCAACATGGCCTGGCCAAAAAAGTAGCTGTCCTTTTGCCCAAGTCCCCTTAAAATCTGGGAAAAATTCTTGCTGCGGGCCGGTATCGCCTGGACAGTCATTGCCACAGGCCAGACACGCGGCCTGTATTAGTCCTGAGCAATCGATCCCGGATGCAGAATTACCCCCCCAGAGGTAGGGCGCGCCCAAAAACATCATGGCGACTTGGATGGGATCGGTGAAAAATGTACCAATGGGGTAAAGATGTTGATACGGGATAAAGCCCTGTGTTGTCTCATAAAATGCCCCACTTTGGGCTGTCACTGTCACTTGGCTACCGAACGGTAGGGATATTTGATCTGTAGATTTCAAATCTGGCGCTGCGTAGGCATGGCTGGAAAGAGTGCTTACCCAATGGGACTTAGGTATAGCGGCCTCCAAAGTAGCCGTCTTCACGTAGCCTTGGTAGCCGTCTTTTTCTGCATGGCCATAGCTCCAATCCGCATCTTCCTTAATCAGATGAAACGCGTCGCCCAGCAGCAGTTGCCTATCGCGTGGACCTTCCGCATAGCGGCAAAGGTCTGTGAGGCTGGCTCCTATTTGATAGGCAGCCGTCATAGGCCCAAAATTTCAGGCAAAGCTTGGAACAAAGCTCGCGTACCTTGCCCCACACCACCTTTGGGACGGGCTGGGGCCGCAACGGGCTGCCAGCCGTAGCAATCAAAATGTACAAACCGCGCCGTGTTGGTGACAAAACGTTGGAGAAATAGTGCGGCGGTTGTCGCACCGGCGAAGCCACCGGATGGCGCATTATCCAGATCTGCGATATCTGGCTCGATCATTGCCTCATAAGGTGCATGCAGAGGCAATTGCCACACGGGATCATCAACTGTGGAGCCGGCTGTGGCGATGGCGTGGCTGAGGGATGCGTCCTCCGTGAAATAAGGTGCAATATCAGGCCCCACCGCCACCCGCGCCGCGCCGGTGAGCGTAGCCATGCATATCATAAGATCGGGCGGTGTTTCATCGGCCAAGGCCAAAGCATCCGCTAAAACTAAACGCCCTTCGGCATCAGTATTATTGATTTCAACAGTGAGACCCTTGCGGCTGGTGAGAATATCTTGCGGCCGAAAAGCATTGCCGCTGATTGCGTTTTCCACAGCTGGGATCAATACCCGCAGTTGCACTGACATTTTGCTGGCCATGATCATCTTAGCCAGTCCCATAACATGGGCGGCACCGCCCATATCTTTCTTCATTAATCCCATTGAGGCT
Organism: uncultured Planktomarina sp.; assembly: GCA_905182535.1. Classification (GTDB taxonomy): domain Bacteria; phylum Pseudomonadota; class Alphaproteobacteria; order Rhodobacterales; family Rhodobacteraceae; genus Planktomarina; species Planktomarina arctica. The sequence goes on from CAJJBZ010000004.1 coordinate 57,003, forward strand.
CCGGGTTTGATATTCAACCCGCCAGTGTCAAAACATACGCCCTTGCCTACCAACGTTAGCCTTGGGCCATTTTCACCCCAAGTCATGTCGATCAATCGTGGTGCACGCACTGAAGCTCGGCCTACAGCGTGAACCATTGGGAAGTTTTGCTTAATTAGGTCCTGCCCTGATATCACAGTGATTTGAGCACGATGGTCATTGGCTAAATCTCGGGCTGCGGCCTCCAGTTCGTCTGGGCCCATATCGTTGGCCGGTGTGTTGATTAGATCGCGTGTGAGGAATTCACCTTCAATAATTGCCTGTAGATTTTGCTTATCTAATCTGGCTGGGCATACGAGTTCAGCTTTTGGAGCTACATGTGTGGCGTAGCGGTTGAAGCGGTATTTACTGAGTGCAAAGCCCAGAGCAAACTCTTGTGCAATCTTGGGGTTTTGACCAGTGAGCTCAAACACTGCTTCTGGTAGATTTGCAATATCTGCAACCTGAGCCAAAGCGCTTGCGCTTGCGGGCGATGGTATCGCCGAAGCCTATGGCCATTAAAATGGGAAGCCCATTCTCAGTGATGTATAGTATTTGACCCAGCTTCCCGATCCAGCTTTGGCTGGCAGCGGAATTCTGTGCTCGTGCGCCATGTACTTTCAGCCAGGCCTTCGCATCGGCACTTGCCACGAGATATAAAGGAATGGCTTGTGGTGAGGGGTTTGCGAAAATATTAGGCGTACGTGGCATTGGGGATCCCTTTGATTGACTTTTACGTCAAGGTAATCACCGCCATTAGTTGAATGCAATGCGCACTGAACATCTTGCTTGGCGTCGAACAAAACGTTATTAGATATGGGCTGGGCGCCGAGGATCAACAAGATAGTGTTAATAATATAAGTTTGTTTATTTGGTTGATGAGAGACATTCATGGATGACAGCTATAGGGTTCACAACTCGCCTAGTTATAATTTCGCTGGGGTTGGCTGTTGGCAGTATTTCGTTACAACAGGATGCAAGTTAGCAAGGATAGTAATATGGTGCGCGATTGGGACGTTGTCATAATTGGATCTGGAAATGCAGGTCTCACTGCTGGTATTGCGGCCAGCGAAAAGGGAGCAAGTGTGCTGATGCTTGAGAAGGCTGACCCAGAGCTAGCAGGCGGCAATACAAAATACACAGCTGGCGCCATGCGTTTTTGTTATGAAGCAAGTGAAGACCTCTTGCCACTCCTCGCAGACCCGAATGACCCCCGGATCGTCATCTCTGATTTTGGGCGATATACTCAAGAAAGATTTAAAACGGATTTATTGGGTTTCAATGAGGGCGCGCCGCTTACACCTGAGCAAGAAATATTGATTGAGCAAAGCTATGATACAATGGTTTGGCTTGCCAGTCATGGTGTTACCTACGATCCGATTTGGGCACGTCAAAGCTTTGAAAAAGACGGTAAAATCATTTTTTGGGGTGGGCTAACGCTAGCGGCTCAAAATGAGGGGGTTGGCCTATTTGATATGGAACTTGCAGCCTTTATGAAACTTGGTGGCACAATCCGATATGGCGCTGAATTTGCGGTTCTTTTGACTGAAAATAATAAGGTTACTGGTGTATCTCTTGCGTCTGGCGAGGAGGTTTTTGCAAAATCAGTAATCCTGGCATGTGGTGGATTTGAGAGTAGTGATGAGATGCGTGTTGAGCACATTGGGCCAGAGTGGAAGACAGCGAAAGTACGTGGGACCCCTCACAATAACGGTGATGGTCTGCGTGCTGCTTTGGACATTGGGGCCCAAAAATATGGACGTTTCGATGGATGTCACGCAACTCCTATGGATTTTCACATGAAAGATTATGGAAATCTTAAAATAATTCCGAGTGAGCGCAAAAATTATCGGAAAATAAGCTATTTTTTAGGTGTTATGATTAACAATGAAGGTCAACGATTTGTGGATGAGGGTATGGATTTCCGAAATTATACTTACGCACAATTTGGCCGCGCGGTTTTACAGCAACCTGAGCAGAAAGCATGGCAGATTTTTGATTCAAAAGTGTTCGACCTGCTCTATGCTGAATATAGTTTTTTTGATGCGAGTTTCGAACAGGCTGATAGCTTGGAGGAGCTAGTTGCAAAATGTGATGGGCTGGACGCTTCTGCAAGCCTCAAGACATTGTCAGACTTCAATGACAGTGTTGACAGTACTGTTGTCTTTGACCCCACGATTAAAGACGGTAAATCTGCTAATTCTGGTGACCTTGCTAAATCTAATTGGGCCCAAAAATTGGATGTAGCGCCATTTCGCGCGTTTCCAGTTACCGGTGGTATCACTTTCACTTATGGGGGAGTGAAAGTTTCCGAAAATGCGGAAGTTTTAGACAGAGACGGGCAAGTGATAGTGGGTCTATTCGCTTGTGGTGAAATGGTTGGGGGCATATTTTTGGGCGGTTATCCGGGTGGCTCAGGCCTAACCTCGGGTGCAGTATTTGGAAAAATTGCTGGTCATGCGGCTTGGAACTCTGGATCGTAGGCCGTGGACATCGGCTCTGAGTTTAAAGTGGCGAAAATACGTAGATGACTTCCGCACAATAATGGCGCCTTGCTCTGTGTGATAGCGCAGAGCTGAGCGAGCGCATGCATATGCTGGCGATTGCCTGCCGAAACGCCTGAGTGCTGCTGCCTGATAACAGCCCTTTTGCTGAATATGGAGAGGTATAGATGATTTCTGGAGCGAAAGGTATGTTTGAAAGAGTGAGTGTGAAATGTAAAAAGAACTGCGCCTATTTGGCATGTGAAGCCTCAATTTTTTTGCGTATATGATCGCCTGCCGTAATGGGCGGATAAAGCACCCCATCGCCTATACAACTGGGTAGGCACTCAATCTGTGCGTCATAGTCAGGATGCATAAAATAACCAATAGACATGCGGCGTGACATTGCGTCGTTTAAATCTTCTGGTGTTACCACACGATGCATGGTTGATACCCATTTGTCATTTGTCCATCGCTGCATCATGTCGCCGAGATTTACTACAAGTGCCCCTTTAGGTGGACGGACGGGCACCCAGCCTCCGTCCCGTAGAACCTGAAGTCCACCTTTTGCGCCTGTCATCGCCAGAATAGTCATTGCGCCGTAATCGGTGTGGGCTCCAGTGCGCAATTGACCGGGGAGTGGCGCCTCTGTAAGGGCGGGGTAATGATGTAGCGCCGACATGATCGAGAAATGCTTCTCGATTAGTGGCGCAAAGTGGTTTTCTGGCATCTGTGCGGCAACTGCAAAGATGCGCAGCAAGCTCGCTGCTAACTCTTCAAAAGCTTGATAGAGTGCTATCAAAGCTGAATCAAACCCTGATGGTGTATCGGGGACCAAGTTTGGTGCATAAGCAGTGGCTGCCTCAGGGATATGTGCGAAGTCGGCAGCGCGATTGTTGATAGGTCCTAAAAATAAACTCTCGCGCAAATCCTTAGGTGCGTCTTTGCCTAAGGTTGCCGATAAGCCTCTGGTTGCTACTCCGTGATACCCACGTTGCTTGGCGGGTCCTGTTGGATGCCATTTGGACTTGTCTGCGTCTGGAAGATCAAAAAACTTAAAGCCTTTTGTGAAGACCGCATCGAAGAGTGATTGAGGTATTTTGTGCCCAGAAAGGATGACGAAACCAATTGTTTGCGCCGCATGAGCGACTTCGTGGGCAACGCTGGCTTTGCCCCCTGCATCGCCCTCCAAAAACGCAGTGATATCAATTACTGGAATAGTATTAGTCATCATGTCTCCAATCGTGAAATTACGTGATCATAGGGGATATCGCGCGAGATTAACCCGCCTGACAAAAGTGCCGCCTTCAGCCGTACAAAGGCAGCGGGAGGAAGATTGGTATTTTTTGCCCAGAGGCCTGAAGCTTGATAGCCTGCGATAGCATTGGTGAGGACTAGGTGTGGTACATCTGGGAAAAGCTCAGCCAGTTCATCGGCAATCTCTGAGGCGGGCTCGTTCGCCATGGCTAAAAGTGCAGGTCCTATCCCGGCTATTAGTGTCGCGCAGGTCTGAGGGTGTTTTTCCATGTAGTGCCTAGTGGTGTAGAAACTGGTGTAACTAATATCGCCTCGACTGGCGAAACGGTGCCAGATATGTGCATGGCCGGCCGCTACAGCGGCAGACGCATAGGGTTCCAGCACCTGTGCCACGTCAATCTCGCCAGCGGTGAGGCGAGCTGCGTTCGTGTGCATTGGGGCGTTGGGCGCGATTTCCAGACTATCAGGATCTATACCTGCGCGTTTCAAGTCGTCTTGAAATGTCATCCACGGGGTTGGCACTTCATATGCAACAGCAAGACGCTTGCCTTGAAGTTTTTTGAATTGAAAATTCAAGTTGGGTTCGCGCCCAATGAGGATGAAAGGATCTCTTGCTACTATCTGCCCAAATGCCACAAGTGGGCACTCTGGGTCGCGTTCATGATGCAGCATGACCCGCATTGGCCCACCCCACGAAATATCAGCTCGGCCTGCGAGCAGGCCCTCTGCGGTTTCGACTGGGTCAGGAGAGAGTTGGATATTTACTTCTAGTCCCCGGTCTGACCAAAACTTGCGTTTGTCAGCGAGATAGAACGGCGCATAAACGATAGTGCGTAAGTTTTCATAGAGTGTAATCATAGTAAAAAACCCGTCCTTTCGAGATAATTATGTTGCCATCCAAAGTTGCTCTTAAATTTCGTAAATACTCAATCATTCTAATGATAAACACCATTTCCGCCTCGAGTTCTGGGGTTGTATTCAATGTAATCTGCTCTAAACTTTATTTGGTCATAACAAGGAGGCCGGACATGCCAGTTATTAAGTATACTTTGATTAAGGGATATGACGCCGAAACAATCGCAACGCTTTCGCGGCGGATGACAGACGCTGTCCGCGCGACGATTGCTGCGCCGCCTGATGGCATTACTGTGATTGCTGAAGAAGTACCTGCGACCAACTACATGCGTGGCGGGAAGGGGCGGACCCCAGGTGCACCGGTTCCGGGTGCTGTGGCGGTCGTTAGCAACTACCTTGATGCGATGGAGGCACGCGATCTGACACGTGCACAAGGTTATTTGCATGATGATTTTGAAATGGTATTGCCGGGTGGAGTTAAGATGCAGGCAGTTGAGGTGCTGATGGTATGGAGTAAAAACCGGTATAAAAATATTAGAAAAGCTGTTGAAGGTTTTGATGAGGCCTTTGAAGAGGATCGGGCCATAGTTTGGTGTAGGGGCACTCTGCATGGTACCTGGCTGGATGGTAGCTCGTTCGAGGGGATCCGCTTCAGTGATCGGTTTGAACTGGTCGCTGGGCGCATATTGCGGCAGGAAGTCTGGAATGATTTGGCTGAACATCGTCCCTCTTAACTCCCAAATTTACTACTAAGACCATCTGAATGGTTTTGTTGGTGGCGTGTTTAACTTTTTTGTAGGTCCTAATTATCAGTGACAAAAGCAAACGTCGCATAGGTTTAGGTGGCCTCTTTGCTCCTAAAATCTGTCAGTAGTTGACGAAAACGGTATGACGTTGTCAACCTTGCTGCAAATGCGTCCAGGAGAATCGCAATGGCAATCCTGCGTGGCATTGTGCAATTGAACTGATGGGAGATCTCTGAATTTCTTTTTCCAGTAATCTGTCACTCTATCTAAGAGGATATCCAATGACCCAGATCACGGGCGATTATGTGAAGCAATTCAATGCTAAGCGGATCACTGATCCTGCGCGTTCGGCTCTGGTAATCATAGATATGCAATATGCTACGGGGCACCCTACAGGCGCGCTGGCGCAGAAAATGAAAGCCGAAGGAAACAGCGTTACGGACTGGCGCTTTGAGCGAATAAAGACTTTAGTTATTCCCAATAACCAGCGCTTGATCAAGGTGATGCGCGCGGCAGGTGGCAAGGTCATCTATATTACCATCGGTGCCGCCCTTGCTGATTGTTCAGACGCGCCGGTGCATATGCGTGCCTTTTTTGAGTCACTAGGCAACTACGAAGGCCAACCGGCACATCAGATCATCGATGAGCTCGCTCCCGAACCTGGTGACCCTATCGTACGCAAGACTTCTATGGGAGCATTCGCCTCAACTGGCCTTGACCATTTGTTGCGTGTTCTCGATCGAGAACATCTGTTTATGACCGGTGTTTCTACAAATATGTGCGTTGAAACAACAGCGCGAGAGGCCGCTGATAGGGGCTACGCTGTGACACTGGTAGAAGATGCCTGTGCGACCACCCATAAAGAGCTACACGAAGGTACCCTGCGTAACTTTGGCCGGTTCTTCGGAACGGTATGCTCAACAGACGAGGTGATTAAGATCCTATCTTAAGATTTGATAGTATTTTCACCAGCCATATAAACATCGATCTTCGTGATATGGTCTTTACACATGGTAAATACATTTGCGTTTGATTTAGGGTCGGCAGCGCCAATGCCAGAATATGTAACTGTAAATTGGCTGGCGATGCGGCCTGTGGAATGTGAGGGTGTATGAGTGAAATTATGGTGCACAGCCTTTAGCATCCCCTCCCAACGGTTTGCAAAAAAGGTGCTGATAGTATCGCGACCTGAATAGGCGATGTCATGTGTTTGGATCTTTAGTATGCAATCCTTGTCTAGCGTTTGAGCGAGAGCGTCAGGATCACGTGCATCAAGTGCGGCAAAGTATCGTATCACAAGTTCCGTAAGCTCGGAATCAGTCACAGGGTTTCTTTCAATGTATTTTGACCAGTCATATAGACACGAACAGTTGAAAAGTTATCCTTTACGATCTCAAAGAAGTTGCAGTTAGATTTGTGGGTGACGCTGCCGTCGTGTTCTGTATTTTGGACCATGAAGCGGCTAGCGACACGCCCACCAAAGAGGTCTGGGATATGGTTAAATTGATGGTGCAAGACGGCCGCATGATCAGCCCAAAGCCGAATAAACATCTTAGATATTTCAGCGTGTCCTTCAAGGCGAACTCCGTGGGTTTCAACCGTGAAGATACAATTAGGGGCAAGGGTGTTAAGGAGACCAGGTAAATCCTCGGCATCCACCGCATCGAAGTAGCGCTTAACAAGGTCAACTTGAGTTTCTGAAGTCATGGAACGGTTCCTTTTGGAAGTCCTGAAATGTGATCAGCTATACCACTGGGTGTGGTCAGCCACAATTCGTCCCGGCTTTTCAAGACGTGGTCAAGGGCGCGCCGTAGGGCAGCCAGGCGGAACGGCTGGCCAATAATGAAAGGGTGCAGGACGATGTTGAATACCAGTGGATACTTTTTAGATTGTCGGAGCATTTCGTCGAAGTGATCAATAATCATCTCCTCAAATTCGCGCCCCGTGTGATGCCGGAACACTTGCGCAGGGCTATCGTTGAGTTCGATTGAATAGGGCAGTGACAAAAGTGGGCCTGCACGCGTACGCATCCAGAATGGTTGATCGTCGGAGGGCCAATCAAGCACATACGAATAGCCTGCTTCCTTGAGCAGATCGAGTGTGACGTTAGATTGGACGATATAAGGCCCAAGCCAGCCCTTGGGTGGTGCACCAAAATGCTTCGTGATACTATCCGTTGCCTGAGCAATCATTGTGCGCTCAGCCACCTCATCCATGATATCTTGACGTTCGGAGTTGGTGACCCCATGGCCGATCACTTCGTCACCTCGAGCCTGAATACGTTTTATGATCTGGGGACAATGTTCCAACACGGCTGCGTTAATATTATGTGAGGCAGGTAGTCTAAGCTCGTCGAGTAAATCAAATAAATACCATATGCCTACCCTGTTTCCGTAATCGCGCCATGCATAGTTACGCGTGGTCTGTGGCGCACCTGGAAGTGTATGATCGCTGCCAAGACCAGTCATGAAAGAGAACCATTCGATATTATGGCACAGGCAAACGGCTAGACGCTTGCCTTCTGGCCAGTCATAAACTGGGCGTTCAGTCAGGGCAGAAAATGGGTACCGGTTGTGATGTTGGATTTCCATAGTGATTCTCCTGAACGCAACTGCAGCAAGGTTGACAACGTCATATCCTTTTCGTCAACTGTTGACAGATTTTAGGGGCTGGGGGTTGCGCAATGTCGGCATGGACTGGAGTTATTACGGATGAAGAAGAGCGCCGCTATGCATCGGCGGGGTTTGGTGGTGAAGGTGGGTTTGGAAGTCATCCTGCGTTACTGATCATAGACGTCCAGTATCGCACTGTCGGTACCAAGCGGGCTCCATATTGGGAAGCTATCAAAGAATATCCGACTTCCTGCGGTGCTGTCGGCTGGGATGCGGTAAAAAAGATTGCCCCGCTTTTGGCTGTATTCCGGGCCAAAGGGTTTCCTGTACTATATCCGCATGTGGCTCCTAAGAATGCTGCGACTGATGGTGGCCGCCTAGCGCAAAAGATCCCGTCAATAATGGGTATTGATGCTAAGGGCTATGAGTTTTTTGATGATATAGCTCCGGCTTCAGGTGATGTAATCTTGCCCAAAAAACACCCTAGCGCATTTTTTGGAACCCCATTGACCAGTCATTTGATTGATCTGGGTGTAGACACGCTTATTATCACGGGGTGTACAACGTCAGGCTGTGTCCGGTCGTCTGTAACAGATGCCTTTGCTCTCAATTTTAAGGTTATTGTGCCTGAAGACTGCGTTTATGATCGCGCGCCTACCTCACATGCGGTGAACTTGTGGGACATGAACGGTAAATATGCAGACGTCATGACGTCCGCGGAAGTCATTGAAAAACTGACTACATTGGAGTGCGGGCCATGAGTGCTGCAGACATCGAAACGGCTTTGATGCAATTAGTCGCATTCACTACTGCAACCGAATGGGTAGATATCCCAGAATCTGTTAGAAAACGGGCGGCGCTTGTCTTATGCGATGATATGGCCGCGATGATTGCTGCGCGGGGCGAACCTGAGGTCGTGGCCTTACACGACGGTGTTGCCAGGAGCTCAGGTAATCCAGAGGCAACGGTTTTCAATGCGCGTGGACAACGGTTGGATCGATATTCGGCTGCTTTGGCTAATGGTTGCGCGGGGGATTGGGCTGAGTTGGATGAGGGATATCGTCGGGTGATCTGCCATGCCGGTGTATATTGCTTGCCAGCATTACTTGCCGAAGCTGAGGCGGATGAACATACGACTGAAGACCTGCTGCGTGCATTAGTGATTGGATACGAAACTGTGGCGCGAGTGGCGCGGACATTTACCTTTCCTAATTTGGTTTTGCACCCGCATGGCAGCCTGGCCGCCGTTGGAGCTGCGGCCGCTGTTTGTGCCTTGCGGCGAGTGTCTCAAGACATAGCAATTGGTGCAATCTCAGGTGCTGCGACTATGGTCTTGCCAGGGCCCTACACCCACCCCATCAGAGGTTCTCTGGTGCGTAACGTTTGGCCAGGTGTGGCTGCGCAAACTGGATTGCGGGCCGTTGATTGGGCCACCATTGGTATATCTGGCCTACCTTCGGCGCTTCATGACGTCTACTCCGACGCATTTGGGGCTGCTGTAAATATTGATGAACTAGGCAGTGAGCTGGGCGAGGGGTGGGCCATCTCGGATGGTTATCACAAAGTTTTTGCATGTTGCCAATATGGCCACGCAACCATTGAGGCAACACAGAAACTTTTAGCACAGATTTCGGTTGATCGTGTAGCAGCTATCCATTTGGATACACATGAGAAAGCTCGGGTCATGGACAACCCTGATCCAGATACAACTATTGCTGCAAAGTTTTCGATTCAACACATCGCAGCTACGGCGGCAGTTCACGGTGGCGGAGGTGCGGAGGCATTTTCGTCGAGTTCGCTGCACGTACCAGAAATCATGGCGCTACGTCACAAGGTCAGTACCGCGATCTACACGCCACTACCGGACTGGCCTAACGATAGGCCCACCCGGGTAATTTGGACGCTAGATGATGGCTCGACATTGTCTGAGGAGGTCATGAGTGCGCGTGGGGGCCCGGACCTACCATTCACGCCAGATGAAATTTGTGCCAAAGTTCATGGTATCGTTGATGATCCTTATCCGGGAATGGGGGTTGTCATAGATGCCTTGCTAGACCTCGATGTGAACGTGCTATTGCGGCCTTGGAACGATATCGTGTGCGAAATGACTGCGCTATGAGTGAGACGCTTGATTTGTTGATAATTGGGGCCGGGGCTTGTGGGCTAGCGGGTGCGATTTCTGCCCATGATGCGGGCGGAACTGTAGCCATTGTTGAAGGACGTGACAGACCGGGGGGTAACTCTTCGCTCTCAACTGGATCAATTCCCGGTGCAGGGTCTAAGTATCAGCATCAGGCGGGTATTGACGACAGTCCTAGGCGGATGGTCGAGGATCTAACCCTCATCGCCGGGCATCACCAAGCAGATGATTTAACCCACATGATTGCAGCAGAGTGTGGACCGCTTTGTGAATGGCTCATTGAGGATTTGGGCGCGCGGATGGAACTGATCACCGCTTATCGTCATATTGGCCACTCAGTAGAGCGTCTGCATGCGCCAAGATCGCGGCGCGGACAGGACCTTGTAGATGATTTGCTGCGTTTTGTAGCTCAAAGGGATATTCCAATAGCTGTGGGCAACAAGGCAAAGCACTTGCTGGTGGAAGACGGTTATGTGGTGGGCGCAGTGGTGGAAGGTGAGCCGGTTCGTGCACGCAAAGTGTTACTTGCAACGAATGGTTTTGCTGCTGATCCCGCACTAGTAGCGGAACATTGCCCAGAGATCGCGGCCGCAGAGTATTTTGGTGCGCCCGGAAGCACAGGCGATGCAGTCCGTTGGGGGCTGGCGCTTGGCGCAGCTTTGGGGAACATGGGTTCGTATCAAGGCTATGCAGCAGTAGCTTACCCGCAAGGCCAATTATTGTCTTGGACAATCCTTGAAAAAGGCGGCGTCTTAGTCAGTGAAGCAGGTGAAAGGTTTGGTAATGAAGATTTGGGGTATTCGGGGTTTGCATCACACGTGATGGCGCAGGGCTCATTTGCCTGGGCTATTTATGATATGCGCATTCACGGTGTGGCACAGGCCGAAGAGGAATACGCGGAAATGTCTGCGATGGGGGCTGTAAAATGGGCTGATACCCCAGCGGCGTTGGCAGAGGTGGCTGGTTTGAACCGAATTGGTTTAGAGCAAGCGATATTGGCTTATAATGCAGCTGCAAAAGGAGACTGCAAAGACCGTTTTGGGCGAACAGCTTTTGGCATGGCTCCGCTCCAAGCGCCTTTTGCAGCAGTTAAGGTCAAACCAGGGTTGTTCCATACACAGGGTGGTTTGCTTGTCGATAATAAGAGCTCGGGTCCGAAAAGTAAGTGGTGGTGTTGTTGACAACCTTTTCGCTGGAGGCGGTGCGGCGGCGGGGATTAGTGGGCGTGATGGGGCGCTTGGTTATGCCTCGGGCAACGGATTGATCACTGCACTTGTATTGGGACGCAAAGCGGGAATAGTCGCCATGCAAGAGATCAGAGCGAAGGCATGACCGGCGCTCAGAGGATTGCCAAATTTGCGGCGCGCACTTTGAAAGAGGGCGTACCACGCTCCAGTGCTCGACGCGGCACATCTACACTTTCTCGATGCGCTCGGTGTTGGGATTGCGTCCTCCACAGTTGCTGATAACGCAGGCTGGGCAGCTGCAGCGTCTGCGGGATCTGCCAGTTTACTATTGGGTGGAACTGCGGAACCTGGAGCGGCGGCGATGATTAATGGAGCGTTGATCCATGCGCTTGAATATGACGATACGCATATTGCATCGGTTGTACACGGTAGCGCTGTGGCGGCACCCTTGGCGTTGGCTGTAGCGGAAATGTCGGGCGCATCTGGGCGTGATTTGATACTCGCGTATATCATTGCTTGGGAGGTTGCTATCCGCATTGGGTTAGCGGCACCTGGTGGTTTTCAGGCACGTGGTTTTCAGGTGACTTCAGTCGGTGGTGCGATTGCAGCGGCTGCGGCTGCGGGGCAGGTTGTAGGGCTGGATCCGGAGCGTGCCATATCGGCCATAGGAATTGCTGGCGGTCAGGCTTCTGGGACCCTTGCGTTTTTGGCAAATGGTGCGATGTCGAAGGCGTTGAACCCGGGCTGGGCAGCGCGTACAGGAATTGAGGCTGTTCGCCTTGCGCAAGCAGGAATGACCGGCCCATCATCAATTTTAGAAAGCACTTTTGGTATAATGAATACTTTTGCTGGGTGCAGTGAGGGGCTTGAGGCCCAACTTGCCACACTTGGAGAGGAGTGGTTGTTGCCCCAAGCGGCGTTCAAACTTTATCCCTGTTGCCATTACATTCATCCATTTCTGGAGGCTGTTGTGCAGGTGATGGCACGCGGTGTAAATGCAAGCAACGTTACATCTCTTACCGCTTTTGTTCCACAGCCTGCTGCGCCCCTGATATGTGAGCCTTGGAGCCGTCGCCAGGCACCTGCTTCTGGATATGACGGTAAGTGGGGCCTCGCTTATTGTATGGCGTTGTTACTGGTAGACGGGCATGTTGATATTGCGAGTTTTGAGAGTGCCCCAAGGGCTGTTGTTATTGCCGTTGCACGAAAGATGGTATGGGAGCCTATGCAAGAACATGGTTTTCCTGACCGCTTTGCAGCCCAGATTAATGTTGAAACGCCTCTGGGACAAAGGAGTGCGCTGATCAATCAGGTGCATGGTGCTCCAGACCGTCCTCTGATGATTGAGGATATTTGTACTAAATTTGCAACTAATGCAGGCCGTAAATTCTCTCCTGAGCGGGTAAGAAATCTCGAGGGTATGATACTAGGCATTCATGATATGGGCGAAATAGGAGAACTTACTGCTCTTTTGCGCTTTTAATTCATTAGGTTTGGCAGGAACAGTACGATTGAGGGGAAAGCAATCAGCATGCCCAGCGTGAACAAGTCCATAATCAGGAATGGCGTTACTCCAGCAAACACCTCTTCGAGTCGTAAGGGAACGGGTGAGGCTGATCGCACAACATAGACATTTAGGCCTACAGGCGGAGTAATTAAAGAAATCTCGGCAAGCTTAATTGCGATAACGCCTAACCAAATAGGATCATAACCAACGCTGGTCATTATCGGGAACATCACAGGCAGCGTCATGACCATGATGGCTATAGGATCGATCAGCATTCCTAGTATCAGGTACAGAAGTGCAAAGCCAAGCAGGTAAGCGATGGGTGATAGCTCAAGTGCGAGCATCCAATCGGAAATGTCCCCAACAAGCCCAGTGTAGGTAAGAAACCGCGCGAAGATAATCCCACCAATAACAATGATAAAGATCGTTGATGTCGTTATCCCGGCGTCTTTAAAGGTATCGACTAAAACTTTCACATTCATCTTACGTTTGGCGGCGACTATCAGAAACGCGCCAAAAGCACCTACTGCTCCAGCGTAGGTCGGAACAAAAAAGCCTAGATAGATCCCGCCAATCACGAGGATAAATAGAAACGTAATCCCCCAGACTCCCTTGAGAGATTCCCATTTTTCTCGCCGCGTGATGACTACGTCTGGTATGGGCGCTAAGTCGGGACGCACCTTGGCAACCACATAGATACCGCCCATATAGATTCCTGCTGACATCAGCCCAGGTATAAGCCCCGCCACCAAAAGGCGTGCTACAGATTGCTCGGTGATGACTGCATAGATAATCATCAGGATCGACGGGGGGATCAGTGAAGCTAGGGTCCCAGAGGCGGCGATACACCCTGCTGATAGGCGTTTATCATATCCAAATTTAGTCATCTCTGGCATGGCCATTTTTGTAAAAACAGCCGCATTCACAATGGTAGAGCCGCAGGCTGCACCAAAGGCCGCAGACGCTAGGGTAGTTGCCATCGCGAGTCCGCCGGCTATCTGGCCTAGCCAATTGTAGGCTGCTTTATACAAATCTTTTGTTAGCCCGGCTTGGGTTGCAAGCGATCCCATTAGGATAAAGAGAGGGATCACTGCAAGCGTAAACGAGTTTGTCGTTGAAAATGGTACTGTTGCAAGTTGTGCTATGGCCGCCCGCTCACTGATAGTAATAAAAATACCAATAAAACCGCTGAGGCCTAAAGCAACACCAATATGAACGCCGGTGGTAAGGAAGAAGACAAGAAGCCCGGCTACAATGACACCGGAGGTGGCTGGATCGAACATGGCTTGCTACTCAACTTTCTGCAAAACGCCTAGTGGGTCATTTTCAAGACCCTCGCCAGTTTTGATACGGATTACATCCTGGATTAGGTGCAGCGCCAATTGTAAGATTACGAGGGCACACCCCGCCGCTAGCACAAAACGTGCGGGCCAGAGGGGGAAACGGATCAGGCCTGCGGTAGCCTCACCGATTTGAAAGGAATACTGTGCTTCAGAAATTGCTTCGCTCAAAATCAAGCCAAAGAATGTCATAGCTGCTAGATCGGTGATAACGTCCATTGCAGCGCGTATCCGTGGAGGCATTTGAAAATAGACCAGTTCGACCCGGATGTGCGCGCGCCTTATCTGTGCATACGCAAGGGCACCAAATACTATTAAAACCATCGTGCTTTCTGTGAGTTCTCGCGGGCCTGGAACAGGAATAAGCAAAATTTGGGTGCCTACAATATCTGCAACGCCAAGAAACATTGACATTAACATACCGAGGCCGCCGACCAGAAGTACAGCTAGTGCAAGACGTTCTACAATGTGGGAGAGAAATTTCACGGAGTACCTGCGGTCAAAGAGTGGCGACGCGCGATATCGCACGTCGCCATAGTTTTATTTATTGATGATGTTAAGCCAGTAGTCTTGCACTTCTCTGGCTTGATCTCCCATGCCTCGTCCGTCCATATTTACAACCCAATCGCCCAAGAGGTCAGGCGCTGCAGCTTTCCATTTGGCTAGTTCTGAAGCTGGAAATTCGATGATCTGACCACCTGCTTTAACGATCGCTACACCGGCAGCTTCTTCTGCTTTTTCGATGTTATCCATATAGGTTTTGCCCGCTATAGCAGCTTCTTCTAACATGATTGCCTGATCGTCGGCTGAAATACCATTCCACATGTCTTCATTGATGACGACCAAGTGGCCAGAGATGGACATAACTGGACCACAGCTTATGGGACCAGGTTCATACAGGCGGTTGGAAAGAATATTACCGCGGTTGAGGAAAGAGTAATCTAAGGAGCCACGTTGCAGCGCCTCATAGACATCGCCAACACCAACCGATACGGGAACTGCGCCAACAGCTTCGTGTGCTTTAGGAATATCGGCGCCGAAAGAACGAATTTTCTTGCCTGAAAGACCTTCAACTGTGAGGCAAGAATCATCCTTACCCGTCAGATAGTAAGACCCAAGTGGTTGGTGAAATAGAAACTTAAGGCCAAATTTGGAAAGTTCGTCACGAAAGTATGGGATATCCTTGAAGGCAGCGGCTGAGATATCCATCGCCTGGCGTGGTGAATCAAATACGAAAGGGATTTGATAGGCGCGCCAGAACAACAGCTGGTCTGTGTAATAGCCAGGGACGACAGATGCCATATCAATGGCGCCGCGACCTGCGAGGGTCATCACTTCGCCACCACCACCGAGGCCGCCGGCAAAGGTAATTTCTATGTTAACACGACCTTCCGTGCGTTCTGTTACCGTAGGAGGCAAAATCTTTTTCTGCTTGTACGAAGGGTGAATCGCCTAAATAGTGACCCCAACGTAGGGTCACGTTTTCTGCACTCGCGGCGCCAGCGGCAAAGACCGCTGCAACGACGATGCTGGTGATACGATTAAACATGAACATCTCCCAGATGAAATGCCGCCCATTCGAGCGGTCGGTTTATGGTTGCCAATGACCCAGTTTAGGGGCAGTGGGTCTATTGTATCGTTTGCTATGCGCTTCGTCTTGAGACGAGTATCATAGCTTAGAAGCATTTGTCTTCCAAACGAAAGAATAAGTATACTCCCAATCGGTCAACTGTTGACAGTTTTGCAAAGTTGGCGAACACTTGTCAACGGTGGCATATTTTTAAAGGATTTAGTTGTGAGTAGCTTGCGAGGAGATGCCGGTTCGACCCAATCAAAAACCTCCACTGAAGAGGTTCGGGAAATCCTTGATAAATTAGCGAGCCGGGCGTCTTGCAGGGAATTTGATAGTAGCTTGATCTCCCCTGAAACTCTGGAAGATATTTTGTGTGATGGCGTCGAGGCTCCCTCATCTTGCAACCAGCAGAATTGGCATTTTATTATTGTTGCAGACCCAGCTCAAAAGCTGCGTGCAAGAGAGATTTCTGGTGGAAATCATCATTTTTCTGAATGCTCAGCGTTGATTTATTTGTGTTTTCAAAAGGGTTGGACGCATGGGAATTTGTCTATCGTGCAGTCTGTTGCTGGAGCCTGTTACCATATGATGCTCTCCGCTCATTTGCGTGGCTTCCAATGCATTTGGAATGCAGGCATTGGTGATCAGGTTGCCCTGCGAGAGATGCTTGAACTACCACAAACATTTGATGTGATTGGCGCACTTGCAATAGGAAGGGCAAAAATTACAGCGCCTAAAATTAAGGCACCTCGCAGATCAGTAAATGAGATCTTTTCATGGGAACGATTCGAACGGCCCGAGGCCAGTATTTACCCAGTGAAGGAAGCTGTGGCCTATCCATTCTGGGACATTAGAAATGATTCTAACCCTTTTGCTCAATGGGACCCTAGGTGTTGGAAATGGGATCAGCTAGCTGATTTTCGGGGTTACTCTGTTTGGGCTAAATCCCCCTTGGCAGGGGTCTATGTTTCCCGGAGACAAGGTGATGCATTGGAGGCAGAACATGCGCTGCTGCCGGATTTACCGCTGGGCGCACACGTCGCCGAGATTATGCCATGGGGTGGTACCTCAACAACAGCTTTGCTGAATAAGTTGAGATCTGATGTCGACCTATCAGTAGTTGAATTATCAGATAATAACTTGAGTTTTATCAGGGAACGATTGAGTCGAGAAGGACATGATTTAACGCAGGTTAATTTTGATTTGATGCTCAATGGTCAGCTGCCCTACACTGATGCTTCAATGCATTTGGTGATATTGCCACAGATGTTGGAACATGTGCCTGACCCTACGGCTTTGCTGGATGAGGTTGTCCGTGTTTTAGTGCCGGGTGGATCAGTAGTGGCGAGCGTACGCAACGCAAAATCTGCTTATGGAAAGTTATGGAAGGCTGAAGAGTCAAAGGCTCAGGTGCCAAATCAGGGACCTTTCACCCCATTGTCAGCAACAGATGTCGCTGCTTGGTTTGCGGCTCGGTTTGAGATTGACCAAGAGGTTGGGATCGGAATCGGCGCAACTGGAGACGCTCACGTCATGACTGATGACGCGTGTTATTCTGGAAGGCTTTATGCGATACGGGGGAGACTTGCCTAAAATTTCTTTAACCCAATTTACGCGCAACAAAGCGTCCCTTACCCACGGCGTCACTTTGCAACGTGCCATCGCGCAATGCAAAACAGCCGCGCGACAGGCTATGAACAACGCGCGCACTCATCCGTTCGCCCTCGTAGATGGAATACCCTGCGCCAGTGCCAAGATTTTCTTTGCCGACCACCCAGTCAGCGTTCAAGTCGACTACAGCGATATCGGCATCTGCACCCGGACGGAGCGTGCCTTTGGTGTTAAGCCCCATGCTCCGAGCGGGGTTCTCACTGACGAGGGGAATGAGCTTTTCCAGGGGCAGTCCACGTTGATCGTGTCCATAGGTCAGCAGGGCGGGCAGAAATGCATCAAGCCCCGGGAAGCCCGGTTGCGCCTTCCAGATACCCCCGTCTTTACACGCTATAGGGCGATGAATGTGATCGGTAGCAATCGTGTCAATGTCTCCGCGTGAAATCGCGGCCCAAAGCGCCTCACGATCCGCAGGCGTCCGCAGCGGTGGATTGACCTTGCCAATAGACCCAATGTCGCTTGTGATGTCATGGGTCAAATAGTGCAAGCATGTTTCAATGCAGATCTCAGAACCCCCCGCACGCTGCCGCAACGCAGCATCCAGGGCTTCGCCAGAAGAGGTATGGACGGCATGCACTGGAGTACCAGTGACGCGTGCAAAATAAGTAGCGCGCGACAGTGCATCAGCCTCGACAAATGGTGGGCGGGTGGCGTTCCACGTCGCCAAGCCGCCCTTGCCGTCAGGATCAGCTGCGAGGACACGTTCGCGCAGAACCCAAGCAACCTCAATATTTTCAGGATGAGGGCAAAGCAGACCTTCGTTAGCGGCCAAGACTTCCAACAACCGAAAAAGAAATCCATCATCCGTGCCAGGCAGCCCAAGGCGTTGGCCTTCATCACCGCGAATGTTCATGAAAAACTTTGCACTAGGTGCACCGCGTTTGATCAGGGCAGGCAGTTCAACCAGTTGTTCTTCCGTTGCAATCACGAAGTGAAAACTGAAATCGACTCGTGCTCCGGCCTGCGTAATCTTGCAAAGCTCATCGAAGACAGCACTGTAAGGATCAGGGCTCATTACATAAGAGATGATAGTTGTTACGCCACCAATGGCCGCTGCCCCAGTTTCGCTTTTGGCGTCTCCAGGCTCACGGGGACGGGCGATGTCCATGCCGTGCCCCAGATGGATATGTGCATCTATTGCTCCAGGCAGTATTGTCAGTCCGGTCACGTCAATACTTTCCTGGGCATCCCCGCTATTGGGGCCAGAAATCTCAGAAATCTTGCCGTCTGCTATCAAGACGTCAGCCTGTTGCAGGCCCAATCCAGGGAGAAAAGCCACGCCCCCTCTCAGTGCAAGATCCGCTTGATAGGCCATGGCTTGTCTCCTTACATAAGGTGTGCATTATGACCTGGCGGCGGGTGCTACATCAACCCATAACCCACAAGTCATGGTCAGTTCGGCCAGTCAGCGCGCGTGTGGCGGTTTGCGTTGTGCCTAATATTGACCATTATAATTGCCTACCACTAACCTGGTCCGTAGGGGTGGCTTGGCTGCGCGCACCGCATCTAGATTTTCTAGACTGTGGCTTATGGAACGTTGGTAATTGGGTTGGTCCATGGTGGATAGCTGTGACGACTGATGGGTTCGAAGCCCCTCTCGCATTCTTATTCAATCTGGCAAACTGGATTTACTATATTGAGTTTTTTGAGGCTTTCGATGAGTGTCGGTCGGGTTTGGTACAAAAAAAAGTGGGTGGTTCGCAATGATGGGGTGGCACCTATGGCTTTTAGGATTACCGCACCGTATTGAATATTTATGTGAAGGAATGTCGCAGATTTGTCAGCCCGAAGGTCTGTGGGTCAACCGGATTGGAAAAATAAGGGCTCAGTCTCGGTCAATGCAATGTGTGGAGGTAACGGTGTGAGTGGCTTGGATGGATCGGAACGCTTGGTCGCGCAAAACCTCTCTAGCCTCGCATTGGTACAGCTTGAGAAGGCTATTATGGAAGGTGAAATTAGTCCTGGAGAGCGGCTGAGCGAAAGTGGGCTGGCGCGGCGTTTTGGTATATCACGTGGCCCGTTGCGAGAAGCTATTGGACAGTTGGAGGGCCGTAAATTGGTCACACGTGTGTCCAATCAAGGTGCAAGGGTAGTATCGCTGTCAAATGAGGAGTTACTCGACCTTTTGCAGGTTCGTGAGGGCCTTGAAGGAATGGCGTGTAGTCTTGCTAGCCAAAATATGACCGAAGCTGATCTGACGCGTCTCGAAGATATGCTAGCATTACATGCAAAGACGGATGCCATGCAAACTGGCCGTGGTTATTTTCAGGAGTCGGGCGATGGGGATTTCCATCAAGTTATTCTTGAAGCCTGTGGCAATGCGCGGCTGATTGGTATTTTGAGCAATGAACTATATTCGCTACTTCGTCTCTACCGGCATCGCCTGTCTATGCGTCCCGGCCGTCCGGCTGAAGCCCTAGAAGAACATAAACATATAGTTGCAGCATTGCGCATACGCGACCCTGACGCCGCCGATACCGCTATGCGGGCTCATTTGCGGTCTAGCCGCTCTGCGGTTGAGGCCTGGATGGCAGCTGAGGAACAAAGTTCATGACAGACAACTTATCGAAACGGCGAAAAGCATTTCGGGCACGCATGGATTTGCGCGATGCCATGATCCTTCCGGGAGCAGGCAATGCACTAACTGCGCGTATAATTGAGGAACAGGGTTTCGGTGCGATTTATGTAACTGGGGCGGGTATTGCAAATACCTATCTTGGTGCACCAGATATTGGGCTAGTAACGCTGACTGAGCTTGTAGGAACAGTATCTGCAATTTCTGAGATTAGCGACCTGCCGTTGGTAGTTGATATAGATACTGGGTTTGGAAATTCGATCAATACGCAACGGACTGTTCGCATGGTTGAACGCGCAGGTGCTGCGGCAATGCAGATTGAAGATCAGGTATTTCCGAAGAAATGTGGGCACTTTGCAGGCAAAAGTGTGATACCGCTTGAGGAGGCCGTTTCCAAAATCAAAGCGGCCCTTGATGCACGCGAAAATGCCAACACGTTGATTATTGCGCGTACTGATGCTCGCGCTATTCACGGGCTGGAGGCGGCACTT
This sequence comes from uncultured Planktomarina sp., assembly GCA_905182535.1. Taxonomy (GTDB): domain Bacteria; phylum Pseudomonadota; class Alphaproteobacteria; order Rhodobacterales; family Rhodobacteraceae; genus Planktomarina; species Planktomarina arctica. The sequence continues at coordinate 77,458 of CAJJBZ010000004.1, forward strand.
GACCGTGCTGAGGCTTTCATTGAAGCAGGTGCTGATATGACATTTGTAGAGGCGCCAACCTCCTATGACGAAATGCAGATAATTACCACGCGCCTCAGCGTCCCACAAGTTGCCAATATGGTGGTGGGTGGACAGACTCCTTTGACCTCGCAGACTGATCTGGCCCGTCTTGGTTTCTCGATGGTTCTTTACGCCAATACCCCGTTGCAAGCTGCTATGCGTGCGATGAGTGATGTACTTGGCGTCCTGAAGGCTAAGGGCGATGTGAGTAGTGTGATCGATAAATTGGCTGACTTCAAAGAACGCCAGCACCTTGTGGGCAAAGAAAGCTATGACGCATTGGAAGCACGTTACAAAATCGACTAAACTAGTACAGCGCCAAGTGCCATGGCAACGGCCGCTTGGGTTGGATCTACTACAGGACGTTGCATTATAGCCTCCAGACGTGAGCGGTGGACTGAAAGCCCTGCGCAGCCCAAAACAATAACATCCGCATGGTCGTGCTGAACTAAGGTATGTGAGATCTCCTCTAGCCGATCAAATGTGCCTGTGCCAGACGCGGTTTGTGCTACGGAGATGTTTAGTGACCGTTCGGCTACCATACGGTCAAGTACGCCCATGCGACGCAAATACTTGCGGTGCCGCAGGATTGAGCCTTCAGATATGGCCACTACTCCGATCCGATCGCCACGCGCCATCGCTGTTAAAAAACCACTTTCCTGCATGCCAAAGACAGGCGCATTGGTTGCCTCGCGTGCGGCATCAATTCCAGGGTCGGAATAGCACGCGATGATGACCGCAGACGCATCAGTGCGGGCGCGAATCAACTCTAACATTGGTGCCACAGCCGCGTCGCTATCAGCCTGACTTTCAATTCCAAAGGGTCCGGCCGACACAGTTAAACATTCGATAGGTGGCGACCCACCCATCCGAAATGACATGATTGCAGCGTCGAGACCTTCAGTGACAGCTGGATTTGAGTTTGGATTGATAACAAGAATTGGGCCGGTCATGCCAGATTTACTCCAAAATTCTGATCTGGGTCTAACTCTGGGACGGATTGCCCTGGATGCTCTGTTAAATCAATTGGTGCTCGTTTAATGAACTGGCCTGCACCAGGTTTTGCGATCAGTTTACCGTTATCAACTATGCGTCGGCCTCGACCTAAAACGGTAACTGGCCAGCCTGTAATTTCGGTACCGGCAAAGGGATTGTAGTCCATCGCATCGTGCATTTCGCCAGCGATGCGTTTCTCGTTAGGGTCCCAAATTGCGATATCTGCATCAGCACCAATCGAAAGCGATCCTTTGCGTGGCAACATTCCATAGATCCGTGCTGCATTAGTCGATGAAAGTGCAACAAATTTATTTAGACTGATCCGACCTTTATTCACGCCCTCAGAGAAAAGAAGTGGTAAGCGCATTTCAATGCCAGGCATGCCATTGGCAATCTGGCGGAAATTGACATCGTTTCCAGCGTTAAATTTACCCGTGTCATCATAACGGTAAGGCGCGTGGTCAGAAGAAACTAGAGATAGTGACCCTGCCTGCAAATGTTGCCAGAGTATTTTTTGCGTAGGCGTATCTCGGAGGGGTGGTGAACAAATAAACTTTGCACCTTCCATTCCTGGTTTATCCAATTCATTGCCGGGTCAGAAATAGATATTGGGGGCAGGTTTCAGCCCAGACCTGTCCACCCTTCGAACGGGCATTGGCTACTAGCTCGGCACCGCCTGCGGTTGAGACGTGCACGATAAAAAGGGGCGCTTGTGCTAAACGGGCTAATGAAATAGCTCGATTTATCGCCTCTTCTTCCGCCAGACTTGGGCGCGAAGAGGCATGGTGGCGCGGCTCAACATTGCCACCTTTAACCAACCGGCGACCCATCCAATCCAGCATATCATGGTTTTCTGCATGTACCATCGTCAATGCGCCGTGGCGCCCTGCGACTGACAGAATATCAAGGAACTGACCGTCAGAGACCCGTGTTGCGTAGGTCATGAATACCTTGAACGACGTCACGCCCTTGGCAAAAACATCCGGTAATTCTGCCAAAACATCTGGCGTTGGGTCTGTCAAAATTAGGTGATACGACCAATCGAGTACTGATTTTGGTACGGCACGCTCATCATAGGTTTGCATCGTTTGGGCCAAACTTTCTCCTCCTTTTTGAGCAGCAAATGGCACAAAACAGGAATTACCACCGAATGCGGCAGATATCGACCCTGTCTCGTAATCGTCGGAGGTCATCACCCCCATGCCGCTTTCCTGTGCTATATGGCAGTGGGCCTCAATCCCACCTGGCATTACGATATGGTTTGTCGCGTCGATCACGTCTTTTGCGTCAGTTATGGCTTCAGAAATTGTTGCGATCCGCCCATTACGGATACCAATATCAGCATTAAAGGTCTCGGTTGCGGTAGCTAGAGTGCCGCCACGAATTGCCAGATCATGCGCCATAGTTCAACCCTCCGTGCCGTCGGGGTATATCACGCCCGTCTGACTTGTAATTCGACCATAATGCTTAATTTGGCGATGGCGTTTGAAGTCAAAGATTGTTTTCTTGCCAAACTTAGTTGCGTCCATATCGCAGGAGTGGACTAGTAATTCATCCCCATCTGTAGTGGCTTTTTGGACGATAGTCCCATCTGGGGCAACAATGATACTGCCTGAAAACAGTGGATGGCCGTCCTCATTCCCTGCTTTGGCAACAGCCACGACCCAAGCCGAATTTTGATAAGCGCCAGCCTGGCAGCAAAGGTCAGAATGGAAGACCCGCGTCTCTGGCGTCTCTTCCGGATTTTGCGAATTTGTGGTTGGTGTGTTGTAACCCAGTATGATCAATTCTGCGCCTTGTAGTCCCAGTTCGCGGTACGCCTCTGGCCAGCGACGATCATTGCATATGAGCATACCCATCCAGGCGTCCATATTACGAAATACTGGAAAGCCTAAATCGCCGGCTTTAAAATAACGCTTTTCCAGATGCTGAAAGGCGCGATCTGGATCAAACTCAGAATGGCCTGGCAGGTGGACCTTACGATACTTGCCAATTATATTGAGGGCAGGGTCCGTGAGAACCTGGGTGTTGAACCCTGGCCCTTCTGAGGTCTTCTCCGCATAGCCAAAGGAGATCGCGACCCGGGCTGCACGGGCGCAATCGAATAAGGGCTGTGTGGTGGCATTTGGCATGCTGTGTTCAAACCAACTGGCTACTTCGGCGGCGTCTTCCATGTACCAGCGTGGAAAGAAAGTTGTCAGACAAAGTTCTGGAAAAACAACAAGCGTACAGCCGGCAGCTATAGCCTCTTCTAGCAGTACGATCATGCGAGCCACAACTTCTTCGCGGCTGTCAGCCCGCTGGATTGGGCCCATTTGTGCTGCTCCAATAACTATCTCTCGCATAAATGTGTTCCTATCTGCTTTTTAACGGGGCGCTTGGGCCATTTCGGTGAAAACGTCGTCCAAACTCGTAGCTGAGCTGAGTGCCATTATCTTGTCCCATACGCGGATTGCGGCGTTCTTATGCCACAAGCGTGTGGTCAGGGATAAATACTTGTTGCGAACATCTGCTTCTGAGTAAGGGTCAGACCAGTCGCCTCTATTTGTTTCAGTAGCTGCTTTCAACACCTCACCAGATTTCAACGTGACCGTGATTTTGGCTGGCCGTTTGTCCGGCAGGAGTGCAGTCATGGTTAAATCTTCTACGACCTTCACCCGTTGCGCCAAAGCGATGATTTTGGGGTTTACAACATTTGGCATCGTGAAGCTGTCTACTCCCGTTGAGCCATTGACCAGCGCTGAGGCAACAGCAAATGGAACCGAGAATTTGCCTGCAAGCACGTTCTTGGGTGAGGGGTCATCCAGCTCAACGGCGAGGGAATAAGTTTCAACAACTATACTTTTCACTGTGCTGCCATCGAGCCCTGAAGTACGAGCGCTCAACTGTGCTAAAGCATCAAGAGTTGCATGATTGTAGCGGCAGCAGGAATGCATTTTAAAATAGTTACGGCTGACTTCCCAGCGAGTGCCAAGGCTATCTGAAAAGGCGCCAGCATCGAAACTATCGGACACCACACGACCGAACACCTGCGCTACACCGTCATGATCGCCAGTAAATCCGGCTGTAATCATATCGCCTGCCAGAACTCCCATTTGGCCTGAGACACCTGCGAAGACGTTGCGTACTGTACCGCCCTCCAGCATTGTGCGGCGTGAGGTAGAAAGTCCAAGGCTGGCTGAAAGGCTGATCGCATGGCGCATCTGATTAGGTGAAACTCCTTGCAGTCGCGCTACTGCAGTCGCGGCACAAATCGAACCCCAGGTGCCATGCGGATGCATGGATGGGCGAAGTTGAGTGCTTATTCCTACTCGGGCACCGACGTCGTATCCAACCGCGATGGCGGCCAATAGGTCTGCACCACTGATCTGCAGTTGTGAAGCTACTCCGAGGGCTGCGGGAACAGTGTGCATGCCGGGATGGCCTTTGCAAAACTGGTTGCCCTCATCCATTTCAAGGGTAGTGCCAGCCGTCCCGTTCAATAGGGCTGCGGTACCTGGAGGTCTTTTTTGGGATGTACCAATAATTAATGCTGGGCCATCACCTGCTTGGCGGCTGGCAAGTGCAGCAACGTCAGGCTCAGCCGCACCGCCAACAATAGCGCCAATGCAATCGGCTAGGATCAGAGATGTACGCGCACTTACTTCGTGGCAAATGCTTGATGTAGGTGTCAGCGCGGCGAATTCTGCCACTTGTCCCAGACTGTCCATCTCTTGCCTCTGTGTTGTTTTACTGCTCTCTTTCTAACCTAGGCTTGCATTGTGCGAATCTGCAAGCAGATTGGAGATCTTATGAAACGGGTTCTGGTAATAATTCCCTTTCCAATGAGTGAGGAGAGCCGCGATCAACGCCGCGCACAACTGGATGCGGTTCAACTTGGCCCAGATATCGAATTTGTCTTCGAATCTGTTCGAGCGGCCCCCAAAAATTATGTCAGCGCATCAGATATGGCGTTGGCTGAATTTGGAGCTTTGGAGGCAGGGTTGGAGGCTGAAGCGCGTGGGTTTGATGCGGTGTGTATCGACACGATGTCAGACAGCGGCATGGCTGGGCTCCGCTCTGAGCTGTCGATCCCAGTAATAGGGCCAGGTCGTGCATCAGTGCTCATGGCTATGATGCTAGGGCACTGTTTTTCAATCATTGCGATGTGGCCGCATTGGCAGCATCTTTATCGTAAAACTATGATGGAGTTGGGGGTAGAAGATCATTGTGCTTCAGTTCGCTGGATCGATGCTGCCCCAGACAACCAATCCTTGCTCGCGGGCAAAGAGAGCGATGTTTTCCCTGCGCTTGAGGCTATCGCTTGGCGTTGTATTAAAGAAGATGGTGCTGATGTGATTCTGCTCGGTTCGACTACCATGCACGAGGCCCATGCCTACCTTGCAGAGCGTTTGCCAGTGCCGGTGGTGAACCCTGGCCCGCTGACTTACAAGCTGGCTGAAACTGTGCTGGGTTTAGGACTTTCCCATAGTCGTAGAGCATATCCCACCACTCGCGCCCCCCGTCGTGATGTGATCCATGCAATGCTGGATGCGGCTGAAAAACATGGGTCCTAAACAATAGTTACTTGCCTAAATGATATAATGTAGTAACATTTATATTATGCATGTACTTGACTCAAGTTCACCAATGCCACTGTACCAGCAGATGGTAGTTCAATTACAAAACCGCATTGCGAGCGGAGAGTTTGCACCAAGCACTTTTATGCCAGGAGAGTTCGATCTATCACGTAGCTATGGCGTCTCACGTATCACTGCGAGACGTGCGCTTGATGAATTGGCTGGCGCGGGCATCGTTAAACGTGAGCGAGGGCGTGGCACAAGTGTTTTGGACCGTGCGGGCTGGACTGTGATGCGGACATCTATTGACGGCTGGTTGGAAAATATTAGGCTGATGCAAAGTACAACTGATGTAAGATTACTAGAATTCGATTACCTAAGGGCAAGCCCAGAAGTAGCTGGTGCCTTGGAGTTGCCTGAAGATACTGAGGTGCAACGCTCGGTTCGCGTGCGCAGCTTTGAGGGCGCACCGATGTCGTACCTAGTATGTTTTCTGCCTAGCGACGTTGGGCGTAGTTTTGAGGCAGACGATTTAAATTCAAAAGCACTGATGAAATTGTTGGAGTGCGCGGGCCACCGCGTGGTCTCTGCCCGCCAGACTATTTCGGCAGCACTTGCAACGCCGGATACAGCAGAGGCGCTTGGCGTCTACGCTGGTGCGCCATTGTTGGAAGTCCGTAGGATTGCACGGTCCAGCGATCAGCGGGTTGTGCAGTACATCCGTGCTCTTTATCGCCCAGAGCTTTATCACATCGAAATGGCTATGACCCGCAAGGTGGGGCCTGATGGCCCACTATGGTCTGCTCAAGAGGGAATGGGCTGATGCAGCAAACTTTAGCGCAAAAAATTATTGCTCGGGCAGCTGGACTTAAATATGTGACTCCAGGTGAAGTTGTGACTGCTAACGTTGATTTGGCGATGATCCACGATTCTGGTGGGCCGCGTCGCGTGGCTCCGATTCTTAGAGATCTCGGCGTTGGCCTTTGGAATAAGGACAAGGTTTTTTTAGTTTCAGACCATTTTGTGCCGGGGGATACTGAAGAAGCCTCCGCTATCCTTGCGCTCACACGGGACTGGGCCCGAGAGACTGGTGTGCGGTTTCTAGATGGGCAGGGTATCTGTCACGTGGTTCTGCCAGAAAGTGGGCAATTACAACCTGGCATGTTTGCGGTGGGTGGCGACAGCCATTCGCCCACCGGTGGTGCCATGGGTGCTTTCATGTTTGGAATTGGAGCAACCGAAATGGCGGGTGTTCTAGCCACTGGTGAAATTTGGGTGAAAGTGCCTGAGACTATTCTGATCGAATGGACGGGGCGCCTTTGTGATGGACTAATGGCTAAGGATATTATGTTGGCGCTGTGTGGCAAGCTGGGCATGGATGGTGGCAAGTATCAGGCAGTTGAATATACTGGTGACGCGATCAAGTCGCTGTCGATGCAAGAGCGAATGACCTTAGCTAACATGACAGCTGAACTGGGTGGGCAAACTGGTTTGATTGCGCCTGACGGTGTCACCACTGATTTTTTGCGTAGCGTTGGAGGCGATATTCCTAACATTAGTGGTTTATATTCTGACACGCAGGCACCGGTGCTCGAGCACTACCTTTTTGATGCAACATCCCTTGCGCCACAGGTTGCGGCCCCCCATTCTCCTGCCAATGCGATGCCAGCATCTGACGCAGAAAATACATCAATAGATGTGGCCTATGTTGGTGCATGTACTGGGGCTAAATATGAAGATTTAAAAGCTGCGGCCCGAATTTTAAAAGGACGAAGGGTGTCTGATGGTGTCGAACTTCTTGTAGCGCCATCGTCCAAGCGCGATCAGGATCGTGCGGCCGAAGACGGTATTATGGCTATTTTTGAGGCAGCAGGTGCCAAGGTCTTGCCTAATGCTTGTGGTATTTGTGCAGGCTATGGCACGCAGCGTTTGGCTGCGGATGTGACCTGTATTTCCTCGACAGCGCGCAATTTCAAGGGCCGTATGGGTGATGTGACATCACAGGTCTGGCTCGGGTCACCGTTGACAGTGGCCGCAGCAGCAGTAGTTGGCCACATTATCGACCCACGGGAGATGCTGCTATGAGTGGACGTATCTTTTTGTTTGGTGATGACATTGACACTGATCAACTTGCGCCTGGCCAATACATGCGCGGTGGAATTGAAGCGCTGGCGGCTCATTGCCTTGAGGCAACCCGACCTGCCTTTTCTGTAGACGTGCAGCCTGGCGATATCATAGTGGCAGGACGTAACTTCGGCACTGGCTCATCGCGCGAACAGGCTGTTGAAGCGCTGCTATATTTGCAGGTTGCGGGTGTTGTTGCGCTGTCTTTTGCGGGAATATTTTATCGAAATGCGGTTAATCTGGGGCTGCCTGTCCTAATAGCCCCATCAATTGATGGGGCTAAAGATGGCGACAAGGCATCACTTCAACTAACGAGTAGTGTGCTTAATCTGAGTGATAAAAATAATGATATTGCGTTGGAGCCAATGCCGAAAAACCTTCAAGAGATCATAGAAAGTGGTGGTTTAGTGCAGTATTTGAAAAAGCGCTTAGCAGTGTAATGCAAGGAACAACTAAATGATATTGAAAGCTCTTCTTGATGGACCGGACACAATACTTGCGCCAGGTGTCTGTGATGCTTTGACTGCACTGATTGCAGAGCAATCGGGGGCGAAAATGGTTTACCTGTCTGGAGCAGGCCTTGCTTACACGCGTTTCGGTAGTCCTGATATTGGACTGGTTTCTATGTCTGAAGTTGCTGACACGATTGCACTGATCCGCGATAGGGTATCTATCCCTATCATCGTTGACGCTGACAACGGTTTTGGTAATGCGTTGAATGTTCAGCGCACAATGCGGGTATTCGAACGCAATGGTGCCAACGCGTTGCAATTAGAAGATCAGACGATGCCCAAACGCTGTGGGCACCTTGATGGTAAGGTGCTCATTAGTGCCTCTGAGATGGCTGGAAAACTTCATGCTGCTGCCGATGCGCGTGCTAGCGATACCACGCTAATAATTGCGCGCACTGATGCAATTGCTGTGGAGGGGTTTGAGGCTGCATGTGATCGGGCTGAACTTTACATAGAGGCAGGTGCGGACCTTTTATTTATAGAAGCCCCGCAGGACCGAACACAGCTTGAGGAAATTTCTAATCGTTTTAGTGGACGAATTCCCCTGATGGCAAACATGGTTGAAGGCGGTAAGACCCCGATCCATGGCATAGCGGATTTGCAAACCTTGGGCTATTCACTTGTTATATTTCCTGGTGGCGTGGTTCGAGCATTGGCAAAAACGGCAAGTGATTATTACCGTGCTTTGATTTTGAATGGTTCGAATGACAGTTTTCGTGACCGAATGTACGATTTTGATGGATTAAATGATGTCATCAAAACACACAGCATACTAAGTCAGGGGAAAAAATATGGAAATTGATCCAGTCACACTTGCGATCCTCAAGGGGCGCTTTGAGCAGATTGCAGATGAGATGGATGCGACGCTTTTTCGTTCAGCCTTCAACCCGATTATTGCAGAGGCGCATGATGCGAGTCACGGCCTTTATGATGCTGAAAATGGGGATACTCTTGTACAGGGAAAGTCAGGGTTGCCAATCTTTGTTGGTGTAATGGCTTTCGCTGTGAAGGCGGTCATACGCAAGGCCACAGCGCAGGGTGGCGTGAACGAAGGTGACATGTGGATTTTCAATGATCCTTATGATGGAGGCACTCATCTATCGGATTTCAGACTGGTGAAACCTGTTTTTCGTGATGGAAAAGTATTTTGCTATCTTGCCTCTGTTGGTCACTGGCATGATGTTGGCGGTAATGTGCCCGGTAACTACAATCCCGCCGCAACCGAGTGTTTTCAGGAAGGGATGCTGATCCCGCCTGTTAAGCTTTATGACGGTGGTGAGTTTCGTCAAGATGTCGTAGATATTCTTTCGGCAAACTCACGCCAGCCCTTGTCGCTTTATGGTGATCTGAACGGTCAAATTAACGCAATGGATTTGGGCGAGAAGCGCCTTAATGCGCTCTTGGACGAATATGGCGCACCCGTGGCCCGTGGCGCCTTGGTGGCGCTCAAGGACAGAGCAGCCACAATGATGCGGGCGCAAATCTCAAACCTACCATCAGGCACTATCTCAGCTGAAGACTGGTTAGACAATGATGGTATCGATGACGTGCCGCTCAAGGTTGCACTCGATTTGACAATTGATGGGGACAAGATGATCCTCGACTTTACGCGTTCTTCGCCTGCTTGTCGTGGTCCAGTCAATATTTCTCGCTCGACAACAATTGCGGCCTGCTATGTGGCTCTTAAACATGTTTTTGGTGAAGTTCCTGCAAATGCGGGTGTGTTGGAGCCAGTTGAGTTTCGCATAGACGAAGATTCGCTATTATCAGTCAAAGCACCAAAGCCCGTGGGTGGTTATACTGAGACAATCCTGCGCCTAATTGATGTAGTTTTTCAGGCGATCGCACAAGTGGCTCCAAAATCTGCGATGGCTTGTGCTTATGGCACGATCAATGCTCTGTCGTTGGCGGGTCATCGGCCCAATGGCGCGCGTTGGGTAATGTTCTCGTTTTTTGGGGGAGGGCACGGCGCGCATGGGACCGGTGATGGTTTGAATCATGGCAATGCTCCAATTTCTACAGCAACAATTCCACCATTGGAAATTCTCGAAGCTGCTTATCCTATAAGGTTTACTAAATGGGCACTACGGCCCGACTCTGGTGGTATTGGGTATTACCGTGGTGGACTTGGCGCGATTTATGAGATTTCACTTCTGGACAAGGAGGCCGACGTTTTCCTCTTTGGTGAACGTGGAAAAGTTCCACCGCGTGGTATAGTTGGTGGTGGAGATGCAGCCACAAACCGTTTTTATTACGAGCAATCGGATGGTGAACACACGCCGCCGATGGTTTCTAAGATGGTAGGCATTCATTTAGAGCGAGGGCAGCATGTGCGTCTAGAGACCCCTGGCGGTGGCGGCTACGGCGACGCGCTAACGCGTTCCCCTGAGATGGTGCTGTCAGACGTTGTACAAGGTTATGTCAGTGAAGACGCAGCACGTAGTGATTTTGGCGTGGTCTTTACAGATGCAGGCATAGTGGAACATGCGGCAACGATTACCCTTAGAAAAGAGCGCACAGTATGAGTGGTAGAATTGTTATCGGCGTCGATGTGGGTGGCACTTTTACAGATGTCTTCGTTTATAATGAAGACACTGGGCAGGTTGAAACGACCAAGGTGCCTTCTACCCGTGGTGATCAGTCGAAAGGGTTTATCGAAGGCATTATGCGCAAAGTCGCCAATTTTGGAGATATCCGTACGGTGGTGCATGGTACTACTGTTGGCACCAACGCATTGCTGGAACGCAAAGGGGGGCGTACCGGTATTATTACCACTAAAGGGTTCCGTGATGTGCTGGAAATGCGGCGTCGTGACCGGCCAGAGACATGGGGTTTGCGTGGAGAATTTAAGCCTGTTGTATCACGTCCTGACCGAGTTGAAGTGGCAGAACGAGTGCTATCTGAGAGAGACTTTGCATTTATAGTTGCTAAAGAGGTAAAAGCTCAGGCACGCACACTGGCTGAGGCTGGATGTGAAGCGGTTTGTGTCTTTTTTATCAATGCCTATGCAAATTCAGAAAACGAACGCATTGCTGTTGAGGCGGTACGCAGCGTATGGCCAACTTCTTATGTCACAGCAGCCACTGAGATTTTGCCTGAAATTCGTGAATTTGAGCGCCTGTCTACCGCCACTCTTAACGCCTATTTGCAGCCTGTAGTATCATCTTACCTCGATCGATTGGAGCAAGGTCTGGATGCAAAAGGATTCGTTGGAGAATTGCTGATCGTGCAGTCTAATGGCGGGGTCATGGGCGTGGATACGGCTAAGGATTTTCCGGTACGTACGGCTCTTTCGGGACCTGCGGCTGGCGTTATTGCAGGACAAGCCATTGCCGCTGCAGCTGGTTTTGACAATATTGTAACATGTGACATGGGTGGAACCTCATTTGATGTATCGCTGGTGGCCGACGGTGCGGCCGCACTTGCGCCTCAAACGGCAATTGATTTTGGCATGGTTGTGCGCACGCCGATGATTGAAATTACCACTATTGGTGCGGGCGGTGGTTCTATTGCCAGCGTCGATGCAAGTGGCCTGCTTACTGTTGGTCCCGAGTCTGCTGGCTCTGATCCTGGACCAGTTTGTTACGGTTTGGGCAACACTCGTCCAACCGTTACAGATGCAAATCTGATTTTGGGCCGCATCAATCCTGACCGTCCAATCGGCGGTAAACTTGACCGGCTGGATGTTGATGCTGCACGCGCTGCTATTAGATCTAATGTCTCGGATCTTTTGGGGCTGAGTGAAGAGGAAGCTGCTGAGGCTATTCTGCGCCTCGCCAACGCAAAGATGGCAGGTGCAATCCGGCTTGTGTCAATTGAAAAGGGATATGATCCCTCAAAATTTGCCGCAATGCCCTTTGGCGGCGGTGGTGCTTTGCATACAGGCGCTTTAATCAAAGATGTTGGCCTAGGTTCAGCCCTTGTGCCACGCTTCCCTGGTGTGACGTCTGCCCTGGGCTGTGTGGTAGCTGATACGCGCCACGATCGGGTGCAGACTGTGAATAGACTGTTGTCGGATATTGATGCGGCAGTGCTAAGTCATAATCTTCAAGCGGTAGCAAATGTTACACAGCAGGTGGTCACATCCTCAGGAACCACATTTGAACGTATTGATCGGCTATTCGAATTTGACATGCTTTATTTAGGCCAAACCCACACCGTTGCGGTCGGTGTTGATCTTAGCGAAGACCTGACCATTGATTCAATCCAAGCGGCCTTTGATAGCGCCTATAAAGCAACCTATGGGCGTCTTTTGGATGGTATACCTGTTCGGGTAATGAACTACCGTGTGACCGTCATCGGCCGCCGGCCCGTTTTTGATATGAGTGTGTTTGCACCGGTGCAGGGAAAACCTTCACAGGAGTGTTGTACGGGCACCCGCACAGTTTGGGCGGATGGGGCGTTTCACGAGGCTACACTTTACGATCGTCTTAGTCTCGCAGTTGGCGAACAGATAGTAGGGCCCGCTATCCTTGAGCAGCCAGATACGACTATCTTTGTTGATCCAGGCCTTGCCGCGACTGTTGACGCATTCGGAAATCTTGTTATCCGCTTGGAGGAACGATCATGAACATAGACGTAAAGCTAATACCGGCTCGTACTGGTCTTTTGATAGTCGATTTGCAAAATGACTTCCTACACCCAAAAGGGGCTTATGCGCGTGGTGGTCAGATTTCAGGCGCAATTGCAGCACTCCCAGCCAAGGTGCTCACTGTGGCCAATGCTTTGCGCGAAAAAAGGTGGATGGGTTATTTCTACCCAGTTCACGTTGGTACCCGGTAAAGCAGGTGAGCCTTTTATTGCGCCACACCTGAAATCAATTCGACCATTTTTAGGAAAAGGTGATTTCCAACCGGGCTCTTGGGGGCATTCGTTGGTTGATCAACTGCAGCCTGCTGATCTGACTATAGAAAAGGTGGCATACTCTGCATTCTACCAAACTCGGATGGAATTTAGCCTGCGCAAAGCAGGTATAGACACGCTTTTAGTGTGTGGAATTGTCACAAATGGTGGTGTTGCCTCTACTGTGCGGAGCGCACATGTCCGTGACTTCGATACGACTGTTTTGTCTGATGGGTGTGCGGCTTTTTCAGAAACAACTCACAACAGTGCGGTCGCTGATCTGTCAACCGTTGGCAAAGTGATGACCTGTGCGCAGGCCCAAGCTATGATTGAGGCCGCCTAATGCCAGAAGTTAGCGTAGAAACTCCAATACCAGATTTTACGGCAGATGTGGTGATCATTGGTGCAGGGGCCGCTGGCCTAACTGCAGCGCTAGCGGCCGCTGAAAATGGCTCAGAGGTTGTCGTACTAGAGCGAGATGCATCGCCGTCTGGTTCAACTTCTATGTCTTCGGGCTTCGTACCCGCACCGGGCACGCGTTTTCAACATGCAATAGGTGTTACTGACGATACTGCAGAACTTTTTTTTAGTGATTTAAAGGCTAAAACCTATGGGCAATTGGATGAACGATTGGCCCGGCTGGCAGCAGAAAATATTGCGCCAGCAATGGAATGGCTGGCCGATAGATGTGGAGTAGAGTGGCACGTACTTGATGATTTCCTATACCCTGGCCATGCGCGTCATCGAATGCATGCAGTGCCTGAAAAAACTGGAGCAGCTTTGGAGGCGCGGCTTTTGGCTGCTACTGCTGAAGCGGGTATCTCCATAGTTACAGAGGCGCTCGCTGAAACGCTTTTCTTTGATAAAGCAGGCAAAGCCGTGGCCGTTGGGCTAAAGCGACCAGGTGATACAACGGAGGTAATCGGATGCGGAAACCTTATCCTTGCTTGTAACGGTTATGGGGGCAACCAGCAGTTGGTGGCAGAACATATTCCGCAGATAGCGGGGGGCCAATACTACGGGCATGCAGGTAATACTGGTCATGCTTTAAACTGGGGAGAAGCACTTGGCGCAGAAATAAAACATCTCTCTGGTTATCAAGGGCACGGATCGCTGGCACATCCCCATGGCATCCTGATTTCATGGGCACTGATGATGCAAGGTGCCGTTCAATTGAACAGCGAAGGCCGCCGGTTTTCTAATGAGATGGGGGGCTATTCTGAACAGGCGGTCAAAGTTCTAAACCAGCCAGATGGTATTGCTTGGAATATTTATGATGCACAACGACACAATTTTTTGGTTAATGGTTTTCCTGATTACTGTGAGGCTGTTGGTGCTGGTGCGATCCATTGTGGTGCAGATGCCGCTGAATTGGCGAAGGTGACGTGCCTGCCAGAATTGATGTTAGCAAGCACGCTGGCTGAGGTGCAGGCACTGGCTAGTGGCGTAGGTTCAGATGTGTTGGGTCGAGATTTTTCAGGGGTCACACCACTGAAAGCACCGTATTATGCCGTGAAAGTTACGGGTGCGTTATTTCATACACAAGGCGGCCTTGTGATCGACAATACTGCTCGCGTCCGTCGTGCTGACGGGGGTACATTTATGAACCTCTATGCCTCTGGCGGTGCGGCCTGCGGAGTGTCGGGGCCAGCAGTCGAAGGATATCTTTCTGGTAATGGTTTATTGACGGCCATTGCCTTTGGTTACCTTGCGGGTCGCAACGCAAGTATGGTCTGAACTCAGCTGTTGTAGGGTGCAGAGTTGCTTAACGGTTCGATTAATTACTACGATAATTTGTTGAATTGCTATAATCCTTAGACATGCCCATTATGTGCTGTGCTATTTACATAAAGTGAGTTGGATTCTCTTGACCATAAGTTCCACAGCGACCGGCCGGATACCAGCTATAGCTGAGCACTTTTGATTAAGGTTGGTTGGCGTGCAAAGCATTAAGTTGGACCATTTTGGGTCATATTACTGTAACTGGCAATGACTGCTTTGTAGTTTCGCCGGATAAATATATTTTATCTGAAACTGAATAAAGTTTAGTTTACCCTCTCGAATTTTTGTAATTATTAGATATAGTAAGGTTTATCCATATGAACTAAGTAAGGGAGCCCATGGATTCTGTGAAACCTCTGCCGACCTATTTGGTGCAACGCTACCATGGTTGGAAAGCTACCACGTTTGAAGGACAATCACTCGTGGTATCGTCGATTGGCCAGTGAAGGCCAAAGGCCACGTGCTATGGTGATTTCATGCTGTGACAGCCGGGTTCATGTGACTGCCATTTTTGGGGCCGAGCAGGGTGAATTTTTCATTCACCGCAATATTGCCAATTTGGTGCCTGCCTACCTGCCTGATGGAGAGCCGCACGGGACCTCTGCTGCCGTAGAATACGCGGTCAGTGCACTAAATGTTTCACATATTATTGTTCTTGGTCATTCTAGTTGTGGTGGGGTGAAGGGCTGCCATGATATGTGTACGGGTCTTGCGCCAGAACTAGAAAAGAGTAGTAGCTTTGTTGGCCGTTGGATGGATATATTACGTCCAGGGTTTGAAAAGGTGAAACATATGCCTGATGAAGCGGAGCGGGTGGCACGGTTAGAAAGGGAGGCGGTTATGGTTTCAATTGAGAACCTGATGACCTTTCCTTTTGTGAAGAGTGCCCTCGATAAGAAATGAGCTTACCCTCCATGGGCTTTGGACCGATATTGCCGAAGGCACTTTAGAGCAATTCGACGCGACCTCTCAAGACTTTGTCCGCATTTAGCCTGTCCAACAAAAAAGGCTCCGCATGATAGCGAAGCCTTAGATGAATTAGGTGTGTGGCTTAGCCTTTTTTCAGAACTTTATTGCCTAAGACTTCGGCAATTTGGACTGCATTCAAAGCAGCACCTTTACGGAGGTTGTCAGAAACGCACCATAGGTTGATGCCATTTTCCACCGTCACGTCCTGCCGAATTCGGCTGATGAAGGTGGCATAATCACCTACGCATTCAACAGGGCTGACATAACCTCCATCTTCGCGCTTATCGATAACCATAAGGCCGGGAGATTCGCGCAGGATTGAACGAGCTTCATCTTCGTCTAAAAAATCTTCAAATTCGATATTAATAGCTTCAGAGTGACCTACAAAAACAGGAACCCGCACGCAGGTTGCCGTAATTTTGATAGTAGGGTCCAGGATTTTCTTTGTCTCTGCCACCATTTTCCATTCTTCTTTTGTATCGCCACTGTCGAGGAACACGTCGATATGCGGAATGACATTGAATGCGATTTGCTTGGTGAACTTGCGCGGTGGCTTGTTGTCTACTGGGTTATAGATGGATTTAGTTTGGTCCCAAAGCTCATCAATACCCTCTTTGCCGGCCCCAGATACAGATTGATAGGTGCTGACCACAACACGCTTAATTTTGGCGCGGTCATGCAAAGGCTTTAAGGCAACAACCATCTGCGCAGTCGAGCAGTTTGGATTAGCAATAATATTTTTCTTACTATAACCATGGATCGCATCGGCGTTCACTTCTGGCACAATTAGTGGTACGTCAGGGTCGTAACGATACAGGCTAGAATTATCGATCACCACACAGCCTGCAGCAGCAGACTTTGGTGCATATTCTTTTGTAGCGTCTGAGCCCACTGCAAAAAGTGCCATGTCCCAACCAGTGAAATCAAAAGTGGCCAGGTCGGTCGTCTTCAAAGTTCTATCGCCAAAGCTTACTTCGGTGCCAATAGATTTTCGGCTAGCAAGAACGGCAATTTCAGAAATTGGAAATTCACGTTCATCCAGAATATTCAGCATTTCGCGGCCCACATTCCCAGTGGCTCCTACGATGACAACTTTATAAGACATACTCTCTTCCTTTTTTCGACCAGGGACCCGTCTAGCGCGGTGTTCGATCAATGGGAAGGGGGCCTAGTCGGTTCGGTCCTGTGAAAACAGATAAATTGTCAAACCTAACAACATTGTCACACAAAACAGCAACACAACTGCGTTATATGAGACAATCGGCGCGTGGTTCTCTGCTATCTTGACGTCAAAAACACGCGCGGTGACATTTTGCATGATGCCAACGCCCCCGATTCCAAAGAGATTGATCAAAGTCACGCCGCGCCCCATCAAATGTTCGGGGAAAAAGCTGCGGCCATGGGCTACTAAAATTGGATACGACGCGCCAAAGAAACCGATACCAGCCATGATGCCAGCCGCGGTCCAAAAGCTGTTGCCACCGAAGAAGTAGAGTGAAACACATAACGTTGCACCACTTAAATTACCAAAGAAAATTACCCATTTCCGAGTTCTAAATAGCCGATCAAGTGGTCCGTAGAAGAAATTCCCAGCAATCATAGCCAGTGCCATTACAGTAGTTACCGTACCAATTTGTGCAATGTTGGATCCAAACACATCCGTGAAATAGGGCCCAATCCATAGGCCACGCAGTCCTGCGGCAGGTGCGTAATTGACCAGCACCATAGGCAAGATAAACCACATTGCGCGTATCCGAAGTAAATCCAAAACACTACCTTTTTGTGCGGTGATTACCTTGGGCGGATCCTTGACTATCAGATAGCACAAACCGGCTATAACCAAGGTAATCATGGCAATCATCATAATTGAAAAACGCCAGCCAAACAGCTCTACCAAAAGGGTCAAAGGAAAGGCTGCTCCAATATTTCCAAGTGACCCAATCCCTAAAATAGAGGCTGCCATTGTTGAAAAAGCTGCTGCTGAAAAACTGCGTGCCACCACGTAATAGGAGGCCATAAGCACTGGTGAACAGCCAATTCCTATCAATGTCATTGCAAGTGAGATATGCCACGGTACTGTTGCTAAGGCAAAAACTATGGCGCCACCACCGGCACCGAGAGCCAATAAAACAGCATTAGTGCGTTTTGGTCCTAAGGTATCTAAAGCCCAGCCAACTGGGATTTGCATCAGCGCAAAGGCTAAAAACCAGTAGCCAGAGGCTGCAGACAGCTGCGCCGCCGTAGTACCAATTTCTGCCTGCAACGGTGCGGCAAATACTGCTAAAAACGCCCTATAAAACTGGGATAGCATGTAGGCCATAGTCAGGATTATTAAAGTTGCGCGCAAAGGTGTCTCCGTTCTGAATTTGTGGTGTCATGGGTAGGCTTCGCGGTAAAGTCAGAAGTGCTAACTTGTGTCTCTGTCAACGTCGCGCTAGCCTGAATGCAACCAATTCGAAAGGCAGTGCGCAGATGACATTTTCAGGAAAAACAGTTTTGATCACTGGTGCAAGTCGGGGTATTGGAGCAGCCACTGCCCAACATTTGGCCTCCCTTGGAGCCAATGTTGTCTTGACTGCCCGCAGCGGCGATGCTCTTGAGCAGATTGCCACTCAGATTGGGCCGCAGGCTAAAGCCATTGCTTGCGATGTGTCAGACTACGATCAAGTGAAATCGGCAGTTGATTTAGCATTCGCACATTTTGGCAGCTTAGATATTTTGGTAAATAATGCGGGACTGCTGGCCCCGGTGCACCGTTTGGCGGAGTTTGCACCAAAGGATTGGGATCAAATTATTGATGTTAATGTGAAGGGTGTTTTTTACATGATGCATGCCGCTCTACCGATTATGATTAAGCAGGGGGGGGGGACCATTATCAATATTTCTTCTGGGGCGGCCTATGGTGTGCTCGAGGGCTGGAGCCATTATTGCGCTTCCAAAGCCGCCGTATTACAATTAACCCGCTCCGGCCACGAAGAATATGGTACCCAAGGAATTTCATGCCTCGGCCTTAGCCCTGCTCAAAAAATTGGATTTCCTGTTTTAATTAAAGCTTCAGGAGTTAATCCTGTCAGCCAACTTGAAGTTGCAGATCACATCCCGGCCTCAGATGTAGCTCAGGCGGTCGCCTATCTCTGTGGGCCGGCTGGTATAAAATACTTGGGCGAAGATTTTCATCTCAAATCACCAGACTCGCGGGCTGCCATCGGCTTGCCCGTGCGGTAACTATTTTTGCGATGCTAACGATAGCTACACAGCTGTTTTTAATTCACCCCATTTCATTGCCACGTCGGGCACACGCTATGCAGGAGCATTGCGTGTGTAGCTATATTTCAAGTGATCATCTGCAACTTTAGCTCGATGGTATAGGGTTGCTCCTACCATAAAATCCCAAATGCCGCTTCGGTGGAGAATTTACGACTTGGAGTATCGAAATAAGTTAAAACTGCGGTTATCCGTGGGGTATCACCCCCAACTGATGTTACCCGATGTACCGTATTTGTGCCACGAAAAAAATCAGATTACCCACTTTTTGTAGGCAGATAGTGGTCTTTAATTGGCCATCAAAAGCGCCACAACTTCATCATAATGTTAGCACACTGTCAAAAAAAACGTCAGGCAGGCCCAGCATTTACATTTTTTATATGAAGTGGGCTTAGAGACTGGAAGTAAGCGCCTCAACGATTGCATCACCCATTTGTGATGTTGTCACAGCGGTGTCACCTTCGGCTTGCAAAAGATCTGCAGTACGAATTCCATCGGCGAGTACTTTCTCAACTGCTGTTTCAATCCGTGTCGCCTCTTCACCAAGATCAAAAGAATAACGTAGAGCCATTGCAAAAGACAAAACACAGGCGGAGGGGTTGGCTTTGCCTTGGCCGGAAATGTCTGGGGCGGAGCCATGAACTGGTTCATAGAGCGCTTTCGGGCGGCCATTCTCCATTGGAGACCCAAGGCTAGCAGATGGAAGCATGCCAAGCGAACCAGTTAGCATAGCTGCACAATCAGATAGGATATCGCCAAAAAGGTTGTCAGTAAGAATCACGTCAAATTGCTTGGGCGCGCGTACTAGCTGCATCGCACCATTGTCTGCATACATATGCGTTAATGCTACGTCAGCATAGTTGGCCTGATGAACCTCAGTGACCACATCACGCCACAAAACACCAGCTTCCATCACATTAGCTTTTTCCATAGAACATACGCGGTTACTCCGGCGGCGCGCTAATTCAAAGGCGGCGCGTGCGGCACGCTCAATTTCAGACTCAGTATATCGATGGGTATTGATGCCTACGCGTTCATTACCCTCTTTGAAAATGCCACGAGGCTCGCCAAAGTAGCTTCCTGAAGTTAATTCACGTACGATCATAATATCCAACCCGGCTACAATATCGCGTTTTAGGGAGGAAAAATCTGCCAAAGCATCAAAACATTGCGCTGGGCGCAGATTAGCAAACAAATCCATTTCTTTACGTAGGCGCAGCAATCCCCGCTCCGGTTTTACGTTGAAATCCAGATTATCGTATTTTGGACCCCCAACTGCGCCTAGCAAAACCGCATCCACGGACTGTGCTTTTGCCATTGTGTCATCATGCAAAGGCACGCCGTGCACATCATAGGCGGCACCGCCGACTAGATCTTCAGACACGTTAAAGGCCATATCGCGGTGGGTGCCAAGCCAGTCAATGACTTTGCGTACTTCGGTCATGACTTCTGGACCAATGCCGTCGCCGGGTAGAATAAGGAGGGATGGGATGCTCATGAAAAGCCCTTTCAATTCTCTCATATTTTTTGACTATTTAACTTATAAAGTTTGTCTAGCCAAACATGTCTGTAGTTAAGCCAAGGCCTATACCCAGGGGGTGCTTTGTGCCATTTGAGTTTCAAAAGCATCAATTGAGGTTACTTTTTCTAATGTGAGACCAATGTCATCAAGGCCATTGATTAAGCAATGTTTTCTATGCTGGTCTACATCAAAAGTGATCACCTCACCGTCTGATGTTTGGATGTGTTGGTTTTCGAGGTCGACAACCATGCGTGCATTGCTGCCCTTTTCAGCATCTTTCATCAACAGCAATAGCTCGTCTTCAGTTAAAACAACTGGAAGAATGCCATTTTTAAAGCAGTTGTTGTAGAAGATGTCGGCAAAACTTGTAGAAATAACACAACGTATACCAAAATCCAGCAGCGCCCAAGGCGCATGTTCGCGTGATGATCCACAACCAAAGTTATCACCCGCCACTAAGATGTTGACGCCTTGATAAGCTTCTTTGTTGAGTATAAAATTTGGATTGTCAGATCCGTCCAAATGGTAGCGCATTTCGTGAAAGGCACTAATACCTAATCCGGAGCGTTTTATGGTTTTCAAAAACTGCTTTGGAATGATCATATCGGTGTCGATATTGATCAAAGGCATGGGCGCAGCGATTGCTGTGATTTTTCTGAATTTTTCCATTATAGAATTTCCCGCACGTCAGTGAGTTTTCCGGTGAGAGCAGCCGCAGCGGCCATGGCTGGGCTCATCAAGTGGGTGCGTGATTCGCGTCCTTGTCTGCCTTCAAAATTGCGGTTGCTAGTCGAGGCGCATCGGACCTGTGGCCCAAGCTGATCAGGATTCATGCCTAAACACATGGAGCATCCAGCCAAACGCCATTCAAATCCGGCATCTTTGAAAATATCTGCAAGTCCTTCTTGTTCGGCTTGCAAGCGCACAAGGCCTGAACCGGGAACAACCATGGCGATCAAGCCATCTTGAATTTTCTTGCCTTCAACCACTTTCGCCGCAGCGCGTAGATCTTCGATGCGTCCGTTGGTGCAAGAACCGATGAACACGGCATCGATGGTGACATCTTGCAAACGTGTGCCGGGTGTTAGGCCCATATACTCCAAACTGCGTTGGGCTGCAGCTACTTTCCCACCATTAAAGTCACTGGCAGCAGGCACGCTTGCGGTGATGGGTAACACATCCTCAGGGCTGGTGCCCCAAGTAACTACGGGGGCTATGTCTTCGCCTTTCATGGTGATGATTTTGTCGAAATGTGCCGTAGAATCTGAAAAAAGAGTTTTCCAATAGGCCACGGCGGCGCCCCACGTTTCTCCAGTGGGAGCGTTGGGGCGGCCATGGCAATACTCAAAGGTAGTGTCATCAGGCGCGATCATGCCGGCCCGTGCGCCACCTTCAATTGCCATGTTGCAGACCGTCATCCGGCCCTCCATCGACAGGCTGCGGATTGCTTCGCCGCAATATTCAATAACATAGCCGGTACCGCCGGCGGTACCTGTCTCACCGATTACCGCAAGGGTAATGTCTTTAGCCGTAACACATGGGCTCAACTGTCCGGTAATTTCAACTTTCATATTTTTGGATTTTTTCTGGATCAGCGTTTGGGTAGCCAGAACATGCTCAACCTCAGATGTGCCTATCCCATGGGCCAAAGAGCCAAAAGCACCGTGCGTGGCGGTGTGACTATCGCCACAAACAATCGTCATGCCTGGCAATGTCCAACCCTGCTCAGGGCCAATGATATGCACGATGCCTTGGCGCACGTCATCGACAGGATAATAAACTACTCCGAATTCGCGCGCATTGGTGTCGAGCGCATCAATCTGGATACGGCTCTCTTCATTATCGATGCCTTTTAAGCGATCCAATGTAGTGGGCACATTGTGATCGGGCACTGCAATTGTTTTTTCTGGAGCGCGAACTTTGCGTCCCGTCATCCTTAAACCCTCAAAGGCTTGAGGGCTGGTAACCTCATGGACCAAATGCCGGTCAATATATAAAAGACAAGTGCCGTCAGCGGCTTCATGGGCCACATGGGCGTTCCAGATTTTATCATAGAGTGTTCTAGGGGCCATGTCCGACATTCCTTATATGTATTATCTATTTTGAAATGATATCACAGGGAGGCTTAGCTCTACAGCCACCGTCGGAGACTTGATTTTTCTACGCCAAAAAACCGCCAAGGTAGGCGAGCGTGATCCGAAATATCAAAGACCATTTCCATTCTTCTAAATAACTCGCCCGCATGCCCGACACAAGCCTCGAGATGATCTTACGTTATAAGTAGTTTTGGTGGGGCTAGGGTGGCGATTTGCGGTAAGCTTAGTGGGAAACGTCAACAGACCTGATCGCGGCGCGCTATTGCTTGGCTGAACTGGTAGGGCCAATGCCGCATGTGTTTGCAACGCTCGCAATGTGGCTGTATTTGAGTAGGCAGGTGCGAATATCGGCTAGCTATACGGTTCGATCCTGCGAAATGGAATTATTTTAGAAATAAAATTCGCTAAAAATTAAAGTTAAAATAGAGACAACTATATGATATCATTTGAATAAAAACTATTATTAATATAATGTTATTTAGAGAAATTTTGGTACATATTTTTACTGTGGTCCCCGATGAACACAGTTTGTAAGGTAATCCACGCAAGCGATTGAGGAATCTAAATTTCAATGCTAATGAACAGAAACCCGGCGTCGGGATGTTGCGGCGTATTGTTTGGAGGACATAGTCCTGTCTTTGACGTCTGACGCGGAAGGGTCCGCGCGCAAATTGGCTAAAGGCCAATCGAGTGCTACGAGCGATGCAATATTAGCCGCCGTTTTAAAATCCCTAGATGATGATAAAGCTGAAGATGTTGTGCAAATTGATTTGCGCGGCATTTCGGAGATTGGCGATCACATGGTAATCTGTTCTGGTCGCTCAACCCGTCAGGTGGCGGCGATCTCTGAAAAGCTGAAAAACCGCTTGAAGGATGACTTGGGTATTTTCTCCAAGCTGGAAGGCAAAGGCACTGGTGATTGGGTGCTTGTTGATACAGGTGATGTTATTGTCCATGTGTTCCGTCCAGAGGTGCGTGAGTTTTATCAGCTTGATCAAATGTGGTTGGAGCCTGGAGCACTTGCCCCCTCTGAGCTTTAATGCGTCTGCGCATTATTGCCATTGGACGTCTGCGCAACGGCCCAGAAAAAGACCTTATCGAAGATTACATCGCTCGGTTTAACCGAACTGGGCGCCCGCTGGGCCTGGGTCCAGTTGAATTTACCGAACTAGAAGACAAAAAAGGTGGAGGAAAAGCTGCTGAAGGCGCACTTTTGAGTAAGGCCATACCTGCTGGTGCGGTGGTGATTGCTCTGGATGAGTATGGCGCATCACAAGCATCCCCTGATTTTGCCCAGACACTAGCTCGCATTCGCGACCAAGCGCCTAGTGAGTTGATATTCACCATCGGTGGCGCGGATGGTTTGGCCCCTGAGGTTTTGGCGCGTGCAGATACAAAGCTGAGTTTTGGCAGAATGGTTTGGCCGCATATGCTGGTGCGCGTAATGCTGACCGAACAGCTCTACCGCGCGGCCACCATCCTCGCTGGTGGTCCGTATCACCGAGTTTAGATTAATCTAATTCGCTAACCTTCGTTGAAAAAGGGTTGTAAAGGTTCCTCAGCATGACCTAGGGTTTGAGAAACTTTTAGGGAGTTTTACGATGCGAACACGTGCCGCCGTTGCCATGGAAGCTGGCAAACCACTTGAAATTATGGAAGTGAATCTCGAGGGTCCGAAGGCTGGTGAAGTTTTGGTCGAAATTAAGGCAACTGGGATTTGTCACACTGATGAATTCACTCGATCTGGCGCTGACCCTGAAGGTATATTCCCTGCTATTTTGGGCCATGAGGGTGCGGGCATTGTGTTGGAATGTGGCCCCGGCGTTACGGGCCTAAAACCTGGTGATCACGTAATTCCACTGTATACTCCTGAGTGTCGCGAGTGCGACTATTGCCTAAACCCAAAAACCAATCTTTGCCAAGCGATCCGCAGTACACAAGGTCAGGGATTGATGCCCGATGGCACCAGCCGGTTCTCAATGCTCGATGGCACGCCTATTTTTCATTATATGGGCTGCTCAACCTTTGCCAATCATACAGTTTTGCCGGAGATAGCCTTGGCCAAAGTGCGCCCCGATGCGCCTTTTGATAAAATTTGCTATATTGGTTGCGGTGTCACGACTGGTATTGGTGCTGTAATCAATACCGCCAAGGTTGAAATAGGCAGTACTGCAATTGTGTTCGGTTTGGGCGGTATTGGCCTCAATGTGATCCAAGGTCTGCGACTAGCTGGGGCAGATCAGATTGTTGGAGTTGATTTAAACCCTGGCAAGATTGAGATGGCCACGCGCTTCGGCATGACTGATTTTGTGAATCCCAAAGATGTCAGTGGGGATTTGGCGACGTATTTGGTGGCGCTGACTGGAGGCGGTGCAGACTATACATTTGACGCCACGGGCAATGTCGATGTGATGCGTACCGCCCTGGAGTCGGCCCATAAGGGTTGGGGTGAAAGCGTGATTATTGGTGTGGCCCCGGCTGGTGCGGAAATCAGCACACGTCCGTTTCAATTAGTGACAGGTCGTGTCTGGCGTGGCACGGCTTTTGGTGGCGCACGCGGTCGCACGGATGTGCCAAAGATTGTTGATTGGTACATGGATGGGAAAATTGAAATTGATCCAATGATCACTCACACTATGGCCTTGGAAGATATCAACAAGGGCTTTGATCTGATGCATGCAGGCAAATCTATTCGCGCCGTGGTTGAATTTTAATTCCAGGGCTTTTAGAACTATAATGAATTCGCGCATTGTGCGCCCTTTCCAGTAAGAAGCTTACCTTTCGATGATCGAAGTTCTTCTAAAGACATTGCCTTTTTTTGCAATCGTGGGGCTGGGCTATGGCGCTGCGCGCACTCATTTTTTTACTGAGGTTGCTACTTTATATCTTACAAAGTTCGTCTTTTACTTTGCTTTGCCGGCTATGATCATCCGATTTTCGGCCAATTTGTCGTTCTCTGAATTGGTCAATCTCCCCTTCATTGCGGCCTATCTTTCGGCTTCTTTTGTGATTTATCTTCTGGCAACATGCGTAGCAGTTTTACGGCGGCGCAATGTGGCGGAGGCTGCGGTTGAAGCGCAATGTGCCACGATTGGTAATGTGGGTTTTCTTGGGATTCCAATGTTGGCGATGTTGATGGGGCCGGAGGCGGTGCTTTGGGTGATGCTTGTGCTGGCGATAGATCAGCTGGTGTTTGGGAGTTTGATCGTAATTTTGATTGTGGGTTCGCGCGATGGGCGCATGAGCTTCGGGATGCTAAAAACTGTTGGTATTGGCTTGATTAAAAATCCTATGATTATGGCGATGGGCGCGGGCTTGCTGTGTTCTAGTTCAAGTTGGGATCTGCCCGTTCCTGCGACAGAGTTTTTTGACATTTTGGGTGCAGCGGCTACGCCGGGAGCATTATTTGCAATTGGTGCATCTTTGGCCAGCAAATCGGCTGAGCGGATCACAGTTGCAGGGTGGCTCGCTTTTTGTAAGTTGGTGCTTCACCCTGGCGCTGTGGCGATTGCTGCCTTGCTAATTTTTCCCGTAGCGCCCTATCCCGCTGCAGTGTTAATTGCGGCGACGGCTTTGCCAGTAGCTGGGAATATTTTCATTTTAGCTACACATTATAACGTGGCTCCCACTAGGGTCTCGGCCTCGATTTTAGTATCGACTGTAGCCTCTGTAGTAACCGTGTCTTTGGTGATTGCTTGGGTGAGCAGGCTTTACAGCTAAGCGATAAGATACAGGTCACATTCCATACCCTTCATCCTTGCATAACTGAGCAATTCCCGCTTTTCACGGGGCAACACGAAAGAAAGAGTTTATCATGGAAATCAAATCAGAAGCTGCATGTTTTGGTGGTACGCAGGGGGTTTATTGCCATACATCTCAAATCTGCGGTGGCGAAATGACCTTTGGGCTTTTTATACCGGAAGAAGCAAAGCTGGGCTCAGTCCCAGTACTCTGGTATTTGTCTGGGCTAACTTGCACCCATGAGAATGCTATGACAAAAGCCGGGGCGCAGGCTTGGGCAGCGGAGGAGGGGATCGCATTAGTATTTCCTGACACGTCTCCGCGTGGTTCTGATGTGGCAGATGATGAGTCTTATGATCTTGGCCAAGGGGCTAGTTTTTATGTAAATGCCACCCAAAATCCATGGGCGCCACATTTTCGGATGTGGGACTATGTGGCTGATGAACTTCCAGCGTTGTTGGGTCGTGAGTTTGCGATTGACTTGGAACGACAATCGATTACCGGCCATTCGATGGGCGGGCACGGCGCGCTGACCCTTGCCATGGCGCGTCCGGAGCAATACCGTAGTGTGTCGGCCTTCTCCCCAATTTGCAATCCGATGGGGTCTGATTGGGGTCAAAAGCAATTTACAGCGTATTTAGGATCAGAAAGTAGCGCATGGGAAACCCATGACGCCAGCCATCAAATGCTGCAAAAAGGCTTTGATGGTCCGATTTTGGTGGATACCGGCACTGAAGATCCATTTTTGGAGCTGTTAATGCCGGAAACATTAGCCTTTTCGATGGCAAAACGCCGCCAACCTGGCCATTTTCGTCTACAACATGGATATGATCATTCCTACTTCTTTGTGTCGACCTTCATGGAAGATCACATTAATTTTCATGCTGAATCATTACACGCGGAGTAGCCCATGCCACATTATGACTTAATTATCATTGGATCTGGCCCCGCAGGTAGGTCTGCGGCAATGCAAGCAGGAAAATTAAAACGACAAGTTTTAGTAATAGATTCTAGAGCGCGCTTGGGTGGAGTCTCCGTACACACTGGGACTATTCCATCGAAAACCTTGCGTGAAACAGTCTTAAATTTATCGGGATGGCGTGAGCGCAGTTTTTATGGACGCTCTTACAGGGTGAAAAATGAAATAGGTGCGGATGATTTAAAAGCTCGTTTGCACAAAACCCTCGATTACGAAGTAGATGTACTGGAGCATCAATTTAATCGTAATCACGTGGATGTGTTGCATGGCATGGCGCGGTTTTTAAGCCCTACTCAAGTAGAAGTGGTGACTGAATCTGGTGAGATTACACCAGTAACCGGCGATAAGTTTTTGATTGCAACAGGAACACGCACATATAGGCCTGATAATGTTCCATTCAACGGATCTAATATATTAGATAGTGATGAATTTTTAGAAATATCGCAAATCCCCAGGTCTTTGATTGTTATCGGAGCAGGTGTGATAGGCGTTGAATATGCTACGATGTTTGCGGCTCTGGATATACGCGTTACTTTAATAGAACCTCGTGAAACCTTTTTGGATTTTATTGATAGTACCCTTATCCAAGAGTTTACCCATGAAATTCGTGAAAACGGCGTTGATTTACGGCTTGGTTCACCCATTGCCCATATTGAAGATTGCAAAACTCACGTGGAAGTATCACTGGAGAACGGCCGTCACGTTCGGGCTGAAATGCTTTTGTTTGCCGCGGGTCGAATGGGTGCCACCGAGAAGTTAGGATTGGGGGCTACAGGTTTGATCACTGATCATCGAGGACGAATAGATGTTGACCGCAAGACTTACCAAACCTTAGTGAAACATATTTATGCAGCTGGAGATGTCATTGGCCATCCATCACTTGCTTCAACTAGCCTGCAACAAGGGCGAGTGGCGTCCTGCCATGCTTTGGATACCCCTTGTTTACTTGAGAGCCCGTGGTTTCCTTATGGTATTTATTCAGTGCCTGAAATCTCAACTTGTGGAATGAGTGAGGAAGACACTAAGAAACGGGGAATTCCTTATGAAGTGGGTGTTGCCCGCTTCAGGGAGACTTCTAGAGGTAATATTATGGGGTTAGAGCATGGTATGTTGAAAATGCTATTCTCATTGAAAACCCGCCGTGTTCTTGGAGTGCAGATCGTTGGAGAAGGTGCGACGGAGCTGATCCACATAGCACAGGCTGTGCTCAACCTCAAAGGGACAGTGGATTATTTTGTGCAAAATACCTTCAACTATCCAACTCTTGCTGAAGCTTACAAAATAGCAGGGCTAGATGCGTTCAACCGGATGCCAATCCCAGAAGAACTGAAAACTGCGAAACAGGACGCATTATGATATTTGTCGATGCAGATGCCTGCCCAGTGAAAGCCGAGGTAGAACAAGTTGCGACGCGCCATAAGGTAATGGTAAAACTAGTCTGCAATGGCGGTATCCGTCCCTCCGTCAATCCACTGGTGGAGTTGGTAGTCGTTGAAGCTGGGCCAGATATTGCAGATATGTGGATCGCGGATCGTGTTGGACACGGCGATGTGGTGGTAACTACAGACATCCCATTGGCGGCGAAGGCCATTGAGGCGGGAGCCATGGTCCTCAAGCCCAACGGTGAGCCTCTTACACAAGTAAATATCGGCAATGCTTTGGCCACTCGGGACCTGATGTATGACTTGCGAGCTGCCGATCCCTTTCGTCAAGGCGGTGGCAAAGGGTTTTCGAAAGTGGACCGGTCCCGTTTTCTGAATGCTTTAGATCAGGCCCTACGTCGCTGAGCCATTGTAAGTATGAATTTATTTAGTTCACTTGCGCCATGTGGTGGGTCGCAATCGAACCAGATTCCAAGCTATGACAGGCGTAGTAAAAAGTATGGATCAAACAAAAACCCCAACTGGCGCGCTTTGGGCTCTGCTTGCCGCGCTAATTTTTTCTATTAATGATATGCTAGTTAAATTCTTGTCTGATGGTTATGCGCTGCATCAGATAGTTTTTACACGGTCGCTTATTAGTGTTTTGTTATTAGTATTAGTTGTGATCCCATTGGCTGGTGGCTACGGATTGCTTCGTACTAAACGTCTAAAATTACACATAGTGCGTGCATTTTTCGTAGTGGGTGCTAATTTATTTTTCTTCACTGCTTTGGCAGACTTGCCGCTAGCTACTGTTGTATCCATCTTTTTTGTAGCTCCTTTTTTAATTACAATTTTTTCAGTCACCTTTCTTGGTGAAATCGTCGGTGTGTGGCGTTGGTTTGCCGTATTAGTCGGACTAATCGGGGTGATGTTGGTAGTGCGCCCAGGTACAGAAGCGTTTACTTTTACCGCTATTTTGCCTGTTTTAGCTGCAATATGTTACGCTTCTTTTCATGTCTTGACGCGAAAGCTGGGATCAGATGAAAACCTCCTTACACTTACCTTTTACGTACCAGTTGTCTTTTTAATTGTTGCCGCTGTAATCGGCTTGGCTGTTGGACATGGTAATTTTTCTGGTAGTGGTTATCCGTCGCTTGAATTTTTAGTCCGTTCATGGCGTTGGCCTACTTGGCCAGATTTTGGCATAATGGTTTTTATTGGTTTTGGAATAACTATAGGTGGTGCTGCGATCAGCCAAGCCTACCGAGTTTCTGAAGCGGCGTTGGTAGCCCCATTTGAATATACAGCCCTGATCTACGCCACACTATTTGGATATCTTGATGTTCTCTGAATGGCCTGATTCTTTTGGATGGACTGGCATGAGCCTTGTGCTCGCATCTGGTTTGGTAATGGTGTGGCGCGAAGCGGTTAATGCTCGGCCAAGGGTTGCACCACTCAATTCTCCACGCTAGCAACTGTGTAACGAAAGGCAAAACATGTCAGCGTACAAATGCTGTTGTTTTTGATATTGGTAATGTGCTGCTTGAATGGCACCCAGAGCGGTACTTTGATCGTACAATTGGGCCCGAACGGCGTCGCGCCATGTTCGCCGCAGTCGATTTACACGCGATGAATGATCGGATTGATCTTGGTGAAGGCTTTCGGGACGTGATCTATGCAGAAGCCGAGGCTAATCCTGAATGGCGGGCTGAAATTCGTGATTGGTATGACAACTGGATCGAGTTGGCTGCTCCGCCTATCTATCATTCGGTGCGGCTGTTGCGTGCGCTTAAAGCTGTGGGTGTTCCGGTGTTCTCGTTGACTAACTTTGGTGTTGAAAGCTATGCCTATGCTCAAAGCCATTATGATTTTCTAGGTGAGTTTGATCGTGACTATGTGTCTGGTCAGATGCAGGTCATTAAGCCAGACCCTAAGATCTATGAGATGTTGGAGCAAGATTGTGGTGTGGCACCAGAGCGTTTACTTTTTGCTGATGATCGCGCTGACAATGTTGCGATGGCCGCAAGTCGCGGATGGCAAACTTATCTCTTTGAAACGCCGCAAGGCTGGGCTGACCTACTTGTTAATGCAGGGCTTTTAACGTTGGAGCAGGCCCAATGACCCCAACTATTATTCCCTTTGCTGAAGGCCAGAAAAGGCTAGATTGGCTCACTTTAGTTGCGGCTTTGAACCTTGGACATAAAGGCCCAAAGGCAAAGATTAATGATCTATTTTTGTACCGGGGAGCTGATACCTTACTCAGTCGGTCTGCATGGATAGATGGCATGGGGCTGCTCACCAAAACTGCTACCATATTTCCTGGCAACTCTAAATCTGGTCAGCCGATGGTTGGTGGTGGTGTTTTGCTATTTGATGATCAAAATGGTCAGTTGACTGCAACGATTGATTTCCATCTGATCACTAAGTGGAAAACTGCAGGCGACAGCCTTATGGCAGCCTTGGCATTGGCCCCGGTCGGTGCACGAAAAATTTTGATTGTCGGGGCGGGTACTGTGGGAAAGTCCCTACTAGAGGCTTTTAGTGCGGGTTTTCCTGATGCGACTTTCACCATCTGGAATCGCAGCCCCGCGGGCGCACAGGCCTTTGCTGACGCAACGGGTGCTGTTGTGGCGGTTGATTTGGAGACTGCAGTGCGCACGGCGGATATAATACTGACCTGCACCATGACCACTGAGCCCATCATCAAGGGTGCTTGGCTGCGTCCAGGGCAGCATCTCAATATGATAGGTGCTTATCGGCCCGATATGCGTGAAGCTGATGATGAGGCCCTACAAAAATCACGTCTTTTTGTAGATAGTTTTGACACCACTCTCAGCCATATAGGTGAGCTGAAAATTCCGCTGGAGACTGGTGTAATTTCCCATGATCATGTGTTGGCGGATTACTATAACTTGGCGACCTTTCAGGCGGGTCCAGACGATATTACCGTTTTCAAAAACGGTGGTGGTGCGCATCTAGATTTGATGACTGCGCGGTATGTGTTGGATCGTTGGCATAGCTGAAGCTCGGTTTAGAGCAAGGCGGCGATCCTTGCGCGGGCTGAATTAGAACGTGGCTGCCAAAGGCCTCGGTCAATGGCCTCTTGCAAACGCTCGGCAATTTCACGCAGCGCGGGGGCATTAGCATTCGAGATGAAGTTTCTATTGTCATCATCCTCCAGGAATGTGGCCTCCACGGCATCGAAGTGATGCGATTTTACGGCTCCTGTGGTGGCGGCAAAGGCAAACATATAATCGACAGTTGCTGCAATTTCGAATGCACCTTTATAGCCATGGCGCTTAACCCCGTCTGATCCATTTCGGATTTAGGACCCGTAGAGTCGGATTACCCGCGCCATCTCGTCGTCGAAGTGTGCGGATCACTGGGCGCTCTGGGCGGGAGTGATCGTTGTGGTAGATTGGGTCGTGAGCTTGGCCCTGCAAGCTGGCCACCGCTGCGGCGGCACCGCCCTCAAATTGGTAATAGTCATCGCTGTCGAGTAGGTCATGCTCGCGGTTATCTTGGTTTTGTACAATCGCTTCCACCTGACCTGAGGCGCGCCTCAAATCCCTTCGCGATCCTGATGGCCCGTCCTTCGGCCTTCGCCGTAGGCGTAGCTGCCCCATTCCAAATAGGCTGCCCCGAAATCGGCCTGAGTGTCCCAGATCCGTTCATCGATCAAGGCCTGCAACCCGGCCCCATAGGCTCCGGGCTTTGAGCCGTACACCCTTGCTCCAGCGCCATTTCGCTTTGGCTGGGTTCATATTACTTGGGCTTCATCCAGCGCCAAAACCGCCCGTAGCTGCGCTGTCAACCAGATCAATTAGCCCTGGAAAGGCATCGCGGAAAAAACCTGATATGCGCAGTGTGACATCTACACGTGGACGTCCCAACGCGCTGGCTGGAATTATTTCAAATCCTGTGACCCTACGATTGGCGCTATCCCATTGGGGTTTTACGCCCATCAGCGCCAAACATTGTGCTATGTCATCCCCACCTGTACGCATATTGGCGGTGCCCCATGCCGTAAGTAAAAGTGAGCGGGGCCAATCCCCATGATCTTGTAAATGTTTGTCTATTAGTAAGTTAGCAGATTTCCAGCCTAAGGCCCAAGCGGTTGGCGTGGGTATGGCTCGGCTGTC
>CAJJBZ010000005.1 GCA_905182535.1 uncultured Planktomarina sp.
AAGCCGAGTGCAGGCGGGTCAAGACAGGTGTCGCCCGGTCTGGCGTGCCGATCTCAACCGCGTAATGCTCGTCACCGCCGCCACGCGGGCGATAAACATGTAACCGCCCAGCTTGCGAGACCTGCAATGGCAGGGGCGCGGATACCACATGACCAAAGCCCGGATCCAAAATGATCTCAGCGGGAAGATGCGTTAGAGAAGATAGCGCCTGATCTGTGTGCACGGTAATCGCCATAGGTAGCAAATGGGCAGCCTTCAACAATGCCACTGCGGCGCGCTGGCCCCTGGCATTCCCATCACGCACCGCCTGAAACGGGCCTTTCATCGGATAGCTCATATCCAAGATGGGATCGGCCACGGCGTGGCACCAGCGTGCATCTACCGCCATTGGCACCACAAAGCGGGCGACATCGCCATCATAGGCACTAATTTTCAAAGTATCCGCCCGCCACTTGGACACAACAGCCTGCACCTCGCCCAAAGCCCGCAAAGAGTTCAGCCGCCCCTGGGTCAATGTTTCAGCAGCACAGATCACCAGCGGTTCCGGTAGATCAATGACCACAGGCAGACCCATCCGAAGGTCGGTCAGAGCCCGGGCACGAAGCTCGATGGGAGATGGGGTTAAACTCATGAGACCTCCGTTACCTCCTTTTGTCAGGGGAATTGAAACAATACCTGCATTTTCGACACGAGCTTGTGAGGCCAGTATTACAAATCTTGCAATGCAACGTACGAGAGCGCACATATTGAATACCCAAAGGAACGGATTGTCACAATGGCGCAACTGAAAAAAATCCTTTTGATCGATGACGATGAAGACCTGCGCGAGGCGCTGAGTGAACAGCTGATCACGACGGAAGAATTCGAAGTGTCCGAAGGTGGTAGCGGTGCTGATGCCCTTGAGGGGGTGAAGCAGCAGCTTTATGATATAGTTATCTTGGATGTGGGTCTTGCCAGATACCGATGGCCGCGACCTGTGCCGTGTGATCCGCAAACAGGGCGTCAAATGTCCAATTTTGATGCTCACCGGACATATAGCCGATTCGACACGATTTTGGGGCTTGATGCAGGGGCCAATGATTATATTAGCAAGCCCTTCAAATTTCCTGTCCTCCTGGCCCGTATCCGCGCCCAATTGCGGCAGCATGAGCAATCCGAGGATGCTATTTTCGCGCTTGGACCCTACACGTTCAAGCCAGCGGCCAAAATACTGCTGGCCAAAGACGGTAGTAAAATTCGCCTCACTGAAAAAGAAACCAATATTCTCAAATTCTTGTACCGCGCCACCAAGGGTGTCGTGCCACGTGACACGCTTCTGCATGAGGTTTGGGGATATAACGCAGGTGTTACGACGCATACTCTGGAAACCCATATCTATCGTCTTCGCCAAAAAATTGAACCTGATCCCAGCAACGCGAGCTTGTTGGTGACAGAAAATGGTGGATATCGTCTCGCCCTATGAACTAACTTACCGAGCGCCAAGGTCAGCCCTGCGTACCCGCGGCATCTGGACATTATCAAAGTACGCATTTTGCCTTACTAGGACTTCTAAGCCCAGCAGAAAATTAGGGCTGCTTGATCCTGCTGACATCTATCCGTGGTTTCCTGACACAGGTCTGACTATCGATGGTAGAGAATCGCCCGTGTCGACGCCTTACTTGCAAAGGCCTATTTAAGGGCAAACGGCATACCTATTTAGGTTATGGCGGTTCAGACTCAGAACGCGACCCGAAGACCAGAGGTTTGGTTAGACAAGTGCACCAACTCTGGACGGGTACTGAGAGTAATAAACTAAAAAACCCTAGGATTTGTACTTAAATATTTGGATTCGCCTAATACTTTACAAACATAGGGACATAAGATGTTAATTCGATTAGTAAACTATTAGAAAAGTTAAATTGCGGGTTCATGTTATGGAATATGTTTTATGCTCTGAATCAAAACCCAAATACAGGCGCAAATGACAGAAAAAATTCTAGCTTATTTTAGACCATATCAAGCATGGCCCAAAATGGTTTTTATTGGTTTGGAAAATAATCTTCACATGACCCTTCGCGGTACACATCCGCTGTGCAGCAATGCAGACCACCTCCAAATGCGTATGCATCACGCAGATCTACTTCGACAACTTCCATGCCTAACCTTGTCCATTTGCTCAGCCTGATAGACCTCTGATTTCTCAACACAAACCGTTTTTGGATCAAGCACCAATACATTCATGCTCAGCCATGTAGAAGAATAGCACAAGGGCGGCGGTGCATTATGCGCAGGCTGTGCCGAATCCACGATCTCCCAGTCATTTTTCTTAAACATCTACGCTGTTCTTCAGGTAAGCGGCGTTGTGGGTTGTTCAGGATCAGCCCAGGGCGCAGCGGAGTAAAGGTGGCGTCAATGTGAATTGGATAGGGATCACCGGGAAATTCACTGCATGCACCCGATGATCCGGAAAGTGCCGGCGCAACCACTCAATACCCTTCATATTCGTAGTGAATCCATGCTGAACCACCAAATCACGCCCAAAACGCAGCACATCCGCCGCATCAAACAAGTGGCTCTTCCTCGGTGGTCACAAAGAACTTTCTCTGCGGCCCATTTCAAGCGTTTTTCAACACCGATTTTATCCGACAAATAATCAGGATGATAATCAGCATCGGTCAAACGCGGCTTAGGTGCAGCTTCATGGCGAAATTTTGGATCTTCGTTGAAATACTGCTGCATCAAGGGGCGATAGTTCAAATATTCGAACCAGCGGCAACGGTAAGACATGGTGGCTTCTAAAATCTCAGACCCAACAGTCAGCAAAACATCCCGTGGTGGCATGCAGCCGAATTGGCTTTCCGTTTGAAAGTCTGGCGTAATGGCGGGTTGCGCGTGATCAATGGAGGTTGGCCGATCCACCCGCACACCCAAGGCTTTGTAGCTGGGTCGCAAAATTATTAAGAAGTTCGTTAGCCCGATCAATAGTCTCTTGCGGCCTACGGCCCCACTGCCCCCGCATATCACTGTCCTCCGGCACTTTTGCTTCCAGTGCCGGCTCTTCAGCAGGTATGTGGCAATCATCTGCACGTCCAACAATAACATGTCGCAATGGATCCCATTCATTCCAACTGTTCACGACTGTTTTCTGAGTATCGCTCATTTCGAGGCTCCCGTTTGGATGGTAAATTTGATCTGTTGCCTCGCGAGTAGATGGTTTTTCAGAAGCTGACTAGATCAAAGCGATGCATCGCCCAAAGGGAACGACTTTTAACTCTGTATATTGACACTACCAACCGACAGGAGGCAGGCAGAGGACAAGGGCACAGAGGATCAGATATGACAAACCATGTTTACAGGGGCGACCTGCCAGACGACTTAGACCTAGGCCCAACTGTAGCCATTGATTGCGAGACCATGGGCTTAAACCCTAAACGCGACCGGTTGTGTGTTGTTCAGCTGTCCAGCGGTGACGGTAATGCGCATCTGGTACAAGTAGCCAAGGGTCAATCGTCAGCCCCGAACCTTTGCCGGATGCTGGAAGATCCAAATGTGTTAAAACTGTTTCACTTCGGCCGGTTTGATATCGCAGCGATGTATGAGACGTTTAGAGCACTTACAGCTCCCGTCTATTGCACCAAAATTGCTAGCCGATTAGTCCGTACCTACACAGATCGCCATGGCTTAAAAAACCTACTTCAAGAGTTACTCTCTGTTGATATCTCAAAGCAACAGCAGTCCTCAGATTGGGGCTCAAAGAAACTGTCTAAAGCGCAGGTTGAATATGCAGCCTCTGATGTTTTGTATCTGCATCGACTTCGGGACTCGTTAAACCAAATGATGATCCGAGAGGACCGGATGGAAATAGCGCAGTCTTGCTTTGACTTCCTACCCACTCGGGCCAAGCTTGATTTGGCCGGTTGGC
Source organism: uncultured Planktomarina sp. (assembly GCA_905182535.1). Taxonomy (GTDB): domain Bacteria; phylum Pseudomonadota; class Alphaproteobacteria; order Rhodobacterales; family Rhodobacteraceae; genus Planktomarina; species Planktomarina arctica. Next base: position 3,902 of record CAJJBZ010000005.1, read on the forward strand.
CGGATAATGATATATTCGCCCATTCTTAACTCACAACAGGCAAACAAGAGGCAATATGAGACTTTCGTTTGATGATGGCTATTCAGCCTTTGTGGCATGGGTGAAAACCCTTCTGCCTATTGCTGCGCTGGGTCTATTATCAACAATTTTCTTATTTTCAGGTAAGGTTGATGTAACTCAATCACTTCCATATGCTGAACTTAATGTAGCCGAAATCATTCGGGAGCAAAGGATTACACAGCCCTACTTCACAGGAATTTCTGACAATGGAACCAAAATTGCGATTTCTGCAGCCTATGCATCTCCAGACGCTCAAAATACAGATATTTTGAATATCAACGAGCTTTCCATCGTGATGGAACCTGACCACGCGAGAGCAACGCAAATAACGGCAGGCCTTGGTACACTAGATTCAAGTACACAAGTTGCAGTAATCTCAGACAACGTTCAGATAGCCGCCACACCGGATTTTTGGCTTACAACAGATATTTTGATAGTGGACCTTAAGCGGGGGATTGCCACGGCAGACAGTGAGTTTCACGGCGTGACAGCACTAGGAGCTATCAAGGCAGGCAAAATGGTCATAGAAATGACTACTAATGATGGCCAAATCGTTTTCACAAACGGTGTACACCTGATATACTACCCAAAACCAAACTAACCGAGGTACGCTGTGCGACACTTTATATTGACCCTTACAGTCGCGATCTCAACTTTTTGTTTCGTCATTCCCATACACGCGCAAACTAGTCTATCCTTGGGTGGCTTCAGCCCAGACCCAGAAGCCCCTATTGAAATGACCGCAGACAAACTCACAGTTAGTCAGACTGATGGCTCAGCTCGATTCGAGAGTAATGTTGTAATTTCACAGGGTGATATTCATATCGCCGCAGAACTTGTGACGGTCACTTATTTGAAAGATGGGGGAATAGACCAGCTGAACGCTACTGGTGGTGTGACCTTTGTAACCCAAACAGAATCAGCCGAAGCAGAAACAGCAGACTATGATTTGACTAATCGCCAATTGGTAATGAGTGGTGGGGTTTCACTCATCCAAGGTCAGCGAGCTATTTCCGCTGATAAAATGAGTATTGATTTAGAGACAGGTGCCGCCCTAATGGAAGGTCGGGTTCGTACCACCCTATCCAGAGGGTCGAAGTAGTGGCAGAGTATACTTTAAAGTAGCCGAAGGTCAGGGTGGACTGAAAATTGAATCACTGCGTAAAAGCTATCGCAAACGGTTGGTGATCCGAGATGTGAGCATGCAACTACATCGTGGCGAAGTTGTGGCGCTTTTGGGGCCTAATGGCTCTGGAAAAACTACCTGTTTTTATTCTATCGCAGGTCTAGTGACACCAGAGGGTGGCAAAGTAATTGTCGATGGCCGTGACGTAACACGCTTACCAATGTATCGCAGGGCTCGGCTTGGCATTGGCTACTTACCACAAGAAAATTCGATATTTCGCGGGATGACCGTTGAAAACAATATCCTTGCTGTCCTTGAATTAAGTGAACCAAATCAAAAACGCCGCAGCGAACGCTTGCAAGAATTACTTAATGAATTCTCGATCGATCATCTCCGTCGTGCGCCGGCGTTAGCACTGTCAGGCGGGGAGCGCCGCCGTGTTGAGATTGCTCGATGCTTGGCGGCTGATCCAAAATACTTACTTCTTGATGAGCCATTTGCCGGTGTTGACCCAATTGCCGTTCATGAGATTAGAACATTGGTATCAGCTCTAAAAAAGCGTGGTTTAGGCATATTAATAACAGATCACAACGTCCGCGAAACCCTGGAAATCGTTGATCGCGCCTACATATTACATGATGGTAAAGTCCTGATGAGTGGCACCACAGAAGAAATCATTAAAGATGAAAATGTGAAGCGCGTGTATCTAGGTGAAAACTTTCGTTTAGTTTAAGTGTTAGTTTTAAGTTGACAATAGGCCCTTATATTTTGCCAACTAGGCTTGTGATACGTTGTAATCTTATTCAGCTAAATCAAACAAACTGCATTAGGCGACTTGCGTTTCGATATGGACACATAATTAATGATTGATATGTCCAGTTTACTTACAGTTTGCATTGTGATGCTGCTTTTTAAGGAGACGAAATGCTTTACCAAATTACTGGAAGACAGATCGATATTGGCGCAGCCCTACAAACTCATGTGAAATCCGTTGTGGATGTTATCACTAAAAAATATGCAGGGCGGCCGACAGATGCGGCCATTGTTTTTTCGCGCAGCTCAAGCGAATATGTTTGCGAAGTGAGCGTCCACCTCTCGACCGGCCTCACAGCCCAAGCGAAGGCGCACAACCATGAAATCTATTTAGCTTTTGACACAGCATCCGCAAAAATGGAGAAGCAATTGCGCAGATATAAGCGCAGGTTGAAGGATCATCATCGAAAATCGCAGGCAGCCCGTTGAACTTTCCAGTGCATCCTCGTATATTCTCGCTAACGAAGACGAGTCGAATGCCTCAGAGCCAGAAACATTGCAGCCATTAATAGTCGCTGAGGCGGAAGACAAAATTCACTGCCTGTCAGTTGGTGAGGCAGTGATGCAAATGGAAATAGCCGGTATACCGGTCCTTGTCTTCAGGAACGAAGGCCATAATGGAGTAAACGTTGTATACCGCCGTGACGACGGCAACATTGGATGGGTCGATCCGGCTTAAACCCAAGTACAGCTAAAGAAATATGGATCTACTTAAAATATTGCATCCCGACGCTGTACGTAATGCGCAGTCTGTTGGCAGTAAAAAGCGTCTTTTCCAAGACTTGGCTGTAATTGCATCACAAAACTATGGTATTGAGCCAGAGGATGCTGTTGAGGCACTTTTGGAGAGGGAAAATTTGGGTCCAACCGGGGTGGGCCGCGGCGTCGCCCTACCTCATGCCCGACTTGAAAATCTAGACCGTGTTGTTGGATGCTTTATCAAACTAGACCGCCCAATTGATTTCAATGCAGTCGACAGGCAACCTGTTGATCTTGTTTTTGCTCTATTTGCACCCTTGTCGAGTGGTGTTGAACACCTAAAGTCATTGGCTTTGGTGTCTCGCACATTGCGTGATCCTGAAGTTTGCATGAAGCTACGAAACAACGAAAATGCTGCCACATTGCTTGCTATTTTGCATGAAGGGCCAGCCTCTGCTGCCGCTTAGGGCTAAAACAGCTAAATTTCCAAATTAATTATCTTATTGGATAAAGCTCCTCAAATAATACTACACCAGCTTACCAACATTTAGGCCCCCTAACTATTTATCAGTACGTACGCATAGTAATAAGTAGCGCTACAAATTCACAAAATCATTTAATGATTTTGAGTTGCCCTCAACGCCCAAGTTTAGACGACTAACAATCTTAGGCTATTTACTTAGTGTGCCTGTAGACCAGACCACCTAACTTGAGACCTTTGGCAAGTTAGATCTGAACTATGAATCCTTCAAAGACACGCCTTTAGCATGGGCAATAAAATACGGATTTTCATAGCCTGGCTTGCCGTAGGTCAGCGGGGATAGATCGTCAAACCGCACAACAGCACCACCTGCACCATTCAAGACTGCATGCCCAGCCGCCGTGTCCCACTCCATAGTACGGCCAGCACGCGGATAAAGATCAGCTTCTCCAGTTGCAATAAGGCAAAACTTCAGCGAAGAGCCTGCACTTTTAATATCTGAAACCTGATATTTCAAAATATAATCATCGGTCGCTTGATCACGATGCGATTTGGACGCCACGACACGAACCCCTTGATGATCTGGCTTAGCCACAGAGATACGCGCGCGTGGACCAAGAGTTTGCAAATCGAAAGCCCCCGTTTCTTCTACAGAAGCACCTGTAGAATCTGTATAAAATATTCGCTTTTTCTCAGGTGCGTAGACAACACCACGAACAGGCACACCCTCCACCACATAAGCAATATTAACGGTAAAATCACCACGCCGGTGCACAAATTCCTTGGTGCCATCCAAAGGATCCACAATCAAAAACGTATGTCCAGAGAGGCTGTGGCTGTCTGATTGCTCCTCGGTAACCAAATTCACATCCGGAAAGGCCGCGCGCAGGCCAGCGGAGATCCAAGCATCCGCAGCTTCATCTGCCTCCGTGACTGGACTCTCATCAGACTTTGTTTTCACTTCAAACTCAGGTCCATTATAAATATCCATAATCAGGTCACCCGCTTGCAAGGCAAGCACTCGCATAACTCTCTCTAATTTATCAAAATCCATTTTTAAAAATAGTTCCAAGGTTGTCGATACAGGGTAAGTTTATTTTAATTTAATTTCTGTAAAAAAACAAAATTAAAAACCTAAGGCTAGTTGATGTTTTGCAAAACTATAAAAATGCTCGTCCAAACCCAACAAATATGCAGCAGACAATGCAGCCCCTGTATCTTATTGCAGCAGGTTAAACTTTAGCTGTAAAATGATCCACTATCTCACCACACGTAACGTCACATTCAAGCGCCCACCGCCTTTTAGACAGTCGCGAACTACCAAATTTAATGCGGTCAATTCCATGGTAATTAAGGCGTGCAACACCACCCATAACGGCCACATCTCCAGATTGCAGCCAAATCGACTCAGTTCTACCACCACGTTCCACCCCACCCACTCTGAACAGGGCATCATCACCCAATGAGAGAGATACAACGGGCCAATCAAAATTAGCCTCATCACGATCTTGGTGCAGCCCCATTCGTGCTCCTTCGCCGTAATAATTGACTAAACAACACTCCGGATCTGGTGCGCACCCCGCCATCATCTTCCAGATGCTCATAATAGAGGCTGGAATTTCAGGCCAATCCAATCCGGAAGGATGTTGGCTAACATACCGGTACCCCTGATGGTCCGAAAACCATCCAAAGGCGCCAGCAGCTGTGATGCGCACTGACATTGGTTTGCCAGATTTGGTTTTTGGTGAAAAAATGGGCGCCTTTAGTGCAACAAGACGTAAGTCATCCACAATCTGTAATTGATCTGAAGATGATAAAAAACCTTTAAAAACAGAGACACCACCCACGCTGACAGTAGGTTCTGGCATAATCGCATCATTTAACTTTATAAAATCCAAATTTCATTGCCTCCAGATGGTTGCAGGGGATGTTTGACATACCTATATAGCGCGTTGAGCTGGTAGTTTATAGGAACTACTAAAAAAATTGGGGCACAGGCACCGTACCGCGGGCCACATGCCTCGGTATCGCCAGAGCAAAGGGATGCTAATATATGGCTAAAGTTATTGGGATTGACCTCGGAACGACAAATAGCTGCGTTTCCATCATGGATGGATCACAGCCACGCGTGATCGAAAATGCAGAGGGCGCACGTACAACGCCATCAATCGTTGCGTTTACAGAGGGCGAACGCCTAGTGGGTCAGCCCGCCAAGCGCCAAGCCGTAACAAATCCAGAAAACACAGTATTTGGCGTAAAGCGCTTGGTCGGTCGCCGGGTTGACGATGCCCATCTGAAAAAAGATATGAAGAACCTGCCGTTCAACGTCATCAACGGTGGCAATGGTGATGCTTGGGTTGAAGCACAGGGCGACAAATTTTCGCCCTCACAGATTTCTGCGTTCATTCTGCAGAAAATGAAAGAAACCGCCGAGAGCTATCTTGGTGAAGAAGTGACACAGGCTGTGATCACTGTTCCCGCCTATTTCAACGATGCACAGCGTCAAGCCACCAAAGATGCCGGCAAGATCGCAGGCCTTGAGGTGTTACGGATTATAAACGAGCCGACAGCTGCGGCTTTAGCTTACGGTCTCGACAAAAAAGAAACTCAAATAATTGCGGTCTATGACCTTGGCGGCGGCACATTCGATGTCACTGTTCTGGAAATTGACGACGGCTTATTTGAAGTAAAGTCCACTAATGGCGATACATTCCTTGGTGGTGAAGACTTCGACATGCGTATCGTCAACTATTTGGCCGAAGAGTTCAAAAAAGAGAATGGTGTTGATCTCACTAAAGACAAAATGGCATTACAGCGTCTGAAGGAAGCTGCTGAAAAAGCAAAAATTGAGCTTTCTTCTTCCAGCCAAACTGAGATCAATCAGCCATTTATCTCAATGGATGGCTCATCAGGCCAGCCTTTACACTTGGTTGTTAAAATGACTCGGGCAAAATTAGAAAGCCTTGTTGGCGATCTAATCAAAGCTTCGTTGAAGCCTTGCCAAGCCGCATTAAAAGATGCTGGTCTTGTCTACAAGTGACATCGACGAAATCGTTTTGGTTGGTGGCATGACCCGTATGCCAAAAGTGATTGAAGAGGTGACAAAGTTCTTTGGTAAGGAGCCAAACAAAGGCGTTAACCCTGATGAAGTTGTGGCTATGGGCGCAGCTATTCAGGCTGGTGTTTTACAGGGTGACGTAAAAGACGTTGTCTTGTTGGATATTACGCCGCTGTCTTTAGGTATCGAAACTTTGGGTGGCGTATTCACTCGCTTAATTGATCGCAACACAACAATTCCAACCAAGAAATCACAGGTTTTCTCAACTGCTGAAGACAATCAAAATGCAGTGACAATTCGAGTGTTCCAGGGCGAACGAGAAATGGCCGCGGATAATAAAATTCTTGGTCAGTTTAACCTAGAAAGTATACCGCCTGCACCACGCGGCATGCCACAAATCGAAGTTACTTTCGACATTGATGCCAACGGTATCGTAGCAGTTGGTGCATCTGATAAGGGCACTGGTAAAGAGCAGAAAATTACCATCCAAGCCTCTGGTGGACTTAGCGATGCTGACATCGAGGCCATGGTAAAAGATGCAGAAGCCAACGCAGATTCTGATAAAGACCGCAAGGAGTTGGTTGAGGCCAAAAACCAAGCAGAAAGTCTGATTCATTCCACCGAAAAAGCCATGGAAGAGCATGGTAGCAAGGTCGATCCAACTACACTTGAGGCTATTGAACTTGCGATGGCTGCCCTACGAGACGATCTGGAAACAGAGAATGCTGGAAAAATAAAGGCTGGTATCCAGAACGTAACCGAAGCGGCAATGAAGCTCGGTGAGGCAATTTACAAAACAAGCCAAGAAGCGGAAGCCAATGGCGATGTTGACGAGGGTCCAGTCATGGATGATGATATCCTCGATGCTGACTTCGAAGATTTGGATGGCGACAAGCGCGGCTAATGCCAAGCAAGAACCAGTTTAAACCGGCCTGCGATATTGCCGGCCGGTTTTTCTGTTTCAAAGGAGACAATCCATATGTCAAAACGTGATTATTACGAAACACTTGGGATCGCCAAGGGTGCTAATGCAGATGAGATCAAAAAAGCCTATCGTCGCAAGGCGAAAGAGCTGCATCCCGACCGAAATGCTGATAACCCAGCTTCTGAAGGCCTCTTTAAAGAGGCTAATGAGGCCTATGAGGTTTTAAAGGATAACGATAAGAAAGCAGCCTACGATCGCTACGGTCACGCAGCCTTTGAAGGCGGTGGCGGCGGCGGTGGAAGACCTGGTGGGCAAGGCGATTTCTCCAGTGCATTTTCAGATGTGTTCGATGACCTCTTCGGAGGAGTAGGCGGGCGCGGCGGTGGTGGGCGTCAACGCGCCACACGTGGATCCGATCTAAGATACAATATGAGCGTAACTTTAGAAGAATCTTTTTCAGGTCTGCATAAAACAATAAGTGTCCCAACGGCTGTGTCTTGCACAATATGCGAGGGTTCAGGTGCCGCAGTGGGTAGCCAACCCGCAACCTGTGGAACGTGTGCGGGCATGGGAAAAGTCCGAGCACAACAGGGCTTCTTCACTGTTGAACGCGCATGCCCCACCTGTTCCGGTGCAGGCCAAGTAATAAAGAATCCATGCTCCAGCTGTCGAGGGGCGGGTCGCGTCGAAAAAGATCGTGCGTTGTCCGTTAACATCCCCCCTGGCGTTGAAACTGGTACGCGTATCCGCTTGTCTGGAGAAGGCGAGGCTGGCTCACGTGGTGGCCCACAGGGCGATCTCTATATCTTTATTGAAATGGACGATCACACGATTTTTGAGCGTGAGGGCACTAATCTATTTTGTAATATTCCTGTATCGATGACATCTGCGGCTATGGGTGGAGATATTGAGGTGCCAAATATAGACGGTGGCCGTAGCCGGGTTAAAATTCCTGCAGGCAGTCAATCTGGCCGTCAAATGCGCCTACGATCTAAAGGTATGCCCGCCGTCCGGGGTGGTGCTTTAGGTGATATGTTCATTGAGCTTCAGGTGGAAACACCAGTAAACCTCACCAGTCGTCAGAAAGAGCTATTGAAAGAGTTTGAAGAGCTGTCCCCCAACAACAGTCCAGAAAGCCAAGGTTTTTTCAATAAGGTCAAAGGGTTTTGGGATGGCGTGAAGGGCCGTGATTGAAGATACCAGCTAGCGGTTGGGCCATCAATGGGTCCAAGCCCCGCCACTCTGTAGCAACTGAGTTTTCTCTCGCTTATGAAACTACACGCTCTCAATAACTAAACGATGGGGTCAATTGGCCCTAATGGCCCGCCAACATTCATCTCAACACGACGCGCAGCGGCCAAAAGTGCAGCCTCACCGCGCGGCTTTCCAATCAACTGCAGCCCAACAGGTAAACCTCGAGGCCCCAGTCCCACAGGGACGGATATAGCTGGCAAGCCTGTAGTTGTGGCCAAAAATGCGAATCGCAGCCAATCCATATAACCAGACAACTTAACGCCACCAATCTCACCCACCCATTCCTCAGAAACAGAACGCGGCATGCAACCTACCGTAGGACAGGCCAAGACATCAAATTTCTCAAATAAGGCCAGCATACGGTTAAACAGGATAGAACGATCAAGATTTGCATCCACAATATCATCAACAGTCAAAGATTGGCCAAATGCAGTATTTTGCGCCAGCGTATATTTGAAGTGCTGCTGGATGTCTTGTGATAGGCGCTTGGCATTTGTGGCCCACATCAGTCCCCGCAAACTGTGGTAAGTACGTTCTAGGGTAGAAAGGTCTGGACAGGCCTCCTCAACATTGACCCCATCTCTTTGCAATTGGCTCAGCACGCCCCGCAAATGCAAATCAACCTCTGCATCTACCTGACCAAAACCCCCCAAATCAGGTGCAAAAGCTATCGTAAGCTCACCCTCAAAACGAACTACAGCCTCATGATATGATGTGCTGGGCCCTGGGTAGGAAATCGGAAGGCGCGGATCAAATCCAGACATCGCATCCAAAAATAAGGCACAATCTGTAACTGATCGAGCCATTGGTCCCTGCACACCTTCAATCATAAATGCGTTATCTTTGCCAGGACCGCCCGCAATACCAGGGCTGGGACGAAGTCCAACAACACCACAATATGCCGCTGGGGTACGAAGGCTACCGCCGTGGTCAGAGCCATGACTTAACCAAATCTCACCCGTGGCCAGAGACGCAGCGGCTCCACCAGATGAGCCACCTGCATTTAGGCTGGTATCCCATGGATTCAGAGTACTGCCAAACACATCATTGAATGTATTGCCTCCAGCACCAAATTCTGGAGTGTTAGTCTTGCCCAAAACCACACCCCCACGGGCTTCCAACTGCTCCACCAAAGGATCACTGTCTTCTGGAATAAAGTCGGCAAGGCCTTTAGTTCCATATGTTGTAAGCACACCGGCTACTGCATTCAGGTCCTTAATCGAAATTGGTAGGCCGGCTAACCAACCAGCGTGGCCTACCTCACGAGGGTTCAAAACAGCTCCTCGAGCCCGCGCCTCACACAGTGTTGGCGTAGCATTGATCACAGGGCCTGTTTTAGAGATCCGCTGAGTAGCAGCGTCCAAGAGGTCAGCTGATGATACGTCTCCAGCCTTCAGCATTGCAACAACTTGATGAGCCTCCAGCCCACACAATTCTGGGCCAGAGAAATTTAGCTTGGTGTTCATGGCGATCACTTATGATTTCTTAGATTTATAACCTGCATGACGGTCAACAGTCAGTCAAGCAGCGCGTCACTGCTTCTTAACCCTCACCTAACCAATCAACCGCGGTGCCAAGGCCGTCAGATCATGCCCCGCCATTTTAGCAGCACGCAATATCTCGTCAACGGGACGGCCGGCCTGTGCCTGATTTAAAGCCCAAAGCCTTGTTGCGCGTGCACCACTGTGGCAATAAGCAAAGCTCGGTGCCAGGCTGTGCTGCAAAATGCGGCCAAATTCAGCCACCTGTTCGTCAGTGATTTGGCCAGGAATGATCGGCAGGTAGTGTGCCTTAACATTCAGTTCTTTTGCTTCTTCCGCGATATGGGAAAAATCCGTTTGATCTGCTCCTTCGCCATCAGGCCGAAAGCACACTACGGTCTTAATTCCCACAATTTAAAAATCTTCAAAATCTTCAATTTCAATTTGTGGCCCAACATAAAAATTGTTGGCAAGCTTGATCATAGACATGGCATATCCTTTTGCAGGCAATGTTGCCCCAACATTATTATTTTTTGTTAGGATTATATCGCCCTAAAGGGCGTTGATCGGTACCCTTAGGCTGGAGCGGCCATTGGAATCTGTGGGCACTTCACCCGCACGCATATTAATTTGCAGCGCAGGAATAATCAGCTTTGGCATGGCGAGGGTTGCGTCACGCTCATTACGCAGCTTTACAAAGCCCTCACGTGTAGCACCATTGCCAACATGGATGTTATACGCCCGTTCGTCAGCCACAGTCGTTTCCCACTGAATATCACGACCATTGGGTCCGTAATCATGACACATGTATAAGCGGGTTTCATCTGGAAGGCTCAAAACTTTTTGAATCGAATCAAACAAAGTACCTGCATCACCACCAGGGAAATCGGCCCGAGCAGATCCGCCATCTGGCATGAACAATGTATCACCAACAAAAGCCACATCACCCATTATATGAACCATGCAGGCCGGAGTGTGGCCAGGAGTTGCAATCACATTGGCATGCAATGTGCCAACCTGGTAGCTGTCACCATCTTCAAACAGCGCGTCAAACTGTGAGCCATCTCGCTGAAATTCAGTGCCTTCATTAAAGATTTTTCCAAAGGTATTCTGCACATCAATAATCTTATTGCTAATGCCAATTTTACCACCCAGTTTCTCCTGAAGATAGGGGGCCGCAGACAGATGATCAGCATGGACATGGGTTTCGATAATCCACTGTAAGTCGAGACCACGTTCTCTGATGGTCTGAATGATACTATCGGCACTTTCGAAGGTAATCCGCCCTGCTGCATAGTCCATGTTCATGACAGAATCTATGACCGCACAAGCGTTGCCGTCTGGGTCTTTCACAATATAGCTAATCGTGTTTGTTGGCGCGTCAAAGGATGCTATTACTTCAGGCTGTGGTGCGATATTCAAAGCTGAGACTAACATAACCTATCCTTACAATTGTGACATTTTTCCGGCTAAGTCCCCAACGCAGCGATCCCGCCATATGATGAAGTACTTTGCAGCAGCCATCCCGATCAACATCGCGACAATAAAAACAATAGTTCCTTGGGCGGCCATTGGTACAGCCGTGACTGCTGGGCCCGGACAAAACCCACTGATCCCCCAGCCCACACCAAATATGGCGGCGCCTGAAACAAGGCGCACATCACAGTCGGTGCGTGTTGGCAGGTGGAACATGTCGTGGAAAAACGGATTTGCTCGTCGTGTAACAAGCCAAAATCCTGGCATCGTGACAGCAATCGCACCCCCCATGACAAAGGAAAGGCTTGGGTCCCAAGTGCCAAAAAAATCTAAGAAATTTTGAACTTTGGCGGGGTTGGCCATGCCAGACAGAATGAGTCCGGTGCCAAACATTAGGCCCGCAATTAGGGTTACGAGGTTTTTCATAATCTTATGCTCCAATTACGTGGCGAAGCAGCAGGACTGCAATGAATGCTGAGCTCATAAAGGTGACGGTGGCCACGATGGAGCGACCCGACAGTCTTGATATACCGCAAACCCCGTGGCCACTGGTGCATCCATTGCCAAGAACAGAGCCAAACCCAACGAGAATACCTGCTGCCCCCAAAAGTGGGAGGTTGTCAGAAACAGTCTGTACAAGAGATTGGCCATTCACCATGATCCAAATCGGTGCCGAAACCAAAAGACCTATCACGAAGAAAAGGCCCTGCAACAGCCCGGGCGCAGCAGCACTTGGTGGCAATATGCGAGATATGATACCACTAATCCCAGCGATCCGCCCATTGGTTGCCATCAACAAAACAGTGGATGCGCCAATAAGACCTCCACCAAGAAGTGATAGAATCGGTGTGAACTCGGTTTCCATAGTTGGCCCCATTGTTATGCCGTTATATTGTGATCATAGTATATAAGTGATTATTAATATACAATGGGAGGGTTTAGAACAGATGTTAAAACTTAACAATCTGGTATGAATTCTGTTTATTAGTTTCAATTTAGTCATTTTGTACTAAACTCGTTTTCTACATTTTTCGCATGAGATCTCATAGATGATGGCAGATCAACTATCGCACAACGCAAGTTTGAAGTCGCCATTGCAGCCACAAGCCTGAGCAATGTCGTGATAGTGGTATTAAAAATTCTTGAACAAATCTTTAATTTTGAATACGGCTGGTCGCCATGGGTCAAATAGATGTCAGAAAATTGGACTTAGGACAGCTTGAGGAGCAAATTTCTGAAGCGGCAAAGCTAATGGAAATGATGTCACACCCAGCTCGGTTAAGAATTTTATGCATGATGCTAGCCGGCGAAAAGAGCGTTCAAAAATTAGCTGCCGACGCTGGCCTTTCGCAACCAGCCATGTCGCATCACCTCAAAAAGCTGCGCGATTCAAATTTGGTTATTACGCGCCGTGACAAGCAAAAAATCTTTTATGCACTTAAGGGTGAACATGTTGCTGCCATTCTGGAAGTTCTGCACCACCTCTATTGTAGTGACCTTATCCTTTAGGTTCTTGCTCGGCGTCTATGCCATCAATCACATCCAGAACCTCGACCTCTGCGGCCGGCACCACAATCGTTGCATCTGAAGCGGCCGGAGACATATTCCCCACGATTAGCGGCAACATCTGCGAGCTTACTGCCTCAGATCGAGGCGGGCGCTTCCAGTCAATGCTGTCAATCGCTTCACAGCTTAGGCACATCGGCTCCCAATCTTGATGAACATCGCCACAATTATCACAGATCCACTGAGGATCGCGTTGCGCCGAAATAGCCTGTGTCAGCAATTGACGTACGGATTGGTCGTCGGCCCAATCACCACGCTCTATGGCCGCCAAAATTGTTAGAGACCGCATTGTAGGATCGGAGGTCGCAAGGTCACCGAGCGCCAAACGCGCGGCTTGATAATTGCCTGCCCCAATATTCAGCTCTGCCAATAACATTTTAGTTTCTGGATGTGCAGGTGCAGAATTCGTGAGGACAGTGAATCGTTTCAGCCGGTCGCTGGCAGATTCATCTGGCACAATCGCCGCAAACCCGGCCGCTAGTTCCGGGTGTGGCCCCAGCAGCCATGCCGCCCGCAGAGCTTTTTTAGCCAGCTTTGGCTTATCTTGCTCGAGATAGCCCCGCGCCACCAAAAGAGCCGCTGGTACCAAGCGTAGGTGACAAGCGATTTGCCTCCACCGCAAGCTTATGCGCCGCCTCAAGTTTGCCCTCCCCACGAAGTTCCTGCGCTTGTGACAGGGCAAAAACCCCATCGCGGCGCTTGTATACGTCCCGTGGCAAGGCGCCATGTTTTAACTTGGCGTTCAACGTTGTGCGAACACCCTGCCAATCCTCTTGGCTGGCCTGTAACTTTAGCAAGGCATCTTGGGTTTCTAAGTGTTTGGGCTTCAAAGCAAAGGCGTGCTCAGCCAGCTTCAAAGCGGTATCGGTTTCGCCAGCTTGAAGGCTTTGCTGCAACAGGCCGTGAACACCTACAAAACGCGTCTTTGGATCCTGTAAAAGTTTTTTGAAAGTTGCTTTTGCAGTGGCTGCGTCCCCATTTGCGACAGCGGCCTGCGCTACAACCAAATTAGTTAAATCTGGCCGATTAAGTAAGCGATCCGCCTTCTTGGCTTTTGTCATCGCCTCACGACCGTCCCCACTGGCCAACGCCACGAGCCCATCAGAAAGGGCCTCAAATCCCCGCCTCTCTCGATTGTGATCAAAATACCGAGACAAAGCTGTTTCATCGCCATTGATGAACCGCAACAGAGCAATCAAAAGACCAATGAGTTTCAAAAAAAACCATACAGCCACGATCAAAAATAAAATTAATATGGCCGCCTGAAGCGGTCCAAAGGACAGCTCAAGCCCCGCATATTGGACAGTAACGCCACCTTGGGCTTCCATCAGCATCTCTGTTCCAAGGGTAACCGCTGTCACTAAGAACACAAAACTTAAAATTTTGATCAGGGACCAGAGCATCATATATTCCTCAATTACCGGTCAAAGCGCTAGAAAACTCTTGTAGGGCAGCCAAAACTTGCAGTCGCAGGGTCACAACCAGCGACCATTCCTGTAGTGCGCCCTGTCCAGCAGAAGACAGGGCTGCAATTTCAGAGAGAGCCATCTCAAAATCGTCCACATCAACAGCAGCCTGCGCACGAGACAGAACAGCATCAGCAGAGGCCCCCTCTTTTGCGTTCAAAGATCGTACACCCAACTGAGTTTTGAGAAACGCCAGTACGCTATTTTCGCCCTCCGCCACTCCCTGCTCTCCACGCGCCAGCTTCAGGGCAGCCCGCGCCATCTCTGGAAACTGATTTTGCAAAACACTTACGCTTGCCACGCCATTTGGCGCATTTTCCACGAGACTGGCAGGAAGGTCTAAATCAGTCGCTGCAGCCAAATCATCCAAAGCAGCAGCATAGCTTCCGCCACCTTCCACAGCCGTCCAAATGGCGTTAAGCGCGTAAATGGCCATGCCATCCCGAGAGAGTTTCACAGCATTGTCTTTAAGTGCTTCTGCTAGGGCTTTAGTTTCTTGGATCTTGCTAGCAGCCTTCTTCGCCAGATGATCAATATCTGCGCGCAGCTGCGCCAATTCACGCTCATAGCCGGCTATAGCCAGTGGAGACACACCTTCCGCCAATGGCCGCTTTTCAAGAGAATCAATCCGCTGAGATAGGGTTTGGGCTTGCACTACTTGTTCAGCTTTTAGCGCGGCCAGATCGGCACTAAGCGCGGTGACCGAATCTGCAAGGACGGCAACCTCCCCAGAAAGATCCACAGGCTTAGACTGCGTTTGAATTGCCTCAATTTGTATCGACTGGGCCTTAATTTTCTCAGAAAGTTGGTTTTGCACGGCCAAAACCGGGGCGATTGGGTCACTGGCATTAAAATAGCCCGGCAGCATAGCCGCTCCAAAGCCGATAGCGCCGACAAAAAGGCCACCAGCAAAAAAGGGCAACAGGCCTTTTAGTTTTTGAGCATCTGCAGCCTGTCGTTCAAGATCCTCAGCCGGCGCATCGAGCACCGCCTTAGCATCGAGCACCAACGGTCCCTGTCGGTCTGTGGATTCTGTGTCTGCCACGATCGTCACCTTTTTGCCTTATGCCCTAGTCTTTAGACTATCCCCGCGAGTAAAATCTCTCAACCACTCTTCGCTGCCATAAGCGGAGTTATGACCCCAAGCATAGAGGCCGCATCAGGATTTGAGGAGACAATGACCTCACCAAACCTGGCATTCCTGCATGAGTCGGCAACAGCTTGGCTAATTGCCACAGCGCTATGCCGGGTCCAATCTAAATCCAACGTGCACAAAAGCTGCGCACTCCGCGATGAGAATATCGGTAATACAACTTTCTTAACAGTCTGCAAAATATGATAAGTTTCATCCCGCAAGCCCTGTGTAGTTTGCTGATAGGTCACCAAGTTTTGGACGTTGGTCTCTGTACCAAGAAAATAATGCATAATGTCCAATGTCGTATGCGCTCCTCGCAAATACAGGAGCGGCCCAGTTGAGTTTTCGTGGCCTAATGCTTTGCAAAGACCCTGCGCCGTTGCGGCCATATGGCGCGCAGCAAGTCCACGCTTGGACGCGGCGCGCGTAGTTGCTTCGCCAACGCAAAAGGCTGGAAGGTTGGATCCGACTAAATCGACCGGCAAATGCGCCACCGCATTGGCAGATGTGATCAGCAGCCCCTGGACAAGTGAAAAGTCATAAGGAGCTGGAACCGCTTCAATCTTCAAAATAGGATCAATCAATATCTTTTGCGCCGCTACGCCACACGCCATCAAGCCTTCAGCAAAGCTGCGCGCTTGGTCGCAGGGGCGTGTGAGCAATATATAGGGCAATAGGCCACCGTAGGATTGAGCAGAAACACCAAGGATGTTAGGCCTTAGTCTATATTTGCGCAACAGGGGCAGAGCAATGATTAAGAACAGTATAACACGCAAGTCACAAGCATGACGGTTTGCATCCTTGGCACTGGGGCTTTTGGAACAGCCCTCGCAATCGCCCTGTCCGACACACATGACATTCATCTTTGGGGGCGAAATGCAAATACGGTAGCTGAGGTGGAAGCACAGCGCGAAAATTCGAAATTACCGGGGGCGGTTTTAGGACCAGCAATCACCGTCACATCCGACGCCAAGGCCGCCATTCAGGGCGCAGATTTTATTCTGAGCGCTATTCCCTTGCAATCCACCCACACCGCATTGGCAGATCTGGTAGGGTATTTTGAAGGCCAACCCCTAATTGGGTGTAGCAAAGGAGTAGATTTAACAACAGGAATGGGAGGCTATTCCATCTTACGGGCCTCTTATCCGGATGGGCCAGTTGGCTTACTCACTGGGCCAAGCTTTGCCGCTGATATCGCGCAGGGATTACCCACGGCCCTCACCCTTGCCGCAGACGCCAGCCAAGAGGTAAGCTCGTGGCAATCGGAGCTATCGGTAGACACGCTGCGCCTCTATGTGTCGCATGACCCAGTAGGGGCCGAACTCGGTGGTGCACTTAAAAACGTGATTGCGATTGCCTGCGGCGCTACAATGGGGGCCGGCCTGGGCGAAAGCGCACGCGCGGCTTTGATCACTCGGGGCCAAGCTGAAATCACGCGCTGTGCTGTGCAACTTGGCGCGCGGCCAGAAACACTATCGGGCCTGTCTGGCTTTGGTGATCTGTGCCTAACCTGTACCTCTGATAAGTCTCGAAATTATCGTTTTGGAGCAGCGCTGGGACAAGCCAAGCCCTTTGATCCAAGCATCACCGTAGAGGGCAAAGACACAGCGCTCGCATTACTTCCAATTATGCAGCGGCTTGAAATTGATATGCCAATTACAAAAGCGGTTGCAGGTTTATGTTCTGGCACGATAACAGTTTCACAAACTCTGGCTGCACTTATGGCGCGGCCCCTCAGAAAGGAATTATAATGCGCATAGCAGTTATCGCCCACGACAAGCCCGACCACCTGCAAATGCGGGTAGACACACGAGAGGCCCATCTCACCTATATCAAGCAAACTGGCGTTGTTGAAATGGCGGGACCACTTCTGGACGCAAATGATCAGATGTGCGGATCCCTAATTGTTCTGGATGTCGCTGATTTGACCACAGCTGAAGCTTGGGCTGCAAACGACCCATATAATAAAGCTGGGTTGTTTGAGACTACAGCGCTGAGCCAATGGAAAAAAGTCATCGGCTAATAATCTGTTGGCCGTTCAGGTCTGGGCACACAACCCAGTCTTAAATTGATAATTTAACCAGCAATACGGCCAGCGGCTGTACTTCCGTTGACCTCTATTAGTATCATGACTTTAAGAGAGTTTTACGCAATGGCGGCGAGCGCTAAAGTTTTCCTTAACGCTCGCTTGATGTCTTTATATTTTATAAATATTAATTAATGCTTTAGTAGCGATAATGCTCTGGTTTGAACGGGCCATCAGCACTTACACCGATATAGTCTGCCTGCTCTCTGTTAAGCTTGGACAACTTCACACCAATCCGGTCAAGGTGCAGACGCGCCACTTTTTCGTCGAGGTGTTTGGGCAGAATATACACATCATTTTTGTATTCGTCGCCTTTGGTCCACAGCTCAATTTGTGCCAAAACTTGGTTAGTGAAAGAAGCTGACATCACAAAAGATGGGTGACCTGTGGCGTTGCCAAGGTTTAACAGGCGGCCTTCTGACAAAAGGATTAAACGAGACCCAGATGGCATTTCGATCATGTCGACCTGCTCTTTAATGTTAGTCCATTTGTGGTTTTTCAAGCTTGCTACTTGGATTTCATTATCAAAGTGGCCAATGTTACCAACAATCGCCATATCCTTCATCTCGCGCATATGCTCGATACGGATCACGTCTTTATTGCCCGTTGTGGTAATAAAAATATCTGCACTGGACACAACATCTTCTATCAAGACAACCTCAAAACCATCCATAGCAGCTTGCAATGCACAGATGGGGTCCACTTCAGTTACCTTCACACGTGCGCCCGCACCTTTAAGAGATGCGGCGGAGCCCTTACCAACGTCGCCATAACCCAAAACTACGGCAACCTTGCCCGCCATCATTGTATCGGTTGCACGCCGGATGCCATCGACCAGAGATTCTTTACAGCCGTATTTGTTATCGAACTTTGATTTAGTGACAGAGTCGTTCACATTAATTGCAGGAAATGGTAACTGGCCTTGCTTAACCAACTCATAAAGACGGTGAACGCCGGTTGTTGTTTCCTCAGAAACGCCCTGGATAGCTTCGCGAGTTTTGGCAAACCAGCCCGGTGTTTCAGCCATACGTTTCTTTATCTGTGCAAAACACTGCCTCTTCTTCTTCGGAAGTTGGAACGGCAATAAGATCCGTTTCGCCCTCCTCAACCCGTGCGCCCAAAAGGACATAAAGCGTAGCGTCGCCACCATCATCAAGGATCATATTCGCACCCTTTGGGAACATGAAAGAGCGATCAAGGTAATCCCAATGCTCAGTCAAGGACTGGCCTTTAATAGCAAAGACTGGCGTACCTCCAGTTGTACTAACACCCGTGCTTAGCGAAAAGATGTTGCAAGAGGCCCAGCGCACATCGGCGCCCAGCTCCACTAGTGTTTCAATCAATACAGCTGTTTGAATGGTCATGTGCAATGAACCAACAATTCTGGAACCCTTGAGTGGCTGGCTTTCGCCATATTCTTTACGCAAAGCCATTAAGCCCGGCATTTCAGTTTCAGCAATATCCAGCTCTTTACGGCCAAAGCCAGCCAAAGTTATGTCTTTTATAATGTAGTCATTTGCCATCTGGAATTCCTTACAAAATTTTAATTTACGGGCAACTATGGTTTTGGACGCCGCATAGCACTGCAAAGGCCTCTCGACAATGGGGAGCGGCGGCCTGTAACATCACGCTCAAAAAGGCAAGCAAAAATGAAACAACCGCGCGCTTGGCAACGTATGCTATCCGGTCGAAGGTTAGACCTTCTAGATCCAACCCCAGTAGATATAGAGGTAGAGGATATAGCACATGGCTTAGCCTTTGTGGCACGGTGGAATGGTCAAACAACAGGTGATTTTGCCTATTCAGTCGCTGAGCATTCACTGCTAGTTGAACAAATATTTCTGCGCCTTCTACCAAAAGCGACACCAGGCCAAAGACTAACAGCCTTGCTGCATGACGCACCTGAATATGTAATCGGAGACATGATTTCGCCAGTAAAGTCCTCAGTAGGGCCCGGCTATGAAGAGCTAGACAAGCGCTTAACGGCCGCTATTCATGTCCGCTTTGGCTTACCCGCAGTCACACCAATCAGATTAAAAAAACAAATCAAAAAAGCCGATAAGGTGAGTGCTTGGCTGGAAGCCACCCAACTTGCAGGTTTTTCGATAATTGAAGCTGATAAACTATTTGGTAAAGTGGATGAAACGCTTGTGCGAGGGCTACGCTTGCACTTACGACCACCAGTTGAAGTCCGGCAAAACTTCACCCACGAACACTCTAAACTGCTGAGCCTGATGTAGTGAGCATTTTTGTTCGGCCAGCAACTGAAAAGACACCAGGCCCCTGTGCCAGATTATAAATCCTCTTATAGAATTGGACTATAAAACAGGTTTTGACAACGCCAGAAGTTATCAGACATTCATTACCCATACCTTAGAGCTACCATGCCTTGTGGCGGTCTATGATAAATAATACTGAGCCTTCAAAGCCCACCAAGAGCGGCGCCGGCTGATAAATATGTCGTTTTAAGCAATGGGGGCATGATCGCGAGCTTTGTCGATGGTAACGCGTAGGGACTGGGCCTTGGCAGGACCTTATTTTACACGAGAACCCGGGCTTCAGCAGAAAGCCTAAAATCCATAGATGCCAAAATCCGTGCATATAACACTTCAGGGCTTCACTATTACAAGGCCCTTGGATTTGTGGATTACGACCAATTTCTCAATATCCCCCTAGCCGATGGTCGCAAGGTTGATCGGGTACAAAAGAGATTTGAATTTTATCCTAGCGGGGGCTGCGTTTGGCTAAAATACGCTGGAGGGTGCGGCGATGCATGCTCAATCGCCGTGCAGTTTCACTAACATTACGATCACAAAGCTCAAATACCCTCTGGATATGCTCCCAGCGGACCCGGTCGGCAGACATCGGATTTTCGGGCGGCGGGGGCAATTGATCACCGCTGGCCAAAAGCGCATTGGTTATATCTGTGGCGTCTGCTGGTTTCGAAAGATAGTCTGTTGCACCAATTTTAACCGCAGAAACAGCTGTTGCGATAGCGCCATAACCAGTAAGTACCACAATCCGGCTGTCGGGACGCTTGGCCCGCAAAACCTCCACAACGTCCAGTCCGTTGCCATCCTCAAGACGCAAATCGACCACTGCATAGGCTGGCGGTCGAGCGGTCGCAATAGCTCTGCCAGCAGCAACAGATCCCGCTTGTTCAACAGAGAACCCACGCTTCTCCATCGCTTTTGCGAGACGCTTCAGAAACGGTTCGTCATCATCCACTAAAAGCAAAGAATTGTCTGCACCAATTTCGAGCGGTTCGATTGCCATGATCTGATCCCTCAGTTTTGTCTTATTCTATCAAAATGGTTCGCATAACACCAGTATCAAGCGGCCCTTATGACGCAGGCCACACGATCGGCCACTTTTTGCGGTGAGGTATCACTGCGTAGAAAGTCCACAAAGCCAATACCTGGCATCATAAGATAGGTGAAATTGGAGTGATCCATCAGGTAATACTCCTCGTCATCACCTGATTGTTTGCGATAATAAACTTTGTATGCTCTCGCCGCTTTAGCCACTTGTTCGGCAGTGCCCGTCAATCCAATCATATCAGAATGGTTGTTGGCTACAAAATCTGCCAGATAGTCCACTGTGTCACGTACAGGATCAATGGTAACGAACACTGGCTTTACCTGAAGGCCGCTTTCAGCCAATATTTCAACTGCAACCACATTTCGGGCCACATCCATAGGACAAACATCTGGGCAAAACGTATAACCAAAGTAAACAAGCGCAGGTTGATCTAAAACATCCACATCCGTAACCATCTCACCCTTATGGTTAGTCAGTTCAAAAGGCCCACCAATAGCACCACCAACAACACCGCCACTGACACAATCCTCAAACCGCTTTGCTGGCACCATAATTTGAGTAATCAAGAAAGTGCCCCCCAGAACGATGGTCATGGCAGCGCCTGCAATGGATGCAACTTTTGTTAACGACATTATAGCCCCCTAGGTACTTCTGGTTTAATACTTAATGCATATCTCATGATTTGTTCAACTTCAGATCGTCGCAGGAGGAATAAATGTCACAGTCTGATATAAGCTATATTGACCAGAACGCTCGCAGCAATTGGATGCGGTTACGTACCCTTGTAACAGTGCGCTGGTTTGCAATTTCCGGGCAAATATTAGCACTGATCATCGGCCAGCAATTATATGGCTTACAGCTTGCGCTTTGGCCTTGCGCCACAGCCATTGGGCTTTCGGTAATCACAAACCTTTTGGCGGCAATCATCTTTCCTGACAATCGCCGGCTATCAGAATCTGAAACTGTGCTGACACTCTTGTTTGACACATTACAGCTGTCATTACTTTTAGCTTTCACGGGCGGGCTTAATAATCCATTTGCGCTACTTATTCTTGCACCAGTCACTATTGCTGCAACTGTATTGCCAACCAGATCCACTCTTTTGCTGGGGAGCTGTGCGGTGGCGATGATCACCGTAGTTGGCCTGATCCATATCCCACTTCGCACAGCTGACAACAGCCTACTTGAAATGCCTATGGTCTTTGTATTTGGATTTTGGGTAGCTATTGTAACTGGCATTATTTTCATCTCAATTTATACCCGCCGCGTAACAACTGAGATGACCACAATGTCTGAAGCTCTTTTAGCTACACAAATGGCTCTGGCAAGGGAACAGAAGCTAACCGACCTTGGCGGCGTTGTTGCGGCAACCGCCCATGAGTTGGGCACACCGCTTGCCACCATAAAGCTGGTCAGTGCTGAATTGATGGAAGAGCTAAAAGAGTCAGAAGACCTTCATGCTGATGCCCAGCTTATTCGGGAGCAAGCTGAAAGGTGTGGTGATATTTTGCGATCTATGGGGCGCGCCGGCAAAGACGATTTACATTTGCGCGTCACCCCTTGGTCGGCCCTGGTGCGTGAAGCTGCTGAGCCTCATTTGGACCGTGGTAAAAAAGTGACCTTTACTTTTGATAAAAATCTTGAATTTGATCCAAAACAACCACGAACCTTTCGCAAGCCAGAGGTTATTCACGGATTACGGAACTTGATCCAAAATGCTGTTGATTTTGCGCGGTCACAGGTCCGTGTCGATATTAGTTGGAATGAGACTGAACTTTTTGTAAAAATCTCTGATGATGGTCGTGGATTTGCGCCCCAAATCATCAACCGGATCGGCGATCCATTCGTACGCCGGCGCAAACAGGCTTCGAAAAATGGGGCTCGTCCAGGGTATGATGGCATGGGACTTGGGTTATTTATTGCCAAAACACTTCTGGAACGATCTGGCGCTGAGCTTGAATTTCTAAATGGTTCACGAGACGATACTCTTCGTGGGGCGGTTGTCCACAGCGCCTGGCCAAGACACAAATTGGAAGCAAGTGAACTTCCGGTTGGTGAAAATAAGCCCATTAAAATTGGCTAGTTAGTTATTCACCTACTACGAGATGCGCTGCGTCAAATAATGTTCACACGTCTGATGATTGGGGGAACGAAAGGTATTGCAATAACGAATTATTTTAAATGGCGTCATTATCGTGGCAAAGTCATTCTTTGCAACAGGGCACCGCCAGAGGCGCTTATTCGAAGATACTCTTATTTTGGGCATTGTAGCTGAGCACCAAAGTTGGATACAGCATTTATTTCAGACTCGATCGGGCTGCAAGTATAGCGGCAATAATGATCCCACAAAACATGCCCTTAGTGTTTGGTGTCTGCCAAACGGGACCAATGTGTCGTCGCCGCCCGTCCATCCAGCACACTCGCCCTACCTCAAACTAAAAGATCATCACTGTTGGTTTCAGGGGACAATGGTGCATCGAAAAGCAACCAGCCCTCCATCAAGCGAAACATACCGTATCTCATATCGCTTACGACCGTTCACCACGGCCACACCAAAAGCCTGCAACGAGCCCAAGACATCCAACAGGTCGACGTCATCGAAGAGAAAAACGTCGATCGGGCGTACTTTTTCAGCTATGTCTATATTTGATGTCACTTTGACATATTAAAAAGATATGATGTGCTTTACCAAGTCCCAAACAGAACTTGATTTGGATTATTACAATGCCCACCTCGATCATTTCCCGCAATCGCAATTATTTGGGTTTGCTAGCGGCGAATACGATCCTTGGATCTGCAATGCCAATGTTGATTATTCTGGGTGGTCTGGCAGGTTTATTGCTGGCGCCGTCGATCGCGCTAGCGACTTTGCCAGCTTCACTTCAAACGCTTGCGGGGTTGCTCGCCGCAGCGCCGTTTTCTCTTCTGATGGGCAAGCTGGGCCGGAAAACTGGCTTTGTCACAGGCGTTGCCGTCGCTATTGTGGGTGCGCTGATTGGAGTCTGGGCGCTGTTTGCCGGCAGTTTCATTCTTCTGTGTATCGCGCACCTCGCACTTGGGGCCGCACTTGCGTGCTATCAGTATTTCCGATTTGCCGCTGCTGAGACCGTCAGTACGGAATGGCGGCCTGTCGCGATTTCATTGATGCTTACGTCGGGACTGATTGCAGCCTTCGTCGGGCCACAAATGTTTATTGTCGCGAAAGATGCCTTCGCGCAAGTTCCTCTGGCCGGCGCTTATGCAGCGCTTGTGGCTTTCTCGCTCATTGGCCTGATCCCGTTGGCATTGACCAAACTACCCAACCCACCGAAAATTACGCCGCGGAGCCTCAAGCAGCGCTTATCTTCGTTGTCGGTGCTCAAGCGAAAACCCATACGGCTTGCGGTTGGGCTTGGAGCAGTCTCTCAAGGAATCATGGTATTTTTGATGGTGCCAACGCCACTGGCAATGATTGGGTACGACTTTAGCGAGGCAATCGCGGGAGATGTCATTCGTTGGCATGTCGTGGCGATGTTTGCCCCCAGTTTTTTTACTGGATTCTTAATCAAGAAATTCGGTGTGAAACCGGCGCAATGATTGGAATTGCTCTTATTGGTTGTATCGTCGATTGCTGCGCTTAGTGGCCTCACCTCTGTTCATTTTTACGGATCACTTATTCTATTGGGCATCGGATGGAATTTTGGCTTTATCGGCGCAACAACTATGCTGACGAATTCTGTGGCCGAGGGAGAAAGGGCGCTGGTGCAAGGTGCGAACGATACGATGATTGGGCTCGTTTCAACACTTTGTGCATTTGCAGCTGGAGCCATTATAGCAGGGTTCGGTTGGGCCACGCTTACCGGTGTCTCGTTGGTACTCTTGGTTCTGGCATCTGCAGTTTTCCTTAAAGAAGCGCGCAAGGTCGCTTAAGTTACCTAGGAAGCAGAAACCTGGCGCTCGCATCTGACCCAGCATTAGTCAAAATGAGCTTAAACCGACATTTACGACCTGCAAAAACGAGCGTTTTGGGGTAGACCTCAGGGTCCAGCGTCTGGGATAAAACGCTCGTTCCGCTCTGCTTGATTGTGTTAACGTCTGGTCAACTTGCCAGCTGATGTTCCATGATGGTCTGCGCCAATGCCAGCAGAGCCACTTCTCGAACCCGGGGGCACAATGCTGAACCCAGCGATAGATCGTGGTGTGATCGACGCCCACGCCCCGCTCCTCAAGCATTTCCTCAAGGTCTCGATAGCTGACCTCGTAACGACACCACCAACGCACCGCCCAAAGAATGACTTCGCCGCATTAATGATGCCGTTTAAAACCATTCGTCATTGCAATATCTCTGGTTTCCTCCAATCATCGTAAGTGCGAAAATTATTTGAAGTAGGGCCCATAATCGCAGAGTACGCCCGCTTATTATAACCCGTCCAAACTAGCGCGGCAGTCGTGCTTATAACCTCCCTATTCTCAATCGCAGTAAGCGTTTCCCTTTGGGGGCGAGTGCCAGGGCGCAGAAGCCGACCAGCGCCATGGGCTAATTCATGGCCACTAACTAGATTAAGCAGAACTAACGAAACACTATTTAGAAGCAGTTTTCCCTTGCGGCACCCAGCACTCAGCTTATTGTATACTCATGAGTAAACAACCATCGCCCCCTTGTCCTATCAATGTAAATACTTGTTTCTCAGATGTATAATCTTGTGCCCTTGGTAAAATTATATTCAGGTCAATTATAATGAGCCGTGACAAAGAGATCCAAAAATTTTTAACTACTGCTGGCTGGGGTTCCGCTAAGCGTACACCGCTGGCCGGAGACGCGGGAAACAGGCGATACGAGCGGCTTACCGATCCCGTTAAGGGCCAAGCAGTTTTGATGGATGCAGACCCCCTTTTAGGTGAAAATATCCAACCTTTTCTTAATATCGCAGTACACCTTGCGAGCTGTAACCTTTCTTCACCCACAATATTTGAAAAAAATGACAGCCAAGGCCTCATCTTGATGCAAGATTTTGGTGATGGGCTGCTGTTTAATATTGCCGAAGAATCGCCCGATCTTGAGCTCAAGCTATACCGCCTAGCACTGGAGGCCTTGGATCAGCTTCACAAAAACCCACCACCTCCAAACACTGGGCAATATATGGCAGCAGAAATGGCCAATGCCGCTGAAACCACCCTAACGTGGTACTGCAGTCCAGACCTCGCAGGAAAAATTGGGGCTATGCTTCAACAGCAACTCGACACTCTTGATTGGTCAAGTCCTGTTTTGGTTTTACGTGACTACCATGCGCAAAACTTGATCTACAGACACGGTGGAAAAGGCCTCAATAAAATGGGGTTACTAGATTTTCAAGACGCTCAGCTTGGTCATCCACTTTATGATGCAGCCTCCTTGATTCACGATGCACGACGGAGCTTAAATCCAACTGTAGTTAAGATAATAAAGCGAGAACTTGCTGCAAAGTATGTGGGATCTGATAGCTTTGAACATGCCTTTTCGACCCTAAGTGCGCAACGCAACTTAAGGATCTTAGCCCAGTTTGCGCGCCTTTGCCTGCGCGACAGCAAGCCTGGATTTCTTGATTTAATGCCCCATGTTTGGAACAATCTTTGGCGAGACCTAAGCCACCCAAGCCTTGTAGGTTTGGCCGAAACCTGTGACAACTTACCACCACCCAGCCCAGAGCTACGATCTGAATTGAGAGTAAAATGCGTAAGCCGCCCCATGAACTGATGCTGTTCGCTGCGGGTTTCGGCAGTCGGATGCAACCCCTTACGGCAGACCTACCAAAGCCGCTGATCTCCGTCGCCGGACGCAGCTTGCTGGACCGCACGCTTAAGCTTGCGTGGGTGGGCGGTATTTCCAAAATTGTTGTGAACACCCACTACCTTGGCCACAAAATTCAAGATCATCTGAAAAATCAGCCTGTCACCGTAGTGCATGAGACAAAGATCCTAAACACCGGCGGCGGTCTAAAAAATGCCCGCTCGCACTTCGAGGGTCCAGCGGTCTTTACCAGTAATGGTGACGCAATATGGTCTGGGCCCAACCCCTTTAAGGTGCTTACGCAACACTGGCGGGATGGCTGCGAGGCTCTGCTTTTATGTGCACCGGTGAGTCAAGTGGAAGGCCGTGCCGAACCAGGAGATTTCTCAGTCACAGAAGACGGTACCGTCACACGCGGCGGAGACTGGGTTTATTTGGGCGTGCAGATAATCCAGTTAGGCGCAGTAGAAAGTATTGCTGACGAAGCTTATTCACTAAATCTTGTTTGGGATCAGCTTATCGCGCGGGGTACCCTGCGCACGGCACCCTATACCGGCAAATGGTGCGATATTGGCAAGCCCGAAAATATTGCCTTAGCCGCCAAAATTTTGGATAGTCCACATGTTTAGTGCCCAGAGATCTCCACGCATTTTTGGCACCCACTCCGGGCAGGAGTTTCCAGCCACATTGCTGGAGGGTTTGACCCAAAGATTGCAGCACAGCCCACCCAAAGATTGGGCTCGTGTTGAGGTCTACGTCAACACCCGCCGGATGCAGCGGCGATTATCAGAGCTTTTCCTTAAGGGCCCCGCGCGATTGATGCCTAAAATTCATTTAGTCACAGACTTGGCCAAAAACCTTAGGCTCACCGAACTACCCATGCCGGTCCCAGCCCTGCGGCGGCGGCTAGAAATCGCCCAATTGGTGCGCCAACTGCTCAGCCAAGTTGACGGCTTAGCGCCACGCAGCGCTGTGTTTGATCTAGCCAACAGTTTAGCCGCTTTGATGGATGAAATGCAGGGCGAGGGTATTGTGCCCGAAGCCATCACTAATCTCAACGTATCAGATATTTCTGGGCATTGGGAAAGAGCGCTTAAGTTTATCAATATTGTGCAGCGGTATTTTGAACATGGTACCACGCCAGATGTGGAAACCCGCCAGCGCGCCAGCGTCTTAGCGCTGACAGAGGGTTGGAAAATGTTGCCGCCCGAGCACCCGATCATCCTGGCTGGATCAACCGGATCACGTGGCACCACCTTTCTGTTAATGCAGGCCATTGCCCGCCTGCCACAGGGCGCACTCATTCTGCCGGGCTTTGATTTTGATATGCCCAACCGCGTATGGGACAGGCTTGCCGATCCAAAAACCAGCGAGGATCACCCTCAATACAGGTTTTCGCGCCTTCTCACATCACTGGAGATTGCACCAACACAGGTCGAAGCTTGGACCTCGGCACCACCAGAGGCCCCAGCCCGCAATAAACTCATCTCTTTGGCGCTGCGCCCTGCCCCAGTCACGCACCACTGGCGGCAAGAAGGCCCATCGCTTAAAGGCCTTGATAAAGCAACCGGTGACATCACTTGGCTTGAGGCCCCAAACCAAAGGGTTGAGGCTATGGCCATTGCCCTAAGATTGCGACAAGCAGCTGATACGGGCCAAACAGCAGCGGTGATCACCCCAGATCGAAACCTAACGCGGCGCATTGCGACAGCTTTGGCTGCATGGAACATCACCCCCGATGACAGCGCCGGCATCCCGCTGAGCCTGACAGCACCAGGGCGGTTTTTGCTGCATGTTTTGGATCTAACACAGCCACAGATAACCTCTGAAACCTTACTGGTTCTGTTGAAACACCCGCTGGCCCATTCCGGCAGTGACCGCGGCCAGCACCTGCTAAACACTCGTGATTTAGAGTTATATCTGCGCCGTCGAGGCCCTGCATTCTTGTCAATCGAAGCGCTTTACAAATGGGCTGAAGCCCAAGATCACTATCGACCTTGGGTCAATTGGATTGTGAGCAGCGTCTTTACAACATGGCCAACAGGGACCCAGCCGCTAGAACGCTGGCTTGATCATCACTGTGCGGTAGCAAAGACCCTGTCCAACGGCCCATCCGACGCAGAGGGCAAGCTGTGGCAGCAAGCCCCCGGACGCGACACGAAAACAGCTATTGATAATTTAATCCAACATGCCACCGCCGCAGGTGATCTAGAGCTACTGGACTACAGTGCAGTTTTGCGCGGTGTATTAAGTTCTGGTGAAACCCGCAATCAAAATCAAGCACATCCCAATATCTTAATATGGGGCACACTTGAGGCGCGGGTGCAAAGCGCAGATTTAGTGATCCTTGCAGGGTTAAATGATGGCACATGGCCCGAGCCCCCTGCCCCTGATCCTTGGCTCAACCGCAGCTTACGGCTTCAGGCTGGATTACTACTACCTGAAAGGCGGATTGGCCTGTCGGCCCATGACTTTCAGCAAGCTATTGGGGCCAAAGTCGTTTGGGTGACCCGCTCCTTGCGTTCAGATGATGTGGAAACGGTGCCATCGCGTTGGCTCAACCGGATTGAAAACCTTTTGAATGGACTGCCAAAGCCTGATGGCGGTTCTTGGATGAAAGATATGCGCCGTCGTGGCGATTACTGGCTTGATTTGGTTGAAGCGGTTGAGGCCACCACCGCACCACAACAAATAGCCCGACCCTCTGTAGTACCCCCACTTCAGAGCAGGCCCACAAAATTGCCCATTACGGATATCAAGCATCTTGTTCGGGACCCCTATGCCATTTATGCCAAGCACGTCTTAAACCTGCGGCGCTTGGATCCACTGGCAAAGTCTCCCGATGCGCCCCTGCGCGGAACAGTTATTCACGACGTTTTAGAAGCTTTCATAAAAGCTGGGCCTTGGAGCGATGCCGCCAAAGCCAAAGCAGCTTTACTGCGCTTGTCTACAGATATGCTAAAAGAGCTCGTCCCGTGGCCCGCTGCGCGTCGAATGTGGCAGGCTCGGGTGGCAAGGTTTGCTGACTGGTTTGTGAACAGCGAGCTACAACGTCAAGCGCAGCTTTCGTCCTCGAAAACAGAGGTCTGGGGGGAAGTAACCCTGTCTGCGCTTGGGTTTACCTTAGTAGGAAAAGCGGATCGCGTAGATCTTTTGCGCGATGGCACAGCCCATATTTACGACTACAAAACTGGTAAACCGCCAAGCAATGCCCAGCAACTGCATTTTGACAAACAGCTATTGCTTGAGGTTGAGATGTTGCGCCAGGGTGGGTTTGAAGGTCTTGGTGCGGTACATGTTACCAATGCCACGTACATTGGCCTTGGTAATGAACCCGAAAATGCGCCAGCTCCTATCGGTGAAACCGATGTCTGGGCCGAGTTTGCGCAGTTGATAGCTGCCTATCAAAACCCTGAACAGGGATATGCGGCACGGCGCGCTATGCTAACGGCTGATGCTGCATCAGATTATGACCATCTGTCCCGCTACGGCGAGTGGAGCACCAACCAACCCGCCCATTCAATCAAGGTGTCGAAATGAAGTTGGGTGATGCAAGCCTAAGGCAGGTCGAAGCCGCACATCCAGCGCGATCCACTTGGTTGGCCGCCAATGCAGGATCTGGAAAAACCCGCGTACTAACCAACCGCGTAGCGAGGTTATTGCTTGATGGAGTGATGCCACAAAATATTTTGTGCCTCACCTACACCAAGGCCGCCGCTTCTGAGATGCAAAACCGTCTATTTAAGCGCCTGGGGCACTGGACCATGTTGGACAATGCCGAGCTTATTGATGAGCTGCAAGAATTAGGTATTGGGCGAAGCCTAGATGCAGACGGCATTGACCGAGCACGCACACTATTTGCCCGCGCTGTTGAAGCGCCAGGCGGGCTGAAGATACAAACTATCCACTCCTTTTGTGCATCTATCCTTCGCAGATTCCCGCTAGAAGCAGGCGTAAGCCCTCAATTTGTAGAAATTGACGAGCGAGCGCAAAAAATAATTTTAGATGAGGTAGTTGAGGCTATTGCGAATGGTGAGAAGCGGTCCAGCTTTGACGGTATCGCGCAGCATTTTACTGGGATGGAGTTGCAGGATGTCTTGCGATCTATCTTGGATTTTGCACACCTTTTTGAAGATGCAACAACACAGGATGATATCTGGCGTGGATTTGATTTGGCGCCCAACTATCAAGACCAAGACCTTGCGACAGATTGTTTTTTGCCAAGTGATGCTAAAATCGTATTTGATCTTAGGGTGGTACTTTTAACCAAGGAAGGGAATGACTTCAAAGCTGGGGTGAGTTTACAGGCAATTAAGGGCCCAGATCTGACTGTGGCTGATTTGCCAGTTTTGGAATCTGTCTTTTTGACCAAATCAGGTGCAGAGCCCTTTACAGCAAAGATTGGGACGTTTCCCACCAAAAAAACACAGCCAGAGCTACCATTTATGATACAGCTCGAAGCGCTGATGATGCGAGTTGAGGATGGTCGTCAAAAACGGTTGGCGCTGCGCGCAGCTCAGCGCACCGCTGCTCTATATGATTTCGCAACAGAATTTTTGCAAAACTACCATGACCGCAAGCAAGCGCGCGGCCTTCTGGATTTTAACGATCTTATTTTGCGCACGCGCACCTTGCTATCAGATGAACGCGTGGCGGCTTGGGTGTTGTTCCGGCTCGATGGTGGCATTGATCATATCCTTGTGGATGAAGCGCAAGACACCAGCCCAGCGCAATGGGATGTAATCCGGCTTTTGACGCAGGAATTCACCTCCGGACAGGGTGCGCGGGCAAATGTGCAGCGCACAATCTTTGTGGTAGGAGACAAAAAACAATCTATCTATTCCTTTCAAGGCGCTGACCCAGAAGGCTTTGACCGGATGCGCGACCTATTCTCGGCGCAGCTGTTAGAGATTGATCAACCGTTTCAGTCGACTACATTGGACTATTCTTTCCGCTCATCCTTGGCTATTTTGGGGCTGGTTGATCAGGTTTTTGCCAACCGGGGCGGCTTGGGGTCTCAATCTGTGCATTTGGCTCATAAATCAGAGCTGCCCGGCCGCGTTGATGTTTGGCCTGTGTTTCAAAAACCAGACAAGGCCGAGGTTCGCCATTGGACGGATCCTCTGGATGAGGTGTCCACCGATCACCAAGACAAGCAATTGGCAGATGCACTTACGAGACATATTCAAAACTTAATTGAAACCGAAACCTTGACACAGCTTGACCGAAAGGGCGCTCCCTTCCACCGCAAAATTATAGCTGGTGACTTTTTGATCTTGGTGCAGGGCCGCCAAAAACTGTTGTTTCGCGAAATCCACCGGGCCTGCAAGGAGGCGGGCCTCCCTATTGCTGGCGCAGACAGGCTAAAGGTTGCGGCTGAGTTGGCGGTGCAGGATATTCGATCTCTTCTAGCGTTTTTGGCCCTTCCAGAAGATAATCTATCTCTTGCTGAGGCATTAAAGTCACCACTTTTTAACTGGTCGGAGCAAGATATGTTTGATCTCGCACAAGGGCGTGACTCTCCGTTCTTGTGGCGCAGCCTGCAAAACCGGAAAGCAGATTTCCCCAGCACCCTCCAGCGCCTAACCGAGCTGCGAAATCTTGCAGATTTCAAACGCCCGTTCGAGCTTATTGAGCATATCTTGACAAGCCAGGGTGGACGCTCTGCGCTTTTGGGGCAATTAGGTCCTGAGGCCGCAGAGGGCATTGATGCTTTAGTCAGCCAGTCCTTGGCCTATGAGGGGGGAAGTGTGCCCAATCTCACCGGGTTTTTGGTATGGCTCGATGCGGATGATCTTGAAATTAAGCGGCAAATGGACAATTTGGGTGACAAGATACGGGTGATGACCGTCCATGGCGCAAAAGGGCTAGAGGCCCCCATCGTGATCCTGCCAGATACCGCCGAGCGCAAAGACCCAAAAATACGAGATGTAGTAGATCATCATGGCCTCGCAGTCTGGAAACCAAATTCAAAATTTATTCCCAACACTCTTTTATCTACATTAGATGCATTGAAATTGCGCCAGTTGGCAGAACGAGATCGGCTTTTATATGTGGCCCTTACCCGCGCAGAAAGCTGGTTGATCATCATGGGCTCGGGCGACATCAAAGAGGGGCGTAACTGTTGGTACAACGCCATTCATGCCGCGGCCCTTACCAAGGGCGCCTTACCATTTATCACGGCCGTTGGGGTTGGGTTGCGTTATGAACCTATACCTTGGCAAGCCGGAGAGCTGAAAGGGGTTGAAACCACAATACGGGAAGCCTGTTTGGTGCCCGACTGGGTGGCCCCATCCAACGCCGCCCCGATGTGGCCAATTATCCCGCGCACGCCCTCAGACCTAGGTGGAGAAAAAGTTGTGTCAGGTGGGTTAACTCAATCCAACCCCAACGCATTGCGCTTGGGAACAGCGGTTCACCTGCTTTTGGAAACCCTGCCAAATACAAAGCAATCCAGCTGGTCTGGCATTGCAACTCGTTTGATTGACGGCGATATTTTTTCAGCTGCACTGCAGGAGGCCACAGGCATTCTCACCAAGCCAGGCCTTGCGTATATTTTCGCGCCAGACAGTTTAGCAGAGGTGGATATTATCGCACATTTGCCCGAATTGGGCGGCGATGCAATCCAAGGCTCCATAGATCGATTGATCATATCTTCTCAAACGGTTCTGGCGGTGGATTTCAAAACCAACCAAATAGTTCCGGAACTCCAAATCAGGTTCCTGAAGGTATATTGCGCCAAATGGGGGCCTATGCATCCGCACTGTCACAGATTTTTCCAGACCATAAAATTGAAACCGCTGTTTTATGGACAAAATCACAGCATCTGATGCCACTACCGCATCATCTCGTGATTTCCTCGCTCCAAAACACACCATCTGCTTGACGCTGGGCGTTTGCAACTCTAACTCTTAGCCCAAATTTTATCACATTTGGAGTATATCTCATGGCCACAGTAGCCGCCACCGATGCAACTTTTGATGCCATCGTCAAAGAGTCTGACCTGCCCGTTGTTGTAGATTTTTGGGCTGAATGGTGTGGTCCTTGCAAGCAAATTGGCCCCTCGTTGGAAGAGCTCTCTATTGAAATGGAAGGCAAAATCAAAGTTGTCAAAGTCGATCGTTGATAGCAACCCATCTGCCGCAGCTGCACTTGGTGTCCGCGGTATCCCAGCATTGTTTTTGTTCAAAGATGGTCAAGTGATCTCCAACAAAACCGGTGCGGCGCCAAAAGCAGCGCTAAAAAGCTGGATCGAAGACGCAATTTAATATCGGCATGGGTTTAAGAGAATGGGCGCTCCTGTGGGCGCCTTTTTCTTGCCCTGTTGCCAGCGCGGGGAGTTCCCTTATAGCTTCCACATTGAGGAGATGCAGATGACTGATACAAAATTCCCTGGGTGGCATGGTACAACTATTATTGGTGTACGCAAAGGGAGCCAGGTTGTAATTGCAGGTGATGGACAGGTTAGCCTGGGGCCCACTGTAATCAAAGGTACGGCTCGCAAAGTGCGGCGACTATGTCCGGGCGGGAATGACGTTGTGGTTGGGTTTGCGGGCTCTACAGCAGATGCATTTACCCTTCTAGAGCGCTTGGAGGGCAAGCTAGAAGCCACACCCGGCCAACTTCAACGCGCCTGTGTTGAACTAGCCAAAGACTGGCGTACTGACAAATACCTTCAAAAACTGGAGGCTATGCTGATCGTGACAGATGGCGCTGAGCTTCTGATCATCACTGGTGCCGGGGATGTCCTAGAACCTGAACATGGCATTGCGGCGATCGGTTCAGGTGGAAACTTTGCATTAGCAGCAGCTCGGGGTCTTCAGGAAACAGATTACAGTGCTGAGGAAATAGCACGAAAGGCCATGGCCATTGCCTCTGATATTTGCGTTTACACAAATGGTAACCTAACTGTTGAGGTGATTTCCAAATGACCGACTTAACCCCCCGCGAAATTGTGTCTGAACTGGACCGTCATATTGTTGGCCAAAATGATGCTAAGCGCGCTGTGGCTGTAGCCATGCGCAATCGTTGGCGACGCAAACAATTACCAGATGAACTACGCGATGAGGTTTATCCAAAAAATATTCTAATGATTGGTCCCACTGGCGTTGGTAAGACAGAGATTAGCCGAAGATTAGCAAAACTTGCGCGTGCGCCATTTCTTAAAGTTGAGGCCACCAAGTTTACCGAAGTGGGCTATGTTGGCCGTGACGTTGAGCAAATTATTCGAGATCTGGTAGATTCGAGCATCACCATGACTCGCGACAACATGCGTGAAGACGTGCGCACGCGAGCAAAAGAGGCTGCAGAAGAGCGCGTGATTGAGGCCATTGCGGGCGAAGATGCCCGTGATGCCACCCGCGAAATGTTTCGTAAGAAACTGCGTAGCGGGGAGCTGGACGATACAATCATTGAGCTTGAAGTGGCTGACAACTCAAACCCAATGTCGATGCTGGATGTGCCTGGGCAACCTAGCGGCCAAATGGGCATGATGAATTTGGGCGATATTTTCGGCAAAGCCATGGGTGGGCGCAAAACTCGTAAAAAGCTGACAGTCTCTGCAAGTTATGATGTACTGCTAGGCGAGGAAGCCGACAAACTGTTGGATGATGAGGCCGTGACCAAAGCTGCTGTGAGTGCAGTTGAAGAAAGTGGGATCGTATTTCTTGATGAAATTGATAAGGTTTGTGCGCGTGCCGATGCAAGGGGAGCTGATGTCAGCCGCGAAGGAGTGCAGCGCGATTTGCTTCCCTTGATCGAGGGTACAACTGTCTCCACCAAACACGGACCAGTGAAAACTGATCATATTCTATTCATTGCGTCTGGGGCCTTTCACGTTGCTAAACCCTCCGACCTGTTACCTGAACTTCAGGGTCGCTTGCCAATTCGAGTAGAGCTGCGCGATCTAACTGAAGAGGATTTTGTGCGGATTTTATCAGAGACCGAAAACGCACTAACGCTGCAATATTCAGCCTTGATGGAAACCGAACAGGTGACGGTATCATTCAGCGAAGACGGGATTATAGCACTGGCGCATGCAGCAGCTGAGGTAAATCGCTCAGTTGAAAACATTGGTGCGCGACGGCTTTATACAGTGATTGAACGAGTTTTCGAGGAGCTATCTTTTGTAGCACCAGATCAACCAGGCACCAAAATCATTATTGATAAGGCATATGTAAATAAAAACCTGGATGCGTTGTTACAATCCAGTGATCTGTCACGTTACGTCTTGTAGCCCCTTGCAAGCGCCGTCGTTTGGTCTGACAACGGATACATGTTCAGATTTATAATACTTAACAGCCGATGGTTAGCTGCAGGTGCCCTGCTAACTCTAATGTCTAGTTTTGGGCAAACCTATTTTATTTCTATATTTGCCGGTGAAATTAGGGCAGAGTTCAATCTCTCACATGGGGACTGGGGTGCCATTTATGGTTTTGGTACTTTTGCCTCAGCCATAGCAATGGTTTGGGCCGGAGGCCTAACAGATATTATGCGTGTGCGGCGACTTGGACCAATTGTTCTTGCAGCGCTGGCTGCATCTTGTCTGTTTATGGCCTTCAACCCCTGGGTTGCCTTGCTGCCTGTCGTTATATTTTGCTTGCGGTTTACAGGCCAGGGCATGTCCACTCACATAGCGGCGGTCGCCATGTCACGTTGGTTCGCAACCAACCGTGGAAAGGCGCTCTCTGTCGCAAACCTTGGGTTTTCTATTGGAGAGGCTACCTACCCACTGTTGGTGGTAGCCTTGATGCTGTTTTTCGCTTGGCAAGGTATTTGGGTCTTTGCAGCAGTTATAGCACTCCTGTCCATTCCTGCACTAATGTGGCTTCTGCGCGAAGAGCGCAGCCCACAATCTATGGCCTCAGAGGGCCAATCCTTAGGAATGAATGGTCGCCATTGGACCAGAAATCAAACGCTGATGCACCCTTTATTTTGGTTTATGATGCCAGCGTTTTTAGGACAATCGGCTTTCAATACCGCATTCTTCTTCCTTCAGGTACATTTTGCTGAAATTAAGGGTTGGGACCATTTTCAACTTGTGGCTATGTTCCCAGTCTACACCGCCGTAGCAATTGGTTCGATGATATTATCTGGAATATTACTTGATAAGCTTGGAACTGCGAGGCTAATTCCCTACTTTCAGCTCCCAATGATCATAGCTTTTTTATTATTCGCCTATGGCCAATCCCTTTCAGCAGCGCTGATTGGGTTTATATTTTTGGGTCTAACGTCTGGTGCCACCGCTACCCTACCAAATGCATTTTGGGCGGAATTCTTTGGAACCAAACATCTTGGGTCAATAAAGGCCGCCGCAGCAGCAGCAATGGTGCTTGGCTCTGCAATTGGGCCTGCTATCACTGGATTGTTACTCGATCTCAATATTGCGCTGGAAGTTCAATACATTGCCATAGCATCGTTTTTTGGGTTTTCGTCTTTGATGATTTGGATAGGTGTGTCGCAGGTGCTCAGATCACAAACGGCCTAACGATTACGGCGCAGATAAACATAAAATGCACCACCACCTCCATGCCTTTGGTGCGCCGAGGTGACCTCGAGTATACAACTAGAGAGCGGCGCCTGCCGCAGCCAAATTGGGACATTATGACGTAACACGCCATGCCGCTCAGGTATTGGGCCGTTATCTGGCTTAGATTTTCCCTTGCCAGTAATCACTAATACTAGGCGACGCTTCAATTGTGCAGATCAAAAAATAAAATTTAATAAAAAAGGATGGGCCTCTGAAAGGGTCATCCCATGCAAGTCAAGACGAGCCTCAGGTTGTAGTTTTCCACGCGTCAGCTTTCCAAAAGACTTTGCATCCATTGTTGGTTGTGGTTTTGGAATAAAACTCGTGTGCGTGAATTTTTCTGATGCTTTGGCGCCAATTGTGAATGCACTTATTTTCGGTGGGGCCAGTACCACACGCTGTTTCTTCGCCTTAGAAACCAATACAGGCGGCAGTGCGGCTGACTTAGCCAGTCGCATCGGCGTGGCTGTGTCCGCTACCCTTTGCCAGAGCTCTCTCTCTTCTGGACGCAGCTTTCTAACCATATCTACTACCCCAAAACCCCGGTGCGTGCATCTGAAACTGGGTGGAAAACCATCCCGTGTGGAGTTATTCGCCCGTAGCTGTGAGTTGCCAATTTGGATCAGACGACCCCATTGTTCGGGAAAAAGTCCAGATATCACGCTGGCGTTTGACCTCAGTTTCATTACCTTCAACAATTTCACCACTGGCGTTGCGCACCAAAGAGGTCAGTTCGCAAACAAACCGAACATCCACCTCACCGAGGTTAGTCACCGAGTCAAAACTGGCGCCCATAAGGCCCGTCTCACGTACTCCAATAAACTCAACTTCAATCGTCAAGCCCTTCTCTTTACGCGCTTCAACCACTGAGGCAAAGGCGTCATAAACGTCATCACTTAAAAAATTCTTTGCACTTTCAATGTCTCCATTTTCAAACGCCATCAGAATCATTTCATAGGCGCCTTTTGACCCCTGTAGAAATTCAGTAACAGAAAAAGATGGTTCAGCGAGCTTCATGCCAAGTAGCGCACCTGCCGCATCGCTGCCTTCGGCTGCATGGTCTGTAATATCTTCATCAAGACCACCCTCAATAACTTCAAGTTTTGGTCGATTATTAACCGGCTCCACCATATCAGTGCGCTGACCCTCATGGCCATCACGTGTGCCAAGAACACCGCGCAGCTTCAAAACTAGATACACCGCGATGCCCGCCAGAGCTAAAAGTTGGATTAATTGCATATTCATTGTTTATCTGTTGCCCCATGAGGAATAGAAATTTTCATTGTTAATACATATGTAGGACAGCAGGTGGTTCAAGTCCACCAGCACAAAGTTGAATAGGAGACCCTAAATGCGATTGTTAATTGTCTTTATCGCCGTGCCATTAATTGAAATTGGTTTATTTATTCAGGTTGGAGGTATAATTGGCCTTTGGCCTACACTTTTAATCGTTTTGATAACGGCAATTACAGGAACATGGCTAGTGCGCAGTCAGGGAGCACAAACACTGGCAAATTTACAGGGATCATTTCATAAGCATGAAAGACCCAACAGAACCTTTGGCCCATGGTGCAATGATCCTTTTTGCTGGCGCCCTACTTCTTACGCCTGGGTTTTTTACTGATGCTGTAGGTTTTCTTTTACTTTTCCCTCCTTTCAGAATGTTTGTAATGCAAAGCATTCGCTCGAAGCTTAAGACCAGTAATATAAATTTTTCAACGCCACATGAAAATTCTGACGGAGATGTAATCGAAGGACAGTTCGAACAGGTTTCGCCCAACCAAAATCCATCAGGTTGGACAAAGGATTGAGCGGAGACAAACATTCTGTTAAGCGGTTTAAGAAATATTTTTAGGAGTGATAAACATGGCAAAAAAGCCAATTGAGAGTGCTAAAAACGAAGAAGAGGCCGCTCCAAAACCTGTAAAAATGCAAGTACTCGCCCAATATATTCGCGACATGTCATTTGAAAATATTTTGGCTCAAAAGGGAATAAAGGGTGAGGTGCAGCCAGAAATTAATGTTCAGGTGAATGTTGATGGGAACAAGCGCCCAATTGAGCACCAATACGAGGTGATAATAAAAACTAAGATTTTGTCAAAAACAAAGGAAAAGGGTGAACCTATGTTCCTATTAGAGGTGGAGTATGGTGGGGTTTTCCATGTAGAAAATCTACCAGACGAACAACTACACCCCTATTTGATGATCGAATGCCCTAGAATGATATTTCCGTTCCTACGCCGGATTGTTAGTGATGTAACCCGTGATGGAGGCTTTCCGCCACTAAACCTTGATACCATTGACTTCATGGCGTTGTACCGCAATGAAGTTCAACGACGCGTTGCAGAAAAAGAAAAGGAAAAACCAAACTAAGGTAAAACAGTATAAGTTTATTTAGACCAAAGGGTTTTAGATCCAAAAGTGGCAATGAATTTTTCATGTGCCGCTTTTTCTATTTTTGATAGGCGTGGTGCAAGTGGTGTTGGACGAGGCAGCAGTCGCCAATCTTGCGGTACAACGCCATCTACAGGCTTTTTTATGGTTGACCCTGACATCACCAAGTCCGGCTGACGTCCACCGATTAATTCCAAATACACTTCAGCTAAGATTTCAGAATCTAAAAGTGCGCCATGCAGGGTTCGAGATGAATTATTAATGCCAAACCTACGGCATAATGCGTCAAGAGAGGCAGGTGACCCGGGATACTTGCGACGTGCCAAAGCCAAAGTATCAACGGCTTGGCTCTTGGGCAGAGGGGGGCGGTTTACCCAGCCCAACTCGGCATTTAAAAACTTCATATCAAAAGATGCGTTGTGAATTACAAGCTTAGAGCCTCCAATGAAATCAATGAAGTCTTGTGCAATGGCTTTAAAGACGGGTTTGTCTGAAAGAAACTCTTCACTAATTCCGTGGACTCCAAAAGCTCCCTCAGGCATATTCCGCTGTGGATTGATGTACTGATGATAAGTCCTACCAGTGGGCAGGTGGTTAAACAGCTCAACGGCACCAATTTCAACAATGCGGTCTCCATCATTTGGCTCAAATCCTGTTGTTTCGGTATCCAAAACAATTTCACGCATTTTCTACCTTTCGTTTTATATCTTTTATAATACTGTCCACTGCGGCTCTAGCAATATCCTTTGTAGCAGTATTAATAATATAGTTCGCTCGCGCTGCTTTATCAGCTGCAGGCAGTTGTTTGCTAATAATCATCTCTAGATGGGTTCTGGTCATACCAGGTCGTGCCATAACACGGGTTTTTTGCATTTCAAATGTCGATAGAACACAGGCAACTGCATCAAAATCAGACTCAGAATTCAATTCAAACAAAAGGGGAATATCAAACACTAAAATTGAGCCTGGATTAGATGCAATAAAGGCTTGTCGATCTTTCTGCACAATTGGATGAATAATCGCCTCTATTTTGGCTAAAAGGGTCGGATCTTCTAATATAAGCGTTCGCAGCTTATCACGATTGACGCTATTGGAATCAACCGCTGTTATTGCGATTTTTTTAATTTCAGCGACACCGTCTCCACCCTCATTATATGCACGGTGCACAGCCAAATCCGCATCCCATATAAGACATCCACGTGCGGCAAATAGTGCTGCAGTAGTTGATTTTCCCATTCCAATAGATCCAGTTAGCCCCAGTAAATAACTCATTTTAATACTAAAGCCTCTACTTCAGAATCAACTATGGGGCACGTTCCAAACCATGCTTCAAATCCAGGAACGGCTTGGTGAAGCAACATTCCAACCCGCCCACCACTGAGCAGCCAAAACTGCGGGCCTGGACCAAGAAGGGTGTTTCTAGTGGAGTGTAAACTAAGTCAGTGACCGTTGCTTTTGAATTGATTGACGAAAGGTCTATTTCAAGTGGCGGCTTCCCAATCATACCAAGAGACGTAGTATTTACTACTGTGGTAACCATTGAAAGATATCGTTCTTTATCTTCCCAGTCTATAACTTCAATTAATGGTGATAGTTGAAGTGCTACGTCTTTCGCTCGCTGATGGGTTCGATTGCTGAGGTAAATTTTTGGAACGCCGGCTTCAATTAATGATACTAAGATGGCTCGTGACGCTCCGCCAGCTCCTAACACAAGCGCCGGCCCAGCCTGTGGGAGCCAATCACTGCTTTTGTCCTTTAGGTTAGTAATAAAACCATAGCCATCTGTATTATCAGCAGTAATTTTTCCTTTTAAATCAATAATTAAGGTGTTTGCTGCACCAATCGCCTTAGCGCGTGGAGTTTGATAGTCAGCGAGCGCTAGGGCATCTTCTTTATAAGGCAGAGTAACATTAAAGCCCATAACACCTGCTCCAATCAACACCTGTACTGTCTGTGACAACAGACCTGGTGGAATATCTATGGCTGTATAAGAACCTGAAATTTTATTAGTTTTTAGCCAGTGACCGTGCATGCGCGGTGATTTACTATGAGCAATGGGGTGGCCTAAAACAGCTGCAATCTTGGGTGCCTTAAACACCGTTTCAGTGATGTGTTGATTTAAATACTCAGTAATAGGCCCAATAGACAATCCCATTATATCAAACCAATTTCCTCGGACTTCAGAAAATAAATGAGGGGTTTTTTCAAAATAATAGCCCCCAGCAGAATACTGGGCATCAGGCCATTGTTTTTCCACATAGGTTTCAATTTCAGTAGCCGTCATTGGATGCATAGACATGTGATTTACGGAAATATGGCGCCACATCGGCTCTGTGTTATGATATAAGACATT
Organism: uncultured Planktomarina sp.; assembly: GCA_905182535.1. GTDB lineage: Bacteria > Pseudomonadota > Alphaproteobacteria > Rhodobacterales > Rhodobacteraceae > Planktomarina > Planktomarina arctica. The sequence continues at coordinate 45,870 of CAJJBZ010000005.1, forward strand.
TGCAGTAATCAATCGATGGGTTTTTCCCGATAGGCGGATTAAACTTTGTCTTAAATCTTCCTGCGTCTTGGGTTTTCCGAACACCTTACCTTCGAAAGCCAAGACTTGGTCGCAACCAAGTACCCAACTTAAGGGATTTTTTACCGATACTTTTTTAGCTTTATGTTCAGCTAGCGTATCAGCAATATCGCGTGGCGACGCTTTTTCAGCAATAAGAGATATAGTTATATTCTCTTCATCAATCTGCGGCGAAACAGCTTTAGCTATGATGCGAGCACAACTTAAGATATGTTGGCGCGTTTTGGATTGAGAAGCTAAGATAAGATCCATTGAGGGTAAACCTGTGGATGAATTTCTGTTTGACTTGTTATAGAACTGTGGGGGTAATCGCGGTTTATTGCAAATACAAGAAATCGTCCCATTTTAGTACTTTGTCACTAATATTCAAACAAGTTGTGTTCAGTGGATATGTATATAATACGCCTGTTAGCCTATTCAAACTTATTTTTTTATACTATTTATATCTACGGAATTATCAGTTACGGGTTTTAAATTACTGTTTTTATTATCTAAAAACATACTTTAGTTTTTTTGTTATTTTTTTTATAAACAAGGTATAACGTCTAGGATATTTTTTTATCAACAGATATTTGTTTACCTACAACACACTACTATTTTCTCTATACTATATATATTATTATATAGAATTTAGGACGTTCCCGGATGATTGAATATCTAAGTGAAGTGTATCCATGGCTTAAGGTAGGTCACATTATATCTGTAATCTCCTGGATGGCAGGCCTTTTTTATCTACCCAGGCTTTTTGTTCATCACAGTGAGAAAGTTAAAATATCGTCTGAAACAGATAAACTGTTCATAATGATGGAATTAAAGTTACTTAGAGTGATTATGACACCTGCAATGATAGCAACCTGGATATTTGGTATCGGGTTGGCTTTAATTCCTGGGGTTATAGAATGGTCGGCTTTTTGGCCTTGGGTAAAACTGGTATGTTTACTCCTAATGACTGGGTTTCATTTCTGGTTGTCAAAGCGTCAGAAAGAATTCGGACAGGGAAAAAATTTATTAGGAGGTCGTACTTATCGAATCATGAACGAACTGCCGACAGTCTTATTATTAGTTATTGTTATTATGGTCATAGTTCGGCCTTTCTGATCAATGCTCCTTATAATTTGACACGGTTGACCGATCTGAGTAACTAATACATGCACCCGTTCGGGACTGCGTTTTATCTTAAATATAATTACGTTGCCTAACTCTTGTTCGGGCGGGAAGAGACCTAATGACTAATGATCGTGTAAATTTGGCAGATCTGAAGGCAAAAACCCCTAAAGATCTAATTTCAATGGCGGAAGAATTGGAAATTGAGAACGCGTCGACCATGCGTAAAGGCGACATGATGTTCTCAATACTAAAAGAACGTGCAGAAGATGGTGCTGAAATCGCTGGAGATATAGTTTTAGAAGTTCTACAAGATGGCTTTGGGTTTTTAAGATCGCCAGAAGCTAATTACCTTCCCGGGCCAGATGATATTTATGTTTCGCCAGACATGATCCGGCAGTTATCATTACGGACGGGTGATACCATTGACGGCGTTATTAAAGCCCCTGAGGACACTGAACGTTATTTTGGTATGACTAAGGTAGAAAAAATAAATTTTGAGGATCCAGAGCGTGCTCGTCACAAGGTTGCATTTGAGAACTTAACTCCTCTTTATCCTGATGAGCGATTGAATATGGAGCTTGAGGATCCCACGACTAAGGATCGTTCCGCCCGCATCATCGATTTAGTGGCGCCTATTGGTAAAGGCCAGCGGTCGCTGATTGTGGCTCCGCCACGAACTGGTAAGACGGTGTTGCTGCAAAATATCGCAAACTCTATCGAGAAAAACCACCCAGAATGTTATTTAATAGTATTGTTAATTGACGAGCGTCCAGAAGAAGTAACAGACATGCAGCGGTCAGTGAAAGGTGAGGTTGTCAGTTCAACTTTTGATGAACCAGCCACGCGACACGTCGCCGTGTCGGAAATGGTCATTGAGAAAGCTAAACGCCTCGTGGAACATAAACGTGATGTTGTCATTTTGTTGGATTCTATTACCCGTTTGGGTCGCGCCTACAATACCGTGGTACCATCATCCGGGAAAGTTTTGACTGGCGGCGTGGATGCTAACGCATTACAGCGGCCAAAGCGGTTCTTTGGTGCTGCACGAAATATTGAAGAAGGTGGATCCCTAACCATTATAGCAACAGCACTAATCGATACTGGCAGCAGGATGGACGAAGTCATTTTCGAAGAGTTTAAGGGTACAGGAAATTCCGAGATCGTTCTGGATCGTAAAGTGGCAGACAAACGTGTTTTCCCCGCAATGGATGTTTTGAAATCGGGCACTCGGAAAGAGGAGCTATTGATAAATAAAGTTGATTTGCAGAAAACCTACGTGTTACGCCGAATTTTGAATCCTATGGGAACCACAGACGCAATCGAGTTTCTTATTTCAAAGTTAAAGCAAACTAAATCTAACTCTGAATTTTTTGATTCTATGAATACATAGAATATTTTATGGATACTATTTTCGCCCAAGCTACAGCACATGGGCGGGCTGGAGTTTCAATAGTCCGCCTTTCTGGACCACAAGCATTTGATATATCTTCGCAATTTTGTGATATGCCAGCAGTCGGTAAAACTGGTCTGCGAGCTGTACGGGCCACCGATGGTAGCTTAATTGATCGTGCTCTCGTACTCTGTTTCGAATCTGGCGCAAGCTTTACCGGTGAGCGTGTTGTGGAATTTCACGTACATGGTGGTCTGGCTACTGTTGCGAGGCTTCTAAGTGAATTATCAAAATGTTATGAATGTCGGTTAGCTGAACCGGGAGAATTTACCAGGCGGGCGCTTGAAAGTGGCCGGCTTGATTTAAACCAGGTGGAAGCGCTGTCAGATCTTATCGATGCGGAAACTGAATCACAGCGGCAACAGGCCATTCGAGTTCTAGATGGGTGTTTCGGTGATGTGGGGGCGGTTTGGCGCGCCAATTTACTACGGGCAGCCGCTCTTTTGGAGGCCAGTATTGATTTCTCAGACGAAGAAATTCCAAGTGACTTATATTTAGAGGTGGCGGACTTGGTTGGCCAAACACAAATGTCTATCTCTACGATACTAGAGCGATCTGTAATCGCCTCAAAAATTCGTTCTGGTTTCGTTGTGGCAATTGTGGGATCGCCTAATGTTGGAAAATCAACCTTGCTAAACGCTATCGCTGGGCGGCAAGCCGCTATCACATCTGATGTCGCAGGAACTACCCGCGATGTAATTGAGGTACGTATTGATCTTATGGGGCTAGCCATAACATTTCTAGATACAGCTGGTTTACGAGAATCAGAGGACGAGATAGAAAACTTAGGTATATCAATGGCTTACGCAAGGTCTGATGAAGCAGATATTAGGCTATTTTTAGTAGATTCTATTGATGAAGCGCTACCGTTTCCCGCGCGTCCAGATGACTTTGTTGTATTAAACAAGGCCGATGAAAGATTTTCGCCTGAGTTGTCTGTGTCTGGAAAGACTGGATTGGGCGTATCATATCTCCTGCAATTAATTTCAGATAAGCTGATGCAAAAAACGCCAACCGACGTGGTCGCGATTCGTGAGCGACAGGTTGTCGGATTGCAGGCTGCTAATGTTGTGCTGACAAAGACCCTAGAGTTAATCGACCAAAAGCCACTACCTTTTGAGTTGGCGTCTCAGGAGCTTTATTTTGCGTTAAGTGAATTGGATTTTGTTTTTGGTAAAATTGATATAGAATCAGTACTTGATGAAATCTTCTCAAGTTTTTGCCTAGGGAAGTAGGGGGCTGTTTCACGTGAAACATTTTGATGTTGTCGTAGTTGGTGGAGGACATGCGGGCTGTGAGGCACTCCACGCTGCTTGCCGTTATGGGTTGGCTGCGCTTGTGACCCTGAGACAAAGCTACTGTTGGCGTTATGTCCTGTAATCCGGCGATTGGTGGTCTGGGGAAGGGCCACCTCGTTCGAGAAATAGATGCCTTAGATGGTATTATGGGTACTGCAGCCGATATGTCTGGCATCCAATTTCGATTATTGAACCGCAGCAAGGGCCCTGCAGTTCAAGGGCCAAGGACTCAGTCTGACCGAAAGCTATACTTAGAAGCAATCCAATCTCTTTTGGCAAAACAGGATTTTACCGTTATCGAAGGTGAGGCATCAGCACTTTTGTCAAGTAAGGGTGCCGTTACTGGGGTCCAATTATCAGACGGGTCTGAGGTCTTAGCTAGCGCAGTAATATTAACCGCTGGCACATTTATGCGTGGGACGATTCACATTGGCGATAAGCGTGTTTCGGCTGGCCGAATGGGTGAGGGTGCGGCTGATAGGTTATCAGTACAGATGGAATCTCTGGGCGCCACTTTTGGCCGGCTTAAAACTGGAACCCCGCCACGTTTAAATGGTGACACGATAGATTGGCAGCAATTGGAGGTTCAGCCCGCAGATGACTGCCCGGTTATGCTATCTTTTCTGTCTTGCACCCCTATTGTAAAGCAGGTTGGCTGCGGGATAACCCACACAAATGTAGCAACACATGATATTATAAGAGAAAACATAGGTCGCTCCGCTATGTACGGGGGGCATATCGAGGGAATTGGGCCGCGCTACTGTCCTTCCATTGAGGATAAAATTACACGATTTGCCGATAAGACCAGCCATCAAATTTTTTTAGAACCTGAGGGCCTTTCGACTAACTGTGTGTATCCAAATGGTATTTCAACGTCATTACCGGAAGATGTTCAACACAAGTATGTCCGCTCTATTGTTGGCTTTGAGGGTGTCGAAATCCTACAACCTGGCTATGCAATCGAATATGATTTTTTAAATCCGCAGGGATTATCATCTGATTTAGAATCTTCTTTGTTGAGTGGCTTGTTTTTGGCAGGCCAAATAAATGGCACCACTGGATATGAAGAAGCCGCTGCTCAGGGCCTTGTGGCCGCCATAGGCGTAGCCAAAAAGCTAAAGGCGGTTGAGCCCATTCAGTTTGATCGGAGTACAAGTTATATCGGCGTTATGTTAGACGACCTGACAACCAGAGGGGCGACTGAGCCGTATAGAATGTTTACGTCGCGAGCCGAGTTTCGATTAAAGTTACGAGCAGATAACGCCGATCAAAGGCTTACAGAGCAAGGCTATAGGTCTGGCTGTGTTTCATCTGGGAGATATAATAGCTTCCTGACCAAGGTTGATCAGCTCAACAGTTGTCGAGGAGCGCTATCAGCGATGGCTGTGTCTCCAAACCAGGCCCGTCTGGCCGGAATAGACCTTGGGTTAGATGGGCGTCGGAGAAACGGTCATGAGCTTCTGGCTATACCGGGCGTTTCAACCAAGCATTTAATAGCTCTTGAGCCAACCCTGAGGGGTTGCGAGCCGAGTTCTTTGACACAGGCGGCGCGGGAGGCGCTGTACGTGACGTATATTGAGCGTCAGAGCCGAGACATCGAAGCTCTGGCGCGAGATCTGAACATAGAGATACCGTTGGAATTTGAATATCAAGGCGTGTCAGGCCTATCATCCGAAATGATATCCAAGCTATCGTTGGCGCGGCCCCGTTCTCTGGGCGCAGCAAAAAACATAGAGGGTATCACGCCAGCCGCCCTTACTGCAGTGCTACTGAGGCTTAAGGCGCACAAGTTAAAAAAAGCCATATAAAAAAGGGGGTTTTCTATCGAACTTAATGTTTCACGTGAAACACAGGGCCGACTGGAGGCGTTTGTTGCGCTTGTAGAAAAGTGGAACCCGGTTATTAACCTGATAGCTAAAAGCAGCTTGTCTGATATTTGGCGCAGGCACGTGGAGGATTCTGTACAAATTATACCAATGGGTGACCTTGGCAATTTCTGGATTGATATTGGCAGTGGTGGAGGATTTCCTGGGATTGTTGTTGCTATAATTCTAAAGGAATCGGCACCATCTACCAGGGTCGTTTTAATCGAAAGTGATGTTAGAAAGGCAACTTTTTTGCGCCAGGCGGTAGCGATGCTTGGCCTAAATTGTCAAATTCATAATGCCAGAATTGAATCCTTGAATTTACCACGAGGGACAACCGTGTCTGCGCGTGCCCTTGCACCGCTTCCAAGGTTATTAAGTCTTGTAGAAAACTTGGTTGAAGAAGGCGGTGTTTGCTTACTGATGAAGGGGCAAAGTTACCAGCAGGAGCTTGTGGCCGCACGACAATCGTGGTCATTTGATTGTAAAGTGATTAAGAGCAAAACAAACACTGATGCAGCGATTCTCACCATTAGGAATATCCAGCGTGCAACAAGATAAGCCAAAAATAATTGCGATTGCTAACCAAAAAGGTGGTGTTGGCAAGACAACTACAACCCTAAACTTGGCTGCAGCCTTTGCCGAGGTTGGGCAAAGGGTGCTGATTATGGATCTGGATCCACAGGGGAATGCGTCAACGGGGCTTGGCTCTGCTGCTGATGAGCGTGAGTTTACAACTTATGATGTTCTGGTCGGCGAGGTTCTAGAGGAACGATTTGTAATAAAAACAGATGTTGAGAATTTGTTTCTAGTTCCTTCAACTACAGACCTCAGTTCTGCTGATATAGAGCTCGCCAATACGAAAAATAGAAGTCATTTATTACGAACGGTATTAGCAAGCTCAGACTTGTCTCACTACGATTATATTTTTTTTGATTGTCCACCGTCTCTCAATGTTTTGACTGTCAACGCCCTTATTGCCGCCGACGCCTTAATAATTCCCCTTCAAAGTGAATTTTTTGCGCTTGAGGGGCTCTCTCAGCTTTTAACGTCGGTTCGGGAGGTGCGAAATCTTGGTAATCCAGGATTGAGGATTGAGGGTGTAGTGCTCACCATGTTTGACGCTCGCAATAGATTGTCTTTACAAGTTGAAGAAGACGCTCGAGAGAATCTTGGTGAATTGGTTTTTAAGACTGTCATTCCACGGAATGTACGTATTAGCGAAGCACCGTCTTTTTCTATGCCGGTTTTAAGTTATGATAGCAGGTCTAAAGGTGCCAGGGCGTATCGGGCTTTGGCGCAAGAGGTTCTGGTCCGTCGGAATCAGTCAAGTTAGGAAATCAAATGGTCGATACAACCAAACGCCAACGCGGCTTGGGCCGCGGTCTATCAGCCCTTATGGCCGACATAGAGCCAGTGGCTAACAATATAAGTTCCGCCTCGACTGAACTTAGGGTTGGTGTATTTTCTCCAATAGAGAAAATACATCCCAATCCCAACCAACCACGTAGACACTTTGATGCCGATGATTTGAGCGATTTGAGCAATTCGATTCGGTCAAAGGGGATTATACAGCCACTTTTAGTCCGCGCACATCCAAGCCGAGTTGGAGATTTTGAGATTGTTGCTGGCGAACGTCGATGGCGCGCCGCGCAAATGGCACAGTTGCATGAATTGCCTATAGTTGTTCGAGAGCTCTCTGACCGAGATGTTCTTGAAATTGCAATTATTGAAAATATCCAACGATCCGACCTTAATCCTATTGAAGAAGCTATTGGGTACCGCCAACTCATGGACAAGTTTGGGCATACACAAGAGAAAATGGCTGTGGCTCTTGGGAAATCGCGCCCCCACATCGCCAACAATCTCAGACTTTTGGCACTCCCAGAAGATGTTCAAGCACTTGTGATAGCGGGTAAGCTGTCCAGCGGTCACGCTCGAGCCCTTATCACTGCGCCCAATGCTTCAGAGTTGGCTCGTATAATCGTTAGCCGTGGCCTATCAGTCCGTCAGGTTGAAAAGCTCGTTAAGCAGCCAAAGGTGCTAAAGTCAGAGCGACCCAGCCGCTCGCATAGGGATGCAGATACCCGCGCGCTTGAGGGCGATCTGTCAGCTGCTTTGAAAATGAATGTGTTGGTTTCGCATAATTCTGGTCAAGAAGGTGGTTCAGTCACAATAAGCTATAAGGATCTTGAACAGCTTGACGAGCTCTGCCGCCGCCTGGCGGGACCCTAATACATAACCGCTTCAACAAGTTGATTTAGTAAGAGGCGGCCGCTGTCGGTAGCACGGACCTCGTCGTTGTTTAATTCAATTAAGCCCAATTCAATCAGATGCTCAGGGATCAGTAGTGGCTGGCCCGCAATTGCTTCCACTCTGGAGCGTGAAATGCCGCTCTGCAATCGCAAGCCCATCATGATTAATTCGTTTGCGTGGCTAGTTTTAGAAAGGACTTCTGATTTTACTGTGCCGCTGGACTTTAGGGAAACACGGTCTAACCATGCTATCGGGGCAAGGGCAGTCTGTGTCGCGATACGCCTCCTACCTAAGGTTAGGCGCCCGTGAGCTCCTGGGCCGATACCAATATAATCTCCACCCTGCCAATATATTATATTATGTAATGATTCCAGACCTTTATACGAATAATTTGAAACTTCATACCCCGCAAGACCTGCAGATGAGCAGGCCTCATTTGTAAAATCAAACATGTCAGCAGCCAGATCTTCATCTGGTAGGCCACGCAGTTTTCCAGCTTCGGCACGAAAGCCGAAGGCTGTGCCCGGCTCAATTGTAAGCTGATATAGCGATAGGTGGCCGTCGCTCAATGAAATTGCTTTAGCTAACTCTAAGCGCCATTCTGGTAGGGACTGGTTCTGTCGTGCATAAATTAAATCAAAACTAACTCGGCTAAAAGTCTGCTTAGCGATTTTAAGTGCTGTCATGGCTTCAGCAACGGAGTGAAGTCTGCCAAGCTGTTTTAAATCAGGGTCATTCAGCGCTTGGATGCCCATTGAGATCCGGTTAACACCCGCGGCGTGGAAATCAGCAAAGCGGGCTGCTTCCACCGAAGATGGATTTGCTTCAAGGGTGATTTCAATGTTGTTTGCTGCAGTCCAGTGGTCCAATGCACGACTGATCAAACGTTCCACCATAGAAGGTGGCATTAGGCTGGGTGTCCCGCCACCAAAGAAAATTGAGTTTAAAAGCCGGCCCTTTGTAAGCTCTGCATGTCGATCTAATTCGGATAGCAGGGCCTTCTCCCAGACGTCATCATCTACACTGGGGCTGACGTAAGAATTAAAGTCACAATATGGACACTTTGCTTCACAAAAGGGCCAGTGAATATAAAGCCCAAAACCCCCATGGCGCCAATCTTCATTCAAGACAGCCAGCCACCAGCTTGGCAAAGGCGTCAGCCCGGTGCGTAAGGGGCTGCTTTTGCTCTGGTAGCATTTCGGCAAAGGTCAACGCATGGCCATCGGGCTGAAATACTGGGTCAAACCCAAAGCCATGAACTCCCCTCATTGGCCAAATAACGCGCCCTGCAGCAGTACCTTCAAAAATTTCGTCATGACCATCAGGCCAAGCCAAACATAACGTGCAATTAAACTGCGCTTTGCGTGGATACGGTGCTGCTGCGGCCTCCAGCCTGTCCCAAACCCTGGCCATAGCTAGCTTAAAGTCCCGGCCATCAGGCGTTTCGGCCCAATCAGCAGTATAAACGCCAGGCGCTCCGTCCAGAGCGTCGACAGAAATGCCACTGTCGTCTGATAATGCCGGAAAGTTAGCCGCCGTCGCTGCAAAATGTGCCTTCAGGCGTGCGTTCCCAGCAAAGGAGGTTTCAGTTTCGTCTGGCTCTTCTAGCCCAAGATCACCTGCGCTCACACACTCAATCCCAAAGGGTTCTAATAATAACTGGATTTCGCGTAACTTGCCTTTATTATGGCTAGCTAAGATGATTTTTGCTTCTGTGAGTTTGCGCATTAGCTGATGGCTGCCATCTGTGCTTCCACCAATTGTGAAATACCCGCCTCTGCCAAGTCCATTAATTGTCCCATTTGGTCGCGCGAAAAGGTTGAGCCTTCGGCTGACATTTGAACTTCAACAATTTTTCCCGAACCCAGCATTACGAAGTTACCGTCAACGCCAGCCTCACTATCCTCTGGGTAGTCTAGGTCCAAAACTGCCTGACCTGCATAAATTCCACAGCTTACTGCTGCCACTGGATCTAAAAGTGGATGACTTTGGATATCACCAGCCTTCATAAGTTTTTGCACAGCTAAGCTCAGAGCTACCCAGCCGCCTGTGATCGCTGCACAACGAGTTCCGCCGTCTGCTTGAATTACGTCGCAGTCAATACTGATCTGACGTTCGCCCAAGGCGGATCGATCGACGCCGGCGCGTAAGCTGCGGCCAATTAGCCGCTGAATCTCTTGTGTACGGCCTGACTGGCCGTTCTTAGCTTCCCGGCGCATTCGCGTGTGGGTTGCGCGAGGAAGCATGCCGTACTCGGCAGTAACCCACCCGAGACCAGAGTTGCGCAGAAAAGACGGAACCCGCTCTTCTAGGCTGGCGGTACATAAAACATGTGTATCTCCGATCTTGATCAAACAAGATCCCTCTGCGTGACGGGTGACCCCCGTTTCGATCACAATGTCGCGCATTTGATTTAATTCTCGATTGGATGGTCGCATAGCTTGTCCTCTCAGTGTTCATGGGCGAATATGCGATGCACACCCCAAATGGCAAGGGCTAGGTGAATGGATTCGTCACAAGAACTATTTTCAGAGATGGACATGCGCAGTCGCGAAGTGTTTCAGAGGATTGTGGAAAGCTATCTTTCTTCTGGTGAGCCTATGGGTAGCAACACGCTGACCCAGCAAATGAGCCAACAGGTGAGTGCCGCTACGATTCGTAACGTAATGAAAGATTTAGAGGTTTTGGGGCTTTTGGATAGTCCACACACTTCTGCAGGTCGCCAACCTACAGAGCTTGGCCTGCGGATGTTTGTGGACGGCATCATGGAGGTCGGCGACCCAGACGAGGCTGATCAAAGAAAGATTGCAGCCACTATGGATGAAAGTGACAGCGTCACTAGTATGCTTGATCGTATGTCCAGTGCATTATCTGGCTTGACCCATGGGGCATCCTTAGTGCTCGCGCCTAAAAAATCGTCACCTATAAAGCACATTGAGTTTGTATCTTTAGCAACAGACCGTGCTCTTGTAGTGCTAGTTTTTGCGAACGGAGAGGTTGAAAACCGTGTTTTCCGACCACCCCTCGGCCAAACCCTCAGCCAGATGCGTGAGGCGGCAAACTTTTTAAATGCTATTGGTCAGGGAAAAACACTCCAAGAACTTCAGTCCACAATCAGCTTGGAAATAAAGAAGCATCGCTCTGAACTCGATGTGCTAACCACGAGCCTTGTGGAGGCTGGAATTGCGGTGATGCAAGACGCTGGTGGAGACAATGAGCGTCTGATTGTGCGAGGCAGGTCGAATCTTTTAGAAAAAGCTGGCACTGCAGAGGATTTGGAGCGGGTGAGGGTGTTGTTTGATGACCTTGAACGCAAACGTGATATTGCAGAATTCTTGCAATTAACCGATGAAGGTGACGGCGTTCGCATTTTTATTGGCTCTGAGAACAAACTCTTTTCACTTTCGGGTTCCTCTTTGGTAATTTCTCCCTATATGAACGCTGACCGAATGGTTATTGGTGCTATTGGCGTAATTGGACCCACGCGTTTGAATTACGGTAGGATTGTGCCAATTGTGAATTATACTGCCCAGATGATTGGGCGAGTTTTATCTGATCGAGGTTAGGCCCAGATGGCGATAGAGAATGAAGAAGACTTTTTACAAGACATTAGTCTTGCTGAAGAAGAAGAGTACGGTGAAGATGAATATACCAAGGAAGAGCTCGAGCTTGATGCCCTGCGTGTTGAGCTTGAAGCACTTCGTGTTGAACGCGATGATCTGAAAGATAAGTGGATGCGCGCCTTGGCTGATGCCGAGAACTCCCGCAAACGAAGTGAGCGAGATCGTCGTGAGGCTGAAAATTATGGCGGCTCTAAGCTGGCTCGTGATCTTCTGCCTGTGTATGACAACCTCAAGCGTGGCTTAGAGGTTGCTACCGATGAGCAACGTGAAGTTGCGTCGGCGTTGATTGAGGGCGTTGAGCTAACCATGCGTGAAATTGTCAATATCTTTAAAAAGCATGGTATTGAGCCCATTCTGCCAGAAATTGGAGATCGATTTAATCCACAGGATCATGAGGCTATGTTTGAGGCGCCGGCTCCTGGAACCAAGGCTGGCGACATCATTCAGGTGATGGCTGAGGGCTTTATGCTGCATGATCGCTTGTTGCGGCCTGCTCAGGTCGGTGTTTCTTCCACACCGGGCTAAGGTACGTTATGGGGCCATTAGATTTGGGCGGCTTTGGCCGCCCTTTTCTAAACTTTTATTTTTGCCTTAAGTTCATAGATTAAATCTAGTGCCTCTTTTGGACTAATTGAATCGGGCTGAATATTTTCTAAGGCGTCCTCAAGTGCTGAGGACCTAATTGGTGGTGCTGCAGCTACAGCAGAAAATAATGGCAGGTCATCAATAAGTGCCATTTGTTTACTGTGGCCGTCACGCTCCCCACGTTCCAGCGCCTCCAGCACAATCTTTGCCCGCTCTAACACGGATTGAGGCAAACCTGCAAGCTTAGCGACCTGCACTCCGTAAGACCGGTCTGCTGCCCCCTTTTTGACTTCATGTAAAAAGACTACCTCGCCTTGCCACTCCCGAACCGCCACAGTGGCGTTGTCCACATGCTTTAGTTTTGTTGAGAGCTGCGTGAGTTCGTGATAATGCGTAGAAAATAAAGCACGGCATTGGTTGACGTCATGTAGATGTTCAAGGGTTGCCCAGGCAATAGATAGTCCATCATAAGTTGAGGTGCCGCGACCGATTTCGTCTAGAATAACCAAAGCCCGATCATCTGCTTGATTTAAAATAGCTGCGGTTTCAACCATTTCAACCATAAACGTTGATCTACCACGCGCCAAATCATCAGCTGCGCCAACACGGCTAAAAATCTGTGAAACAATTCCAATTTCTGCATGGGCTGCGGGCACATAAGACCCAGCTTGCGCAAGTAGGGCGATCAAAGCGTTTTGCCGCAGAAATGTTGACTTACCTGCCATATTGGGACCAGTAAGTAGCCAAATCATGTCGTTGGCGCTGCAGAGCATGCAATCATTGGCCACAAAGAGCGAGGAAGATTGAACCTTTAGGGCCGTTTCCACCACTGGATGCCTGCCCTGCTTGATTATAAAATTGCGGCTATCATTTAAAATTGGCCGCACCCACCCTTCGGCCATCGCTAACTCTGCTAGGGCGGAGGCGACGTCAATTTCCGCAATTGAGATGGCTAGGGCCTGAAGGCTGGATGCGTAGTCCAAGACAGTAGCGCATAGGGCATCAAATATCTCCAATTCTAAACTGGCAGCCGTTCCCGCAGCATTTAATATTTTAGTTTCTAATTCGCCCAAGTCCACTGTGGTAAAGCGAACGGAATTGGCTGTTGTTTGCCGGTGAATGAAAGTTTCATTTAATGGTGCTGTAAGCATGCGCTGCGCATGCATGGCCGTTGTTTCAATGAAGTATCCAAGCACATTGTTATGTTTGATTTTCAAGGTGGTCACACCTGCAAGTTTTGCATAATTGGCCTGCATGCTTGCAATAACTGATCGGGCCTCATCGCGTAGGGAAGTCACCTCATCTAGTTCAGTAGAATAGCCTACTGCTACAAAGCCGCCATCTCTAGCCAACAGTGGGGGGCTGGCTACTAGGGCTAGATCCAGCTGGAATGATAGTGTGTTATGGCCGACTAAATCTGCTTTTGATCCACTCAGTAATTTTGGTAATTCATACTCAGAAAGCAGTTCATGCACCTCAGATGCTTGAGCTACACCGTTATTTAAGGCTACGAGATCGCGCGGTCCGCCGCGCCCCAGTGCTAAGCGGCCCAAGGCGCGCTCAATGTCTGGTAATAGCTTCAAGGCATTTCGCAGCTCTGTGCGCACACCACTATTTTCACTAAAAAATTGAACAGCCGAAGCGCGCTCACTAATGGTGTCTAGTCGCTGTGAGGGGGTTGTGATCCTACGATACAAAAGCCGCGCGCCGGCGGCGGTTACAGAGCGATCAACTATAGACAGTAAGGAGCCCTTTTTCTCACCAGACAAGGTTTGGGTTAACTCTAGGTTCCGGCGGGTTGCCGCATCTATGGCAACAAAATCATCACGCACTTCGCATACGGGTTGCCGCAACAGTGGAAGCTGACCCTTTTGAGTAGTGTTTAAGTACTCAATGAGCGCACCAAGCGCTGCGATATCAGCCCGGCCAAAGTCTCCAAATCCTTTGAGGGTTTTCACACCAAAAGCAGCAGAAAGCTGCTCCATGCCCGATACGCTATCAAACATAGATTGTGAAAGTGGCGTGGCGGCTGCGCCAGCACCTGAGATGATTTCAAGGAATTCGGGCGTGGCTGTGTCTGAGATTAAAACCTCTGCGGGCTCAAGTCGCGCCAATTCTGGGCCTAGCCGCACTGCTGAGCAGGGGCTATAGCGTACATCGCCCGTTGAGATGTCTAGCCAGGCCAAGCAGCTTTGGTCGCGGACCTGGGCAAAGGCAGCAAGGAAATTGCTTTGTCGAGAGTGGAGCAGCGTGTCTTCTGTTAGTGTTCCTGGCGTCACAAGGCGCACTACGCCGCGTTTAACAATAGATTTTGCACCGCGCTTTTTAGCTTCTTTGGGATTTTCTAACTGCTCACAGACCGCAACGCGAAACCCCTTTCGTATGAGGTTGAGCAGATAACCTTCTGCCGCATGAACTGGAACACCGCACATTGGTATGTCTTCACCGAGATGTTTGCCGCGCCTTGTAAGCGTGATATCAAGAGCTTGTGCAGCAGCTACGGCATCATCAAAAAACAACTCATAGAAGTCCCCCATTCGGTAAAACAGCAAGGCTGCTGGGTATTCGTGCTTTATTTCAAGAAACTGCGCCATCATGGGCGTTACAGAATACTCAGTGTTGTTCACAGACTGCTCTCCATTTGCTGCTAGTATTATGCAGAAACCATCATGAAAGGAAGCTGTTGTCGTGGCTTTGTTGGGAGGGTATAATCTCCCATGAACAAGGAGCTCCAGAATGGCTAATAATAAAGTTACTGATGCAGACGCGCTTGCGTTCCATATGGAGCCAACACCAGGTAAATTTGAAATCACGGCAACGGTGCCGATGACAACACAGCGAGACCTTTCGCTCGCCTATTCTCCAGGTGTGGCTGTTCCCTGCCTGGCAATCGCTGATAACCCTGAACTTGCTTATGATTACACCAACAAGGGCAATTTAGTTGCTGTGATATCTAACGGAACTGCAGTTTTGGGTCTTGGGAACCTTGGTGCCTTGGGCAGCAAACCGGTGATGGAGGGTAAGGCGGTTTTGTTTAAGCGCTTCGCTGACGTTAATTCTGTTGATATCGAGCTCGATACCGAAGACCCGCAAGAGTTCATTAATGCAGTGAAGTTGATGGGGCCAACATTTGGCGGTATTAACCTTGAGGACATCAAGGCGCCGGAGTGCTTTATTATTGAGCAGGCTCTTAAAGAAGTCATGGATATCCCAGTTTTTCATGATGACCAGCACGGAACTGCGGTGATTTGTGCTGCTGGCCTGATCAACGCGCTACACCTCTCTGGAAAGCTTATTCAGAATGTAAAAATTGTTTTGAATGGAGCTGGTGCGGCTGGAATCGCATGTGTTGAGCTACTAAAGTCTATGGGTGCGAAGCATAGTAACTGTGTGGTGTGTGATACTAAGGGTGTGATTTACCAGGGCCGCACGGAAGGTATGAATCAGTGGAAATCTGGCCACGCTGTTACTACAGAACTGCGGACCCTGGATGAAGCTATGGTTGGGGCAGATGTGTTCTTGGGTGTGTCTGTGAAAGGTGCTGTGACGCCGGAGATGGTCGCAAATATGGCGCCTAACCCGGTGATCTTTGCGATGGCTAACCCTGATCCCGAGATTACGCCTGAAAAAGCTCATGAAGTTCGTCCTGATGCGATTGTAGCTACAGGCCGTTCAGATTACCCAAACCAAGTTAATAACGTTTTAGGTTTTCCCTATTTGTTTCGTGGCGCGCTGGATATTCATGCCCGCGCGATAAATGATGAGATGAAAATAGCGTGTGCACGGGCATTGGCGGCTTTGGCACGCGAAGAAGTGCCTGATGAGGTTGCTCTTGCCTATGGTACCAAGCTGAGTTTTGGCCGTGACTACATTATCCCCACACCCTTTGATCCACGTTTGATTTACCGTATTCCCCCGGCTGTTGCGCGGGCGGGTATGGACACAGGCGTATCGCGTCGTCCAATTGTGGATATGGATGGCTATGAGCTGTCTCTTAAAACCCGAATGGACCCAACTGCCAGTATTTTACGTGGTATTAATGCCCGCGCCCGATCTGCACAGGCCCGGATGATTTTTTCTGAAGGCCATGACGAGCGTGTTTTACGTGCAGCGGTTATGTATCAACGCCAGGGTTTTGGGAAATCCATTGTTGTGGGGCGTGAAAGTGATGTGCAGGCAGGCCTTGAAGCTGCTGGCCTTGGTGATGCCATCAATGAGTTAGAAATAGTTAACGCGGCGAAAACAGAGCATTTGGATACCTATAAAGATTATCTATATGAGCGCCTACATCGGAAAGGTTTTGACCAAACCGACATACACCGGCTTGCAGCCCGAGATCGCCATGTGTTTGGTTCATTGATGCTTGCGCATGGCCATGGTGACGGTTTGGTTACGGGTGTGACACGTAAATCAGCCCATGTTTTGGACTTGATCAACCATGTTTATGATGTTGGTCCACATGATGGCGCTGTGGGGGTGACGGCGGTCTTATCTAAGGGCAAAATCGTTCTGATCTCTGATACATTGGTGCATGAGTGGCCGGATGAGAACGACTTAGCGGATATTGCGGAGCGTGGCGCAAGCGTTGCGCGGGCCCTAGGGCTTGAGCCTCGGGTGGCTTTTGTTAGCTTTTCGACCTTTGGCTACCCAATATCGGAGCGGGCTGAGAAAATGAAAATCGCGCCAGAAGTTTTACAAAATCGCGGAGTTGATTTTGAGTTTGAAGGCGAAATGGCTGTTGATGTGGCATTGAACGTCAACGAAATGAAGAAATATCCATTTAGTCGCCTGACAGGTCCAGCGAATGTGTTGGTTGTGCCTGCGCGGCACTCAGCATCAATCTCAGTTAAACTCATGCAGGAAATGGGGGGCGCTACTGTTATTGGCCCAATACTTACTGGTATCGATAAGCCAATTCAGATTTGCTCCACGGTGTCTTCGGTGAGTGATATTCTGAATATGGCAGTCATTGCTGCCTGTAATATCCGATGACAGTCTATAACCTTGGCTCGATCAATGCTGATTATTTTTATCAGGTGCCGCATATCCCTGCACCTGGTGAAACCCTTAGTACTAAGACGCTTGAACGTGGTCTGGGGGGCAAGGGTGCCAATCAATCTGTGGCTATGGTGAGGGCTGGAGCTAATGTGGTGCATTTGGGTGCTGTTGGTGAGGATGGTCAGTGGTTGTTGGACCGCCTCGCCGACCTGGGCGTTGATGTAGTATCTATAGCGAAGCTTGACTGTGCATCTGGCCATGCTGTGATTAATATTGCGGCTGATGGCGAAAATGCAATTACGATCTATCCGGGTGCAAATGTGGCCATTTGTGCTGACCGTATTAATGAATGGATGGTAGATATATCAGACCAAGATTGGCTTGTTTTGCAAAACGAAACATCCCACCAGCGTACGGCGGCATCTCTTGCAAAGGCTAAGGGCGCCCGCGTGGTGTACTCCGCAGCTCCATTTGATGCGCAAGCCGTGTTAGACGTGTTGCCCTTTGTCGATATTCTTTGCATGAATGAGCATGAGGCCAAAGCCCTTGAGCGGGAATTCCGAAAGACGGGTCTCGAAGGCCTTGGGGTTGGAGCCGCGCTCATAACTTATGGTTCTAAGGGGGCGGCTTATCATGATTTTGTGACAGGAGAGGTCACAAAAGTTGATGGTGTCGAGGTGAGGCCAGTTGATACGACTGGTGCAGGCGATACGTTTTGTGGCTATTTTATTGGGCGCCTATCGCTTGGTGATGCTCCAAAGGCCGCGCTTTTAACTGCCAACTTTGCAGCGGCTCTTAAGGTAACACGGCTGGGAACTGCTGATGTGATCCCAGAACTCGTAGAGGTTATTGCCTTTAAGGGCTGACAAACGGCGCGTCCGCGCCCCACAACTGTTTCACCTGCGCGTCACGTCCACAGCCTTCACGATATTTCTTATAGGCGGTAGATTGTTTTACGGGGCCAAAGTGGGTTAGTACAAGTTTTGGCCTTTATAGTAATTTTGATGATAGTTTTCGGCGTCATAAAAGGTTGTAGCCTTTAAGATTGGTGTTACAATAGGTTGACCCAGCGCAACCTATGTATCCTTGATAGCAGCCGCGGCGGTGCGTCTCTGTTTTAAGCCATCGATAAATATTGCAGGACGATAGGTGGCGCCGCGATCACAAAACTGACTGCCAGCATCTGTTGGGTCCACAGAGCGTAGAAACAAATCAAGCAGCTTTCTGTGGGTCACAATAGAAGCGTCATAGGTGATTTTGACTACCTCATAATGGCCCGTACCTTCGAGTGTTTTATAGGTTGGGTGTTCAGAGATCCCGCCTGCGTAGCCTGAACAGCCTCACTCACCCACGACACTTCAAAACAGCCTCAACACACCAAAAACACCCCCCTGCTACCACTAAGGTTTGAACGTTGCGGGCCTGAATCGTAGTAGTTTGAGCGAAAATCGTCACCCCAAGTGCTATAGAAAGAAATATTGATTTTAGCTTGATAAGCCGCCCTTTTCTTCTCGAATTGTTGTTTATGATGGCTCCGAAACAACAATATAATTCCGAATGACGTCACGAATATTTTACCCCTTGGCGGCAATTGCTTCACGCTTTACGGTTCTGAATATGAAAAAATTTGTAACCACTCATCAAGCTGCGGAAGACGCCCGTAATGAAAACATCCAGATTTACCTGAACGGTAATCTTGTACCAAAAGAACGTGCCCTGGTCTGCGTGTATGACAGTGGCTTTATGCTGGGAGATGGTGTCTGGGAGGGACTGCGCCTTTATAATGGCACTTGGGCCTTTTTGGACGAACATATGGACCGGTTATTTGAGGCATTTAAGGCAGTTGATATCGATCTTGGACTAGATCGTTCTGGGGTTGTGCAGGCCCTTCTCGATACTCAGGCTGCAAATGGTATGAACTCAGATGCACATGCGCGTCTTATGGTAACACGGGGCATAAAAAAACGCCCATTCCAGCATCCTGCCCTATCACAATCTGGCTGTACGTTCACCATTATTATGGAGCACTCACAGCCGAGCCTGCCGCGAGGCATTAGGCTGGCAACTGTGCCACATATGCGCGGCCTACCGATGACACAGGACCCTAAGTTAAATTCACATTCAAAGCTCAACTGCATCCTCGCCTGTATCGCGGCGGAAAAGGCCGGGGCGGATGAGGCCTTGATGTTAGATGTGCATGGATTTGTAAACACAACCAACGCATGTAATTTTTTCATTGTGCGAAAGGGCGCTGTTTGGACGAGTACTGGTGATTATTGTATGAATGGCATCACCCGGCGAAAAGTGATTGATCTGTGCCGGACAAACGATATCCCAGTTTATGAGAAAAATTTTAGTTTGGTGGATACATATGGCGCCGATGAGGCCTTTCTAACGGGTACCTTTGGTGCCCAAACCCCAGTGATTGAGCTTGACGGCCGTTCAATTGGCGATGGGGGTATGGGGCCGATGACAACGCAGATTCGGGGGCTTTATAAAGATCTGATTACGAGGGTTACGAAGTGAGACTTGCCATGTGGTCTGGACCACGAAATCTGTCTACGGCTATGATGTATGCCTTTGGAAATCGTAGTGATACGACAATTGTGGATGAGCCTTACTATGGTGCTTACCTGCATCATTCTGGTGTTGAGCATCCGATGAATAATGAAGTTCTTAGTAGTCTACCGCATGATCCAGAGGAGATCAGCGCCTATGTAACTGGCCTTACCCCTGGGGCTCATGCGGTATGGTACCAAAAGCAATTGACCCATCACATGTTGCCACAGTTCTCTTTGGACTGGGTTGGTAAGCAAACGAACGTGTTCTTGATCCGAGAGCCTGCCCGAGTGATTGCAAGCTACGAACGAAAACGTGAAACATTGGGGCTGGAGGATCTTGGCTTTTTACAGCAAAAACGTATTTATGATTATTGCGTATCGCTGGGCCAGAAACCAATCGTAATTGATAGTGATGATATATTGGCCAACCCTAAGGTTGCGTTAATGGCACTTTGTGAGGGTGTGGGAATTGACTTTGATCCTGCAATGCTCAGGTGGAAAGCTGGGGCGCGACTAGAAGATGGGGTTTGGGCGTCGCATTGGTATGATGCCGTTCATAAATCCACGGGATTTGGTGCTGCACCAGGGCCAATTCCAGTTGTGGGCAGCAAATTTGCTGATATCTTGGAGCAGGCCCAGATGATCTATCGTCAGCTGAAAGCGCAAAAGTAGGGTGCGCAATAGAGTGAAGACCTCTAGGTCGCCGTTCTAAGCCAATAACTTTTCTGATTAACCAACCCGGTTTTTGCGCGCGGCCAAGAGCTTTAGGCGTAGGGCGTTGAGTTGGATAAATCCGGCCGCATCTTTTTGATCATAAGCGCCTGCATCATCTTCAAAGGTCACATGGGCCTCGGAATAAAGGCTGTAATCAGACCAACGGCCCACGGTGCGCGCGGAGCCTTTGTAGAGCTTCAAGACGCACTGTGCCGGTCACATGCTCTTGTGATTTATCTATCATTGCTTGCAACATTTCGCGCTCAGGGCTGAACCAAAAGCCATTATAAATCAACTCGGCATATTTTGGCATTAGCTCGTCCTTAAGATGTGCAGCCCCGCGATCAAGGGTGATAGATTCAATTGCGCGGTGCGCTTCCAATAGTAAGGTGCCACCTGGAGTCTCGTAGATACCACGCGACTTCATACCAACAAAGCGGCCCTCGACTAAGTCAAGCCGACCAATGCCATGTTTGCCGCCAAGGGTGTTGAGCTCGGTTAGTATCGTGGCTGGAGACATTACAGAGCCGTTGATTGATACTGGATCGCCAGCGTCAAAGCTGACCTCAATGTATTCTGGTGTATTTGGTGCATCTTCTGGATTTACCGTGCGCTGGTATACATACTCCGGCGCCTCCATAGCTGGATCTTCTAGCACTTTGCCCTCTGACGACGTGTGTAGAAGGTTTGCGTCCACACTGAAAGGTGCTTCGCCACGTTTGTCTTTGGCAATTGGTATTTGGTTCTTTTCCGCAAAGTCTATCAGTTTGGTGCGGCTTGATAGGTCCCATTCGCGCCAGGGCGCAATCACTTTGATATCGGGATTGAGCGCATAGGCTGCCAGCTCAAAACGCACTTGGTCATTGCCTTTACCTGTAGCGCCGTGGGAAATGGCATCTGCGCCTTCAATGGCGGCGATTTCAACCAATCGCTTGGAAATCAAAGGCCGTGCGATTGACGTACCTAGCAAGTAAAGGCCCTCATAAAGGGCATTGGCGCGGAACATTGGAAATACGAAGTCACGGACAAACTCTTCACGCAAATCTTCGATATAAATTGATGAAGCCCCCATTAATTCAGCTTTGGCACGGGCGGGCTCGAGCTCTTCACCCTGACCAAGGTCCGCTGTAAATGTTACAACTTCACAACCGTATTCGATCTGCAACCACTTTAGAATGATTGAGGTATCCAATCCGCCTGAATAGGCAAGAATAATTTTCTTAGGCGCTAACATGCGTTTTCCAATCCAAATGTATCGTAGTCTAATGAGCGCGGGGCTATATGGTTTTTGCTTGCGCAGCAAGTTGGTGATGCGTGATTTTTAACAGGAGAACTATCATTGTTTCTGCATGGTTAAAAATAGGATTTGACCTAGAACTTGCGCATTTTGGCAGTTTGAGTCACTAGTCTGCCTTATGAAACAGTTTAGCACCCAGGCCGCTGAGGCTACCAAACGTATGCGGGAATTATTTTCCGCAACACCACTGCAACGTAATGACCATTTGTCGACCATCTATGGCGCAGATATTTGGCTCAAGCGTGAAGACCTCTCTCCGGTACGGTCTTACAAACTGCGTGGCGCTTATAATGCAATGGGCAAGCAGGCGGACAAAGACGTGTTTGTTTGTGCCAGTGCAGGAAACCATGCCCAGGGTGTTGCTTTTGTGTGTAGGCACATGCGGAAAAAAGGTGTAATTTTTATGCCGGTAACTACTCCGCAGCAGAAGATTAGCAAAACCCGGTTGTTCGGTGGTGAGTGGGTCGAGGTGCGCCTTGTAGGTGATTATTTTGATGATACTTTACGCGCTAGCCAATCCTATTGTGCGGAGGTAGATGGGCACTTTCTTTCCCCATTCGATGATCAAGACGTAATCGAGGGTCAGGCAACTGTGACTCATGAGATGTTAGAGCAGCTGGGACGCGCACCTGATATCTTTATTGTACCTGTTGGAGGGGGCGGTTTGTCTTCCTCTGCACGCCGCTTATTATTAGAGCGTGCCCCGGAAACTGAAATATTCTATGTTGAACCTGTGGGTGGGAAAAGCCTTGCGGCTGCGGTTGAGGCTGGTGAGCCAACAACGATTAGTAATGTGGATACCTTTGTGGATGGTGCTGCTGTTGCACGGATTGGTGTGCATACATTTGCAGCTTTGAAGGGTATTGATTCTGATCATGTTCTCGCAATCCCCGAGGATCGTATCTGCACCACTATATTGGAAATGCTAAATGTTGAAGGTGTGGTGTTAGAGCCCGCTGGAGCCTTGGCGCTGGATGCCCTCAAGGACCTGAGAGATGAGATTAAGGGTAAAACTGTTGTTTGCGTTTCATCTGGAGGGAACTTTGATTTTGAGCGCCTACCAGAGGTGAAGGAACGTGCCCAGCGCTATTCTGGCGTTAAGAAGTACTTCATTCTGCGCCTGCCCCAACGTCCTGGGGCCTTGAAAGACTTTTTGGGTCTTTTGGGCCCAGATGATGATATCTCACGGTTTGAGTATCTCAAAAAGTCGGCGCGAAATTTTGGAACCGTTCTTCTAGGTGTTGAAACCTCTTTGCCAGAAAACTTTGCAAGCCTTTCTGAGCGCCTAGAAAATGCTGGCATGTCAATCCGTGACATTACTGGGGACGAAGCGATGGTCGACCTGATTATTTAGGCGGAGGCTGCTTGGGGCTAAAACCCAAAGAACTGAGTTACTGCATGGCGATCTCCAGAGTTAGCCAAGCGGTTCATAGCCCCTTCGATTGGCAATACAACGGGGTAATGGTCTGGCTCAGGCGGTATGGAGTGTCGCCTCACTGGCCGCGCACTATAGATCGTACAGATTTTTTCTGCCCATAGATCGTAATCTGGCATAAACAAAAAACGCCTGAAGCGAAAAAATACCCTTGGCTGAGTGATACGCCAGCCGGTCTCTTCAAAGACTTCGCGGTAAAGTGCTTGTAACGGCTGTTCTTCAGGGTCTATGCCACCCCCAGGCAATTGATATTCATTGTGTATCCCCGCCTGGAAGGTTGTAAGAAGACCTCCAGCATGAGGTAAAATTGCATAGACACCGGGACGGGTTTTGTAGCGTTGGTTGGGGTCTGGGGTGGTGCCAAAACGTTGCAATCTACTCTCCAAGGGTTGGTGCTTGTCTGGACGCGCTTATATCTACAAGTTAAGGCAAGGCCAATCAATGGAAAGAAATTATGACACGTTCTGCAAAAATTAGTTGGGATGATACGGTTTTACCGTTTCAATTGGACGCATCGGATATTCGCGGTCGTGTGGCGCGGTTGGATGGGGTATTGGACAAAGTGCTAGCACAGCATGAATATCCACCTGTAGTTGAGGCGCTTGTAGCTGAGATGGCCCTGTTGACTGCTCTGATTGGCCAAACTATGAAGTTGCGCTGGAAGATGTCGCTGCAGGTGCGTGGTAGTGGCCCCGTTCGCTTAATTGCAACGGACTACTACGGCCCAACCGATGATGGCGCGCCGGCTCAGATCCGCGCCTATGCTAGTTACGATGCAGATTCTATCGATGCCAAGGCAGAGGGATTCTCACAAGTTGGAGGTGGATATTTCGCGATTTTGATTGATCAAGGCCAAGACATGACCCCCTATCAGGGTATAACACCAATTGCTGGCGCCTCACTATCGGCCTGTGCCGAGGCTTATTTTGCACAGTCTGAGCAAATTCCAACCCGGTTTTCACTAGCGTTTGGATGTTCTCAAGAGGCTGATGGTGGCAGTGGCTGGCGTGCGGGTGGGGTGATGCTGCAACACATGCCGTCCGCTGGCAAACTTATGACCTCCGAGGAAGCCACAGGTGAAGACGGTTTGTTGAGTGCCTCTGATTTGCTGGATGGGGATGCAAGTGAGAACTGGAACCGAGCGAATATTTTGCTTGATACCGTGGATCAGCTTGAGCTTGTGGGGCCATCAATTGAACCAACGCAATTACTGCTGCGCTTATTTCATGAAGAACAGCCACGTATTTATGACATTCAGCCGGTCATCTTTGGATGTACTTGTTCGGGTGACCGCGTGCGACAAAGTTTGTCGATTTATTCGGCTAAAGATATTGGGCATATGACTACCGATGAGAACCAAGTGACAGCTGATTGTCAGTTTTGCGGTGCGCATTACACCTTTGATCCTGATTCGTTGGGGTTTGAGGCCAAAATACTGGTAGAAAATGATCCAACAGCAAGCTGATATTATCCGAGCGCTGGCCCAACCTTTGGCGACATCTTCGGATTTTGATCTTAATCCAGGGTTTGCGGGATCAGTGGTTCCTGTGTGGGATGCTGGTGTGTTAGTGCCACTAATTGAGCGGCAAAGCGGCGTGCATCTCGTCCTAACCATGCGCGCGGCCCATCTTGCTACTCACCCGGGCCAAATCGCCTTTCCAGGTGGGAAGCGTGATGTGGGGGATGTGGATATTGCAGCTACGGCCCTGCGTGAAGCGCATGAGGAAACTGGATTAAGTCCTGATCTGGTTCATGTTTTGGGCCATTTACCTACGCATGACACGGTAACTGGCTTTAAAGTAACTCCAACTATTGGCTGGATTTCTGAGCCCTGGGAGGTGAGGGCAGACCCAAGCGAGGTGGCAGAGGTTTTTGAGGTACCACTGCGCCATGTTTTACAATTAGAAAATTTTCATGTTCAGAAACGCGTGTGGAATGGGAAAAACCGTGCTTATTATACCGTACCTTATGGCCCCTATTATATTTGGGGAGCAACAGCCCGCATTCTGCATGGCTTTGCCGAGCAGATGAGGGCGCCATGAAGATTGCAACAGAGGAATTGGACCGGGCCATCTTGGCCCCTATATTTACAGAATTTTTCCGTGCGGGCTTTAAGCTGCTCTATGTTGGTGGCTGTGTGCGCAATGCGGTGATGGCGGTGAATGTTACGGATATTGATTTGGCAACGGACGCTACCACTCTGCAAATGTGTGAGATTGCGGCGGCTCTTGATGTGCGCGTGATCTCCACTGGGGAGGCCCACGGGACTCTGACCTTCCAGCTGGGGAAGCAAGGCTATGAGATTACTACATTTAGGCAGGATATTCGCACAGATGGTCGGCACGCCACTGTGGCTTTTGGGACCTCAATAGAGGTGGACGCAGCCCGCCGTGATTTTACCATGAACGCCCTTTATGCAGATGTAGTGGGAAATTTAATTGATCCATTGGGTGGATTGGAAGATGCTAAGTCTCACAGGCTTCGGTTCATTGGCGATGCTGGCAGCCGCATTGCTGAGGACTATCTGCGCATTCTAAGGTTTTTCCGATTTTGGGCTTGGTACGGAGATCCAGATCAGGGCATTAACCCTGAGGGGCTTGCTGCCTCTGCGGAGTTACAATCAGGGCTGGATATGATTTCAAAAGAGCGAATTGGTTCTGAGCTTTTGAAAATGCTTTCTGCGCCAAATCCTGCGCCGGCGTTATCAGCAATGGCGGTTACAGGCATTCTAGCGCGCATATTACCTGGTGCTACGGCGCGTGATTTGGCGTTTTTGGTTGAGGTGGAGCGGGGGTTGGAGCCTGATGGCTTGCGCCGCTTGGCCTTACTTGGTGGAGAAGCCCCACAAGCGCATCTGCGGCTGAGCAATGCTGCGGCAAAACATGTCGAACAGTTGCGCTACTATGGGCAGAATTCCGAGCTGGCTTTAGCTCATGGCTTTGCGCTTGGAGATGAGCATGGTTGGTCGTCTTGGTTGCTACGCTCAGTCTGGTTGGAGAACATGCCAGCGCCTGAGGATCGGCAGGCTGTGAGTCTAGGGGCGTTGGCGACTTGTCCCGTGAGGGCTGAAGATTTGAAGGGCTTGTTTGGGGGTCCGGCACTTGGGGTGGCGCTGCGGCAGGCGCAGGAGGCTTGGCTTGCGTCACATATGCAGCTTGAAAAATTTGAACTGATTGCGCAATTGCGTATGGCGCGGTGATAGGATGAAATTTACTTTTGATGAAACCGCGTTAGACATTCTAGGTGCCCATGTTTAAGTTCTTTGAAAGATTAGTTGATCCTTATCAGCCCTACCCTGTTAGCAATACACCGCCGCAACATCTATGGTCTTTTTTATGTGAATATCTTTTGCCGTTCAAAAAGATTTTTTGGTTTTTAGGGTGTTTTTCAGCTGTAGTTGCAGCGATTGAGATTGGCTTGATTTGGTATCTTGGCCGCTTAATTACGTTATTGTCTGACACAACCCCAGCCGCGTTTTGGGCTGCTCATAAGGTCGAGCTGATTTCTGTGGCGGTGTTCATTTTGACACTGCGGCCACTTATTCAGGCTATTGATACATTACTGCAAAATAATGCGATGTTGCCCAACGTTGGTACCTTGGTGCGCTACCGTGCGCATAGACACGTGTTGGGGACAATCGGTCAGCTGGTTTGAGAATGACTTCGCGGGCCGGATTGCAAACCGCATCATGCAAACCCCACCAGCCACGGGTGAGGTGGTGTTTCAGGCCTTTGATGCGGTTACATTTTCGATTGCTTATTTGATTGGGGCCATCTTCTTGTTGGCCGAGGCAGACCCAAGACTTGCCATACCGATGATCATTTGGGCCGGGTTATATGGTACGTTGGTGTTGTGGACGGTCCGGCTTGTTGGCCCGGCGTCCACGGCGTCCTCTGATGCACGTAGTGCGCTCACGGGCCGGGTGGTGGACAGCTATACCAATATTCATTCGGTCAAGATGTTCTCGCAAGATGACCAAGAGTTGAACTATGGTGTTGAAGCAATTGAGAAGGCGCGCACTACATTTCAATATGAAATGCGGCTTTATACGCTTATGGATATTGGGCTGGTGATGCTCAATGGACTGTTGGTGGTCAGCGTTGTGGGGTGGGGTATTTACCTTTGGACGGTGGGTAGTGCTAGCGTTGGAGTGGTTGCCGCCGCGGCGGCCCTTACCACCCGCATGAATGGTATGTCTGGTTGGATTATATGGGCGCTGACAACTGTGTTTCGTCAATTGGGCGTAATTCGTGAGGGTATGGAAACCATCTCAGCTCCGATTGAGCTGGTGGACGCACCGGATGCGGGGTCTTTGCAGATAGAAAGAGGGCACATCTCAGTGTCAAACCTGACCCATCGATATGGCCGTGACTTTGGTGGGCTGGAGAACGTCTCTTTGGACATTAAGCCTGGGCAAAGCGTTGGACTGGTTGGCGCTAGTGGTGCTGGAAAGTCGACGCTTATAAAACTTTTGTTGCGATTTTATGATGTTGAGGTGGGCAGCATTCAATTTGATGGACAAGATATTTCACAAGTCACCCAAGACAGCCTGCGTGCGCAAATTGGCGTCGTGCAGCAAGACAGCTCTCTACTGCATCGCTCTGTACGTGAGAATATTTTTTATGGTAGGCCCGACGCATCAGAGGAGGACATGATTGAAGCAGCCAAGAAGGCTGAGGCGCATGATTTTATTGTAACCCTGCAAGATCCGGAGGGGCGCGTGGGCTATGATGCTCAGGTTGGTGAGCGTGGAGTGAAACTTTCTGGAGGCCAACGCCAGCGAGTAGCCTTAGCACGGGTAATTTTAAAGGATGCTCCGATTTTGGTATTAGACGAGGCTACATCGGCGCTTGATAGTGCTGTAGAGGCCGAAATCCTCGAAACACTTTATAAATTAATGGCAGGTAAGACGGTAATTGCGATTGCACACCGACTTTCGACGATTGCACGCATGGATCGTATTGTGGTTCTTGAGGAAGGGCATATTGTCGAAGAGGGAACGCATGCCAGCTTATTGGCGGCGGAAGGGGCTTATGCTGGATTTTGGAAGCATCAGTCTGGCGGCTTTTTGGCAATGGAAAATACCTAATGGAAATCACTATTGAGCGCTTGGGTCACCTAGGCGATGGTTTGGCTGCAGGGCCAATCTTCGTAGATCGCGCTCTACCTGGAGAGGTGGTTTCTGGCGATTTGGTTGGGGACCGGCTGGAGAATGTTCGGATTATTGAGCCCTCGGAACACCGTATTGCGTCTAGCTGTAGCGCGTTTAAGCGTTGTGGTGGCTGTTCGCTTCACCATGTGAGCCCTGAATTTGTTGCAGATTGGAAGCGGGCTGTTGTGGTACGTGCTTTGGCGGCTCAGGGTATGGAAATTGAAGTGCAAGCGATCCACATCTCGCCAGAAAACAGCAGAAGGCGCGCTAAGCTCAGTAGCAGGCGTACCAAAAAGGGCGCAACGGTTGGATTTTTTGGCAAGGCTAGCGATACTATTCAAACTATTGAGCCCTGCAAAGTTCTTGCCCCAGAAATTATGGCTATTATCCCCGCCCTTGAGCAATTTACGGTGAGGTTTGGTTCCCGCAAAGGACAACTTGGATTTTGGGTTCTGTCTACAGATACGGGAATTGACGTCTCAGTAGAGGGCATGGATCATCAAGTCGAAAATGATCTAGGGCCATTCGCCCAATGGGCTGGATTAAATGGCATTGCTCGTCTTTCGGTGGGGGGTGAAACAATTTGTCAGCATCAAGCGCCGTATTTGACCTTTGGTAAGGTGAGGGTTCCGACGCCGTCACGGGCCTTTGCCCAGGCAACCCCGCAGGGCGAAAGGGCACTTCAAGAGGCTGTTGGCCGAGCTTTGGATGGGGCTGACAGGGTGGTTGATTTATTCTCTGGTGCAGGCACACTCGGACTGCCTTTAGCAGAAGTGGCAACTCTGCATTGCCTAGAAAATGATGAGGGCCTTCTGAAAGCTCTTGCCCATGGAGTGCGCCATACGCAGGGTATTAAGAAGGTTACTACGTCTGTACGCGATCTCTATCGCAACCCGATCGACCACACAGATCTGACACAATTTAATGCTGCTATTATTGACCCACCCCGCGCTGGTGCTGAGCAACAGGTTCGGCAATTGGCGCAAAGTAATTTGTGTGAAATAGCGATGGTGTCCTGCAATCCGGTTACATTTGCCCGTGATGCTAACCTCTTATGCGTTGGCGGATACACTCTAAAATGGGTTGAAGTGGTTGACCAATTCCGCTGGTCTCCTCATATCGAGATTGTTGCTCACTTTAGTAGGGCATAAACCTCGGCGAGTGCTATTGGATGATGCTCTGGCGTCCCCAAATGACGACGGAGGTCTGTATGGACACAGATAGGTGAGTTGCTTTTTGGCCAAGCTCAGTTAGGGGTGGGCATGAGTGTAAAAGGTGAGGGCAATGACGGCATTTAAATATATCGTGGCCATGTGCATTGCACTGTTGCTCACATCTTGCTCTTGGTTGGAGCGGCCTGCGCTGCTAAAGGCCACAGAGATCCAAGTGTATAAGGGTGAACGCCGCATGGTATTGCTGAATGGAAATACCATTATTAAGGAATACAATTTTAAACTTGGCTTTGCGCCTACTGGTCACAAACAGTTTCAGGGCGATGGAAAAACACCCGAAGGCAAGTATTATATAGACCGCAAGAACCCTAAAAGTCGCTATCATCTTTCTGTGGGAATTTCATACCCAAATAAAGCCGATCGTGCAGCCGCGAATGGTAAGGATCCTGGCGGCGACATTTTTATTCATGGGACACCGAGGCCCTATCGATTCACTTCTAAGGATTGGACTTGGGGCTGTATTGCAGTGAGTAACTCTGAGATAGATGAAATCTATGAGTTAGTCGGCATTGGAACGACGATCTGGATACTCCCTTAAGCTGAACTTGGTATACCCGTGACCAAAGTCCACCAGATTTTTCCACTTGTTTCTTGAAACCAACCAAAACCCACCTCTTCGGCGGTTTCAGCCATAATAATATCTTGAGTTGATGGATTTGTCATCCAAGCGGCCAGGGTTTCCAGCTCAGACTCGAAGGTTTCAGAAATATTCTCTCCTAACAACCGGCCTTGATATCCAACGCGTATTAGACGCTCTGGTGGCGATGAGCCGTCTGATCCAAAGTGCCAAGCACGGTTTTGGATTGACATGTCACGTGAGTGTGTCGAGGCTGCAGCATTAAGTTCTGAACTTAGTATTAGGCCTTTGAGGCCGCGGGCTTTGCGGATACTGTTGATGCCGTCTAACATATTAAACTGGATTTTGCTGCTATCAGCTTCTCCGATGACATACGCGCGCTGATATGGCAGGCCATTTGGTCCCAAATTGGCTTCTGGATTTTGAACGCATGCTGCAAGGAATGCCAAAATAACTGATAAAAATACGCGAAAAGCCATACCAAACCCCAATCTATTTAGATTGTCTTAAACTGGATGAGGCTTCAATCAAACCCAATATTGAGTGGAAAATTGCAAATCACACCTATTTGATTTGTGGGAAGTGTAATTATTGCGTAATAAAATAAAAAAGCTGGGAGTTGAAGTAATGAACAACGGTAATCTTAATTTACCAAGAAGAGCGTTTCTGGCTGGAGCAGCTTCTCTGACGGGATCCGTTGTGCTTGCTCAGAACGCGAAGCTACCTGAGGATGACCCGCAGGAAACAAGCGTTTTGAAGACGTCGCGCCGTAATATAAGTAGTTTTCGAATGCTGGATTGGCGCCCCTATTTTAAAAACTTGCGAAATGGAGCAATTTTGTCGGATATAAGTTCGCGGGCCCTTCACTTTTGGTCTGAAGATGAAGCCGTTTATAAGCTTTACCCGACGTCTGTGCCGATGACCGATGATCTAACACGAAAGGGCCGTACTGAAGTGGTTCGAAAAGTGGTTGGACCATCTTGGCGACCTACCCCAGAGATGCGTAAACGTGATCCAGAGTGGCCCGAATTTATTGGACCCGGACCTGACAATCCGCTTGGTTCTCACGCACTTTATTTATCATGGACATTTTACCGTATTCACGGGACGCACGATACGAGGAAAATTGGTCGCAGATCATCCAGTGGCTGCATTGGCCTATATAACGAACAAATTTCTCAACTGTTTGAACTCACCAAGGTGGGCACTCAAGTACTAATTATTTAACTATTTTCTCATTTAAGTGTGAGTAGGCTGCATAAATAATTTTTACCTTTGCCTTGGAGGCGCCCTTTTAGTTTGCAGCCAGTAGATGGGGTTGCTTTAAATCGTAAAAAAGGGCCATCGAAGTTATGGCCCTTTGCGTTATGCGTGCCAGTTTAAGGCTTGTGCTACACCCAGCCCTGCAGATTTTCTGAAATTACATTGCTCAAAACCGTAATGTGGCCTTCGCTATCATTAAGGCAAGGAATATAAGTGAAGTGTTCCCCCCCTGCATGCTCAAAGCTTTCCTTAATTTCCTCGTTAATTTCTTCCAGGGTCTCAATGCAATCTGCAGAAAATGCTGGGGCACAGACCGCAATATTTTTTTGACCTTTTTCAGCCATATGGGCTACCTCCTGCACAGTGTAGGGCTGCAACCACTGCTCTGGTCCGAATTTAGATTGAAAGGTGGTGACGATTTGTGTGTCGTCCCAACCCAACCGCTCTTTGAGCAGGCGCGTAGTTTTCTGGCAGTGGCAATGATATGGATCGCCCTGTATCAGATAGCGTTTTGGCACCCCGTGATATGAACAGACCAAGATGTCTGGCCGAATTTCTGCTTTTTCATAGGCCTGCTCGATTGATGTAGCTAAGGCGTTAATATAATCTGGGCGGTCAAAGTAGGGGCTGATGGTCCGGGCTGTTGGTTGCCAGGTTTGTTTCATTAAGCTGCGAAAAAACTCGTCATTTGCTGTGGCGGAGGTGGCTCCAGCATATTGAGGGTAGAGTGGAAAAAACAATATTTTCTGACATCCAGCATCAACCATTTTTTGAACAACTGATCGTGTAGATGGGTTGCCGTAGCGCATGCAATATTCGACTATAACCTCGCCGCCATGACGTTTGGCAACTTCTGCGCGTACCGCTTCGGTTTGCGCTTTAGTGATTGTTGCTAAAGGGCTCTCGTTAGCCTCATTATTCCAGATCGACTTATAAGCCGCTCCAGATGAAAAAGGGCGTTTTGTTAAAATGATCAGTTGAAGAAGTGGCTGCCAAAGCCAGGGGCTGTAGTCTATGACCCGCTGATCTGACAGAAACTCGCCTAAATAGCGCCGCATGGACCAATAGTCATAATTGTCTGGCGTGCCTAGGTTGGACAGCAAAACTCCAATCTTAGGTATCTTAACCTTTGGGTGGTCAGTGGGGGCGGTAGTAAGAGGCAAATACGTTGGTTGATGTTCTGTCACTATGAATTCCTCGATGTTTCCCTAAACCAAGTAACTGGATATTCTGTTAGGTCAATTGTTGGATGATTTTTTTGCTTCTTTGAGTGCTTGCTGGAGTGTCTTGCTGACTGATCCGGGCTTTAGGGGCGTTGGCTGACTTGCATCAGGTGCCCATCCCGATAAGAATATTAACTCAAAAGTGCAGTTTAACCGGCCCATGGGGTCGGAATACTCTTCAGCATAGATTTTTTGTGTACGTTCAAAAAGGGTCCTTGCCGTAAGGCTTGTGACACGCGCCGTCATAATATTAGTTTCCCCCATGGCGCGGAGGTCTCGCATGAGGTGATATAAATCACGGTATGAAGTAGGAATTTTCAGGGAATCTACAACGGGTAACGCCAGCCCAGCGCGCTGTAAAACCGCCCCAAGTTCGCGAATTTCGGCCATTGGAGATACCCTTGGGGATAATCCCCCGCGTAGATTAGTTTCCGCCACAGACAAAGTGGCGCGCAACTCTGCTAAAGTTTGTCCACCAAAGCAACTGGCCAGGAAGAGACCATCAGGTTGCAAGCCACGGCCGCACTGCACAACTTGGCCAATGGGATCATTGCAATGATGCAGGGCTATGGAGTGAATCACCAGATCATAGGCCCCCACTTCCAAACCTAGTGTATCCTCATCGGGTATGATGGTGGCTTCAGACAAGGACGAAGCCCAAATTTCTGGGTGGCCTGTAACAATGGCGATCTTTTTAAACGACCTGTTAACCGCCTCCAGCCTTTCTAAGATCTCATCTCGCGACAATTCCTGTAAAAACATGCCCGCTTTAGTCGCACGAGCGCGTTTAGCAGATTGGACCGTGGTGTTGAAAAGCTCTGGTGGTATCATTGGGCTTGGGTAAAAGGGAGCTGGACGTATTGCAAGCGCTGTTGAGATTAAGTCATATCGCTTGATGCTGAGTGTTAGTGAAAGCAGACCCGCGCTTACTTTTGTCATTGGCGTGCTAACCTGTGAAGCTGCCCGTGTTCACCGGTAGGTAAGAGATACTGAAGCATGCATCTTAACGCTGGCCTGTGCGACAAAACCTGCATAAACTACTAAGTGATTTAAGGAGTCTAAGTGAATGCCAATTGTTGAACTATACACCTCTTCTCTTTGCGGGTTTTGCCACGCTGCAAAACGATTACTCTCTAGTAAAAGTGCTACCTATCGTGAGATTGATCTTTCGCGAGATCCAGGGCGGCGCTCAGAAATGTTAGTGCGGGCCAATGGCAGCCATACGGTGCCTCAGATTTTTATTAATGATCAGCACATTGGCGGCTGTGACGAGCTGTACGCGTTGGACCGCTCAGGCAAGTTAGGGGTTATGTTGTTGGAGTGAGGGTAGCTGTTGCACAGATAACGTCCAGCGACCAACCGGCGGAAAACTTAGCGTCTGTTTTGGCGTTGATGGATCAATCTAATGACCAAGACATTCTATTTTTACCAGAAATTACTAATTGTGTGTCGCTGGATAGGGCGCATCAGGCTCAGGTTTTGGATGATGTTGATAATAACCTCTTTCTAGATGCTGTGTGTAAAAAGGCTCGTGCCCTTGGCCTTTGGGTGGCTTTGGGGTCGATCGCGCTTAAAACCCATGATGTTGATGGTCGATATACTAATCGATCCATCTTAATTGATGCCTGTGGGGCCGTTGTGGCGCAATATGATAAAATTCATATGTTTGATGTTACAGTGTCTGACACTGAGCGGTACCATGAATCTAAGGGTTACAGACCTGGTGATACTGCTGTTTTAGCGCGAACTCCTTGGGGCAGTATGGGGCTTAGTATTTGCTATGATCTGCGCTTCCCAGCGCTGTATCGTATTTTGGCGCAGGCAGGTGCCGTCATGTTGGTAGTTCCCTCTGCATTTTCTAGACCCACGGGTGAGGCGCATTGGCACACATTATTGCGGGCACGTGCCATTGAAAATGGATGTTTTGTGCTTGCTTCGGCGCAAACTGGAGAGCACCCTGGATCAGGGCGTAAAACTTATGGCCACAGTTTGATTGTGGATCCGTGGGGGCAAGTGATAATGGATGCGGGGCAGAAACCAGGATTGTATTTCACTGAACTTGACCTAAAAGCTGTAACCAGAGCGCGTATGCGAATAGCATCCCTAAGACACGACCGCCCCTTTGAAGTGAGGCATTATCCGAGCAATGACTAATCCAATTGAAACCCTTTCTATAAGTTTTTTTTCTGAAATTTTGGCGCTGGACCAACTGTTACGCAGCAAAATTTCAAAGGGCTTGCCCAAGGGCATGGAGCTGTCGCATTTTTCAGTTCTTAATCATTTGGCACATGTGGGTTCTGAGCGCACACCGGCTGATTTGGCAAAATCATTTAACTTGACGCGGGGAGCCATCACCAACACGCTTACTAAGTTAGAATGGGCCGGCTATGTGCACATTCGACCTGACTGGGATGATGCACGACGCAAACAGGTTGTGATTAGCCCATCAGGGCGGGCCGCCCGGGACCACGCTTTTGCTCAAATCGGTCCAATTTTAGCTAAGGCTACGGGTATATCAGGTGTTGAAAATCTCAAAAGTATTCTGCCAATACTACGTGAATTACGCACCAGTTTGGCCAAAGATTCTTAAACTGGTTTTGTGCTCGTCGTGACATAGTTAACACTGAGATCTTGCGTTGAAAGCGCCCAGCTCCATCTAAGTTTATCAAACACAAAACCTTTTTTATCAATGGGAGTTAGGCCAGAGGCGGAGAGTAGCGTGAACAATTCGTCTGGAGTTATGAATTTGTTCCAATCATGCGTGCCCTTTGGTAGCCAGCGCATCACCCATTCGGCGCCGATGATGGCGAATAAGAAGCTTTTCGGATTGCGATTGAGGGTAGAACAAATATGCAATCCGCCGGGACGTAAGAGCTGCTGACAGGCCAAAAGATAGGCCTCGGGGCTTGCGACGTGCTCAACCACTTCCATATTTAGAACGGCATCAAACTGTTCACCGGCCTCTGCTAAGGCTTCGGCAGTGATATGACGGTAATCAATGTCGAGACTGGATTGCTGCGCATGCAATTGTGCCACAGGGATATTGCCAGCTGCCGCATCTGCGCCCACAATTTTTGCACCCAGCCTCGCCATCGGTTCGCACAAAAGGCCGCCACCGCAGCCTATGTCCAAAATACGCAAATCCTTAAAGGGCAAATTGGTCTTAAGATCACGACCAAATTCAATGGCAATTTGTTGTGTGATATAATCTAGGCGGCAGGGGTTCAGCATATGCAAAGGCTTGAACTTCCCCTCCAGGTTCCACCATTCTGCTGCCATCGCTTCAAATTTTGCGACTTCAGCTTGGTCGACTGTCGACTGGTTGCCTTGCATTCTGATCTCCTAATAGATTTAACTTAATAAGCAGTGATTCAACTAGCATCTGCTATATATAGGACATCTATGGACAAAGTCGCAGGCCAAAAACGATCATTACAATTTCTTTATCCGCCGATTGAACCCTTTGATCAGCGAATATTAGATGTAGGCTGTAATCATCACATTTATGTAGAGCAATGTGGTAGGCCTGATGGAGTACCCGTTGTTGTACTTCATGGTGGCCCAGGTGGTGGATGTAGCCCGTCGATGCGTCGGTATTTCGACCCAAGCTATTACCGAATTATTTTATTTGATCAGCGTGGGTGCGGTCGCTCGCGCCCCCATGCTGAGGTCGAACATAACTCTACATGGCATTTGATAGCAGATATTGAACAAATTCGTGCGGCAATTGAAGTTGATCGCTGGATGGTTTTTGGTGGCAGCTGGGGGGCTACATTGGCATTAATCTATGCACAGGCTCATGCATCAGCCGTGCAGCGCCTTATCCTGCGCGGTGTTTTTTTGGGTAGAAAGCTGAGCTAGATTGGTTTTATGGAGGTGGCGCTGGGCAATTTTGGCCAGAGGCTTGGGCCCGATTCTCGAGCTTAATTCCAGAGAATGAGCGATTTGATTTGATTGGGGCATACGCCTCGCGTCTGTTTTGCGGTGATTTAGCAATTGAAACGCGTTTTGGACGAGCTTGGGCAGGTTGGGAAAATGCTTTAGCCTCGATAGATTCGAACGGAAACCCTTATGAAGCACCAGCGCAGTATGCCCGGGCCTTCTCGCGTTTAGAGAACCACTATTTTGCAAACAAACTTTTTTTAAAACCAGGTCAGGGAATTTTAGAAAATATGTCTTGTTTAGTAGATACGGCAGGTCATATCGTTCAAGGTCGTTATGATATGATTTGCCCACCACAAGCAGCTTGGAATCTTGGCAAAAGTCTTGGCCAAAAGCACGTCTTCAAATGGTCGCTAAGGCCGGGCATGCGCTTTCAGATACGCCAATTAGCATGGAATTGGTGAAAGATCATGGATGCATTGCGCATAGTGAAAGCCGGACTAAAAGCTTTACATAAGCTTTTCAGGGGTTAATCTCAATTGGATATAAGGTTTTTATAGGAGATGTCAGGTGGGGCCTAGTAGGCGTGGCCTTTTAAAGACTAGTGCAGCAGCTGGCGTAATTGCTGCAACTGGCCTTCCAGCCAAAGCCGCTGCAAAGCGTGGGGGCACACTTCGTATGGGCCTTAACGGTGCAAATATATCGGATAGCTGGGATGGTCGGACACATTCTGACCAATTCATGGTCAATATGGGTCATGGCACAGTTTTTGATTGCTTGACCGAAGTTACCGCTGCCGGTGAACTAGTCGGCGAATTGGCGGAAAGCTGGGAAGCTTCTTCTGATGCGAAAACTTGGATCTTCAATCTGCGTAAAGGTGTTACGTTCCATAACGGTAAACCCTTTGGTGCGGATGATGTAATCGAATCGTTGGGTATGCATGCGGAGGAAGGTGCAAAATCTGCGGCGAAGCCGATTGTTGCTGCCATCAGTGATATGAAAAAAATGGGTGCGCATCAGGTCCAGTTTACGTTGAGAGCTGGTAACGCGGACTTTCCATTTTTGTTATCTGATTATCATATTTTGATGTATCCAGCTGGCATGATTGACGAAGCTATTGCTAAAGGTATTGGTACGGGTCTGTATAAGGTAGTCAGTTTTGATCCGGGTCTGCGGTGCGTCCTCGTCCGCGTTGATAGCCACTATAAAGATGGACGTGCTGGCTGGTTTGATGGAATTGAATGCATTGCAATCAACGATTCGTTTGTACGGATGAATGCTTTGATGACGGGCCAAGTTGATGCGGTGAACCGTGTTGATTTAAAAGACTGAGCCACTGTTGCGCGCCAATCCAAATATTGAAATATTTGAAGTGACTGGTAACCAGCATTTCACATTCCCAATGCTAACTAATCAGGCGCCTTTTAACGATATTAATGTTCGCAAGGCTCTGAAATATGGCATTAACCGCCAAGAAATGGTCGACAAGATCTTGCAAGGCCATGGTAAGGTGGGCAACGATCACCCAATTGGTCCAGCGAATCAGTATTTTGCGTCTGAGCTTCCGCAACTTGAGTTGGATGTCGATAAAGCCAAATTCTATATGAAAGCGGCCGGCCTCACTGAACTGAATGTGGACCTGTCTGCGTCTGACGCGGCTTTCACGGGTGCTGTTGATGCCTCACATCTTTACCACGCTTCTGCTAAGGGTGCGGGAATTAACATAAATGTGATTCAAGAGCCTGCAGACGGTTATTGGTCAAAAGGTTGGTTGGAAAAAGGATGGAGCGCTGGTTATTGGTCTGGCCGAGCAACCGAAGACTGGATGTTTTCAACGGTTTATGAACGTGGAGTGCCCTGGAATAATAACCAGTGGGAAAATGCCCGCTTTCAAGAGCTTCTATTGAGTGCACGCGCTGAGCTAGATAGTGACAAACGCCGAGATCAGTACACTGAAATGCAGATGCTTTGTTCTGAAGAAGGTGGTGTTATTGTTCCAATGTATGCCAACACCGTAGACGCTAACACAACTAAGTTGGCTCATGGTCCCGATTTAGGCAACCTTTGGCAGATGGACTCTAATCGAATATCTGAGCGCTGGTGGTTTGCATAATATTTATGGCATTCTGAAATTTGAGGCCCCTGTTTCCAAGGCCCTTTTTGCTTTTGGACAAAGTTCAAGCTAGCGAAACATTTTATGTTCTGGGATTGAAACTTCCCCGGAAACTCTGTAGTAGGCCCCCAATAGCGGCGCCTTGGCTTCCACCCCCAAGGCTCCACCGGAAAATACTACGGGCCGCGCGCCCGTTTTTTTGTGCCTGAAAGGTGCCTATGACAGATTTGATTGCAAAAGCTGCGATGGACCAGCGCCTATTTAAAATCCTGAACCCAATGATTGAGGGTCTAGGTTACGAAATTGTGCGGTTGCGTCTAATGACTGGCAACACCCCTATCTTGCAAATTATGGCCCAAAAACCTGATGGGACTATGGAAGTCGATGGCTGTGCTGAAATAAGTACAGCAGTTTCTGCTTTGATGGATGTCGAAGATCCGATTATTGAGGCCTATACTCTGGAAGGTTTCAAGCCCTGGAATTGACCGTCCGCTTACGCGTCTTAAAGATTTTGACCAGTGGGTCGGGTATGCCGCCAAGGTTGAAACTGAACAGCTGATCGATGGCCGCCGGCGCTTTAAGGGTGAAGTGGCCGGCACTGAAGGTGATGAAATACTAATTGCGATCGAAGAAGGTACGATCGGCCTTAAATTTGAATGGCTTGCAGAAGCAAAGCTGATCTTAACAGATGATTTGATTCGCTCGGTCCTTAAGGAACGAAAAGATGCGGGCCAGATTGATGAAACTCAATATGATGAAGTGCAAACCATCGTTGATGGAGAGGAAGACTAATGGCCATTACATCCGCTAACCAGCTTGAGCTGTTACAAACTGCCGAAGCTGTTGCTCGTGAAAAAATGATCGACCCAGGTCTAGTGATTGGAGCAATGGAAGAATCCTTGGCACGCGCAGCCAAGTCTCGCTACGGCGCTGAGATGGATATTCGTGTTTCCATTGACCGTAAAACTGGTCGCGCAACCTTCACTCGTGTTCGGACAGTTGTCACAGAAGAACTTCTAGAAAATTACCAAGCAGAATTTACTGTTGAGCAAGCAAAGCAGTATATGGAAAACCCTGAAGTTGGGCAGCAATTGGTGGAAGAGGTTCCTCCAGTTGAAATGGGTCGCATTGCAGCTCAAGCCGCTAAGCAGGTAATTTTGCAGAAAGTTCGAGAAGCTGAGCGAGACCGTCAATACGAAGAATTCAAAGACCGTGCTGGTACTATTATAAATGGTCTGGTTAAGCGCGAAGAGTATGGCAATGTGATTGTCGATATTGGCCGTGGTGAAGCTGTGTTGCGCCGCAACGAGAAAATTGGCCGTGAAAGCTACCGCCCTAACGACCGAATTCGGGTGTTCATCAAGGAAGTACGCCGCGAACAGCGTGGCCCGCAGATTTTCTTGTCGCGGACGGCCCCCGAATTCATGGCCGAACTGTTTAAGATGGAGGTTCCAGAAATCTATGACGGTATAATCGAGATTAAAGCGGTGGCCCGGGATCCGGGTTCGCGAGCTAAGATTGCTGTCATTTCTTATGATAGCTCCATTGATCCCGTTGGTGCCTGTGTTGGTATGCGTGGTAGCCGAGTACAGGCTGTGGTTAATGAGCTACAGGGTGAGAAAATTGATATTATTCCTTGGAATGAAGATCAGCCAACATTCTTGGTGAATGCACTGCAACCAGCAGAAGTTACTAAAGTTGTGCTGGATGAAGAGGCTGGTAAAATTGTGGTTGTGGTGCCCGATGAGCAGCTCAGCTTAGCAATTGGTCGCAGGGGCCAAAATGTTCGATTGGCAAGTCAGCTAACTAACCTTGATATTGACATCATGACTGAAGAAGAAGAATCAAAACGCCGTCAGGCTGAATTTGAAGTGCGGACTAAGTTGTTCATAGACAATCTCGACTTAGACGAATTTTTTGCGCAACTTCTGGTGTCTGAAGGGTTTACCAGTCTCGAAGAAGTGGCCTACGTTGAAGTTGATGAGTTGTTGGTAATTGATGGTGTTGATGAAGCGACGGCCGGTGAGCTTCAGGCTCGTGCCCGTGATGTTATTGAAGCCGAAAATACCCGTGCAATGGCTCGTGCTCGTGAGCTGGGTGTAGAAGACAGTCTTGTAAACTTTGAAGGCTTGACACCACAGATGATCGAAGCACTAGCAGACGATGGCGTTAAAAATCTTGAAGATTTTGCAACTTGCGCTGATTGGGAGCTGGCCGGTGGTTGGACTACAGTTGATGGTGAGCGTGTGAAAGATGAGGGCGTACTTGAGAAATTTGAAGTCGATCTTGCTGAAGCACAGAATATGGTGATGACAGCCCGTATTATGCTAGGTTGGGTTGACCCGGAGGAATTAGTCGATGAAGAGGCTGAGGCTTCCGAAGATGACGCGGTTCAGGAGAGCTAAATGAGCCGCGGTGGTGCACACAATTCTGAAGATCTGGCCGAACGCAAGTGTTTGGTCAGTCAAGAATCTGGTCCCAAGGCAGGCCTAATCCGCTTTGTGACCAGCCCTGATGGGGTAGTTGTACCTGATATTCTTGAAAAACTACCAGGCCGTGGCTACTATGTAACCTCGGACTTGTACGTTTTGGAAGAAGCCTTGAAACGCAAAGTCTTTGCCCGCGGTGCTAGGACCCAGGTTGCTGTGCCAGATAATCTAATTTTAGAGATTGACCGGCAGTTGGCACGCCGTGTCGTGGACCTAGTATCGATTGCACGCAAGGCTGGCAGAGCTGTAACTGGCTTTGAAAAAGTGAAAGGTTGGCTGGCTGAAGGCCGCGCCAAAGTTTTACTCCAAGCGAGTGATGGATCTGAGCGCGGTAAAGGCAAGTTATGGACCCCAGAAGGGGGTCGATTTTTTGGGTGTTTAACAGCACAGGAATTAGGTTTGGCATTTGGGCGTGGGCATGCGATACACTGCGCACTCTCTGGTGGCAAACTCAGTGAACGTGTAGTAAGTGAAGCCGCGAGATTGCGCGGATTACGAGAAGCCACTAAAGTGGTATAGGGCATTTGCCTTCTGAAAAGGACAATAGAGCTTCATGAGCGACGACGGTAAAAAGACATTGGGTTTGCTGGGCGGACCACGTTCGGGAAATGTGAAACAGAGTTTCAGCCATGGCCGAACAAAAACTGTTGTGGTGGAAACCAAACGCAAACGCGTCGTGGTACCAAAACCAGGTGCAGCTAAGCCCACTGCTCTCGGCGCCGTGCGTGGTGGTGACCCTGCGCGTCGCCCTGCTGGGATTTCAGATGCAGAAATGGATCGCCGCCTGAAGGCTGTTCAAGCTGCGAAAGCTCGCGAAACAGAAGATACAGCCCGCCGCGTAAAAGAGGAGCTTGTCCGTGAGGATGAGCGAAATCAGCGCCGCCAAGAAAATGAAGCTAAAGAGCGTGACCTTCGCGAACGTGAAGAGCGCGCTAAAGCAAAAGCTGAAACTGAGGCGGCTAAGGTGCGTGAAGCTGAGGCTGCTGCCAAGCTTGCCGCTGCGCCGCCGCCAACACCTGAAGAACGCGCCGCAAAATCAGGCGTGTTGCGTAATAAAGTTGCTGAGGCTCCGCGGCGCGAAGAGCCCGCACGCCCAAACCGCAATAAAGGCCGTGAGGATAATCGCCGCTCCGGTAAGTTGACAGTTAATCAAGCAAGCACAGGTGGTGATGGCCGTCATCGCTCTATGGCATCAATGAAGCGCAAGCAGGAACGTGCACGGCAAAAAGCTATGGGTGGCACTGTTGAGCGTGAAAAAGTTGTGCGTGACGTACAGGTGCCTGATGGTATTATGGTCCAAGAACTCGCTAATCGGATGGCAGAACGTGTGGCCGATGTTGTGAAGTCCTTGATGAAAATGGGTATGATGGTTACTCAAAACCAAAGTATAGACCAAGATACAGCTGAGCTGATTGTTGAAGAATTTGGCCATAAAATGGTCCGTGTATCAGACGCGGATGTTGAAGATGTTATTGACCAAGTGACTGATAATCCTGATGATTTGAAGCCACGTGCCCCAATCATCACCGTGATGGGTCATGTGGATCATGGTAAAACTTCTATTTTGGATGCGATCCGCAATGCGCGGGTTGTCTCCGGTGAGGCTGGCGGGATCACTCAACACATAGGAGCTTATCAGGTCAAACAAAATGGCGAATTGTTGACATTTCTGGACACACCAGGCCATGCGGCATTTACATCGATGCGGTCTCGTGGCGCACAGGTTACTGATATCGTGATCTTAGTAGTAGCAGCAGATGACGCAGTTATGCCGCAAACCATCGAAGCCATTGCTCACGCTAAGGCGGCCAATGTGCCGATGATTGTTGCGATCAATAAAATTGACCGACCAACTGCTGATTCGCAAAAAGTGCGGACCGATTTGCTGCAACATGAAGTCATTGTTGAGCAGATGTCTGGTGAAGTTCAGGACGTTGAAGTGTCAGCAACTACAGGCCAAGGTATGGATCTGTTACTGGAAGCGATCGCACTGCAATCTGAAATTTTAGAGCTTAAGGCTAATCCCAATCGTGCTGCTTCAGGCGCTGTGATTGAGGCGCAACTTGATATTGGGCGCGGTCCAGTGGCTACTGTTTTGGTTCAAAATGGGACGCTACTGGTGATATTTTTGTTGTGGGTGAGCAATGGGGTAAAGTGCGTGCACTGATCAACGATGCAGGTGATCGCATTCCAACGGCTGGTCCTTCTACGCCTGTGGAAGTCCTGGGCCTAAATGGCACACCTGAAGCTGGTGACGTTCTCAATGTGGTCGAGACTGAAGCGCAGGCCAGAGAAATCGCAGAATACCGCGCACAAGCCGCTAAAGATAAGCGCGCAGCCCTCGGCGCTGCAACTACTCTTGAACAGTTGATGGCCAATGCAAAGGCTAATGAAGATGTTAGCGAGCTTCCAATCATCCTGAAAGCTGACGTTCAAGGCTCTGCTGAAGCGATTGTTCAGGCTATGGCTAAGATTGGCAATGACGAAGTGCGCGTGCGTGTTTTGCATTCCGGTGTTGGCGCAATTACCGAAACAGACATCGGATTGGCTGAGGCTTCTGGGGCCCCCGTATTTGGTTTTAATGTGCGTGCTAATACATCGGCTCGGAATACCGCCAATCAAAAAGGCGTTGAAATCCGCTATTATTCTGTGATTTATGATTTAGTTGACGATGTGAAAGCGGCGGCCTCTGGTCTCTTAAGCGCGGAGATTCGTGAAACATTCATTGGGTACGCAAATATAAAAGAGGTATTTAAGGTAACCGGTGTTGGAAAAG
The DNA here is from genome assembly GCA_905182535.1 of uncultured Planktomarina sp. GTDB lineage: Bacteria > Pseudomonadota > Alphaproteobacteria > Rhodobacterales > Rhodobacteraceae > Planktomarina > Planktomarina arctica. The sequence continues at coordinate 89,844 of CAJJBZ010000005.1, forward strand.
TTGCGGGTTGTCTAGTGACTGAAGGTGTTGCCCGCAGGTCCGCTGGTGTGCGTTTGCTCCGTGATAACGTTGTGATTCATGAAGGTACACTGAAAACATTGAAACGCTTTAAAGATGAAGTGTCAGATGTTCAATCGGGCCAAGAATGTGGTATGGCGTTTGATAATTATGACGATATCAGACCGAATGATGTGATCGAAATCTTTGAACGTGAAGAAGTTGAGCGCAAGCTAGCTTAAAGTCTCGCAGAAATATTAAAATGGCGCCCAATTGTGGCGCCATTTTTTCTGGAAGTATTCTTTACTGTCGATCAGTGGGCTGATTGCAATTGTTAAGTTATGGCGGGCTGGTGCTTTATCTTTAAGTTCAATTCATCTACCTGCTATCTAGAGCGATACATTCTGGAAATGGCTAAAGTTCATACATTGTTAAAATTAAATAGATTTTGAATAGCTTTTAAAGCCAATCGTACAGGATCGGAATGAGTGGTATATCTGCTGCAGGCATTTCGTAAGATCTCAATTCGTGCTTGCCAACCCATTTTAGAGTTTGCTGCTCCCGTGGATGTGGGATTCCGTCCCATTTCCTGCAGGCGAATAATGGCATCAATAGGTGAAAATCATCATAGGCATGGCTTGCGAAAGTGAGGGGCGCAAGGCAACTTTTCCAAGTATTTATACCAAGCTCTTCTTCAAGTTCGCGAACTAGTGCGGCTTCTGGAGTTTCCCCCGGCTCTATTTTTCCACCAGGAAATTCCCATAGCAGGCCGAGTTGTTTTACCTTTTGGTCGCTGCGCCAACAGTACGCGACCATCTCTATCAATCAGCGCAACAGCCGAAACCAGCACAGTTTTCATGAGCGGTAATCCGCATTGATCTCAATATAACCATGGGTGAGGTCGCAAGTCCAAACTGTGATTCTAGCATTTCCGATGCCTAGGTTTATGTGAATCACTAAGTTGTCTTGCTTCATATAAGCGGTACCAATAGCCTCGGTGTATCCCTTAGCAACCCAACCGTTTTCGGCTACAAGATGTGGTCCAAACCAGATTGAAAGTCTATCACGGTCGGCCTGTGCTCCAGATTTACCAACAGCCATTACGATTCGGCCCCAATTGGGATCCTCTCCGGCAATGGCAGTTTTCACCAAGGGGGAATTGGCAACAGACATCGCCACTCTGCGCGCATCGTCCCGCGAAGCTGCACCGGTGACCTCTACTGCAACAAATTTTGTAGCACCCTCGCCGTCTTTCACCACTTGATGTGCCAAATCTAACATAAGGCACTCTAGAGCTCTGGCAAAGCTTTCGTCACTAGACACATCGATGCCAGAGGCCCCAGTCGCTGCGCAGATTAAAGCATCCGAAGTGGAGGTATCACTATCAACCGTTATGCAGTTAAATGTTTTATTGCTTAGCTCTTTAAGGAGTTTCTGTAAGTCTATTTGTCCAATTTTGGCATCAGTAAAAATGTAAACCAGCATGGTTGCCATATCTGGTGCGATCATACCTGATCCTTTGGCGATTCCGCTAATAGATACTCTTTTGCCATCTATATCTAAGGTAGCTGATGATCCCTTCGAAAACGTATCAGTTGTCATGATCGCTTTGGCAGCATCTTCAAGCGCATCACTGCGTAAAGATGCGGTTAAGGCACTTATACATCCTATGATCTTATGGTCTGGTAGGACCTCGCCAATGACCCCTGTTGAAGAAGTTAATACTGCACTGGTTGGTAAGTTGAGGCTGGCAGCTACAGCTGTGCAAATGCGATCTACAGATGCTTGTCCCGCAGTACCCGTGAAGGCGTTGGCATTGCCAGAGTTTACCAGTATTGCGGCTCCCTGTGACATATCTTCATTCATTTTAGCCTGGCAGTCCAGCACACATGCCGCGCGGGTGGCGGAGCGTGTAAATACACCTGCAATTGCAGACCCTGCAGCAATTGAGGCAAGCATAACATCTGTACGACCGGGGTATTTTACACCTGCTGCGGCTGCTGCAAACTTTACCCCCTCAATTACTGCTAAGTTAGGGAAAACGTCTGGGGCCAAGGGTGATATTTTTATCATTTCACAATCAGATCCAAGGTAGAGAGAATGGATGGATCAATCTCATCTGTTGGCATTATGACATTCGCCGTAGCCATTAGGCCGCGTAGGTGCTCCTCAACGGCGGCATTTTGTATTTCTACTTCTAATTCACTGCGTACATCTTCATAGGGTTGGTGGAGATGTTTCTCGCGAATTGTTTAAAAAAATCAAATGATAGCCAAATTGCGTTTGTACTGGACCGGTATAGGTACCTGCCTCCATACCCATGACCGCCTTTTCAAACGGGGCAACCATTTGCCCCTTGCCGAACCAGCCTAGATCACCGCCGCGTGGACCTGAAGGGCCTGTGGAATGCTCAGCTGCTAATCCACCGAAATCAGCTCCACCATCTAACATAGCTAAAAGCTTCCTCGCTTTCTGCTCTGTTTCAACTAAGATATGGGAAGCTTTATACTCTTGCTCACCAGATCCTACTGGAAATTTAGCTGCATAGGTGGCTTGCAGAGCCCTTTCTGTGACGGCATTGGCGCGCAGTTCATTTATTACAACAGACGATAGAATATTACGACGCTGGTTTTGCATTGCTATGGCGAGCCAGCTTGGATCTTTTGTCATGGAGCTAGCTAGCAGTTCTTGTTGGATCAATTGTTCGATAATACCGTTGAATAATGTATTGTCATCCAGGCTTTGGTATTGGTCTGGTAACTGGCGCTTAACGTCAAGCATATGCCCTAAAGTCAACTCTGTTTCACCAACTGTGGCCACAACGGTACTTAGTTTTTGGTCCTGAGCAGCCAAGGAAGACGAAAGCAGTAGTGCGATAGCTATTCCCTGCAAAATAGAGTGTGATTTTAACATTGTTTCTTCCTTTAAAGCGCACGGAATAGTCCGCGCCGTTGACACCGTAATGCTGGACACATACATCAATCGGGTGGCCCTGAGGGGACCAGCCTACAATAATACAAGCCTTTCACTTTTCATAAGCTGAGGCAGCGCAGTGGGCAAGCATATCCCTCATATGATTTGAATAACCATGCGGAGTGGATATGCTGGGTTTAGGAACAATTGCTAAAAAAGTTTTTGGCACACCAAATGATCGTAAGATCAAAGAGACCAGACCTGTGGTTGATCAAATAAATGCATTAGAGGCGCAATTCGTAGCCCTAAGCGACCAAGGCTTGATCGAGAAAACTAACGAGCTGAGAGATCGCGCGAAGGCTGGCGAGCCTTTGGATAAGATTTTGCCAGAAGCTTTCGCTAATTGTCGCGAAGCTGCCAAGCGCGCGCTGGGCCTTAGAGCTTTCGATGTGCAGCTTATGGGCGGGATATTCCTGCATCAAGGTAATATTTCTGAGATGAAAACTGGCGAAGGCAAAACTTTGGTGGCTACATTCCCAGCCTACTTAAATGCTTTGACTGGTGAGGGTGTGCATATTGTTACGGTCAACGATTATCTGGCGCGTCGTGATGCGGATTGGATGTCTAAAGTCTACGGCGCCTTAGGTATGACTACTGGCGTGGTGTACCCACAGCAACCAGACGCTGAAAAAGCTGAAGCCTATGCGTGTGATGTGACCTATGCCACAAACAATGAGCTGGGGTTTGACTACCTTCGTGATAATATGAAATCTGAGTTGAGCCAAATGCACCAGCGGTCCCACAATTTCGCAGTTGTGGATGAGGTGGATTCGATTTTGATCGATGAAGCTCGAACACCTCTAATCATTTCGGGTCAATCACAGGATCGTTCAGAGCTATATCAAACGATTGATGTTTTGATCCCAGAAGTATTGGATGAGTATTTTACCTTAGATGAAAAGACTAAGAGTGTGACGTTCTCAGATCCGGGTAATGATTGGCTAGAGGAAATTTTGAGCCAAAAGGTTATATTGCCAGAAGGCCAGTCCTTGTATGATCCTGAAAGCACGACAATCGTACATCACGTAAATCAAGCGCTTCGGGCACATAAACTGTTTTACCGTGATAAGGATTATATCGTACGGGATAATGAGGTTGTCCTGATCGATGAATTTACAGGTCGTATGATGGCTGGTCGACGTTTGTCAGATGGTTTGCATCAGGCGATTGAGGCCAAAGAGGGTTGTCAAATTCAGCCAGAAAATGTGACACTAGCTTCCGTGACATTTCAAAACTATTTTCGTTTATATGATAAATTGAGCGGTATGACTGGTACTGCTTTGACAGAGGCCGATGAGTTTTGCTGAGATTTATGGTTTGGGTGTTGTTGAAGTGCCAACCAACCAACCTGTCGCGCGGGTTGATGAAGATGATCAAGTATATCGCACCACTGCTGAAAAATACAATGCTGTTGTTGAAGCAATCAAAGTGTCTTATGATCAAAAACAACCTGTGTTAGTTGGGACAACTTCGATTGAGAAATCGGAGTTTTTGTCCGGTCTTTTGACAGAGGCAGGAGTGATCCATAATGTTCTGAATGCCCGCCAGCATGAAAAAGAAGCGAAAATTGTGGCCGACGCAGGTAAGCTTGGGGCTGTCACAATTGCTACAAATATGGCTGGTCGTGGTACGGATATTAAACTGGGAGGAAACGTTGAATTTACAATAATGGAAGCAGTTGCAGCCGACCCGAGCGCAGACCCAGACGAAATCCGCAACCGAATTGAGACAGAGCATATAACTGATGAGCAAGCCGTTAAGGTGGCTGGCGGCCTGTATGTTCTGGCAACGGAACGACACGAATCACGGCGTATTGATAACCAGTTGCGTGGTCGTTCAGGCCGGCAGGGTGACCCAGGGCGCAGTTCTTTCTTTTTGTCACTCGATGATGATTTAATGCGGATTTTTGGGTCAGAACGTCTTGAAAAGGTTTTAAACACGTTGGGCATGAAAGAGGGTGAGGCTATTGTACACTCTTGGGTCAATAAGTCTTTGGAGCGTGCGCAATCAAAAGTTGAAGGTCGTAACTTTGACATGCGCAAACAGCTTTTAAAATTTGATGATGTAATGAACGACCAGCGCAAAGTAATTTTTGGCCAGCGTCGTGAAATCATGGAAGCTGAAGATTTGGCCGAAATTACCCAAGATATGCGCTATCAGGTGATTGATGATCTGGTTACGCAATTCATGCCGCCCAAATCCTATGCTGATCAATGGAATACTGAAGGGTTGCAGTCCGCTCTTCTTGAGGGCGTGGGTCTCGAGGCTCCTGTCGTCGAATGGGCTGCCGAGGAGGGTGTTGATGATGACATAATCCGCGAAAAACTGGAAGATTTGGGTGATAAATTTATGGCTAAAAAAGCTGTTGATTTTGGACCTGAAAACATGCGGATGATCGAAAAGCAAGTGTTGCTCGAAACTATTGATGGCAAATGGCGCGAGCACTTGGTGACCTTGGAGCATTTGCGTGCTGTGGTAGGCTTTCGTAGTTACGCCCAACGTGACCCGCTGAATGAGTATAAATCTGAGTCTTTTCAACTTTTTGAAAGCTTGTTAGATAGTTTGCGTGAACAGGTTACGCAGGTGCTTGGTAATGTGAGGATGCGCTCTGCGGACGAACAACAGGCTACGATGATGCTTCAGCAGGCAGCTCTAAAACAGCAAATGCAGATATCTGAGGAGCTTGTAAGCTTTAATGAAAACGATCGTTCTACGTGGGGTAACCCTGGTCGTAATGAAAGCTGCCCTTGCGGTTCAGGTAAAAAATTCAAGCAGTGTCACGGGAAGATTTAACAGTATTTTAAATTATAATTTGTGATGGTTTGAGTAAATAATCAGCCGATTTAATTAGGATTTTACATGCCGCTGTTTTCGAATGCAGCTTACATAAAGTTATATGGTACAATTTCTTAAAGGCATGAATTTATCGTTCAGTAAGATAGATGTTTATAATCTGACACAATGTTAACATTATGTACAACCCGGTTATCATTATAGGTTTTTTCATTTTTCCTTAAAATATTATTTGAAGAAATTGATATTTTTAGAGTTTACTCATTGTGGGTTCTGATGCAACGACGGGCTCCACCACAGTAGAAGCAGGTGTTGTACACGCTGCAATTGTTAGAGCGCTACAGATTAAAAGAACAGTTCCAAGTTTCCGCATAATTTATATCCATTTATATTTTTCTGATTATTAAGTAATAACGACTATGTCAAATCAACGCAACTCACCAAAGTTTTTATACAAAAAGTATATTATCTTACGCGACATCCTGTACGGCCTGAGCCACATCTTCAATTACCTGCAGGAGTAAAGCTTGATCCTCTGCCTCAACCATTACTCGAATAAGTGGCTCTGTACCTGATTTTCGGATTAGAAGCCGGCCTTTTCCTAACAAAGAGGCCTCAGCGTCCTTAATTGCCGCTTTAACTGTTACCGTTTCGAGTGGAGCTTTATCTACCGTGAACCTGACGTTCTTTAAGAGTTGTGGGCAGGGCGAGAACACCTTGGCTAGCTCACTTGCTGGCTTGCCAACCTCAACCATGGCTGCTAGAAACTGAAGCCCGGCAAGTAGGCCATCACCGGTGGTGGCGTAGTCACTCATGACGATATGGCCAGATTGTTCACCACCAAGGTTGTAACCGCCGCGGCGCATTGCATCCACTACGTAACGATCTCCTACATCTGTCCGATGTAGCCCGATGCCCTGAGTCCCAAGCCAACGCTCCAAGCCCAAATTTGACATAACCGTAGCGACTAAAGCCCCACCGCGCAAAACACCAGACTTGGCCCAGCGTGCAGCAATCAAACCCATGATTTGATCCCCATCGGCAATATTACCTTTTTCATCTATAATCGCAATGCGGTCTGCATCGCCATCGAGGCAAATACCCATATCTGCCCCATGCTCTAAGACTGTAGATACGGCTTTTTGGGGAGCCGTAGAGCCGACGCCATTATTGATATTGTAGCCATTAGGCCGCACACCAATAGGAATAACTTCGGCCCCCAATTCCCAGAGCACTTCTGGCGCTGCGCGATAGGCAGCACCGTTGGCGCAATCGATAACAATCTTGAGCCCATCCAAGCGCTTACCGGTAGGAAAGGTGGCCTTAGTTGCCTCAACATAGCGTCCAGTTGCACTTTCGATTCTATTGGCGCGGCCAATATTATCAGGTAGGCACAGATCAACCCCACTATTAAATAAGGCCTCAATCTCTGCCTCTGCGGCGTCTGAAAGTTTGTAGCCATCTGGTCCAAAAAACTTTATTCCATTGTCATGATGTGGATTGTGACTGGCAGAAATCATCACGCCAACATCTGCACGCATTGAGTGGGTGAGCATGCCAACTGCGGGGGTTGGGATCGGGCCCAAAAGCACTACGTCTATACCAGTAGATAAAAAACCAGCTGTAAGTGCGTTTTCGATCATATAACCTGATCGTCTTGTGTCCTTGCCTATAACAACCCTATGAACTCTTGCCTTACCGTGTCTAAAATACCGCCCGGCTGCCGTGGCTAGCCGCAATGCGGCTTCAGCTGTCATTGGATAAGTATTTGCGGTTCCGCGCACTCCATCAGTTCCAAATAGGGTACGTTTCATATTTATTCCTCTCAGACCAACTAGGGTCTATTCCCACTTTTGGAATGATACATGCAACATGTGGAAAATACTATCCGGCCCTACTGTATCAAAACTTTCTCAAAAATATATCGATTTAAGTTAAATGTGCTGCAATCCAACCGAACGTGGCTGCGCCGATAAGAGCGAGCAGGATCCAACTTTTTTTGAAGTCATGCGTTGCCGGGCGCTGTTGGGAGGTATTGTAGGTTCGGATTAATGCTGCTTCGGCTAGCTGTGGTAGTTTCGGTCCAAAGCGCGACAAAACACGCGCAGTTTTCAATAAGTCATTAATTAGGGCTCTGGGGCCGATACTTTGCTTGATGTACTCTTCTACAATCGGATGTGCCACTTCCCAGATGTTAATTTGTGGATGCAAGCTGCGCGCCACTCCTTCCACCACAACCATGGTTCGCTGTAAAAGGATCAGCTCTGTACGGGTTTCCATTCCAAATTGTTCTGTGACACCGAACAGATAGGTTAGGACCCTTCCCATGCTAATTTGTGTGGCATCCATACCGAAAATGGGCTCACCTACCGCGCGCAACGCGCGCGCGAATTCATCGATATCTTTGTCAGCGGGAACGTACCCAGCTTCAAAATGGACCTCGGCCACGCGTCTGTAATCTCGACGGATAAAGCCAAACAAAATTTCTGCATAGACTCGGCGGGTGTATTCATCGATGCGCCCCATGATGCCAAAATCATATGCAATGATATTACCGTTAGCTGCTACCTTGATATTGCCTTGATGCAAATCTGCGTGGAAAAACCCATCACGCAGGGCGTGAGATAAAAATAATTGTAATAGCTGTTTTAGCCAATTTTTCTCCGGTCATGGCCCGCAGCGTCCAATGCGGCATTATCTCCAGCCGAGATGCCTTCGGCCCAGTCCATTGTCATTACATTCTTGCCAGATAAGTTCCAATTTATTCTTGGCAGTTGAAAGCCCTTGTCGGATTCGGTGTTTGCTGCAAACTCACTTGCAGCACTGCTTTCAAGCCTGAGGTCCAGTTCGCCCATCACTACACCCTCAAAGTGAGCAATTACATCCAAAGGTCGCAGGCGGCGCGCCCCGGGGAGCCAGTATTTCAATCATTCTGGCGGCAAAATAAAAAGCGTCGATATCGCGACGAAAAGCCTTCTCAATTCCTGGGCGGAGCACTTTGATAGCAACATCTGAACCGTCCGAAACTAGCTTGCCGCGGTGTACCTGTGCAATGGAGGCCGCTGCGACGGGCGCGCTGAACTCATTGAACACAGCATTTAAGGGCTGTTCAAATTCAGCCTCAATCATCCGTTTGGCGTCCTCCATGGGGAAGGGGGGTAGTTTATCTTGCAACACTCGCATTTGAATGGCTAGTTCATCGCCCACAACATCAGGGCGGGTTGAAAGAATTTGCCCAAATTTGATATATGCAGGCCCCAAAGCTGTCAGCGCTCGAGTGGCGGGTGGCATACTTGGATCGCCCCTATAACCGAGCCATTGAAATGGCCAACCTAAAACTTTAGCGCCTAAACGTACGCCCCAAGGGGCACTATAGGCATCTAAAATCACATTCATTGCACCGGTGCGCTCTAGCGTGGCACCCGTTCGAATAAGTCGGAAAATATTATGTGGACCCCGCATCTAAATTTTCCAACCGGAATGTAAGGCGGCAATCCCGAGCGAAAGATTGCGATAGTTAGTATTTTCGAAACCAGCTTCCTGGACCATGCTCAGAAAAGTCTCCTGATCCGGAAACTTTCGAATCGATTCGACCAAATATTGATAGCTCTCACGATCATTTGCGATGAGTTTGCCCATCCATGGAATCACATTGAATGAGTAAATATCATAAGCTTTTTGCACCAGGGGAACTGGAATTTGGTTAAACTCCAAAACCATCAAGCGGCCACCGGGCCGCAACACGCGAAAAGCTTCATTTAGCGCTTCTTGTGGTCGAGTTACGTTGCGGATGCCAAAGCTGATTGTGTAAACGTCAAAGCTGTTGTCGGCAAAGGGCAGCGCCATTGCATCGCCTACGACCCAATCCATACTGTTAAGCATTTTATCTGCTTCGGCGCGTTTACGGCCCGCAATTAGCATATTCTCCGTAATATCGAGCACTGTAGCATGACCGAAACTGGCGCGGTTGAGAAATTTAAAGCTGATATCACCGGTCCCACCCGCGACATCTAGGAGCTTTTGTCCGGGCCTTGGGGCCAGCCAATCCATCATGGCTTCTTTCCAGATGCGATGAATACCCATGCTCATGACGTCATTCATAACGTCATACTTTTCTGCTACAGAGGTAAAAACACTCTGCACTTTAATAGCCTTTTCAGCCTCGGGCACGGTTTCAAAACCAAAGTGCGTAGTTTGCTCAGCGTTGTCTTGCATGGGACGGGCCTTTTGTGTGTTCAACCCCCCTTATAATGTGCGGAACGGCTGTTACAATGTGAACTACCATAAGGAAGTCCAAGATGCCCGAATTACCAGAGGTTGAGACAGTCCGTCGCGGAATCGAATCAGCTATGCAAGGCCAAGTAATCACGGGCGCTGAGGTGAATCGCCCAGATTTGCGCTGGCCTTTCCCCCCAAATATGGCAAAGCGCTTATCTGGCGCGCGTGTTGTTGGGCTGCGGCGCCGGTCAAAATACATTCTTATTGATCTAGATTCAGATGAAACATTGATTGTTCATCTTGGCATGTCTGGCCGTATGTTGGTCTCTGGCACTCAGATTAGTCAATTTTATCAACACCATCCGGCACCTAAAAAACATGACCATGTTGTTTTTCACATGGAAAATGGCGCAAGGGTGACCTTCAATGATGCCCGCCGCTTTGGGGCGATGGATCTTGCGTCGACTGCTGCGGTGGAGCAGCATAAGCTTTTGGCCTTGCTGGGGCCAGAGCCTTTGGGTAATTCGTTTGACGAAACCTACCTTATAGGAGCGCTTTCTGGGAAAAACTCCCCGATTAAATCGACCCTCTTAGATCAGAGAATCATTGCAGGTTTGGGTAATATTTATGTTTGTGAAGTGCTTTTTCGTGCAAAAATTTCACCAATGACTAAAGCGAGTGAGTTGTCAAAATTGCAAATTGGCAAGATTGTGCCCATCATACGGGAAGTGCTTGAGGAGGCTATTTTGGCAGGCGGTTCGAGCCTTAAAGACTACCGCCAAACTGGTGGTGAACTTGGTTATTTTCAACATACTTTTCGGGTTTATGACCAAGAAAATCAACTCTGTTCATCTGTGGGCTGCACAGGTGTCATAGTGCGTGTCATACAAGCGGGGCGTTCGAGTTACTACTGCCCAAGATGTCAGAGATAACTTGATATCGAATATGAACATGATATGCGCTAGAGGCTTAACGTAACAATTCAGGAGCCAAAAATGGCTTATGAGACCATCATTGTTGAAATTGTAGATCACATCTGCGTCATAAAATTAAACCGTCCAACGGCCCTCAACGCGCTGAACAGCCAATTGGTGGCTGAACTGGGTGACGCTGTGGTTCAGGCTGATGAAAACGATAAAGTCCGTTGCATGATCATTTCTGGGTCTGAAAAAGCCTTTGCCGCTGGGGCTGATATTACTGAAATGGCTGAGAAAAGTTTTGTTGATGTTGTGTCTGGCGATTTATTTGGTGCTAGCATGATGCCTGTTCAAGAAGCCAAAAAGCCCATTATTGCGGCTGTGTCTGGCTATGCGCTGGGTGGCGGGTGTGAGTTAGCAATGATGTGTGATTTTATCATATGTGGAGACAATGCTAAGTTTGGTCAGCCTGAAATTAATCTTGGGGTGATTGCTGGCATTGGCGGTACGCAGCGACTCACGCGCTTTGTAGGCAAGTCTAAAGCGATGGACATGAATTTAACTGGGCGCTTTATGGATGCCGAAGAGGCAGAGCGCTCGGGGCTAGTTAGCCGAGTTGTTCCAGTTAAGCGCTTGATGGAAGTCACTTTGGAGGTGGCGGCCAAAATAGCTGAGAAATCACAAATTTCGACTAAGGCTGTGAAGGATGCAGTAAACAGATCTTATGAGACCACACTGGCTGAAGGTCTGTTGTTTGAGCGCAGGGTGTTTCATTCAATGTTTGCAACTGAGGATCAAAAAGAGGGTATGTCTGCATTTGTTGAAAAGCGTGAGCCGCAATTCCGCGATAAGTAGATTCAGAATTACTTTGCATTCCACTAGAAACCCTTTATAGGCTCGTAAAGAACATGCGCGTGTGGCCCGCTTGGCTTTAGATAATCCGGTCCAATTAGGTATGGGCCTAGCGGTAATACGTGTGGCACAAGATTAAAATAGGACATGATATCATGGCAAATTCCCCACAAGCTAAAAAACGCGCGCGTCAAATTGAGCGTCGTACAGCCATAAACAAAACCCGCAAATCACGTATCCGGACATTTCTCCGCAAAGTTGAAGAAGCAATTGATTCTGGTGATAAAGATGCGGCAATCGCAGCTTTGCGTGCGGCGCAACCTGAGCTGATGCGCGGTGTAACCAAGGGCCTTTTCCATAAAAACACAGCTTCACGCAAAGTTTCTCGATTGGCCTCAAGGGTTAAAGCTATCTCCTAATCAGTATCAAAAACTTGCAAATGAGAAAGTGCCGATTGGTTTCGGCATTTTCTCTATTCAGGTATAAGAAATAATAAAAATTACTCTGTGAAATTTGTTATGTTGTTCTGTGATTAAGAGGCTATTTTTCCAAAAATACCGAGTACGGTATTAAAAAATTATAAATAAAATGCGCAGATTAATTTCTGTGCCTTTTTTTATTTAAGTGTCAGAAATAATAAAAATTATTCTGTGAATTTTATTAAGCCAGTCTGTGACTAATAGATTCTTTTTCAAAAAATACCGAGTCAAGAATTAAGATCTGTTGCAGAGTCACTTGGCCGAGGATAAAAAGTAAGTGCGAGTCACATAAGTTGCTCCGGGGAATGATGGACTTGGGGGATTGCTGCTGCTGCACAGCGACATGACCTTAGTCGAGTACTTTAATTTGTGAGTCATTCCCAGGAAGATAACTACGCCAGTTTAGTGGGTGATGTGGTTAGTACCTTTAACGTGCGAGTGGTTAACTCTGCAGTGGTTTTTAGGCCGGTAATCGGCAGATTTTGTTTGGGGACAATTGAAACACATGTCACTAGAATTTTGGGATATCGCAGCTGATCGCTTACGTAAATCACTTGGCAATAATAGCTATAAATCCTGGATTGAGCCGTTGCAATTTATTAGTGAAAATTCTGGTATTGCTGAGTTTTCTGTCCCTACAAGTTTTTTTGGGAATTATGTCCGGCAGCATTTCGAAGATCAAATTTTGTATCAAATGCGTGAATCCGGCCTTTCAGTCACACGCATCACCTTTACGGTTGGCAGTGCGGACCAAGAGGTTTTGGCGCGCCCGGCAGCCCCTGCGGTCATAGCGCCTGTGAAGCCACGTGAGACTCAAGGCGCCAAACTGGACCCAAGATTTTTGTTTGAAAACTTTGTGGTTGGAAAGCCCAACGAGCTTGCTCATGCTGCTGCCAAGCGGGTGGCTGAGGCAGGCGCAGTAACATTCAATCCATTGTTTTTATATGGTGGTGTTGGTTTGGGTAAGACCCATTTGATGCACGCTATCGCCTGGGAATTACAGTCAAATCGACCTGATATCAATGTGATGTATTTGTCGGCTGAGCAATTCATGTATCGTTTTGTGCAAGCTTTGCGCGAACGAAAAATGATGGATTTTAAAGAATTGTTCCGGTCGGTTGATGTGTTGATGGTTGACGACGTGCAATTCATTGCCGGTAAAGACAGTACGCAAGAAGAGTTTTTCCATACGTTCAACGCCTTGGTTGATCAAAACAAGCAGATCATTATTTCAGCAGATCGTGCGCCTGGTGAGATTAAGCTTTTGGAAGATCGAATCGCCAGCCGTTTGCAGTGTGGACTAGTGGTTGATCTTCATCCCACGACATATGAGCTCCGATTGGGTATTTTACAGTCGAAAATTGAATTATACCAATCTAGCTATCCAGGCATAATAGTGCGTCAGGAAGTGGTTGAATTTCTAGCGCATCGTATCTCCACCAACGTGCGTGTGCTGGAGGGTGCTTTGACGCGTTTATTTGCGTTTGCGTCACTGGTTGGTCGCGAGATTACTGTTGAGCTAACTCAAGACTGTCTGTCTGATATCTTACGGGCCTCAGACCGCAGGGTCACTGTTGAGGAAATTCAACGTAAAGTTAGCGATCATTACAATATCCGCTTATCTGATATGCTAGGTCCTAAACGCCTGCGTAGCTTTGCACGACCTCGGCAAATCGCGATGTATCTGTGTAAGCAGCTAACTAGCCGATCTTTGCCTGAAATAGGTCGGCGATTTGGTGGTCGTGATCATACAACGGTCATGCATGGCGTGCGTCGGATCGAGGATCTGCGCAATCAAGACAGCCAAATGTCTGATGATCTTGATCTGCTACGGCGCTCTTTGGAGGGCTAAAGCCACATCAAAGGCTATAGCCGGTCATAACCCAACGACAAAGCCTTGTGTCCTGTGGAAAACTCTTTACGGTTTACCATCGAAATACGTGACGGAGAGCGGCAATGAAACTGTCTATTGAACGCGCAACTTTGTTGAAGGCTGTATCTCAAGCGCAGTCTGTTGTGGAGCGCCGAAATACGATCCCAATACTAGCAAATGTCCTTATAGAGGCGAGTGGAGACCATGTCTCTTTCCGAGCTACGGATCTTGATATAGAGATTGTTGATCGTGTGACTGCAATGGTAGAGCGTGGGGGGGCCAGCACGGTTTCTGCCGTAATGTTGCATGAAATCGTCAGAAAGTTGCCAGACGGTGCGCTTGTGACATTGGTTGACGATGGTGCGTCTGGCCGTCTCACTGTGGAAGCTGGCCGGTCCAACTTTTCATTGGCCACGTTGCCGAAAGAAGATTTCCCAGTGATGGCTTCTTCTGAGTATACATCCAATTTTACAGCTCCTGCTATGATGCTGCGTCGATTATTTGATAAATCAAAATTTGCGATTTCTACAGAAGAGACTCGATATTATTTGAACGGCGTGTACATGCATTCATCAGATGGAGTGAATGGTAAAGTTTTACGCTGTGTTGCTACAGATGGCCACCGTCTAGCGCGAATTGATGCAGAGCTACCAGAGGGTGCAGATACATTACCTGGTGTCATTGTTCCGCGCAAAACAGTTGGTGAGATGCGTAAGCTTTTGGATGATGACGAGGCGCAAATTGCTGTGTCTGTGTCTGAAACCAAAGTGCGCTTTGCGACGCCAAATGTGACGCTGACCTCTAAGGTTATTGATGGCACTTTCCCCGATTACACCCGGGTCATTCCAACGGGTAATACGCGTAAGCTGGAGGTGGATGCCTCTGAATTTGCTAAAGCGGTTGATCGTGTGGCTACTGTATCCTCTGAACGGTCACGCGCTGTTAAAATGTCTTTAGATGAAGATCGTTTGATCCTTTCGGTAAATGCGCCAGATAGTGGAGCTGCTGAGGAAGAACTGGCTGTGGCTTATGGCGATGAGAAATTAGAAATTGGCTTCAATGCCAAATACCTTCTCGAAATTGCTAGCCAAGTTGACCGAGAAAATGCAGTTTTCATGTTCAACACCGCGGGTGATCCTACCTTGATGCGGGAAGGTAATGACACGTCTGCGATTTATGTTGTTATGCCCATGCGCGTTTAAGCTGGACCAAATGTGAAGGGCGCAGATGCCCAATCTTGCCGTTGAATCCTTAACTCTGTCTCATTTCCGGTCGCATCACGTGGTGCAGATCAAATGTGACGCGCGGCCTATTGCTATCTATGGGGCGAATGGAGCGGGCAAAACCAATATTCTGGAGGCTGTGTCATTATTATCCCCTGGGCGTGGTGTGCGTCGCGCTAGCGCGGAGGAGATGACGCGTAGGCCAGAAGCGCTGGGCTGGAAAGTTAAAGCAGTGCTACGCTCTCAGGGCCGGTTGCACGAAGTTGAGACATGGTCTGAGAATGGCGCCGCGCGACAGGTACGTATCGACAGCAAGGCTGCTACTCAGGTGATGCTGGGGCGGATTGCGCGGGTGTTATGGTTGATCCCGGCCATGGATCGCCTCTGGATTGAGGGCGCGGATGGACGGCGGAGGTTTTTGGACCGGATGACGCTATCGTTTTACCCGAGCCATGCTGACAATGTTTTGATTTATGAAAAAAATATGCGTGAACGAAACCGCTTGTTGAAAGATCGGGTGAAAGATGCACATTGGTATCGGGCAATCGAAAGCCAAATGGCAGAATCTGGTGTCAAAATTCGGGCTGCTCGTGAGGAGACCTTGGCCCATATCCACGCCTCACAAGAGCAAGCAGAGACAGCTTTTCCAACTGCAAATTTAACCCTTACCAACGCTGAAAATATCGATATTCCAAATAATAGTGATGAATTGGCGGTGTTGCTTGCGGACTATCGTAACCGCGATATTACTGCTGGCCGGACCTTGATAGGACCACATCGTGATGACCTGTATGGAGTTTTTGCAGCTAAAAATGTACCAGCAAAAGACAGCTCGACAGGTGAGCAAAAAGCACTTTTGATTTCTTTGATACTAGCGAATAGCCGAGCGCTAAAAGAACAAACGGGTCTCACGCCTGTGTTGCTTCTAGATGAGGTTGCTGCGCATTTGGATGCTGGCCGAAGGGCAGCACTTTATGAGGAAATTTGTGCGCTTGGGGCGCAGGCATGGATGACTGGCACTGGCCCGGAATTGTTTGAGGAATTCGGCGCGGCGCGCTCAGCATCTATTAGTATCTGAAACTAAAGGAAAATCGCAGGTAGACATACAATGAGTATGACATTAGCAGCCTCAGATTTGATAATTTATTCGCTTGCTGTTTTGATTTTGTTTCTAACTCCCGGCCCTGTTTGGGTGGCGCTTTTGGCTCGCGCGATGTCTGGAGGGTTTCAGGCGGCCTGGCCTTTGGCCTTGGGGGTAGCAATTGGTGATGCAGTTTGGCCAATCCTTGCAATCCTAGGTGTGAGCTGGATCGTGAATGAAATTGATGGCTTTATGACTATACTGCGATATTTGGCCGCTTTAATTTTTCTGGCAATGGGAGCCTTGCTTATTTGGAGGGCTGGCAATGCTCTTGGTAGTGACAGTCGCCTCACCCGCCCGGGTATGTGGGCAGGCTTTGTGGCAGGAATTGTAGTAATTTTAAGTAATCCGAAAGCTATTTTGTTTTATATGGGCGTCTTGCCGGGATTTTTTAACCTTACTCAGGTGACGGTCGTGGATATTATGGCAATTGTTGTGGTCTCAATCACAACCCCACTTTTGGGCAATCTCATTCTGGCAAGCTTTGTAAGTAAGGTATTAGTATTTTTACAATCGCCTAGTGCTGTGCGGCGGATCAATAAGGTGTCTGGTGGACTTCTGATGGCTGTGGGTTTGGTGATCCCTTTTGTCTGAGATATCTACAGACTTAGAATTTCTACGCCAATTGCCTGCGGTCCGTAAGTTAGGGTTTAATAACCGTAGTCCTTAGCGCAGCTGTCTGCAGTGAGGTCGTCACCTTGCTGTTTGGGCGCTTGGAGGGCTTTAAGTCTTTTTTGAATGGGAAGCATTTGACAAATTTTTTGTGGAAAACTAGCCCTAGATACACTGGATTCAATCGCCAATATTGCTACTCTGGACGCGAAATCTAGGCCTATGCCTACCGAAAAATTTAACCATGTGCATTGTGGAAAAAAATACCCCCTTTGACCACTATCTGTTGTGCCATTTGCGTGACAAAGCTTACCAAATACGCTATTTGTTGTGTAACATAGAAAAGGTGAGCAGTATGGCCGAACAGACCCCAGTTGTAGAAGAATATGGTGCTGATTCCATCCAAGTTCTCAGGGGCTTAGAGGCTGTTCGGAAGCGACCTGGCATGTACATTGGCGATACCGACGATGGCTCGGGTTTGCACCATATGGTTTACGAAGTTGTCGACAACGGTATTGATGAGGCTTTGGCCGGTCACGCGGACCATGTTTCGGTGCGGATCAATGCTGATAACTCGGTTTCTGTCGCCGATAATGGTCGTGGTATCCCGGTTGGCATACATGAAGAAGAAGGCGTTTCTGCCGCCGAAGTTATCATGACTCAGCTGCATGCTGGTGGTAAGTTCGACAGCAACTCTTACAAGGTGTCGGGTGGTTTGCACGGCGTGGGTGTCTCTGTGGTTAATGCACTTTCTGTTTGGTTGGAACTGCGAATTTGGCGCAATGGCAAAGAGCATGTGGCGCGTTTTGAGCACGGCGATACGGCGGAGCATCTAAAGGTTATAGGCGATTGTGGCGACCGTACGGGTACGGAAGTTCGTTTCCTCGCTTCAACGGGCACATTTTCGAATCTTGAGTATAAATTTGAAGTTCTTGAAAAGCGCTTGCGTGAATTAGCATTTTTGAATTCTGGGGTGCGGATTATTTTAGAAGACTTGCGTCCTGTTGAGCCTTTGCGTAGCGAGTTGTATTATGATGGTGGTGTACGGGAATTTGTAAAATATCTCGACAGATCCAAGACTTCAATTATGGAAGAACCAATTTATGTAAATGCCATGCGGGATGATATCGGTGTTGAAGTGGCAATGTGGTGGAATGATACCTATCATGAGAACGTTCTGCCCTTCACTAACAATATCCCACAGCGGGATGGTGGCACCCATATGGCCGGGTTCCGAGGCGCCTTGACTCGGACCATAAATAATTATGCGCAGTCCAGCGGCATTGCGAAAAAAGAGAAGATTAACTTTACTGGGGATGATGCCCGTGAAGGCTTGACTTGTGTTTTGTCGATCAAAGTCCCTGACCCGAAGTTTTCTAGTCAAACTAAAGATAAATTGGTAAGCTCTGAGGTCCGCCCGGCTGTCGAGGGCTTGGTCGGTGAAAAGCTCTCGGAATGGTTTGAAGAAAACCCAGCACAGGCAAAAATTATTGTTGGTAAGATCGTGGAGGCTGCCATGGCCCGCGAAGCCGCCCGTAATGCCAATGTTTCCAGAAAACGGCTTAACTTTTTGGCTGGTAAGCTCAGCCATCTGCTCAGAAAAAGATCCCTCTAAAACCGAAGTCTTTTTGGTGGAAGGTGATAGTGCTGGTGGCTCTGCGCAAACTGGCCGAGATCGTTTAACCCAAGCGGTTTTGCCGTTACGTGGTAAGATTCTCAATGTAGAGCGTGCTCGGTTTGATCGGATGTTGGGTAGCCAAGAAATCGGCAATCTTGTTATGGCGCTAGGTACAGGCATTGGTCGCGATGAGTTTAATATCGATAAGCTGCGTTATCATAAAATTGTCATTATGACTGATGCGGATGTCGATGGGGCGCATATTCGAACACTACTCCTCACGTTCTTCTTTAGGCAAATGCCAGCTTTAATAGAGGGTGGATTTCTCTATATTGCTCAGCCGCCTTTATTTAAGGTGGGTCGTGGTCGGTCTGAGGTGTATCTCAAAGACCAGCCAGCTTTAGATGAGTATTTGATTGAGCAAGGCATTGAAGGCGCGTTGTTACGTCTCAACGATGGCGAAGAGATTTTGGGTGCTGACCTGATGCGCGTGGTGGATGAAGCTCGGCAGTTAAAACGGATCGTCGATGCCTTCCCAACCCACTACCCTCGGCACATCTTGGAGCAGGCTGCGATTGCAGGTGCTTTTGTGCCTGGTGCTGTAGACCGCGACCTTCAAGGCATGGCAGAGGCTGTGGCTCGCCGGTTAGACCTAATAGCCTTAGAATATGAGCGTGGCTGGCAAGGCCGTCCGACCCAAGATCGTGGCATGCGTTTGGCGCGTATTTTGCGGGGTGTTGAAGAAGTCCGCAATCTTGATGGGGCGATGCTTCGCTCTGGTGAAGCCCGTCGTACTGGTAAGTTGACTGAAAGCTTGCAAGATACCTATGGCGGTCCTTGTACATTGGTGCGCAAAGATCGGGTGCAGGTGGTCAATGGGCCCCTCACATTGCTAAGTGCGATTTTGGACGAGGGCGAAAAAGGCCTGTCTCTTCAGAGATATAAGGGTTTGGGGGAAATGAATCCAGACCAGCTTTGGGAAACAACGCTTGATCCAGATGCGCGGACATTGTTGCAGGTTAAGATTGATGATTTGGCCGAAGCGGATGACTTGTTCACTAAGCTGATGGGCGATGTGGTTGAGCCACGCCGTGAGTTTATCCAAACCAATGCACTAAATGTGTCTAACTTGGATTTCTGATTCAAACTAACATTGGAGCCATTGTGCTGGCTGCTACTTGCGGAGGTTAGGGCAAGGCTCCAGGGCTATGGAGCTCCTATTCTTTGGCGGCATCCATCTGCCTTTGGCGTTCACCAAAGCGAGCGCGATCTTCGTCGGTATATTCATCCATACATTGATGGCATTGCATACCTTTGATGTATTCTTTCTGCTCTTTATTGGCTCCGGTTATCGGGCGCCGACAAGCGTAGCATTGATCGTAATTGCCCTCGATCAACCCATGGCCTACTGAAACCCTGTTATCAAAAACGAAACACTCCCCAGTCCATGTGCTCTTTTCTTTCGGTACTTGCTCTAAGTATTTCAAAATACCACCCTTAAGATGGTAAACTTCATCAACTCCCTCACCTAATAAAAAATTAGTAGATTTTTCACAGCGAATACCACCGGTACAAAACATTGCTATTTTTTTGTCTTGAAAGCGGTGCTTGTTTTTTGCCCACCACTCAGGGAACTCGCGGAAGGTTTTGGTTTGTGGATCAATCGCTCCTTCAAAAGTCCCAATTCCCACTTCATAATCGTTACGCGTGTCGATCACGGCCACATCTGGCAAGTTGATCAGGGCATTCCAATCTGAAGCCTCAACGTAATGACCCGTCGTTGTACGCGGGTCAATATTGGGTTGCCCCATAGTCACAATTTCTTTCTTAAGTCGTACCTTCATCCGTTTGAACGGCATAGATTGTGCAATGCTTTCCTTATGATCCAAATTTTCGCATCCAGGTAAAGCTGCAATATGCTTCCACAGCCGGGCAATGCCTTGGCTTGGGCCTGCAACGGTCCCATTTATCCCCTCAGAAGCGATTAAAATCGTACCTTTAATTCCCTCATGCTCGCACAAAGACAGCATTGGCCCTTGGAGGGCTTTGGGGTCATCAAACCGTGTAAAGTGATAAAGCGCTGAGACTATGAACATGCACTTTGGAATAGTCGGAAGTGGACGATGCTGCAAGATCAGTTGCCGCCCAGGTCAACATTGACCTTAGTGGCTGTGGTCTTTACCTCTGATCTGAAGCTATGGCAGGAGACCTTAATGCGCGCATTAATCGTAATTGATGTCCAAAATGATTTTTGTGTTGCACATTCAACCTTGGATGCTGCAAGTCTTGGTTTTCAAGTGTCGGTTGATACAGAATTATGTCGTACCATCGATAGGGACGGATTACCTGATCTTGCATTAATTGAAATGAAATCAGCAAAAGTGAGGCTTGTGTAATGGTTGATATCGCCACACGCGTCTGGAATCATAAATGGAAAATTGATCCAATTGTACGATCACTAATTGATACTGATTTCTACAAGCTTTTGATGTGCCAATCAGTGTTTCGCAACAAACCTAATATTCAAGTGACTTTTAGTCTGATCAACCGGTCAAGCAACATTCGTTTAGCTGATCTGGTCGATGAGGGTGAATTACGTGAGCAGCTTGACCATGTTCGATCATTGTCCCTGACTCGCGGCGAAAGTACATGGATGCGCGGGAATACGTTTTATGGCAAACGCCAGATGTTCACGCCGGAATTTATGGATTGGTTTGAAACTATGCGTTTGCCGCCCTATCATCTTGAAAAACGAGATGGGCAGTATGAGCTTACTTTTGAGGGTAGTTGGCCTGAGGTAATGCTTTGGGAAATCCCTGCGTTGTCGGTGTTAATGGAGTTGCGTGGGCGTACTGTTTTGGGTAAAATGAGGCGCTTCGAATTACAAATTCTATATGCGCGTGGAATGGCCAAGCTTTGGGAAAAAATTGAGCATTTGCGCACAATTGAAAACTTACGGCTGGCGGACTTCGGCACGCGACGGAGGCATTCGTTTCTTTGGCAGGATTGGGCCGTGCAGGCTATGACCGAAGGGTTGGGGGATAAATTTGTTGGTACCTCCAGGGGTGGAGGCCTTTGTCGTGATTTGGCAGCGATTGGCACCAATGCCCACGAATTGCCAATGGTCTATTCTGCCCTGACGCAATCGGATGAGGCGCTACGTCAGGCGCCCTATGACGTTTTATCTGATTGGCACGAGGAACATGATGGTAACCTACGGGTCATCTTGCCTGACACCTATGGAACCGAAGAGTTTTTACGAAATGCGCCGGACTGGCTGGCAAAATGGACGGGAATTCGTATTGATTCAGGGGACCCTATTATAGGTGCTGAAAACGCAATAAAATGGTGGAACAGTAGGGGCGAAGATCCAACTCAGAAACTGGTTATTTTTTCTGATGGTTTGGACGTGGAGAAGATCGCCGAGCTGCATCGATTGTTCGCTGGACGGGTCAGAGTCTCTTTTGGTTGGGGCACGCTGCTCACCAATGATTTTCGCGGGCTAGTTCCGAGAGATGCCTTGCAGCCTTTTTCTTTAGTCTGCAAGGCGGTGTCGGCAGACGGGCGACCAACAGTCAAACTATCCGATAATCCCAATAAATCGATGGGTCCATTAGATGAAATTGAACGCTACAAACGGGTGTTCAATGTAGGTCAGCAATCAGTACAGCGGGTCATCGTTTAAGGGTTGGTCAGCCATTGGTGGGCCAAATGCAAGGCGCGTTCCGCGAAGCGGCGGTGCGCGGGGCTCTTTTTTGGCTGGCGTTGGATTACCCAACCAGAGGAAGCAAAGCCTCGGAGCATAAGGAAAAACTTAATATCCTCAACACTGGGTGCTTTGCGCAATGTTCCATAACCCGACTGAATTGCTGCAAGAAGATCGTCCAAATACCGCAAGGTATAATGCTGAGATACGGCAACGCCAAGATCGTAGCCCCGATAGCCATAGCCGGCGTCATCAAAGTCTATCAACGTAAGGCCTGCTTCATTCGTAAAGATATTTTCCTGCAACGCATCCGCATGAATCAAGCCAAAATCTGCGCCTTTCATAGCCGTCAAATAGTCACGTGCTGCATCTTTAGCATATATTATGAACTTTTTCTCTCCAGCCGATAGTGTTGGATTTTCCCAAAATTTACCCCAAAATGGTGACTTTCCTAATAGGCCTTGCAGATCCCATGCGGGTCGAGTGATGTCTGTGGTGTTTATGGAGTCGCTTTTATTGTGCAGCTGGGCAAGCAACTGTCCTAGGCCGAGATAAAGATCACAGTGCGCAGTTGCGCTGCCGTCAAATAGCATATCAGTGGCACCGATTGGCGTTCCCGTCACCCAGGAGATTACTGATGCAAATCTACCATCCGGAAGCGTTGTGATGAATGAGCCGTTCTGGCTGGGAATAGGCTTGGGGCAGGCAAAGCCAGCATCGGCTAATCGTGCAGTCCATGTCAGTTCAGATAAAATCGAAGGCTCGCTCTGATAACCTGCCCGATGCAAGCGTAGGGCTGCAGGTGCTCCATCACGCATAATTCGGTAAACTGCATTTTCACGGTCTGCTATTAACTCAACTGGGCCGTCCGCCCCCCATTTAGCGGCAATATCATTTAAGTTTTTCATGATTTAGCATTCTGAAATGCAAGTCTTAAAATATCGAGCGCCAATGTCGCATTATTGGAGCTGAAAGGCATAGGGGGCCTTAATTTTAACACATTGCGGTTGCGGCCAGTTCGCCCCATCAGCATGCCATTGTTGCGGGCATATTCCACGACATGGGCCGCTAGGGCTTCATCAGCAACACCATCGGTTTCTAGCTCCAGCGCTATAAACAAACCGCGTCCCCGGGTGCTGGCGATACTGTCATGGTCTAAGCCGTGTAGGTTTTGTAAAAATTCGGCGCCAACTAGTTTGGCATTTTCCACAAGATTATCCTGTTCGATCACATCTAATGTAGCGGCAGCGGCAGCGCAGCTCACTGGATTTCCACCAAATGTATTGAAATACCCAAAGGCATTTCGAAACGCTGACATGACCTCGGCGCGGGCGACTACTGCTGCCACAGGGTGACCATTTGCCATGGGTTTTCCCAAAGTTACCACATCTGGCGAGAGACCAAGCCAATCATGACCCCACCAAGTGTCCCCACTACGGCCAAACCCAGGCTGCACTTCATCAGCAATCAAAATACCACCTGCCGCATGGATTGCCTTGGCTGCGGGTTTCATAAAATTTTGCGGCAAATCTGGGAGGCCCTCATTTGCAAATGTTGGGCAAAACAGAAAGCCTGAGAAGCCATGGCCGGCGGCTTCCAAATCGTCAATTGCAATTTGAATTTCGTGTGCAAAAGCCTCTGCCTGACCTTGGGCACTGCCGCCCACGGGGTACAGTGTATCTGGAGCAGGGATGTGGCGAATATTGGCGGCATAGCCACCGATCGGTGGTTTACGCGATGACAGCTGTGACACGGCCATTGTATTGCCATGATAAGTATTATCAGTGGAAATTATTCCAGTTTTTCCAGTCATAGCCTGCGCCATTCTCAGGGCGATATCATTAGCTTCAGATCCGCTGCAGACCATAATCACCTGATCTAGTTGTGATTGAAATTTGGCTGTGAGGCGTTCGGCGAATTCAATAATGCCGTCATGCAAATATCGGGTATGGATATTTAAAGTAGCAGCTTGTTCTGAAATCGCTGCGACCACATGGGGGTGGCAATGGCCTACATGTGGTACGTTATTATAGCAATCGAGGTACTTTTGGCCCTTATCATCCCAAACCCAAACCCCCTGACCTCTGACTAAATGTAAGGGCACCTCATAAAAGGTGGGTACGTTTGAGCCTAATACTGACTCGCGGCGCGCCATTAAATCATTCGTCATCTTTTACCTTACCTCGTAAAGACTTAATCGAGCCACGTTGGACTTTGCTGGCTAGCCTGCGCTTTTGTGACCCTAGAGTTGGGCGGGTTGCAATACGTCGTTTCGGTCTGACAACAGATTGAAGGATCAGCTTTTTTAGCCGATCACGGGCTATTTCACGGTTCCGAGCTTGCGAGCGTGTGTCTTCAACCCTCAAGATTAAAGCCCCCTCAAGTGTCCATTTTCGGCCAGCTAGCTTTTTAAGGCGTGTTTTTACGTAACCTGGAAGGCTTGGGCTGCGTGCCGCTTCAAAGCGTAGCTCAACGGCGGTGGAAACCTTATTGACGTTTTGCCCTCCTGGCCCTTGCGAGCGGGTAAAGCTTTCAGTCAGCTCCCAGTCCTGAATCACTATTTCATCATTAATTTGTAACATGGATACTCTATGCCATAAAGAAAAAGGGCCGCCCAGATGGGACGGCCCTTCGAAAGTTGTGCGGAGGGCGAGTCGTTTAGGACGGCTGTGCCCAAGTTTGGTGGTAATCCACCAAGGGTTGCCTCAGAGGGTACCCCCCAAACCTGTTACGACTCCATTCTCCAATACCTTTCTTGACACTGGATCACCTCCTTTCAGTTGGTTAAAGATATTCATAACTTGCCAGAGGAAAAAACAAAGTCAATGATTTTTTGCAGAGTGGCCTACTAGATATAGTACTAATATCCGAAATGGTACCAAAGCGATCAGTGCCAAAGCTAGCTTTACCATCCAGTCAGCTAATGCGAGTGAGGTCCAAAGTGGCAGTTCAGGACCTGCGCCGAGCAGGGGCACAGCGCCCTGAGCCCACTCTGGAATATTGGCGGTTTCCAAACCATTGAACACGGTGGAGAAAGCTATACTGAAGAATAAAAATGTATCTAGTGCGCTACCGATGAGGGTGGATGCAAGTGGCGCACGCCACCACGAACCATCACGCAAACGATCAAAAATTTGTACGTCTAGCATTTGCGCAACAAGAAATGCAGTGCCTGAGCCGATAGCGACCCGAAATGTGACGGCTGGGAATGTGTAGCCATCGCCTTGCATCATGATTTGTGTGCCTATCAGAGAGCAAAGAATGCCCACAACAAAACCGGCAAATACAACACGACGGGCAGCTGAAACGCCATAAACACGGTTCATGACATCAGTGATTAAAAAGGCGACTGGATAGGTAAAGGCACCCCATGTCAGCCAATCACCAAGGAGATATTGAACAAGAATATTGGAGGCCACAACGACTGTGGCCATGGCAAAAATGCCAGGGAGGTAAGTAGTTTTCATATTTTCAGTTCCGTTTTTTAGCCAAGGTAGCGGCGACTTGGTCAGGTTTGACGCGCCCACATACGAGCCGCCACTCAATCTTACAAGCTAAATTCCATTTATGGGGTGACTTGTGAATTACCATTAAACATTAGAGGTCTAGTAATACGATGCTACATTGTTGTGGCAATCTACCCATAGTGATGGGCGGTTTCGTCTTACTGGGCTTTGCATTTGGGTTCGGTGGTGGTGGATTGAGAATACGGTCAACCCAACTAGCCGCTTCTTTACAGCCATCTCCCTGAGGTGGTGGTGCTTGATTAATGCAGGCTTTTTGATTTTTTGGACATTTTAGGCGAACGTGGAAGTGATAGTGATGCCCATACCACGGCCGAATTTTGCGCAACCAAGACCTATTACCGGTGGCGGATTTACACATGGCAACTTTGGCACCTGGAAACAGGAAGATCCGGGCAACTCGCGGATCAGAGGCAGCAAGTTTTAAAACCTTTTCATGATCTTTGGTCCAACGTTTGTTGGTAAATGCCCCAGATGCGCGACGCATGGAAATTGCGGAAATCTTTTCTCGCTCTGCTAGCGATAGGTCTTGATCTGTTTTGGGTAGGAGCCAGATATCAGCGTCTAGTCCTATTTGATGGCTTGCATGGCCCGATAACATTGGCCCTCCGCGAGGTTGTGAAATATCCCCTATATATATGCCGGACCAAGAGGTGTGTTTGGCCACATTGCGAGAGAGATCTTGCAGGTATTCAACTGTGATTGGCTGGCCCCAATTTCGATTGCGTGAGAGGCGCATAGCCTGCCATGTGGGTCCTGTTTCGGGCAAGGTTAAACCGCCCGCCAAACAGCCTTTGGCGTAGCTGCCAAAAGATTGTGGTTTCTGCAGAGAACCGAGCATCGCTGCACCAAAAAACTCCTTAGCTGGGGTCGGTATTGAGAGGCTTGGGCGAGCCCGGGGTTTGTCGTCCCGGGTTTGGGCGATCAATACTCCAGGCGAGTTACCAATTAAAAGCGCAAATACTATGGCATAGGTGTATAGGAGGTGTCCCACTCTGCTTGATCTCCGTTTGGATGCACCCAGCGTAGCAGGAGCATTCCCAAGATGAACAGCCCCACAACTGGCGTAAAGCCTAAACGAGCATCATTCAGCCAATAAGTGAATATTCCAATAAGAAGTGGGGCCAAAAATGCTGTGGCTTTGCCAGCCAAGGCAAACAATCCAAAAGCCTCAGTTGGGCGTTTCGGATTGGTATGGCGCACCATCATGGATCGGCTAGCCGCATAAATTCCACCACCGGAACCGCCAATGGCTGCTCCGCATATGTAGAAAAGGTTATCGGGAAGGATGGAACCCTCGGCTAGGGCCAAGCCGTAAAAGCTCGTGCGTGTCATGCCTATAATACAAAGCGAAACGATTATCAGTACAGAAATGTGGAAATACATAACTGGAAGTGGTCCCATTTTTTGATCACACTTCCCAGAAACCCAAGTGAATAGCGCCGCTGATATGCCACTAATTATACCAAAAATACCAAGCTGCGTTTGCCCCCAGCCCAGGATCAAAACTGCATAAACCCCGCCAAAGGCATAAAGTCCGTTGAGGGCGTCGCGATAGAACATTTGCGCGCCCATGAAGGCAAATAGGCTTGGCCGCCTTACCATTCCTTGTAGGGAAAGTTTTAGCGTGGCCATAGATTGGCAAAACCCGCCCATGGCTGTTTGGAGTTTCGTCTTCGCGTACCCACATGAAATAAGGCACCATAAAGATTGCAAACCAAATGGCTATCAAAGGACCCACCGCGCGCGTACCTTCGCGCGCCTCCGAATCAAGAAACCCAAACCCTGGATCGAGGCCGATCATGAAGGTTTTTCCACCCTCATCGAAGAAGAAAAATAGCATAATAAACAGGCTCAAAATACCGCCTGCATAGCCTAAAGAGGCGCCACTTCCAGAAATTTCGCCTACCTCACGGCGGTTCCCAAGGCTGGGGAGCACTGCGTTTGTGAACACCAGTGCTAGCTCGGCGGCTACGAAAGCAATGCAGAATATAATAAGCGATGACCACATGGCTGAGCCATCGGGGACCATATACCACAACATCCATGAGCAAATCACAAAGACGATGGAGGCAGCCCAAAGCCATGGCATCCGGCGACCTGTGCTGTCGGCGTGGGAGCCAGCTAAAATTCCGATGACTGCCACGAAGAGGCCTGCTGCCGCTTGCCCCCAGGACCATATGGTTTGGGCGCTAGCATTAGCGCTTTCTTGATCCAGGCCGCCATTAAAAAAATACTCTGCAGCCACACCAGCGAAATAGGGGCCAAAAATAAAGGTGAGACCAAGTGTATAAAAGGGCTGGGTCGCCCAATCGAACATCATCCAACCACGCATGCGTTTTCTGAGGCGTTGATCCAGTATTATTGCATCAGCCATTTTATTTTCATCCGATACTTTTCATCGACAGTGGCTGACAGTCGATATCAACGCAAGGATTTCTTAAGTTTGCATTGGGGGCCATGGTCGTAGATCTTCAGCGACGATCCAAGCCTCTACCCAATCCGGGATTTGGGGCAAGGTTATATCTGGGCCTAACTCTGCTAAAACCTGATCAGTAGATACAATTCCACCTGAATTAGTCACAGCGGTGCGATAGAGCGCATGCCCTGCACAGATTCCCCGCACCCACATGCTTTGCTCTAAATATATGAACTGTCGATCGGCGCATATGGCGCGGCTTTGCATTTTAATTTTGTCAAACACTCGTATGCGTTTGCGATAGCGCACGGAGCTACCAGCAATTGTCAGCCCCCAGCGACGGCGCTTAACCTTAAGATGGTCTGTGGTGACTATTGGCAAGCGGCCCATGTCGTAAATTGATAGGGTGCAGCCGTTATTCAGCTCCAACCAAATATCCAAATCCCAAGGTAGGCAATAATGAGTGCTGTGATAAGTTTCACTGCCCCGGAGTGATGCTGCGTTGCGGTGCAGGCAAAATTGCCACGCTAAACGGACAAAAGGATACATGAAAAGCCTCCGGTTCATTCCAATTTGCCCCTAAGACAATAAACGTCAAGACCCTAGGCTGGAAATCCAATGGTATGTCCCTTGCCGATACCGGCGGAAGCGCTTAGGTAAATACAAACAAATTATATTGAGGTTTTCCATGTCTCCTATTTTTGCGATACCCTATATGATCCTGAACGTAATTTGGTTCTTTATCATAGCTCACTTCATCATGAGCTGGTTGATCGCCTTCAATGTTTTGAATCTTTATCAACCAATCGTCAGCCAAATTTGGCAGGGTTTAAATCGTATTTTAGACCCAATCTATGGGCGTATTCGCCAGTTCATTCCGAATATGGGCGGGCTAGATCTTGCTCCACTAATCGCTTTGCTGATGGTGGCCGCCCTCCAATATACGCTGGTCTATTACGGCCAATAACCCATCGGAAACCACATGCCCCACACTGCCCTTCTACGGGACGTCTTTGGATTCGATGCGTTTAGGCCTGGACAGGAAGATATAGTTCGCGCTGTGACTGAGGGGCAAAACGTGTTGGCAATCATGCCAACTGGCGGCGGTAAATCGCTTTGCTTTCAACTTCCAGCATTGATCCGCGAGGGGGTGACTGTTGTGATTTCCCCTCTAATTGCGTTGATGCGTGACCAAGTGCGCGCATTGCAGGCGGTTGGTGTCAGTGCGGGGGCATTGACGTCGGGCAATACGCCGGAAGAAACTGATGCGGTTTGGGAAGCTTTGGAGCAAGGTACGCTTAAGCTGCTGTACATCGCACCAGAGCGACTGGCTGCAAGCTCCTCTGTGGGTATGTTGCGGAGGATTGGAGTAAGTATGATCGCGGTTGATGAGGCCCATTGTGTTTCACAATGGGGTCACGACTTTCGCCCTGATTATTTGCGAATTGGCGAGTTGCGTAAGGCGCTGGGCGTACCACTTGCAGCTTTTACAGCTACTGCGGATGAAGAGACACAAGCTGAAATTATCAATAAGCTGTTTGATGGTGTGGCACCGTCCAGCTTTTTACATGGGTTTGATCGGCCCAACCTTCATTTAGCATTTGCAGCCAAGGATCAACCACGTAAACAGATCTTAAATTTTGCGGGGGCACGGCACGGACAGTCCGGCATTGTGTATTGTGGCACGCGCGCCAAAACTGAAACCTTGGCGCAGGCTCTGCGTGAGGCTGGGCATTCTGCCTGTCATTACCATGGTGGCATGGAGGCTGATGATCGTCGGATAGTGGAAACACGCTTCCAACGTGAGGATGGATTAATTGTTGTGGCTACCGTGGCTTTTGGCATGGGTGTTGATAAGCCGGATATCCGTTGGGTAGCACATGCAGACTTGCCCAAGTCTATTGAATCTTATTACCAAGAAATTGGTCGAGGCGGCCGTGATGGTGCACCGGCTGAA
Organism: uncultured Planktomarina sp.; assembly: GCA_905182535.1. Taxonomy (GTDB): domain Bacteria; phylum Pseudomonadota; class Alphaproteobacteria; order Rhodobacterales; family Rhodobacteraceae; genus Planktomarina; species Planktomarina arctica. The sequence continues at coordinate 120,146 of CAJJBZ010000005.1, forward strand.
ACTCTAACTTTATTTGGTGCAGATGATATTCGCCTCCGCCGCTCTCAGATTGATGAGGGCCTAGCGCCCGCCGACCGTAAGATGGCAGATCATGCACGTTTAAATGCTTTATTGGGATTGGCTGAGGCGCTTACCTGTCGCCGTACAACCTTGCTTAAGTATTTTGGAGAAAGTGGCGCCACATGCGGCAACTGTGATCTTTGTGATTCCCCACCGGAATTATTTGATGGCACTCAACCTGTTCGCATGGCTCTGTCTGCGATTCTGCGCACCGGTGAGTGCTTTGGTACTGGCCATTTGATTGATGTTTTGCGGGGTAATAACACTGACAAAGTGCGGCAACGGGCGCATAATGAGCTGCCAACTTTTGGTGTGGGTGAGGGGATCAGCAAGGCGCAGTGGCAAGCTATTTTTCGGCAGATGATGGGCTATGATCTGATCCGTCCAGACCCGGAGCGCCATGGTGGATTGCGGTTCACTGAAAACGCTCGACCCTTGCTGAAAGGCGAAGCTAAAATTCAATTGCGTAAAGATAGTATTAACGCGGCAGCCAATGATCGCCGGTCCGTAGTGAAATTGCTTGTATCCGAAGAAGATGCACCACTTTTGTCTGCGCTGAAAGCTAAAAGACGGGCCTTGGCAGAACAGCAAAAAGTGCCAGCTTATATCGTGTTCAACGATAAAACTTTGATTGAGATGGCTGAACGCCGCCCAGAAACCCTTGATGAGATGGCCTTGGTCGGTGGTGTGGGTGCTAAGAAGTTGGAAAGCTATGGCCAGGCCTTTTTGTCGATAATCACTGGGGCTGAAACTCCTATGCATCCTACGCGTCGAAAGATGGCGGGGCGGCCTGAGGGTGATATATTTGATCAGCTTCTGGCGCGGCAGAAAGAGTTGGAGCGCGGTGCATTTGAGGGTGAAAAGCCCCTGACTTGCTCCACAGCAACATTGCGAAATATAGCCAAAGCTCGGCCAAAAAGTTTAGAGCGGCTCGAGCAAATTAGTGGAATGAATCTTGCGCGCACAGAACGTTTTGGCGCGGCTTTCTTGGAAATCTTGCAGTCTGCGTAGGCTGAGCTAAGTTACTCACGATAGGAGAGTGAACTATGTTGGTATGTATTTCGCCGGCGAAAAAGCTGGATTGGTCTGAGGTTGAACGCACTGACCTCACGCAACCTGATTTTGTGCAGGAGGCTTTGAGCCTTGTCAAAACAGCCCGCGCACTTTCGGTTGAGGATTTGCAAAAACTGATGTCAATCAGCAAAAATCTGGCAAGCCTGAACCGAGATCGGTTTCGCGACTACGCGCCAGAACCGGGTGCCAAAGCGTTGCGCCCCGCCGCCTTGGCCTTTGCGGGAGACACCTACCAAGGGCTGGAAGCTGCAAGCCTTAGTCGCGACGACATGCGCTGGGCTCAGGATCATTTGCGAATTTTGTCTGGGCTTTATGGCGTATTGCGCCCCTTGGATCAAATCCAAGCTTACCGGCTTGAAATGGGTAGCCGTCTGAAAACCAAACGTGGTGGATCGCTTTATGCCTATTGGGGCCAAGAGATTTCAAAAGCACTAAATATGCAGGCTGAGGTCACGGGATCAAAAGCCTTGATTAACTGTGCGAGCCAAGAGTATTTTGGTGCGGTTGATATCAAAGCACTCAGCCTACCCATCATCACACCGCAATTTTTAGAATCCAAAGATGGAAATGCAAAGATCATAAGCTTTTATGCTAAAAAAGCTCGCGGAGCGATGGCACGGTTTGTGGTCCAAAACCGTCTTTCCGACGCTGGACAGATCGCTGATTTTGATGTGGGTGGATACAAATATCAACCGAGCCAGTCCACGCCTGAAGCGCCAGTTTTTATGCGTGATTATCCGATTTGATCACCAAATATTGCTTTGGAATGCTGGTTTAAGTATATTTTTAGCCACGGGGTGAACTCTTGTGGTCGCTCTCTAGTTTGGCACGCTAAATCTTTTAGGCTTTCCCAGCGATAGTCCATGACCTCATCAACGTTGGGTTGGATTGAAATCCCAGCTGCTTGAACAACAAATATCTCGACAACCTCATGTTCAATCATACCGCCACCCACATCGGCACGATACTCCACAGTGTCGCGATATACCGGAGTTTGTCCAAAAATTCCAAGCTCTTCATCCAGCCTGCGGATCGCGCACTGCAGTCCAGATTCACTCCATTCTGGATGGGTACAGCAGGCATTAGCCCAAAGGCCAGGTGTGTGGTATTTCGACAATGCGCGGCATTGTAAAAGTGTTTTATCACCCTGCATTACAAAGACAGACACTGCCTTATGGCGCAAACCACGCAAGTGGGTTTGCAGTTTTTCAACAGGCTGCAACGTACCATCCACCCATGCGGGTATCAAAATTTTCATTGGTTTTGCCCTAGTTCTATATCCTAACCATAGAGGTAAATTGATTGACGCAAAAGTAAAAGATATCGAAATTTTGCTTCTATATTAAACAAATTACCTAAGGCATGCCTGTGGATGGCGGAAATGTCGCGGCTAATAGTGTTAAAATTGGTTGTATCAGTGCAGAAACTTACGCCACTTGCCTTACATAAACTCTTAGAAATACCCATGGCTAAGCTATTATGATTATCAAACGTATTGTAAACATGCGGATAGTCTCAAGGATAACAGAAAGAAATTAGTGATGTCGTTTGACAGTTTTTTCAAAGACCAGCTCGATCAACTGAAGCAAGATGGCAACTATCGCTACTTTGCGGATCTTGAGCGTGCTGCCGGAAAGTTTCCACGCGCAACCAATCACTTTGACGGCGGTACGCGCGATGTGACTGTTTGGTGCTCTAACGATTATTTAGGTATGGGACAGCATCCAAAGGTGATTGCCGCTATGCAAGAGGCTGTGGGCCGTTGCGGTACTGGTGCTGGTGGCACGCGCAACATTAGTGGCACGAATCATGACCACTTGTTACTTGAACGTGAGTTGGCTGATTTGCACGGCAAGGATGCAGCGCTTTTGTTCACTTCGGGATATGTATCTAACTGGACCACCCTTACTACTCTTGGTGCTAAAATTCCTGATATTGTGATTCTGTCTGACAGTGAGAACCATGCCTCGATGATTGAGGGCATTCGTCACTCTAAAGCTGATAAAATGATCTGGGCACACAATAATGTGGAAGATCTGGATCGTAAATTAACCGCCTGTGGGGATCGCCCAAAGCTTGTGGCTTTTGAGAGCGTGTATTCCATGGACGGGGATATTGCGCCAATGGCTGCGATTTTGGATGTTTGTGAAAAGCACGGTGCCCTGACCTATCTTGATGAGGTGCATGCGGTTGGTATGTACGGCCCTCGTGGTGGTGGTATCAGCGAGCGCGAAGGTTTGGCGCATAGGATCGATATCATTGAAGGTACGTTGGGTAAGGCATTTGGCTGCGTCGGTGGCTATATCACTGGCTCGGAAGCCATCTGTGATTTTGTTCGTTCTTTTGGGTCTGGTTTTATTTTTACTACAGCATTGCCGCCGGCTGTGGCGGCGGCGGCTCGCACCTCGATTATGCATCTTAAAACCAGTGAGGTTGAACGTTTGGGTCAGCGTGCCCAAGTGGCTCGCCTTCGCGCTGGACTGGACCGGGCGGGTATTCCATATTTGCAAAATGACAGCCATATCGTACCTGTCATGATTAAGGATGCGGTTAAAACCAAGATGCTTGCGGATTACCTGATGGATGTATTCGGTATCTATGTGCAGCCAATTAACTATCCAACTGTCCCCAAAGGAACAGAGCGCTTGCGCTTCACTCCATCTCCACTGCACACGGATGCTGATGTGGATCATCTTGTTGCTGCGCTTACTGAGTTGTGGAACCAATGTGCCCTTTCGCGTGCGGTTGCTTAGCGTGAAATAATGCTGCTTCTGACTAAGGGCCCTATGGTCTGTATCTGTGATATAATCATCAATAAATAGAACGACTGGGAAGATTTGGGATGAAACATACCTTAATGGCCGCTCTATTAGTCATGCTGGCTTCACCGGTTTTGGCTGGTGGCCATTCCGCAACTGGTGACGTGGTAGCTGGTGAGATTGCCTACAGCAAGCAGTGCGTAGCTTGCCATGTTGTTGTGAATGATGACGGTGAAAAGCTGGCTGGGCGTAATGGGAAGTCAGGGCCAAATCTCTATAATATAGCAGGGGCAAGTGCCGGTATAGTTGAGGGTTACCGCTATGGTAAATCGATTGTTGCTGCTGGTGCAGAAAATGGTTTGGTTTGGACCGAAGCTACTTTTGTAGCGTATGTTCAAGATCCAAAGGGTTTTCTGCGTTCATACCTAAATGATAAAAAAGCCCGTGCGAAGATGAGCTACAAAGTGCGTAACGAAGAAGATGCGCGCAATGTTTATGCGTATTTGTTCAGCCTGTATGCTGAGTAATAAGTTTCAAGCGCCACCCCTTTAAGGGAGGCGGCGCTTGATCTTCGTTAGATTCTCTCAATCGCCACAGCAATCCCTTGACCGCCACCGATACACATGGTGGCCAGACCCTTTTGGCCGCCGCTGCGTTCTAGCTCAGCCATTAGCTTGACCATGATAATAGCTCCTGTAGCCCCCACTGGATGGCCTAAAGCAATGGCTCCTCCATTGGGGTTTACCCTTGCTGGATCAAGCCCAAGGCCTCGGTTCACAGCAATAGCCTGCGCTGCGAAAGCTTCATTGCTTTCAACCACATCAAAATCACCAATTGAAAGGCCTGTTTTAGCCATCAAATTCGAAACAGCTGGAACCGGTCCAATCCCCATGACTTCAGGACGCACGCCGGCATGTCCATAGCCAAGTAGGCGAAATTTAGGTATTAATCCGGCGCGCTCGGCCGCATCAGCGCGGGCTAAAACGATTGCTGCAGCCCCATCATTGATACCAGAGGCATTTCCGGCGGTCACAGTGCCATTTTTTTGAAATACGGTACGCAGACCAGCTAAAACCTTGGCTGTTGTGGCCTTTGGGTGCTCGTCGGTGATGAAATCCACTATGTCACGTTTGACCGCAATCGACACTGGCGTAATTTGCTCCACAAAGCGGCCATCAGTAATAGCTGCCGCAGCTCGGTTTTGGCTTTCAAGCGCAAAGTCATCTTCACCGGTCCGTGTCACCGCATTTTCTTGTGCCACATTTTCAGCAGTAATTCCCATATGGCCTGTACCGAATGGACAATGTAGCGCACCCAGCATCATATCTAGCGCTATGACATCTCCCATCTTTTGGCCCCATCTCTGCGCCTGCATTATATAGGGGGATCGGCTCATATTCTCAGCACCACCGGCCAGGCCAAACTCTGCATCGCCTAGCATCAGAGATTGCGCAACTGATACGATGGCTTGCAGACCTGAGCCGCAAAGTCGATTTACATTCATGGCTGGGGCGCTGTCAGAAATACCCGCTTGTAGGGCCGCGACCCGCGACAAATACATATCACGGGGCTCTGTATTGATGACATGCCCAAAAGCCACATGACCAATTTGGCCACCGTCAACTTGCGCGCGCATCAAAGCTGATTTGGCCACTGTGGTGCCCAAATCAATTGGAGTTATGGTTGCTAAGCTGCCGCCAAATGCACCAATTGCTGTACGAGCGCCGCCAAGAATTACGATATCTGTCATGTTTTCCTCCATTTTGGTTACTCTAAGTGGCTTGGCAATCGAGGAAAAGCGAAACCTAACGATATGGGAATTGAATTAGAGAACAAAGTGTGAACAAAATAGTGGACGGAATCACTTATCTGGTCTGTTTTATGTCCCATTCTAAAGTCATTAATCTGCCACAACTCCAGCGACCTTGGGCGGAGCTGCAAGCCTGTTCGAACTTCACTTTTCTAACAGGAGGATCGCATCCTGAGGAATATATGGACCGTGCTGCATTTTTAGGCCTATCTGCGGTGGCGATTGCGGATGTAAACTCTGTTGCAGGAATCGTGCGTGCGCACACTAGGGGACGTGAGATTAAGCGTATGGTTGCCGAACGGCAGGCCTTTGATCATAGAATAGGATTAATTGGCCCGCCTGTACCACTTGGGCTTAAGCGCAGCACTTCTGCGCAGATTTACAACATGCCACGCTTGCTTCCAGCGGCTAAGATCGTACTGCGTGATGGGTTTACGGCTACGCTCTTACCGAAAAGTCGCTTAGGCTGGGGACGGCTATGCCGTTTAATTTCACGTGGGCGGCTGCGTGTGGAGAAAGGTACTTGTGATATTGGGTTTGAAGACCTGCTTGAGTTTGGCGGTGACCAACTGATTTTGCTGCATGCGCCACCATCTCAGAAGGCGCCAGTTGTAGCGGACTCGTGGCTTTTACTTGCGCGCCGCTTGATATGTCGCTTTCCCCAAGATGTGATGTTACTTTTGGCCCCAGTCTATGATGGCCAAGATGTGGCACGTTTTGTTAATATGGCAGCCTTTAGCCGTGAGCTTTCCGCTCCACTGGTGGCTTCTGCGGCACCAGTGATGCACCATGGATCACGGCGTCGGTTGACTGATGTGCTGACGGCAATCCGCCTTGGAGTGCAGGTGGATAATTTGGGCCGTGCGGCGCAGCCTAACGCGGAGCAGCGTCTTCGCTCTGCCACTGAAGCTGCAACTTTGTTTCATGCCTACCCTGAGGCTTTGATGCAAACGGCACGGATATTAGAGCGGCTCAATTTTTCACTGGATGCCCTGCGATATGAATATCCCTCCGAGCTGACTGGAGACGAGACCCCAGCAGATCGGCTTCGGCGGTTGGCCTATGATGGGCTTGAGTGGCGCTACCCCAATGGCGCCAGCGAGAGGGTCAAAGGGTTGATGGAGCATGAGCTGTCCTTAATCAGCAAGCTGGATTATGAGCCATATTTTTTGACTGTAAATGATATTGTGGCCTTCGCCCGGTCGCGTGGCATTCTGTGCCAAGGTCGAGGATCTGCTGCAAATTCTGTGCTGTGCTATTGTTTGGGCGTTACCTCTGTTAGCCCAGAGGTGGGCACTATGGTGTTTGAGCGCTTTGTATCAGAGGCCCGCAATGAGCCACCAGACATTGATGTGGATTTTGAGCATGAGCGCCGCGAGGAGGTGATTCAGTACATATATGCGCGATATGGCAGGCATCGTGCTGGGCTTTGTGCCACGGTAGTGCACTATCGTGGTAAGCGGGCAATTCGGGAAGTGGGCCGGGCCATGTGCCTGTCAGAAGATACGATTGGCGCTCTCTCGTCTCAGCTGTGGAGTTTTTTCTCAACCAAAGGGGAGGCCGCCCGAATGGTTGAAATTGGCTTGGATCCCAACGATCCTCACCTTCGCCAAACTATGGCTTTGATCTATGAAGTGATTGGGTTTCCGCGACATCTATCCCAACATGTTGGGGGCTTTATCATCACAGATGGCCGGCTGGATGAGTTGGTGCCAATAGAGAATGCTACGATGGAAGGTCGCACTGTCATCTGCTGGGACAAGGATGATATCGATAGTCTAGGCATTCTGAAAGTGGATATTCTGGCCTTGGGTATGCTGACCTGTATTCGTAAAGCCTTTGATCTGATCGCTGTACATCATGGGGTGAATTACAGCCTTGCCACCCTGCCACCTGAGGATCCAGCCGTTTATGACATGCTTTGCCGAGCTGATACTTTGGGAGTGTTCCAGGTGGAGAGCCGGGCGCAGATGAATTTCTTACCCCGCATGCGCCCCCGCACTTTTTATGATCTAGTGATCGAAGTGGCCATTATTCGACCAGGCCCTATTCAAGGCGACATGGTGCATCCCTATATTCGCCGCCGAAATGGGGAGGAGGCGGTAAGTTTCCCCTCAGATGCGCTCGGAACTGTATTGGGAAAAACTTTGGGGGTACCATTATTTCAGGAACAAGCAATGCAAATTGCTATTGTGGGCGCTGGTTTCACTCCAGATCAAGCCGACCGTCTCCGCCGCTCTCTAGCCACTTTTAAAAAGCACGGCAATGTCAGTGAATTCCAATCACTTTTTATGCGCGGCATGCTGCGCAATGGTTATGAGGAGCAATTTTCGGCACGTTGTTTTGCGCAGATTGAGGGTTTTGGTTCCTATGGTTTTCCTGAAAGCCATGCTGCTAGTTTTGCCCTATTGGTCTATGCCTCAAGTTGGCTCAAGTATCATCACCCTGGCATATTTGCGTGCGCTTTATTGAATTCGCAGCCTATGGGATTTTATGCGCCCGCCCAAATTGTGCGCGATGCCCGCACCCATGGGGTCCCGGTGCGGCCAATCTGTATCAATGCTAGTTATTGGGACAATGTGATTGAGCCGGATGGCACTGGTGGCTTGGCCATAAGGCTAGGATTTAGACAAATCAAGAGTATGTCTGAGGATGAGGTGGCGTGGCTGACTGCAGCGCGTGGAAATGGTTATAGGGATGTTGAAGCTGTTTGGCAGAAGGCTGGGCTAAGCCCAAAAATGATCCAAGTATTGGCGGAAGCGGATGCGTTTAAAGGTCTTGGCTTGTCGCGTCGCACTGCGCTTTGGGCTGCCAAAGCAATCACCGCGGATCGTCCCCTGCCGTTGTTCTCTCAAGATCTTGGGGGTGAAGGTATTGTAGAGGCACAGGTACATTTGCCTGAGATGACCGAGGGTGAGGAGGTGGTAGAAGATTATGTCTCTATGCGCTTAACTCTACGCTCGCATCCTGTGGCGTTAATTCGGCACCGTTTAACCCCGGGGATGGGCCAAGCACCCGCGGCACCTGTGGGGTTGGAGAGTGTTTCTCGCCGACCCGATACGGAAAATTACAGCCTTCAGCGTCGTCCACAGAGTGCAAACATCATTAACTTTTAAAGTGATTGTAAATGACTCAACAATTCAAGACCTGCAAAGGCATCCACGGGCAGACCTTGCGCTATCTGAAAAGCTTCGATGGCTATTTCAGTATTAGGTCCAGTAAACCCATCTGCGTTAATGGTATCGAAACCTAATTCAGTTAGGCGAGACTGCACAAACTGCATTTCAGGTCGGGTCAAGCCACGAGTATCACCGCCGAGTGGAAAAGTTAGTGGCAACCCGCCTTGTAACCGATCTGCTAAATGCCCAACAGCAATCGCGTAGGCTGCTGAGTTGTTATAATGCAGTAAAGTATTAAAATTTTCTGACACCACAAAGCTTAATGAAGCCGCACCGCCTGGTAAAAGCAACAGACCAAGATAATCCGATCTGGAGTTGGAGGCTGTCAAAACACCGAGAACCTCCCAGTTTTTGAGTGTTTGTGGCGGGTGGTTGCGCAGAAAATGTAAATCTGAAGTGTCTGGCACATAGGCAACCTGCCCCCATGTGGTGTCAGACTTCCAGCCGTGACAAACTAGAAAATGCGCTGTCGAGACCAAGGCATCTGCTGGATTTTCGGCCCAAATATCTGGTGTACCGCTATTCGCTGATACTGCAAAATCGATGTAGGACTTTGGCATGAATTGAGTGTGCCCCATAGCCCCTGCCCAGCTACCGAGCATTTGATCAGGTGATTTTATGCCTCGTTTGACAATATCAAAGGCAGCTAAAAGCTGGGCTTCAAACATCGAGGCGCGCCGTCCCTGTGACGCTAGTGTGGATAGCGCTGAAATTACTGGTACATTCCCGCGGATACTTCCGTAGTTGGTCTCCATTCCCCAAATAGCTGCCACGATGTGGCGATCTACCTGATATTCTGATTCAATTTGATCAAAAACTGTCATCTGCTGTGATAGAGCTATTCGTCCCTGAGTTACGCGTGCTTCGCTGACGGTTAGGTTGACATAATGTTGTAGCGTTTTTCGGGCCTCAGGTTGCGCTATATCTGATTTTATCACCTCATCTGAGGGTTTCAAAAATGGAGAAATTTGATCTAAAATTATAGATGAAACCCCATCATCCGCGGCACGTATTAAAAAGTCAGATTTCCAGTTTTCAAACGTCATTGTCGCTTTCGGGTAACCTTTCTAGATTTCCCCCTTTGGGAGCCTCGTTTATTGCCTGAGTGTGCATTTCTGCGTTTTCCTTTGTGTTTTTGCAACTTTGAATCTTCTAGCTCCAACAATTCTAGCAAAATACCCCCAGTCACAGGGGTTGCTTCGGAAAGTCTAACAACTGCGCGCTGACCCAGACTGATCACAGTGCCACTCTCTGTGCCACGCAGGGTTTGGGTTTCGGCGTTATGCTCAAAGTATTCACGGCCTAATGAGCGAATAGGCACAAGACCATCGGCTCCTGTTTCATCTAGCTTAACAAAAACGCCAAAGCGGGCAATCCCAGAGATTCGGCCTGAAAATTCGTTACCGACCCTCTCGGCCATAAAGCTGGCAAGATAACGATCAGTTGTGTCACGCTCTGCAACCATTGACCGCCGCTCAGTATCACTAATTTGTTTGGCTGTTTCATCTAGCATCTCGACATCTTGCGGTGATAGACCGTCCTTGCCCCAACTATGTGCGGAAACTAAAGCGCGGTGTAACAAAAGATCTGCATAACGCCGAATCGGAGATGTAAAGTGTGCATAGTTTTGAAGGGCTAACCCAAAGTGCGACATATTTTGTGGGCTATAGTACGCCTGTGTCATAGAGCGTAATGTTGAAAGATTAATTAATTCTGCTTCATCTTTATCGGCCGCACCTTGAAGTAGCTGATTAAGGTACCTGGTTTGTAGTACTTGGCCCTTTGCCAGAACTAAGCCAACAGATTTAGCAGTCTCTCTCAGAGCATCAAGTTTTTCTGGGCTTGGTTCCTCGTGGACACGGAATAAAAGTGGCTGTTCTTTGGCGATCAGAGTTTCTGCCGCCGCCACATTGGCAAGCACCATACATTCTTCGATCAGCCGATGGGCATCCAATCTTTCGTTGAAATTAATAGAGGCGACCTTGCCAGTATCCGACAAGATAATTTTGCGCTCTGGTAGGTCTAATTCCAGTGGTTGACGGATTTCACGTGCTATTTTTAGGGCTTCATAGGCTGCAAATAGGGGTTTGAGCACTGGGCCTAGCAGGGGTGCTGCGCGGTCTGATGGATTGCCGTCTAAGGCAGCCTGTGCCTCTTCATAGGACAGTGATGCTGGTGACCGCATCATGCCTCTTACGAACCTATGTGACAGTTTTTCGCCCTTGGCAGAAAGCTTCATCTCAACTGCAATACAAGGACGGGTGACGCCTTCGTGCAAGGAACACAAATCGCCTGAAAGGCGATCTGGCAGCATGGGACAACACGATCAGGGAAATAGGTAGAATTACCTCTGCGTCTGGCCTCAGTATCCAGGGCTGATCCGGGTGTGACGTAATGTGCTACATCCGCAATCGCGACCCATAATAAAAATCCACCTGAATTTTTGGGATCATTATCCATAATCGCACAGCAGGCATCATCGTGATCCCGGGCGTCGGCGGGATCAATAGTAATTAACGGGAGTGAGGTCAAATCATCTCGATTTGTGCTACTAGCTGGTGTGGCGGCATCTGCTTGCGCCACTACAGCATCTGGAAATGCATCGGGAATGCTATGTTGATGAATGGCAATCAGTGACACGGCCTTTGGGGCTGATGGATCTCCCAGGCGCGCAACAACGCGGGCGCGCGGGAGGCCTAGTCGCCCTTTGGGACCGGATTGTTCAGCTTCAACCAGCTCGCCGTCTTTCGCTTCGCCCGTGGCATCAGAACCTACAATCCATTCCTTACCCTCACCTTTGTCGATGGCAACAATGCGGCCACCCTCGGCGTTAGAGCGGAAAATGCCGAGTACTCTTTTGGGGTTGGTGCCGATGGCCCGGATTATCTGTCCAGTATACTGATGGCCCTCTTCATCTTCGATGGTGGTCACACGGGCCAAAATTCGGTCACCTTGACCCAGCGCGGGTTCTCCTGAGCGCATCTGCATCAAGACTTTAGGCAAGATCCCAGTGCCCTCCCATTCTAAAGGCACAGCAAACATGTCGCCCTGATCGTCAGGTCCCAACATCTGCAGTACTGAGACTGGAGGTAACGTATCTGGGTCACTAAATCGCCGTCTACGCTGTGATATATGGCCTTCAGCCTCTAATTCCTTTAGCGTTTGCTTGAGATCAATGCGCGCAGCGCCCTTTATGCCAAAAGCTTTGGCAATATCTCGTTTAGACGATTTTTCTGGGTGCGCGCGGATCCATTCGAGAATATCCGCTTGAGTGGGAAGTTTAGTCATGAAATCCCGATAGCATGCAGTTGTGACATTCTAAACCCTTGGATTTTGTCTTAGAGTGTATAATTTGGCCACGTACAAAATGGAGCGCGTAATGAAGTATCTAGTAGTAGCACTTGTCATGATTTGTAGTTCAGTTTGGGCTGAAGATTATAAGCTCGGTGATCTCACAGTAATGGAGTCATTTTCTTATCCCACTAATGGACGCAGTGGTGCTGGCTATTTTACTCTTACTAATGACGGGCCTGTGGATGTTTTGATGGCAGTTACGGCTGATTTTCCTAGGGTCATGATACACGAATCCCTCATGCAGGATGGCGTAATGACGATGCAGCACCGCATGATGGTTGAGGTACCGGAACGGGGAGAAATCGAATTTGGGCCGGGTGGTTACCACGTTATGTTCATGGGTCTTGACGAGGGCTGGGCAGAGGGTGACGAAATTGAGGCTAGCTTGCAGTTTAAAAATGCTGGCACGCTAAATATCAAATTCGTAGTGATTATGCGGCCTTAATGCCAGCGACTAGACGCCAATTTTGCCCTGATTCTCGCCAATTTGGCCTCTGTGCAATAGAAGGTGGTCTAATATGACGCAGGCCATCATAGCCTCGCCTACAGGAACCGCTCTGATGCCCACGCAAGGGTCATGACGACCCTTAGTTACAATTTCGGTGTTTTCGCCTGATTTGTTTATAGTTTTGCGCGTGGTTAGAATAGATGATGTTGGCTTTACTGCAAAACGCACCACAAGATCTTGGCCTGTGCTAAGCCCACCCAGAATACCTCCTGCGTGGTTGGAGCTGTACTCTGGCCCATCTGGGCCCATGGAGATTTCATCTGCATTAGCCTCACCTGTCAGTTCTGCTGCTGCCATGCCGTCTCCAATTTCAACACCCTTTACGGCGTTGATGCTCATCATGGCTGCGGCCAAATCTGTGTCTAGTTTTCCATAAATTGGAGCGCCAAGTCCTGCTGGTACGCCAGAGGCCACGACTTCAATCACGGCACCAACTGAACTGCCTGATTTGCGCAGGCCATCCAAATAGATTGCCCAGTCTTGCGCTGCCTGTGTGTCAGGGGCCCAGAATGGGTTTTGTTCAATCTGATTAAAATCCATATTTCCACGATGAATCTTATGTGGACCCATTTGGCACATAAAGCCGGTAATTTCTACGGAGGGAGCAAGCATCTTTATCGCTTGCCGCGCCAAACCACCAGCTGCCACACGGGCCGCTGTTTCACGTGCTGAGCTACGCCCACCGCCGCGATAGTCGCGAATGCCGTATTTCTGCCAATAAGTTATATCTGCATGGCCTGGGCGGAATTTATCGATTATATCGCCATAATCTTTGGAGCGTTGATCGGTATTTTCGATCATCAACTGAACTGGTGTCCCTGTCGTTTTGCCTTCGAATACGCCGGATAGTATTTTTACCTGATCGGCCTCGCGTCGCTGGGTGGTATACTTGTTCTGCCCTGGTTTCCGCTTGTCGAGCCAGTGCTGGATCATATCTTCTGAAATATCTACTCCTGGCGGGCAGCCGTCAATGGTGGCGCCCAAGGCTGGCCCATGACTTTCGCCCCAGGTGGTGACTCGAAACAAATGTCCAAAAGTATTTAGGCTCATGTGACAGCTCCTTTGACCTTGCAATATCGTTGCTCGGCCATTGGAGCAAGGGCTAGCTTAGAAGCCTTATAAGGTAATCTTATAACTGAGGAAATTACAGAGCGTAGTCACCGAACTATATCATTCTTTTTTCAATGGTGGGATTGATTTTATACATATTTCGACATAACTAAAATTTACCTCGGGGCGCCCATTTGGGCTGAGACGCGTAAGCGAACCCGTAGAACCTGAACCGGCTAGTACCGGCGGAGGGAAGGTTTGGAATAATCCAATCCCTGACCCCGTTCGGCGATATGGAGAATACTATGAGAACCACTTTCTTATTCGCAGGACTGTTTTTGGCAACCACGGCAGTGGCGGAAACACCTGTTTTAACGATCTATACTTACGATAGCTTTGTCTCAGACTGGGGCCCTGGTCCCGCTGTTGAGGCTGCATTTGAAGCCACCTGTGGCTGTGACCTCCAAATGGTTGGTACTGGAGATGGTGCCGCACTTTTAGCGCGCTTGAAGCTGGAAGGTAGCCGTACGGATGCCGATATTGTAATGGGCCTGGACACCAATTTAACAGCCGCTGCTGCGGATACTGGATTGTTTGCTCCAATTTCCGTCGCTGCAAATTACGCAGTCCCTGGTGGCTGGGACGATCCACTTTTTGTACCATTCGACTGGGGCTATTTTGCTTTTGTCCAAAATGTAGGTCTTCAATCACCTGAGAATTTCCGTGCCTTGGCCGACAGTGATCTCAAGATTGTGATCCAAGACCCTCGATCCTCCACGCCTGGTTTGGGCCTGCTGATGTGGGTAAAAGCAGCCTATGGTAACGATGCAGTAGATATTTGGGCGGACTTGAGTGACAACATCGTTACAGTAACTGCGGGTTGGTCAGAGGCTTATGGGATGTTCTTGGAAGGTGAGGCTGATATGGTTTTATCATACACTACATCACCCGCCTACCATACGATCGCGGAAGGCGACGCATCCAAAAGCTTTGCTGTATTTGATGAAGGTCACTATATGCAAATTGAAGTTGCAGGCAAACTTGCTAGCTCTGATCAAAGTGCGTTGGCGGATCAGTTTCTGCAGTTTATGGTTTCAGACGCTTTTCAAAGTATTATTCCGACCACAAATTGGATGTTCCCAGCCGTTACCCCTGCTGCTGGCCTACCTGAAAAGTTTCCAAAAGCCTTGAGTGCTGCACAATCCTTGATCTTCTCGCCCAAGGAGGCTGCTGATCTACGCAATGTTGCCTTGGCGGAATGGCAGGCAGTATTATCACAATAATTTTACGTAAAATTTTAGGTGGGGCGGTTTTGACCGCCCTGCTTATATTTTCGATTGGCACTGCTGCTGCCGTGGCGATGCGTGGGCAAGGGCTTGGAGTACTAAGTGTGGCTGACTGGTCGGCTGTTCGCTTCACCTTATGGCAAGCGTGCTTTTCAGCGGGCCTAAGTGTTGGGATAGCCATCCCTATTGCTCGTGCCTTGGCACGCCAGAGCTTTATCGGTCGACAGACGCTAATCACACTGCTTGGCGCACCGTTTATTTTACCAGTTATTGTCGGAGTTCTTGGTCTGCTAGCAGTTTTTGGCCGTGCTGGCTGGATCAGTGGTATGCTAACGTGGGCGGGCCTTGCAAAGCTTTCTATATATGGAGCGCCGGGTGTTATCCTTGCGCATGTCTTTTTCAACTTGCCGCTAGCAACCCGATTCTTGCTACAGGGTTGGGCTAGTGTGCCTGCAGAACGGTTTCGGGTTACGCACAGTTTGGCAGCTTCACCCTGGGCCTATTTCCGTCTTATTGAATGGCCTGTATTACGGTCTGTTGTTCCTGGTGCGTTTTTGTTGAGTTTTCCTTTTATGTCTTACAAGCTTTGCTGTCGCCTTAGCGGTAGGAGGTGGACCGAAGGGGACAACCATTGAGTTGGCGATCTATCAGGCATTCAGGCTAGACTTTGACTTGGGTAAGGCAGCTAGCCTTGCAGTGGTGCAATTCTCCCTCTGCGGCAGTCTTGCAGTGTTAGCGTTTCTTGTGCCCTTGCCACAAACTAATGGGCTTGGACTTGGCCGCCTGCCACAACGGGTGGATGCATCTGCGCATCGGACAGTTGACGCCTTTTGGATTATCGCTGCGGCTGCATTTTTAATTTTTCCATTAGGCGCTATTTTTCTTCGTGGCGTTAGCTATATACCCAACCTGCCGCACCAAGTGATCGCCGCCAGCCTGACTTCAATACTTATCGCTTTAATCTCTACAGTCGTTTGCATAACTATGGCGCTGAGCCTTGCTCTGGCGTTTGCCCGCCGGGGAAAATTTGCCCGTAGTCTGGCTGAGGGAATAGGCGTCTTAGGTTTAGCTACAAGCCCTTTGGTTGTGGGTACTGGATTATTTTTGATTATCTTTCCTTATGCCCACCCCATGACCTTTGCAGTGCCGATTACTGCTAGTGTGAATGCCATGATGGCGCTGCCGTTTGCCCTACGCGTTTTGATGCCGGCGGTCCGTGAAACTTATGCTGATTATTTGCATCTGCGGTCAAGTCTCAATATGACCCGCTGGGTTTGGCTGTCACGGATTGTATTACCGCAACTGCGTCGTCCGCTTGGCTTTGCAGCGGGGCTTGCCGTTGCCCTGTCTATGGGGGATCTTGGGGTGATTGCGTTGTTTGCAGATCCTGACTTACAAACGTTGCCATTGATGCTCTACAGGCTAATGGGCGCCTACCAAATGGATCAGGCAGCTGCTGTGGCTGTGGTGCTGGTGGTGCAAAGCCTGGCACTTTTTTGGATGTTTGATCGAGGGGGGCGAGGATATGTTGAATCTAAATAACGTTCGATTTCAACAAGGCGACTTTGGACTAACTGCGGATTTTTCAGTGCCAACTGGTGCGCGCGTGGCGGTGATTGGCCCGTCGGGTGGGGGCAAGTCGACTTTTTTAAATGGTATCGCTGGATTTATAGGGACTGACATGGGGCAGGTGCTCTGGGCTGGTGAGCTAATGCCTGACCATCCGGGAAAGCGACCTCTGAGTATTTTGTTTCAAGAACATAACCTTTTTCCACACCTCAGTGTAATGGATAATGTGGCTGTTGGTATTAGTCCGAATATGCGGCTCTCACATACGCAACGGCATGAAGTTAGTGTGGCTTTAGATAAAGTGGGATTGGCAGATAAGTCAGCATCCTTTCCGCGTGATTTGTCTGGTGGTCAGAAGGGCCGAGTGGGCTTGGCACGGGTTTTTTTACGGCAGAGACCCCTGCTACTACTGGATGAGCCCTTCTCCGCTTTGGGGCCTGCTTTGAAGGATGAAATGCTGGATATCTTGTGTGAAATATTAGATGATACGGATGCAACTGCATTGATGGTCACCCACGATCCAAAAGATGCATTGGCTTTTGCTGATCAAGCAGTTTTAGTGGCAGATGGCCACGCAGATGCTCCAAAACCGATCCAACAGCTATTCGATGCGCCGCCGCCTGCATTGGCTGCCTACCTTGGTAACCGAACATAAAAAAACGCACCTTAGTGTGGCGCGTTTTCTTTATTTTCTTTAAAAAGCTTAGCCTTTTTTATATTTTATCGGTCGCCAGAGAGCTTTATTTGCAAAGAACAACATAAGCGTCAGGAAACCCAAGATCAGCACGCCGACTAAGCCAGCGCGTTTGCGATCGTTTAGTTTTGGCTCTGCGGTCCACATTAAGAAGGCAGTTATGTCCTCTGAAAGATGTTCAAGATCATTTTTGTGCCCATCTGCAAATTCAACGTCTTCACCGTAAAGTGGTGGAGACATTGATATCCAGCCGCCTGGATATGCAGTATTTTCGTATAGTGTGACGCCGGCAGATGTTTTTTCCTCGCCTGTATAGCCCGTCAGCAATGACAAAATATACTCAGCGCCACCCATGCCTTTAACCAATTGATTAATGCCTGTGCCTGCTGGACCGTGAAAGCCTGCGCGGGCTTTTGCCATTAGCGAAAGGTCAGGAGCATTTGCATTACCGCCTTTTGGGAAGTGATCTGCAGGTAAAGCTGCACGATAATCACCTTCACCATCATTCAGTGACTGATCCCAGACTTCAACAAATTCGGATGCATAGGCACGCACCTCAGCTTTGCTCAAAAGGGGACCGCCCTCATCGCCCAAAGAGCGGATGGCAACAAACTTCATGCCGTGGCATGCGGAGCAGATTTCAGTATATACTTTCAGTCCGCGGCGCAGTTGCTCTTGATCGTATGACCCGAACGGGCCCTCGAACGAGAACGCATGATCATTAACATGACCCTCACTGCCGGCAGCTTGCGCTACGCCAGCGGCAATTGTCAAAGCCAGTGCGATGCCTGTTGTGAGTTTTTTGAACATATCTAGTTCCCCTCTCACTCTGCCGGGTTGGCAGCATCAGCTGCGCCCAATTCGCCATATTTGGCATTAAAGTCGATCTTCGATTGTTGCGGGGGGTGTCGATGGTTTTTCGAGCACGCCCAACAAAGGCAAGATAACCAGGAAGTAGGCAAACCAGTAGGTTGCGCCAATCAGGGAGAAAGTTGCATAGGGCTCTGCTGCAGGGCGTGCGCCCAACCACATCAGGAAGATGAAGTCAGCAACTAAGATGCCGAACCACCATTTGAACATTGGGCGGTAACGGCCTGAACGAACGGTGGATGTGTCTAACCAAGGCGCCAAAGCCATAACCGCAATGGCACCAAACATAGCCAAGACACCAAAGAACTTAGCATCGACAATACCACCGGTGACAAAGCTTGCGATTTGAACAACCCAAACCTCAGATGTGAAGGCGCGCAGGATTGCGTAGAATGGTAGGTAGTACCATTCTGGCACAATATGCGCAGGTGTTACCAACGCGTTGGCTTCGATATAGTTATCGGGGTGGCCCAGATAGTTTGGCATAAAGCCAATAATAGCCATGAACACAGTCAGGATTAGCCCCAAAGCAAACAGATCTTTGACAACAAAATATGGCCAGAAAGGTAACGTATCCTTCTCAGCTTCGGCTTTGGACCCGCGACGTACTTCAACACCCGTTGGGTTATTGTTACCAGTGGTGTGGAACGCCCAGATGTGCACGATTACTAAACCTGCGATCAGGAATGGAAGGAGATAGTGCAGGCTGAAAAAGCGGTTCAAAGCAGGTTGACCCACTGCGCTTGCGCCCAGCAGCCAAGTTTGAAGCGATTCCCCAATGAAGGGGATAGCGCCAAACAGACCGGTGATTACAGCTGTACCGTGGAATGACATTTGACCCCAAGGCAAAACGTAGCCCAAGAAACCGGTCGCCATCATAAGCAGGTAGATAATCATACCGATAATCCATGTGATCTCGCGAGGCGCCTTATAGCTACCGTAATAAAGGCCGCGGAAAATATGTGCATAAACAGCAATAAAAAATAGAGACGCACCATTCATGTGAAAATAGCGGATCATATGGCCACCGTTTACATCCCGCATGATGTGTTCAATCGAGGCAAAGGCTAAATCAACGTGTGGGGTGTAATGCATAACCAGTACGACGCCGGTTATAATTTGCATCGCCAGACAGAATGTCAAAACTATGCCCCAAATCCACATCCAGTTTAGATTCTTTGGAGTTGGGACCATCAATGTATCATACAAAAGTCCAACTATTGGCAAACGTGAATGGACTGCCTTTGCTGCTTTTGATTTTGGTTCGTAATGATCGTGTGGAATACCGCCCATTATGCGTTCTCCTTACCAATAACCAGTTCAGTTTCACCGTCAAAACGGGCCACTGGAACTAATAGGTTTTCTGGTGCCGGACCCTTGCGAATGCGACCTGCTGTATCATAGTGCGAGCCGTGGCATGGGCAAAACCAGCCACCAAATTCTCCTGCACCATCGCCAAGAGGAACGCAACCCAAGTGGGTGCAAACGCCGAGCATGACTAGCCATTCGCCACTTTCGTCTAGCGTACGATTTTCGTCTGTTGCCGGTAGGTCAGGCTTGTTATCGTTTCGGTCATTTCCATCAATTAACTCATCCATGTTCACAGCGCGTGCCGCTTGGATCTCACTATCGGTACGACGGCGTATAAAGACAGGCTTGCCTTGCCATAGAACGGTAATTTGCGTGCCTGGTTCGACGTCAGCTAGGTCCACGCGGATTGAAGCCAAAGCTAATACGTCAGCTGAGGGGTTCATCTGATTGACCAAAGGCCAAACCGCTGCGCCCGTCGCTACTGCGCCTGCACCTGCAGTCGCGTAGTAGAGAAAATCTCTACGGGTGCCTTCGTGTTCATCTGTATGCGCCACGAGGTTCCTCCAAGTTAATTTATGACCATAACTGGCCCAAAGACTCGAACCCCCACTTATGCGAGGATGTTCGATGCGGTTCCTAGCTCAGTGATCGAGCTACGTCCAGCGGACATTAGGGCGCAGGGCATACATTTGCTGCATTTAAGTAACATTTTTGTAAGCTGCCAAAAACTTGGCTACCTCGATAAAATTATCCCTCGAAATGGGTTTCTATCATACTGTCTCGCGCTGCGAAGGTGGCAAACCATTCGGCCAAGACCTCGTGGCCTTGCCGCCAGTTCCGTGCGTCGTGGCGGAGATCAAGGTAGCCTAGGGCGCATGCCACGCTGATATGGGCCATGGTTAAAGGGCCGTTCAGCTGGGACATCCAATTACTTTGCAGTGCATCGCAGCCGCCGATGATTTTGGTCCACTGTGCGTTCATCCAATCGACGCTGATCAGATGCTCTGGCCTCAGGCGGTTTTCATAAGAAATACTCACAGCACTATCCATCATCGAATCTCCAGTGGCCTCAAGCGTCAGGACTTCCCAAAGCTCTGCCTTGGGGTAAAGGCTGGCATCAATTCGCGCATCTAGATATCGAGTAATGACGCGGCTGTCATACAGCGCAGGGCCCTCAGGACGGATTAAAGATGGGATGCGTCCAGTTGGATTGGCTGCTTGAACTGTTGCGTCTGATTTGAACGGTGAGGTGGCAACATGGACCTCCTGCACATCTTTTAATTGGTCTGTTTCGCGTAATAAGACGCGTACTTTCCGCGCAAAAGGAGAGGCCTCAGCCATAATCAATTTCATATTAGGTAACCTTCCGAAGTCGAACTCTGATGAGGGCTGTAGCGTCAATTTCAACACCTCGCCCAGTTTTACTTAGGCTTATGATGCGCCGCAAGCGCCCAGCTGCATTTAGTTCTTCATGATTCCTACGCAGGTCAAGCCCTTCGTTAACCTGATCTAAGGCATCTTCTGTAGGTTGGGATTTTGGCAACTGCCCAACAGTTCGTATGGCGGCATAGGTCACTAATGCAAAGGCACCGTATTTCATAGCAAACCCGGCTATGTAGGCTAGGGGTAAAGGCATGGACAACTCCAAAATTATAGGGGAGAAACTAGGCACCTTTTTCGATACTGTCCAATTGATTGAGAAAACTATTCTTTACGGGTCACCAACCACGCCATAGCTGGGGGCAGCACTAGGATTTATGGCGCGGGTTATGGGTTATATAGTCCTGCATTTGGGACG
Organism: uncultured Planktomarina sp.; assembly: GCA_905182535.1. Lineage (GTDB taxonomy): Bacteria > Pseudomonadota > Alphaproteobacteria > Rhodobacterales > Rhodobacteraceae > Planktomarina > Planktomarina arctica. Next base: position 141,468 of record CAJJBZ010000005.1, read on the forward strand.
CATAGGCTTGCCAGTGTTGACGCAACCTTGCGACTGGCTCTTCGTCAGCCCAATCGATTTAAAGATCCACCAAATAAAAGGGTAGTTTATCAGAAACAATCAGGGCTGCTGAATGGATGGGGCCTGCCTCACCGCCTGCGGAAACTTTTGCCTCTAAGCCCGATATCAATCGTTCTGCCAAATGCGTTTGTGCAAAGTCATTTGTTACAACTTTCATATAAGATGACAAAGCGTGGCACAAACTGCTGCATTCTGTTACCATATTTATGATACGTGGCTTCAAACCTGAGTGCTTTTTCCTGCCAAAATATCAGTGGGACGCACTGCAGTGCCGGTCCGTACTGATTCCAATGCAGCTTCTGCGAGCGCAATCGACATCAAGCCATCATGCCCACTAGTGCGTGGTTGGCTGCCTGTGGCAACACAGTCCACGAAGTGTTCAATCTCTGCGGCATAAGCAGCGATGTAGCGGGTCATAAAAAAACCAAGCAAAGGTGGGTTGGTGTAGCCCTGTTCATTGGCGACGATGATCCGGGATTGATGGTGATTGTCTGCGGCCACTGACCCTGCCGAGCCGTGCACTTCAATACGTTGGTCGTATCCAAATGTGGCGCGGCGTGAATTGGTAATGGTGCATTGCTTGCCGCTGGCAGTACGTAAAATAGCATTGGCACTGTCAAAATCACCACAATTACCAATTTCAGGATCTGTGAGGACAGAAGCGGCGGCTTGTACGGTTTCCACTTCCTCTCCCAGCATCCAGCGCGCAACATCAAAATCATGGATCATCATATCGCGAAAAATTCCGCCGGAACGTTCAATGTAATCATAGGGAGGCGCGCTCGGATCGCGGCTGATCAGAGTGACCATTTCCACGTCACCAATTTGGCCCGCATCGATGGCGGCACGAAGGGCTTGGAAGTCAGGATCATAGCGGCGCTGGAAGCCAACCATTAAAGTTGCCTTTGTTTGATCTACTACATCAAGGCAGGCTTGCACACGCGCAATGTCGAGATCCACGGGCTTTTCACAAAAGATAGCTTTGCCAGCACGGGCAAATTGCTCGATTAAATCTGCATGCGTATCCGTTGGGGTGCAGATGATCACCGCGTCGATATCGTCAGAAACTAAAATCTGTTCAATGGTCCGAATGTCGCAACCGTAGGCGTCTCGCACCACTTCAGCCGCTGCGGTCATGGGATCGGCGATAGCTACCAGTTGCGCAGTCTGCACGGAAGATACGGCGCGCGCGTGGACTTGTCCAATGCGCCCTGCGCCTAAAAGACCAATTCTTGTCATTTATTATTCCTTTATTTTGGACTGCAGTACATGTCCTACGATATATTGCCGGTGTGATAATCAGTTACGCCAGTGTTTCAAGTAAAGACTAAGAGTTTTAAGAAAATGTAGTAAATAAATTTTGTTAAAATAAATCTTAAACGGCTCTGCCTTGTAGGGCAGGCCATTGCTGGTTACCTAGGTATGAGAAGAGGAATAACCCATGACACGATCTTTGACAGACCTTAGCCAGCAGTTACTGGAGGCCGCGAAACGCGCTGGTGCGGACGCCTGTGACGCAATGGCAGTAGATGGCATTTCTCATTCAATAGAGGTGCGAGCGAGAAAGCTTGAGCAAGCAGAGCGTTCTGAAGGGGTTGATATTGGTCTACGGGTTTTTATTGGTGCGCGGCAGGCCTGTGTTTCGGCGTCAGATACCAGCTCTGATGCGATCCAACAGATGGCAGAGCGTGCTGTTGAAATGGCGCGTCACGCGCCAGACGATGCTTATATTCGCCAAGCGACAGCGGCGGAGCTAACTTCTGATTGGGATGTGGAAGCTTTACAACTTGCCGATCCTGCAGCGGAGCCTTCTGCAGCGGAATTGCAGCAAACGGCACTTGAGGCCGAAGCAAATGCGCTTGAGGTGGATGGTGTCACTCAGTGCCAATCTGCGGGTGCGGGTTTCGGTTCGCGCCGTATCCACCTCTGTATGTCAAATGGCTTCAGTGGTGGTTATGCGCGGACAGATCATGGATTTTCTTGTGTCGCGATCTCAGGCTCAGGCACACATATGGAACGTGATTATGACGGTGACTCGCGTATTTTTCGGGCAGATTTGCGTGGTGCAGCTGAAATAGGGCTATCCGCAGGCACCCGAGCCGTGGCGCGCCAGGGTGCGCGCAAGCCGCCCACAGGCGTATTTCCAGTCTTATATGATGAGCGCATTTCTAGTGGCCTGATTGGGCATTTGCTGTCGGCTACCAATGGCGCTGCAGTGGCGCGTGGTGCAACGTGGCTGCATGATGCGATGCAGGGATCAGTTTTACCGCAGGGCATATCACTGATTGAAAACCCAAACCGGGCGCGCACATCAGGATCCCGCCCGTTTGATGGCGAGGGCCTGCCGGTCGCTTTGCGCCATATTGTCGAGGATGGGGTGTTGCAGCAATGGACCTTGGATCTGGCAACCGCTTCCCAACTGGGGCTCTCTAGCACTGGGTCTGCTATGCGTGGACCCTCAAGTCCACCCTCGCCTGGCGTTGGTAATGTTGAGTTAACACCCGGCACTCAGAGCAGGGAAGACTTGCTTCGTGATATGGGTACTGGGCTTTTGCTAACCTCTTTGATTGGTTCTTCCATTAATGCTACGACTGGGGACTACTCCCGTGGCGCCTCTGGTTATTGGGTGGAAAATGGAGAAATAGCCTTATCCGGTGAATGAATGCACAATTGCGGGTAATTTGCGTGAAATGCTAATGCGTATCGTGCCAGCAAACGATGGTCGAGCGCATCTATCAAGGATAGTCCCATCACTTTTGATTCCTGGAATGGCGATTGCTGGTGAATGATCTTGTACTATTGACCAAAGCAGCGCGCGCGGCTGGTGATATAGCTACGAGCTACTTTCAAAAAAGTCCTAAGGTTTGGGATAAGGGCGGCACCGCTGGCCCTGTGACGGAAGCAGATCTCGAGGTGGACCGCATGCTGTCTAGTGATCTGTGCGCGGCAAGGCCCAGCTATGGCTGGTTGTCTGAGGAAACTGAGGATTCAGCTGATCGCCTTTCGCAAGAGTATGTGTTTATTATAGATCCTATTGACGGCACACGTGCCTTTATTGAAGGGGCGCCGCATTGGGCGCATTCTCTGGCAATTGCTAAATCGGGACGTATCCAGGCTGCGGCTGTCTATATGCCCATGTTGGATCTTATGTTCACAGCAACGCTGGGCGGGGGTGCTTATTTGAACGATTTGCCAATTACGGTATCAGCGCGTTGCGAAACACCAGGAGCAAATATCCTTTCTTCCAAAGCTAATTTCCGTGAAGAGTTCTGGCCTGGTGGCTTTCCAGACCTGAAGCGTAGTTTTCGGTCCTCCCTGGCTTACCGGCTTTGTCTTGTGGCCAGTGGAGAATTTGATGGCATGCTTACTTTACGACCTACATGGGAGTGGGATGTGGCGGCAGGATGTTTGATTGTGGCCGAGGCCGGAGGGCTGGCGACCGACCGAACTGGGGTGGATGCTTTGTTTAATTCCGTAGGAGGGCAACTAAATGGTATTGTTGCTAGCAACAGCGATATTCACTTTGGCCTTATGGGAGGTTTGACCTAAACTTGGGTTCAGATACCTCTTGAATGTAAAAATATGAGGAAAACTTGCTTATGATGCTTAGTGTCCTTGGGTAAGATGGTGCTGGAATGACGACACTTACACGTGCAGGCGGCCCTATGATATGGGCCCATGCGGCTACACCAGCTGCTATAGATGCGATGCGTGAGGTGCTAATGCGCGCTCAACTGATTGAACCTTCTTTGTCATATGTGCTGTCGACCCCTGTATCAGAACATATTTTTGATAGTGAAGTCTTCGTCCTGCAGGAAGCGGAGCCTCAATTGGGGTTAGATTTCCTAAATACTATGTCGCCAGATCTATGTTTGTGGACGGATGACAGTATTAGCACGCCTTTATTTGCGTTGAGCCATAGGCTTTCGATTCCAATTATACTGATCAACGCCAAAATACAGCAATTGCGGGGTCGGAAATGGTTGTGGCGCAAGACGATCGCGCGACAAGCCCTGCGGCCTGTGTCTTATGCATTTGTTGAAACTACAGAGGAAACTGGACACTTGCGAAAACTTGGCTTGCCTGCGCGCAACATCGAAGTGCTAGGGCCGTTGTTGTGCGGCGCTGTGGCGCCGGGATGCGACGATGCAGAGCGAGACCGTATTGGCGAGATCCTGACTGGGCGGCCAGTTTGGTTTGCGCACTGTGTCCCTATGCAAGAAATCCGTATTGTTCTTAAGGCCTTCTTACAAGCACAACGCAAAGCGCACCGGATGCTTTTAATTTTTGATCTGGCCGACCCTACTAATGAACCTGATTTTTTGAGACTTTGTGATGAGTTTGATTTAACAACGCATGCGCGCGCAGCAGAGGGCGAGCCTGAACAGCGCACGCAGATTTTTTTGACTGATGATGATAGTGACACGGGCCTTTGGTATCGTCTGGCCTCTTTGTCTTACATGGGCGGCAGTTTTTCGGTGGGTGATGTACCTAATCCAATGATTGCTGCGGCATTGGGTAGCGCTGTGGTGCATGGCCCCATAATCGAAAAATTCCAGCACGCATATGCACGCCTGAGCGAAACGGGGGCTACGCAATCCTTGAAGGATGAGGGTGACTTGAGCCAAAGGGTGGCGGCAATGATGGAGCCGGATCAATGTGCTGATATGGCCGCAACGGGTTGGCAGGTTGTGTCTGAGGGTGCTGTGGCAACTGATCGGCTAGTCGAGTTGGCCCTGCAAAAGCTTGGATTTGGAGATTTACACCTATGATACGCACTCCAAGATTTTGGTACCAACCGCGCGGCATGATGGCCTTTGGCCTTTGGCCTCTGGGTATGCTCTACGCCGCTGCAACTGCTCGTCGGCAGCGTGGAGACAAGGCCGTAACCCGAATTTCCTGTCCGGTGATCTGCATAGGAAATATCAATGTGGGTGGGACGGGAAAAACACCAGCAACCATCGCTATGGCTGAACATTTGCAGGAAAGGGGGCATCGGGTTGTGGTTCTGTCGCGTGGATATGGTGGTACCGTGAAGGCTCCAACGTTGGTTAATCCACAGCTGCATGGTGCTGGGCAGGTGGGTGATGAACCTTTATTAATCGCCGCATTTTGTCTGGTGGTGGTCTCACGTAAACGGGCGACTGGGTTAGCGCTGGCACTTGAGCAAAACCCGGATGTCATTTTGCTAGATGATGGTTTTCAGGACCCTTCTATACGAAAGGATTTCTCCATTGTTGTGGTGAATGCGGCCTTGGGGTTTGGTAACGGATTTTGCATGCCTGCTGGCCCCCTGCGCGAGCCTTTGGAAGTTGGTTTGAAGCGTGCTGATCTCTGTATTTCGATTGGCGGGGTCTCAGACCAAAAGTGTTTTAAAGCTCCTTTGATAGTTCCGCATCTTACTGCTGAGGTTAAGCCATTGCTGACTGGTATGCGTTGGAAAGGTGTGGCGGTATTTGCTTTTGCTGGCATTGCCCACCCTGAGAAGTTTTTTGCAACCCTGCGTGGGCTGGGTGCCAAAATCTTAGGGTATGAAGCACTTTCAGATCATGAGCCCCTATCTGCCTCCTTAATGAAGCGACTAACTGCCAAGGCGAAGTCCCTAAATGCCCAGCTAGTTTGCACCGAAAAAGATGCGGCTAGATTGCCCGTGGAGTACCGCTTGGATGTCTTGGCTTTGCCAGTGCGTCTTGAGGTCGCAGATTGGTCCAAGATCGACGCAAAATTAGCCGACCTTGGATTATAAGAACCTATTGTGCGTCTAGAATTTTTTGGAATTCTGCATAGGACATGTTTGAATATTTGGTCCCATTAATCAAAAAAGACGGGGTCGACGTGATGCCGTCAGCGTTGCGATTTTCTTTGTCCCACGCCACTAAATTCTTTGCTTTTTGCCCATCAGAAAAACAGGCCTGCACTGCGTCTTGCGACAGACCTGCAGCGATCCCAATTCTGCGTAGGTTGCCAGCAATCTCGGCTGGGCTGCCTTTTGTCCATTCGCTTTGCTTAGTGAACAAAAGGTCTGAAATAGCGAAGAATTTATCTTGTCCACCACAGCGTGCAATAATTGAGCCCCAGAGACCAAAACGGTCAAAATAGATTTCACGATACGTAAATCGGATTTTTCCAGTGTCTATATAATCGGCCTTTAAATTTTGGAATGCGCCTTGGTGAAATGAGCGGCAGTGAGGGCAGGTGTAGCTAGCATATTCAATCATTGTGATCTGAGCATCTTCTTCGCCCATTACCATATCAACGACCAAAGATGGATCAGCCTCGCCTAAGGTTGTTGCATTCGCTGCGCCGAAGCTGGGTCCCATTAAGTTAGATGATTTGGGAAACATTGCAAAATAGGCCCCAAGGCCCAGTGCGGCTACAAAGTTGAGACGTTTTTGCATTGTATTTATTCATTTTTCCGTCTCTTTTCATGTTTTATGATGTTTTCACCGAAAGCTGCGAGCGCCGCTCTAAGCCCTTCATCTTTTATATCGCATGCAATTGCAGAGGCCTTCGCCACTGTCTCAGGGCAAGGCGGTGTCACCGCGCGCTTGGGCGCTTTGTTGAAATGTGCCTTGCCGTCGGAAAACCCAACTGGGGCTGTTTGAGTGATACGTATTCGAGAAATTGCATTGTAGCCGTAGCAGGCATTCACTTTTTCGCGCACTTGTGGCAGTTGCATCTCAAGCATCTGAGCCTGTGCGCCGGTGGTGAGGAGCACCAATGTGGCACCAAACCCTTTTTGTGCATAGCTTACTTTGACTGGTGTGCAGATTTGTGCGACCTGAGCGCCTACAATTTCAGCCCAATGGGTAAGCAAGCGGGTGATGGCGAATCCACGAGATTCTCCTGCGGTGCGAAGCTTCTGTTCTACCAAAACAGAGGTGCGCCGAAACCCTGCGCGGCGTTTTTCGTATGACCCAATAATTTTTTGCATCGATTTTTCTGACTTTTCCTGATTTGGTCTATTTTACCCTAAGCACGGCGTAACGCCACCTCTTTTACTGAAAGTATTTTAACCATTGCGTGATCGCCCCAGTTCTAAGTCACTTCTTGCTTGGTATGATACCAATGCCCGTGTTTTACCTTGGCGCGTTGCGCCTTCGGATAGAAAATTAGGGCATATACCTGATCCCTATCGTATCTGGCTGTCCGAAATCATGTTGCAACAAACAACTGTTGCAGCCGTCAAATCATATTTTTTGAAATTTACTGAACTCTGGCCCACTGTTTTTGATCTCGCTGAGGCTGATGATGCGGATGTAATGGCGGGTTGGGCGGGCCTTGGTTATTATGCCCGAGCGCGCAACCTATTAAAATGCGCGCGGGCAGTAGTTGCTGAATTTGATGGTCAGTTTCCGCAAGACTGCGATCGGTTGCAAAGTCTACCGGGCATTGGGCCCTATACCAGTGCTGCCTTGGCATCGATCGCATTTGACCTGCCTGAGACAGTAGTGGACGGTAATGTTGAGCGGGTCATGGCGCGTTTGTTTGATGTGCATATTCCTTTGCCAACGGCAAAAGCGTCGCTCATCAAGTTTGCTGAAGGCCTGACGCCTAGCAAGCGTGCAGGGGACTATGCGCAAGCGGTGATGGACCTTGGGGCCACGGTTTGTACGCCTAAGTCTCCAAGTTGCAACTTGTGCCCATGGCGGATGTGTTGCCTGGCAAATGCCCGCGGAACTATGACTGCGCTACCTAAAAAGCTTCCCAAGGCCAAGAAGCCCACGCGTCAGGGGATTGCCTTTGTGGTGCGCCGTACTGACGGGGCGGTTTTGTTAGAGAAACGCCCAGATCGGGGGTTGCTGGGTGGGATGATGGGCTGGCCCGGTAGTGATTGGACCGAAGAGGCGCCTAAGATGATACCGCCCTTTCAGGCGGATTGGGTGGAGGCTCCAGAAGAGGTGCGCCATACTTTTACCCATTTTCATTTGAGGTTGAGGGTGGTCGTAGCTGCCGTTGCTCCAGACCGCAGCAACTGTCATTTTATTGAGCAACCTGACTTTCGGCCGATGGACCTTCCGACGGTGATGCGCAAGGTTTGGAATGCTGCTGTTAGTTTGAAGTAGTGGGGGTGGTACTAATTATCCCAGCTTGTAGGCTGGCCAAGGGGGCATTCTGTTAGGGTTTTTCGCATAAGATTTTTCATCCATGTTTAATGAAGGCTGTCATTTTTTACCCTCTGCCCTCTCTCCTGTACCGCGCTAGCACAATCTAACTGTCCTACCTAACCGCAGCATAATTGTTCCTTAACCGCCAAAAACTACCGACCTAAAGTTTTGGTGTTATAGCCCACTGTATGGAAGGCAGCGGACATTTCTCTATTCGTCAAATCCCAGAAAACAAGTCACGTTTTCCAATGGGCGCCGGTGGGAAATAACTGAGTTAGCGACAAAATCTTCATCTGGCCAGCCGAGGGCAACACAAGTTAGGATAACTTGGTCATCAGGGATCATAGCCGCTTGGCGAACAACCGGGCTTTGCATTATCCCTTGACCGTTGATAACTGCTCCAAGGCCTTTGCTCCATGCGGCAAGAACTAGGCCATATGTCATCGCCCCAGTATCAAAGTGAGCGATGGTATTTTTAATTAGGGATCTGTCGAAGCAAACCACAATGGAGACGGGTGCATCGAACTGACGAAACCCACGCATAACCCAATCTTGTCGCCGCTCGGCATCCTCTCGTTTAATACCCATAGCTTCAAAAAGCTGCACAGCAATTTCGATCTGGCGCTTTCGATGCTCACCTTCATAGGCAGCATAATCCTCAATTTCACGAACAGGGGTCATACCGGCAAGCATCCGCTCCGTATTACCCTCGCGAACCGCCTCCAGAGGCTTGCCCGTTAATACATGAAGGTGCCAAGGTTGAGTATTCATCGAAGATGGCGCTCGATTTGCAAGGGCGATAATGTCCTCTAGAAGAATTTTAGAAACCGGTTCATCTTTGAAACCTCTAATTGACCTCCGCTCTCTCATTACTTTTTCAAGTTTCATTGATCGCCCCCAACATCAGAAATTAGCTTTACTACCTCAAAGAGTAAAAGGTCAAAAAACATGTAGACTAAAGCTAATGTTAATGCAGTAGCCACCAGCACTGGCCGCTTTCTCTGAAATGCATAGGCAAAAGCCTACCCATATCACTGCTAAGACTTTTGACTGGGATGTAAGCGATGCGCTGCATCCACACAAAACTACAGTTCTGTCATTCATCAGCCAGTGTAGATCACTGATCCGTTTGGCAGGGTCGCTTTGCAGAGGACGACGTTTTTTATGCGGTTCTTCCAAAGAAAACGTCTGAGTTAATTCTTTCCATTCTTCAACTCACAACCCCCTTTAAAATATTTACACATCTAAAATATAACGTGTGGCTGGTATTAACCGTGCCTCGATTTTCGGTAGCAGAAGCTTCCTCTGATCAGTTTGTTGGGCGTTCTCGTGGGCGGTCAAGGCGCAATGATAAACCCATCGTGTGCGCTGCGACTGATTTTTGATGCTTCCGTGCCAAATCTGGCCGTTGAAGAATCCCACTGAGCCTGCAGATCCTGTAATGTAAGCCTCGTCCGGATGCAGCGCTCTACGGTGTTTTTGAGCATTAGAGCTAACACTAATAATTCGTTGAATGAAAAATGCCCCACCAACAAGGGCAGGGCATAAGTTGGCGCTTTGCGAATCGTTGCAAGCACAGGCGGTAACTGAATTTAGTGTTGGGGACTTAGTTTGGGCGCTGGCGCATTTCTGAGCGGATTTGCTGGCGCAGCAGGTCAATTGACACAACCTTACCGTCTCGGCGGAAGTTCCAATAAGACCAACCATTACAGGAGGGTGCATTTTCTAAAACGGCACCCACCTGATGAATTGATCCTGCGGCTTCACCGCTGATCAAAGTCCCATCGGCCCGGACTTTTGCTTCTTTGCCGCGAGGGCTAGTCAGCACTTCTCCTGGCCGCAGCATGCCCCGTTCGACGAGTTGGCCGAAAGGCACCCGCGGCTCTGCACGTTTGGAGACGGTCACAGCCAAGGCTTCACTATCGTATTTGTGGGTATTGTTAATCCGATTTTGTGCTACTTTTCGGTAATTTTTTTCCCGCTCAATGCCGATAAAATCACGGCCTAGCATTTTGGCGACTGCGCCTGTGGTACCTGTCCCGAAGAAGGGGTCTAAAACGACATCACCAGGGTTAGTGGCCCCCAGTAAAATTCGGTGCAGTAAGCTTTCAGGCTTTTGGGTTGGGTGAGCTTTATCACCGTTTTCATCTTTTAAACGTTCGTGACCAGTGCAGATTGGGAGCACCCAATCGCTGCGCATCTGAATACCTTCATTCATTGCCTTCAAAGCTTCGTAGTTGAAAGTGTATTTTGCACCCTCAGCTTTTGACGCCCAAATCATAGTCTCATGTGCGTTGGTGAACCGTTTGCCCCGAAAGTTTGGCATTGGATTTGATTTGCGCCAAACTACATCGTTCAAAATCCAATACCCAGCATCTTGAAGGGCTGTGCCAACTCGGAAAATATTATGGTAGCTACCAATTACCCAAATTGCGCCATGTGGCTTGAGAATTCTCCGCGCGGCTTTCAGCCAATCGTGGGTGAACCTATCATATGCCGCGAAACTATCAAATTGATCCCAATCGTCGTCTACGGCATCCACTTTAGAGTTGTCTGGGCGATGTAAGTCGGCCTTTAACTGCAAGTTGTATGGTGGATCAGCGAAGATTAGATCCACGCTACACTCCGGAAGGCTATTCATGACCTCGATGCAATCGCCATCGATAATCGTGTTGAGCGGCAGCGTATTAGCTGCCGTGACTTTTGGTTTTACGTTCATTGTTCTGCCTCTGCCCCTGGTGCATTTGCTGCACTCGTTGGTTGCCCTAAGGATGAGTCATGAACGATTCGCCGTCAATTTCTTATTTCTAATCAGGTACTTAATTTTTTCTCTTGATACAAGATGTTGTGTACCGGTTTGAAGGTCCGTCTATGGTGAGGGGTAACTCCCAAATCTTGGAGTGCTTTTAGGTGCTGTGCTGTTGGATACCCGGCATTTTTCTCCCATCCATATCCGGGAAACTGTTGCCCTAAATCACACATAACAAAATCCCGACTTATTTTTGCCACAATTGAAGCCGCAGCAATTGACACCGAACGAGAGTCTCCCTTGATCAGTGCGGTGGCTGGAATTTCTAAATTACGCGGAATCAAATTGCCATCTACAAGCACATGGTCAGGCTGTTTTTTAAGGTTGTGCACGGCTCGTACCATGGCCAAATGTGACGCCTGCAAAATATTGATTGTTTCGATCTCTCGCTCAGACGCGCTGGCTATGGAGACCTCCGCATGCTCCATGATGGCCTTGAGCAGTATCTCTCTCTTTGCGGCAGATAGTTTTTTACTATCATTTAGCCCGTTCGGGATATGCCTAGGATCCAATATAACAGCGGCTGCGAAAACAGGACCTGCTAGAGGGCCACGCCCCACTTCATCGACACCGGCTATATTTAGGTAACCCTGAGCTTGGAGGTCTTCTTCAAATTCAAATGTTGGTAAGTTGGACATTTTATTGTTAATACTCCTAATATCTACGACGTGCCATCATCGAAATTATTTTGGCAGGAATGGGTTGGTTGCGGCTCCCCATGCTCTATAAGTGGTCGGTATTAAAACTTAGTGGAGCCAAATTCATGACATTTACACTCGCTACGTGGAACATCAACTCAGTGCGGTTGCGTGAACCTATTGTTTTACAATTGCTACGCGATGAATCTCCCGATGTTTTGTGCCTGCAGGAATGTAAAAGTCTGGTTGAGCTTATTCCAACCGAAGGATTTTCTGCACTAGGCTACACGCACATGGTGGCGCGTGGGCAGAAAGGGTATAATGGTGTGATGATATTGTCCAAGCTTCCCTTGCAGGATGCAGGCGGGTTGGATCTTGCTAATCTCGGCCATGATTTTATCACAAGACTTCTTGTTAGCGGTCCACATAGCCAACGAGTACTATCGCGATAAAAATGAAAAATTCAGCAAGAACTTACCAACAATAGTAGACGTGATATCTTTAAAGTTGAGAAACCCCAGCGTGCTATTTTGGTGGGTGATCTTAACATTGCGCCACGTACAGACGATGTTTGGGATCATAAGAAACTTTTGAAAATCGTGAGCCATACTGCGATTGAAGTTGAGCATTTAAATGATGTGATGAAAGCTGGCGACTGGGTGGATGTCACTCGGCAAGATATTCCTGAGGGGCTGCTCTATAGCTGGTGGTCCTATCGTGCCAAGGATTGGGATACGGCTGATAAGGGTCGCCGGTTGGACCACATTTGGGCGACCTCTGATATTGTGGCCTCTGCGCACTCTAGCCGCATTGTGCGTGCGGTGCGTGGATGGGAGAAGCCGTCGGATCACGCACCAGTCTTTGCGAGTTTTGATATCTAAATTTCTCTTGGCAAAAGCGAGAGTGGCACTCATATAGGGTAGAACACACAAGGAATCTAGATATGCCGGAACTGAACACCACAACTGCCGCACAACCCACTTCTGGAGATTTGATAAAAGACTGCACAGAGCAAAGCTTTATGCAGGATGTTGTTGAAATGTCCCAAAACGTACCTGTGATTGTTGATTTTTGGGCACCATGGTGCGGCCCGTGTAAGACCCTAGGTCCCGCGCTGGAAGCTGCAGTCGTTGCGGCTGGTGGTGCAGTAAAGATGGTCAAGGTAGATATCGATAAAAACCAAGCTATTGCTGGTCAACTGCAAATTCAATCAGTCCCAACGGTTTATGCCTTCTGGCAAGGAAAGCCTGTTGATGGATTCCAAGGCGCAGTTGCAGGCTCTGAGATTCAGGCTTTTGTTGAACGCGTAATCGCGATGGGTGACGGCCCGGTTGCTGATGGTGGTTTGGCTGACGCATTAAATGCAGCCCAGGAAATGCTAGCCGAAGGGGAGGCCGCAGATGCGGCGCAAACCTTTGCTGCAATACTTGAAGAAGAGCCAACTAATGTGGGGGCTTACGCTGGTTTGGTTCAATCACATTTGGCCTTGAATGATTTGGAGCAAGCCGAAGCGACCTTGAATGGTGCACCAGTAGAAATTAGCGAAGCTCCCGAATTAGAGGTTGTGCATGCGCAATTAGAATTGGCAAAGCAAGCTGCTCAGGTGGGACCTTTAGACCAACTACAAGCCGCGGTGGACGTTGATGCTAATAATCATCAAGCCCGGCTTGAGCTAGCGACTGCACTCCATGCAAGTGGTGATGCTGAGGCTGCTGTAGAACAATTGCTGGAGCTGTTTCGCAGGGATCGTGAGTGGAATAACGGTGCGGCTAAAGCACAATTGTTTACAATTTTTGATGCTTTACCCGCAAATGATCCAGTTGTTTTGAATGGGCGGCGTAAATTATCGTCTTTAATATTTGCATGATCCGAAAGCCGAGCTAAGTAAGTGTAATGACATTAAGATTTGATATACCGGATGTAATCCCAGTGTTCCCTTTGCCGGGGGCACTTTTGTTGCCTCGGGCTAAATTGCCTTTGCATATTTTTGAGCCACGCTATCTCAGCATGATCGAGGATTGTATGAAAACGCCAAGCCGTTTCATTGGCATGGTGCAGCCTTATAAATCTCGTGGGGGTGAGACGAAGCTGCACTCTATTGGCTGTGCTGGTCGGTTAAATCAATTTTCAGAAACAGAAGATGGCCGCTTCATGGTCACGCTGTCCGGCATGAGCCGTTTTCGTATCAAAGAAGAGGTCGAAGGATTTTCTCCCTATCCCCGCTGCCATGTTTCTTGGGACGGATTTGAGCGTGATCTAGGAAAATTTGAACAGGATGAAAATTTTGATCGTTCAGTATTTATGGCAGGTCTCAAACGATATTTTGATGATCGGCAGCTATCTACAGATTGGGAAACTATGCAGGAGGCAGATGATGAATTACTGATAAACTCATTGTCGATGCTCTGTCCGTTTGAAGCTGAAGATAAACAAGCTTTGCTTGAAGCGCCCAGTTTGAGTACGCGGCGCGAAACCTTGGCCACATTGATAGAATTTGCTTTGCGCGGTGGGGCTGGCGAGGATTTTTTACAATGAGCGATATTAACGGTAAAATGTTAGAAGCTTTAATTTGCCCACAAACCGGCGCACCATTGAAATATGACGCCCAGCGTCAGGAGTTAATCTCAAAGTCGGCGCACCTAGCCTATCCAATCCGTGACGGCATTCCCATCATGTTGGTGGGTGAAGCCCGTGAAATTGACTGAGGGTTTAAAGCGGTTCACCTTGCAATAACTTCGGCACGTCACCTGCGGTTCCTGAGGCATTTGATACAAATTTTCGGCGTAACGAGGAGGTATTGCTAACTAAACCCAAGCTCAAATCTCTCAGGCCTCGCATGATGGGATTATCATTGGAAAATAGTCGATTAAACCCGTTGGTGGCGGTACAAAGTAGCGCATTGTCAAAGCCTCGCCAGTGTTGATATTCCTCAAGAGCGGTGTGAATACCTAGATCCTGACCACGGCGCTTAGTGTCGCATAATACCTCGGCCAGGGCTGCAACATCTTTAAAGCCAGAGTTCAGGCCTTGGCCTGCGATAGGGTGTACCGCATGGGCAGCATCCCCCACTAATGCCACTCGTGGGGCGATCATCCGGTGGGTGGTCGAGAGTGATAGGGGGTAGATATATCTTTTGCCAGCTAGTGATATATTTCCTAAAAACTTTCCGAACCTTGGCCGAAGGATATCAAGATAATTTGTATCATTCAGTGTGTGAATTTGTTGTGCAATTTCGGTTTTTTCTGTCCAAACGATACCACTTCGATTGTGGGTCAGTGGTAAGATCGCCAAGGGCCCTGATGGCATAAAGTATTGATGCGCAATGCCGTTGTGTGGCTTGTCGTGGGCAATGGCGCAGACCAGTGAAGATTGATCATATCTCCAGCCGGCTCGGGTTAAGCCAGCGGATTTAGCGACGTTTGAGTTGCGCCCGTCAGCGCCCACCAAAAGCGAAGCTATCAGCGTAATTCCAGAGTTTAATGTCACTGCTGTATTTGTAGAATGGGTGGTTTGGCTTAAAATTTCGCAATTTGGAAAGAATGTCACGTCGGAATGCTTAAGAGCATTGTGCAAAACTGCTCGCAAATGGCGATCTTCAACCGTATATCCCATCGGACCTTGGCCTAAATCTTCCTGACTAAACTGCATTACAAAGGGTGATGGTGCCTCCCCAGCATGACCATCACTGACTTTAATCTCTAGCATCGGCTGCGCGTTTTTTACTAGATTTTTCCAGAGGCCCAGTACTTCAAGCATTTTCTTGCTAGAAGCAGCCAGCGCGTAAGACCTACCATCAAAGCCACTTTTATCAGCTGTCACCCTGGGGTTTTTATCAATAATAACAGTACGAATTCCAGCACTGTCTAACGCCAATGCTAAGGTTAACCCATTGAGCCCACCGCCCGCTATGATAACTTCGTAATCCATATTGAAGACATGGGGTAGCAAAGGGATATTGTCGAGGGGGTGCGACATCGTTAGCGTGGGGGCAAATTAGGAGGACGATTAATGCAAAGATGGTTAACGATGAGTGCCGCAACTCTTGGTCGAGCAATCGGCAAGGGTGATATTGATCCTGTGGCTTTGGCCCAAACCTACCTGAACGCGATTGACGCGCACCCTTTTGCAGATCGCATTTATACAGTTGTCACCCATGAACGCGCCTTGGTTGAGGCTACTGCTGCGGCAGAGCGTGCTAGGGTTGGACAGCGCAAATCAGCCCTCGACGGGGTACCCGTGTCTTGGAAAGATCTTTTTGATAGTGCTGGAGTGGCCACAGAGGCGGGTAGTGTACTGCTGAAAGATCGTGTGCCAGATACGGATTGTGAAGTATTGCGTACCGCTACGGCATTGGGTCTGGTGTGCCTCGGAAAGACCCATATGTCGGAGTTAGCTTTTTCTGGTCTTGGCCATAACCCTAGCACTGCCACACCACCCTGCGTGAATGATCATACAGCGGTTTCAGGGGGATCCTCCTCGGGTGCTGCAGCCTCGGTCGCCTTTGGTCTAGCACCTATGGCGTTTGGTTCTGATACTGGCGGATCTGTCCGGATTCCAGCGGCGTGGAACGACTTGGTGGGACTAAAAACAACTAGTGGGCGTATTTCTTTACAAGGCGTTGTGCCACTTTGTGCTCGGTTTGATACCGTGGGTCCGCTCTGCCGTTCTGTAGAAGATGCGGCCCTTGCGCTATCCGCCTTGGAGGGCAGTAATCCAGTAGATCTCACCAATACTACATTAGAGGGTAAGCGATTTGCGATTTGCGATACCGCAGCTTTTGACGACATTCGTGCTGAGCCTTTAGCTGGGTTTAATAGTGCGATTGATAGTTTGAAGCGGATGGGCGCAGTTGTGGACCGGATTAAGATCCCGCAAGTGCAGGCTGCCTTGGCGCTTACAGGTGTTTTATTTGCCCCTGAGGCCTATGGGACTTGGAAAAAACAGATTGAGGCCAATCCTGATGCGATGTTTGAGGAAATTCTTCTTCGGTTCCGCAGTGGCGCCAATGTCTCAGCAGCAGATTATGTTGCGGGATGGCAAGAATTGGATCAGTTGCGGGCCGAGTATTACAAGGTGACTGCGGGCTATGACTCGATTTTGATGCCCAGCTCACCGATCCTTCCCACCTAACATGGAGAGGTTGGGTCAAGATCATGATTATTATGTAAGTGAGAATTTACTCGCATTGCGTAACACTCGTATTGGCAACTTGATGGGTGCTTGTGCCCTAACTTTACCGACTGTGGTACCATCATCTGGGCTGATGTTGATTTGTCCGCCGATGCAAGAATATTTCCTGTTGCGCCTTGGCGCGGCGGTGGAAAATGCTTTGGCATGATGACGTTTTTGATTTGCAGTGGCTTGCTGGCTGGCCTAAATCTCTAGTTAAGAGGACCTAGTATATGATGCCGACTCGATTTGATGCTTTGCCTACTGCAACTTGGCCGCGTTTGCGCACCTTGCTCGACGGGCATGCACCGGGTGGGGATGTGATAAATATGACTATTGGGGAGCCTAAACATAAGTTCCCAAATTGGGTTGGCCCCACTTTACTCGAAGCCATGGCAGGATTTAATAGCTATCCTGATAATAACGGTACCCCAGAATTGCGTGGGTCTATCGTAGATTTCTTGCACCGACGATACCGTGTAAAAATGAATGCTGACAGCCAGATTATGGCGCTGAATGGCACGCGTGAGGGTTTGTTTAATGCTGTTGTTGCACTGTGTTCATCAGGATCGAAAATATTGATCCCAAACCCATTCTATCAGGTTTATACTGTTGCAGCTATGGCTGTTGGGGCGCAGTCTGTCTATCTTCCGGCCACTGCAGATTTTGGATTTTTGCCAAATTTAGATGCGTTGACGCCGGCCGAGCTGAACGAGACATCAGCCTTCTTTTTATGCTCACCATCGAACCCACAGGGCGCTGTAGCAAGCCTGGAGTATTGGACGCGGTTGATCACATTGGCTGAGACTTACGACTTCAAGATTTTTGCTGATGAATGTTACAGTGAGATCTACCGTAACGCTCCGCCGCCTGGCGCTTTAGAGGCTGCAGCATTAATGGACGCGGATCCTGAGCGGGTGGTAGCCTTCCATTCTCTGTCAAAGCGGTCGAACCTGCCGGGGCTGCGATCTGGGTTTGTAGCCTCTGGCCCCAAAAATATAACACGGATCAAACAACTGCGAGCCTATGCGGGCTGTCCAATCGCTGGACCTATCCAGCATGTTTCTGCTAAGGTGTGGGCAGATGATGATCATGTGGTTGCCAACCGGCAACTCTATTGCAGTAAATTTGAGGTGGCGGACCACATTTTTGCTGGTTTTAATTCTTATAATTCGCCAGAAGCCGGGTTTTTTTTGTGGATGCCAGTCGAAGATGACGAAGCTGCAACAATAAAACTTTGGACCGAAACAGGGGTGCGTGTGCTACCAGGATCATATCTGGGGCAAGTCGCAAACGAGCAGAACCCTGGGTCTGGCTACGTCCGAGTCGCTTTGGTGGCTCCAAAAGAAGAAATGCAGCGCGGATTAACTACAATGCGTGACTGTCTGTATAAATGATGTTGAGGTATACATGGCTTATCCAACCCGCGGACGTGATCCGTTTTTGGACGCATCGACCCAAGCTTTTCTAGAAAGGCGAGGTGTTGAGGCTTTTGGCTTGGTTATTTTAGCGGTGGGTGTTTTATTTGCGCTGGGGCTAATGAGCTACTCCCCAGAGGATTTTACCTGGACCGCCTCGAGTGGGCGCGAGATTGAAAATTGGGCTGGCCAAATTGGTGCTGCGATTTCGTCACCCTTGATTAAAATTATGGGACTTGGAGGCTGGGGTATACCGGTTGCATTTCTTGCGTGGGGGTTACGTTTGGTAACACATGCAGGCGCCGACCGTATGTTGATGCGCATAATTTACGCACCAATTTTCTGGGCGCTGTGTTCGCTGTATGCTGCAACCCTGACTCCGGTTTCTGGTTGGGCGCATAGCTTTTCAATGGGCGGATTGTTTGGCGATACAGTTTTGTTTATGCTGCTACAGGTTTTGCCGGGATCGGCTGCATTGGGGGCAAATATTGTCGCCGTAATTTTAGGTGCTTTCGTATTGCTTTTTGGCGGCTATGTGACTGGCCTAGTATTTGGAGAAATAAAAACTAGCTTTCGTTTTATCAGTCTGATCGGTGGTCGACTAGTTTCATTTGTGGTCTCTCCGATGTCGAGTGGTCTGTTGCGCGGTGTGCGGGGCATCGGAACTCGTCAGAAAGACCTTGTTCAACTATATCGTGAGCCAAACTTCAACTCTGTTTCTAGTAGCGAGGCTGCTAGGGTTGCTTCGGTAGTTCGAGCCGATCCCATGGTTCCCCTGGCCTCGGCTTCATTGCCTTTGCCTGTCCAGCCGGCAGTATCTAAGTCACTACTTTCTCGCGTTCCTAATATGTTAAAACGTACGCCCGAGCCGATATTAAAGCCGCAATTGCAGTCAGATGACCAAGAATTTTTTGAAGATCCATTACAAGATCGCATTCGCAGTAAGATTGCTGATGCCATCAGATCCCGTGAGCCAAAGGTTGCGATGACAAGGCAGGGAGCAACTCCGATTGTTACTGTAAAACCGGGGCGTCCTATGGGGCCTGCTCCAATGGTTCTACAATACCCCGTTCCAGAAGCGCCTTTTATGGATGACGATGCTGATACGCTGGACGATAAGTATATTTCTAACCCGGAGATAGTCATTCCAGCGTTTACTGCAGAGCCGCCGCTGACAGCGCAGCCAAAACAGGTTGTGCAGCATGCTATCAAACGGCCAATCCAACCCTCTTCTCAGGCCATTGCAGAAGCTCAGCCTAAACTAGAATTTGAGCCGGCCCCATCAGAAAAGGCTTATGAAAAACCTCCACTGAGTTTGTTGATGAGCCCGTCCTCTATCGAAAGACATGTGTTGAGTGATGATGCATTGGAAAGTAATGCGCGGATGTTGGAAAGTGTTTTGGATGACTATGGAGTAAAGGGCGAGATTGTTAGTGTGCGCCCGGGTCCTGTTGTTACCATGTATGAATTAGAACCTGCCCCAGGTTTGAAAGCCAGTCGGGTAATCGGATTATCGGATGATATAGCGCGCTCCATGTCGGCCCTTTCGGCGCGGGTAAGTACGGTTCCTGGTCGCTCAGTTATTGGGATTGAATTACCTAATGAACACCGAGAAATGTGCGCGCTGCGTGAAATAATATCAGCTCGTGATTTTGGTGATGCCAATATGAAATTACCGTTGGCCTTGGGTAAAGATATTGGAGGTGAGCCGGTTGTGGCCAATCTGGCAAAGATGCCTCACTTACTGATTGCTGGGACTACTGGGTCGGGGAAATCAGTAGCTATTAATACGATGATCCTTTCTTTGCTCTATCGTTTGACGCCTGATGAGTGTCGGATGATTATGATTGATCCCAAGATGCTGGAGCTAAGCGTTTATGATGGTATTCCGCATTTGCTTAGCCCTGTTGTGACAGACCCTAAGAAGGCTGTGGTGGCATTGAAATGGACTGTTGGCGAGATGGAAGAGCGCTATCGGAAAATGTCAAAAATGGGCGTGCGGAATATTGATGGATACAACAGTCGGGTTAAAGACGCCTTGTCTAAGGCTGAAATGTTCAGTCGAACTGTACAAACTGGATTTGATGACGGCACAGGTGAACCCCTGTTTGAGACAGAAAAATTTGAACCAGAAACTTTGCCTTATATCGTGGTGATCGTCGACGAGATGGCTGATTTGATGATGGTGGCGGGTAAGGAAATTGAAGCCTGTATTCAGCGTTTGGCGCAGATGGCGCGTGCCTCTGGTATTCACATCATCATGGCTACGCAGCGCCCGTCAGTTGATGTTATCACGGGCACGATCAAGGCTAATTTTCCGACGCGGATTTCATTTCAGGTTACATCAAAAGTCGACAGTCGGACTATCTTGGGTGAAATGGGTGCAGAGCAGCTTTTGGGGATGGGCGATATGCTTTACATGGCTGGTGGTGGTAAGATCACTCGCGTTCACGGTCCGTTTTGTTCTGATGAAGAGGTTGAGGACGTGGTTAATCACCTCAAAACCTTTGGACCACCAACGTACCTTTCTGGCGTGGTTGAAGGTCCAACGGACGATAAAGAGAGTGACATCGATGCCGTTTTGGGTCTCGGCGGCAATACCGATATGGAAGATGCGCTCTATGATACTGCTGTGCAGATAGTGGCCAAGGACCGCAAGTGCTCTACCAGCTATATCCAACGCAAGTTGGCCATTGGTTACAACAAGGCGGCGCGTTTGGTCGAGCAAATGGAAGACAACGGTTTAGTCAGTGCGGCCAACCATGTTGGCAAGCGTGAGATTCTGTTACCAGAGCAAAACTAGTCAATGCTGGTCAAAAGTCTCATTCTAACGCGTTTGTGACAGGTCTAGGTCTTCTGTGCATTATAATTTTGAGTTAGGTTATTGGCATGAAGAAAATTTTTACGCTATTATGCTGCTCCTGGTCACGCTCCGGCGTCGGGCCTGACAAATTCAGCTTGGACGCTGCTCTCATCTTATCTCAATGCTATGACCACAGCTGAAGCTGCCTTTATCCAGATTACTGATGATGGTAGCCAGTCAACTGGTCGGATGTATATCAAGCGGCCAGGCCGTATTCGGTTTGAGTATGACCCACCTGAGCTGGCGTCTGGTCATCGTGGGTGGTGGGCAGGTTGCGGTGTTTGATCCGAAGGCCAACGCTGAACCGATACGTTTTCCTTTGCGTCACACACCATTGAGTTTGGTTCTTGAGAGGACTGTTGATTTAGCGAGACGTGATATGGTTATGGCGCACACAAACGATGGGCCACGCACCATCATCACACTGCAAGACCCTGACCGTGCTGAATATGGATATATTCAACTGGTATTCACTGACGATCCTATGCAGCTGCGCCAGTGGATTGTAGATGATAACTCAGGCAATAAAACTCAGATTGCTTTGAGCGATTGGACCCAAGACCAAAAGATGCCAAGTATCCTATTCAACATCCAAGCAGAAATGCAAAAGCGGGCAAACTAATCTATATTTTTAGTTAAGTTTTACGACAACGCCGCAATTGACCGTTATACATTTTGGCTCGATTTTCTAAATTTTTTGCAACCCTAAGCAACCAACGTTTCGATTTATAAGACCCGCGGCGATAACCTGTGCGGCCCTCATGGTAAGCTAAATATTGGTTGCGCGTATCTGACATGGAGATACCAAGTTTCCGACGGCTTTGCGTCATATACCACCCCATGAAGTCCGCAGAATCTCGAATATTTGTCCTGCTGGCAGTCCAGCGTCCGGCTGTGGCTTTATATTCCTTCCAAGTGCCGTCCAGCACTTGCGCATAACCATAGGCTGAACTTTGACGGCCTACAGGGATAAGTCCAAACCTATATCTTCGGGGTGTTTTAGCTTTAGATTTGAATTTACTTTCCTGCCAAATAATAGCCATTTGCACTGAAACTGGCACACCATATTTCCGTTTTGCAGCCATAAAGGCCGGGAAGAAACTGCGCCTTTGATCCAAAATTGAACAGGCATTGTCCAAGTTTCTGGGTGCGTTCACGTTGCCACTGGGCAAAGAACACCCGGCAAGCAAAGTCACTAAGATCAAAGCGCGAAGGATACTGCTCATGGTGCCACTCGCTCTATTTTATTATACTGTAGTTTTTCACTCTATACATAATGATTTGAATTGAATTTGGCAACAAAGTGATGCTGTAAAACGTCACTTGTGTTTTATAAATAATGATCAAGAACTGTCACTCAATCAAATTGGCTTGAAAGCATAGACATTTCAGGCATAATTCAAGTAAGAGAAGGTTCGGAGAAAAGGGTGCGACGTGCAGGCTGAAGCTAAATATCATCTCGGGCAAGTTGTATGCCATAAAAAGCACCCCTTTCGGGGTGTAATTTTTGATGTGGATCCAGAATTTTCCAAATACAGATGAATGGTATGGGGCAATTCCGGAAGAAGCGCGTCCCGTGAAAGATCAGCCATTTTATCACTTGTTAGCTGAAAACGATCAGAGCTACTATATAGCCTATGTCTCCGAGCAAAATTTAATAGCCGATATATCGGGTGACCCTGTGGATCATCCCGATATCGAAGATATATTTGGCCCTTTCGAAAATGGTGCCTATCCGCTGCAGTTTCAGTTAAACTAGGCTCAATACCCTAAAGCACATCCGTCTTTTCTTGGGTCGGATGCCCCTTTCAAAACGCCATCGGTGCCAATCAAGATTGCTTGTGCTCCACCAATTGGGTTTTCTGGGACCTCAACTTTGTGACCTAGGTCTGAAAGGCTCTGGCGAACCTCCAAAGCGTAACCGCGCTCCACCTTCATCAGGCCGTTGTCTGAAAAACATCTGGGTGCGTCTATGGCTGTTTGATTGTCCATTCCAAAATCAACCATATTCGAAAGGAAGCGCGCATGGCCGTTGGGTTGATACGCACCACCCATAACGCCGAAAGGCATACTAATTCTTCCGTCTTCTGCTAGCATTCCAGGGATTATGGTGTGCATTGGGCGCTTGCCACCCGCTAGCTCATTTGGATGTCCCTGCTCCAACGTAAAGCCTGCGCCGCGGTTTTGAAATAGTATTCCATACTTATCCGAAGCGATTCCAGAGCCGAAAGAATGAAAGATAGAGTAAATCAGCGATACGGCCATCCTGTTCTTATCTACGACGGTAATATAGATTGTATCTTTGTGAACGGCTTCGGACAAAGCTGATGGATCCGACATAGCGCGTGCAGGGTCAATCAAATTGGCTAGGCTTGCTGCGGTTTCTGGGGCCAGCATGTGCGCCATGCGAGTGGTATAATCTGCGTCTGCAATAAAACGATTGCGTGCGTCATAAGCAAGCTTTGCGATCTCTGCCTCAATGTGTGCTCGTTCTGCACCAAAAGGATCCATACTTGCGATATCAAAATGTGCCATCATATTGAGCATCAACAGGGCTGTGGCGCCCTGGCCATTGGCTGGGTGCTCCAACATCTCAACCCCTTGGTAGCTGCTGCGCAAGGGGGTGCCGTAGGTAGCGTTGGTGGCTAAAAAGTCTTCCATAGTATGGCTGCCGCCTGCTGCTTGAAGGCTGGCAACCATATCTTCAGCAACAGCTCCAGAGTAAAAACCATCACGGCCGTCGGAGGCGATCAAGTCCAGAGCGTCAGCTTGGGTTGGAGAAGCAAAGATTTGGCCGACTTTGGGGGCAGCACCAGAAATAAGGTATTTATCACGTGCCGTACCCTGTAGCAAAGCTGCGCTTTCCTCCCAGTCGAAGGCCGCTTTGGGGGCCACTGGTACACCTGCACGCGCATAATGAGTAGCAGGAGCCAAGACTTCGCCCAAGCCCAAGCTACCAAAATCCTTGGACATACGACAAAATCCGTCAACAGCGCCTGGGACTGTGATTGCATCTGAGCTATGGATTGGTACCGCGCTCAGCCCTTGGGACCGTAATCCCGCAGCATTTGCAGCTTTTGGTGCGCGTCCTGATCCATTAAGTGATACAACATCTGCACTTGGATTTTTTTGGATGAGTGCAAACATATCACCGCCCAAACCGGTCATCTGTGGCTCACAAATACCCAGCAACACAGCGCCTGCAATAGCTGCATCTACAGCGTTTCCACCAGATTTTAATATTTCTAATGCAGTTGCGGTGGCCAAAGGATGAGATGTTGCACACATACCGTTAGTTGCAAAAACTGCTGAGCGGCCTGGAAGATGAAAGTCACGCATAGGATCAATTACCTCAATAAATAAAAATTTTTCTAACCATAGCGATTTTGCCAGCAGTGGCGAGGGCTTGCGTTAGGATTTTGAAATAACAACCTATACGATAGCCGCTCTTGTGCCGAGGGGGGAGAGCAATGCATAAGTTATCAAACAATGTTGAATTGGGGCTTTTGATGGAAACAGTTTATATTCTTGGAACTGCTCGAACACCGATGGGTGGGCTTCAGGGCGCATTTGCATCTGTGCCGGCCAGTCAATTGGGTGGGGTGGCGATTGCTGCTGCGCTTGAGGCCGCGCAAGTTGCGCCTGAGGAAGTAGATGAGCTGTTGATGGGTTGTGTTTTGCCTGCGGGTCAAGGCCAAGCTCCGGCGCGACAAGCTGGGTTTGCAGCGGGTCTTGGTGAGAAAGTACCTGCTACTACAGTCAACAAAATGTGTGGATCTGGTATGAAAACTACAATGATGGGCTATGATCAGCTCGCCTTGGGGCGCGATCAAGTTATGGTTGTGGGCGGCATGGAAAGCATGACTCAAGCACCATATTTGCTACCAAAAATGCGTGGTGGAGCGCGGCTTGGCCATGGTCCAGTTCATGACAGTATGTTTCTTGATGGTCTGGAAGATGCCTATGATGAGGGGCGCTTGATGGGTGCATTCGCGGAAGATTGTGCCACGCATTTCCAATTCACACGTGAGGCACAAGACGCCTATGCACTGCGTTCTTTAGAGCGTGCATTGGCAGCTCAATCTAGCGGTGCCTTTGCCGCTGAGATCACCCCAGTCTCCTTCACCACGCGCAAAGGTACAGCCCAAATTGTGTTAGATGAACAGCCGGGCAACGCGCAGCCTGAAAAAATCCCACATCTAAAACCTGCTTTTAGTGATAGCGGTACGGTAACGGCCGCTAATTCGTCATCGATTTCTGATGGTGCGGCGGCCGTGGTTCTAGCCAGCCAAACTGCTGTTGACGCACGTGGCCTCACAGTGCGGGCTAGGATTATGGGTCATGCGTCCCATGCCCAGGCGCCGGGTTGGTTCACCACAGCGCCGGTGCCTGCCGCGCGCAAACTGTTGGATCTGGTGGGCTGGAGTGTCTCGGATGTTGATCTTTGGGAGGTAAATGAGGCTTTTGCTGTGGTTCCAATGGCTTTTATGCATGAGATGGACCTGAGCCCGGGTATTGTAAATGTCTATGGTGGGGCCTGTGCATTGGGCCATCCGATTGGCGCTTCTGGTTCGCGGATCATCGTGACGTTGCTCAATGCGTTGGAGCGCCATGATCTCAAGCGTGGGGTGGCAGCGATTTGCATCGGTGGTGGTGAGGGTACGGCAATTGCCATTGAGCGGGAATATGGGCAATAAAATGACTCGAGTGGATTACACTGGTCTGACAAAAGCTATCGCCAGCCTGACGGAGGGCGAAGACGATTTGATCGCGCTAATGGCCACAGTTGCATGCGAGCTACATCACAGTGATGACCGATTTGACTGGACGGGTTTTTATCGGGTGGTGTCGCCGCAGATGCTTAAGATCGGGCCCTATCAAGGCGGGCATGGGTGTTTAAAAATTCCTTTTTCGCATGGAGTTTGTGGTGCTGCGGCGCGACTGGGTAAAACCCAATTAGTGCCAGATGTTGGTGCCTTTGTGGGTCATATTTCATGTGCCAGTTCAACCCGTTCAGAGCTAGTGTTGCCGGTGTGGGATAAGTCTGGTGCATTGTTGGCAGTGTTAGATATCGATAGTGATCAACCAGATGCGTTTAGACAAGCCGATGCAGACGCTTTGGCTAAAGTCCTCGCTTCTGTATTTTCGTGCTAAGGCAAATATGAAATTTTCTTGATTTTTTTCACGAACATTGATTATCGTAAAAAAAGAAAGATAATATTGAAAATGTATGAAGAAAAATCAGACATAGTCACCCTTGGCGCTGATATCCGCGCTTTACGCAAGGCGCGAGATCTAACTCTCGTGGAGCTGTCTGATATCCTTGGTCGTTCCGTCGGTTGGTTGAGCCAAGTTGAACGCGACAAGTCAGAACCTGGAGTTAATGATCTTCGTGATTTGGCCAAAGCCTTAGATATCTCCGTATCATCCTTGTTTGGCGCTGGCCCCGCGCCAGTAAATGAGGTGGGTTTCGTGGTGCGCAAAGATAGCCGGCGGCCCATTGGTAGCCGTGAGGCTGGTCTGGTAGAAGAGTTGCTGTCACCAGACCTTACTGATGACTTTGAGATGCTGCATTCTACGTTTGAGCCTGGTGCAAGGCTATTTCCAGCTGTGTCGCGCCCCACACAAGAGGTAGGTTATATTTTGTCTGGTCAACTAAAGCTTTGGATTGGGAGACGTGAGTTTACTCTGTTCCCGGGCGATAGTTTTCGCATCAAGGGCGAGCTTTTTCGCTGGGAAAACCCTGCTGATGAACCTTGTAAAGTGATCTGGGTCATCGCCCCACCGGTGTATTAATGTCGCTGCAGGGTTGGATCATATTTGCAAGTTTCTGGGCTGTTTTTGTCGTTACACCTGGGCCAAATGCTGTCAATTGCATGAGCAATGGTATGAGCTTTGGCCTTCGCCAAGGCCTCTGGGGCGTGTTGGCTATTTTGACCCAAGCCACTGTGTTCTTGCTGCTATCCGCCTTTGGCATTACGGCGCTCCTGGTGGCTTCGGCGACAGGATTTATGGTGGCAAAGTTTATTGGTGCAGCGTTCTTAATTTTTCTGGGGGTGCGTGGCTGGATGGTGGCGACCACTCTACCCAAATTGAGACCCGCTGCGGGATCAATTTATCAGCGGGCTTTAGCTATTGCCACGATCAATGCTAAATCCGTTGTGGGATATTTGGCGGCCTTCAGTCAATTTGTGCAGCCTGACCTGCCGATCTGGGAGCAGATGTTCGTGATCATGCCTACAGCTCTATTTCTCACGGCCCTGTCCTATACTGGTTATACGGCACTTGGCGCCGCCCTTGGTAAATCTGCCATGGCCAAAGTGTTCAACGTAACTCTACGTCGCTGTCTGGCCATATGTTTTATAATTTATGGTGTACTGCTAGTCAGTGCCTCTGTGCCGTCTGGATGATGAGGATGGATACATTATGATTTGGGATGTAATCACTGGCTTTGAGCCAGCTCTGCTTTTAGGGTTTGTTCTCGCGGGGCTGATCTTGAACATTACGCCTGGCGCGGATTTTGTCTTTATTTCTGCTAGTGGGATTGCTGGTGGACCTCGGATTGGCGTGGCAGCAGCTTTGGGTGTTAACCTTGGCATTGTGGTGCACGTTGTGGCGGCGGCCGTAGGGGTATCCGCACTGCTTTTGGCCCATCCTGCAGCTTACGACACTATTCGCCTCGGCGGGGCAATATATCTTGTTTGGATGGCTATACAGGCTTGGCGGAGTGATAGTGCGCTAGGGTGTGGACCTGCGGCACCCAGTGTGGGACAGGCTTTGCGACGCGGCCTTATAACCAATGTGTTGAACCCTAAAACTGCTCTGTTTATCTTTGCGTTCATTCCACAGTTTACAGATCCAGCAAACGGCCCAATTTGGATGCAAATTCTAATTCTTGGAGCTATTTTCTTGGTAAATGGCTTTTTGTTTGTCATATTCTTAGCGGTGGCATCTGGATATTTTGCAAATATCTTAAGGTCCCACGTTGGCTTTTTGAACAAATTAACTGCAATTCTATTTGGTGGGCTTGCAGCCCGTCTGATCATCAATTGAAGGAGACTACGATGAGTGATTTTCCAACTACGGCACGTGTAGTTATTATAGGGGGGGGCGTTGTTGGTGTATCCACGTTGTACCATTTGGCCAAAGCGGGCTGGAGTGATTGCGTTTTACTTGAAAAAAACGAGCTGACTGCTGGATCCACTTGGCATGCGGCGGGCAACTGTCCATCTTTCAGTACCAGTTGGGCGGTGATGAACATGCAGCGTTATTCATTAGGTCTTTATGCTGATTTGGCGGATGAGGTGGATTATCCGATGAACTACCATGTAACTGGTTCTATCCGCTTGGCGCATGACAAAAATCGAATGCTCGAGTTCGAACGTGCACGCACGATGGGTCGGTACCAGGGCTTGGATATTGAGATGATGTCTGTGTCTGATATGAAGGATGCCTATCCCTTCCTAGAGACCCACGATCTTGCTGGGGGCCTGTGGGATCCAGATGACGGGGATATTGATCCTTCACAGCTCACTCAAGCCTTGGCCAAAGGCGCGCGTGGGATGGGTGCAAGAATTGAGCGTTTTTGCCCTGCTACGGGTGTTACGCAGGTCGGTGATGAATGGATTGTACACACTGATAAGGGTGATATCCGTTGTGAAAAAGTAGTCAATTGCGCAGGATATTATGCGCAGCGTGTCGGTGAATGGTTTAAACCCTATGGTGGCCGGACTGTCCCCATGACGGTAATGAGCCACCAATACTTTCTAACTGAAGAAATTCCAGAACTTAAAGAATGGACCGAGGCCAATAGTCGAAAAGTGCCACTGCTCCGGGATGTGGATTCATCCTATTACCTGCGACAAGATAAAAATGGACTGAACCTTGGCCCATATGAACGCAATTGTAAGGCCCATTGGATCACCCCTGAAGACCCTATGCCAGAGGATTTCAGCTTCCAGCTCTATCCTGACGATCTGGAGCGGTTGGAGTGGTATATTGAGGATGCCATGGCCCGTGTTCCAATTTTGGGCTCGCAAGGGGTTGGTCGGGTGATAAATGGCCCAATTCCTTATGCGCCTGATGGCCTGCCCTTGGTAGGTCCAATGCCAGGCGTAAAAAACGCATACGAAGGCTGCGTCTTTACCTTTGGTATCACGCAAGGTGGTGGTGCGGGCAAAGTGCTTGCGGAATGGATTATGGAAGGTGAAACTGAGTGGGATATGTGGGCTGTCGACCCACGTCGTTTCACTGATTATACTGATCAAGATTACTGTAATCGTAAGGCGATAGAAGTTTATGGTCACGAATATGCCATGCATTTCCCACATCACGAATGGCCTGCTGCGCGTGATAAGAAGCTATCACCCGTACATGATAAGGTGAGCGCGGCAGGTGGGGTTATGGGGGCGTACAATGGATGGGAGCGGGCCAATTGGTTTGCCCACGGGCGATGACACGTCTGTGGGCTCCACGCACACCTGGGAACGTGAAGGGCCATGGGCTGTAAGGATCAAACAAGAGGCGGAGAACGTTCGGGATAATTGTGGAGTGTTAGATCTGCCAGGTTTTAGCCGCTTTAACCTTATTGGTGCTGGTGCTGCAGAATACCTTTACGGGCTTATAACTGGGGGCTTGCCAAAGATTGGTCGTATGAACCTAGCCTATTTTGCTGACACACGTGGGCGGATTTTGACTGAAATGTCAGTGATACGACACGGGGAGGAGCATTTTACCTTGATTACTGCTGCCAGCGCTCAATGGCATGATTTTGATGTGTTGAATGCTGGATTACCTGTTGGAATTATGCTGACGGATCACACAACAGAATTTTCAACATTGATTGTCACTGGTCCAAAATCTCGCAATATTTTAGGTGCGATGGGTACAGATGCTGATTTGACCTGTGGATGGCTAAGCCATCAATCTGCGACTGTTGCGGGCCAGTCCTGTGCCTTGTTGCGGGTATCATTCGCCGGCGAATTAGGTTGGGAAATTCACGCAGAAAACGCAAAAATCCCAGTTCTTTATGATGCGGTTATTGCTGCTGGCGCTAAGCCTTTTGGAATGTATGCGCTTAATAGTTTGAGGATTGAAAAGGGTTACCGAGCTTGGAAAGGCGATCTGTCTACAGATTATAGTCTCCTAGAAGGTGGCCTGGGTCGGTTTGTCAAGCTTGACAAGCTTCAAAACTTCCCTGGTAAAGCTGCTCTGCAGAACGAAAAGCAACAAGGTAGCAAAAAAATGTTTGTGACCTTGATCGTGGAGGCTGGGCCTTGGGATGCGCCTTATATGTCAACAATCTGGCATGGGGGTGAAGTCGTTGGAGAAACAACCTCTGGCACTTTTGGCCACCGTATCGCAAAATCCATTGCGCTGGGCATGGTTCAGTCGCATCTGTCTGTTCCTGGTACAGAAGTTGAAGTTGAGATTTTTGGCCAACGCTGTAAGGCAGTGGTGCAAGAGGATAAACCGCTTTGGGATCCTGGTAATGAACGGTTGCGGGGATAGGATATACAGTGGTGGGCATTCGATCTGCTGCTACTTGTAATAGTGCACAGGCTGAGTGCCATAATAATTTATTTTGGTAAAATAGGAAACGGAATATGATTATTTTAGATGGTGGCATGGGCCAAGAGCTAGTAAAGCGCGCTGGCAAAGCAACTGATCTTTGGTCGATGCAAGCACTTATGGATATGCCTATTCTAGTGCGCCAAGTGCATGATGACTATTTTTCTGCTGGTGCTCAGATTGCAACCACCAATACCTATTCAGTTCTGCCTGATCGATTGGAGACGAAAGGCTTGGGGGAGCATTTGCTGCCCTTGACTAAATCTGCCTGTGAGATGGCTGTCGCTGCGCGTGATGCGCATGGCTCTGGGCAAGTCGCGGGTTCTCTGGGGCCGTTGGGATTTTCTTATCAACCAGACAAATCCCCACCGGTGGAGCAGGCTGCAGAGGTTTATGCGAAAATGGCACGCTTACATTCAGATTATGTTGATTTTCACTTGCTTGAAACCATGTCCTCAATTGACCAAGCGCGTGGTGGATTGATGGGAGCTGGCGTTACTGGAAAACCGGTGTGGGTGTCACTATCAGTTGATGACACCGATGGCACAAAATTACGGTCGGGCGAGCCTTTGGCCAATATCATTGCAATGCTCAAAGATTACAGTCCGGCAGTTGTCTTGATTAATTGTTCGCTGCCAGAGGCTATATCGCAAGGGCTACCGATATTGACTGGGCATGGCTTCACACTTGGGGCTTATGCCAATGGGTTTACTGGTATTCATTCTGATTTCAACTCCATCGATGCAACTGTTGATCTGCTAGAAGCCCGCAAGGATTTAGGACCTACTGAATATTTGACCTTTGCCAGGGCTTGGGCTGAAGGTGGTGCATTGATTATCGGCGGCTGTTGCGAGGTGGGCCCAGATCATATTGCTGCCTTGTCAAAGCACTTTGGAGTTTGAGCCAATGCTGAGCGCATCTGCAATTAGATGTATCGAGCAAGTAAGGATGGGGTTTGTAGCTTCTATCACACCTGGTGGTCGTCCATCACTGTCGCCGAAAGGCACCTTTGTGGTGTTGGATGACTGTAGAGTTGCATTTGGCGAAATTCGTTCTCCAGGTACGATCAGAAATATTGGGCAGAGCCCTGAGGTAGAGGTCAATTTTGTGGATGGCTTTAATAGAAAAGGCTGGCGGTTGCGGGGCACCACATCGGTGTTGCCTAAAGGTAGCGTTGCATTTGAGGAGATCTATCCCCAGTGGCAGATCCTTTGGGGTGATTTTGCCATGCGTATCAATTTAATTGTGACCGTTAATATTAGTGATGTGAGACCACTCTCAACCCCGCTTTATGATGATGGGGTGACAGAGCCTGAAATGGTGGCATCATACAAAGAAAAATATGCACAGATGTATCCATGATGGATCATATTTGTACCGTTCAAAGCTCTAACTCTATTGGGAGATTATATGGCTCACGTTCCTACTAAAGCACGGGCAGTTATCATTGGTGGTGGAGTTATTGGCTGTTCGGTAGCTTATCACCTTGCCAAATTGGGTTGGAAGGATGTTGTTTTGCTCGAGCGTAAACAGCTGACTTCGGGCACTACTTGGCATGCGGCGGGCCTTATTGCGCAACTGCGTGCTACGGCAAATATGACAAAATTGGCGAAGTATAGCCAAGAGCTCTATGGCGATTTAGAAGCTGAAACTGGAGTTTCAACAGGCTTCAAGCGGTGTGGCTCAATTACGGTGGCTCTAACAGAGGAACGTAAGGAGGAGATCTACCGGCAAGCCGCAATGGCACGGGCCTTTGGGGTGGATGTTGAAGAGATTAGTCCGCTTGAAGTGAAGGCTAAATATGAGCATCTCAATATTGAGGGTGTAACTGGTGGCGTTTGGTTGCCACTGGACGGGCAGGGTGATCCGACCAATATTGCGCTAGCGCTCGCCAAGGGCGCGCGCCAGATGGGTGCTCAAATAATCGAGCGGACAAAAGCTATGGGGGTTATGCGCAATGGCCGTCGTATTACAGCCGTAAAATGGGAAAATGAGAAAGGTGAGAGTGGCTCAATTGACTGTGAAAACGTTATAAATTGTGGTGGTATGTGGGGGCATGAGGTTGGCCGTATGTTGGGTGTGAACGTGCCTTTGCATGCCTGTGAACATTTTTATATTGTGACAGAGGCTATAGCAGGCCTGACCCAAATGCCTGTGCTGCGGGTACCTGACGAATGTGCCTACTATAAAGAAGATGCAGGTAAAATGCTTTTGGGTGCGTTTGAACCAGTCTCAAAGCCTTGGGCTATGGAGGGTATTTCGCAGGATTTTGAATTTGATCAACTCCCTGAAGATTTTGATCACTTTGAACCAATATTGGAATCAGCCGTTGAACGGATGCCGATGCTTTCTAACGCGGGCATTCACACGTTTTTTAATGGGCCAGAAAGCTTTACGCCTGATGATGCATATCATCTTGGACTTGCGCCAGAAATGGATAATGTCTGGGTTGCTGCTGGCTTTAATTCTGTGGGAATTCAGTCCGCAGGTGGGGCTGGGCAAGCTTTGGCGCAATGGATGGACGCTGGCCAAAAACCCTTTGATTTGGGTGATGTAGATATCAGCCGTATGCAACCATTTCAGGGTAATAAACATTATCTGTTTGAGCGCTCCAAAGAAACGCTGGGCCTTCTCTACGCTGATCATTTTCCCTATTTGCAAAAGAAAACTGCGCGCGGTGTGCGTCGTTCACCATTTCACTACCACCTCAAAGAGAACGGGGCTGTTTTTGGTGAATTGGCTGGTTGGGAGCGCGCCAATTGGTTTGCCAATGTAGGCCAAGATCCGAGCTATGAGTATAGTTGGAAGCGGCAAAACTTCTTTGGAAATGTGGCTTCAGAGCATAAGGCTGTACGTGAAAACCTTGGGCTTTATGATATGTCATCATTTGGTAAGATCAGGGTCGAGGGGCCGGATGCCTGTTCCTTTATGAACTATATTGGCGGTGGCCAATACGATGTGCCTGTAGGCAAGATTGTTTATACGCAATTTTTGAATGATCAGGCTGGTATTGAAGCTGACGTGACTGTGACCCGTATGTCTGAAACGGCTTACTTGGTGGTGACGCCCGCCGCGACCCGGCTAGCAGATCAAACCTGGATGATGCGCCATAAATGCGAGTTTAACGTAGTCGTCACTGACGTCACTTCCGGTGAAGCTGTTCTAGCAGTCATGGGCCCCAATGCTCGCAAATTACTTGAAATGGTCTCACCCAATGATTTTAGTAACGCAGTTAACCCTTTCGGCACTTCACAGGAAATTGAGCTTGGCATGGGCTTGGCGCGGGTGCATCGGGTCACCTATGTGGGCGAGTTGGGCTGGGAGGTCTATGTAAGTACCGATATGGCGGGTCATGCCTTTGAAATACTTTGGGAGGCGGGCCAAAATTTGAATGCTAAACTCTGTGGCATGCATATGATGGATAGTTGCCGTATTGAAAAAGGCTTTCGCCACTTTGGCCATGATATTACATGTGAAGACCATGTGTTGGAAGCGGGACTAGGGTTTGCCGTCAAAACGGATAAGTTAAATTTTATTGGCCGTGAGGCTGTGCTGCGCAAGAAAGATACCGGGTTAAATATGCGCATGGTGCAGTTTAAGCTGACTGAACCTGAGCCCCTCCTATATCACAATGAGCCTGTGATACGTGATGGAAAAATCGTGGGGTTTTTATCTTCAGGTGGTTATGGCCATCACTTGGGCGCAGCTATTGGCCTGGGCTATGTGCCCTGTGCTGGTGAGACCGTAGCCGACGTTTTGGCCTCAACATACGAGATTGATGTTGCTGGAACGCGCATTAAGGCTGAGGCTTCTTTGAAGCCTATGTACGACCCTTCGGGTACTCGGACTAAAGTTTAAATACCACGGTCTGAGCTCCTTATGGCTAATGAAATATATGGAATTGAAGATTGTGATGTCTAAGAAGACTAAATAAGAAATACCTAAAATGTGGTTGTTGGTATTTGGTAGGTAACGCTCTAAATTAACAAATACTTTTTAAAATTGGTGACCCAGGGTGGATTCGAACCACCAACCTGCCCCTTAGGAGGGGGCTGCTCTATCCAGTTGAGCCACTGAGCCACACAAATGCTTAATGCCAAAAAAAATTAGAAATTGCCAGACCTTGAATCAGGTGGTTGGGTGCAATTTTTGCGAAGGCGTTATGCTAGGCTTGGACATTTCTTACTGGCTTGGGTAAACATACACAAATTAAATATGGATCGAGCAATGACCCGACAAAAACGCCCACTCACACTGCGTGATGTTTCTGAAGCCTCAGGTGTGTCAGAGATGACAGTAAGCCGGGTGTTGCGCAACCGTGGGGATGTGTCTGCGGCCACCCGTGCCAAAGTTTTGAATGCAACAAAAGTTTTGGGCTATGTTCCCAATAAAATCGCAGGTGCATTGGCGTCGCAGCGAGTCAATCTCGTTGCTGTGATTATTCCGTCTCTGTCTAATATGGTTTTCCCTGAAGTTATGACGGGTATATCTGATGCGTTGGATAATACAGAATTGCAACCGGTCGTCGGGGTCACAAACTATTTGCCTGAGCGCGAAGAGAAAGTTCTCTATGAGATGCTGTCCTGGCGCCCCTCTGGTATCATCATCGCTGGCTTAGAGCAATCTGAAACGTCGCGGGCGATGCTAATTAACTCCGGCATTCCCGTGGTGCAAATTATGGATATAGATGGTGATCCAATTGATGCCATGGTAGGCATTTCTCACCGACGCGCAGGTCGTAAAATGGCTGAAGCGATCCTGAAATCTGGTTACCAAAATATTGGGTTCATGGGGACGCAAATGCCATTGGATCATCGGGCCAGAAAACGGTTTGAGGGCTTCACACAGGCCTTGGCTAAGCAGGGTGTCGAGATCATGGATCAGGAATTTTATACTGGTGGATCGGCGTTGGTGAAGGGGCGAGAAATGACCGCTGCTATGCTTTCACGGTCCCCAGAGTTAGATTTTATTTATTATTCCAATGATATGATTGGCGCTGGCGGTCTGTTGCATCTACGTGAGCAAGGGGTTGAGATTCCGAGGCAAATGGGACTAGCTGGCTTTAACAAAGTTGAGCTGATCGATGGCTTGCCGCAGAAACTGGCTACAATGGACAGCTGCCGGTTCGAGATTGGTCAGATGGCGGCGCAGATTATTGCGGCACGTAACGACCCATCATTGGAGCCTATGGAGAACGTGATCAAGCTCTCTCCTAAAATTTCTTACGGTGATACGTTGCGGCGCAAATAATTAGAGCTAATGAGGAAACAGAACTGCCGCGTCTCCTGCAGCCCATTTATTTTGTTTCACCATGATGTTTGTAAAGCGATCGGAAGCCATAAACTGGGCAAGCCAGCATTGAAGGTTTGGCCATGCTTGCTGGTCAAACCAAACCCGATCAATATTTGCGAATTGGCGGATGAATGGTAGCAAAGCCATATCTGCCAATGTACATTCAGTGCCAAATATCCATGTAGACCCAGAAATCTGATTATCTAAGTCTTTCAAGAAAATTTGAGGCATGGATGCGCTCTTGCACGGGGTCCAAGTCAGGAAAGCGTACTGAATACTTAATGTGATCCAAGGCCTGTTTAAATGGACCATCACAGCGCTTGATCCAATCGTAACCTGCCGCAGGCATAAGCAACCAGTGTTCTGGGTCGGATTGTCTTAAGGCCCATTGCATCACGTCAAAGCTTTCTTCAATTACCTCGAACTGCGTTACTAAGATGGGCACAGTTCCTTTTGGTGAACTGGCTAAAAATTCAGGGGCTTTATCGCGTAGTAGGATTTCGCGTAACTCAACCTGAATACCTGATGACATCAGAGCTAGGCGGGCACGCATGGCATAGGGACAACGGCGAAAACTGTATAAAATAGGCAAGAGAAAGTCGCTGCTCACATCGCCCGCCCTCGCAATTGGGTTGCTGAGGCCGACGTGATTTTGGTTGCTATAATTTTACCTTCGGGCTGTGGTTCAGTAAAAAGTACCTCTGCAAACTGTTGTGTTCGGCCCATATTGGGTCTTTCCATCAAGACATTGTGATTTTTGCCAATTTGGGCTCTCAAGTGAAGGGCCACTTGCTCCTCTCCTGCGGCGCGCAATCTGGCCGCCCGGCTCTTAATGTCTCGGCCATTTACTTGTGGCATACGTGCAGCAGGTGTTCCGTTTCGTAAGGAATAGGGAAAGACATGCAGCCACGTGAGATTACACTCTGTGACTAGCGCAAGTGAGCTTTTGCAAATTGCTTCGGTTTCGGTTGGAAAGCCTGCGATGATGTCTGCACCAAATGTCATATCTGGACGTAGTTTTTTCGCTTCTTGGTGAACTGAATAGCATCATCGCGTAGATGTCGGCGCTTTCATCGCTTTAAGATCAGTCGTCGCCATGCTGAAGGAGAGATGAAGATGCGGCATCAAGCGGCTTCAGTTGCGATTGCTCCATTAAGCGCGATCAACTTCAATCTGATCGATTGAACTAATACGCAGTCGTGGTAGATCAGGGACCAGCTTCAAGATTCGCATAACTCAAGTCGCCCAACTTTGGTGTGGCGGGAAGGTCAGCACCCCAGCTGGTCATGTCAACGCCGGTTAAAACAACTTCGCTAAGCCTTTGTCGACTAACCGTTTGATTTGATCAACAACAACGCCTGCTGGCACAGAGCGAGAATTGCCGCGGCCAAATGGAATGATGCAGAACGTGCAGCGGTGGTCGCAGCCATTTTGAACCTGAACATAAGCACGGCTGCGGGTTCCAAAACCATCAATAGGTGTCCAGCAGTTTCGGTGACGGACATAATATCGTCAACTTGTACTTGTTCTGTGCCGAAATCATTCAGCTAAGCTTGCCCATGTGTCAGGCTGCATTTTTTCAGTATTACCGATACGATGTCTACCTCAGCCATTTTTGCAAATGTTTCTGGTTCGATCTGTGCAGCGCAGCCTGTAACGATAACTTTGGCATCCGGATTTTGGCGCCGCAGCTTACGAATATCTTGTTTGGCTTTCCGCACGGCTTCGGCTGTCACAGCACAGGTGTTTATGACAACTGTTCTGTCAAGCCGGCTTGAGTACAAGTTCTTTCATAGCTTCGGTTTCATACATGTTCAGCCGGCAGCCATGATTTGAGAAAATAGGAGTACTCATCTGAGGCTTTCCAAAAACTGTGTAGTCAGCATTCCATCAAACACATGCAAGGTAGCACCTGTCATCCATACCCCATCGTCCCGCCAGTCTATATAGATCATGACCGCCGTCAAGCTGATTTCAACTTTACGCTTCCTGTTAGGCCCAAGCGTACTGCGGCAACGGCTGTGGCGCAGGAAGATGACCCAGATGCCAAGGTAACGCCAACGCCGCGTTCCCATACGCGCATGCGAAGATGATCTTTACCAATCATATGTGCTAATCTGCACATTTGTTCGCTCAGGAAATAGTGGATGTATTCTCGATATGTGGGCCGAGTTTCCAAATCCACTGCCTCGGCAGTCTCGAACAAAGAAAGTGCAATGAGGATTGCCCATTCCCGTGGCTGTTGGCGTGACCATCAAGTGGTAAGCTTCAGAGTATCGATAGGCTTTGCCAGAGGGATATCCGACCACAGTCCAACTTGGATGACCCATATTGACACTAACCAGCTCACCTTGGCGTGCGCTCTTAGGAGCCCGCGCTCCGTAATCATAGCTAAGTGCATCACTTGTAGGCGATCCATTTCGTATTGAGCAATACAGCGCGTTGCGTTCCCACAGGCTGCCGCGGTGGAGCCATCAGAATTGTAAAATGACAAGAATACGTCTGCATCCGAAGAATCATTAATGACAGCCAGCTGATCAAAACCCACGCCACGATGGCGATCGCCTAATCCCTGAGCGATTTGAGCTGAAATCTGTATCGGACTGATCCGCGAATCAACAATAACAAAGTCATTGCCTAGTCCATGCATCTTCATAAATGGAATCTGGTGCGTCATGGTGGCCATATATCTACCTAATTAAAAGGAATCCAGTAATAGCTCAGAAAAGTACTTGACCCCAGCCTATTCCCTTTCTAGACACCGCCGCAGTGGGCCCTTAGCTCAGTTGGTAGAGCAACTGACTTTTAATCAGTAGGTCGATGGTTCGAATCCATCAGGGCTCACCACTTTTTTCAAAGACTTAGCTTACATATTGACGTAACCATCAGTGATTTTGCGCCAAAAAGGTTTCACTTAGGTTTCATCGTCGGCCTGACTCAGTTGCTATTTGGTGCTGCTTAGGCGAACTCAAAACTCACATCTCATCTAAACTAGTAACTGTTGTAAGTTCAGCCATCTCAGCTTCTGTGAATTCATACAGGTCTGGGCTGCTGAAAATTCGTTAAAATCGGATACGTGTAGTAAACTTAAAGCTCAAAAAACCTCAGGGGCCCGTCACGCTTTTGGAAGTAACTCATCTGGCTTGTTCGCGCTCGCTCAGCAGATCGCAGGTGGGCCTTCGCGGGCCGCGGGCCTTGGGCCATGTTTTTGGGAAACGGTTTTGTGGCTGAGAGATACGAATAGCAGTTTCATTCTGCTGTCTTAGACAGTTGGTAGGGCGTTTGGGTTTGGGTACTAACAATTCAACGCCTGTGGTGATCTTAAATCATTTTTATTGGCATTATTCTTATGGTTTGACAAAATCGAAGTTCTAAACTCTGCTAAAAACTAACTGTTTTTATGGGATCGATAATTTGCGCTATTGGTGGGTTAATCAAAACAAAACTTATAAAGCAGAAGTAGGCGGCGGATATATGTGGTCTCCGAAGTCCAATAAGGGTGGGGGCTTCAATCAGTTCTACATAAATATGACAGAAACTTGTGTTGGAGATATTGTATTTTCCTTTTCGGACACCCTGATCAAGACAGTTGGGGTGATTTCAGCGCCTGCCCGTTCCTCAGAAAAGCCGAAGGAATTTGGAAAAGCTGGAGATGCATGGGACACTGATGGGTGGTTGGTACAAGTTGATTATGAGGAAATTAGTAATCCTCTAAAGCCTAAAGATCACATGGATATTTTGGGGCCGTTACTTCCGGAGCGATACTCGCCGATCCGAGTAGATGGCGGTGGAAATCAAGTTTATTTGGCTGAAATTCCAAAGCCAATGGCCACCGCTTTATTATCTTTGATAGGCCACCAATCGAATGTTGCCATTGAAGAGGGCCAAGAACGTGAAATCAAAAATAGAACAGACATTGATGTAACTGTGAAATATCAACTTGTGCGATCTCGAGTTGGACAGGGCCAGTATAGAAACAATTTAGAAAGGCATGAGGTTGGTTGCCGTATAACCGGCATCACAGATAAAAGATTTTTGACGGCAAGCCATATAAAGCCATGGGCGAAAAGTAACGATTTTGAAAAACTAGATGGTAACAATGGGCTGTTGTTATCTCCACATATAGACCGCCTGTTCGATCGCGGGTACATCTCATTTGAAGACAACGGTCAACTTATGTTTAGCCCGGTACTGCCGCCAGAGGTAGTGGTGGCGTGGGGTCTAAATAACCCTGTTGTTAAAGAACCATTGTCGAGCAAGCAGGCCACTTATATGGCTGTTCATCGAAACGGGATATTCCGCAGCACTTAAATCTTTTGTGCGATGTGATTATAGATCGCATTAGGTTGATCCTCTCATTGAACCAACCACTTCCAACATGCGCATGGCAGGTCATTAATAGCCAATGTTACTTTGCCGTTAATTTGATCACGAAAGGATTTCAAAGTAGCTATCCTTGGAGCAGTGTCAGGGTCGCCTCCACATTGCTCATTGTGCACCTCTCTTAGGGTCCACTCCACCTCACTATCGCTGGCGTTCTCATACTCAAAACTAATGCATGCGGAAGATAAGCCTGTAATCTTGGTAAGGTTCTGATTAATTTGATCGTAAGATTTCCTTAGAAAAGAATTCGCTTCACACAAGAGTTCAACCCCCTCAGGTCCACCAATTTTTAACGTACCCACCTCAGGCGGTAATTCTTCTCCCCAACACCCTGTGTTGATTGAGTATTGATCTAGAACTATTGAGAGTCCTTGATACTCAAAATCCCAGATATTATATTTACAAACTCCACTGCCTTCCGCTCGATGAAATGCGTCAACTACAACTTCCAGGTCATTTTTTGTGCGAATAATTGCAAAAAATTTGTTGGTAGCATTATTCTCTTTATAAATAGTGAAACTTTTATCTGAGACCTTACAGACTAATTCAGATGGCTCTAAGCTTTCAGCCTGAAGGGGGACTGTCTGAAAGCATAGTAAAAGTATAAGTGCGGTGTAGAAATTATGCATTAAGCTCACCTTTTCCTTATCGCTTAGTAAGAACGTAAGTTAAGAGAAATTTACTGATAACGGCGTAATTGCAGATCATATCGCAAAATATCATTTCTGTCGCAAACTATATCGTGCACTCCATTTGTCATTGAAGATAGAAAACCGATACGGCTGCAGCCCTTGCTGAAACCTATAGAACCCATTGAGCTACTTTCTATATTCCCAAATGTTGCGACTTGCCAACGATCCCAAAAACTAACCACTATTCCTTCCTTGATACCATCTGGCTGAGCCTGTTTATGATTTTTTAAGTTTATCGGTAGTATGTAGCACTGGTCATTTAGCAGCGTTGATACAAGTACAGATGTAACCAGCGATTGGCGCCCATTGCGACCTTAGACATAAATATGGATAATACCTTCAATAAACTTTAAGCCATGCTAAGAACGGGGAGTTAAAGAGTTGGGAATAATTTAATGGAAAATACGTTGAGTTGGGGTATTTTGGGCGCCTCTAAATTCGCGCTTGAGCATATGCTTCCTGCTATGCAGCTTGCCAAAAGAACAAAGTGCGTGGCTTTAGCAACATCAAAATACAGACCATGCAAAACCCTTTTTAAGTATCAATCCAGAAATAGCTGTACATGAAGACTACGAGCTTCTTCTTCAAGACGCTAATATCGATGCGATCTATATACCCTTGCCAAATCATTTACATGTGCATTGGGCAAGAAAAGCTATTGAAGCTGGGAAGCATGTGCTGTGTGAAAAACCTATCGCGCTTCAGGCCGATGAAATAGACGAACTCATTAAAATAAGAGATACTTCAGGTCTGCTGCTAGCCGAAGCCTATATGATAGTGCATCACCCACAGTGGCAATACGCTAAAGAGTTACTCCAGTCAGGTGTCATTGGGGACTTGATACAAGTGGATGGTGTTTTCTCGTACAATAACAGCAGCGATCCAAAGAACATACGTAATAGCGCTGTGACGGGTGGGGGAAGTTTGCCTGACATAGGTGTTTATACCTTTGGCTCCACACGGTTTATGACAGAGGAAGAACCCGAAGAAATTCTGCATTCTTCAATTTCTTGGGAGAATGGCGTGGACGTTTGGGCTAATGTATCGGCTCGGTTTCCATCCTTTCGTTTCATGGGCGTAACCTCAATGAGGATGCAAGCGAGACAGGAAATGAACTTTCAGGGAACGAATGGTTTAATTCGGTTGACTGCCCCTTTTAACCCGCAAGTGTTTGGTCAGGCTGAAGTTCATTTATTCAGGGAAGAGGGCAATCTTGAGACCTTTAGTTTCCCAAGTGAGAACCACTACGTTAAACAGTTAGAAGCTTTTTGTTCATCAGTTAAGGACGGTGCTGACTATCCTTGTGCATTAGAGTTCTCAAAAGGAACTCAGCGTATGATTGATATGGTTTTTGCAAAAGAATTATCAGAGGGGACTTTAAAAAATTCAGTATGACTTTCAATCTATCACTAACTGCATTTTACAACCGACTTCACTCGGATGTGAAACCTAAAATGACTAACCCCATGCGCAACATCCTAGTGTTCTTGATAACGATTGGCGCTCAGGTTAAGCCAGAATTTAATAAGGAGACTACAATGAGCTTATTCAATAAATGGTGGGATGCAGCAAACTCAAAAGATAGAGTTCAAATGGCAGAGTTACTGGACGATGGCTTTATATTTGTCAGGCATAATACGGGTGAGGAATGGAACAAGGATAAGTTTCTTGATGCCATGATGACAGATGTCAGAGATAAGACGGCATCGGAGGGTAGACGTTTGATCTATGAGAATGACGAAATTATAGTTAGTCATTCAATACTAGATGGTCCAACAGGTAGGAATGCGGTGATGTTAGTGCGCCTAGTGAAAGACGGAAAAATTATTAGAGCGGAAACAGGTATGACACCATTACCTGTTAAGTAATTTGGGGTCAGGCAGAGCTATTATAGCTAAAGAAATGACCTGACAATCCATAGAAATATATGATTTAAATTTATAATAATTTATTAGTATTTTATAGGT
The DNA here is from genome assembly GCA_905182535.1 of uncultured Planktomarina sp. Classification (GTDB taxonomy): domain Bacteria; phylum Pseudomonadota; class Alphaproteobacteria; order Rhodobacterales; family Rhodobacteraceae; genus Planktomarina; species Planktomarina arctica. Next base: position 184,437 of record CAJJBZ010000005.1, read on the forward strand.
CCACATCTGAGTCCACATTTAAAACTTGTAGCTCTTGGCCCTTAAAGCAGTATCGTGCCACCATGCTATGGATGTGTTTGGATGCCGCACTAATTGCATAGACGGTGTTGAAAGGGGATAAGTGATGAGGAACAAAGTTTCGTTAAGCCGGCGGCAATTGTTAATACTTGCATCAAGTTCCATCGTTGCTGCTCCGTTGGCTGCCTTAGCTGCAGGCATTCCCCTGATATTCACGTAGTTAAAAACCCACAGTGTGGTTGCTGCACAGCATGGATAAAGATTTTAACAGACAAAGGCTTCAATGTTACTACTGAAGATCGCTCTGGCAGCCTTTTGACTGAATTTAAGATTGAGAGTGGCATCCCCAAAGATATGATGTCCTGTCATACCGCTAAAGTTGATGGGTACTTCATCGAAGGACACGTTCCCGCCAGCGACATAAAACGCCTCATAGCAGACCGCCCTGAT
>CAJJBZ010000006.1 GCA_905182535.1 uncultured Planktomarina sp.
ATTGGCATCACACTCAACAGACATGATTAATCACCCCTATCTAACACGATACCAAACAACATCACGATATACCTTACGCGGCATATCAGTAATTCTGATGTTTGTATCTCTCTTTACGATGTCAATCGCTGGAGTTCCTAAGAACAATCAGCACGCTGTAGATCCGAAGATCAAACAGCAATCTGTCCAAGTTGGACAGCAAAACAACTAATGTTGCTTAACAGTCAAACCTTTGCAGCTAACCTTGGTGGAGCGTATCGGGATCGAACCGATGACCCCCTGCTTGCAAAGCAGGTGCTCTCCCATCTGAGCTAACGCCCCTTTAAAGTGTATGCAATTTATGGTGGGTCGAGGAGGACTTGAACCTCCGACCTCACGCTTATCAGGCGTGCGCTCTAACCACCTGAGCTACCGACCCATGTACGGGCGGTAACCCGTGTATTTTCTGAAGAGATATGAGGACGGCTCGGCCCAAGTACATCCGAAGATGTACTGATGTATTGATATGCAAAGGACATATCATGCTAAGTGAACTACGAGACAAGCGAACTTGTCTGCTAAGAACATCCTTAGAAAGGAGGTGATCCAGCCGCAGGTTCCCCTACGGCTACCTTGTTACGACTTCACCCCAGTCGCTGATCCTACCGTGGCCGCCTGCCTCCCCGAAGGGTTAGCGCAGCGTCGTCGGGTAGAACCAACTCCCATGGTGTGACGGGCGGTGTGTACAAGGCCCGGGAACGTATTCACCGCGTCATGCTGTTACGCGATTACTAGCGATTCCGACTTCATGGGGTCGAGTTGCAGACCCCAATCCGAACTGAGACAGCTTTTGGGGATTAACCCATTGTCACTGCCATTGTAGCACGTGTGTAGCCCAACCCGTAAGGGCCATGAGGACTTGACGTCATCCACACCTTCCTCCCGCTTATCACGGGCAGTTTCTCTAGAGTGCCCAGCATAACCTGATGGCAACTAAAGATGTGGGTTGCGCTCGTTGCCGGACTTAACCGAACATCTCACGACACGAGCTGACGACAGCCATGCAGCACCTGTCACTGCGTCCCCGAAGGGAACGTACCATCTCTGGTAGTAGCACAGGATGTCAAGGGTTGGTAAGGTTCTGCGCGTTGCGTCGAATTAAACCACATGCTCCACCGCTTGTGCGGGCCCCCGTCAATTCCTTTGAGTTTTAATCTTGCGACCGTACTCCCCAGGCGGAATGCTTAATCCGTTAGGTGTGACACCAACAAGTATACTTGCTGACGTCTGGCATTCATCGTTTACGGTGTGGACTACCAGGGTATCTAATCCTGTTTGCTCCCCACACTTTCGCACCTCAGCGTCAGTATCGAGCCAGTAAGCCGCCTTCGCCACTGGTGTTCCTCCGAATATCTACGAATTTCACCTCTACACTCGGAATTCCACTTACCTCTCTCGAACTCAAGACTAGCAGTATTAAAGGCAGTTCCAGGGTTGAGCCCTGGGATTTCACCTCTAACTTACTAATCCGCCTACGTGCGCTTTACGCCCAGTAATTCCGAACAACGCTAACCCCCTCCGTATTACCGCGGCTGCTGGCACGGAGTTAGCCGGGGTTTCTTTACCAGATACTGTCATTATCATCTCTGGCGAAAGTGCTTTACGACCCTAAGGCCTTCATCACACACGCGGCATGGCTAGATCAGGGTTTCCCCCATTGTCTAAGATTCCCTACTGCTGCCTCCCGTAGGAGTCTGGGCCGTGTCTCAGTCCCAGTGTGGCTGATCATCCTCTCAAACCAGCTATAGATCGTAGGCTTGGTAGGCCATTACCCCACCAACTACCTAATCTAACGCGGGCTAATCCTTCTCCGATAAATCTTTCCCCCGAAGGGCGTATAAGGTATTACTCTCAGTTTCCCGAGGCTATTCCTTAGAGAAGGGCATATTCCCACGCGTTACTCACCCGTCCGCCGCTCATCCCGAAGGATGCGCTCGACTTGCATGTATTAGGCCTGCCGCCAGCGTTCGTTCTGAGCCAGGATCAAACTCTCAAGTTGAAATACAATTACTTGTATAACCTTGACGTTCGAACCTCTGCACATCGTCCCACTGTTCAGGTGGGACATCATTTAATCTGTTTATTGTGCTTCAGTTTCAAAAGAAACAAAAACCAAACAAACAGTGAAGCTGACCTTACATCATCGGACATCAACATAAATGCTGTAGCCCTAGTAAGTCGATATGCAGTTGTCTGTTCATCGAATGAACCAAACCGCCCACATATCTCTTCAGATATCAGTAGTTTCAAATAGCGTGACACAAAACTAAACGGTGTGCGCTTATCACTATAAACGCGCCCCGCTTCATATCGTCTCTAATTCTTATCCGCATCGCTAATTTGCGTTGCTGATAGAGGGCTTCTAAGGTTACTGGCCAGAAGCCGCAAGTGGTTTTTTATATAAAACGTTATTTTTTTAAAAATAGTTTATTATACTATAATATCATATAGTTATTGCATAACATCAACTGACGTGAAAGGTAAAATTAAAAATTTCCCATCGCTGCATGAAAAAATCAAGATATAGAAGATTTATAGCTTTGTTCTACCAACGCTGCTATTTTTAGAGGCAATAGTTTCTAAACCACTACTAACGCTTCAAAATCTTATCACCCAAACTGCGTAAGGATATTTGGATAGACCGTCGCAATTTAGGTACGCGCACAGCCAGAAGGACAAAAATTACAGCCATATGCACCAGAGGTTCTATCTGAAAACCTTTAACTAACATTAAGTAATGGAGAGCTCCCAATATGGCTACTGCATAGGTAAGTCGGTGTAGGACACGCCAAAAATGACCCAACTTACGTACAGACCAGTTGTTAGATGTTAGAGCCAAGGGGACCATGATCACAAAGGCCACAAAGCCGATAGTAATGTAAGGCCGTTTTACAATATCAGACCAGATTTGACTGAGCAGCTGCACATCCAACAAAAACCATGTGAGGAAATGCGCAACCACATAGCCAAATGCTACCACGCCAGTTGCCCGGCGAAATCTCACAAGGTTAATCCGGGTGAAATGCAAAAGTGGCTTCACAGACAAACCTACGATCAGCAGCTTCAACGCAAATTCTCCCAGCTCATGTTCAAGTGCTTTAATCGGCTCTGGCCCTAGGTTACCAGTAAGTCCGGCCAAAATGGCCACAAGCCCAGGAATAGGCAGAAGGACGTAAAGCAGCCAACTGGGGGTTTTGCGGAGGGCAGTATTTATAAATTGAACAGGCAATCGAATTATTCCATCTTAGCTTAAAAGGCCCAAACCAAGCCAATACTGAAACTTTTTAAAATACCTTTAAAAGCACTCTTCAAACCTTTTAAAAAAACTTTTCTAAATCCATTCCATCATAAAGGCTTGCAACCTCATTTTCATAACCGTTGAACATCAAAGTAGGTTTGCGCGGATTGAACAGGCCACCACCAATCTTGCGCTCCGAGGCTTGTGACCAACGCGGGTGATCCACTGTAGGGTTTACGTTGCTATAGAACCCATACTCACCCGAATTAGACATATTCCAGCTGGTGGGTGGCTCTTTATCAGTTAGAGTGATCCGCACGATAGATTTAATAGATTTAAAGCCATATTTCCATGGCACCACTAAACGGATAGGCGCACCATTTTGATTAGGGATCGATTTGCCATAAATGCCCGTAGCCATCATAGTTAACGGGTTCATAGCTTCGTCCAAGCGCAAACCCTCACGATAAGGCCAATCAAGCACACCATACCGCACACCAGGCATTTGATCCGGTCTGAAAGCCGTTTCAAAGGCCACATATTTGGCTCCAGACTGCACACCCACTTTATCAAGAATGTCTTTTAACTCAAATCCGTTCCAGGGCACGACCATCGACCAAGCCTCGACACAACGAAAGCGATAGATTCGCTCTTCCTCAGTCAATCCTTCAGTCAAGGTAGCCACAGAATATCGCCCAGGTGCATCAACCATCCCGTCGACTTCAATAGCCCAACCAGAGGTGTTTAACGTATGCGCATTTGCAGATGGATCTTCTTTACCGGTGCCAAATTCATAATAGTTGTTGTAGCTCGTGATATCATCCCAGCTGGTGAGTTTTAAGGCTTCAGCCATGGTCGGGCTGGCAATAGAGCCCAGTGCACCTGCGCCCAACGCTCCTCCAATAACTTGCCTACGGTTCAACCAAAGGCTCTCAGGAGTGACGTCCGCCTTTGTCAAATCATTAGTCCATCGACATGCCATGGTAAAATCCTTTTTATTTAATACTAGCCTAAACAGAGCCTGAGGCCAACACACGTGAAGTCACAACTGTGCCACAGGTTTGAAACAAAACAGCCACTTGTCTATGCTACACTTGCGATGCACTCTGTAAGAAACATCGGAGTATCTTATGAAGACAGCAATCATCACTGGCGCCGCCCGCGGCATTGGCTTGGCCACAACGGATATTTTATGTGCTCAGGGATGGCATGTGGTCATGGTAGACAGAGATGCCGAGGAGCTTGCCTTGCAGGCTGCCGAACGTAGTAATATCACCGCCGCGGTCTATGATATTTCGAACCCCAAACAGGTTGAGGCTATAATAGCGGACGCCATGGCAAATTGCGGTCGGATCGATGCTTTGGTCAACAATGCCGGTGTCGCAGATTTTGGGCCGATTGAGGACACGACTTTCGCCCGCTGGCGGCGGGTCATGGACACCAACCTCGATGGGGTATTTTTATGTACTCAGGCTGCTATTCCCGCCTTGAAAGCAAGCCGGGGCGCAGTGGTTAATATCGCCTCTATTTCGGGTTTACGGGCCTCTACCCTCCGCGTTGCCTATGGAACCTCAAAAGCTGCTGTTATTCATCTGACGCAACAACAGGCCGCAGAGCTCGGCGAATTTGGTATCCGAGTAAACTCAGTAGCACCTGGCCCAGTACGTACCAAACTGGCCATGGCGGTCCATACTGAAGACATCATCGACGCCTATCACGACGCTATCCCCCTCAACCGCTATGGCACCGAAGCGGAGATAGGCCAGGTCATCGCATTTTTATGCTCAGAGCAAGCCAGCTTTGTAACGGGTCAAAATATCTCAGTGGATGGTGGATTTGAAAGCACAGGCATCGGCTTGCCGTCACTCCGCGTTGATTCCTAATAAGGGAGGCAGATCCGCCATATCCTCAAACAACATATCAGTGATTCCAGAAAATTTGAATGCTGGGGTCTCACGTGTAAATCCCATTACCATCATGCCGGCGGCGACACCGGCGCGAGCGCCTGTTGCACTATCTTCAATCACCACACAGTCATGAGGTGCTATCCCAGCCTGGGTCGCTGCTAGTAGATACACGTCTGGAGCAGGCTTGGGGTTAGTCACATCTTCACGCGAGAAAATCCGCCCAACAAAACGCTCAGCCAATCGGCATCGCTTAAGAGTAATGTCCATTTTCCTATGTGGGCCATTAGAGCCAATTGCATAGGGAACGCCGTGACAATCTAGAACGTCCAATACCGCCTCAATTCCCGGGATCACCTCCACACTTTGTCCCAACACAGTGAACATTTTTGAGTAAAACTGATTATCCCAATCGTTGGGAACATCCGCACCTAAGGCTTTGGCTTGCGCGCCTACCCCAGCTATGGTGCCACCAACAGCCAAATCTATCATCTCAGGAAGTGATAGCTCCAAACCACGAGATGCCAAATCATCGCGCATCAATTGAATCGTAAGGGATTCGCTATCCACAACCACGCCGTCACAGTCAAAAATCACAAGCTTTGGTGGGGACATCAGATTGTGCATAATAGCTCCTAAATTTCGCTTCATTGACACCCTGCGCAGCAAACTGCAAAAGCTGAAAATAATATTCCCCGCAGAGTGATCTACACGTGGAGTATAGCCAGGGTTACACTTTAATGCACCACCACATCCTCTGGTGGTAAGCGGTTAGAAGTGCTCACGCGACCCCCAACGATTAAACCCTCTGCCCCTGCCGTGACTGATAAAGTATCTCCTTCGTTAATCTCCCCGGCCAAAAGCATCTCCGCCAATTGGTTTTGTAAGGCCGATTGGATAACGCGCTTCAATGGCCGCGCCCCAAGTACCGGGTCATAGCCCTCATCGGCAAGCCATGTTTTAGCGGGCTGGTCCAGCACCAAGGCGATATCCCGCAGCGCCAAACGACGTACCAAACGGGCCAACTGGATGTCTACGACCCCGTCCATATCCTTGCGGCACAGCCGATCAAAAATGATCGTCTCATCTAGGCGATTGAGGAATTCCGGACGAAAATGCGCCCACACAGCCTGCATGACACCCAGGCGCGCATCCGAGGCATCCACGCCATCTGGCAATTGACTCAAAACTTGCGCTCCAAGGTTACTCGTTAGAACGATCAGGGTCTGCTTGAAATCTACCTTGCGACCATGACCATCGGTCAGCACCCCATCGTCCAACACTTGAAGCAAAATATTGAACACATCTGGATGCGCTTTCTCGACTTCATCAAACAGCACCACCTGATAGGGCCTGCGCCGCACGGCTTCGGTGAGAACACCACCCTCCTCATAACCAACATAGCCTGGAGGCGCACCTATTAACCGCGACACGCTGTGTTTTTCCATAAACTCAGACATATCAATACGCACCATGGCGTTGTCGTCATCAAATAGAAAATTTGCCACCGCTTTTGTTAATTCAGTCTTCCCAACACCCGTTGGCCCCAAAAATAGAAAGCTGCCCAGCGGTCTGCATTCATCATTCAAACCAGCCCGCGCACGGCGTACAGCGTTTGATACCGCCCGTACCGCCGAGTGCTGAGCAATTATCGTTTTATGCAACTCATCTTCCATACGCAGCAACTTGTCGCGCTCACCCTCTAACATCCGTGAGGTTGGAATGCCGGTCCACCGCTCCACCACACCCGCTATTTGATCCGGCCGCACAGCTTCTTCCACCATATGGCCATCAGCGGTTTCTGCCTCAGCCAATTGCTTTTCAAGACTGGGAATCACTCCATAAGACAGCTCACCAGCCCTGCTGAGATCCCCTTCTCTCTTGGCAATATCCAAATCCGCGCGAGCCCGGTCTAATTGTTCTTTGAGATCCCGCGCCAAAGACAATTTGTGTCTTTCTGCCTGCCACTGCCCATTCAGCTCGCTGGAGCGCTCCTGAAGTTCTGCCAAAGCTTTCTCAAGCGCTACCAATCGAGTTTTGGAGTCTGTATCATCTTCCATTTTCAAGGCTTCAACTTCAATTTTCTTTTGTAAAATATCACGGTCGAGCGCGTCTAGTTGTTCAGGTTTACTGTCCACCTGCATACGCAAACGGCTTGCGGCCTCATCCATCAAGTCAATAGCCTTGTCTGGCAAAAACCGATCCGTAATATAACGGTTCGACAATGTGGCAGCTGCAACTAAAGCCGCATCAGCGATCCGCACACCATGATGCAGCTCATATTTTTCTTTGATACCCCGCAGGATTGAGATAGTATCATCAACGCTTGGCTCATCCACCTGTACCGGTTGAAACCGCCGCGCAAGCGCTGCGTCCTTCTCGACGTATTTGCGATACTCATCCAAAGTTGTGGCCCCAATGCAGTGCAATTCACCGCGCGCCAAAGCAGGTTTGATAAGGTTTGCCGCATCCATCGCCCCATCCCCCTTTCCGGCACCTACCAGAGTATGCATCTCGTCGATGAACAGTAAAATTTCACCAGCTGCAGTGGTCACTTCATTAAGTACAGCCTTGAGCCGCTCTTCAAATTCACCGCGATATTTAGCACCAGCAATCAATGCTCCCATATCAAGCGCCAACAATCGTTTGTTGCGCAAGCTTTCGGGCACGTCACCGTTGACGATCCTGAGAGCCATGCCCTCCGCAATCGCCGTTTTACCCACGCCAGGTTCCCCAATCAAAACTGGGTTGTTCTTGGTGCGCCGCGACAGCACCTGCATCGCACGTCTTATCTCTTCGTCACGGCCAATGATTGGGTCAATCTTCCCCTCTCGTGCTCGCGCCGTGAGATCCTGCGCATATTTTTTCAACGCCTCATAGCTGTCTTCCGCACTGGCACTGTCAGCCGTTCGCCCTTGGCGAATATCATTTATGGCCTCATTGAGCTTCTGCGCCGACACTGCCCCTGCGCCTAAAGCATCCCTTGCCTTGGACTTCACCATGCTAAGCGCCATTAGAATGCGTTCTACAGGAACGAAACTATCACCAGACTTATGAGCCAGCTTTTCCGCTTCAGCTAAAACCTTACCAGTGCTACTGTCCAAATACACTTGCGTGTCACCAGTAACTTTTGCGATCTTGGACAGGCTGATGCCTAAATGCTCTACCACCCGCGTGGGCACGCCGCCAGCGCGCACAATCAAATTGCAAACCAAACCTTCTCTGTCATCCAGCAGCGCTTTGAGCAGGTGTTCCGCCCCCAGACGCGCATGGTCTTCTCTTTGTGCGATAGTTTGTGCCGCCTGAATAAAACCGCGTGACCGTTCAGTGAATTGATCTAAATTCATTTTTTCTCCTTAGGTAAGCAATATGTTTGATATGCTTCCCGATTTTGCCACAGCCTTGATGCAACCTTAGTCTTCATTTGGGTATGGCTGTAAGCCAAGACAAGGGCCAGCCTACAAAACCACCGGCATTCACTCCAACTATTCAAAATATAACCACAGGCATGGACAGAATGGGTCACAGTGGATAATTCAGCCCTAATAGAAATTTTGGAGGTGGCCATGGCTAACGATAGATTAATTGTTGCGATGGATATGCCCAACGCCATTGATGGCCTAAAAATGGCGGAACAACTGGGCGATGCCGTCAGCTTTTATAAAATTGGCCTTGGTATGTTGACCGGTGGCGGACTGGCCTTGGCCAATGAGCTAAAAGCAGAATTTGGCAAGCGAATCTTTTTGGACATGAAGCTTTTTGATATCGGCGCAACAGTGGAACATGCCGTGCGCGGTTTGGCGCAGTTTGACCTCGATTTCCTAACTGTGCATGGGGACCCCTATGTGGTGCGCGCAGCCAAGGAAGGGGCCACCGGCAGAGATCTAAAAATCCTCGCCGTAACAGTCCTCACATCTCTTGATCGCGCAGATCTTGATGGCGCCTTGATCAAACCCGGTACAATTGCAGATTTAGTGGTTGAACGAGCAGGGAAAGCTTTTGACGCCGGCGCAGATGGCGTGATCGCCAGCCCACAAGAGGCGGCTTTGATCCGCGCCTTGCCAGAGGCTGCAGGCAAGTTGATCGTCACCCCAGGCGTGCGCCCTACCGGTGCAGCTTTAGGCGACCAAAAGCGGGTGGCAACCCCAGCACAAGCCATTACTAATGGCGCTGATCACGTGGTTGTGGGTCGCCCTATCTGGACAGCTCCATCACCGCGCGCTGCTGCACTGGCAATTCTGGCCGAGCTCAGTGATACACAAGCCACAAATCCAACCTCCTAAACTCAGTCGTTTATGTCACTGGCAAAGGTTTTGACCTGGCACAAGGGCGGCTCAATTACTCGGCGCAAGATCAAGGTTGCAATCAGAGAGGCCACGGCAAAAATTACCAAAGCAGCAGCTACTAAGCTGTCCAAAGCTTTAGCGCCGCCCAACACCATAAACAGCAACACACAGGCAGCTCCAATGGTCATCACCAAAGGCGTCCGTTACATTTGCCTGTAGTATGATTGTTTGTTTACCTTCGTCAGCTCTCAAAGCTGTAGGCACCTCAACTTGCTTGAGCGCTACCTAATATTGTACCGCTTCAATGCCGTTTTCGGCAATAGCCTCAGCCACAACGCTAGTGGCATAGGCCGCTGCATCCGCCTGCACCCCGCTCAGCGGCATAAAGTAAGGGCACTTTGTTGAAAAATAATCGTAAACAAACTGAGGCTATGCCTTGCCCGTGGACGCCCCTACTATTCCGATATAACCTTATCCTATGCCTGCACTTTGCCGAGATTGCTTGACCACTTTTGAGACTGCACCCAAGCGGTGTTCTCAATGTGGTCGGCCACGCATAACGGCGCATCCAGAATTGTTCACCCTGTCGATTGCTCATATGGATTGCGATGCCTTTTATGCTTCGGTGGAAAAGCGCGACAACCCTGAGCTAGCCAGCAAGCCAGTGATCATAGGGGGTGGTCAGCGTGGCGTAGTCAGCACAGCATGCTATGTTGCGCGAGTGCGGGGCGTCAGATCAGCCATGCCAATGTTTCAAGCCCTGAAGCTATGCCCTGAAGCAGTGGTGGTCCGTCCTCGAATGGAAGAATATGTCAAAGCCAGCAAAGCCATCCGCGCGATGATGCAAGATTTAACGCCTGCTATTGAACCTTTGTCACTGGACGAGGCGTTCATGGATATGACCGGGACTACGAAATTGCACGGTTCACCGCCAGCAGTATTGCTGGCGCAATTAATCAAGAGAATGAAAGACGAGCTGGGCCTCACTGGCTCTATTGGACTGTCACATAATAAATTTCTAGCCAAGGTAGCAAGTGATCTCGACAAACCACGCGGTTATTCAGTAATTGGCGCTGCAGAAACACATGGTTTTTTACGCGATCGGCCTATTAGTCTGATTTGGGGTGTGGGTGCCGTAGCACAAGAATCACTTAGCAAGGCGGGAATAAGGACCTTCGCCGATCTGTTGCGCTGGGATCGGCAGGAACTTGGTCAACGCTTCGGTTCTTTAGGTGACCGGCTTTGGAACTTAGCTCGAGGACATGACCTGCGACGCGTAAGCTCCCATGCGCCGATCAAAAGTATTTCCAATGAAACTACCTTTAATGAAGACACCTCGAACTCTAACATTTTGGATGGTCATATTTGGCGCTTAGCGGAAAAGGTAAGTGACCGCGCCAAAGCACGTGATTTGGCTGGGCGCGTGGTCACGTTGAAGCTGAAACGCAAAGATCACACATCCTTGTCACGCCGATTATCTTTGCGAGAACCAACTCAAACTGCTGACAGAATTTACCATACGGCACGCGATTTGTTCAACCAAGCAGGGTCACAGGGTCCCTACCGCTTGATCGGGGTTGGATTATCAGATTTGGTAAGTGATGCGGACAGTGATCTTACCAGAGATTTACTCGACCCAAACGCTGACAAGCGCGCCAAAACGGAGCGAGCTACTGATGCTATTCGCATCAAATTTGGTAGTGATGCAATCGTAAAGGGGCGGTCACTGCGTTAGGTCATTCTGCTGCAAGACGTACCTGCTCAATCTCCAGCGCAACAATTTGAGCAATCACCACCCGCAAGCGCGTTTGGAACTCAGCAAAGTCGGGCAGGGGCAAAATCGTCGCCTCGTCCATATAAAGACTACGGTCAATTTCGATTTGAATAACATGCTGGCCCCGCTGGGGCTTGCCGTAATGCTGGCCGATATAAGCACCAGCAAAAGGATTATTTCTCATCACCTGAAAACCTCCAGCCACAAAAGCCGCTTGCACCTGGTCAACAATCTTTGGAGCCGCCGCAGCACCAAACCGATCTCCAATCACAATTTCTGGAGAGGTATCGCTGCGCTGTTCAGGGTTCACTGCAGCATGTGGCATCGAGTGGCAGTCAATTAGTACCACATGCCCAAATTTTCTACGGGTGGTATCTAGTAAGGCCTGCAAACGCTGATGGTAAGGATGCCAAATATTCTGCAATCGGGTTTGCGCCTCCACCAAAGAGATTTTGCCATTATAAATTGGCCGACCAATAGCGACCACACGGGGTACTACACCTAGCCCCGATGCCACGCGCGCATTAAGACCAACAGAACCGACCCCATAAATCAATGCAGGATCAAGATCCTCACAGGAGCGATTGAGGTCAACAAATGCTCGCGGCGCAGATGCGGCTAGTAAGGGTGCGCCAAAGCAGGTTACCGATTGAAACAATTGATCAACAAAAGCATCTTCAGAGGCACGGATTGCATGAGCATCAAGTCTGGACTCATCCAAAAAATCCAACGTATAGCTCCGCCCCGAATGCGGGGCGGCAAACACAACACTACTGGTGAGCTCGGTAGGCTCATAAAGAGTAAAAGGAGCATCGTTCATACATTTGATATAGCATAAGACTTGAATTGGGAAAGTAATTCATATTTAAAATGAAGAAAATACACCAAGGGGCTCTATTTATGACCCTAGTTGCAATTTCACCTTGAAGACTCGGTATACGCTGCTTATACGGCCGATACTGACGCTAGTTTCGATGTCCTTTTTTTGGGCGTGAAGTTTGTTTAGGTTCAACGGGCGCGTAGCTCAGCGGTAGAGCACTTCGTTGACATCGAAGGGGTCACTGGTTCGATCCCAGTCGTGCCCACCATGTAATTTAGCTAGGGCTACTCCGCGGCCCGGTTTTGAAGGAGAAGGCCATGAAGGTCAAAAACTCGCTTCGCTCGCTTAAGAGCCGCCACCGCGATTGTCGTGTGGTACGCCGTAAAGGCCGTGTTTATGTTATAAACAAGACACAGCCTCGTTTTAAGGCACGTCAGGGTTAATCTCTGTCATAGTGTTAAAAAGGCCGTCCCTCGCTTGGGGCGGCTTTTTTATACTAAATTTTGACGAATATTTATATACTCTCTCACAGGGACTGCTGCCTCCCCCCTCGCAGAGCATTAGTTACAACTAGTAAGAGGCACTAGTCGTAACTACGTTGATCCTCGATGATGATACCGTCTTTTGGAAGAGCACCTGTAGCAACCACTTCGACTTTAGCCCGAAGCTTCAATATCTCAACGATTGAGGCCGCATAGACATCTGTGCGGCCAATATCACCTTCAATTTTCACTGTCATAACATCAGCCTCAGCCACACGGCTTGCAACCACCCGAGTGCGGGTAACTTCTGGGTATTTGCGCTGAAAAGTGGCGACTTGTTCTGGTCGGACAAACATACCTTTGATCTTAGTAGTCTGGTCTGCCCGGCCCATCCAACCTTTAATCCGCAGATTGGTTCGCCCACAGGGACTAGACCCTTCCATGAACGCCGAAAGATCACCAGTCGCAAACCGAATCAAGGGATAGTCAAAGTTGAGCGTTGTAACTAAAACCTCACCTACCTCTCCAAAAGGCACAGGATTACCTGTACCAGGGGTCACAATCTCAACCACAACGCCTTCATCTAAAATCAAACCTTCCATCGCAGCACTTTCATAGGCGACATTGCCCAGATCCGCCGTCGCATAGCATTGCCGACACGCTATACCACGGTCGAGGTACCACTGCCTTAGCGATGGGAACAACGCGCCACCACCCACTGCGGCTTTACTAATTGCCAGTGTCAGCCCCATCTCGTCAGCTTTTTCGATAATGTTTTTAAGATAATCTGGGGTGCCAGCGTACCCTGTCACTCCAACATCATGGGCAGCCTGTGCTTGAAGTTCAGTTTGCCCCGTCCCAGCCGGTAAAACAGCTGCACCAACAGCGCGGGCGCCATTTTCGAACATCGTGCCCGCTGGGGTCAGGTGATAGGAGAAGCAATTTTGGACAACATCAGCAGAACCAATTCCAGTGGCATGCAAAAAGCGACCAAATCGCCACCAATCATGACTTGTCCTGCCCGGCTCGTACAATGGGCCGGGAGATTGAAACGCATATTCGAAATGCGGTCCTGACAATCCACCAAAAGGAGGTCGAAGCTTTTGCGCAGCACTAAGTTCGGATTTTCGCAAGACTGGCAATCTAGCCAAATCAACAGCCGATGTAATATTTACCACGTCAAATTCAGAAAGGTTGGTATGCCCTGGCAAGGTTTGCGCATGAGCCAATAGAGCTGGCAAGCTTTCCACTAGAGAGGAGGCACGCGCATCGGCGGAGCGGGTTTCCAAATCATCATAAAAAGTCATTTCACCATTCCTTACCACCTGACATCAAAGCTCAGATCAGCTTAACCACCTTTTACGACGGCGATAGCTTCGTGTGTCACGGAAAGACTTGCGGCCTTCATCTGACATTCCAAGATAAAACTCTTTGACATCCGGGTTTTCGCGCAACTCAGCAGCAGGGCCATCCATAACCACGCGGCCAGACTCCAAAATATAACCATAGTGCGCGAAACGCAGGGCAACATTGGTATTTTGCTCCGCTAATAGGAAGGATACACCTTCCTTTTCATTTAGATCTTTTACAATGCCAAAGATCTCTTCCACCAATTGCGGCGCCAAGCCCATAGACGGCTCATCCAACAAGATAGTTTCTGGACGCGACATCAAGGACCGCCCAATTGCGCACATCTGTTGCTCGCCGCCAGAGGTATAGCCCGCTTGGCTTTTACGACGTTCACGCAGTCGTGGGAAATATTCGTATACTTTTTCGAGGTCCGCAGCCACAGCAGCGGCGCCATCGCGTCGGGTATAGCTTCCAGTCAGCAAATTCTCTTCGATGGTCAAATGCTCAAAGCAATGACGACCTTCCATCACTTGAATAACGCCACGCTTCACAAGATCAGAGGGGTTCAAACCAGATACAGATTGACCGCGATATTCGATCGATCCTTTCGTGACCTCGCCCCGTTCGGAGTGCAGTAATTGAGATATAGCTTTGAGTGTTGTAGTCTTACCCGCACCATTGCCACCCAATAGAGCTGTAATCCCACCTTTGGGCACGCTTAGAGACACTCCCTTCAGTACCAAGATAACGTGATTATAAATCACCTCGATATTATTAACTTCCAAAAGAGTCTCGTTTGTTGGGTTGCCATCAAGCATAACTTTAATCCTATATGGGGTGCTCTGGCCCAAAAAGGGCCAGAGCGCTGTTAGACAGTTTTAGTTACAGCGAGTTTCCATACTATTCTCTGCGGCATAAGCTGCAGAGTCAGCATCGATTAATGGCTGGATAACTGACATGTCAGACCCAGAAAAATCACTAATCAAAGACCATTTTTTGTTGGTCGCATCCCACTGTGCTACGGCGCCAGTACCTGGGCCACCGTGATTTTCACAAGTAACTTTGAATGATGGGCCAAAGTTTGGCATGCCCAAATCAGTCATAACTGCTTCAGTGATTTCTAAGGCTTCCATTCCATCACGCATCATTGCAGGAGTAATGTCCGCAACGCCATGGATTTTTTGAGCATTTTTCACTGCTTCAGCAGCTAACATTGCCGCGTAGAAACCACGGTTATAAATTGCAGTACCAATTTGATCGCCTGCACCAGCAGCTTTACCAGCGTCAACAACGTATTTTGCTAAGTCGCCAAATACTGGGAAGTCACTACCGACGTTATGGAAAGTAATAGCTTTGTAACCATGAGCTCCATCGCCAGCCGGTAGAACTGCGTTTTCAGACCCTGACCACCAAACACCGATAAAGTTTTCCATTGGAAATTTTATATTTGCGGCTTCCTGGATCGCAACTGCGTTCATCACACCCCATCCCCACATGGTGACATAGTCCGGGCGTTCACGGCGGATTTGTAGCCATTGGGATTTCTGCTCCTGGCCTGGGTGATCAACTGCAAGTAAGGTTAGTTCGAAACCATGCTTTTTTGCAAGTTCTTCAAAAGTCCGGATTGGCTCTTTGCCATAGCCAGAGTTGTGATAAACTAAGTGAACTTTTTTACCTTTAATATCACCGCCATTAAGATCCAAAAGGTGGTTCACAACAAGTGACGCACCATTCCAGTAGTTGGCAGGGTAGTTAAACACGTTAGAAAATACCTTGCCATTGGCAGCCGATGTCCGGCCATAGCCCATAGTGTGCATAGGAATATTGTCAGCTGTAACTTTTGGAATCAGCTGATAAGTGATGCCAGTTGAAAGCGGTTGATAAACTAAGGAGCCTTCACCCTTCGTCGCTTCGTAACACTCAACGCCTTTTTCAGTGTTATAACCAGTTTCGCATTCCAAGATGCGGGTCATAACGCCACCGATTCCGCCATCACGTTCGTTTAAGAGCGTCATGTAGTCTGCATAGCCATCCGCAAATGGAATACCACCCGCAGCATAAGCTCCAGTTCGATAAGATAGAGATGGGAACACGAGGTCAGCCATCACTGGAGCTGCTGCCATGACGGCGGCCACTGTTACTGTTGCTAGTCTTTTCATCGGATTAATCCTCCCTTGGTTTGTCCGATTGTGCCGGTTTACCCGGTCGTATAGCTAACCACTCCCTAGTGTGGGAAAGGCCAGAGCCGTAGTTTCTCTTTGGCTACGCGCCAAAGTTGTGCCAAACCGTGCGGTTCAGCAATCAAAAATACAATGATTAAGGCCCCCACGATGATAAATTCGAGGTGTGCCGCCAGCGCGGTATCCCAACCCAAGCCACCAACCAAAACATTCTTTAGTAGAACAGGTAGCAGAACCATGAAGGCTGCTCCTGCAAAGCTACCAAAAACTGACCCCAGACCGCCAATGATAATCATAAATAATACCAAAAATGATTTCTGAATACCAAAGGCTTCTCCAACCTCAACCGCACCCAAATAGACACTGAAGAACAATGCGCCTGAAATACCAATAAAGAAGCCAGAAATGGCAAAGGCAGAAAGCTTGGCAGAGAGTGGATTAACTCCAATAATCTCAGCGGCAATATCCATATCACGAATGGCGGACCATTTTCGACCTAAGGATCCGCGTGTCAAATTGCGTGCGACAATGCCCGCAAAGGTGAGAAACACAAGGCAAATCATATATTTGGCCCACGCGTCTGTATTTGGGCCCGTCACCAAATGACCAAACACTGCGCGGTCGGGCGCGTTAATCTGACCCGAAGCAGAATAATTGTAAAACCACGCAACTCGGTTAAATAACCACACCAAGAAAAACTGAGCAGCCAACGTAGCTACCGCAAGGTAAAAGCCTTTGATGC
The DNA here is from genome assembly GCA_905182535.1 of uncultured Planktomarina sp. Taxonomy (GTDB): domain Bacteria; phylum Pseudomonadota; class Alphaproteobacteria; order Rhodobacterales; family Rhodobacteraceae; genus Planktomarina; species Planktomarina arctica. The sequence continues at coordinate 16,816 of CAJJBZ010000006.1, forward strand.
GCAAGCTCGGTAGCCCAAACAGGGTCACCACTGCTGCAGTAATGCCCCCAGAAATAAATATGTGAAACATTATGCTCACATCAGGGAAGGCCGTCATCAACTTATAGCAGGCATAAGCGCCCACAGCCATGAAGCCGCCAGTACCCAGCGACACCTGACCACAATACCCCACGAGGATATTGAGCCCAATCGCCGCAATTGCGTAAATTAAGAATGGCACCAAAATCGCATTTGCCCAGTAATCATTCACGATGAAGGGGATGATTAGGAAGGCAACTACTAAAACTGCATAGTAGCGGTAGCGGTCAAACTTGATTGGAAATGTTTGACTGTCTGCCGGGTATGTTTCGCTAAAATCGCCAGATTCACGATAAAACATGCGCCATCCCTTTCAAGTTTAGTTTATTATCTAGGTTTTCTTGTGAATGGTTCTCCGCGTATCTGCCGTGAACATTCCCAATCATATCAAACGCGCTCAATGATTTTCTCCCCAAATAATCCCTGAGGACGAAAAACCAAAAAGACGAGCGCCAACATATAAGCAAACCAATTCTCTGTTGCGCCACCTAAGAAAGGCGCACCAATCAGAAATTCAAATATCTTCTCACCAACACCCACGATCAACCCACCAACAATCGCGCCAGGAATAGATGTAAAGCCACCCAGCATAAGAACGGGCAAAGCCTTAAGTGCAATCAAGGACAGTGAGAACTGCACCCCAGACTTTGCACCCCACATTATACCGGCCACCAAAGCTACAAAACCCGCAAGTGACCAAACCAAGACCCAAATAAAACTCAAGGAAATTCCAACCGACAACGCCGCTTGGTGGTCATCAGCTACCGCCCGCATCGCTCTACCTTCCTTGGTGTATTGCGCGAAGGCTACCAAGACAATCACTAGTACAACAGCAACTAAGGACGCTACGATTTCCAACTTATCGATAAAGAACCCGTAAAAGTTAGTCCCACCCAAGAAAGAGGTCGCCTCTTCAATCCACATACTGCCGCCCTGCGGAATACCTATATCGAGCTTTTTAATTTCGGAGTTCCACATCAGGTCGCCGAAGCCTTCCATGAAATAGGCAAGCCCAATAGTCGCCATAAACAAAATAATTGGTTCCTGGCCCACCAAATGCCTAAATATGAAATGCTGAACACACCAGGCCAATCCAACCATCACAACCATTACTAGTAAAATAGATAGGAAGGCAGGAACATGCCAACCAAAGTGATGCACATCCGTGCCAAAGATCGAATTGATCAAATGGGCGAACGGCACCTGACCATCCATAATCCCCACCAGCGTGAGTGCTCCAAATAGCGCCATCACACCCTGTGCGTAGTTAAAAATACCTGAGGCTTTAAAAATTAGAACAAATCCTAAGGCTACGAGCGCATAAAGCACCCCAGCCATCAGGCCGTTGAGCATAACTTCAACACCGAATAAAAACTGATCTGGCAACATAACTTAAGCCTCCACGCCGGTGTTTTGGATTGGCAACATCTGTTGCTGTCTCGCTAAATATTTGGACTCAATCATGAGCTACCCCCAAATAGGCATCAATTACAGCTTGGTTGCTGCGCACTTCCTTTGGGGTACCATCACCAATCTTTTTTCCATAGTCCATCACGACCACCCGATCGGAAATATCCATAACCACACTCATGTCATGCTCAATCAAAGCAATGGTGGTACCAAATTCGTCATTTACGTCTAGAATAAAGCGGCTCATGTCCTCTTTTTCTTCCACATTCATACCTGCCATCGGCTCATCCAAAAGCAAAATCTTTGGATCTGCGGCAAGCGCGCGCGCCAGTTCAACTCTCTTTTTCAAGCCGTAAGGCAAGCGACTAACGGGTGTTTTCCGGATATGTTGGATTTCTAGAAAATCAAGCACCCGCTCCACAACTTCACGATTTTCTGTTTCTTCCCGCTGAGCAGTTCCGTACCAGAAAGCCTGGCTCAAAATGCCGGCTTTCATGTGGTTCAACCGCCCTGTCATCACATTGTCTAGCACGCTCATACCCTCAAAAAGAGCAATATTTTGAAATGTACGCGCAATACCTTGACGCGCAACTTCAAAAGGTTTCATTGAGGGACGACGTTCGCCCTTATACCAGACCTCGCCTTTTTGCGGATTATAAAATCCTGAAATAACGTTTAGCATTGAGGATTTTCCAGCGCCATTCGGACCAATAATTGCTCGAATTTCACCTTCGCGGATATCAAAAGAGATATCTTTGATCGCCACCACACCGCCGAACCGCAACGTGATATTTTTCATTTCCATCATAACGCCACCAATGGTGCGGCCATCTGAGGTTACAAAGCTTTCAGGTTGGTCAAACATAGGTCAGGCACTCCAGACAAAAATTAGTGAGCAAAGCAGTTAAAGAAAACATCATTCTGCGGCAATTTTCTGGGCCGCAACTGTAGCCGCATCTCGCATTTCAAGCGTCGCAGAAATGGAACCCTTACGGCCATCTTCATAGGTCACTTCAGTAGTTGTTGCAACGCGCTCTGAGCCATCATAAAGGCCTGTAATCAGGTCAGAAAATTTCTCTTCCACAATTCGACGACGTACCTTGCGTGTCCGCGTCATCTCACCATCATCTGCATCTAATTCTTTGTGCAAGACAAGGAAGCGATGGACCTGGCAACCCGAAAGCATAGGATCATCTGCTATACTTAGGTTAGTTTCTTCAATATGAGTTTGGATCATGTCTAGAACCTCTGGGTGCTGCGACAACTCTTGGTATCCACCATATGCTATATTGTTGCGCTCAGCCCAATTACCCACTGCATTAAGATCAATGTTGATAAAGGCAGTACAATAATCACAGCCATTCCCAAACACCACCGCTTCTAGGATGTTGGGAAAAAACTTAAGCTTGTTCTCAACGTACTTTGGCGCAAATAGGCGACCATCAGAAATTTTTCCAACATCTTTTGCCCGATCAATAATCCGCAAATGTCCGCTATTCTCTTCAAAGAATCCAGCATCCCCCGTAGCCACCCAGCCATCTTTATCTTTAGTCGAGGCAGTACTCTCAGGATTATTATAATACTCAACAAACACTCCAGGTGAGCGATAGTAGATCTCACCGTTATCCCCGATACGGACCTCAACACCCGGAGCAGGCACACCCACAGTATCTGCGCGCACTTCCCCATCAGGTTGGATTGTCATAAACACCGTCGCTTCGGTCTGGCCATATAGCTGTTTTAAGTTGATCCCAAGGGAGCGGTAAAAATCAAAGATCTCCGGCCCAATCGCCTCACCCGCGGTGTAACCCACCCGCACACGGCTAAAGCCAAGTGTGTTTTTCAACGGGCCATAGATTGCAAATTCACCCAACTGGTACTTAATCCGGTCGATCAAGCTCACAGGGTTTCCATCCAAAATGGACGGTCCAACCTTGCGCGCGACGCCCATAGATTTATCGAACATCCACTTCTTCATCGGGCTCGCGTCTTCCATGCGGATCATCACATTGGTCAGTTGGTTTTCAAATACACGGGGCGGCGCAAAATAATATGTGGGGCCAATTTCGCGTAGGTCTGTCATCATGGTTTCTGGGCTTTCGGGACAATTCACACAAAAACCCGTCCACAACGCTTGGCCCATCGAAAACGTGTAGTCCCCGACCCACGCCATCGGCAAATAGGCTAAAACTTCTTCATTTGGACCTAACTCGTCGAACTGTGAAGAATTTTTAGATGTCTCAATCACATTTCGGTTTGAGAGGACAACCCCTTTTGGACGGCCTGTAGTTCCAGATGTGTAGAGCATCACACAGGTGTCATCATAATTTTGGCTAGATTGCCGCGCAGCTAATTCAGAGCCCAGGGTAGCTTTAGCTGCCCGCCCTTCGTCTTGCAATTTTTGGAATTGTGACAGAAAACTGTGGTCATATTTTCGGAGGCCACGACCATCCAAATAAATGATCCGTTCAAGGTTTTTTAAGTCATCTTTAATATCTAATATTTTATCAACCTGTTCTTGATCACCAGCAACAATAAATCGCGCATTGCAATGATCTAAGACATAAGAGATTTCATCGCCAACGGCATCTTGATATATTGGCACAGGTACTGCCCCAATCGATTGCGCCGCCAACATGGACCAATATAAGTAAGGCCTGTTGCGACCAGCAATAGCGATGTGATCACCCTTAGCTGCACCAAGTGTCAACAAGCCCAGCGCAAGCGCTTCAACCTGTTCCACTGCTTCGCTCCAGGTCCAGCTCTGCCAGATACCAAATTCTTTTTCCCGGTAAGCTGCCTTATCGCCAAACTCACGCGCATTGCGTGCCAATAATGCTGGAATAGAAACCAGATCCGCGGAGTTCAGTCGCAGTCACAATATTATCCTCCCAATGCCGGTTCCCGGCGCCTTTTTTAAAGGTCTATTCCAACGTTGTGACTGATACCCGGCAAAGGTCAATCAGTTTTTTTGAACAACCGTTCAGTTCCACTCCCCACAACTTTATTTCCATTAATAGAAGTAGACACTGAAGGCTATCCATATGTAAGTATAATACAGAATATAACTAGTGAAACTTGTTTATCCCACTATAAAAAAATGTTGATCTTAATATACTGTATTTGGTATTTAAATATCTCAATAATTTATATAAGTTCTCAATTTCTGCTGTCCATTAGAGCCAGCTAAACCAAATTTATCTGTTAACAGAACTAGATCATAAAATATTTTAATGCCCATATTATCATAAAATGATCCTGTATCGATTTGTCGCATAGAACAGCCTAATCAATTCACCCAATACATGTGGCCGCATCAGCAGCAAAAGGGTTAATCTCATTCAGCAGCAATTTGATTCGCTACTTTTTCAACCTTCACCGCAGAGAATTTAAATTCTGGGATTTTACCAAATGGATCTAAAGCTGAATTGGTAAGCAAATTAGCTGCTGCTTCAACAAACGCAAAAGGCAGAAAAACCATATCAGGTGATACTGCACGATCTTCGCGCGCCATAATATCAATGCTGCCACGCTTTGTAGTCAGCCGCACCAAACCGCCTGGAGCAACACCCAGATTACGCAGCGTGGATGGGTGCAACGAACAATTCGCCTCAGGCTCGACTGCATCCAACACCTTAGATCGTCGGGTCATAGAGCCCGTATGCCAGTGCTCTAACTGCCGTCCCGTTGTAAGAATCATTGGGTATTCATCATCCGGCACATCGTCAGGAGCGATCAAGTCAGCAGGCGCAAACCGAGCCCGACCGTCAGTCCTTGGGAACCCATCGCCAAACACGATGGGTTGGCCTGGATCCGTCGGTGACAATGAAGGATATGTCACCGCATTTTCTTCTTCCAAGCGATCCCAACTGATATTGTCGAAAGATTTCATGGTCAGCTTCATTTCTGCAAAAACTTGGCTTGGATGATCATAAGTCCAGCCAAGACCAAGACGCTTAGCTAGCTCAACTTCAATCCACCAATCGGCACGCGCCTCACCGGGCGGCGGGACAGCCGGGCGGCCCATTTGTACTTGTCGGTTGGTATTGGTCACGGTGCCAGCTTTCTCAGCAAAAGCAGCAGCAGGAAGTATCACATCAGCATAATTAGCAGTCTCTGTAATGAAAATATCTTGCACAACCAAATGTTCCAGCTTCGCAAGTGCATCTCGAGCATGAGCCACATCGGGATCGGACATTGCAGGATTTTCACCAAGCACATACATCCCCCGGATATCACCAGTGTGTACCGCTCCCATGATCTCAGTCACGGTGAGGCCCTTATTTGGATCGAGGGGCTCGTTTACACCACCATCGCGCGCCCAAACATCCGCGAACTTTTGGCGAACTTCATCGCTCACCACAGTTTGCATGTCTGGCAAGAACATCGGGATTAGCCCCGCATCAGAGGCTCCCTGCACATTGTTTTGGCCTCTCAAAGGGTGCAAACCAGTTCCCGGGCGGCCGACCTGTCCAGTCATCAGTCCAAGACTAATCAGACAACGCGAATTATCAGTACCATGAATATGTTGTGAAATACCCATGCCCCAAAAGATCATTCCAGCCTTAGCACCTGCAAAAGTACGAGCCACCTCACGCAGAGTATCCGCATCGATGCCACAGATACCAGCCATTTTCTCAGGGCTAAAACCTTTCAAGTGCTCCTTCTCAGCTTCCCAATTTTCGGTATAGGCTTCGATATATTGCTGGTCGTAGAGTCCCTCTTCCACAATCACATGCATAATAGCGTTTAGCATACTAACATCCGCGCCAGGACGAAATTGCAACATATGGCTGGCAAAGCGCTTCAAGGCCTGGCCACGTGGGTCCATCACGATCAATTTTCCACCACGCTTAGTGAACTGCTTGAAGTAGGTGGCAGCTACCGGATGATTTTCAATTGGGTTGGCCCCTATTACAATCGCCACATCAGCATTTTTAATCTCGTTAAACGTAGCAGTAACAGCGCCAGAGCCTATATTTTCCATCAGTGCCGCCACGCTGGAAGCATGACAGAGCCGGGTGCAATGGTCGACATTGTTGTGACCAAAGCCCTGTCGAATCAACTTTTGGAACAGATACGCCTCCTCATTGGTACATTTGGCCGAGCCAAAGCCCGCAACAGACGCGCCACCACGCGATTGCTTCAGTTTGGCCATACCACCAGCAGCAAAATCAAGCGCCTCTTCCCAGCTGGCTTCACGAAACACATCGCCCCAATTGCCCGGATCCACGTTCAAGCCCTTGGCTGGCGGCATCATCACGACGAATTAGGGGTTTAGTGAGGCGGTGATCGTGGTGAATATAGTCAAACCCAAACCGACCTTTGACGCATAGGCGCCCCTCATTGGCTGGGCCATTGATCCCATCAACGTATTTCACTCGGCCATCTTTGACTTTGAGGCTCACCTGACAACCCACACCACAGAAAGGGCAGATACTATCAACTTCGCTGTCAAAATCCTTGCTGTCACCCACCTGATTAGCATCAGTTATAGTGGCCGGCAACAAGGCACCAGTTGGGCAGGCCTGCACACATTCACCACAACCCACGCAGCTGCTTTCACCCATTGGATCGTCCATATCGAAGGTGGGGTAAGCATCATGGCCACGGCCCGACATGCCAATCACATCATTTACCTGAACCTCACGACAGGCCCGCACGCAAAGTCCACACTGGATGCAGGCATCCAAGTTTACCGACATCGCCACATGGCTATCATCCAGCAGAGGAATACGCCCATCCTCCAGCTTGGGAAATCGACTTTCTAAAACGCCCTGACCGACGGCCATATCCCAAAGGTGGCTAGATTTATCATGCGCCACGTCTTGCTCTGGTTGATCAGCCACCAGCATTTCCATGACCATCCGGCGGGCGTGCGTTGCACGATCCGAGCGGGTGTGTACAACCATCCCCTCAGATACTGGCCGGATACAGGAAGCCACCAAAGTACGCTCACCCTCAACCTCAACCATGCAGGCCCGGCAATTGCCATCAGACCGGTACCCTGGTTCATCACGGTGGCACAAATGCGGAATAATGAAGCCTTGACCTTTGGTCACATCCCAAATCGTCTGTCCAACTGGGGCCGAAACTTCGGCTCCATCTAATGTGAAGGTGATTGTATCTGACATCGGACTGCTCCTACGAATTTATCCCTGCTTAAACTAAAAGCAACGCTCAAACACATGCCATACGCGACAGGCACAGCTGAATTTGCGCCAAGCTTAGTTTCCGATACAACCCAAAAGAGCCAATTGGCAAAAATTGTGAAACGCGGTATTGCAATCTAATGATGAAAACAGAAATTATCCTCATTCGCCACGGACAAGCAAATACGGGCGCAAAAGACGAAGAAAGCTACGATCAGCTTTCAGACACGGGCCACCAACAGGCTAATTGGCTGGGCGACTATCTACGTGGCCATGGAGAGGTTTTTGACCGGGTGATCTGCGGCAGCCTAAAGCGGCACCGAGAAACAGCCTTCGGGCTAGGTCTTCCATATGAGGTGATCGTTGACCCACGGGTTAATGAAATGCGGTATTTTGACTTAGCCCATGAGTTCCATGCACAAACGAATACGCCTGTACCAAATTCAGCAGAAGAGTTTGCCCAGCATGTGCCCCATCTTTTTACTGCCTGGCAAAATGGGTCATTGGATAGCGCTCATGTCAGTTATCGTGATTTTGCACAGCGCTTCAAAGATGTAATGTCCGAGCTCGTAGAGCTTGGCGGACGCAGCTTAGTGATAACCTCAGGCGGAGTGATTGGCATGGCCATCGCACAGCACTTGAGATTGGGGCCAGAAGGCTTTGCCCATATCATGTTGCCAATACACAATTCCTCAATGCATCGATTTGATGTTTTGGGGGGGAGTACACATATGTCAGGTTATAACGCCACCCCACATTTGGACTACGGCAGCACGCCGCCACGCACGCACAATCATTTAGGAGATGGACATACTTAAACTATTTGCCGCCAAACATACAGTATCTCTGGCATCAGCGCTAATTTTAGAAGAGCTAGGCACAGAATATGAGGTATGCTTGGTCGATATTGCAGCCCACGCGCAGCGCGAAAAGTACTATTTGGACATAAACCCAAAGGGCCGAGTACCCTCACTTGTGACACCAGGTGGGATTTTGACCGAAACTGGGGCAATTTTAGAATATATTGCCCCGGGCTTTATGCCGAAAGATGCCTTTGCCTGCGCCAAAATTCGTGAATTCATGCATTATTTATCTTCGACCATGCATGTGAACCACGCTCATAGAATGCGCAGCAAACGCTGGGCGGATCTCAAAGATTCCCGTGCCGATATGACTGCGAAGGTCCCGCAAAATATGGCGGAAAACTGTGCCTATGTTGAGAGCTTGATCGTGGGCCCATACATTTTTGGATCTGACATCACCATCGCAGATGCGCATCTGTTCACCTTATCGCAATGGCTGGAAGACGACGGAGTTGATATCAACAGCTACCCGAAATTGGCAGCATTCGAGCTTGCATTTGCAGCCCGACCCTCTGTAGCCGCCGTCCGCGCGAAAGGCCTTTTATGACCCACCTTTGGATTCGCGCCGAACAGCGACCCAATGAACAGCGTGTCGGCGTAACACCAGCGGGTGCACAAGCCTTACTGGAGGCAGGTTTTGAGGTAACGCTTGAACAGGACCCAACCCGCGCCATTGAGACTGAAGCCTATGCAGGCGTCCAACTTGCAAGCACTGGCAATTGGCAAACCGCCCCTCAAGACGCCATCATCATGGGGCTAAAAGAATTGCCCGATGACGGCACGCCGCTGCGGCACCGGCACATCATGTTTGGCCATGCCTATAAGGGCCAGCCCGATGGTCAGCGTCTTTTGGCCCGGTTCAAGGCCGGTGGGGGCACGCTGTATGATCTGGAGTATCTGACCAATGACGCTGGCCGCCGGGTCGCCGCTTTTGGCTATTGGGCCGGATATGCCGGTGCAGCAGTGGCACTCAAAAGCTGGGCCGCCGGACAAGTGGGCGAACTCTGTGGCCCTGTCCAGGCCTTTGCCTGCGCATCTGATCTTATGGCAAATGTCGCCTTAGAATTAGGCCATCTACTACCCAAAGTAATCATTATCGGCACAAAAGGTCGCGTGGGCAGCGGTGCTGCCGCTTTCTGTGCAGCCCTTGGGGCCCCGATGACCGGTTGGGATGTGGCAGAGACCGCCCATGGCGGCCCCTATCCCGAAATTCTGACGCATGATATTTTTCTCAATTGTATTCTGGCCAATCAAGACACCCCAGTCTTTGTGACAGCCTCCGCAAAAACCGACGTCCGCAAGCTTATGGTGATTGGAGATATCGCCTGTGATCCCAACAGCCCCTATTCTCCAATCAAGGTTTATGACCAAGAAACCAGCTGGGAAAACCCTGCTCTACGCGCGCAGAATGACCCGATCTTGGATGTCATCGCAATCGACAACCTGCCCTCAATACTGCCCCGCGAAAGCTCTGAAGACTTCGCATCCCAGCTCCTACCAAGCCTCCTAGCCCTCAAGCAGATTGATGGCGGTGTATGGGGTAAGGCGAAGGGAATATTTGATCAGCATGTTGGGAGTTTAGGGTAGGTTTTGAGTTGATAATTTTGAAGACTGAGTGATGGTTTCAAGCTTATACCCACCGCTACCGCAAAACTATTTTTAGCAGTAGCCAATTTGACAGCCAACGATAAAAAGACGATTCTAGAAATTCGGGTAAGCCAAATTTGAGTCTTTATGGAACCTTTGATCCATGTGCCAAGTGCACCTGCAGCGATCGCTACTGCACCAAAAACTACAAGTGTCACACAAACCATTAATGCTCCGAGTTGATAAAACTGAGCTATAACTGATCCATTTTCTGAAACAACAAACTGAGGCAAAAATGCCAAAAAAAGATCGTAATTTTTGGGTTGGCTATACACAATATAAATCCACGCAGAAACTGTTTTGGCGCCGTTTCGAGTTTTGACTTGTCACCTTTAAAATTACCTTGTGACGCTGTGAAAGCCTGCCACGCTAGGTAAAGTAGGTACGCAGCCTGCATATTTCAGAGTACTAAATGCGTATTGCGATGTCTTAAAAATGACTGCAACACCGAGTGCGACTGCAGTTGTGTGAACGAACAAATCCAACGCTATGCCTACCATTATGATTAGTCCCACAATTCGGCCATGAACTGCAGACTGCGTGAGTACGAAAATGTTGTCAGGCCAGGTACGGCAGCGAGGGCAGTAGTTACACCTACAAATACTAGCATGGTTTCTAAATGTATCATGGCTTCCGTTACACTGTTCTTTCTGCTCGTATAACAGTGGCTACAACTAAATGATTGGCAGGCACATAATGTGATAGCCTGTCTGATTGGCAATAACAAAGAATGTAAAGTCACCATTTTCAAAAAAGTATGACCAGTTTCGAACTAATTAATGAGAATCGGACTGGATCAATACCCGCCTCACCGCAACTGAGACGCTCCCACTTATGACCTCCAACCCTAACGAAACAACCTGTAGTACAGCCAATCTGGCCAGAACTGGCTGAATCGAAACAACCATGAAAATAGAGTGGGGAAGCTACGTTTGAAGCGGGTACTTTGCATGTGTTTAAACATATGGTCTGCCGCCTCTTCTGGGCGACATTAGAAACGGCATATGAAAGGTATTTTTCTCAGTAAGTCGGGTCTTAATGAAAGCCTGGGTTCACCACTTGAACTTGGATGCCCGTGCGACACAGATCGGCATAAAGGCTTTCAGCCAAAGCCATGACGCCCGCCTTGGATGCCCCATAGCCAATGGAACCGGGCAGACCACGAAATCCAGACAGGCTGCCCGTGATCACTATATGGCCCGCATCGCGCTGCAAAAACTGTGGCATAACTTGATTGAGCACCCGAAATGCGCCAACAAAATTGATATCCGCCATAGCCAAGGCCGCAGCCCCGTCCCAATCGAGCGCAGACATCGGCCAATAGGCTCCGGCCAAAAATACCAACCCGTCCACATGGCCCAAGGCCATGCCCAGCCTGCGCAACAGAGGCTTCATCGGCCAAATCCAGCGGCAAAACTTGGGTCTTGCCCGGCAAATCATCCGCCAAGGATTGCAACCGGTCTTCCGCGCGGGCGGACAGGATTAACTCAGCCCCCGCCGCACTCAGCTTATAGGCCAATGCACGGCCCAGCCCTTCGCTGGCACCCACCAACCAATATCGCTTTCCCGTCAAACCTCATTTTGCAACACGCGCTTTCCTGTTAGGCATCGGGCCGCATTGTAGCCACAAGCTCCGCCACTTTGATCCCAAATTTGCGAAATTGACTGCGATTCATGATCGAACCGTTTTCCATGAGATACATCCAATCCGTGACCTGTAACGCATGGCCGCCAGCATCCTTGGTCAGTTGGATGGTGTAATTCAGCATCACCGTCGATCCCAGCTGCGTACCTTGCCCAGTGCCAAGAAGATCAGGTGCTTCGGCTTTAATTTGACCAGCATCATCCACCCTCAGCGTCCATTCACGGTGCTGGATGTTGCCGCTGTCATAGCGAAAGTCCTCAGTCATCCGGCCGGTGTTACCCTGCCACTCAGCATGCATCTGCGCCACAAAGCGCGATGTCACCCGGCCAAAGGGGCCGTAAATGATACCTTCACAGAGCATGTCGCCATTAAGCTGCTCGCGAATATCAAATGCCGGTGTCGTGGTGGCATAGTTACTTGGTTTTTGCGCTAGAAACCCGGTTTTATACTGAATTCCTAGGACCACCGCGAGCGTGCCCAATATTATGAATGCCAATGTCATATCTGATCATCCTGCAATGGGGTTTTGATCAACAAGAGGATCGCAACCAGTTTTAAAAACAACGGACAAGCCGCGTAGAGAAATGTAAGTGTAAACAGTGCCTGCCCAGTTTGGTTGGAGGCTGTGGCGTCAAACCCCGCCATTTCGAGCAGCGGAAATAAAGCGATGGCGGCCAAAGCCAAGGTCAGCTTATTCATCAAGGACCAAAGCCCAAACCCCTGCGCGCCGTTGGGAGCAATGACGGCCAAACGTTGTGCAAAAGCCGCGGGCATAAGGGTCAAATCAGCACCAATGCTGGCCCCAGAAATCACACAAACTAGCGCGAAAAGCCCCACATCACCAGTGCCTAAGAAAGCCCACGACCGCAAAAATCACAATTGCCAAACTCATCGACCCAAGCAAAGCTCGGCGGGTGCCATAACGACGGGCCAGCGCGGCCCAGATTGGCGCTGAAGCGGCGGCAGACAGAAAGAACACCAACAGTAAAGCCCCCGCCCAAGCCGTAGCCTGCAAGCGGTGGGTCACAAAAAATAGAAACAGCGAGGAAGACACAGCCACCGGCAAGGCATTAACAAAGGCTAGCACCAACAGGCGGCGCGCAGGTAGGTCCTGCCAAATCAGTTTGAAGTTCGAGGGCACCCGCTGTGTCGGGCCCACCCATTGCCGGCGCATCACCCAGAGGGACAAGAACCCAATCGCCGCAAATCCGAGCGCAAAACTCAACATCGGCGCTTGTGTCCAAAGCACTAGCAAACCCGGAGCGACCGCAGCCAAACACACCCCGATCAACGCCCCAGTTTCACGCCATGCAGCAACTTGCATATGCCCGCCAGGCAGGCTCGCAGCGGCGGTGATGCCTTGGGCATAGAAATTGATGGTCAGAAAACTAAATGCGCTGAATAGTCCGGTAATAGACAAGGCGAACCAAAGCAACGGCGCGGTTCGCGGTGGAATGGCGAAAAGCAAAATCATCGCCCCCACAAGAATGAAACCCGCAAAGCCAATCCAGAACCCGCGCTCACGCCCCAACCCCTCGGATATCCAGCCAAACAAAGGATCCTGCACAGCGTCCAACAATCGCAGCCAAAACAACACCGCAGCGATGGCAGTGAGCCCAACACCGTAGTTTTCCGCATAAAATGTTGGGGCGAAAATATAGATGGGCAAACCCGCCGCAGCCAGAAACCCACCAAACAAAGCAAAGGACGGCAAAGAGTGGCGCGGGGCAGTACTCATCTGCTAAAATCGCTTTGCGGCGCTTCGGGGCAAGGCCTAAAGGTTGCCTTGCGCCACCACAACTTAATAGCCTGCCAATGTATCAGCGCCAAAACCCGTCGCGAACCAAGGGGCCGGCGCAGAAAGGCCGACAGAATGGATTTACTCGAGAGAGGCTGACGCGGCCCGACGAGCGTTGCAATCAACCCACCACCCTTGCGCAGATATTCAATTGAGATGCCAATCCGCTCGGCCCGAATGTCGAAGCGAAACCGATAGTCGCCCTGCATCGGCTGAAAAGGCGACACATGGAAAATCTTCTGGGCTCCAATTTCATCTGATGGACCGATTGCGGCAAAATCATCACGGTGACACAGATAGCTATGACGTTGGCCGAAAGTATTGCTGACCTCCGCGATCACCACCCTTAGATCGTCTTGTGCGTCAAAGCAGAGCCAAAAACTGACCGGATTGAAGACATGACCTAACATGCGCGGTTGCGCTAAGAGCAAAATGCGCTCTAGGCCCGGCAGATCTTCAGCCCGCAAAATATCTTCCGCCCAGCTGAGGCCCCGCCCCTGCTTTGGTGCTCCGCCATGATCCGCATCATAGAGGCTCCACAAATTAAACCGATTGCGCGAAAACAGACGGGGCCACGACGCCTGAGCATTCATGTCAATCAAGACGTAGTCGATGGCATAGCGAAACGCGTTTTCGACAGGCCCTTTACGCCCATGGTAGGTGTGAGCTTTGATATGATCGATGCTGCTCATTCAGCCGCCATCATCGTTGCACTCTGCACCATCAAGCGCCGTGCTGCCTCAATACCGGTGGCCAAGCCATCCTCATGAAACCCGTTGCGCATCCAAGCGCCACAAAACCAAGTGGAGTTGGCACCATTCAAATCACTTAAGACCTGCTGCGCCTTTAGAGCCGTCACATCGAAGACTGGGTGATGGAAGGTAAACTGATCATAGATCAACGCCGGATCGATATCGCGTTGCGTGTTTAGCGTTACAAAGCAAGGATCATCATTCGGCAGGCTTTGCAGACGGTTGATCCAATAGGTAAGATCAATACGGTCTGACTGGCGATCTTTATCTTCAGTATAAACCCAAGAGGCCCAAGCGGCTTTACGCTTTGGCATAATCGAGATGTCCGCGTGAAGGACCATTTCATTGGGTTGATACTTGATCGCTTCCAACGCTTTGCGCTCTAGACCATTCGCATCACTCAGCATCGCCAAGGTGATATCTGAGTGCGTGGCGAAAATTACATCATCAAAGGCCTCATACTCCCCACCTGCAGTTTTAATCTCAACCCCCAACGGGCCTCGCCGCACTGACTCAACCGGCGTGGAGAGTCGCAGTTCAACCCCGGCGGCAGTCAAAGCCTGCTCGACCCGACTCACATATTCGCGAGACCCACCATTAACCGTCCGCCATTGATGCTGACCGCCAGCCCCAAGCAGGGCGTGATTCTTCATGAAAGTGATCATCGCCTGTGCCGGGAAATCCAGAATTTGAGTGATCGGTGTGGACCAGATTGCGCCAGTAAAGGGAGTGAGATAGTAATCTCGGAACCAGTCCCCAAGCCGCCATTTTTTAATCAAGGCCCCAATGGTGATGTTTGGATCAATCTGTTCAGCATTGGCGCGTTTATTAAATTTCAAGATATCGCGGAATCATGCCCCAAAACTTCGGTCGCAAAATATTGCGTTTTTGAGCAAAGACCGCAGAGGGCGCCAAAACGCCATATTCAAACCGCCCCCCATCTATCGATGCGCCAAAGCTCATGTTAGAGTCCATGATTGGCACATCGAGTTCTTTGAACAATCGAATCAAATGCGGATAGTTCACGTCGTTGAAGACCAAAAACCCGGTATCAACAGATAAATCTCCATTTTTTCCAGCCATAACGGTGCGCGCATGCCCACCCAACCGCGGGGCCGATTCAAACAATACCACCTGATGCGATTGACGCAATTCATAGGCGGCTCCCATGCCGGAGATACCCCCGCCAATCACCGCAATGCGCTTCGTTCCCGCTCTGGTATTCTCAAATGGCATCGGCACATCCCTCTTCTTTATTTCATTATCTTACGCAGGCGGCGTGCAACTGGATTACATTTGAAAACTTTGATTTTCATGTGATCCAGTTTAATTTCTTGAGCGTATCTAAAGCATGTTTGGGATTTTGGATAGATCACATGAAACGGGTGCATCTGAGTATCAGGTGCCCTATGGTGCGTTGAAACCAATTCGACCGCACTGTCAGAAGGCTAACACCCCCACTGTGAAAAAAACCGTCCTACAAAACACTTGGGTTGAGCATCTGAAGCGTATTCAGGCAGATCAAGACCAACGGGCCTTTGCCGAATTGTTCGCGCATTTTGCGCCGCGCGTGAAGGCGTTTTTGATGAAATCAGGTGCCTCGCCGAGCATGGCCGAAGAATGCACTCAGGAGGTTATGGCAACACTCTGGCATAAAGCCCATCTGTTCGATCCGAGCAGAGCCAGTGTGGCCACGTGGATCTTCACCATTGCCCGGAACAAAAAAATCGATGCCCTGCGCAAACAACGCAGGCCCGAGCCTGAAAATTTGGAATGGGGCCCGGAAGCCGAACCCGAAGCCGCCGATATTTTGGTTCTGCAACAAGAATCGCAACAACTGACCGAAGCAATGACAGCACTGCCCAGCCAACAGCGAGAGTTGATTGAGAAAGCCTATTTTGGAGACTTGAGCCACAGTGAAATTGCCGCTGAAACGGGTCTGCCCCTTGGCACAATCAAATCCCGCCTTAGATTGGCTTTATCGAAACTCCGACAGACGATGAAATGAACAATATGACCCAGATCAAACATCACCTCACCGATCAGCTTTTGATCGGCTATGCCGCCGGAACGCTTCCTGAAGCGTTCAATCTGGTTGTGGCCACACATCTGTCCATGTGCGACAGTTGCCGTGCCGCGGCCCAAGCCTATGACGCAATTGGCGGCGCGTTTCTGGAGACTGACGCTCAAGCATCCATGGATGAGGGCGCTTTGGAAGAGACGTTGGCGCTGATCGGAAAAGGTCCAAGTGCAGCAAAACCTATGGCGGCCAGTGACGTGCCGTCCCCCTTGGGCGCCTATATAGGTGGCGGTTTGGGCGATGTAAAATGGCGCTCTGTTGGTATGGGCGTTCGTCAGGCGGTTCTAAGCACCTCGAAATCAGCCACCGCACGCTTACTCTATATTCCTGCTGGAGCCGCCGTACCAGATCACGGTCACCGTGGCACCGAACTCACTCTCGTGTTGCAAGGCGCGTTTCGCGATGCAACCGCACGCTTTGCCGCTGGTGACGTGGAAGTTGCCAATGAAGATCTAAACCACACCCCTGTGGCTGAAATTGGCGAAGATTGCATCTGTTTGGCCGCCACAGATGCACCCCTCAGATTCAACTCTTGGATTCCCCGCATGGCGCAACCATTTTTGCGAATTTAAGACACACTGCGCGCCAAGCCGAGTTATGGCTTGGTAAGAGGCACCACGTTTTCTGAGGCTTCTATTTCTTCAAAATCAAAGTTGTCCAGCTTGTGGGCGCGTTTTCCCGCCCGTTCAGCAGCAGTGGTAATGCCTTCGATGTCTTTACGCGCTTGGTTGAAATGAGTGTTCAGTTTATCCACCCGGTCCACCACCAGCTCCACATCACGATGCAGCAAACGCAGCGCCGTGCGGATTGCCCCAGCTTGTTCGCGCATGCGGGCGTCTTTCAAGATCGCGCGCATGGTGTTGAGCGTGGCCATACAGGTGGTTGGGGACACGATCCAAACCCGTGCTTCAAATCCATCACGCACCAATTCCGGAAAATTTGAATGCAATTCTGCGTAAACCGCTTCAGAGGGCAAAAACATCAACGCCCCATCGGCAGTCTCACCATCTAGGATATATTTCTCCGATATAGCTTTAATATGAGCCTTTACGCTGACGCGCATGAACTTAGCAGCCTCATTCGCCTCCCAATCCGTCTTGGCATTGCGCAGCGCCTCATAGGCCTCTAGTGGGAATTTGCTATCGATGACAATCGGGCCGGGTGGGTTTGGCAGATGAATCAAGCAATCCGCGCGCTTTCCGTTGGACAGGGTCACCTGCCAGGCATAGGCATCTGAAGGCAAAGCCTTGCTAACAATTTCTTGCAACTGGATCTCGCCAAAGGCCCCACGGGTCTGCTTGTTGGACAAAATATCTTGCAAGCTAAGAACATCGCCAGACAGCTTTTGAATATTGTCCTGTGCCTTATCAATCGTGACCAGTCTTTGCTGCAACTCGCCCAAGGAGGAGGCTGTGCTTTTCGCGCTAGTGGTGAGATTTAGCGTCATCTGCTCTTGCACAGCAGAGAGTCGGGCCTCCATCAACTTAATCATATTGCTTTGCTGAGCCGCCTGCGCCTCTGAAACATGGGTCAAACCGCCAGCCAATTGCTGTTGGCCGTCGCCAATTGTTTGAACCCGTTGATTGAGGTACTCCATCTGGCTGGTCAAAGGCGCTGTTGCATGCGCCGAGCGTCCAGCAGCCCGCGCCACCACGAGCAGCAAAATGACAACCAAAAATGCAAACCCGCCAGCGCCTACCAGCAGCATTAAAATAATATCAGGGGTCAGTATCATGTGCGTCCAAACAATTTTTCAATATCAGACATCGCAAGACTGACATAGGTGGGGCGACCGTGGTTGCATTGGCCGGAATGGGGCGTTGCCTCCATTTCGCGTAAAAGGGCATTCATTTCATCTGCCTGCATGCGCCGACCCGTGCGCACAGATCCATGACAGGCCACCCGGCTCAAAATAGCATCGAGCCGCGATTGTAAGCTTTGGGAGGCTCCCCCATCGGACAGCTCGTCAACGATATCCAGTACCAGACGGTTTACATCCACATGCCCCAAAATCGCAGGCACCGACTGCACCGCTACAGCCCCTTGGCCAAAGGGCTCAATGTTCAGACCCAATTGCGTAAGCGTCTCGGACTGCTCCATCAGCAACGCCATATCACCATCAGACAGGCTGATCACCTCTGGGATCAACAAGGCCTGCGCCCGCACACCCGACTCAGACATTTGTACCTTGAGATTTTCATAGACCAAGCGTTCATGAGCCGCATGAGCATCAACGATTACCAAGCCTTCAGCCGTTTGTGATAGTATATAATTCTCATGCAATTGCGCGCGCGCAGCTCCCAAGGGCCGGTGTTGCGCCTCCAACTGTGGCATCCCTTCGATCCGCGCCGAAGGATGGACGTCGAACATTGTCTCCGTCTCCGCCAGTCCAGAATATCCCGGCGCATTGCGGGGCCTGTCCATTTGATAGACCCGCGGCTCACCCTGTAGATGCCCCTGCGGCTGGGCTGTAAAGGCGCCCAATGCGGCATCAGATACTGTGGTTGAAGCCCGATGGCCCGCATCCGCCAAAGCATGACGCAAACCTGACACGATCAACCCGCGCACCATCGCTGGCTCACGAAATCGAACCTCGGATTTGGCGGGATGCACGTTCACATCCACACTGGTCGGATCGCATTCCACAAACAGCGCCACCGCAGGGTGACGATCACGAGATAAAAAATCCGAATAGGCGCCACGCAAGGCGCCAAGCAACAGCTTATCGCGCACTGGGCGGCCATTCACAAAAATGAACTGCGCCACGGCAGCGCCACGCGAATAGGTCGGCAAAGCTGCAAAACCTGTTAAGGTAATCCCCTCACGCTCCGCATCCACCGCAATCGCATTTTTCACAAAATCATGGCCCATCAGCTGGCCCAGGCGGCCGCGTAAAGCCGAGAACATATCACCCTGCTCTGCTTGCACCTGAAAGACCATCCGGTCCGAGCCCGCATCCCGCAATGAAAAAGAAATTGCAGGTTCGGCCATGGCCAAACGCTTGACCACATCCGCAATCGCCTGCGCCTCAGCGCGATCTGAACGCAGAAATTTAAGCCGCGCCGGTGTCGCGTAAAACAGATCTCGGAGGGTTGCGCGGGTGCCCAGCTGCATCGCAGCAGGGCGCACTGGGCTCAGCTTGCCACCGTTCACCTGCAACTCAGCCCCAGTTGCCTCAGAAGTGCGGCTGGTCAGGGTCAGTTTACCCACAGCTCCCAGCGATGGCAAAGCCTCACCGCGAAAGCCAAAGCTTTGGATGTTCAACAGGTCCGAGCCATCAATTTTGCTAGTGGCGTGACGTGACATAGCCAGCGGCAAATCATCCGCCGCGATGCCACAACCATTGTCAGTAACTTGAATAAGGCTTTTGCCGCCATCGGCATATTCAACGTCAATGCGCGTCGCCCCCGCATCAATTGCATTTTCTACCAATTCCTTAATGGCCGAAGCGGGACGTTCCACCACCTCACCCGCCGCAATCTGATTGATCGCAGTTTCGTTCAATTGCCGGATAACAGGCTGGAATTGGCTTATGTTGGGGTTAGATTTAAGCATGCTACAATACATAGCATGCTCGGATCCGATTCTGCTACTCTTCGTTGAGGCCTTTTGGCTGACCCACTACGATAAAATGCAAAGCCTCCGGTTGCAACAATTCCGCCGCCACACGGTTGATCTCGCCAAGGGTCACAGCATTGATCTTATCGTTACGCGTGTTGATATAATCGGTGCTCAACCCTTGTCGTTGCATCCCAACCAATATGTTTGCGATCTTCGCATTGCCATCGAACCGCAGAGGATAAGCGCCAGTGAGATAGGTCTGCGCATCGTTCAGCTCGGCTTGGGTCACCCCATCGCGCGCCATCTTGGTCCATTCGTCGCGGATCACAGCAATTGCCTCGCCAATACGATCATTGGCACTTGCCACTTGTCCCATCAGCATGTTCGCTTCTTCCTTGCCCACCAAGAAGGTCGACACACCATAGGTTAGCCCGCGTTTTTCGCGTACTTCTGCCGACAGGCGGCTCTCAACACCCCGGCCACCCAAAATCGTGTTGAGAACAAAGGCCGCAAAGAAGTCAGGGTGATCCCGGTCAATTCCAACATGGCCAAACAAAGCCACAGACTGCGGGGTTGGCATGTCCACAACGGTCAACCCACCCTCAGTCGCAAACTCAACTGCTGCGGTTTTGAGACCTTCACCCGCAGGCAGCTGTCCCAGCAAGTCATCTAGCATTGGACCCAGCTCAGCCGCTGAAATGTCACCCACTGCGGATACCGACAAGGGATCACGCGTAAACAATCTTTGATGTGCGGCTATGATGTCTTCGCGGGTAAGGGCCGCAACTCGACGCCGCTGTCCCCTCGCGCGGCGTGCCGTATGCGTGCTCGCCCAAAGGCCAGCTGCGACCAGGTTGCACCAGCAACCGAATCTGGGTCTTGTGCGTCAGATGGCTAAGATCGACAATACCTGCGTCCGCACCCGCTCTATGGCCTCGGGGTCAAATCGTGGTTGGGTTAGAACGGTTTTCAAAAGCGCCAAGCTTTCCGCACGGTTTTCCGTCAAAAATCGAACTGAAATTGTGACTGTGTCATCATAGACATCAAAGCCAAAGGAGGCCGCCAAAGCCTCTTGCGCGGCAGCAAAGGCCTGCGCATCCATGTCCCCGGAGCCTTCTTCGAGAAGCCCCGTCATCAAATAGGCTGCACCGCGTTTATCTCTAGGATCCAGCGCGGCCCCACCGGAAAACATAATCTCCAATGCGGTGAAGGGAATAGATGGCTCTTCCACCACCCAAGCGGCAATGCCACCGGGACTGGTGGGGGTTTTGATTTGCACTTCGGCCTGCGCCGCGCCGGCCCAGAGGATGACAAATGTTGAGAGAATACGGATCATTTCAACTCCTCCTGCGGGCCCATCAACCATCCAGTCACTGAAGCCTTTTGGTTAAATACCAAACGCGCGGCAGTCATAACTTCATCGGTTGTAACCGCCTGCAATATTCGAGGCCAGTCTTGAACGTCAGCAATCGTGAGGCCTTGGGTCAAAGCCGCGCCGTAACGGTTTGCAATACCTTCAACATTATCCATCGCATAGATCTCACTGGCACGCATTTGAATCTTGATCCTCTTAAAAATCTCAAGATCAATTCCAGTGGCCATGAATTTTGCAATTGCGTCATCCATAGCGTCCTCAACTTGCTGCAAAGTTACATCAGGAACCGGTACTGCTATCAGTCCAAATGTTGTATCATCCAATGAGGTTCCGCCATAGTAAGCGCTGGTATAAATCGCCTGCTGCGTGTCAAATTGCAGCGCTTTTCCCAAGACCGAGGTGGCTCCAGAGCCACCCAAAATTTCAGCTAAATAAACTAATGCAGCTGCAGTTTTTTGATCGCCACTATCGCGTTCTGGGGCCAAATAGCTACGGCTCACATAAGGCTGCGCCACGCGTTCGTCATAATAGGTCATACGGCGTGCTGATCGGTGCGGCGGTTCTTGAGTTCGAAGGCGCGGCTGTACCTTCGGGTTCGCTGGGATCACACCATAATATTGCTCACTCAAGGTTTTGACCTGCCCTGGCGTCACGTCACCCGCCACCACCAAAATCGCATTGTTGGGCGCGTAGTGCAACTTATAGAAAGCCACCGCATCATCAAAATTCAACTTTTCTCATTTCATGCATCCAGCCAATCACCGGCACACCGTAATTATGATTCATATACATCGCTGCTTGTCTTTGTTCGTTGAACAATGCGCCAGGCGAACTCTCTGTACGTTGGTTGCGCTCTTCAATCACAACATCACGTTCGGTGGCAATGTCATCGACGGACAGCTGCAAGCCGGTCATCCGGTCCGCTTCCATTCTCATCATCAGCTCAAGACGGTCTGCAGCCACACGTTGGTAATAGCCAGTATAGTCTTGGTTAGTGAAGGCATTGTCCGACCCACCATTAGCCGCCACCGTATCAGACAGCTCCCCAGAGGCTAAATTTTTGGTTTTCTTAAACATCAAATGCTCGAGAAAATGCGCAATACCAGACTTGCCTGGAGCCTCATCTGCAGCGCCAACTTTATACCAAACCATATGAACAACTACCGGCGCGCGGTGATCTTCCACAACAACAACCTGCATACCGTTATCCAGCATGAACTCTGAAACCTTGGCCTGCGCCAGCGCCTGCAACGGCAGACAAAGGCCCAAAACCGTAAAAAACCTGATGATCATGAGCGTTCCCTATGAATGCAGCTATGATCAATCAACTACGCTGAAAGTTTGCGCTTACAAGGCCAAAGCACCATTATGATCAACACTCACCGAAAATTGATGTGACCTTATTTTTGAAGCACAGCTCAGAGACTGGCCAACATTAAGCCTAAAAATTTAACTGTTCTTGTGATCTGTTGAAAAAATAACGAGGCCAAACAATCCAACAAAAATAGCAATATCAGCCACATTGAACGCATACGGATTATAAAAACCACAACACGTTACATTCAAGAAATCCGCCACGCTTCCATGTAAGGCTCGATCGAGTGAATTGCCTAAAGCCCCACCAATCACCGAACCCGCCGCAGATCAATGCAATTGGCTTTTGCTCGTGGCGCATCCAATAGCCCACAAAGCCGCATACCACCAAAGCCACAGCGATCAATAGCCAGCGCATCAAATCACCCTGATCTGAAAACAAACCAAAGTTGATACCGGTGTTCCAAGCCATATGAAAATGAATAAAGCCTGGCCAAATGTCAATTTGACCTTTTGAAATAAGATCCATCCAGAACACAATCACCACTTTCGTGACCTGATCCAGTGCCAAAACTAGCGCTGCGCTCCACAGTAATACCTTTTTCATATCAATGCTTAAAATGCCTCATGCCTGTGAATACCATTGCGAGACCAGCGGCGTCAGCAGCGGCGATCACCTCGTCATCCCGCATGGAGCCGCCAGGCTGGATCAGCGCAGTCGCACCTGCCTCAGCAGCGGTCACAAGACCATCTGCGAAGGGAAAAAATGCATCAGACGCCACGACCGATCCACGAGTCAGCGGCTCATCAAGTCCCAACAATTCGGACATGTCCTGAGCTTTACGCGCAGCGATACGAGTGCTGTCCACGCGGCTCATTTGTCCAGCGCCAATACCAACCGTAGAGCCGTCTTTCACATAGACAATCGCATTAGACTTCACATGTTTAGCCACTTTCCAAGCAAACAACATATCGCTCAGCTCTTGCGGGCTTGGGGCGCGTTTTGTTACAACTTTAAGATCGCTAGGTAACACCTGCCCCACATCTTTGTCTTGTACCAAATAGCCACCGGAAACCTGACGAATGGTTTGGCTAGCGGACGTCACGTCGGGTAACGAACCCATGGTCAAAAGGCGCAGGTTTTTCTTTTGGGCGAAGATACGACGTGCATCTTCATCAGCGTCAGGGGCAATAACGACCTCTGTGAAAATCTTGCAAATCTCAGCGGCTGTGGCGCCGTCCAAGGTTTTGTTGAGGGCGATGATGCCACCAAAAGCGCTGGTTTGATCACATTGAAACGCGGCCTGATAAGCTTCCGCTAAGGTGGAAGCTTGGCTCACGCCACAAGGATTGGCATGTTTCACTATCACACAAGCTGGGCCATTAGCGGGATCAAATTCAGCCACCAGTTCAACCGCTGCATCAGTGTCATTGATGTTGTTGTAAGAAAGCTCTTTGCCTTGATGTTGCACAGCCGTAGCAATGCCCGAGCGAGCTTGACCGTCGGTATAGAAGGCCGCCGACTGATGCGGATTCTCGCCATAGCGCAGGCTTTGCGACAAAATGCCAGAAACAGCTTTGCGCCGTGGAGTGACCGCAAGCGTTTTGGCCATCCAATTTGAAACGGCAGAATCATAAGCCGCGGTGCGCGCATAGGCATTCAACGCCAGGTTTTGACGAAATCTATAGGTTGTAGCGCCGCTGTTCTCAGTTAGCTCGGCCAACAGGGTGGTATAATCTTGGGTATCGGTAACCACAGCCACAAATCCATGATTTTTAGCTGCAGCTCGAATCATTGCAGGTCCACCAATATCAATATTCTCAATCGCAGTATAATAATCTGCACCGCTAGCGACAGTTTGTTCAAAGGGGTAAAGGTTCACAACCAGCAAATCGATCCCCAAAATACCATATGCTTGCATTGCAGCTATATGGTCAGGATTATCACGCAGGGCCAACAGTCCACCATGCACATTTGGATGTAGAGTTTTGACCCGCCCATCCATCATCTCAGGAAATCCCGTCAATGAGGCCACATCAGTCACAGTAAGGCCCGCATCACGTAAAGCTTTTGCAGACCCACCTGTCGAGACAAGTTCAACTCCACGAGCCGCAAGCTCACGCCCTAAATCAAGCAGACCAGACTTGTCAGATACAGAAATAAGAGCGCGTTTTATATCTAAAAGTTGTGTCATTGGTCATCCTACTTATGCGCCACAACCTACCGCATGGCTTCTTAAAGAGCCTTTTGCGGGTTTTCGCTCGCTTTGGCCAGTGACCAACGGACGCGGGTGGTGATTTCTTTAATCTTACCACTTAAAACAATTTGTGCTGTGGGCCTTGGGTGCAAGCGCCCCCCCTCAAAATAAATACTTTTTTCCAACAACAGAAGACAGGACCCGTCGTGGCGAAAGACCCAAACATCCTCATTTACAAGAGTTAATAATACCGCTGCGCCATCAATATCTAAACGAGGCATCACATCAGGGTGCAGATGAAAACGAATAGCATACTGTTGCGTTTCAAGCGATTTAGCGCGCATCACTTGAAAACGCTGCGTATCACTTGCGTCTGTAGTATAAAGTTCGTCCTGGCCAACCAAACCCTTACCATCTAATGGAAGATCAAATGTACGCGCATGGATTAGGCCGTGACTGATTTGGTAGCCATTGTGATTAGTCTGTAGGCGCACTCCATCAACAGCCCGAGTTTTTTTCATGATTACTCTTTGGGGCCCATCAACCAACGGACTTTGCTCACCCGTTTTAGTCGGTGCAAAACTTGCAGATGATAATCCATTGATGCTTAGTGTGGTATGAGATGCGGTGCCGCGGCCGGCTAAATGCCAGTCTTCCCCAAAGCTTGCCCCAGAACCACAATTGAGGATCAACCGATTACGTCCAACCGACATTTCGAAAGCACCGGTTGACGCATGCGCGCTGAACCGGCCCAGAGATGTCGGCGGTGCTACAGCATCAACAACCAAACTAGTTGAGCCGGCATTTAGCCGCGCGAATCCCATCGCCTCATCGAGAGGCGCAGAAGGCCTCACTTCAGAAATAGCCAGCGCTTGATCCAAGACATGCTCACTGCCCTGCCCACCGCCATGGAACCGCACTAAAGTCCCATCTCCATGACGTAAGCTGCGTAAAACTGGCGCAATACGAGCAATTGTGGCAGTTAAAACCTCAGGTATCAATATTTGAGTAATATCTAAAGTTTGCTTAACCCAAGTCAGTGAACTAAAAATTACTAAAAGCTCTTCTGGATTTCGCGAATTGATCCCACCGTCGATATTAATGTAAGTCTGACATTCTTGAACAAGCGCCCGCAAGGCTGGCGCTAAAAGAAAACCCATACCAACCAAAGATTGTGACGCGCAGACAAGACCACATAAAGCTTCAAATCGCGCCCAGCCAGGCTGGGCTTGCCGCCATGATTTTGCTAGTAAAAGTACCTGAAGAGCCATCGAATGGCAGATTCTATCTTTTTGGCTTTTTGAAAGATGACTGAATAAAAAGGACGAGTTATTAATCCAACGGATTAGCCGCCGCCCAGTCAAGTCTGCGCTCCACCCGGGACCTTCCCCCATACCAAACCCATCAATCCAACTTATGATCCAAGCCTGCGCTTTGGCTTTAGCAGGCTTGTCGCCAAGGGCCGCTAAATCATCCAACCACCCAAATCCATGTAACTCAGCACCGACTAAATCCGAAGGTGGCGCAATGCTCCAAATAGAGCCTTCGCCAAAATCCATTACACCACCAGTGATCAAGAATTTTCCTGAAACCAGCTGTTGCCCAATTTCAAATTGGCCAATTGTACAAGGTTCGGGCGCATTAACCAAACCGATGGTGGGCTTTGACCAAAGTGCCCGGCGCAAGCGCCAGCGATACTTTAGATGAGTTGTCCAAGACAACCGATGTGGAAGTTTTTTCACTAGAGCACACGACCTTAAATCGTCACCATTTCGAACCTATTATAGGTTGAAAGTGTTCATGTTGTCACTCAATAAATCCTAAGTGGTACGGTTCATTCGGATAATATAAAACCCATCCATACCGCCTCGATCAGCCCAATAATCTGGCCGCAGGCGAAATCCCCCTTCTTCCGTCCGCCATTCAGGCTCCATCCCCTCAGGCACCGAGGTATCGGCTACAAAGTCCTTATGAGAATCTAAGAAATTTTCTGCATGAACTTCGCCCTCATCTGGGATCAATGAGCAGGTACAAAATACCAGTCGACCACCAGGCTTTACTCGTTTTGCAGCTGCAGAAAGCATCTCAGCTTGAAGCCTAATCAACTCTGTGATTCCGGTCCCGTCTTTTGCAAAAGGTAAATCTGGATGACGACGGATTGTGCCCGTAGCTGAACAGGGTGCATCGAGTAACACTGCATCAAACTGCCGCGCATCTTGCCACTCCAAGACATTCGCTACCACCAAATCAGCTTCCAATTTCGTTCGTGTAAGATTTTCTGCAACTCGCTCCATCCGTTTGGCCGAAATATCCAACGCAGTAACCTCAGCACCTGCCAAAGCCATTTGCATGGTTTTCCCCCCAGGAGCAGCACACACATCCAAAACAGTTTCGCCAGATTTCAAAGCCAACCAAGCCGCAGGCCAAGAGGCCGCCGCATCTTGCACCCACCATTTACCATCGTCAAAACCGGCAAGGGCAGAAATTTGACCCATGTCATCTAAACGCACAGAACCATTCGGCAGTACTGTACCACCTAAACTTTCAGCCCAGGTTTGAGGATCAGCGGTTACAGTTAAATCAACCTGTGCCCCACGCATATGCGCCGTTTCCATGGCCATTATCGTGCCATTTCCATAGGCCTCTCGCAGCGGATTGCGCAGCCACCTTGGTAACATTTGCACAGGAGATTTGTCCCACTTGCCAGTTACATCTGCCACGGCCTTTCGCAGAACGGCATTAACCAATCCCTTATAAGGGCGGGTTTGACCAGTTGAGGCACAAATCGACACCAAATCATTCACAACTGCGTGAGCCGGCGCACCAAGACCTACAATCTCAACAACACCCAAACGTAATATATTCAGCACTTCCACTGCTGGCAGTTTTGCCAAATGGGGCCGTAAGGCACGATCCGCTCTACCAACATGGCGCAGAGTATGCGTGGCCAAGCGTTGGGTCCGCGCACGATCTTCAGGTGCAAGAGCCTTGAATTCATCAGTCTGCGTCATCTCAGAAAGCTGTTTTTGCTCAGTCATCACCCCGTTTAAAACCTTGATTGTAGCGAGGCGTGCAATATTCAAAACTAGGCGTTTCTCCGTCTTGCCAGCCAGAGAAGTTCCGGGGCGACCTGAATTTTGCGGGGGGCGGGGCATGAGCTATCCTTGCGATCTGATGAAAGCGGCGTATATCAGCCTTATGACAGAAAACAAGAAACCCAAACTTAAAGCCGCCGCTGCGCGCGCACTGGCAGAGGCTGAGGGCCGTAAAGCAACGGCCCAAGCCCAAGATTTACCTCGCGAATTGGGTGGAAGAGACGGCCCCGAGCCGGTGCGCTTTGGAGATTGGGAACGCAAGGGCATTGCGGTAGATTTCTAAGGCTACAATGATTTATTTTATCATTTCAAGTAGAAACGAGCACTACGACCAGTACCACGATCGCTGGTGAAAATCAGTTTTCTGCTATCAAAGGTTACCTCCTGACAGTTTCGACCAATTTCGACATTGCCCCAAAACAAAGTGCGGCAAAAATATCCAGTTTGCCACTCCCAATGCCCAGAGACCTGCTTCCCCATACCCTTACCTTGAATGCTTCCATCCTCATAGATACGCAGTTTGACCAAAAACAGCGGAATTCCAAGAGTTTTGCCCAAAACTAATTCCAAAAATGCTGCTCGGTTGAGAATTCTATCGTTTGCAAGTGCTGAAGAAGCAAAAATAGTTAAGATTAATGATAAAACTATACTACGCATGTTGGACCTAACTTGAAGAGTACACACAGATATACGCCTCACATGTAGAACTAGATCACAGTCCCAAAACATCCATCATATCGTAATGGCCGGGCTTTTGCGTTTGTCCCCATAGGGCCGCTTTCAAAGCACCACGAACAAATATACTCCGATCTGTTGCCATATGACGCAAAATAATTCGTTCGCCAGCACCAGCAAACAGTACGTCATGCTCACCCACAACATCACCACCACGGATAGCTACGAAACCAATATCCCCACGCTTTCGAGCGCCCGTCATACCATCACGACCACTCTCACGCACATCGTTAAGATTAACCCCCCGCCCCACCGCGGCCGCTTCGCCTAGCATGAGAGCCGTACCTGACGGCGCATCCACCTTATGGTGGTGATGTGTTTCAATGATTTCGATATCAAAATCTGCGTCCAGCGCCGCCGCAACTTTTTCGGTCAATTTAGTCAACAGGTTAACTCCCAAAGACATATTTCCGGCCCGAACGATCACCGCATGGCGGCTCGCAGGCTCCAATTGCTCAATTTCAGCGGCATTCATGCCAGTAGTACCAATTATGTGTACGGCACGCGCTTGAGCAGTCAAAGCTGCAAACTCAAGCGTGGCTGCAGGAGTGGTAAAATCAATCACAGCCTGGGAGATCGCAAAGGCCTCCAGCGGATCATCAGTGACTATAATACCATTGGCCTGACCGCCCATAGCTTCACCCACATCACGGCCCACCCAAGCATGGCCCGACCGTTCAACCGCACCAACAAGACGCGCACGGTCGCTGTCCAAGACCGTTTTGAGCAACATTTGCCCCATGCGTCCAGATGCGCCAGTAATAGTAATTCCTGGAACTTCAGCCATAATCTTCTCCTTTGGTACCTATTTGGCGGAAAGTTTTGCCACTTGCAAACCTATTGGAACAGGGCCTATGTCCCATTTATGGCAAAAAATAAATCATATCAAAAATTAGGCCCGTCTCAACGGCAGCTTAAAGTAGGCGAAGTTATCCGTCGTACCCTCTCAGAAATTCTCGCTAGGGATGAAATTCACGACGCTGAATTAAATCGGATTTCAATCACCGTTTCCGAAGTCACGACATCGCCTGACCTACAAATTGCAACAGTCTACGTAATGCCCTTAGGCGGTAATCTTTATGACGAAACAATTGCTGCATTAGCACGCAACAAGGGTCAAATGCGCAGCATCGTAGGTCGCAGGGCTGGGCTGAAGTTCGCCCCTGACCTCCGGTTCCGCATCGACGAAACCTTTGACCGGATAGATAGCACTCGCCTGCTGTTTGACCGCGAAGAAGTACGGCGCGATCTTGACGCAGCACCAGAGCAAGAGCCCAACTCCACTCCCAACATAGATTGACCTGTGCGAAGAGCCGCGCTACGTCAGCTTCCTGTATCTCAAGAGGGCATCATGGGACGTAAACGTAAGGGCCGCGAAATTTCGGGCTGGGTTATAGTAGACAAACCGGCAGGGCTCTCAAGCACTGCCGTAGTTAATAAAGTTCGCTGGGCTTTTGATGCGCAAAAAGCCGGCCATGCCGGTACACTTGATCCGGAGGCAACGGGGCTTTTGGCTGTGGCTCTGGGCGAGGCCACAAAAACTATTCCCTATATTACTGATGCGGCCAAAGCGTATGAGTTCACTGTGAATTTTGGCTCTGCCACTAATACAGATGATGCAGAAGGAGAAGTGGTCGCTACCTCAGACCTACGGCCAAGTGATGCGGAGATCGTTAATGGACTGCAAAGTTTTGTGGGTAAAATCATGCAAGTGCCCCCACAGTTTTCAGCGGTAAAAATTGATGGTCAGCGCGCCTATAAGCTGGCACGCGCTGGAGAAGAAATTGTGATTGCTGCCCGTCCACTTTTAGTGGAAGAGCTGATCCTGGCAGACCGCCCATCACCTGATACAGCAGTTTTAGAAATGACCTGTGGAAAGGGTGGTTATGTGCGTGCAATTGCACGGGATTTGGGAACTGTGTTGGGCTGTCATGGCCATGTAGCCCATCTGCGACGCATCTGGTCCGGCCCGTTTGATCTGCAGCATGCAGTGACATTGGAACAGATTGAGCCGTTTGCTAAAACTGCAACAATTGATCAATTTCTGCGCCCCTTAGAAGTGGGGTTAACCGACCTTCCACAGGGCACTACCAATGCTGAAGGTGCCGCCAAGCTACGGAATGGCAACCCAGCCATCTGCTTTACTCAGGCAGAATATGGCGATGAAATTTGGGTGAGTTATGAGGGCAAGGCTCAGGCCATTGGCCGTTATAAATCTGGTGAGATCCACCCAGCGCGAGTTATCTTGCAGCCTAGGCCCTAAGCAGAATTTAAATAGCTAGTAACAATCTATGGCAAAGCATAGTCCAAATAGATAAAAACAGGTTCGCACCAAAAAAATTTGTACTCTTAAAGATACTATTAATTACAAATAGTTAACTTTTTGTCAGTAGGTTATGGACAATCAGTATCGGCAGCGCCGGAATACAACTACGTAAAAGTGCATCACATAGTCTGATATTATTAGTGTAATCTATTCCCACCGGTGGTACTGTCGAAGTCAGCCTAATTCTGCCGCCTCTTGATCTCTCAAACCTGATCGCCCACGGTAACGCATGATTATCAGATCCCATACCAAGGGCGATGCACCGAGCGTTGCAGTCTATTCAGACTGCGAGCTATATCGCTATGCCCTTACCCGTGTTTGGAACCCAAAAAGAGCCAAGGTGACCTTCGTAATGCTCAATCCATCCACAGCAACTGAATTGCAGAATGACCCCACCGTGGAGCGCTGCGAGCGCCGAGCAAGGGCTCTAGGCTTTGGCGGTTTCAAAGTAACTAATATATTTGCTTGGCGCGATAGTGATCCTCGCAAGATGCGCGCAGCAACGGCCCCTATTGGTTTAGAAAACGATGCGGCCATTCAAGAGGCCTGTGCATGGGCCGATCAGGTGATTGCCGCTTGGGGCACCCATGGCGCCTATCTGAATCGCGGCGCACAGGTAGTTGAGTTATTGCGCCAGTCGGGCAAGCCCATATTGCATTTGGGCCTGTCAAAGCAGGGACACCCCAAACACCCTTTGTATATTGCCTACGCCCAACAGCCGGAGATTTGGACATGATTGCAGGTTTCACCGAATCCATAGAGCGATGCAATGGCGTTGATATCGCCGTGCATCGGGCTGGCAGGGGTAAGCCTTTATTGCTTTTGCATGGCTATCCCCAAAATCATATGTGCTGGGAACGAGTAGCCCCTGAACTAGCGCTGACCCATGATGTTATCATCCCAGATTTACGAGGGTATGGAGGCAGTAGCGCGCCTCCCAATGATTCAAATAATACCACATACTCCAAGCGAAGTATGGCCCAGGATATGGCTGATCTGCTCACCGTGCTGCAGATCCCGCACGCTGATGTTCTGGGGCATGACCGTGGCGCACGAGTGTCCTATCGCTTCGCCTTAGATCATCCTGAACGGGTCGGAAAGCTTGGGATCATCGAGATTGTCCCAACTGGGGATTTCTGGGCTAATTGGAATGCTGATCTGGCCATGGCAGCCTATCATTGGACCTTTCTAGCCCAACCTGCCCCCATGCCAGAGCGGATGATCAGCAGTGATCCTGAAGCCTATATCGACTGGACGCTTACACAATGGACCCTGACACACAGGCTCGACACCTTCTCACCTAAAGCCTTGGAAAGTTACCGCGCTCAGGCCCGAGATCCTGCCCGCATACATGCCATGTGCTCAGATTACCGCGCTGGAGCTAGCTTTGACCGCGCACTGGATCTGCAAGATCAAGCCGAGGGCAAAATCATTACCGCCCCGATCCAGTTTTTATACGGCGCACATGGCTTTCCAGCCAAAAGTGGCAATCCGGCCGAACTCTGGCGCGGCTGGGCCAAAAATGTCGAAGCAAGTGTTTGCGAGTCGGGACATTTTGTGATGGAAGAAAATCCGCAGGCAGTTTTGGACGCGTTTCTACCATTCTTTAAAGCTTAATGCTGTGATTTTTTTGGACCGATTAGCCTCTTTCCTTTTGGGCTCAAATTTTCTATACCCGCCCATCGCTTGGATTCTAAGCGATGCCTCCACGGGCCTTGCTGGACGACATCCCGGCCTGCGCCATAACCCTTAACCTTTTAAAGGAGACCCCGATGTCGATTACAGCTGAAGAAAAAGCCCGGCTTATGAAAGAATTCGCGACCACCGAAGGTGACACCGGTTCACCAGAAGTCCAAGTTGCAATCTTGTCTTCGCGCATCACGACTTTAACTGAGCACTTTAAAACCCATAAAAAAGATAACCACGGTCGCCGAGGTTTGCTGAAAATGGTAGCCACACGCCGCAAGTTGCTCGACTATGCCCGAGGCAAAGACGAGGCACGTTACCAAGGTTTGATTAAGCGTTTGGGTCTACGCCGCTAAGTACCTCCCTTTCGGACGACTTCAAAGCCGCATCCTGAAGGATGCGGCTTTTTTATATCTAAATTTCCAAATACAGAGTTTTTGCACGGCAACTGGCGTAAGAAACCTAAAAGTGGCTAGACAAATCTGCTGTTTTCTTTGACAGCTATCCTATGAATTTGCGCAATCCCTCTAAAAATTTGGCCTCTGCAGCCGTACTCATCTCAGCAGGGATTTGGGGACTATATTGGATACCTCTACGATATCTTGAAGGTCTTGGAGTGGCTGAGGCCTGGACTGTTGCCCTAATCAACATCCCAGCAGCCGTAGTGATCGGTGTAATTTTTTTATTGCAGTATAAATCGCAAATTCCATATCTGCGGCATGGAATTTTGATCGGTGTTTTCATGGGCTTAACCGTAGCAATGTTCACCATTGGATTGGTACATTCCTCAGTAGTCCGAGTAACTCTTTTATTTTACCTCACTCCAGTTTGGTCAACATTAATTGGCACTTTTTGGCTACAAGAGCCCGTCACGCGCAGCCGATGGTTAGCAATTGGAATTGGCCTTTTGGGTTTAGTATTTCTAGTGTCACAAGGCGGTGGGCAGTTGCCACTGAATATTGGTGATCTCTATGGCTTTGTATCCGGCATAACTTGGGCCATCGGCGGGGCTATGATCAAGCGCTACGGCGAAGTTCCCATGCCAACTTTATTATTTTTTCAGTTTCTCTTGGCCTCTGTGTTTGCCTGGCTGCTTAGGTGCCGCAGCCGGCCTTGCTCCAATCCCAAGCCTTATGTGTTGTTGGTGCAGGTGGGGCCAGCATCTGTTGCCATTTCAATTGGCCTAATATTACCATCAATTTTAATCATGTTTTGGGCCCAAAAATTTCTATTTCCCGGCCGGGTTGGTTTACTCATGATTACAGAAGTTTTGGTCGCTACACTCACAGCTAGCCTATTTTTGCCAAATGAGGCCATGGGCGTGATCGAATGGATTGGAGCCACCTTGATTGTGGGTGCTTGCTTAGTGGAAGTTTTGGAACAGCCCGCCAAAGCCTAAAACAACTCCAAAGCTCTTAATTTTTCTTTACCGAATTATAGCCCCCTTTCCCCGCAACGATTCTTGCTGTAAGTCCGCACTATCTGAAACGTGGTGCTCGGACTCCAGCGCTCGAAAATAAGATATCGGGGTCGGCGGCAATGGGGCCGCCATGTGACTGGCCAATAGGCCATTTAGGAAAACATAAATGTTTATAGAAACAAAAAAATCCATGCAGTGGGGAGAAGAAACCCTTACTCTGGAAACTGGTAAAGTTGCGCGTCAGGCTGATGGCTCTGTCATTGCTACTTTGGGTGAAACCTCGGTCATGGCGAACGTGACTTTTGCCAAGCACCAAAAACCTGGTCAGGACTTTTTCCCTTTGACCGTACACTACAATGAAAAATACTATGCAGCTGGTAAAATTCCAGGTGGCTTTTTCAAACGTGAAGCGCGACCAACTGAAAAAGAGACGCTAACTCACGCTTGATCGATCGTCCACTGCGGCCCTTATTTGTGCCCGGCTTCAAAAATGAAGTTTTAGTGATTTGTACTGTTCTGTCACACGATCTGGTCAATGACCCAGATATGGTTGCGATGATTGCCGCCTCTGCTGCTTTGACGATCTCAGGAGCTCCATTCATGGGCCCAATTGCAGCCGCACGTGTGGGGTTTGTAGGCGGAGAGTATGTGCTTAATCCAACGATTGATGAGATGCACAATCTGCGCCTGAGCCCAGAACAGCGTTTAGATTTGGTTGTTGCGGGTACCAAAGACGCCGTAATGATGGTTGAATCTGAAGCATATGAGTTGACAGAAGACGAAATGCTCGGTGCTGTTGCATTTGCGCATGAGCAAATTCAACCTGTGATCGACCTAATTGTTGATTTGGCAGAAAATTGCGCCAAAGAGCCATTTAATTTCCAAGCACCAGACTATACCGATCTGTTTGCTGCCGTTTCTGCGGCAGGCGATGAGGGTATGCGAGCAGCCTATGCAATCACAGACAAGCAAGAGCGGACCTCCGCTGTTTCCACTGTGAAAGATACCATCAAAGCCAGCCTAAATGACGAGCAGCTCTCAGATGAAAATTTGGGCTCTGCATTGAAAAAGTTAGAATCCACAGTTCTACGCGGCGATGTTGTGAAAAACGGCAAGCGAATTGATGGCCGGGCTCTGGACACAGTGCGAGCGATCAGTTGTCAAACTGGCCTGTTGCCACGGACCCATGGCTCTGCGCTGTTCACACGCGGTGAAACTCAAGGTTTGGTTGTGACCACATTGGGCACCGGCGACGATGAGCAAATGATCGACGCTTTGCACGGTACGTATAAATCAAACTTCCTGCTGCACTATAACTTCCCCCCCTATTCAGTGGGTGAAGTCGGACGCTTTGGCCCTCCAGGTCGTCGCGAAATTGGGCATGGTAAATTAGCGTGGCGTGCACTTCAGGCGGTTTTGCCTGCGGCCACTGATTTCCCCTATACCATCCGTTTGGTGTCAGAGATCACTGAATCCAATGGCTCGTCCTCCATGGCGTCTGTTTGTGGTGGCTCCTTATCTATGATGGATGCAGGTGTACCTCTGAAAGCGCCAGTTGCCGGTGTTGCAATGGGTCTTATCTTAGAAGACGATGGTGATTATGCTGTTTTGACTGATATCTTGGGTGATGAAGATCACTTAGGCGACATGGACTTCAAAGTGGCCGGTACCGAAGCAGGCATCACATCCCTACAAATGGACATCAAAGTGGCTGGCATCACTCAGGACATTATGAAGAAAGCCTTGGCTCAAGCCAAAGCGGGCCGACTACATATATTGGATGAAATGTCGAAATCAATTACAGGCGCGCAAGAATTTTCAGTGCACGCGCCTCGCATTGAAACTATGAAAGTTCCTACGGATAAAATCCGTGAAGTGATTGGTTCTGGCGGTAAAGTGATCCGCGAGATCGTTGAGCTTTCTGGCGCCAAAGTTGATATCAACGACGAAGGCGTGATCAAAATTGCTAGCCCGAACGCTGATAGCATCAAAAAAGCGTATGACATGATTTATGCGATAGTTGCAGAGCCAGAAGCAAATGCGATCTACAAAGGCAAAGTTGTCAAAGTTGTTGATTTCGGTGCTTTCGTAAACTTCTTCGGAAAGCGGGATGGCTTGGTGCATGTTAGTCAAATCGAAAACCGCCGTTTGAACCACCCATCTGATGCTCTCAAAGAAGGTCAGGAAGTTTGGGTAAAACTGTTAGGCTTTGACGATCGTGGCAAAGTAAAGTTAGCTATGAAGATGGTGAACCAGGAAACTGGTGAAGAAATGGCTGCAGAAGATACAAACTAAGGCTAATCCGCCCTAGCGTTATTTTTTCCAACCTCAACCTAAAGAAAGCCCTACTTTTGTGGGGCTTTTTTCTGTTTGGGAGAAATGACCCGTTGAGTGGTGGCAAGGCAGGGCCAAGCGCGAACCTACATTAAAGAGTGGAGTAATATTCATTTTGACGCTCATAAATTAGCATTATTCTAATACTCAAAACAAGCACAACCACCATTCAGACGCTTGCGCAATCTCTTCTACGGTGACATTCTCAGGTGATAATATAACTTGCTGGAGGCAGACATGATCGATAAGCGCCAATTTTACATCAACGGCCAATGGGTGAGCCCAGCGCAAGCCAATGATTTTGATATCATAGACCCAAGCACCGAAGATGTAGTGGGCGTAATTTCGCTCGGCGGCCAAGACGATACAGATGCAGCGGTTGCAGCGGCCAAGGCGGCTTTTCCAGCATGGTCCCAGACGTCCAAGGACGAGCGGCTTGTACTTTTAGAAAAATTACTTGAGGTCTACAAATCTCGCCAAGCCGAAATGGCTGCAGCAATAAGCCTTGAAATGGGCGCGCCTCAAAAGCTAGCACGCAATCAGCAGGTCGGCGCAGGTACGTGGCACCTCCAGGGCTTTATTAACGCATTTCGTGACTTTGAATTTGATCGCCCCCTTGGAACTCAAGCCCCAAATGAACGCACAGTAATGGAGCCAATTGGTGTCACCGCTTTAATCACCCCCTGGAACTGGCCAATGAACCAGATCGTGTTGAAGGCAATCCCTGCCATCGCTACCGGCTGTACCATGGTATTGAAACCTTCTGAAATAGCGCCTCTTTCCGGCTTGCTGTTTGCAGAATTGATCCATGAAGCCGGCTTCCCAGCAGGTGTGTTCAATGTGGTAAACGGTGATGGCACGGGTGTTGGTAGCCAACTGTCAGTGCACCCAGATGTGGATATGGTCAGCTTTACTGGTTCCTCACGGGCGGGCATTGCTATCTCAAAGGCCGCGGCAGATACCCTAAAGCGCGTCAGCCTCGAGCTGGGTGGTAAGGGTGCAAATATTATTTTCGCCAATGCGGCAGAGGATGCAGTAACAAATGGCGTGGCTCGTTGTATGCGCAACTCTGGCCAATCCTGCAACGCTCCCACCCGTATGCTGGTTGAGCGCTCGCGATATGCTGAAGCGTTAGAACAGGCAGCAAATGCGGCCAATGCCACAAAGGTTGGCCCTGCATCTGAAGAGGGCAATCACATCGGTCCAGTGGTTAGCCAGATGCAATATGATAAGATTCAAAACTTGATCGAGATGGGGATCAAGGAAGATGGTGCCACAGTGATTGCTGGCGGATTAGGTCGTCCGGAGGGCCTGAACCGTGGCTATTATGTCCGCCCAACCATCTTTGCAGACGTGGGAAATGACGCGCGTATAAACCAAGAAGAAATTTTTGGCCCCGTGATGTCCATCATGCCGTTTGATACGGAAGAGGAAGCAATTGCTATCACAAACGATACTCCATATGGATTAACCAACTACATCCAATGCGATGATCAGGCGCAACGCCAGCGGGTTGCACGGCAATTACGCTCAGGCATGGTGGAAACCAATAGCATAGGCTTTGGCATGGGCAGCCCCTTCGGCGGCTATAAGCAATCAGGCAATGGCCGCGAAGGTGGTCTGTTCGGCCTGCATGAGTTCATGGAAATAAAAGCCGTGAGCTGCTGGGAAGACGCGTAAAACACATGATGCGGCGTGGAAGAGCGCGCCGCATCTTTACATAAATGCGGTCCTTGCAGAGACACAATATGCAGCGCAAATTATGCTGATCCGTTCTCTCAACAAAGATCTAGATCTGGGCTTTGTTTTTAAGTTCTACGAAGAGGCGCCAGATTATTTGGAATCCGCCGAGGGGCAAAAACCAAAGCTAGAAAAGATCATAAGTTTTTTCATAGATACACCACCAAATTGTGATCCAAATCGATCATTTCGCCTAGAACTTTTTTTGGAGCAGCCGTCTGTCAAGACTGACAGAGTTATCCTTTGGGTTTCCAGAAATTAGCGATTCATATCTAGGTTTCATGATGCTTGGTCCATGGGCGCAAAATGTTGGAGTAGGCTTAAAATTTGTTAAACATGTTGAGCGCCTTGCTCGACAGGCAGGCGCACAAAAACTGTTTATTGCAGTGTTGAGCATCAACCCCAAAGGACGAGCCTTCTGGGAGAGAAGGCTTTTCTACCACCCATTATTGGCGAGGTAACTACTATTAGCGATAAACATGTGGAGGAACATCGGCTAGTGAAGGAGTTGTAGTCATTTGAAGATCCATGAATTTTTAAATTTAGTAATTCATTGTCGTCATGACCCATACATTCATAGGTATTTTTAAAACGGTAGCTTAGC
Organism: uncultured Planktomarina sp.; assembly: GCA_905182535.1. Classification (GTDB taxonomy): domain Bacteria; phylum Pseudomonadota; class Alphaproteobacteria; order Rhodobacterales; family Rhodobacteraceae; genus Planktomarina; species Planktomarina arctica. The sequence continues at coordinate 55,629 of CAJJBZ010000006.1, forward strand.
CCGAAAATCCATCATTTCACCACCGTCCGGGTGGCGTAGGCGTAGGCGGTGGGAGTGGAGCATCAGACGTATGGCCTCTTGACTTTCGAGGGTCCCATAGAAGGGATCGCCCAAAATGGGATGGCCCAGCGCCAACATATGGATCCGTAATTGGTGTGAACGTCCAGTTTTAGGGCTCAGCTTCACCCGAGTTTCGCCCCGATCACGGTTAATCACTTGCCAATCAGTCACTGCGGCGCGTCCGGTGTCGTGGCAGATCATTTGTTTTGGGCGGTTAGGCCAATCTACGATAATCGGCAGATCAACCGTACCTGTATCTGCTTCAATCTGTCCCCAAACTCTGGCTACATATGTTTTCTTAATCTGACGCTTCTCAAATTGCAGCCCTAAATGGCGCTGGGCATTGGCCGACAGAGCAAAAACCATTGCCCCAGAAGTGTCCCGGTCCAAGCGGTGGACCAGCAAGGCCGTAGGGTACTCAGATTGAATGCGGGTAATCAAACAATCTGCCAAAAGCGCTCCCCGCCCCGGCACAGACAGTAAGCCAGGGGGTTTATTAACTACCAAAAGTTCATGATCAAGGTAAACAACGTCGAGCGGGTCCATGGGTGGGAAATAATGTGTCATGCTAGGCCCCATAGCCCTTTAGTCCCCACAGGTAAATTCTTCATAGTTAAAAATGTGGGCGGCAAAGTCATATGCACAGCCCCCAATACCAAAAGGTAAATCAGTGTCTGTTTCAGAAAATATTTAAAAACCTTGGGGCGTAGCCCTACCCATATGTTGGTATCAAGCTGGTCGGCAATGTCGCAGTCTAGCTTGCTGATAGGATCGATGCCAATTTCTAAATAAACCTACATTTTTTCTGGTAAAACCGCGCCAGGATTTAAAATGGCCTGTGGGTCCAGCGTATCTTTGATTTGGCGCATAAGGTGCAATTTCACCGGATCCCCAAAGACTTCTATATCGTTCACCTTCAACCGGCCAACACCGTGTTCTGCAGAAACCGAACCACCCAGTTCATGGGTCAAGCGGTGAACCGCTTGTTGGAGGTCACCTCGAATATCGGCGTAATCCACAACATTAGTGCCCGCAGGAGGGAAAATGTTATAATGCAAATTTCCATCCCCCAGGTGCCCAAAGCAATTGATACGTAGAGCACCAAATTCTGCAATGCGCAGGCCAGCAGCATCAATGAACCCTGGCAACTCCGACAGTGGTAGCGAAATATCTGACGAACAAATCGCACCAATGGCCTTGTTGGCCACAGGAATAGTTTCACGCAGGCTCCACAGATCGTTAGCCTGTTGTTGCGATTGCGCAATCACACCGTCTAAAATTAAATCAGAAGCTCGCTCAAACAGGGTTTCAAAGGCCTGCTCTGGTTCTATCCCACCCGACAACCCAAGTTGTAGCAAAACCGACCATCTGGGCGGCTCGGGCCAGGGTTGGCGCAGTTGCGGAAAAATCTCAGACAAAAACTGCAAACCCTGAGCAGATATGATCTCAAAGGCCGAAATGCCCTCGCCCATGATCTCCTTTGTGCGGCTCAACAATTCAAGCGCGGCACGAGGGCTTTGTACAGCCAGAAGCGCCGTACCCTCAGCACTTGGACGCGGAACAAGCTTGAGGCTTGCAGCGGTAATAATGCCCAGCGTGCCCTCAGATCCAATCAACAAATGCCGCAGGTCATAACCAGTGTTGTCTTTGCGTAGGCGTTTGAGCCCATTGAAAATCTGGCCATCTGCCATTACGGCTTCAATGCCAAGAACCTGATCTCGAGCCATGCCATAGCGCAGAACATTCACGCCACCAGCATTAGTCGCTAAAAGCCCGCCTATCTGTGCCGTGCCTTCAGAAGCCAGAGATAGCGGAAATAAGCGGTTAATCCGAGCCGCAGCGGCATGCACTTCGACCAAAATAGCGCCGGCCTCCACCACCAAAACATTTTCTTCAGGATAGCAAGCTCTGACCTTGCGCATCCGCCCAAGGCTCAAGATCAGCGGTGCTGGTGCACCAGCCTCAACGTTGGGCAAAACCTGCCCACCAACAAGGCCTGTTCCACCACCGTATGGCACAACGGCAACTCGGGCTTGTGACGCGGACTTCATAATCTGCGACACCTGCTCAGTGCTGTTCGGAGCTACCAAAAGCCCTGCGGAGCCATGATAACGGCCACGCGGTTCTGTGAGGTATTTATCACTAAGTTCCGGGAAAGCCGCAGCGGGCAAGATCTCCTGCAATTGCGCTATGAATTGAGCCGTTACTGTATTTAACATCTTCTTCCATCACCCATCAGCTCATCACCATACGACGCGTTATTTAGCCCAAGAAGCAAAAATATCCACGGATCAGGTGCTTGAGACCTGCTTAATCACATTAGACGTAGTTTCCAACCGAGGAATACATCCATGGCCAAATACATAATCCCTGAAGTAAGCTTGACTCTAATCCGAATGGGCGTGTATTGCATTGCAGATTCCGGGAGCTTCGTTCTTCCGGTCCTTAGGCTTACGCCAGGATCGCCACCCGTCAGCGCGCTGCGCCCACGGGTGCTTTTCCGGTTTGGGACTTGGAAATCCGCCGCGGCACACCAAATCGAATGTGTCGTGACTTGTAGAAGGGGGCAGGCCCATGTTTGAGAATCTATCCGAACGCCTTGGTGGCGTCTTTGATCGGCTAACCAAGCAAGGTGCGCTTTCCGAAGAGGACGTGAAAACTGCCCTGAGAGAAGTACGTGTCGCCCTTTTGGAAGCGGATGTGAGCCTGCCGGTTGCCCGCGAATTTGTTAAAAAAGTACAAGCTAAAGCTACTGGTTCTGCAGTTACAAAATCGGTGACCCCCGGCCAGCAAGTTGTCAAGATCGTGCATGATGCATTGATTGACACTCTGCGCGGCGAAGGTGAACCTGGTGATCTAAAAATTGATAATCCTCCTGCCGCAATTTTGATGGTGGGTCTTCAGGGATCTGGAAAGACTACAACCACAGGTAAATTAGCGAAGCGTCTTTCGGGCCGTGACGGTAAAAAAGTTTTGATGGCCTCACTAGATATCTATCGCCCCGCAGCGATGGAACAGCTAGCTATTTTAGGCGCACAGGTTGGCGTGGACACCTTGCCGATTGTGGCTGGGGAAACAGCCCTCCAAATTGCCAAACGGGCAAAGCAGCAGGCCACTCTTGGTGGCTATGACGTATACATGCTTGATACTGCTGGGCGTCTGCAAATCGACACTACATTAATGCAGGAAGTAGAAGACGTGCGCGATGCCGTTTCCCCGCGTGAAACCTTGCTGGTGGTCGACGGTCTAACCGGTCAAGTAGCCGTTGAAGTAGCCGAAGAATTCGATGGTAAAATTGGCATTACTGGCGTCGTTCTGACCCGTATGGACGGCGACGGTCGCGGTGGTGCAGCTTTATCGATGCGCGCTGTCACAGGCAAACCCATAAAATTCGTAGGCTCTGGCGAAAAAATGGATGCCCTAGAAACGTTTGAGCCTGAGCGCGTTGCGGGCCGTATTTTGGGTATGGGCGATATCGTAGCCTTGGTGGAAAAGGCGCAAGAAACATTAGAGGCCGAACAGGCTGAACGAATGATGCGTCGACTACAAAAAGGTATGTTTAATATGAACGACCTACGTAGCCAGCTGGAACAAATGCAAAAAATGGGTGGCATGCAGGGGCTAATGGGCATGATGCCTGGCATGGCGAAGATGAAAGGCAAGATTGAAGAAGCTGGCTTGGATGATAGCCTCCTGAAGCGCCAAGTTGCTTTGATTGGTTCAATGACTAAAAAAGAGCGTGCAAATCCCGGCCTGTTACAAGCCAGCCGCAAAAAACGGATAGCAGCTGGTGCTGGCATGGAGGTCAGTGATCTCAACAAATTGATCAAACAGCACCGCCAAATGGCTGATATGATGAAAAAGCTTGGTAAACGCGGTGGCCTTGGGGCACTAAAAGGTATGATGGGTGGGCAAGGCGCACCCAGCCAAGCCGAACTGGCGGCAGCGCAAGAACAAATCACTAGCGGTGCGATGGGCTCAGGAATGCCAAAAGGTATGAGCCTTCCAAAAGGTATGGGAGGCCTTTCAGGCTTCACCGGAGGCTTGCCCGGCGGCCTCAGTGGCTTGGGGAAAAAGAAATGATTTATCCACGTATTAATCAATCGGAGGCTCTGTCATGACTGATGCTGTTGCTCGGGCAGCCGAGCTGCTAAAATCCCACCGCTCCAGCATTGATCGATTAGACGCAGTGCTAATTTATACATTGGGCGAGCGTTTCGCACATACCAAAGCCGTGGGTCAGCTCAAAGCACAGCACGATCTGCCGGCCTCCGACCCAACCCGTGAGGCCCAACAAATTACCCGTCTGCAAGATCTTGCACAACGCGCGGATCTAGACCCCGATTTCGCTAAGAAATTCCTGAATTTCATTATTCAGGAAGTCATCCAAAACCACAAAACTTATCAAGAATAAGATGCAACACCTGCACCTTATTTGCCATTTTCAAGGAGAATAATAATGGCTATGAAAATCCGTTTGGCCCGTGGTGGGTCCAAGAAGCGCCCATTTTATCGTGTTGTAGCAGCAGATGCACGCATGCCACGCGATGGCCGCTTTATTGAAAAGCTGGGCACATATAACCCCTTGCTAGCCAAAGATAGCGAAGAACGTGTTAAATTGGACCTAGACCGTGTTAAACATTGGCTAAGCCAAGGCGCGCAACCAACAGACCGCGTTGCCCGTATGTTGGAAGCCGCTGGCGTTATGCCTGCAAAGGTTCGCAGCAACCCAATCAAAGCCCTTCCAGGCAAAAAAGCTCTGGAGCGCGCTGAAGAAAAAGCAGCTAAAGCAGCAACGCCTGCTGAAGAAGCTCCAGCCGAAGAAGCGACAGTAGACGCATAAATTATGGCCCTGTGGCCAGAGTTTTCTAGGTCCAATCAAAATAATAAACCCCGCCGCACTGGTGGGGTTTTCCATTTCCAGCTTTCGCTTTATGGATAACTAATGTTGTTACGCCCTATCCGTTCTTTGATGTTAATCGGAATTTGTTTTCTGATAGGCTATTTTTATGCCCGCAACCAAGCGTCTGATAATTGCGGTAAGGATGGTGGTGAAATGAAGAATGGCTATTGTTTAGGAGTGAACCGATGACTGCGTTGATCTGTGTTGGAATGATTGCAGGCGCCTTTGGTGTACGTGGCGAAGTGCGTGTGAAGAGTTTTTGCGCCAATCCCAGCGATTTAGAAACCTATGCGCCCCTCCTGACAGAAGAAGGTGATCAAAGCTTTGACATTTCCTTGATTGGTCAAATCAAGAACGGGTTTTCAGCTCGGATAGTGGGCGTTGTATCCAAAGACGACGCCGATGCGCTACGCGGTATCTCATTATTTGCTCGGCGGGAGGATCTGCCAGCCTTACCAAATGATGAATATTACTACTCTGATTTGATCGGCCTTCAGGTGGCAGACACGGGTGGCGCTGTGATTGGCCATGTTAAATCAGTAATGAACCACGGTGCGGATGATTTGCTGGAGGTCACAGTTCCCGGCGCCTCTGATACAGCCCTCATTCCCTTCACTAAAGTGATTGTACCGACCGTTGATCTGACGTCTCGCCGCATTGTTATCGACCCACCGGAAGGGCTGCTATGAGCGCGCCCGATCGCTCTCATGGACGAAAGTCTATCCGCGAAAGCCTGAAGCCCCGCGCTTTGGACGGTGAAACACCTGACTTAGCCGGAATTTGGCGTGCCGATATTATAACTCTGTTTCCCGATGTCTTTCCTGGCGTCTTGGGCGCATCGCTGACCGGCAAGGGTTTAAAAGATGGTAAATGGCAGCTTCACACCCACGATCTTCGGCCCTTCGGTGAAGGAAAACACCGCAATGTGGATGATACCCCGGCCGGTGGTGGGGCAGGCATGGTGATGCGAGCAGATGTGTTAGGCCGGGCGATTAGTGAAGTACTACGCCGTCGTCCGCCCTGTCCAATCATCTACATGTCTCCACGCGGCAAACCCTTGACCCAAGCGCGCGTACAAACCCTTGCTGATGGCCCGGGCGCTGTGGTGCTTTGCGGCCGGTTTGAGGGGGTTGATCAACGGGTCATCGATCACTTCCAAATCGAAGAGGTCAGTATTGGTGACTACGTTCTATCCGGCGGTGAGCTGGCCGCCCAGGTGATGCTGGATGCCGCCGTGCGCCTAATCCCAGGCGTGCTGGGAAATCAGGTTAGTACCGAGCAAGAAAGCTTCTCCAACGGCCTGCTTGAGCATCCACAATATACCCGCCCCCCAGTTTGGGAAGGCCACGAAATTCCAGAAATTTTGATGTCCGGCCACCACGGCAATGTAGCTAAGTGGCAAAAACAACAATCTGAAGCCCTGACCCAAGATCGACGGCCAGATCTTATGGGAGGAGTTTGGGGGGTAGTTTGCTCCCAAACTCCCTCTTGCCTCGACCGCATTCTCGAAATATACGCCGCTGTCTAGTCCTGCGATGGATTCGGCAGGCTTTGCTATTGTGGCTTCCGTTATACGTGGACCCTTTCTTCGGGGTGATCGGATGGATAGGCACTAGGGTAATGCTATAAGCAACGACGACCTGAACTCTGGCGGGCACTGCGGTGGACCCGGAAGAAGACCGAGAGCGCTGAGGTGGTATCAAACTTCGTGGAACAACCACGAGCAACCAAAGGAGCATCAGATGAATCTGATTGCACATCTAGAGGCGGAGCAAATTTCCGTCCTCGGGAAAGACATTCCTGATTTTAAAGCTGGGGATACCGTGCGTGTTGGTTACAAAGTGACCGAGGGCTCACGAAGCCGAGTTCAGAACTACGAAGGCGTTTGCATCGCCCGTAATAATGGTACTGGCATTGCCGGTTCATTTACAGTTCGCAAAATTTCGTTTGGTGAAGGCGTGGAACGTGTGTTCCCATTGCATTCCACGAATATTGACAGCATTACTGTTGTCCGCCGTGGACGCGTAAGGCGCGCCAAGCTGTATTACCTCCGTGAACGCCGTGGTAAATCTGCTCGAATCTCAGAGCAAACCAACTACAAACCCAAGTCTTAAGGAGCGGGACCATGAAAAAAGATACCCATCCGGACTATCACTTCATCAATGTCAAAATGACCAATGGCGACATCATCCAAATGCGTTCCACTTACGGCGCAGAAGGAGATCAACTGTCCTTGGACATCGACCCAACTGTACACCCGGCTTGGACCGGTGGCGGCGCGCGTTTGATGGATACCGGCGGTCGTGTGTCGAAGTTCAAAAAGAAATACGAAGGTCTTGGCTTCTAAGCCATTACTTTACCAAAGATGTAAAAAGACCGGTTCCTTGGAGCCGGTTTTTTTCGTTGAAGCCTCCAGTTTGTGATCAAGCTCGCTTTCCTTGGCCCTGGTGACGCTCTATAGGCATAAGAAAAACAATACACTTGAGAGGCATCTAGTGGCGCATATTATTGTCGTGGGAAATGAAAAAGGCGGGTCGGGCAAATCGACCACAACCATGCATGTGGCAACTGCTTTAGCCCGAATGGGGCATCGTGTAGGTGGGTTGGATTTAGACTTACGACAGAAAACTTTTGGCCAATATGTGGGAAATCGTGCTCGGTTTACCGCAGAAAGCGATATTCAGCTGCTCTCTCCGCATTACATGGATCTACCAGAGATTACTGAAGACAACTTGCAACATGGTGAAAACTTAATGGATCAGAGGCTGTCCGCAGCAGTGGAGAGTTTAGAAGAGGCTTCGGATTTTATCATCATTGATTGTCCTGGCAGCCACACGCGCCTATCCCAAATGGCCCATGCTATGGCTAACACTCTGATCACACCGCTCAATGACAGTTTTGTAGATTTTGATCTGTTAGCAAAAGTTGAAAGCGACGGGACCACTAGTCAAAGGGCCGTCGGTCTATTCCGAGATGGTTTGGAGCGCCCGGCAATTGCGGGCAGCAGGCAGGGTTAAAGCCGCTGGACTGGATCGTAGTTCGTAACCGTTTGGGTACGCAAAATATGATCAACAAGCAGAAAATGGGCGATGCAATTTCCCATCTGGCCAGGCGCATTGGATTTCGAGTAGCACCGGGCTTCAGCGAACGTGTGGTTTTTCGCGAGCTCTTCCCGCGCGGCCTTACCTTTTAGACCTCAAAGACGTGGGGATCAATCAGCTGAGTATTTCAAACATCGCCGCCCGCCAAGAGCTGCGCGAATTGATCAAGGCTTTGAATCTGCCAAATGTCAGTGTGGAGTTTTAGGCCAACTCTTCAGCGGTTGGCGGGTCGCACCCCTCACGCCCGCAATTGATGGCCGCGGCCTTTGCAGCCCGAGTCAGCAACGTGGTCAAAGTCGTTTGATCCAAAGTCTCCAACGCGTCCTGCGCCAAAAACCCCGATGCATTGAGATGGCTCAATACCGTGCCCATAAACGTATCGCCAGCTCCAACCGTATCCACCATCTTTGGCACCGGATGCGCAGGAACGGTGACACTGGCGCCGTTGCAATATCCGATAGCGCCCTCACCCCCTTTGGTCACAATGGTCAGCTTGGCCTTGGTCTTGGTTAATAGCTCCGCACAAGTGGCATCAAAATCCAAATCTGGGAAGATCCACTCAAGATCCTCATCGCTTAGTTTGATAATATCAGCAGTGTTCATCAATCGCCAGAGCCGCTCAAGATAGGCCTCGCGGTCAGGAATCAGCATCGGGCGGACATTTGGGTCCAGGGTGGTCACAATGCCAGCGGCATGTTTCTGAGCAAAGAAATCCGCCCAAGCATCCGCATCTGTGCCCGAGATGATCGCCAGTGACGTTAGGTGAAACGCGCGGCCATTGGCAGGGAAGTTGTTTTGCAACAGCGGTAAATCCACCTGCCGTTCGGCGGTATCATCTCGGTAAAATTGGTAGCTAGGTTGACCATTATTTAAGGTCACCACCGCCAAGGATGACGGTTTTTGCGAGCGCGGGCTCAACAGCTCCACCCCGTCAGAGATCATTTTGTCAGCAAGAAAATGGCCCAAATTGTCCGTGGCAATCGGCGTGATGAAACCGACAGGTTGGTCTTGCCGAACCGCAGCTCGGGCGGTGTTATAGCCAGAGCCACCCCGAGCACCTGCAAAAGACACCGCGCCGTCATTTCGGGCGCTTTCGATCAAGTCGATCAAATTATCTCCACCAACAACAATCATGGTTCACCCCTTATATTTAAAGTCTAAGACACTGTAGCAATGACCAGTCGCTTTGCCAAAATAGTTTTCCGGCTTTTACTAGTCAATTTTTGCAGAGTAGTAATGACAGAACGCAAGAACAGCCTATTTATTCAGCAACCTTGATTTGAAGGTCCCTATGGCACACTGTAAGGGCCAACGTGACAGAACGCGACTATGCATAAATTGGGAATAAATGATGAGTGACTCTTCAACTCAAGTGGTGATCATCGGCGGTGGTCCTTCAGGCCTGCTCTTGTCGCAACTGTTGCACGTCCGCGGGATCAACAGCGTGGTGTTGGAGCGCAAAACCAAAGATTATGTACTCAGCCGCATTCGCGCCGGTGTTTTGGAACGCGGCCTGTTGAGCCTCATGCGGGAAGCTGGTGTATCAGAGCGGATGGAGAGCGAAGGCTTAGCCCATGATGGCACGTTGATTTCTTATGGCGATCAAATGTTTCGAGTGGATTTCAAACACCATACTGGGAACTCTGTTATGGTCTATGGTCAGACAGAGGTGACCCGTGACCTTTATGAAGCGCGCGAGAAAGCGGGCGGCCAGATTGAGTTTAACGTGAAAAACGTTGAAATTCATAATACGAAAAGCGATGCACCATTTGTGACCTATACCCAAGCAGGCGGCTCCCAACGAATCGATTGTGATTTCGTCGCCGGTTGCGATGGATTTCATGGGGTCAGTCGCAAAACCATTCCAGATGATGTGCGCAAGGAGTATGAAAAGGTTTACCCCTTTGGCTGGTTGGGGATTTTGTCAGAAACTCCACCGGTGAGTCATGAACTTATCTACGCAAATTCTGAACGTGGCTTTGCTCTTTGTTCAATGCGAAATGAAAACTTGAGCCGTTACTACATCCAATGTAATCTTTCCGACCGTATTGAAAATTGGAGTGATGACGCCTTCTGGGCCGAATTGAAACATCGCCTTCCGTCCGAAGTGGCCACCAAATTGGTGACCGGGCCCTCAATTGAGAAAAGTATTGCGCCACTTCGCTCCTTTGTCAGTGAGCCAATGCGTTGGGGCCGGCTCTTTTTATGTGGGGATGCCGCTCATATCGTGCCACCCACTGGCGCCAAGGGCCTCAACACAGCTGCATCAGATGTGAACTATCTCTATAATGGTCTGCGGCTCTTCTATGAGACAGGCGATACCTCTGGTATCGACAACTATTCAGATGTCGCCCTGGCACGGGTGTGGAAGGCTGAGCGCTTCAGCTGGTGGTTCTCCTCTTTGATGCACCGCTATCCAGAACAAAACGATTTTGATTTTAAAATGCAGGTTGCTGAATTAGAGTTTTTGCGAAGTAATCAAGCAGCACAGAAAGCCATGTCGGAAAATTATGTTGGTTTGCCCTATTGATTAAATAGTGGCACACCCAACATATCATTTACTATTTCCGAAATTTATATTGCCCGAAAGTAATCTATGACTGATTTCGCGAAAACCCGCCAAATGTTCGATATCCCTGAGGGCATGATTTACCTCAATGGCAATTCACTCGGCCCCATGCCCAAGGCAGCGCCCGCCGCGATGAATTCCTTTTTACTGGATGAATGGCGTACCGAATTGATTCGTGGCTGGAATACAAAAAACTGGTTTATGCAGAGCAACACACTGGGGGATCGCGTTGGAGTTTAATCGGAGCAGCACACGGAACTACAGTAGTGGGCGATACACTGTCTATTAAAGTTTTTCAGGCGGTGGCTGCATCCCTTTTTATGGCTCCACAACGCCGAATTATCCTGTCTGATAGTGGAAATTTTCCAACAGATCTTTATATGGTCGAGGGTTTGATGAAACTGCGCGACGTAGGCTATACGCTGCGCACACCGGCACCTGAAGATGTTTTGGGGCAAATCACCGATGAGGTTGCAACCGTGATGGTCACCGAGGTCGACTACCGCACCGGCCGCAAACATGACATGCAGGCCATTATCTCCAAAGCGCATAGCGTCGGTGCAACTGTAGTTTGGGACCTGGCTCACTCAATTGGCGCTCTGCCCGTGGATCTGGAAGGTACCGATGCTGATTTTGCAGTGGGCTGTACTTATAAATTCCTCAACGCAGGTCCGGGAGCGCCAGCCTTTATTTATGTCGCTCCCCGCTTGCTAGATACAGTACAACCAGCCTTGTCCGGTTGGTTTGGGCATGAGGCACCGTTTGCATTTGATCTAGATTTTAGGCCAATGCCTGGAAAAATTGACCGTATGCGAGTCGGCACGCCGTCGATAGCCGCCTTCTCGCTTTTGGACGCCGCTCTCAATGTCTGGAAAGAAGTAGATATGGAGGATGTTCGATCTACGTCAATTGAATTGTCAGAGGCATTTATTCATGCGGTTGAAGCCAGTTGCCCCAGCCTCACATTAGCCAGCCCCCGCGACCCCAATAAACGCGGCAGCCATGTGGCTTTTGAATTTGAACATGGCTATGAATGTATGCAAGCACTGATTGCACACGGTGTAATTGGCGACTTTAGGTCCCCAAATATCATGCGGTTTGGTATCACACCCTTGTTTATTAACCTCGATGATATTGAACAGGCTGTTATGATTTTGAAGGATATTTTGGAAACTAAATCTTGGTCTAAGCCTGAATTTCAAAGTAGGGCATTGGTGACTTGAGATCTATAAATAAACTATTTTGGACAATTAATAACCTTTACTGGATTTTTTATATTGGCTCATTCTAAATTCCAAAGCAGTGTTTTAATATGAGAGTCTTATTTTATGGAGAAGCCGATGCCTTATACACCCCCTAAAGTGTGGACATGGGATGCCGAAAGCGGCGGCCACTTCGCCAGCATCAATCGTCCAATTGCGGGTGCAACCCATGACAAAGAACTTCCCAAAGGCAGACATCCGCTGCAGCTCTACTCGCAGGGCACTCCAAACGGCGTAAAAGTGACCGTGATGCTCGAGGAACTGCTTGCCTTAGGGCACTCAGGCGCCGAATATGACGCTTGGATGATCAAGATTGGAGATGGCCCTCAATTTGGAAGCGGCTTTGTAGGCGTGAATCCAAATTCTAAAATCCCAGCCCTCATTGATACCCAATCAGGGGTCAATGTTTTCGAGAGCGGGGCAATTTTGCTTTATCTGGCCGAAAAATTTGGTGGTTTTTACCAACAGATTAATCGCGGCGCACTGAGACAATGAATTGGTTATTTTGGCTGCATGGATCAGCGCCATATTTGGGGGTGGCTTTGGTCATTTCTACGCATATGCACCAGAAAAATTTGAGTATGCCATTAGTCGCTTCTCGATGGAGGCAAAGCGCCAGTTGGATGTGCTAGATCGCAATCTTGCCGAGCGACAATTTCTGGCCGGTGATCACTATTCCATCGCAGATATAGCAACCGCGCCGTGGTATGGAGCTTTAGTTAAGGGCCTGCTCTATGACGCTGCTGAGTTTCTGGATGTTTCAAGCTATAAGAACGTGATCCGTTGGGCAAATACAATTTATGCGCGCCCCGCCTTCCAAAGAGGACGCATGGTTAACAAAACACATGGGCTAGAGTCACAGAAGCTGGAAGAGCGTCATAACGCCAACGATTTTGACAAGTTAGACATACCTACTGCCTAGAGGAATGCGGCTATGCATTTTGCATCGCACTTAACTTAAGATAATTCGACCAGCTAGAATAGTTTAATTGTACTCCTACACGTTTGTGATCACAAAATTTAGTTGCATTATTTGTGATCACAAGTTGCAATAAACCTCTCAACTATATCTTAAGTAGTTTTAACTCCAAGCTTAAAAAATCACAGATTTTTTTCCTCATAGCCAACAAACCATACACAAAATAATTAAGCTGCCTGGCAAGATGGAAATATTAGGATCAGGTTAAATATCTAAAATCCAACCCATATCAGAACCTAAAGTCCTCGCCTACTTTGATGATTAGGGCTCCTGGTATAGATCTAACTTAGCCCCTCTTGGTTCTATTCTAACACAGGCATTGCTCAGCATCATTTAGATATCAAAGATATTTTTGTTTCAAACTTGCCTATTACACTCCTTTTCCGGCATGGTACAAAAGAAATAATTTAGGAAGTAGCAATGTTTAAAACAGCTTTAGTTACGGGCGGAAATGGCAATCTTGGCCGGTTAGTGGCCCAACATTTTGAGAATGTAGGTACTAAAGTTGTGACCTTCGACTTACCCGGGACAGAAGGCGTGCATTCCAATCATCGCCATGCTGTGGTTTTGGGCAATATCCGCGACCAAGACTTATTGGAACATACTATACAAACTCATAAGCCAGATGTGGTAATTCACCTGGCCTCTATGCTGTCGGGCAGCTCTGAAGCCAACCCAGGAATGGCTTGGGAGGTAAACGCCTCCAGTTCCATCCAGTTTATGCGTATGTGTCTGAAGCACCAAACAGGCCCATTTTTCTTTGCTAGTACTGCTGCCACCTATGGTCCAGATCTGGACAGCCCAGTAGCACTGGACACGCCGCAATGGCCTGAAAATATCTATGGAGCCACTAAAGTAGCAGTGGAGCGGATGGGGGTGTATTTGAAACTAAGGCAGAATTTTGATTTCCGCTGCCTGCGCTTTCCCATGGTTTTGTCTCCCTTTGCCCCCGCAGGAGCAATGACTGCCTACCCCAGCCATGCCATCATCGCCGCAGCACAGGGAAAAAACTTTGCTTTCCCTGTGGCTGAAAATACTGGAATGTCGACACTTTACCTCAATGATGTCACCCGCAGCGTAGTCGAGATTTGCACAGCAGATGTTACATCCCTGCACCAACACATCTATAATCTGCACAGCTATATGTTTACCGCCCAAGATCTCGTGACAGCGATCCAAAGCCGCTATCCTGATTTCACCTGTAGCTTCACAAAAAATAGCCCAACGGATGATTTAATCCGACGTTGGCCAGACGTGTTTGACGACAGCGCCGCGCAGCAAGATTGGGGCTGGAAACCTCAATATGATTTTGAAGCTACAATCGATGCCTTGGCCCACCACTCCAACAGCAAATGAGACATGATATGACATCCTATGAAACGCTGCTGCTGAGCCAACCAGCTCCACATGTGTTGCAAATCACATTGAACCGGCCCGAGGCTGCAAATGCCTTCAACACGCAAATGGCTTTGGATTTGGTATCTGCCTTTGAAGCGGTTTCCATGGATGCGGGCGACACCCGCGCGATCATCCTCACCGGCTCTGGCACCCGCGCTTTTTGTGCCGGAGGGGATCTCAAAGAACGCAACGGCATGAGCAATGCCGCCTGGGGCAAGCAGCATTTAATCTATGAGCGTATGGCACGTGCTGTCATCAACTGCCCCATCCCGATTATTGGGGCCATCAATGGCGCGGCCTATGGCGGCGGTTGTGAATTGGCGGCGGCGGTTGACTTTGCCTATGTAGCGGAAAGTGCGAAATTTGCACAGACTGAAGTAAAAATCGGCATCATCCCCGGCGCAGGCGGCACCCAAACGTTGCCCCGTGCAATAGGTGAACGCCGCGCTAAGGAGCTGATCCTCACGGGTCAAGTCTTCAATGCACAGCAGGCCCTTGAGTGGGGGTTGGCCAATGCCGTCTATTCGGCCGAGGATCTGCTCCCTGCTGCGTCTCAAACCGGCTCAAGCCATCGCCGCCAATGCCCCTGTGGCAGTGCGCCAAGCAAAGCAGGCCATTTCAAAAGGGCCAAGCATGGGCTTGGCAGACGGGCTGGCCTTCGAAATTGAAGCCTACAACCGCACCATCCCGACCCAAGACCGCCGCGAGGGCGTGTCGGCCTTTAACGAAAAACGTTCGCCAAACTTTACAGGCGATTAATGCATCAGAGAGGCCTTACAGGATCAATTAATCTTTTATAAAATTCTGACGGATTGGACCAACATACTTTTCTGTGAGTTCATCTGGAACTTCAGTGCCATCAACTAAAAATGGAAGAATTCCACGCCTTAACGAACGCCCTCTCATAGCAATTATTTCATCTTCAGACTTGGTCACTCTCTGTGACAAGCGTAAACCCCAATGATGCAAATCTTTATACAGCTTATCTATTATAAGCTGATGATCTGAACCTTTTGCTAAGTCATGAAATTCTTCAGGATCCTCATGCAAATCAAAGAGCATAGGTCGCATGCCACCCTCAGCATGCATCATTTTATATCTTCCATCAAAAACCATGAATAAACGCGCATCACGAGGCTCCAACCCTAATTTAGCCGCTTGTGGTGTGGGAGAATAATCAAATTCTGAAATAACATAATCACGCCAAGATGGGTTTTGGCCCCATAACCATGGCATAAGAGATTTGCCTTCTAAAATATGTTCCGGGACAGACCCACCCGCAGCCTCCACAAACGTAGCGGCCAAATCAATACTTTCTACTAAGGCATCACAAGTTGTCCCGCGAGTACTAGACGCTTCTGAACGTGGGTCATAAATTATCAGTGGAACTTTGACCGAAGCTTCATGAAATAAATCTTTCTCCCCCAACCAATGGTCGCCAAGGTAATCACCATGGTCAGAGGTGAGAACTATCATTGTATCAGCCATCCGACCAGTGTTTTCAAGGTGATCAAGCAAGCGGCCAAGCTGGTCATCACATTGCTTTATTAATCCCATGTAGGCTGGAATTACTTTCTCACGGACTTCTTCACGTTGGAAGGCTGAAGCAATCTTATTACCCATGTATGCCCCGTAAACAGGATGTGGGTCTTGGCGCTCAATTTCATGCCGCAGTGCCCCTGGTACATGGTTTGCACCAAACATATTATGGTACGGTGCAGGAACAATATATGGCCAGTGGGGTTTAATATAGCTCACATGAGCCATCCAAGGCCCTTCAGCCTGATCCACAAACTCAATAGTTTTTTGAGTTAACCAGGGAGTCTCACTATCCTCTTCCTTTATATTTGCCGCTTTATCAGCATTACGAAACATCCAGCCAGACGCAATCTGCTTATCACTGATGCCGGCATTGGCATAATCAGCCCAAGGGTTTTCACCATCATAGCCTCTTGACTTTAAGATACTCATTATAAGGACTACGGTTCTCGTCATAATAGCCCATCAGGCCCATAGCCCCAAAGTCCGTCGTCACGCACCCAATTATCAAACCCACATTCCGCTTGCCGCGCACCGATGACGCTATCTGCCGCCAACCCAAGCCGTGCCATACCTTCCGCGTCAGCTGTCATATGGGTCTTACCAATGATCCAAGAATTCATACCAAGCTTGCGCAGATGGTCTCCAATAGTTTGCTCTCCCACACGAAGTGGGAAACCGTTCCATTGCGCCCCATGGCTGCTGGCATAGCGTCCCGTATAATAACACATACGGCTAGCTCCACAAATGGGTGATTGAACATAAGTTTGGGTAAACCTAACACCCTTTTTTGCGACACGGTCAAAATTTGGGGTGTCTAAATGTGGGTGTCCTGCGCAGCTAAGATAATCAAAACGTAACTGATCATACATTATAAATAGGATGTTCATACTGTCCCTCAATTTCTTCTTTTTTGTATGCGTGGTCATTTCGAATGCAAGCTAAATTGTGCTCTGCCAGCATCCACAAACGCATCAAGCCAGTATCGCGGATTTGCTCCAACTCTCGCAAGCTTTTGCCCTTGGCCGCGGCCTCAACGCCAGCAATCAAAGCCGCACACACCTCAGGGGTCAGGCTTGGGCTACCGAGATCAGCCCAACGGCTTTCTTGGCTAGGGCCCAAATGTTCGAGATAATGGGCCATGCCGCCATCACCACCACCGAGATGATAGGTCATATGCGCGCCGGTCACGGCCCAACGAAGGCCGGGGCCGTTAACCAATGCAAGATCAACAGCCTCCACATCAGCAATACCTTCTGCCACAATATTGACCGCTTCGCGCCACAAAGCCGAAGCTAAGCGATTGGCAATATGCCCAGTCGCTTCGCGCTTCATCCGGACCGGCACCCGTCCAATTTGGCGGTACATTGCATCAGCCCGATCAAGGGCTGCAGTCGAGGGGCAAAACATCTCAACCAAGGGCACAAGGTGCGGCGGATTGAAAGGGTGAGCCGTAAGCAAGCGTTCGGGCGCCTGCATTCCTGCACTTAGCGCCGACCAAGATAGCCCCGACGCACTTGACGCGATCAGGGCGTCCGACGCTGCATACCTTTCAAAAATTTGGTAAATTTCATGCTTCACCGCCACCACTTCAGGTGCGTTCTCTTGCACGAAAGACACGCCTTCCAAAGCCTCTGGCATCTCTGAAAAAACGCTCAAGTGCCCCAAAGCCCTTGCAGGTGGGCCCATCTGTAGCAATTGAGCCATTGAGGGTTTTATCCGCTCTGCAAGCCAGTTGCGTGCATCAGGGTTTGGATCCCAGGCGTGCACATCAATGCCATGATGCAAAAACAAAGCGGTCCAGCTGATGCCAATCAGGCCGCACCCAAGTATTGCGACCGGCGCTTGCGTGTCTGTGGGAATGGTGGGTTTAACCTGCATTGCCAGATATCACCGCGGCGCCATACGGATGGCCCCATCTAAGCGGATGACCTCACCATTGAGCATTTGATTGTCCACAATATGCCCGACCAAATCTGCATATTCAGACGCGGCCCCCAAACGGCGTGGGAAGGGCACTTGTGCGCCCAAAGCGTCCTGCACCTCTTGCGGCATACCCTGCACCATGGGTGTTGCGAAAATACCGGGTGCAACGGCGCAAACACGAATACCCTTGTCAGCCAAATCCCGCGCCATCGGCAAGGTCATCCCTACAATCCCACCCTTAGAGGCGGAATAAGCCACCTGCCCAATTTGCCCGTCATAGGCCGCAACGGACGCTGTGTTAATGATCACGCCACGCGCGCCATCTGGGCCGCAGGGATCACTGGCCGCCATCAAGCAGGCGGCTTGCGACGAACAGTTAAAGCTTCCTATTAGATTGATCTGAATTGTTTTTTCGAATGTTGCTGCATCATGAGGCGCGCCGCGGGACACAGTTTTCATCGCGGGTGCGATGCCAGCACAATTAATCATGATGCGTGGCGCGCCAATCGCGGCCACGACGGCCTCAAACCCAGCAGCCACACTGGACGGATTCGCCACATCAACACAGTGGAAAACGCCACCCAGCTCTTGGGCCAATGCCTCACCAGCCGCTACGTTGAGATCAAAAATCGCAACACATGCGCCCATGGAAGTTAGTTTTCGCGCCGTTGCCGCGCCAAGACCCGAGGCTCCACCAGAAACAACAGCAACTGCAGATTTTTCGAATATCATAATTTAATCCCTATGCAGGGCGACGTGATCGCCGCCCGGTCAGCCTATGGTATTGCAACCAGCAGCAAGGTCAAACCAGATAATCAAATTGTGGCGCGCTCTGCCCTATTGCGGTGGCCTGCCCCCTGGTTGTAGGGGTAATTGGACATATGATTGCGGCCTGAGTTGAGAGCATAGAACCTTGAGTAAACAGAATTACCCCATCTACCAAACCGAGCGCGGCTATCTGACTGAAACCACCAGGCAGAAATATATCACCAAAGCCGTAGCGTCTAAGCTTCTGCCCAAAGACGCACATCGCATGCCAGAAATTCTGTCGCTCAAAGCCTCCAATAATATGAAAAAGCCAATTCAGTTTTGGCAACTTTATTCTGTGTTGGGGCAAGATCCAATTGTGGGTATCGTAAGCGATTTTTATAGTCGGGTGTTTGCCGATGAAAAATGGTTCCGGACACCTTTTGCCCGGGTGGGTGACCTCAATCATCACATTGGCACCCAAGCCAGCATGTGGCTCGACGTGATGGGCGGCGGTCCATACTACCACGGAGCCGAATATCGCTTGAACTTTCATCACACACATAATGCACATATGTTGTTGGATGAAAAAGGCGCAAGGCGTTGGGTCAAATTGATGGTCCAAGCGCTCGAGTCTTCGCAGCATTTGATGACCGACGATCCGCGTGTACGCCTCAGTATCAATACCTTTTTGGCGCATTTTTTTGCTAAATATGCCAGTGACTTCAAGTTCAAAAACCGCGAGAGTTTCGGTGAGACCAATCCACCTTTCAGACCTAAAATCAATTTTATGAACATGACGGCCAAAAGCATTGAAGCGCTGTCAGAAGAGGATCTTCGCGACGCGTTGATCAATCGTGAAGTCAATTTGTCCGGGAAATATAGCAAAGCTGAATTAGTACAAAAAGCTCTTAATCTATAAAATACTTCATAGGTATCACTGAGCCATATCCAGCTGCACCCAAGACAGGGCGATTAAATCATTGTAAAATATGGAAATAGCCTGAAAGTTACTATATTGGTATTTTCTAAAAACCTAATTGCTGGTTATGCAGATTGAGTGACAGCGATAAGATACAACACAAACGAAATCAACGATGATAAAACTCCACCCAAATCAGATCGGTAGCATATAATTTGGACCACCACCAAGCGAAGCTAAGTTCAAAAACAACTATTGTAGGCCAGTTACTAGCTTATGACGTTCTAATCGTTGGAGCCGGACCCGCTGGTTTGATGGCTGCCGAACAAGCGGCCCTCACAGGTTTAAAAGTTGCTGTTGCAGATGCAATGCCATCACCAGCTCGTAAATTTCTTATGGCAGGAAAGTCAGGCCTGAACCTGACCAAACAGGAAGACTGCCGCTGTTTTTATAAAAAATTACGATGCATTGAGCCTACGCCCAATGTTGGCGGAGTTCGGTCCCAAAGAGGTGATCAATTTTGCGCAGGGCTTGGGCCAAGAGGTCTTCACAGGCAGCACGGGCCGGGTTTTTCCGACACGCATGAAAGCGTCTCCCCTTCTGCGCGCATGGTTGGCACGGCTCGAAACCCTAGGAGTCACGCTTTTGCGCCGCCATCGTTGGGTGGGGCCACTCGTGGCCGGTGAAACTCACAGCTTTGAAACCCCCTCTGGTGAAGTGCAAATTCAGGCCAAAGTTCTGATCCTTGCCATGGGTGGCGCCAGCTGGGCGCGATTGGGTTCTGACGGCGCGTGGTCGAAACATTTCACGCAGGCTGGCGTTGTACAGTCAGAGTTTGTGGCGGCCAATGTTGGCATGCAAGTGGCATGGTCGAAACATATGGTCCCCTACTTCGGCAAGCCGCTCAAAAACATCAAATTGTCGGCTGCGGGCGCTCAAAGCCGTGGCGAATTTGTGATCAGCCAATCTGGCATAGAAGGCGGGGCGGTATATGCGCTCGGACGCATGCTTCGTAAAAACGCACTAGCAAAGCTCGACTTCGCCCCACAAATTAACGCGGCAGATCTACATAAGATGATTGCCAGTCGGAAACCAAAGGACAGCCTAACTAATTTCCTGCGAAAATCTGTCAAACTGGATGCCACAAAACGTGCTTTGGTTTTTGAGCTGACCCAACCCATGCCGCGCGACATCAATGGCTTAGTCGCCGCGATCAAGAATGCGCCCTTGCCGCTCATGGGACCCTGCCCGATGGATCAAGCAATTTCCACCGCGGGCGGTGTCATGTGGGACGCGCTCACACCTGAGCTGATGCTAAAATCTCACCCAGGCATTTTCTGCGCCGGTGAGATGGTCGATTGGGAGGCGCCAACGGGCGGCTATCTGATTACAGCCTGCCTCGCGACAGGCCGCTGGGCAGGCCGTGCTGCGGCTGATTACCTGTCAGCAACAGCACGCTTATAAGCGTCACGACCGCGGCACCGCTTTGCATAGCCTTTCAAAGCTTCACTAGCGTCTGGGAATTTAGCGGTAAACGCCCAATTCAGACAGTGCACCGCCAGAATATCGGCGATTGTGAATGTGTCACCCATCAAAAACTCACCCTGCAAACGTTCTTCAAGGCGCTGTAAGCTGCGTTCAAACTCCCACTTCAACACAGGTTTCACCTCTGGCGCGCGCTGGTCAACTGGATTGATAAAGGAGTTTTTTGCAGCCACCCAAAGCAGGCTGTCAAATTCTTCCAGCAAGAATTGAATATGTCCATCCATACGCAAGCGTTCCACCGAGCCTGCTGGAAATGTCAGGGCGTTGTGGCGGTCAGATAGGAATGTCATGATGGCGACACTGTCAGGCAGTATTTCACCCTCCAGGATCAAAGCAGGAACTTTTCCAGTGGGGTTGAGCGCTTTCACTTCTGCTGAAGCCGGGATCACCAACAACTTGGTCATAGCTCACGCCCAGCTCCTCAAGTGTCCAAATGACGCGTAAAGTGCGGTTCTTAGTGGATCCCAAAACTGTATACATTATCTTTTTCCCATCATCGTTATACGAATAAAACACCGCTCAACCTGAGCCATTTGGGGCGCGGTTTGTCCCGCGGAGCGCAGCTTTAAATCTGTCTCCAGCAATAGCGATATGACTTGTTCCAAGCGGTCACGGCTCCAAGAGGTCACTTGGCGTTGAATGCGATCACGACGCGGCCCGTAAACCGGGGGGCGCAATTTTCCAACACCTTGAGCAGCCCCTCCAGGATCACAAGCCGCCGTGTGCAGCATGCGAAAATGACGCAAAGCCGCGATGCAAAGCCCGGTGGCGGTGCCGCCCTGGGCGATAACCCGATGCAGAACCGGTGCCAGCTCATTGGTTTTCAAATCAGCCACCAAGCCAATCACATCATCCAAAGCAGCTTCTGTCGATTGCGGCGCGCAGTCTTCCACGTTGCCAATAGTCACTGGTCCGGCCTGGGTCATACAGAAAAGGGATAATTTTTCCAAAAACTGATGAAAATCTCCTGGATCCAGTACCTTTGATAGATCAAAAATTGCAAGGCTCGCCTCAGCGCTCACTTCGCCCATCCCCACTTTGGCAAGTCCAGCTTCAACTTCAGCCCGCGAGGGCGGTTCATCAAAAATTGCTATGGCCCAAGCAGTCGAGTGAGCTTCAAAGGCCTTGCGGATCTTCGATGTAGGCTTCAAGGCCCCGCCAATCACGACCATCTGTGCGTCCCCTTTTTGCCAGTCCTTCAGGCCTGCCAAAACAGCATCCGCACAATTCTCATTAGCATCTTCGACCAATACAACCCTTGGACCGGGGAAAAATCCAACTGCTTTGATGGCATCGTTCAAAGCCGCACCATCCCGGCGCAGCTCACCGCCTTGTAGCCGTGTTAGGCGCATTTCCTCTTCACCCAGAGGGCCGATCAAGCCCTTAACCAGTTGCTGACGTTTTAGCGCCACACGCATCGCGTTGGCCCCGTAGATCAACACCCCGGTCTTATTTGGGTCAGGTCGTGTGAAAACACCCAATGCGTCACGCGCAGAAAGCTTCATGGGCGATCCGAGGTCAAAAGAGAGTTGGACACCTGCTTGGCGAGGATCACCATCAGGCGGTCATAGGCATCTCTCTTTGAGCGCTGGGTCGCTACCGTGGTACCGGTAGCCGAATAGCCAGTGAAAGATTTCGCAGTTTACTCAGTAAAACCACGCCACCATTGTCGACCAGAGAATATTCCAACACTCCCACAAGGCTGAACCGATTAATCTCTTGCGCTGCTGAGACAACGATAATCTCTTCGTCAACACTTAATTTATACTGCAGGTCATAAAGCTTGGACACAGCCTGACCAAGTTGCACTTCCAGATTGCGCACAAGTTCAAACTCAACCCGGTTCGTCGGGGCTTGAACCAAAACAGTATTGCGCAGCATCTGAGACTTGGAGCTTACGCCATTCACAGGCTCAAAGCCGCACCCCGCAAGAGCGAGAGCGGCCAGCAAAAATCCACGTCGGCTAGATAACCACATTTACAATGCGCCCAGGTACAATGATCAGTTTCTTAGGTGTAGCACCGTCGAGCGCTTTGACCACAGCATTATTAGCCAAGACCAAGACTTCCAGCTCTTCCTTGCTCATATCCTTTGGAACGGTGATCTCGTCTCGACGTTTACCATTGATCTGAATTGGCAAAGTTACCTCATCCTCAACCAGCAACGCCGGATCTGCAACGGGCCAAGCCGCATTAGCGATCAGGCCTTCACCACCTTGATGCGCCCAAATATCTTCGGCCAAATGCGGTGTCATAGGCGCCATCAACTGAGCCAATGTCACAATCGCTTCATGCTGTGCGGCATATCCCGCTTTGGTTTTACCCAATGCAGCAGTCAGGCCATAAAGTTTTGCAATCGCTGCATTAAATCCAAAGCTTTCCACGCCCGTAGTCACGTCTTGAATGGTTTTATGTAGGGCGCGCAGAAGGTCTTTATCACCCTCTCCAACATGTTGTTTGTCCATGTTCGCGATCTTGTCGCTCAATTGCCAAACTCGGTTCAAATGTTTGTAAGCAGCCTCTGCGCCGGAGGCAGTCCACTCCACATCACGCTCGGGTGGGCTATCAGACAGCACAAACCAACGGGCCGTATCAGCGCCGTAGCTGCTGATAATGCTGATTGGGTCTACAACATTGTTTTTTGATTTTGACATTTTGGCTGAAGGCACAATGGTCACTTCAGCCCCGCCCTCTTTCAAAAAGGCTTTACCATCACGCAGATCACCGCCTCAGGATAGTGATAGACAGGGCGGTTACCGTTTCCGTTTGATTTGTAGATCGCATGGGTAACCATGCCCTGAGTGAACATGGCGTCAAAGGGCTCAATCGCCGTTTTCGGCAAATGCCCACAGATCTGCATCGCCCGCGCAAAGAAGCGAGAATACAGCAGGTGCAGGATAGCATGCTCAACGCCACCAATATATTGGTCGACATTCATCCAATAGCTGGCCTCTTCCATATCCGTAGGCTGAAGCGGCATTTGGCGCAGTGAAACGGGCATAGTACCAGGACGAATCCACGAAAGTATCCATGGTATCCGTCTCACGTCGCGCATCCTTTCCACAGGCTGGACAGCTGCAATGACGCCAAGTCGGGTGGCGGTCCAGCGGATTGCCTGGAATATCAAAAGTACATCATCCGGCAGGCGAATGGGCAGGTTTTCTTTCTTCTCAGGCACAACACCGCAGCTACAATGCACAACAGGAATCGGACAGCCCCAATAACGCTGTCGGCTCAGGCCCCAATCGCGCAGGCGGTATTGTGTTTTTCCCAGACCCAGGCCCTCTGCCTCGGCCCAATCAATCGTGGCGTCAATGGCCTCTTGGCCAGTGGCCTCAGTCAAGCCAGCCGGTTGGTCAACCCAGCGGACCTTCTCAGATTTCATCGGCACAAAAGCGGTTTTGTCTACCGGTGTATCATTGTTCAGGGCAAAGAAGGTATCAATCACCGGCAGATCATACTTCCGCGCGAAATCAAGGTCGCGTTGATCATGGGCCGGGCAGGCAAAAATAGCGCCAGTGCCGTAATCCATCATCACAAAATTCGCCACCCAAACCGGCAGAGGTGCGCCACCCAAGGGGTTTTGCACGGTGATGCCTGTGTCAAAGCCCTTTTTCTCAGCCTTTTCCATGGCCGCTTCGGTGGTGTCCATCTTTTTGCATTCAGCGCAGAAGGCTTCCAATGCAGGATTTTGTGCAGCTAAGCTTTGGGTCAGCGGATGGTTGGCCGCCAATCCTATAAAGGAAGCCCCCACCAAAGTATCTGGCCGCGTGGTATAAACGGTAATCCCATCATGGCCATCTTGCGGCGTAGACAGAGGGAAGGTCATCTCAAGGCCACGGGATTTTCCAATCCAGTTTTCCTGCATCAGGCGCACTTTTGCGGGCCAGTTTTCGAGATTGTCTAAGGCATCCAGCAACTCACCTGACATGGAGGAGATGTTAAAGAACCATTGCGTCAGTTCGCGGCGTTCCACTTCGGCGTTTGAGCGCCAGCCCTTGCCATCAATGACTTGTTCATTGGCCAAAACAGTCATATCGACTGGATCCCAATTGACCATCGCATTTTTGCGGTACACCAGATCATTGGCCATCATGTCCAAGAATAATGCTTGCTGTTGGCCATAATATTCCGGGTCACAGGTGGCAAATTCGCGGGACCAATCAATCGACAGACCCAAAGGCTTCATCTGGTCACGCATCGTGGCTATATTGGCATAGGTCCACTCTTTAGGATGGCCACCAATTGCCATGGCTGCATTCTCAGCAGGCATGCCAAACGCGTCCCATCCCATAGGGTGCAACACATTATGACCGGTCGACAGCTTATAGCGGGCCACCACATCGCCCATCGTGTAATTGCGCACATGGCCCATATGGATGCGGCCGGAGGGATAGGGGAACATTTCCAAAACGTAATACTTCGGACGATCTGCGCTGGCTACGGCCTTGAAGGTTTCACTTTTGGCCCAAGCGGCTTGCCATTTGGCTTCAATCTCAGCGGGTGAATAGGTCGTCATGGGTGTCCCTCGTCTACAATTT